>NZ_JACHJC010000001.1:4732500-6215000 GCF_014203425.1 Micromonospora echinospora
ACGACGACGCCGGAGAACCGCAGCAGCCCGGTCACCGCGTCGGCGAGCGCGGCCCGGCCCGGCGGCAGCGCCGCCACGAGCAGCGCGGCGAGCGCGGCGGCCAGCACGTACCGCCGACGACGGCGCGGCACCGGCGCGTCCAGCCGGGCCCGGACCCGCGCGGTGACGTCCGGCGTCCGCGCCGGCTCCAGCCAGCCGGTCAGGTCACGCAGCTCCCGCTCCAGGTCATCCACGGCGCGCCACCTCCCGGTCCAGCAGGGCACGCAGCTTCGCCAGCGCCCGGTGGGTCCGCGACTTCACAGTGCCCCGGGGCAGCCCCAGCACCGTGGCCGTCTCGTCCTCGCCGAGGTCAAGCAGGTAGCGGCAGACGATCGCCTCGCGGTCGCGGGCGGGCAGCCGCCGCAGCGCCCCCACCAGCGCGGCCCGGCGCTCGGCCGCCAGCACCGCGTCCAGCCCGTCGTCGACGCCGCTCGCCCCGACCGGGTCCGCCGCCGCCGCCGCGCGCAACACCAGGCCGTCGCGCCGGCTGCGCGTCCGGTGCAGGTTCCGGGTCTCGTTGGCGACGATCGCGAGCAGCCAGGACCGGAACGACGCCTCGGCCCGGTAGCGGGACAGTTTCCGGTACGCCTTGACGAACGCCTCCTGCACCACGTCCTCGGCGTCCGGCCCGGCGCCCAGCAGCACCGCCGTCCGGTACGCCGACGCGGAGTGCCGGGCGACCAGGGTGTCGTACGCCTCCCGGTCGCCGGCGCGTACGCGGGTGACGAGCTCGTCGTCGTCCAGGGCAACCTCCGCCGTCGGTCCGCTTCCATGACACCGCCTGCGGCGGCCGGGTTCCATCAGGCGTTTGACCGGTGACCGTGCCGGAAAGAGTGGCGGGATGAGCTGGGCGAGAAGAGCCGTACCCGCAGCCGTCGCCGCCGTCGCCGCGCTGGCGGCGCGGGACCTGCTGCAACGCGACCACGCGCTGCGCCGCAACTTCCCGGTGCTGGGCCGGGCCCGGTACCTGATCGAGTCGATCGGTCCGGAGCTGCGGCAGTACATCGTGGCCGGCAACGACGAGGAGCGGCCGTTCACCCGCGACCAGCGACGCTGGGTGTACGCCTCGGCCAAGCAGGAGAACAACTACTTCGGTTTCGGCACCGACAACGACATCGAGCACACCTCCGGCTATCCGATCATCAAGCACCGCACGTTCGGCCGGGCGGTGCCACCGTCGACGCCGACCGCCGGGCACGACGTGACGCTGCCCTGCGCCAAGGTGCTCGGCGCGGCGCGCGGCCGGGCGCGGGCGTTCCGCCCCGAGTCGGTGGTGAACATCTCCGGGATGAGCTTCGGCTCGCTGTCCGGCAACGCGGTGGAGGCGCTCAACCGGGGCGCCGCGCTGGCCGGCTGCCTGCACAACACCGGTGAGGGCGGGCTGTCGCCGTACCACCGCAACGGCGGTGAGCTGGTCTTCCAGCTCGGCACCGCGTACTTCGGCTGCCGGGACGAGCGCGGCCGGTTCAGCCTGGAGCGGCTCAAGGACCTCGTCGCGGCCGAGCCGGTACGGGCGCTGGAGATCAAGCTCAGCCAGGGTGCCAAACCGAGCCTGGGCGGCCTGCTGCCGGCGGCGAAGGTCTCCGCCGAGATCGCCGCCACCCGGGGCATCCCGGCCGGACGCGACTGCGTCAGCCCGTCCCGGCACGCCGAGTTCTCCGACTGCGACAGCCTCCTGGACTGGGTGGAGCTGCTCGCCGCCGAGACCGGCCTGCCGGTCGGCATCAAGTCCGCGGTCGGCGACCTGGAGTTCTGGGAGGAGCTGACCACGCTGATGCGCGACACCGGGCGCGGCGTGGACTTCGTGACCGTCGACGGCGGCGAGGGCGGCACCGGCGCCGCGCCGCTGATCTTCAGCGACTCGGTCTCGCTGCCGTTCCAGCAGGGCTTCTCCCGGGTCTACCGGACGTTCGCCGAACGCGACCTGCACGAGCAGGTGGTGTTCGTCGGCGCCGGCAAGCTGGGGCTGCCGGACAACGCGGTGGTGGCGTTCGCGCTCGGCGCCGACATGGTCAACGTCGGGCGGGAGGCGATGCTGGCGATCGGCTGCATCCAGGCGCAGAAGTGCCACACCGACACCTGCCCGACCGGCGTCGCGACACAGAACGCCTGGCTGGCCCGGGGCCTCGACCCGGCCCGCAAGTCGGTGCGGGCCGCGAACTACATCCGTACGCTGCGCCGCGACCTGGTCAAGGTGGCCGAGGCGTGCGGCGTCGAGCACCCCGGACTGATCGGCACCGACGCGGTCGAGATCCTCGACGGCCGGACCTCGTCGATCCCGCTGGACCGGGCGTTCGGCTACCGGCCGGAGTGGGGGATGCCGTCGGCAGCCGACCGGGCGCAGATCGTCCGGCTGATGACGGCCGAGGCGCCGCAGGGCGGCAGCGCGCCGCCCTCCCCCACCGCCGTCGGCTGACCCGGACCGCGGGAAATCCGGTCGGCCGCCGCACCGCCGCCGCGTACAGTCCGCCGCATGGCTGTGGACACCACGCCGGCGGTGCGTGCCGGCCGATTCCGGCTGCTCCCGCTGGGTGTGGTGTTCCTGACCGTCGGCCTGTCCACCGCCGTGGTGCTGCCGTTCCTGTCGCTGTTCCTCGACCGCGAGGTCCACGCCAGTCCGATACGGGTGACAGTGTTCCTGGTCGTCGCCCCGCTGTCCGGGGTGGTCGCCTCCGCGCTGATCGGCCGGCTGTCGGACCGCCGGCCGATCCGGCGCGCGCTGCTGGTCGGCGCCGCGCTGGCCGGCGTGGTGGGCGCGGGCCTGACCGCGTACGTCCGCGACTACTGGATCCTGCTGGGGCTGACCGCGACCGCCACGGCACTGGCGAACTCGCTGTTCCCGCAGTCGTTCGCGTACACCCGGGCGCTGTTCGACAGGGACGATCCGGCGCGGGCCGCGTTCGGCGTCAGCCTCATGCGTACCGTGTTCTCGCTGGCCTGGGTGGCCGGGCCGGCGCTGGCCGCGGTGCTGCTCGACGTCGGCGGCTTCCGCCTGGTCTACGGCATGGCCGCCGTCATGTACGCGCTGGCCGCGCTGGTGGCCGCGCTCCGGCTGGAGGAGCTGCCGCTGCCGGCGCGGCCGGTCGCGGCCGATCCGGACGGCTCGGCACCCGGCCCGCCCGGCGCGTCCCGGCTGCGGCTGGCGCTGACGGCGCTCACGTTCGTGCTGCTCCAGTGCCCGCTGACGGTCGGCGTGCAGGCGATGCCGCTGTTCATCGACACCGAACTGAACGACGACCCCTCCCGCGCCGGGCTGGTGCTGGGCCTGTGCGCGGCGCTGGAGATCCCGCTGATCCTCGGGCTGGGCGCGCTGACCGCGCGGGTCCGGCTGCGGCCGCTGATCCTGGCCGGAGGCGCCTGCGGGGTCGCCTACTACGCGAGCGCCGCGCTGGCGCCGAGCGTGCCGTTCCTGCTGCTCGCGCAGCCGGTGAACGCGCTGTTCATCGCCGCGGTGTCCGGCGTCGGCATCGCCTACGTGCAGGATCTGCTGCCGGGCGAGCCGGGCCGGGCCACCACGCTGTTCACCAACACGTTCCCGATCGGCGCCATGCTCGCCGGGCCGCTGCTCGGGCTCTCCGCGCAGGTCGGCTACCGGTGGGCGTACGGCATGAGCACCGCGCTGTGCGCGACCGGGCTGCTGGTGCTGCTGCTGACCCGGCCGGCCGCGCGGGCCTGACCGGCGCGGCGGTCAGCGGCGCCGCACCAGCACCACGTGGTCGATCAGCTCGCCGGTCTGGCCGTCCGGGCCGGTGGCGGTCCGACGCGCCGCGCCCAGCCGCTCGGTGTCCCAGCCGTCCGGGTCGAGGTCCATCGCGGCCAGGATCTCCTCCGGTTCGGCGAACCGGTGGTGGCCGGTGTCGGGTCCGGCCCACGGCGGCGGCGCGCCGTGCTCGACGACGAGCAGCCGGCCGCCGGGCGCGACCGCCTCGGCGGCCGGGGGCAGCACCTTCTCCCGGGGCAGGACGAGCGGCGACTGGAAGAACTGCGCGGACACCAGGTCGTACCGGCCGGGCGGGAAGCCCTGGGTGAGGTCGTGCCGGACGGTGGTGATCCGGTCGGCCACCCCGGCCCGCCCGGCCTCCACGGCGAGCCGGTCCAGCGCGACGGATGAGATGTCCACGGCGGTGACCCGCCACCCCTGCGACGCCAGCCACACCGCGTCGCCGCCCTCGCCGCTGCCCAGGTCGAGCACGGTGCCCGGGGGCAGCGTGCCGGCCACCTCGGCCAGGACCGGGTTCACCCGGCCGCTCCAGATCCGGTCCCGCTGGCCGTACCGCTCGTCCCAGAACCGGGCCGGGTCGGTGTCCGCCGCCGGGTGTTCGTGGTGGTGCCCCGTCATGTCCGCCTCCTCGCCGCCGGGCGTCTCCCCGCCCGGGCCCCACCATCGTGCGCCGCCACCCGCTCGGCAGCAAGGAACCTTGCCGTTCCGGCAAATACGCCGGGCGGCAACCGTGTCGGAATATACCCCCGGGGGTATGCGCTACAGTTGTCGTATCGCCCGACATCACTGCGCGAAGGAGTGCGTCCCATGCTGTTCACCCAGTACTACCTCGACTGCCTGTCCCAGGCCTCGTACCTGATCGCGGACGACCGCACCGGCCGGGCCGTGCTCGTCGACCCTCGCCGGGACATCGACGAGTACCTCACCGACGCGAAGGCGCACGGCCTGACGATCGAGGGCGTCGTCAACACCCACTTCCACGCCGACTTCCTCGCCGGGCACCTCGAGGTGGCCGCCGCGACCGGCGCGTGGATCGGCTACGGGAGCCGGGCCGAGACCGAGTACCCGAGCCGCAAGCTCGCCGACGGCGAACGGATCAGCCTCGGCGACGTGACCCTGGAGATCATGGAGACCCCGGGTCACACGCCGGAGTCGATCAGCGTCCTGGTCTACGAGCGCGCCGACGACCCGGTCCCGTACGGCGTGCTGACCGGCGACGCGCTGTTCATCGGCGACGTCGGCCGCCCCGACCTGCTCGCCTCGTTCGGCGTGACCGCCGAGGAACTCGGCCGCATGCTCTACGACAGCGTGCAGCGCAAGCTGATGGGCCTGCCCGACGAGGTGCGCGTCTTCCCCGCACACGGCGCCGGCTCGGCCTGCGGCAAGAACCTGTCCACCGAACGGCAGTCCACCATCGGCGAGCAGCGCCGCACCAACTACGCCTGCGCGCCGATGAGCGAGGAGCGTTTCCTCGCCCTGGTCACCGGCGGGCAGCCGGCCGCGCCCGGCTACTTCGCCTTCGACGCGGTGCTCAACCGCAAGGCGCGGGAGCTGTTCGACAACGCCCGGCCGGCCCGCCCGCTCACCCCGGCCGAGTTCCTGGCCGCCCGGGCCGACGGCGCCGTCGTGGTCGACGCCCGCGACCCGCAGGAGTACGCGACCGGGCACCTGCGCGGCGCGCTCAACGTCCCGGCCGACGGCCGGTTCGCCGAGACCGCCGGCAGCGTGGTCGCGCCCGACCGGCCGGTGCTCGTGGTGGCCCCGCAGGACCGGGAGGAGGAGATCGTCGTCCGCCTCGCCCGGATCGGCTTCGACCGGGTGATCGGCTACCTGCGCGAGCCGGAGACGGCCTTCCTGGAGATGGTCGCCGAGATGACCCGGGCCAGCCGGGTCACCGCCACCGAGCTGCGCGCGGCACTGGAGCGTCCGGACGCGCCGGTGGTGCTCGACGTCCGCAACGCCGGTGAGCGGGAGCAGGGCGCGGTGCACGGCTCCCGGCACATCCCGCTGGCCGAGCTGACCCACCGCCTCGGCGAGGTGCCCGCCGGCCGGCCCGTCGTCGTGCACTGCGCCGGCGGCTACCGGTCCTCGGTCGCCGCCAGCCTGCTGCGCGCCGCCGGTCACGCCGACGTGTCCGACCTGCTCGGCGGGTACGGCGCCTGGCAGGGCCTGCACGCCGCCGCGTGAGGCACAGGTCCGGCCCGGCCGCCAGGATTAGCACTCCCCTCGCATGGGCAGACATTTGTCATCAGTCACGCGACCCAGGGAGCTGACGGCATGGCGAAGGGCGACATCGACACCTACCAGCAGGACGGGCAGTGGAAGAACCGCCCGGAGGGCAACGAGCGCGCGAGCAGCCGCCACGACACCAAGGCGGAGGCGGAGGCGGCCGGCCGGGAGATGGCGGTCGAGCGCGGCACCGAGCACGTCATCAAGAAGCAGGACGGCACCATCGGCGAGAAGAACACGTACCCCCGCGAGCGCGACCCACGGGACATCCCGGGCTGAGCCCGCACCGCAGGCACGTCACGGCGCCGGACCCGCAACGGGTCCGGCGCCGTAGCGCGTACCGGCGGGTAGTGAGTGGCTGGCTAAAAAGTTTTGTTCGGTTCCTACAACGGCTCCCGCTCAGGCTTCGGCCGTTACGACATGGCGCCGCCCGCGCACAGGCGGAAGGGTGAGGCAAGCCGGGGGCATCGCCGCGCCCGGCGCGCCACCGTGGGTCTACCGAAGGGGACGGTCACGTGTTCAGCCGTGTCGCCATCGTCAACCGTGGTGAGGCCGCGATGCGGCTCATCCACGCGGTCCGGGAACTGGCCGCGGAGACCGGCACCCGGATCGAGACCGTCGCGCTCTACACCGACGTCGACCGTACCGCCACCTTCGTCCGCGAGGCGGACGTCGCCTACGACCTGGGCCCCGCGTCCGCCCGCCCGTACCTCGATCTCAAGGCGCTGGAGCGCGCGCTGGTGGAGACCGGCGCGGACGCCGCCTGGGTGGGCTGGGGCTTCGTGGCCGAGGACCCCGCGTTCGCCGAGCTGTGCGAGAAGATCGGCGTGACGTTCGTCGGGCCCAGCCCGGACGCCATGCGCAAACTCGGCGACAAGATCGGCGCGAAGCTGATCGCCGAGGAGGTCGGCGTGCCGGTCGCGCCGTGGAGCCGCGGCGCGGTGGAGAGCCTGGAGGACGCGCTGCGCGCGGCGGCCTCGATCGGCTACCCGCTGATGCTCAAGGCGACGGCGGGTGGCGGCGGGCGCGGCATCCGGGTGATCCGCAGCGACGCCGAGCTGGCCGACGCCTACGAGCGCACCAGCCAGGAGGCGGCGCGGGCGTTCGGCAGCGGCGTGGTGTTCCTGGAGCGCCTGGTCACCGGCGCCCGGCACGTCGAGGTGCAGGTGATCGCCGACGGTCAGGGCACCGCCTGGGCGCTCGGGGTACGGGACTGCTCGGTCCAGCGGCGCAACCAGAAGGTGATCGAGGAGTCCGCGTCGCCGGTGCTCGCCCCGGAGCAGGCGGCGGAGCTGAAGACGTCGGCGGAGCGCCTGGCGGTGTCGGTCGGCTACCGGGGCGCGGCGACTGTCGAGTTCCTCTACCACCCGGGCGACCGGCTGTTCGCCTTCCTGGAAGTGAACACGCGCCTCCAGGTCGAGCACCCGATCACCGAGGCGACCACCGGGTTCGACCTGGTCAAGGCGCAGCTGCACGTGGCCGGTGGCGGCCGGCTCACCGGTGAGCCGCCGGTCGAGCGCGGGCACGCGATCGAGGCGCGGCTCAACGCCGAGGACCCGGACCGCGACTTCGCGCCCTCCCCCGGGCGGATCACCCGGCTGGACCTGCCCGCCGGGCCGGGTGTCCGGGTGGACACCGGGGTCAGCGAGGGCGACACCATCCCGGCCGACTTCGACTCCATGATCGCCAAGATCATCGCGTACGGCCGGGACCGGGACGAGGCGCTGGGGCGCCTGCGCCGGGCGATGGCGAACACCACAGTGGTCATCGCCGGCGGCGCCACGAACAAGAGCTTCGTGCTCGACCTGCTCGACCAGCCCGAGGTCATCGACGCCAGCGCGGACACCGGCTGGATCGACCGGGTACGCGGCGAGGGCCGGCTGATCACGCACCGGCACTCCGCCGTCGCGCTCGCCGCCGCCGCGATCGAGGCGTACGAGGAGGACGAGACCGCCGAACGGCAGCGGCTGCTGTCCACCGCTGCCGGTGGACGCCCGCAGGTGCAGCACCGCAGCGGCCGGCCGCTGGACCTGAAGCTGCGCGGCGTGACCTACCGGATGCGGGTGGCCCGGGTCGGCGCACACCGGTTCCGGGTCGGCGTCGAGGCCGCAGGCGACGTGCGCACCGCCGACGTCGAGCTGGACCGCTTCGACCGGCACACCGGCCAGATCGCCGTCAACGGCGCCCGGTTCCGCCTGCTCACCGACACCCACGGCCCGGTGCACCTGGTCGAGGTGGACGGCGTGACGCACCGGATCAGCCGCGACGAGGGCGGCGTGGTGCGCTCCCCCATGCCGGCGCTGGTGGTCGCCACGCCGCTTCAGGTCGGCGCGGAGGTCGAGGCCGGCGCGCCGGTGCTGGTGCTGGAGGCGATGAAGATGGAGACGGTGCTGCGCGCGCCGTTCCGGGCCCGCCTCAAGGAGTCGTCGGTGCAGGTCGGCACCCAGGTGGAGGCGGGCGCGCCGCTGCTGCGCCTGGAGCCGCTCGCGGAGTCCGGCGCCGAGGCGGCCGACGACCCGGCGGGTCCCGCCGTCGAGCTGGACCTGCCCGTGCCCCCGGCGGACGTGCCGGCGCGGTCCCGGGCCGAGCGCGGCCAGGAGGACCTGTGCGCGCTGCTGCTCGGCTACGACGTCGACCCGCACGACGAGCGCCGGGTGCTCGACGACTACCTGGACGCGCGGCGCTCCGCCACCGAGGCGGGACACCGGCCGCTGGCCGAGGAGCTGGAGCTGGTCGGCGTCTTCGCCGACCTGGCCGAGCTGAGCCGCAACCGCCCCGGCGACGACGGGCCGGCCGGGCACGTGCACAGCGCCCGCGAGTACTTCCACACCTACCTGCAGAGCCTCGACGTCGAGCGGGCCGGTTCCCCGGAGTCGTTCCAGGCCCGGCTGGCGAAGGCGCTCGCCCACTACGGCGTCACCGAGCTGGACCGCTCCCCCGAACTGGAGGCCGCGGTCTTCCGGATCTTCCTGGCCCAGCAGCGGGCCGCCGCGGACGCCACGGTGATCGCCGCGCTGCTGCGCTCGTGGCTGCGCGAGCCGCCGCCGGACGAGGCGCTGCGCGAGCCCGCCGGCCTCACCCTGGAGCGCCTCGTCGCGGCCACCCAGGTGCGCTTCCCGGTCGTCGCCGACCTGGCCCGGGGCGTGGTGTTCGCCTGGTTCGCCCAGCCGCTGCTGCGCCGCAACCGGGCCCGGGTCTACGCGCGGGTCCGCGCGAACCTGCGGCACCTCGACGCGCACCCGGACGCGCCGGACCGCGCCGAGCGGGTCGCCGAGATGGTACGCAGCACCGAGCCGCTGGTCCGGCTGCTCGGGCAGCGCCTGGTTCGCGACGACCTGGACAACGCGACGATGCTGGAGGTGCTGACCCGCCGGTACTACGGCAACAAGGCGCTCAACGAGGTCAGCACCCGTACCGCCGGTGGCTGCACGTTCGTGGTGGCCGGGCGGGACGGGTCGAGCGTCGTGTCCGCCGCGGTGCGGTTCGACGCGCTCGGCGACGCGCTGCGCGGGCTGGCCGAGGTGGCCGGGGACCGCGACGCCGTCGACGCGGACGTCTACCTGTCCTGGGAGAACCAGCCCGAGGACTTCGACGCCACCGCCGCCGCGCTGCTCGACGTGCTGAACGCGCACCCGCTGCCGGCGGGGGTACGCCGGATCACCACCACCGTCGCCGGGCGCGGCGGCGCGGTGATGCACCACCACTTCACGTTCCGTCCCGGCGAGGACGGGATGGCCGAGGAGCGCCTGATCCGCGGCCTGCACCCGTACATCGCGCAGCGGATGCAGCTGGAACGGCTGCGCGAGTTCGACCTGACCCGCCTGCCGTCGCTGGACGAGGAGGTCTACCTGTTCCAGGCGGTGGCCCGGCAGAACCCGTCCGACCAGCGGCTGGTCGCGTTCGCGCAGGTACGCGACCTGACCGGGCTGCGCGAGCAGGACGGCCGCCTGGTCTCGCTGCCGACCACCGAGGACACGGTGGCGGCCTGCATCGACTCGATCCGGCGGGCGCAGTCGCGGCGGCCGTCGAAGGCACGGTTCCCGACCAACCGGATCGTCATCTACGTGTGGCCGCCGAGCGAGCTGACCCGCGAGGAGATGGAGCTGATCGCCGGGCGGGTACGCCCCACCACTGTCGGCGCGGAGCTGGAGGAGATCCTGTTCATCGCGCGCCAGCGCGACCGCCGTACCGGCGAGCTGACCAAGGTCGGCGTGCGGATCACCTTCGACGTCACCGGGCGCGCCCGGCTCGACATGGGTGAGCCGCCGAGCGAGCCGGTCGAGCCGCTGGACGAGTACCGGCTGAAGGTGCTGCGGGCGGCCAGCCGCAACACCGTCTACCCGTACGAGCTGACCGGGCTGCTGGGCGAATTCGTCGAGCACGACCTGGACGCCGACCACCGGTTGGTGCCGGTGGACCGGCCGAAGGGCCGCAACAGCGCGGCCATCGTGGCCGGCGTGGTCACCACCCCGACGCCCCGGCACCCGCAGGGCGTGACCCGGGTGGTGCTGCTCGGGGACCCGACCAAGTCGCTGGGCGCGCTGTCCGAGCCGGAGTGCCGGCGGGTGATCGCCGCGCTGGACCTGGCGCAGCGGATGGGCGTGCCGCTGGAGTGGTACGCGCTGAGCGCCGGCGCCCGCATCTCGATGACCTCCGGCACCGAGAACATGGACTGGGTCGCCGCGGCGCTGAAGCGGATCGTCGAGTTCACCCAGGACGGCGGCGAGATCAACATCGTGGTCGCGGGCATCAACGTCGGCGCCCAGCCGTACTGGAACGCCGAGGCGACGATGCTCATGCACACCAAGGGCGTGCTGGTCATGACGCCCGACTCGGCAATGGTGCTCACCGGCAAGCAGTCGCTCGACTTCTCCGGCGGCGTGTCCGCCGAGGACAACTTCGGCATCGGCGGCTACGACCGGGTGATGGGCCCGAACGGGCAGGCGCAGTACTGGGCGCCGGACCTGCCGGGCGCGCGGGACGTGCTGATGGCGCACTACGACCACACGTACGTCGTGCCGGGCGAGCACGCGCCGCGCCGGGCGGTCACCATGGACCCGGTGGACCGGGACATCTGCGGCTACCCGCACGCGGTGGCCGGCAGCGACTTCGCAACGGTGGGCGAGATCTTCTCCGCCATCGCGAACCCGGACCGCAAGAAGCCGTTCGACATCCGTACCGTGATGCGGGCCCTCGCGGACCAGGACCACCCGGTGCTGGAGCGGTGGGCGGGCATGGCCGACGCGGAGACGGCTGTGGTGCAGGACGTGCACCTCGGCGGCATCCCGGTGTGCCTGCTCGGCATCGAGTCCCGGTCGGTGCCGCGGCACGGCTTCCCGCCCACCGACGGCCCGGACACCTACACCGCGGGCACGCTGTTCCCGCGCTCGTCGAAGAAGGCCGCGCGGGCGATCAACGCGGCCAGCGGCAACCGGCCGCTGGTCGTGCTGGCGAACCTGTCCGGCTTCGACGGCTCACCGGAGTCGATGCGCAAGCTGCAACTGGAGTACGGCGCGGAGATCGGCCGGGCGATCGTCAACTTCCAGGGCCCGATCGTGTTCTGCGTGATCTCGCGCTATCACGGCGGCGCGTTCGTGGTGTTCTCCAAGGCGCTCAACCCGGACATGACAGTGCTGGCGATCGAGGGGTCGTACGCCTCGGTGCTGGGCGGCGCGCCGGCCGCCGCCGTGGTGTTCGCCGGTGAGGTCGCCGCCCGCACCGCAGCCGATCCCCGGGTACGCGAGCTGGAGGGCCGGGTCGCGTCCGCCACCGGCACCGGGCGGGCCACGCTCAGCGCGGAGCTGGACGAGCTGCGCGCGTCGGTGCGGGCGGAGAAGCTGGGCGAGGTGGCCGCCGAGTTCGACCGGGTGCACAGCATCCAGCGGGCGGTCGAGGTCGGCTCGGTCGACGCGGTGGTCCGCGCCGCCGAGCTGCGACCCCGGGTCATCGAGGCGATCGAGGCGCACCTGCGCTGACACGTTTCACTGCGGGGCGGCGGGCGGGCCTTCGGGTCCGTCCGCCGTTTCGCGTGCGCCGGCGCTGCTGTCGGCGGGGCGAGACGCGTGTTTGATAACGGAAACCGTGTTCGCCCGATGCGGGTCAGGCGGCGCAGCGGTCGCAGGTGCCGAAGATTTCCAGCGTGTGCCCGACGTCGGTGAAGCCGTGCTGGGCGGCGACCTGATCGGCCCAGCGCTCCACGGCCGGCCCGGCCACCTCCACGGCCCGGCCGCAGCGGCGGCAGACCAGGTGGTGGTGATGGCGGCTCTGGCTGCACCGCCGGTACAGGTGCTCGCCGCCGGGCAGCCGCGCCGAGTCGATCTCGCCGTTCTCCACCAGCAGCTGCAACGTCCGGTAGACAGTTGTCAGGCCCACCTTCGCCTGCCGCTGCACGAGCATCTGGTGCAGCTGCTGCGCGCTGTGGAAGCCGTCCAGCTCCCGTAGCAGCGCCAGCACCTCGGCGCGCTGGCGGGTGTTGCGGGTCGCCCCGGTCGTCGCCTGGGTCACCGTCCGCCCTCCCTCGTCCGGGCGCCCTCTCCGGCCACGGCCGCGCCCGGCGCGCCACGTGACACCCGGAACCATTATGCCTTCCGCGCGCGCCCCGGTCCCGGCCGCCGTGATCCCGGACGGCGTGTGACACGACCTACTCCCCGGGCCGGAACTATCCGCTGTTCCGCCCCGACCAACGGTACGAACACCGGATCTTCGAGGGGACGACGTCATGCCCAGCACCACCAGCCGCCGGTTCCTGCGCCCGGCGGCCCTGATCGGCGCCGCCGTGCTGGCCGCGTCCGTCGCCGCCTGCGGCTCCGCCGACGCCACGCCCACGGCCACGCCGTCGGCGTCGGCGCCTGCCTCGGCCCCGGCGAGCGCGGCGGCGGGCGTGCTCACGATCCGCGACCCGTGGGTGAAGGCCGCCGACAAGGGCATGACCGCCGCCTTCGGCACGCTCGTCAACGACAGCGACACCGACGTCACGATCACCGGCGTGAGCACCGACGTCTCCCGGGCCGAGCTGCACGAGATGGCGATGAAGGACGGGAAGATGGTCATGCAGGCCAAGCAGGGCGGCGTCGTGGTCAAGGCCCGCTCCCAGGCCGCTCTGGAGCCCGGCGGCGACCACCTCATGCTGATGGACCTGACCCGGCCGGTGCGCCCCGGTGACCAGCTCGACATCACGCTCACCTTCGCCGACGGCCGCACCCAGACGTTCACCGCCGTGGCGAAGCCGTTCACCGGCGCCCAGGAGTCGTACGCGCCCGGACACGGCGCCACTGGAGCGTCATGACCGAGACCACCGCACCCGCCCGCCGGATGAGCCGGCGCGGCCTGCTCACCGGCGGCGCGGTCGCCGCCGGGGGCGCACTGGCAGGCGCCGGCGCGCTCGCCGCCGCCCGTTCCGGCGATCCCGGGGTACGCGCAGCCGAACCCGTTCCGGTGGCCCACGTCGGCAGCGCTGTCGAGCCGTTCCACGGCGCGCGCCAGTCGGGTGTCACCACCGAGCCGCAGGCACACGCCGCGTTCGTCGCGTTCACGCTGCGCCCGGGCACCGACCGGGCCGCGCTCGGGCGGATGCTGCGGCTGCTCTCCGACGACGCCGCCCGGCTCACCCAGGGCCGCCCGGCGCTCGCCGACACCGAACCGGAACTGGGCCTGCTCCCGGCCCGGCTGACGGTCACGTTCGGTTTCGGCCCCGGGCTCTACACCGCCGCCGGGCTCGACGACCGGCGGCCCGCGTCGGTGGCCGACCTGCCGGCGTTGCGCATCGACCGGTTGCAGCCGCGCTGGTCCGGCGGGGACCTGCTGCTGCAGATCTGCGCCGACGACCCGCTCACCGTCTCCCACGCCCAGCGGGTCCTGACCAAGGACGGCCGCCCGTTCGCCACCGTCCGCTGGGTGCAGCAGGGCTTCCGCCGGGCCGCCGGCGCCGAGCCGGGGCGCACCCAGCGCAACCTGTTCGGCCAGCTCGACGGCACCGCCAACCCGAAGCCCGGCGCACCCGCCGACACCGCCGTCTGGGTGACCGACGGACCGGACTGGCTGCGCGACTCCACCACCCTGGTGGTACGCCGGATCAGCATGAACCTGGAGACCTGGGACCTGCTGGGCCGCGCCGACCGGGAACTCGCGGTGGGCCGGCGCCTCGACACCGGCGCGCCGCTGACCGGCCAGGCGGAGCACGACGAGCCGGACTTCGCCGCGCTCGGGCCGGACGGGCTCACCGTGATCCCCGACTTCTCGCACCTGACCCGGGCCCGCGTCACCGACGACCGGCAGAAGATCCTGCGCCGGCCCTACAACTACGACGGCGCGCCGACCGCCGAGGGACACGCCGACAGCGGGCTCGTCTTCGCCGCGTACCAGGCCGACATCGCCCGTCAGTTCCTGCCCATCCAGCGGCGGCTGGCCGAACAGGACCTGCTCAACGAGTGGACCACCCCGATCGGCTCCGCCGTGTTCGCCGTACCGCCCGGCTGCCCCGAGGGCGGCTGGATCGGCCAGCAGCTGCTCGGCTGACCACGACGCTGACCACTACCAGGAAGGCGCGTCATGCGTACCCGTACCGTCTCCGCACTCCTCGCCGCACTGTTCACCGCGGCGCTGCTGCTGGTCCCGGCCACGCCCGCCGCGGCGCACAACTCGCTGCAGGAGGCCACACCGGCGCGCGACGCCCGGCTCACCACCGCGCCGACGCAGGTGACGCTGCGGTTCATGCAACGGCTCAACCCGGCCTTCACCACCATCACGCTGCGCGACGCCGCCGAGCGTCCGGTGCCCGCCGGCGCACCCGCCGTGGACGGCGCGACGGGCACGGTGACGATCGAGGAGCCGCTGGGCAACGGCACCTACACGGTCGCCTACCGGGTGGTCTCCCGCGACGGCCACCCGGTCCAGGGCTCGTACCGCTTCACTGTCGCCGACCCGGCCGCTCCCCCGGCGGCCGTCCCGTCACCGACCGCCGACGCTTCGGCGGGCGCTTCCGCTTCGGCTCCGGCGGACGCTTCGACAGGTGCGGACGCCTCTGCGGCGGGCGCCGACGCCTCGGCGGGCGCCGACGACGGCGGTCTGCCGGTGGGGCTCCTGGCCGGCGGAGCGGTCGCCGCGGTGGCAGCAGCCGCCGTGACCACGCTGCTGCTCCGACGTCGCCGCCCTTCCTGACCCGTCACCCGCTACGCGGGTCCGCCCGGAGATCTTGGTACGAAACGGCCCTCATAGGGGGCTGTCATGTCCCGGGACATGTGTCAACGGGAAGTCCCGATAGATGTGTCAGGGGTTGTGGGTCATGGGGGTGGGGGTGAGGGGGATGTAGTTCTTGTCGGGGTTGAGGTGGAGGTAGCCGATGGGTTGGCCGTCGGGGTGGTAGATGGTGACGTGGTTGTTGTCGCGGATGGCGGTGACGGTGGTGCCGGCGTGGGTGGTGCCGACGCTGGTGCGGTGTCCGGCGACGGCGATGGCGCCGTTGCTGGCCACGGGGCAGTGGTGCAGGGTGGCGTCGGTTTGCAGGGGTGTGCTGGTGGGTCCGCCGAGGGTGGGTGCGTGGGTCCAGGCGTGGGCGGGTGTGGTGCGGCGGGGTAGGGCGCTGTGGCGGCGTTGGGTGTTGTAGTAGCGGCGGTAGGTGTCCAGGAGTGCTTGCAGGGCGGTGAGGGTCTGCGGTGGGGGTTGGGTGCTCAGCCATTTCTTGAGGGTTTGGTGGTGGCGTTCGACCTTGCCGCAGGTTTGTGGGTGGTAGGGGCTGGAGTTGATCGGGCGGGCGCCGTGGTCGATCAGGGTCTGCACGAAGGTGGAGATTGATCCGGGTCGGGTCCGGCGGCTGGTGAACGCGATGCCGTTGTCGCTGAGCACGATGGCCGGCACGCCGTAGGCGGTGAACGCCTGTCTGATCGCGGTGATCGCGGCTCGGGCGGTCTCCGCGGCGGCGGCGTGGCAGGCGACCAGGGTGCGGGTGCAGTCGTCCAGGACGTCGAAGACGACGACAGTGCGGCCGTCGGCGAGTTTCACTTCGGTGGCGTCGATCTGATAGCAGTCGCGGGGCCGGGCATAGCTGAAACGCCGCCACGAACTACGCGGTCGTTTAGCCGGAGTAGCCACGAGCAGGTCATGTCGGGCCAGCACCCGGTTGACCGTCGAGCGTGACGGCACCGACCAGGACGCGTCGGTGCGCCGGCGCACATCGTCCAACGCGTCTCGGATGAAGTCCGCCCCGTTGTCCGGGCCGAGTTCAGCGCGCAGTTTGCAGATCCACGCGTCCACCTCCGGCGGCGTGACCCGCGGACTGCTACGCGGACGCCGGGATCGTTCCTGCCACTGACCCTCGGCCCGGATACGTGCGCGGTGCCGGTACACCGTGCGCACCGACACCCCGTGCTCACGCGCGAACTCGGCCGCGTTCACCCGAACCCCCGCCGCCAGCTGCGCGTCCAGCAGGTTCATCACATGCCGCCGAGAAGCCATGCCCGGCAGCACATACCACCCGACCCAAGATCCCTACCACGTGACACATGTATCGGGACTTCAACGCTGACAGATGTCATGGGACTGAACAGCATAGGGGCGCTTTCCTTCCAAGATCTCCGGGCTTGCTATAGAGCGGGAGCGGTCGCGCTTGGCGCGGGACGGGCGGGGACACGGCGCCGCAGGGCGGAACGCGGGTCCCGGCGAGGGCGGGTCGGGGCTGGGTTAGGCTGCCGGGAGCGCTGGTTCACCCGGTCGGCGACGGCCGGGTGTCGTAAGAGGGAACCCGGTGGAAGTCCGGGACTGCCCCGCAGCGGTGAGTGGGAACGACCGCCGTCAACAGCACTGGGCCACCGGCCTGGGAAGCGACGGCCAGTAGGCGACCTCGTGTCAGGCCCGCGAGTCCGAAGACCTGCCCGCGTCGCGCGTACCACCGGTGCGCGCTGCCGTCGACCTCGCGGGTGGGTCGGGCGGGTGACACGCCGGGCGCGAGCCGTCGGCGTGCCTCGACGTGCACACCCCGTCCGGTCGGCGGTCCGCTTCTGCGTAGGACGGAACCGCACGATGACCGACGCCATCACCCTGACCGGCCGACCACCGTCGGCCTCGCACCTGACCCTGTCGCAGATCATGGACCAGCACCACACCAACCTGATGGGTACGGTGCACGGCGGCCGGATCCTCAACCTGATCGACTCGGTCGCCGGGGTGGTCGCCGCCCGTCACTCCGACGGACCGGCCGTCACCGCCGCGATCGACGAGACGGCCTTCCTGCGCGCGGTCCGCGTCGGTGACGTGGTCCACGTGGACGCCCGGATCACCTGGGCCGGCCGCAGCTCGATGGAGGTGGCGGTGAAGGTCAGCGCGGACCGCTGGGACCGTGCGGTGCCACCGGTGGACGTGGCCACAGCGCACCTGGTGATGGTGGCGGTGGACGACGAGGGCCAGCCCCGGCCGGTGCCGCCGCTGCTGCCCGGCACCGACGGTGACCGGCGGCGCTACCGGGAGGCGCAGATCCGGCGCGAACACCGGCTGGCGCTGCGCCGGGCGCTGCTCGACGGCGTCGAGGAGGGCTGAGGCGTGCTCGGACTGTCGGCGGCCACGCTCGCGGGTTACCTGGCCGCGATCGTGGTGCTCATGCTCACCCCCGGCCCGGACATGATGTTCGTGCTGGCGAACGCCACCCGGTACGATGCGCGGGCCGGGGCTGTGGCGGCGCTCGGGGTCGCGGCCGGGGAGGCGGTGCACGTCGCCGCCGTGGTGGCCGGTCTCGCCACCGTGATCGCCGCGTCCCCGGTGCTGTTCACCGCGATCCGGTGGGCGGGTGCGGCGTACCTGATCGTGCTGGGCCTGCGGGCGCTGCGCGGCACGGGCCGGACCGGTCCAGCGGCCGGTGGGCCGGACGGCGGCGCCTCGCGGGCGTTCCGGCGCGGACTGCTCACGAACCTGCTCAACCCGAAGATGATCCTGTTCAGCGTGGCGTTCCTGCCGCAGTTCGTCCGGCCCGACGCGGGCCCGGTGGCGGCACAACTGATGCTGCTCGGCGCGCTGTTCGTCGCGGTACAGCTCACCGTGGACCTGGCTCTCGGCCTGGGCGCGGGGCGCTTCGCCCGCCGCTGGGGCGACAGCCGCTGGTCGCGGCGGGTCGACCGGCTCTGCGCTGTCGCCTTCGTCGCGCTCGGCGTCCGGCTGGCCGCCGGCTGAGACGCGCCGGAGCCGGAGGCGCGACGAGGCGGGTCAGGCGGCTTGATCGACTCCAGCACGCCGGGGTGGCGGCATCAGGAGGGCTCCGACCCCGCCACCTCGGCGAGCTGGTGAGGATCATGCTCCGACGCCCGGGGCGGGGTGGCCGGCCGCTCGCGGTCCAGGTGCAGACGCAGCAGCACCCAGCCCAGCGACACGCCGCCGATGAACAGGTAGGCGGGCTGCGTGCCGAACGTGTCCCAGCAGGTGTGCAGCATGACGGCGGCGGCAAAGGTGAGCAGGAACGCCGCCAGTCTCCGGCCGCCGGGCGCGGCGGCGAACGTGAACAACGCGGCGGCGGTCAGCCCGGTCCAGGCCAGGTGCGCGGCGGGCGCGGTGAGACCGCGTACCAGCAGCGTCCGCTCGACCGCGCCGAGGCTGCCCTGCGACCCGACGAACGCGGCGAACGCGTACCCCATCGTCTCCAGCGCGGCGAACCCGGCACCGGAGGCCACCCCGATCACCAGGCCCTGCGCCGGTGACCGGTGCCGCCGCCAGAGCAGCAGGATGCCGGCCGGCACGATCAGCTTCGCGGCCTCCTCGGCCAGGCCGACGAACGCCATCGGCAGGACTCCGAGCCGGTGCAGCGTGCCGTACTCCAGCCAGCCGGCGGCGACGACGCCGATCACTCCACCGAGGAACGCGGCGACGCCGACGACCGGGCCGGGCACCCGGCGGTGGCCGGGCCGCCCCTGGGCGAAGGCCAGGAACGTGGCCGGGGCGACTGACGCGCCGAGCACGATGAGCGTCGGAACGAACGTGACGGTCCCGGTGCCGGCCAGCGTCTCCAGCACCAGCAGGTGAAGCCCGACGCCGACGAGCAGGACCGCTATCCACGCCCAGCGGCGCCCGGCATTCCCCATGCCGCCGAGTATCGCGCCCGCCGGGTCGCGCCGGAATCGGGGGTGGGCACTGTGGACGGTGAGATCAATCCGACACGCCGACACGACATCTGGTGTTGCCAGACATCCCTCACCGCCATATATGGTGGTGCCGCAGCTGGTTCGGCCGAGCCCACCCGGGCAGGGCCGAGGCAAGAGGGAACCCGGTGCAAGTCCGGGACTGCCCCGCAGCGGTGAGTGGGAACGACCGCCGTCAACAGCACTGGGCCACCGGCCTGGGAAGCGACGGCCAGTAGGCGACCTCGTGTCGTGCCCGCGAGTCCGAAGACCTGCCAGCGCGCCGTGCGCCTCCGCGTACGGCGGTCGGAGGTCGCGCGGGACGACCGACGCCAGCAGCCGGGCCGGCCGTGCGCCGCGCCCGTTGGCGTCTCCCGCCGTCTCCAGACGGTGACAGCGAGGAGAGGTCATGACGGTCGTGCAGGAACGTCCCCCGTCCACCGCCGGCGGGTCCGAGCCCCGCCGGCTGGCGATGCGGGTACGCAAGCGGGACGGCGACACCGAGCCGGTGGACGTCAACAAGATCGTCCGGGCGGTCGAGCGCTGGGTCGCGGACCTGGACGAGGTGGACCCGCTGCGGGTGGCCACGAAGACGATCAGCGGCCTCTACGACGGGGCGAGCACCGCGGAGCTGGACCGGTTGTCGATCCAGACCGCGGCGGAGCTGATCGGCGAGGAGCCGCAGTACTCGAAGCTCGCGGCGCGGCTGCTGGCCGCGTACGTGGACAAGGAGGTACGCGGGCAGCAGGTGGCGAGCTTCAGTCAGTCGATCGCGTACGCGCACGGGCTGGGGCTGATCGGCGACGAGACCGCCGCGTTCGTCTCGCGCCACGCCCGCAAGCTCGACGACGCCGTGGACCCGGCCGGTGACCTCCGGTTCGAGTACTTCGGGCTGCGGACGGTGGCGGACCGCTATCTGCTGCGGCACCCGCAGTCGCGGCTGGTGGTGGAGACGCCGCAGTACTGGCTGCTGCGGGTGGCCTGCGGGCTGTCCCGCACCCCGGGCGAGGCGGTCGGCTTCTACCGGCTGATGTCCAGCCTGGCCTATCTGCCCAGCTCCCCCACGCTGTTCAACTCCGGCACCCGGCACACCCAGATGTCGTCCTGCTTCCTGGTCGACTCGCCGCGCGACGAGCTGGACTCGATCTACGAGCGGTACCACCAGGTGGCGAAGCTGTCGAAGTTCTCCGGCGGCATCGGCATCTCCTGGTCGCGGGTGCGCGGCCGGGGCGCGCTGATCCGGGGCACCAACGGGCGGTCCAACGGCATCGTGCCGTTCCTCAAGACGCTCGACGCCGGGGTGGCCGCGGTCAACCAGGGCGGCCGGCGCAAGGGCGCGGCCTGCGTCTACCTGGAGCCGTGGCACCCGGACGTGGAGGAGTTCCTGGAGCTGCGGGACAACACCGGCGAGGAGTCCCGCCGGACCCACAACCTCAACCTGGCCAACTGGATCCCGGACGAGTTCATGCGCCGGGTCGAGGCCGACGCCGAGTGGTCGCTGATCGACCCGTCGGACGCTCCGGAGCTGCCCGACCTGTACGGGGAGGCGTTCAACGCCGCGTACCGGGCGGCCGAGAAGAACGCGGTGCGCACGGTACGGGCCCGGGATCTGTACGGGCGGATGATGCGCACGCTGGCGCAGACCGGCAACGGCTGGATGACGTTCAAGGACGCCGCGAACCGGCTGTCCAACCAGACCGGTGAGCCGGGCAACGTCATCCACCTGTCCAACCTGTGCACGGAGATCCTGGAGGTCAACGACGACGCCGAGACAGCCGTGTGCAACCTCGGCTCGGTGAACCTCGGCGCCCACGTCACCGCCGACGGCGTGGACTGGGAGCGGCTGCGCGCGACGGTACGCACGGCAGTGGTCTTCCTCGACCGGGTGATCGACATCAACTACTACCCGGCCGAGCAGGCGGCGGCGTCCAACCCACGCTGGCGGCCGGTCGGGCTCGGGCTGATGGGCCTGCAGGACGCGTTCTTCACGCTGCGCCTGCCGTTCGACTCGCCGGAGGCGAAGGAGTTGTCCACCCGGGTGCAGGAGGAGATCCTGCTGACCGCGCTGGAGACCTCCGCCGGGCTGGCCGAGCGGTTCGGGCCGCATCCGGCGTACCCGCAGACCCGGGCCGCCAAGGGTGGCCTGCACCCGGACCTGTGGGGCGCGGAGCCGGCGCAGACCGGGCGGTGGGCGGCGCTGCGCGAGCGGATCGCCGGGCACGGGCTGCGCAACTCGCTGCTGGTGGCGATCGCGCCGACCGCCACCATCGCCTCCATCGCCGGCTGCTACGAGTGCGTCGAGCCGCAGGTGTCCAACCTGTTCAAGCGCGAGACCATGTCCGGGGAGTTCCTCCAGGTCAACACGTACCTGGTGCGGGAGCTGAAGGCGCGCGGGCTGTGGACGCCGCAGGTCCGCGACCGGATCAAGCGGGCCGAGGGCTCGGTGCAGGGCGTCACCGAGCTGCCCGCGCCGGTGCGGGAGCTGTTCCGCACCGCCTGGGAGCTGCCGCAGCGGGCGCTGATCGACCTGGCCGCCGCGCGGGCGCCGTTCGTCGACCAGTCCCAGTCGCTGAACCTGTTCCTGAGCGCGCCGACCATCGGCAAGCTCTCCTCGATGTACCTGTACGCCTGGAAGGCCGGGCTGAAGACCACGTACTACCTGCGATCCCGTCCCGCCACCCGCATCCAGCAGGCCACCGTCGCGCCGGTGCTCGCCCCGGTCTCCGGCGTGGTTTCCGCCGTGAGTGACGACGAGGCGCTGGCCTGTTCCCTGGAGAACCCCGAGAGCTGCGAGGCATGCCAGTGACCACCACCGCGCCGACCCGGCACATGCTGCTCGACCCCGGCATGGACCTGACCCTGCGGCCGATGCGCTACCCGCGCTTCTTCGACCGGTTCAAGGACGCCATCAAGAACACCTGGACGGTCGAGGAGGTGGACCTGCACTCGGACCTGGCCGACCTGGCGAAGCTGTCGGCGGCCGAACGGCACCTGGTGTCGCGGCTCGTGGCGTTCTTCGCCACCGGCGACACCATCGTCGCCAACAACCTGGTGCTCAACCTCTACCAGCACGTCAACTCCCCGGAGGGCCGGCTCTACCTGTCCCGGCAGCTGTTCGAGGAGGCGGTGCACGTCCAGTTCTACCTGAACCTGCTTGATACGTACGTGCCGGACGAGAAGGAGCGGTTCGCCGCGTTCGCGGCGGTGGAGAACATCCCGTCGATCGCCCGCAAGGCGGAGTTCTGCTTCAAGTGGATCGACTCGATCTTCGAGCTGCGGGAACTCCGGACCCGCGACGACCGGCGGGCGTTCCTGCTCAACCTGATCTGCTTCGCCGCCTGCATCGAGGGCCTGTTCTTCTACGGCGCGTTCGCCTACGTCTACTTCCTGCGGTCCCGGGGCCTGCTCAACGGGCTGGCCTCCGGCACCAACTGGGTGTTCCGGGACGAGTCGATGCACATGGCATTCGCGTTCGACGTGGTGGAGACCGTACGCGCCGAGGAGCCGGACCTGTTCGACGCCGAGATGGAGCGGCAGGTGAAGGAGATGCTGGCCGAGGCGGTGGAGTGTGAGGTGAGCTTCGCCGCGGACCTGCTGGGGCAGGGCGTGCCCGGGATGTCGCTCGCGGACATGCGCGAGTACCTCCAGCACGTGGCCGACCGCCGGCTGGCGGTGCTCGGCATCGCCCCGATGTACGGCAGCGCCAACCCGTTCGCGTTCATGGAGTTGCAGGACGTGCAGGAGCTGTCGAACTTCTTCGAGCGGCGGGTGTCGGCGTACCAGGTCGGGGTGACCGGTTCCGTCACGTTCGACGACGACTTCTGACCGCCGGCCCCGCCCCGGCCGTCACGGCCGGGGCGGGGCCGGGCTCTCGCCGGGCAGCGCCGCCGCCCGGACCCGCCCGATCAACGCCACGACGGCAAGCGCCAGCACGGCCACCACCACGAACGCGGTACGCAGGTCCAGCGCGCCGGCGAGCAGACCGATCACCGGCGCCGCGAGCAGCGCGCCCGGCCACTGGCCCATCGCCACCACGGAGACGCCCTCGCCGGACGTGAGGCCCGGCTGCTCACCGGCGAAGCCGAGCACCGTCGGGGTCACGCACGCCAGGCCGAACCCGAGCAGTCCGAAACCGGCCATCACCGCCGCCGGATGGGGGTACGCCACCGGCAGCGCCACGCCGACGGTCGCGACGAGCGCGGACAGCCGGACGAAGCGGATCCGCCCGACCCGGCCGGCCAGCCGGTCGCCGAACAGCCGGGCGACGGTCGCGGCCAGCGAGAGACAGGTGTACGTGGCCGCGGCGAGCACCGCCGTGGCGCCGGCCACCTCGGTCGCGTACAGCGCGCTCCACTGGGCGCCGGCCATCTCGATGAACGAGGCCAGGAAGGCGATCACCGCGAGCAGCAGCAGTTGCGGGGTGAACCGGTCACGCAGCCGGCGCCGCGCCTCGCCGTCCTTCGTCTCCTGGCGGGGCGTGTCGGGCAGCCAGCGGTGCGTGCCGACCAGCAGCGCGCCCAGCAGGACACTGGTGACGGCCATCTGCGCCGACGGCGACATCCCGATCGCCGCGGCGCCGGTGCCGCAGAGGCCGCCGACCAGCATGCCGATGCTGAAGCCCGCGTGGAACGTGGACAGGATGGGCCGCCCGTACCGCTTCTGCACCTCGACCGACTGGGCGTTCATCGGCGTGGCCAGCAGATTCGCCGCGAAGCCCCAGACCGCGAGCCCGCCGACCAGCGCCACCACAGTGGTGGACGCGGCCAGCAGCGGCGCGTTGAGCAGGATCAGCGCCGCCCCGGCCAGCGCCAGCCGGCGGGTGTTGATCCGGCTGATCAGCACCGCCACCACGACCAGGGAGACCAGTTCCCCTGCGTTCGTGGCGATGTTCGCCAGGCCCCAGCCGGTGTTGCCGACCCCTACCGCGTCGCGGACGTCCGGCACACGGGCCGACCAGCCGCCGATGGCCAGACCCATGATGACGAAGAGCAGCACCACCGACCAGCGGGCCTGTACGGCCGCGCGTGGCACGGGCGGCGCGGGCGGCTCCGTCGTGTGCTGGTTCGTCGAGGTGTCCGTCATATCGTCGTACCTCTCTGGGAGCGGTCCGGTCCTCTCCTACCCGATCGCGTGGTCGAGGAAGCACGCACCGTCAGGCAGGCGCACCTGCCCCGGGGACATGTCGGGAGTGGTGACGAGTGCCGACACCACAGCGACGTAGTCGTCGATCAGCCCGCGGACGAGGTCGTCGCCGAAGACGCCCCGGTTGCGGATCACCACGCCCCCGGCCCGGTCGTCGTCCACCACGACGATCGGTGAGCCCCGCTTCACCCAGACGGGCAGGCACTCGGACGGCACGTCGGCGGCGACCACCGGCGGCGGGGTGCCGGGCGCGGGCCGGGCGGTGATGTCGACCGGCTCCACCAGCAGGTCCGGGCAGTGCAGCACCGGTGACGCCGACGCGGCGGACTGGAACCAGGCGTCGAACAGGTGGTTGTCCGGCCAGGGCCGGATCGCCGGGAAGTCGGGGCGGACCGACCGGGCCACCCGGTGGAACGCGGTGGCGTGCGCGACGGCCTCGGCCAGCGAGGCGTGCGCGGCCTCGACCACCGCGCGCATCGGCGCGTCCGGCTCGACGGTGACCGGCAGGTAGACGTTGTTCGTGAACTGACCGACGAGCCGGCGGGACAGCGGGCTCTCCCGGCCCAGCGTCGTGGTGCCCAGCACCACCCGGGACCGTCCGGCCCGCCGCGCCAGCAGCACCAGGTACGCGGCGAGCAGCAGCACGTACGGGCTGGTGCGGGCCCGCCGGGCGGCCGGGCGCAACCGCGCGGTGACCTCGGCCGGGAACGCGAAGCGGGTGGCCACCTCGGCGCTGAGCGCGACGTCCGGCGCCGGTGGCGACGCCGGGAAGAGCTGGTACGGCTCCACCGGCCGCAGCCGGTCCCGCCAGTACGCGGCCCGGGCGGCGGCGTCGACGCCGTTCCCGGCCTGCTCCGTCTCCTGGAGCGCGGCGAGCGCGGTGAAGTCCACGCCGAGCGGCGGCTGCGGGTCGGCCGCGCCGAGTCGGGCCGTGTACGCGTGGCACAGGTCCTCCACCACGACCCGGCACGACCAGCCGTCGGAGACCATGTGGAAGAAGCAGAGCGCGAGCACGTGCTCGGTCGCGGAGAGCCGGACCAGCGCGGCCCGCCACAGCGGCGCCCGGCCGGGGTCGAACGCGTCGTTGCGGTGCGCGTACGCGATCCGCTCCACGCGGGCCTGTTGCTCGGCCGGCGGCAGGCCGGACAGGTCGACGTACTCCAGCGGGGACTCCACATGCGGCAGGATCCGCACCGCCGGCTCCACGCCGACGCGGTCGAACCGCATCCGCAGCGCGTCGTGCCGGTCCACCACGTCCTGCATCGCCTGCCGCAGCACGTCGACCCGAAGCGTGCCCCGCAACCGGCGGAACTCCACCACCACGAGCCGGGCGGCGCCGGGGTGGGCCGGGTCGAGCGCGGTCATGAACTCCCACATCATCTGCTGGCCGGGGGCCAGCGGCAGCGTCGTCGCCACGGCCGCCCCCTCAGGCCGCCACCGGCGGCGCCGCCACCGGCGGGATCGGCTGGTAGTCCGCCTCGTCCGGCGCGCGGAAGCCGGTGAAGAGCAGGTCCGGGCGGCCGAGCCGCAGCGAGGTGACGAACGCGGCCCCGTCGAAGAGCGTCTCGATGGCCACGCAGGCCGCCGACTCGGCCACCGCGCGCGGTCCCCGGTCACCGCCGAGCCGGCCGGGTGTCTTCGCGGCGATCACGGCGACCGCGACGGCCGGCACCGCGAGCAGGCTGCGTCCCCCGCTGCGCCGAGCGGTCAGCAGCCCGGCCAGCGCGGTCACGGCGAGCGTGCTGGCGGTGTTGAGCACGAACCGGCGCCGATGCGGGTGGGCCAGGCAGAGCCACTGCTCGGAGCGCCCGTACGTGGTGAACCGGTAGGCGACCGCGCGGAACGTGTCGGCGACGCCGGTGTCGTGGGTGACCACGCCGTCCGGGTCGGTGAGCAGCACGTAGCCGGCGTCGGTGAGGAGCAGCCCGAGGTGCAGGTCCTCCCCGCCCAGCGGCATCGGGGAATCCTCCGGGAACCCGCCGACCGCTTCGAAGACCGCGCGCTTCACGGCCATGTTCGCCCCGGCGCCCCAGGACACGCGCTCGTAGTGCAGCGGCCGGGTCAGGTCGCCGAGCAGCAGGTAGGAGCGGCGCATCACGCGGAAGAACGCGCTGTCGCCGGGCTCCACGAGCACCGGGCCGGTGACGCCGGCGACCTCGTCGCCCGAGGCGCGCAGCCGGGCCGCGTACCGGGTGATCAGGTCGGCGGGCACCCGGCAGTCGGAGTCGGTGAACAGCACCAGGTCGTGGCGGGCGTGCCGGACGCCCAGGTTACGTTTGGCCCCGACGTGCCGGGGTCCGCGCACGTAGCGGGCGCCGTACTCGGCGCAGGCCGCGCGGTGGGCGGCGGCCGCGGCGGGCGCCGAGTCGTCGACGACCACCACCTCCACCGGCTCCGGGCAGTTCGGGGCGGCGTCGCGCAGGCTGCGCAGCTGGCGGCGCATCTCCGCCACCCGGTCCTTGACCGGGATGACCACGGAGACGCCGCGCGTGACGGCGTGGGGTTCGGTCGGTTCGCCCACGGGCGATGCGGATCGGCTCATGCACCGAGAGTCGACCACCGGGATACAACGCCGATACACGGCGCCGCCCGCCCCGGACATCGCGTGTGTACCGCTGATGTATCGACGAGCATCAAGGTCGAAGGCATGACGACCTCCATCCCCATCGACCGGCGGCTCGCCGTGGACGGCGGCCGGCCGGTCCGCCCGCCGGACCGCCCATGGCCACGCTGGCCGACCCCCGCGCCGGACGCCGCCGCCAACCTGACCGCGGTGCTGACCGGCGGCCGGTGGGCGATCAGCAGCCCGTCCGTCGGCGACGGCGTCCTGTTCGAGCGCCGCTTCGCCGCCGACTTCGCCCGCTACGTCGGCACCCGCCACTGCGTACCCGTCGACCACGGGTCCAGCGCCCTGGTGGTGGCCCTGGAATCACTCGGCCTCGGCTACGGCGACACAGTGCTCGTACCGGCGCTGACCTGGACCGCCTCCGCCACCGCCGCGCTGCGCGCCGGCCTGGTTCCGGTGCTCGTCGACGTCGACCGCGACACCGGCTGCGTCGGGCCGGACGACCTCGACCTGTCCGTGGACCCGCGGGCCGTGGTCGCCGTGCACTGGGCCTCCAACATGGCCGACGTGCCGGCGCTCGACGCGGTCACCCGGCCGCGCGGCATCTCCGTCGTGGAGGACTGCGCGCAGGCCCACGGCGCCACCTGGCAGGGCCGCCAGGCCGGCTCACTCGGCCGGCTCGGCTGCTTCAGCTTCCAGCACGGCAAGGTCCTCACCTGCGGTGAGGGCGGGGCCGTCGTCACCGACGACGACACGCTCGCGCCGGTGCTCGAGGAGCTGCGGGCCGATTCGCGCCGCTACCGCGGCGACCGGACGCCCCCGGGCGAACTGGACCTGGAGGAGAGCGCCGGCGTGCAGGGGGCCAACTTCTGCCTGGACGAGTTCTCCGCCGCCGTGGCCTGCGCGCAACTGGCCGTCCTGGACGACCAGCACGACGTGCGCAACCACAACTACCGGCTGCTCGCCGACCTGCTCGACGGCGTCGACGGCGTACGGCTGCTGCAACCCGCGCCGGAGCAGACCCGCATCTCGATCTACGAGGGCACGATCGTCTTCGACGAGCTGCCGGCCGGCCTGGACAACGCCGCGGTGGCCGCCGCGCTCACCGCAGAGCTGGGCCGGCGGTTTTACTGCACCGACGAGCCGCTGCACCGCAGCCGGCTGCTGCAGCCGTGGACCAAGCCGCTGCTCGCGCCGCTGGCCGAACGCTTCGCGGCGATCCACCGGGACCGGACGTACCCGAACACCGAATGGCTCGCCGCACACACCGTCCAGACGCACCACAGCACCTTCCTCGGCACCGAGCAGGACATGCACGACGTCGCCGCCGCCGTCGCCAAGGTGCTCGCCCGCTGATCCGCGCCATCGCCGGCGCACCAGAGAAGGGAACTTCCCGTGACCGTCACCCATCACGAGACCTCGCACGCCTCGACTCCGTCCCCCGACACGGACGCACCCGTCGGCGTGTGGCTCAACGGCGCCCGCGGTTCGGTCGCCACCACGGCGATCACCGGTCTGCTGGCGCTGCGCGCCGGCATGGCCGACTCGACCGGCTGCGTCACCGACACCGGCATGCTGCGCGACGCGCCGCTGGCGAGCTGGACCGACCTGGTGGTCGGCGGGCACGACATCGTCGACACGCCGCTGGAGAAGAAGGCCGAGTCGCTCGTCGACTCCGGCGTCATCCCGGCGCCGGTGCTGGCCGCCGTACGGGGCAGCCTGCCCGAGGTCGAGCAGAACCTGCGCACCGGCTACGACGCGCGTACCGAGACCGGTCCGCTGGCCGAGGTGGTCGAGCGGCTGGCCGGCGACATCGAGGAGTTCCGCGCCCGCAACGGGCTGTCCCGGGTCGTCGTCATCAACGTGTCCTCGACCGAGCCGCCGGCCGACCACCGGCCCGAGCACGACGACCTGGACGCGCTGACCCGCGCCCTGGCCGACCCGGACGACAAGGCGCTGCCGGCCAGCTCGGTGGTCGCGTACGCGGCGTTCCGGGCCGGCTGCGGCTTCGTCGACTTCACCCCGTCCACCGGGGCCCGGCTGCCCGCGCTGGAGATGCTGGCGCAGCGGGAGCGGGTGCCGTTCGCCGGCTCCGACGGCAAGACCGGGGAGACGCTGCTGCGCACCGCCCTGGCGCCGATGTTCACCAGCCGCGCCCTGCATGTGCTCTCCTGGGCCGGGGTGAACCTGCTCGGCGGCGGTGACGGCGCGACGCTGGAGGACCCGCGCAACGCCCGCAGCAAGCTCAGCTCGAAGTCGGGTGTGCTGCCCGCGCTGCTCGGTGAGGACGTCACCGCCCCGCTGCACATCGACAACGTGCCGGACCTCGGCGACCACAAGACCGCCTGGGACCACGTGTCGTTCGAGGGCTTCCTCGGCGTCCGGATGTCCATGCAGCTCACCTGGAGCGGGGTGGACTCCACGCTGGCCGCCCCGCTCGTGCTCGACCTGGCCCGGCTGACCGCCGCGGCGCACCGCGCCGGACACGTCGGCCCGATCGAGGAGCTGGGGTTCTTCTTCAAGGACCCGATCGGCACCGACGAGCACGCGCTGGCCGAGCAGGCGCACGCGCTCGCCGCCTGGGCCAACGGGCTGGACGGCCGCGGCGACAGCTGACCTTCTTCACCGGCCGCCGGCGCGGCAACTCCCGCGCCGGCGGCCCCGCCCCCACGTATCCGCATCGAGGAGCCTCCCATGTCCCCACACGTCCCGAACGCGCCGGACCGGCCGAGCACGGATCCGGTGTGGACGCCGATCCTGACCGGTCTGCACGCGACCGCGCTGGACTGTCTCCAGACGAGCTTCGCCCTGCTCGCCGACTACGCCAACGGGTCCGGCAGCCACCTCGCCCTCGGCGCCCGGTACGGGTTCCGCACCCGGGATCAGGACGCTCTGATCTCCGTCGAGGCGACCTCGGACGACCGGGCCGCCGAAGCGGTAGACCTGCTGGGCCTGCGGGTCGAGGGCCGGTGGATGCAGCTCGACGGCCCGCAGGTCCGCCGGCTGTGCGCCCCGGGCCAGCCGCTCTACGTCACGGCCGACGCGTACGACCTGCCGTGGTGTCCCTACCACGGGCACGAGCACATGCGGCACAGCTTCCTCGTCACCGACGCCGGGCCGGATCAGGTCACAGTGGTCGACGCCTACCAGAACGACACCGCCTGGGGCCCCGCGCGTCCCGGCGTGTGGCGGCTGCCCACCGCCGCGTTCGACGCGGCGCTGGCCGGGGGCGCGCACACGCTGGCGGTGACGGCACACCCGGCGCCGGCGATCGACGTACCCGCCATGCTCGCCGGCAACGCCGCCCGGGCCCGGCGGGCTCGCCCGGAGATCGCCCGCTACCTGGACCGCACCGGCGCCGCCCTGGACACCGTGGCCGGGCTGCACCGCTTCGTGCTCGACGTCTGGCTGCTGGCGCGCGCACGCGACCTGCACGAACGCTGGCTGGCCGCGGTCCGGCCCGAGGCCGTCGCCGCGCTGGCCGGGCAGGCAGCCCGCTGGCAGCAGCTCGCCACGCGCAGCTACGTGGCGCTGCGGCGGGCCCAGGCGGGCCGGCCGGCCGCGCCGGAGCTGGTGGACGCGCTCGGCACGCTGATCTCCGACCACCTCGCCGCGCTGGAGTCGATCGCCGAACCGGCCGCCATGCCCGGCCACGACGCCGTGCCGGCCGCGCCGGACCCGGCAGGCGGGGACGGCGTACGCGCGGCGGTGCTCGGCGCGCTGGGCGACACCCTGGACCTGGACGGCTCGACGCTGCGCACCACCGACGTGCTCCGGGAGCTTCCCGGCTTCGACTCGTTCCGGCTGGTCGACGTCATCGACCGGGTCGAGCGGCGGCTCGGCGTCGAGGTTCCGGCCACCGCGCTCTCCGCGGCCGACCTGCGCGACGTCGGCTCCCTGTGCGCCATGTTCGGCGCCGCCACCGGAGGTGCCCGATGAGTACCGAACTCCTGCACGACCTGCTGGACCGCACCGCCGGCGCGCGCCCCGACGCGCCCGCCGTCGGGGACGGGACCGTCGGGCGCACGTACCGCCAGGTGCGGGCCGACAGCCTGCGCCTGGCTGGCTGGCTGCGCGGGCAGGGCGTCCGGCGCGGCGACCGGGTGCTGGTGGCGCTGCCCGCCGACGCGACACTGCCGGCGCTGCTGTACGCGGTCGCCCGTACCGGCGCGGTCTTCGTCGTCCTCCGGACGCCGGCCCCCGAGGTCGCCCTCGCCCACGTGCTGGACGACGCGGAACCGGTCCTGGTCCTCACCGACGACCGGGTTCTCACCGACCTGTGCCACGCCCGTGGCGTCCGGGTGTGCGACGCCGCCGCGCTGCGGCGCGCGGCATCCGCCGTGGCCGGCGGCGACGCGCCGGCCGGGCCGGGCCCGCTGGCCGTCGACCCGGTCTGCCTGATCTACACCTCCGGCAGCACCGGCATGCCGAAGGCCGTCGTCTCCACGCACGCCCAGGTCACGTTCGCGGTCCGGGCGATCCAGTCGGAGCTGCGCTACCGGCCCGACGACGTGGTGCACGTCCTGCTGCCGCCCTCGTTCGACTACGGCCTCTACCAGATCTTCCTGAGCACCGTCGCCGGCGCCCGGCTGCGCCTGGGCGACAGCGCGGAGACCGGTGGCCGCCTTCTGGTGAGCCTTGTCGAGTCCGGCGCCACGGTGCTGCCCTGCGTGCCGTCGCTGGCGATCAACCTGCTGCGGCTGCTCGGCCGGGCGGGCGCGCCGCGCCCGCCACTGCGCCTGCTCACGAACACCGGCGCCGCCATGCCGCCGGAGGTGCTGGCCGGCCTGCGCCGGCTGCTGCCCGGCCTGGCCGTCCAACTGATGTTCGGTCTCACCGAGTGCAAACGCGCGGCGATCATGCCGCCGGACGCCGACCTGCGCCGGCCCGGCGCCTGCGGGCGGGCGCTGCCCGGCACCGAGATCTTCACAGTGGACGCCGAGGGGCGGCGTCAACCACCGGGCGTCCCCGGCGAGCTGGTGGTACGCGGCCCGCACGTGATGGCCGGCTACTGGCGGCGGCCGGAGCTGACCGCACAGCGGTTCCGGCGCGCACAAGGGCTCTTCCCGCAGCTGCACACCGGCGACCACGGCCACGTGGACGACGACGGGTACGTCCACTTCGCCGGCCGGCGCGACGACGTCTACAAGGAGAAGGGCACCCGGGTCAGCGCCACCGAGGTGGAGGCCGCCGCGTACCGGGTCGACGGCGTGGACGCGGCCGGGGTGCTGCCGCCGGCCGACGGCCACGACGGCGCGACGCTGTTCGTGGTGGCCGCGCTCAGCCCCGCCGACGTGCTGCGCCGGCTGCGGGAGCAGCTCGAGGAGATGAAGGTGCCAGCGCGCTGCGTCGTGCTGCCCGACCTGCCGCTCACCGGCAACGGCAAGGTGGACCGGCGGGCGCTGGCCCGGCTGGCGGGTGAGCACAATGGCTGACCTGCCCTTCGACACCCCGGCCTACCGCTACGACCTGGCCCGGGTACGCGCCAACCACGCAACCCTGGTCGCCGCGCTGCCCACGCCGAGCCGGCTGTTCTACTCGCTCAAGGCCAACCCGCACCCGGCGCTGGTGGCGGCGCTGCACACCGCCGGCTGCGACGCGGAGATCTGCTCCCCGGGCGAGCTGGCCGCGGCGCTGCGGGCCGGCGTGCCGGGCGACCGCATGCTCTACACCGGACCCGGCAAGCGCGACGCCGAGGTGGCCGAGGCGGTGCGCGCCGGTGTCCGCTGGTTCTCCGTCGACTCGCCCGAGGGCCTGGACCAGGCCGACCGGATCGCCGCCGCGCACGGCGTCGAACTGCGGTGCCTGCTGCGGGTCAACGACCGGGTGCCCAACCCGGGTCAGGGACTCACCATGACCGGCGTCGCGTCCCAGTTCGGCGCCGACGTCGACTGGATCGAGCAGGAACCGCAGCGGTTCCGCTCCCGCCCGTCGGCCCCGGTCCGCGGGTTCCACCTCTACACCGGCAGCAACGTCGACTCGGTGGAATCGCTGGTGGCCCAGTTCACCGCCGCGGCGCGTACCGCCCGGCGGCTGCGGGACCTGCTCGACATCGACCTGACCCTGCTCGACCTCGGCGGCGGCTTCGGCGCGCCGTTCGCCCGGCCCGGCCACAACGCGGACCTGACCGGTCTCGCCGACCGGGTCGGCCCGGCCCTGGACGGGCTCTTCCCCGGCTGGCGCGACGGCGCGCCCACGGTGGCCTTCGAGTCGGGACGGTTCCTCACCGCCACCGCCGGCACGCTGCTGACCCGGGTGCTGGACGTCAAGCGGTCGCAGGGCACGCCGGTGGTGGTGCTGGAGTCCGGCATCAACCACCTCGGCGGGATGTCCGGCCTGCGCCGGCTGCCGCCACTCGTGCCCACCCTGCACGCCGCTGACGACCGCGACGGCGCGCCGCTCGAGGCCGCGATCGTCGCCGGACCGCTGTGCACTCCGCTGGACACCTGGGCCCGCGCCGCGAGCCTGCCCGACGTACGGCCGGGCGACGTGCTCGCCGTGCCGAACGTCGGGGCGTACGGGCTCTCGGCGAGCCTGCTGGCCTTCCTCGGCCACCCGGCGCCGGCCGAGGTCGTCTGCGACGGCGACCACGTCGTCGAGACGTCCCGGCTGACCCTGACACGGCACCCGGTGGACACGCCGGGAGCCACTGACGAACCACGAGAAGAAAGGTGACGTCATGAACGCCGAATTCACCGAGCTGCTCCGGCCGTTCCTCAAGTTCGCCGGCCCGGACGAGATCACCGAGGACGCCCGGCTGCGCGACCTCGGCCTGGACTCCATGCGCGAGATCGAGCTGCTCTTCGCCATTGAGGAGACGTTCGGGGTCGCTGTGCCCGACGACAAGCTGGTCGACTCCACGTTCGCCACCGCCGGCGGGCTGTGGGGCGTGGTCGAGGAGCTGCGCACGCCGGTGGGCGGTGGTTCCCGATGACGGCCGTCGCCGGGTACGCCCCGGCCGTCGAGACCGTCGCCGGCGTCGCGGCGGAGCACGCCCGGGAGGCCGACGAGGCCGCGGCCTTCCCCACCGAGGCGCTGGCCGCCATGCGTCGTAGCGGGCTGCTGGGGCTGCTGGTCCCGGTCGCCGAGGGCGGCGCCGGCGGAACGCTGCCGGACCTGGTCGACGTCACGCTGGCGCTGGGCCGGGTGGACATGTCGGTGGCGATGGTCTTCGCCATGCACTGCCAGCAGGTCGCCGCGATCACCGCGTACGGCGGGGAGAAGCTGCGCGCCGAGGTGCTGCCGTCGGTGGCCCGGGGCGAGCGGTATCTCGGCTCGGTCACCACCGAGGCCGGCAAGGGCGGTCACCTGCTGACCGCCGAGTCGGCGCTGGAGCACGACGGCGAGATGCTGCGCGTCGACCGGCAGGCCCCGATCGTCACCGGCGGCCCGTACGCGGACGCCTTCCTGATCACCACCCGCGCCCCGGGTGCCGACTCGGCGGCTCAGGTGGACCTGGTCTACGCCGACCGGGACCAGGTGGAGGTCGAGGTGACCGGCGGGTGGCGTCCGCTGGGCATGCGGGCCACGCACAGCGTCCCGATGCGGCTGCGCGGCGCGGTGCCGCAGTGGCAGGTGATCGGCGAACACGGCGGGTTCCGGGAGATCGCCACCACTGTCTTCGCGCCGCTGGCGCACGTCGGCTGGGCGGCGGCCTGGATCGGGGCGGCGGCCGGCGCGTACGCCCGGGTGCTGCGGCACGCCCGCAGCGAGGCGGGACGGCGGCAGTTCGCCCCCTCCTCCGAGCTGGTGCTGCTGCGGCTGGCCGGGATCCGGGCCCGGCTGGACGCGGCGCACGCGCTGCTGCGGCACACCGTCTCGGTGGTCACCGACGCGCCGGACATGTCGGCGGCGCCGGTGCAGATGCTGCTCAACACGCTGAAGATCCGCGCGGCCGAGGAGTCCTTCGCCGCCGCGCACGAACTGGTCGAGCTGGCGGGCCTGCGCCACGGCTACCTGACCGACTCGCCGCTGGCGCTGGAGCGCACGTTCCGGGATCTGCGCTCGGCCTCGCTGAACTACGCGAACGACCGGCTGCGCCTGGCGAACGGGGCGCTGTCACTGCGCGACCCGGGGGTGCGTCTTGCCTGAGCCGACACCGACACCGACGCCGGCCGGGGACCACGCCGCCCCGGTGGGCGCCGCGCTGTCCGGAGTGGACCCCACCGACCCGGGTGCGGTGTGGCGCGCGCTGGGCGCCGCCGGGATCGTCGAGGCGCTCTACGGCGACGGCGTCCAGCCCGACCCCCGGCGGCTGTCGGCCCTGCTCACCGAACTGGACGCCCGGTGCCCGCTCGGCGTGACGCTGTCGGTCTGCGTCCAGGTCGCCACGGTGCTGCCGCTGCTGGCCGGCGCGACCGGGCCGGCGGAGCGCGCGCGGCGCGGGATGCTGCGCGGCGAGACCGTGGTGGCGCTGGCCGTCACCGACGCCGCCGGGTCGGGCTCGGACCTGCTCGACGCCGCGACCCGGGTGAAGCTGGGCGACGACGGCGCGGTCCTGGACGGGGGCAAGGACTGGATCACGAACGCGACGAGCTGTGACGCGGCGCTGGTGCTGGCCCGGCACCGCGAGGCGCGGCACTTCACCAGCTTCTGCTGGGTGCTGGTGCCGGCCGACGCGCCCGGCGTGACAGTCGGATCCGCCGGCCGGGCGTTCGCCGGGTCCGGCGTGGGCCACCTGCGCTTCGCCGGCGTGGCGCTCGGCCCGGACGCCGTGCTGGGCCGCCCCGGCCGGGCGCTGGCCGGGTTCGCCCGGCAGGTCGGCGTCGAACGGGTCGCCGGGGCGCTGTGGGCCCGGGCGATGTGCCACCGGATGCTGACGGGCCTGCGCGACTGGCTGCGGCGGCGGCCGGCCGGGGCGGGCACGCTGTGGGACCGCCCCGCGGTCCGCGAGCGGTACGCCCGGTGCCTGGTCGCCGTGCACCAACTCGACGCGCTGTGCGCGCCGCTGCTGGACGCGCCGGCGGCCGTCCCGTCCGCGGTCGCCGGGATGCTGCTGAAGGTCAGCGCCGCCGAGACCGTGGACCGGGTCGCCGCCGAGGCGGTGCGCCTGCGCGGCGCGGACGCGTTCCGCGACGGCGGGGAGGCTCAGCTGCGCACCGAGGCGGCCATGTTCGGCATCGCCGGTGGAGCAACCGGAGCGATGCTCGCCGGCATCGCCGACCACGCCGACGAGCTGGCCGGCGCGGTGACCTGACGGGCGTCCCGCGCCCGGTGGCGGCGGGACGCCGATCGACGACAGCACAGCGAAGGGAGCAACGTCGTGAGTCTCTACCAGTGGTTCGAGCGAACCGTGGCGCGGGTGCCGGAGGCGGTCGCGCTGGAGGTCGGCGGGGAGTCGGTGACCTACCGCCGGCTGCGCGACCTCGCCGACGGCCTCGCCGGCCGGATCCACGCCGAGGTGGGCCGACGCCCCCGCGCGGTCGGCCTGCTGGCCGCCCGCAGCCTGCCCGCGTACGCCGGCTATCTGGCCGCGCTGCGCGCCGGAGCGGTGGTGGTGCCGCTCAACCCGGCCTTCCCGCCGGCCCGCACCGCCCGGCTGTGCCGGGACGCGGGGGTGGACGCGCTGGTGGTCGACGACGCCGGCGCCGCGACGGCGGCGCAGGTCGCGGGCGGCGCCGTGACGGTACGCCTCGACGGCGCACCGGGCGTCCCGCCGCCGACCGCCCCGGTGGCGCCGGACGACGTGGCGTACCTGCTGTTCACCTCCGGGTCGACCGGGCGGCCCAAGGGCGTGCCGATCCGGCACCGCAACGTCGACGCGTTCCTCACGTACTGCCGGGACCGCTACCCCGTCGGCCCGGGCGACCGGCTGTCGCAGACCTTCGACCTGACCTTCGACCCGTCCGTCTTCGACTTGTTCGTCGCCTGGGGCGGCGGCGCCACGCTCGTGGTGCCGCAGCCCGACGAGGTGCTGACGCCGGTGCGGTTCGTCAACGAACGACGGATCACGCACTGGTTCTCGGTGCCCTCGGTGGTCTCGCTGGCCCGCCGGATGCGGATGCTCTCTCCCGGCGCCATGCCGAGCCTGCGGCACAGCCTCTTCGCCGGCGAGGCGCTGACGCTGGAGCAGGCGCGGGCGTGGGCCGCGGCGGCGCCGGGCAGCGGGGTGGAGAACCTCTACGGGCCCACCGAGCTGACCGTGACCTGCACCGGTCACCGGCTGCCGGCGGATCCGGCGGCCTGGCCGGCCACCTCGAACGGCACCGTGCCGATCGGTGACGCGCACCCCGGGCTCGACGCGATCCTGCGCGGCGAGGACGGCACCGTCGGCGGTGACGACGGCGAGCTGTGCGTGCACGGGCCGCAGCGGTTCGACGGCTACCTCGACCCGGCCGACGACGAGGACCGGTTCGTCACGTACGCCGGTCACCGGTACTACCGCACCGGGGACCGGGTCCGCCGCGAGCACGGCACGCTCGTGCACCACGGCCGCCTGGACGACCAGGTCAAGCTGCGCGGCTACCGGATCGAGCTCGGCGAGATCGAAATGGTCCTGCGCGGCCACCCGGGGGTGCAGGACGCGGTGGTGCTGGCGTTCGGCGCGGGCGACGACGTCGCCCTGCGAGCCGTCTACACCGGCGCCGCCGGGATCACCGCCGAGTTGACCCGCCGGTGCGCGGACCGGCTGCCCGGCTACATGGTGCCGGCCCGGATCCACCACGTGGCCGCGCTTCCCACGAACGCCAACGGCAAGACCGACCGACGCCGGACCGCCGACCTGGTCGGCAGCGCGACGAGAGGAGAACGACGATGACCGGGACAGGAAACGGACACGAGCAGGAAGGGGCGTTCCGTTCGGTGGCCGGGCGGTTCGCCACCGGAGTGGCGGTGGCGACGGCCGTCGGACCCGACGGCCCGGTGGGCATGACGGTGAACTCCTTCACCACCGTGTCGCTGTCGCCCCGGATGCTGCTGGTCTGCCTGCGGCGGGACTGCCGGCTGCTCGGCGCGGTCCGGCGTACCGGGCGCTTCGCGGTGACAGTGCTCGCCGACGACCAGCGCGCGGAGGCGGCCTGGTTCGCCAGCCGGGGACGGCCCAGCGGCGCCGACGGCTTCACCGGCGTCACCTACGACGCGGAGCGGGCGACCGGCTGCCCGCGCCTGACCGACGGGGTGGCGTACTTCGGCTGCGAGGCCGTCTCCGCCGACCCGGCCGGTGACCACGCCGTGCTGATCGGCGCGGTCCGCTCCGCCGGCCTGCTCCGGCCGACCCCGCCGCTGCTGTTCGTGGACGGCCACTACGCGCGGGTCGCCGCACCGGCGGAAGCGCAGGTGGCGCGATGAGCATCGGCGCCGCTCCCGGGGACCTGCGCTACCTGAGCCTGCGCGCCGCGCGGGCCGGGGCGGACGCGATCCGCGAGGCGCGGAGCCAGGGCTTCCGGACCATGCACAAGGGCGGGGCGGCACAGGACCCGGTGACCACCGCCGACCACGCCAGCGAACGGGCCATCCTCGACCTGCTCGCCCGCGACCGGCCGCAGGACGCCGTCCTGGCCGAGGAGTCCGGACTCAGCGCCGGCTGCTCCGGCCTGCGCTGGATCGTCGACCCGCTCGACGGCACGCTGAACTTCAGCCACGGGGCGAGCCGCTACGCGGTGAGCATCGCGGTGGCGACCGGCTGCGACGACGGCGACGGCCAGGTGGTCGCCGCCACCATCCTGCAACCGGCCACCGGCGCCTGCCTGGTGCTCGACGGCGACGGCGCGCTCGACGGCGACGTCCCGGTCACCGTCGACCGGGAGGCCGCGCCGGGGCACGCCCTGGTGGCGTTCGCGGTGCCGAACGCGCCCGGGCCGCGGCGGCGGGCGTACCAGTCGCTCGTCGGCGTCGCGCCCCTCGTCGCCGACCTGCGCAACTCCGGCTCCACGGTCTGCGACCTGGCGGCGGTGGCCCGGGGGGAACTGGACGCGTTCGTCAGCTTCGACCCCGCGCCGTGGGACGTCGCGGCCGGCACCGCGCTGGTCGAGGCCGCCGGCGGGGTGAGCCGGCGGTGGCGCCACGACGGGCTGGCGGTCCTGGCCACCGGCGCGCCGGCCGTCGTGGACGCGCTGGCCGGCTGGCTGAGCCCCGACCGTACGAACGGCGCCGACGAGAAGAAGGGAACCGACGATGACAGGCAGCGATGAGTTCCGGCTGGCACTTGTGGGAGCGGGCCGGATGGGCCGCCACCACCTGCGGGCCCTGGCCGACCACCGGACGGTCCGGATCCGGCACGTCGTCGACCCGGTTCCGGCGGCACGGGCGGAGGCCGCCGCGGCCGGGCTGCCCGCGTACCCGAGCGTGGCGGACCTGCTCGCGGACGCCGTGCCGGACGGTCTCCTGGTGACCGCGCCCACCGGCCGGCACGGCGAGCTGGTCGCGGCCGCCGCCGAGGCCGGGCTGCCGGTGCTGTGCGAGAAGCCGGCCGGGCTCGACCCGGCCGAGGCGGCGGAGGCGGGGCGGGTGGCCGCCGCCGCCGGGATCCCGTTCCAGGTCGCCTACTGGCGGCGGTTCGTCCCGCAGCTGCGCCGGCTGCGCGAGCGGATCGCCGGCGGCGCGCTCGGCGAGGTCCTGTTCGTGGCCGCGTCGCAGTGGGACGGCGAGCCGCCGGCGGCGGCGTTCCGCACCGGCAGCGGCGGGATCTTCGTGGACATGGGCGTGCACGAGTTCGACCAGATCCGGTGGCTGACCGGGCAGGACATCGACCGGGTCGCCGCGCAGCCGGCCGGTCCGGTCACCGACCCGGCGGTACGCGGCCGGGACGTGGACAGCGCGCAGGCGTTGCTCGGCCTGTCCGGCGGCGGTACCGCGCTGGTCTCGCTCGGCCGGCACCACCGGGGCGGCGACATGGCGACGGTGGAGGTGTTCGGCACCCGGGACCACGAGCGGCTGACCTTCCTCGACCCGGCCGACGGGGACGCCACCATGTACGCGGCCCTGGCGCGCCAGGCGGAGGACTTCGCCGAGCTGGTCCGCGCGGGCCGGTCGGCGGGCGCCGGGGTGGCGGACGCGGTGGCGGTGCTCGACGCGGCGCACCGGGCGACCGCGCAACTCACCCGGGGTCACGAATTACACACCGTTCGGTGACTACTTGCACCATCTGGGATCGAGGTATTCCCCAGCCGAAGGTGGGAAATCCAGCCGTACACCACACTGTGGACGGTACTGCGGAGCGGGGGAATACATCGATGCGATTCAGTGTCCTCGGTCCGCTGGCCCTCCACGTGGACGATCGCCCGGTCACGCTCACCGGCACCAAGCCCCGCCTCCTGCTCGCCGTGCTGCTGCTGAGCCCGGGGCGCACGGTCGCCACCTCCCGGCTGGTCGACGGCCTGTGGCCGGACTCGCCGCCCGCGTCGGCGGTACGCAACCTGCGGACGTACGTACACCGGCTGCGGCAGGCGCTGGACCGCGGCGGCGACTCGGCCGACCGGCTGGTCCACGACGGCACCGGCTACCACCTGCGGGTCGACGAGGACGAGCTGGACCTGCTGCGGTTCCGGCGTCTCACCGACGAGGCCCGCCGGGCCGCGCGGGGGGACCGGCCGGAGGCCGCCGCCGAGCTGTTCGACCGGGCGGTCGAGCTGTGGGGCGGGCACCCGCTGGAGGACCTGGCGGATCCGGGCACCGACCTGGGCGCGAACGTCACGGCGCTGCGGGAGCAGCACCGGGAGATCACGACCGAGCTGTTCGACCTGCGCCTGCGACTGGGGCAGCCGGCCCGGGTCATCCCGTCGCTGCGCCGGATGGTGGCCGAGGAGCCGCTCGACGAACGCTGGCAGGCGCAGCTGGTGACCGCGCTGACGCTGGAGGGGCGTGTGGCCGAGGCGCTGGCCGTGTACCAGCAGGCCCGGCGCGGCATCGTCGACGAGCTCGGCGTCGACCCCGGTCCCACCCTCCAGGGCGCCCTCCAGGCCGCGCTGGACGGGGACTCCGCCGAGGTCCGGCCACCGTCCGGCTGGCCGGCGGCCCTCGGCGCCGGGCCCGCGGCGCCGCCCGGCCCGCCGCCGAGCCCGCAGGCCCTGCCGATGAAGCCGCCGTCCCTGGTCGGCCGGGACACCACGGCCAGCCAGCTCCGCACCATCGCCGAGGGGATCGCCGACCCGGCCGGCACCGACGAGCACGCCGGGGTCGTGCTCGTCTCCGGCGCGCCGGGCGTCGGCAAGTCGTCGTTCTCCGTGTCCAGCGGGTACGACCTGGCCGACCTCTTTCCCGACGGTCAGCTCTTCGTCAGCTTCGACAGCAGCGACGAGCCACCCCGCGGCAGCGGGGAACTGATCAGGGAGCTGCTCGTCGAGCTGGGTGTACCGCTGGCCGGCGTGTCCGAGGACATCCGGGAGCGCTCCGCCGCGCTGCGGTGCGCGCTCGCCGGCCGGCGGCTGCTGCTCATCATCGACGACGTCGACTGCGCGCAGCAGGTGCGCCCGCTGCTGCCGGGGGCGGGCCGCAGCCTGGTGCTGATCAACAGCCGGCAGCGCCTGCTGGACCTGGACGTCGGCTGGCGGTTGACGCTCGGCGCGCTCGACCGTGCCGACGCGGTGGAGCTGCTGGCCACGATCGCCGGTGAGCGCCGGGTACGTGAGCAACCGGAGGTGTTCGGCCGGATCGCCGCGGCCTGCGACCGGCTGCCACTGGCGCTGCGGATCGTCGGCAGCCGGCTCGTCACCCAGCCCGACGTCGCCCTGCCCGGCTTCGCCGCGCACCTGGAGGACGAGGAGAACCGGCTGTCCGAGCTGGCCGTCGGGGACATCTCGGTGCGCGGCAGCCTCTCGGTCAGCTACCAGGCGCTGGACGTCGACGCCCGCCGGGCGCTGCGCGCGCTGGCCCGCGCCGGCTCGTTCATCACCCCGGCCAGCGCGGTGGAGATCCTGCGCCTGCCCCGGCAGCAGGCCAACCGGATGGTGGAGCACCTGGTCCAGCACAATCTGCTGCTGCCCGTCGACTCGGACGATCCGGGCCAGCACTTCCACCTGCCGGAGCTGCTGCGGCTCTTCGCCCGCGAGTGTGTGGACGCGCACGGCCGCCCGCTGCCGGCCACCTGACCCGCCGGAAGCCGGATCGGGGTGTGCGGGTCAGCCGACGCGCACACCCCGATCCGGGTCTCCTCACTTGAGGAAGCGGTCCAGCGCGGCCTCGATGGTGCCGCTGTCCGGCGACGCGTACGACTTCATCGTCACCTTGTTGTAGGAGATGAAGCTCGGGCAGCGGGCGGCCGGGGCCGTCACCGTGCCGCCGTCACCGACCTTCTCGCCGGTCTTGGCGGCGTGGAACGTCAGCGTGTACCGCGAGGAGATGTAGTCGACGGTGACGACCTTGTCCTCGCTGTTCTTGTACTGGCACTTCTTCGGCGTGCCCTCGCTGCCCTCGACCATCTTGAGGCAGCCGATGACCGACACGGTGGCGAAGTCCGCCGACTTGGCGTAGTAGGGCTTGGCCGAGCTGACCGTCTTCTGCGACCAGAACGTCGGCCGGTCCGGGGAGTTGGAGAAGACGTACGCCTTCGAGCCCGCCGGCGCGGTGTACGGGGCGGCGTTGAGGATCGCTCCCCCGTCGCAGACCGCCGACATCTCGCTGGCGTACCGCGCGGTGATCGAGTCGTTGTTGGCGGGGCCGTCCGGCCCGGGCGACTCCGGCCCGTCAGCGCTGGGGGTCGCGGACGGGCTGCCGTCCGGGCCGGGGGTGGCGCTGCCCGAGGCCACCGGCTTCGGGTCCTCCTCGTCGCCGTTGAAGGCGACGTAGGCGAGGCCGCCGCCGCAGCAGAGCAGGGTCAGCGTGACCGCGCCGGCGGCGAGGCCGACGATCAGCCCCTTGCTCTTGCCGCCGCCGCCCTGCGGCGTGCCGGGCGCGTAGGGCGCGGCCGGCGGCGGGAAGCCGGCCTGCCCCGGGTACGACACCGCGGGCTGCGGCGCCCCGTACGGCGCGCCGGAGGCGGGCTGTGATCCGTAGGGCGCGCCGGAAGCGGGCTGGGCGCCGTACGGCGCGCCGGAGGCCGGCTGTGATCCGTAGGGCGCGCCGGAGGCCGGCGGCGAGCCGTAGGGCGCACCTGACGCCGGTGGCGAACCGTAGGGCGCGCCGGAGGCCGGCTGGGCGCCGTACGGGGCGTTCGGGTCGGGCTGGTTGCCCCACGCTCCGGCGTTCGGGTCCGGATAGCCTCCGTAGGGAGGGTGATTGTCACTCATCTGAGGTTCTTCCACCTGTCGTCCGTGGTTCCGGCGATCAACCACTTCGCAGCGTAATGACGGCTGCAAATCCAGGATCGCCGACATTCGATCGGTCGTTTACCAGCCGTGCCGGGGTGGCTCCGGTGCGTGCCTTCGCAAATCCGGCCCCGGCCCGCCCACCAGGGATGACGGCGCCGGGGAGCGTTGCGCCGCAACGAATCGACCCGTGGGCACGCTCTCCGCACCCGGCTCCGAGCCAGCCCAAAAGTGTGACGTACGCAACATCGGCAGCCGCATGCCCGACCCCCCGCCGGGCGGCGCCGGACCACATCCCGGGACACCTTTTAATGAGCCCTGTCTATATTGACGTAAGTCACAGGCGTGGACAGAATCCCAGCACCACCACCAGGACCCCTCCGGGAGGGCCCCATGAACCGTCCCCGCCTGCCGCTGATGCGGACCGCCACCCGACTTGCCGCGGTCGCCGCGGCCACCGCCGGCGTACTGCTCGCGGTCACCGCACCCGCCGTCGCCGCCGCGCCCACCGGGCGGTACGTGGCGCTCGGCGACTCCTACACCTCCGCCCCGCTCGTGCCCACCCAGGTCGACCTGAACTGCCTGCGCTCCAACCGCAACTACCCGTCGCTGGTCGCGGCGTCCGCCGGCTCGTCGTCGTTCGCCGACGTGAGCTGCTCCGGGGCCACCACCGAGGACATCCTGTACGGCGGCGACGGCGCGCTGGGGATCGCGCTGCCGCCGCAGGTCAACGCGGTCACCTCCGGCACCACGCTGGTCACAGTCCAGATCGGCGGCAACGACATCGGCTTCTCCGGCATCATCGGCGACTGCGCCGAGGCGAGCGTGAGCAGTCCCCTCGGCTCGCCCTGCAAGGACCGGTTCACCGCGGGCGGCACCGACCAGTTGCGGGCCCGGGTCGCCGCCACCGCGCCGAAGGTGACAGCGGTGCTGCGGGCGGTCCGCCAGGCCGCGCCGAACGCGCGCGTGGTGGTGCTCGGCTACCCGGCGATCCTGCCCGACAGCGGGTACGGCTGCTGGCCGGTGGTGCCGATCGCCTACCAGGACGTGCCGTACCTGCGTGGCGTCCAGAAGGCGCTCAACACGATGCTCGCCGACACCGCGGCGGCGGGCGGGGCGAGCTACGCCGACGTCTACACCCCGTCGATCGGCCGGGACGCGTGCAAGAGCAGCGGCACCCGCTGGGTGGAGGGGCTGGTGCCGCAGAACTCCGCCGCGCCGTTCCACCCGAACGCGCGGGGCGAGCAGGGCATGGCCACCGCCCTGCTGGCGCACCTGAACTGACCCGGCCCGGGTGAGCCGGTCCCGCCGCGGCGGGACCGGCTCACGTCCCGCGGCTCAGACCCGGGTGATGCGGACCGCGTCGGCGACCACGTACCCGGTCCCGGCGCTCCAGCGGCTGACCCCGACCTTGTCGCCAGTCCCGGCGGCGAGCGTGAACACGCCGAGCGAGACCCAGCGTCCGCCGCCGGCGCGCTGGTCGACAGCCACCGTCCGGTTTCCGGTCGTGGTGACCACCAGGTACGGGGTGCGGTCGTTGTAGCCGCTGTCGGCCGGGTACCACACCGAGACCTCGTAGCTGCCCGTCACCGGCAGGGTCGCCCGGTACCAGGCGACATCGCTCGCCGCCGTCGGCGTGGCGAAGCGGTAGTCGGCGCCGTACCGCTGCCCGGAGTACGCCGAGGTGCCCCACGCCGCGCCGGCGGTGAACCCGCCCGCGGTGCCGTTGTCCACTGTCACGCTCCACGGCGCGGGCGTCGCCGTGCCGGCCCGGACGTCGAGGTAGTTGCGGTCGATCTTCATGGTCACGCCGCCCCACGTCTCGGTGACGTCCCCGGCGTACTGGTGCAGGCGCTGCTGGTCGGCGTACCGGTCGTCGGCGCAGTACGCGCCCCCGTCGGTGTCCGCGACGCCGTTCCACCAGGCGATCCAGATCTGGTCCAGACGCAGGTAGCGGGTGTCGTCGTAGGCGTCGCAGACGTCCTTGATACCGGACGAGCCGCTGGAGTACATGCCGGCGAGGTAGCCGCGCGTGTGCAGGCGCTCGACCCAGCCGGAGAGGAAGGAGAGCACCGCGGCCCGGCAGGAGGCGTTCGTCGGGTACTGCTCGATGTCGTTGTAGAGCGTGCTGCCGGCGCCGATGCCGAGCGCCGCCGCCGCGGCGACCGCGCTGTCCGCCGCGGTCCTGCCCTGCCCGCGGGCGGTGGCCGGGTCGGCGGACATCTTCGGCGTACGGGTGCCGCACGGCGCCTGGTAGCCCAGCTCGATCGGGATCAGCCGCCAGCCCTTGCGGGTCTGGTCGGCCACCCAGGTCGCGGTCAGGTTGGGCTGGGCGCACGTGCGGCTGCCGCCGCTGATGTAGACGCCGACCGCGCGGTACGGCGACGCGGCAAGCCAGGCGTCCATCGCGGCCTGGGACGGCGCGGTGCAGGTGTCGAAGCCCTTGCCGGTGAAGGTGCCGGGCTGCGGGCCGACCGCTGCCGCGACGGCCGGCTCGGCGGTGCCTGTCGTCCCGGCGCGGGCCGGGACGGCCGGAGCCGGGAGGGTCGCGGCCGCGACCACGGCGAGCAGTGTCAGGGCCGTGGTGATCGCTCTCATCGGCGCCCCTCCTGTGAAGGATTCCCCGCCGGACGGCGAGACCTGGGCAGGATTTCTACCACGCATCGACGGTTGACGACAGATGGCCGTGGCGAAAGTTTTCACAATGGAAACGATCATTGAAGGGTATCGACAAGCACCCGGTGCCGGGATAGCGTGCCAACACTCACATGCGTCGATCAGTGAAGCGCCGTCACCCGAGGAGCGCCATGCCCACGTCACGATCCCCCCGTCTGCGACGCCGAGGTCTGCTCGGCGTACCCGCCCTGGTGGCCGCCGCGGTCACCGTGGCCGTCCGTCCCGGCGCGGCGCACGCGGCGCCGAAGGCCGAGTGCCTCGCCGACCTGCTCCGGGAGCAGTGATGGCCACCATTCCCTGGCTGGTGGACGTGCTGCGGGGCGCCGGCGTGCAGGTCGTGGTCGAGGGCGACTGGCTCAACCGGATGCGCTCCGGCTCGTTCGACCCGATCGGCGTGCTGTGGCACCACACCGCGGCCACGTCCAGCGCCACCAACCCGCACCCGGCGCTGAACATCTGCATCAACGGCCGGTCCGACCTGCCCGGCCCGCTCTGCCAGGCGCTCGTGGACTACCACGGCGTGTTCCACGTGATCTCGGCCGGCCGGTGCAACCACGCCGGCACCAGCGGCGGCAGCGGCCCGATCCCGGTCGGCGACGGCAACACCCTGATGATCGGGTGGGAGATCGACTACAACGGCGTCGACCAGCGGATGACCACCGCCCAGTACAACGCGAGCATCGCCGCCACCGCCGCCGTGCTCAAGCGACTCGGCCGGGACTCCAGCTACGCCCGCGGGCACCGGGAGACCAGCACCACCGGCAAGATCGACCCGTCCTTCATCGACCTGAACACGATGCGCGCCGACGTGGCCGCCAAGATGGCCGGCGGCGGCACCGGCTGGACGTCGATAGTGGACAACGCCACGGCGGGCCGGTTCACCGCCAGCGCCAACTGGGGCACCTCGACGTACTCCGGGCAGCGCTACGGCGCCGACTACCGCTACGCGGACCCGGTCGCCGCGAGCGACGCGGCCTGGTACAAGTTCAACGTCCCGCGCACCGGCAACTACCGGGTCGAGGCGTGGTGGCCGGCGAACGCGGGCTACAACGCGGCCACGCCGTACATCGTCGCCACCACCACCGGCAACAAGACGGTCACCGTCGACCAGCGGGCGACCGGCGGGCAGTGGCGCTCGCTCGGCACGTTCACGCTGCCGGCCGGGGACGCCAACCGGGTGGCGGTCAGCCGGTGGAGCTCCGCCGCCGGCCTGGTCATCGCCGACGCGGTCCGGTTGACCGAGGTCTGACCCGGGCGTACGGACGCGGCCCGGTGGCGTCCACCCGGCCGCGTCCGGTCGTCGGTCAGCGCAGTGACCGGAAGGCCGCCCGCATCTCCTGCGCGAACAACTCCGGCTGCTCCCAGGCGGCGAAGTGCCCACCCCGGTCCAGCTGGTTGTAGTGGATCAGGTTCGGGTACGCCCGCTCCGCCCAGCTTCGCGGCGCGAGCAGGATCTCCTCCGGGAACTGGCTCACCGCGGCCGGCACCTGCACACCCTTCGCGGCGAAGAACGACAGCGCGTTCTGCGCGTACAGCCGGGCCGAGGACACGCCGGTGTTGGTCAGCCAGTAGAGCGTGACGTTGTCCAGGATGTCGTCGCGGCTCAGGCCGCCGGGGCGACCGGCGAAGGCGGCGCAGATCAGGTCCAGGCTGGCCGCGTCGTGGTCGAGCATGAACGTCGCCAGCCCGGCCGGCGAGTCGGCGAGCGCCGTCAGCGTCTCCGGACGGGTCGTCATCATCAGCGCGTACGCGGAGTGCTTCCAGAAGAAGTCGATCCGCTCGCAGGCGGCCCGCTCCTCGTCCGAGAGCCCGGCCGGCAACTCCGCGAGGGGGTTGTTCACGCCGGTGATGCCGCGCTGCAGCAACGCGTCGATGTCCGGCGGCACCACGCAGGGCATGTTGGTGTGGATGCCGGCCAGTTCCGGCGGCGCCTGCACGCCGAGCATGTCGGTGATCAGCGCGCCCCAGTCGCCGCCCTGGGCCACGAACCGGGTGTAGCCCAGCCGCCGCATCAGCTCGGTCCAGGCGCGGGCGATGTGCTGCGGGTCCCAGCCGGGCCCGTCCGGCTTGCCGGAGAAGCCGTAGCCGGGCATCGACGGGATGACCAGGTGGAACGCGTCCGAGGCGCGGCCGCCGTGCGCGGTCGGGTCGGTGAGCGGACCGATGATCTTCAGCTGCTCGATCACCGACCCCGGCCACCCGTGGGTGACGATCAGCGGCAGCGCGTCGTCGTGCCGGGACCGGACGTGGATGAAGTGGATGTCCAGGCCGTCGATCTCGGTGACGAAGTTCGGCAGGGCGTTGAGCCGCGCCTCGACCTTGCGCCAGTCGTACTCGGTCGCCCAGTACCGGGCCAGCGCCTGGCTGGTCTCCAGCGGCACGCCCTGGGACTGGTCGTCCACTGTCTGCCGCTCCGGCCACCGGGTGGCCGCGAGCCGGGTCCGCAGGTCCTGCAGGTCCGCCTCCGGCAAGTCGACGCGGAACTCGCGGATGTCGGTGCCGGTACGCGTCGGCGTCAGGGTCTTGACGGCCACGGGCTGTCCTCCTCGGGTCGGGTCAGGGACCGAACGTGAAGACGTACGCGCGGAGACCGGGCCGCTCGGCGCGCAGGGTGAGCCGGTGCTCCCCCGGCGGCGCGCCGTCGACCAGCCGGATCATGGCCGCCCGGTCGGCGGACGCCTATCGGGCGGCAGCCGGGTCGCCACGGCAGGGCCGTCACGCGATGCGCCGGTCATGCCCGGCTCCCTTCCTCGGCGGTCCGGCGGCGGTTACCCGGACGGCACGGCTTCGAACGGCCGCCCGCCGGATCCGCGCGGCGTTTGCCGACGGCCCGGCGGGGTAGGACGCTGCGCCGCCCGAGGGCGGGCCGTGCAGGCGGCGAGGGCGGCGCGGAGGGTCGATGACGGCTGGACCAGGGCGAGCGCAGGCCCCGTCGGGCGAGGTGGTGGAGCTGCGGGTGCACGGCGTCTCCTCGGCCGGCGCCGCCGAGGTGCTGGACCGGCCGCTGGTACGGCAGGTGGCGGGCGACCGCAGCGCCGGCTTCTACCGTCCCCGTCCCGGCCTGTCCGACGAGCGCGGCACGGGCGGCGTGACGCTGGAGGCGTACCGGTGGAGCGACCTGCCCTCCGGCACCGCGCTGCGGACCCTGTCGCTGCTGTTCCTGTTTCCGTTCATGCTGATCAACGTGGCCGTGTGGATGCGTCCGGGCGACGCGCTCGGCGGCGCGGTGGTACGGGCGCTGTGCCGGGTGCTGGGGCTGAGCCTGACCTCGCTGTACGTGCTCGCCGGCGCCGGGGTCGCGCTGGACCTGGTGGCCTGGCAGTGCCTGTCCTCCCCGGCCTGCCTGTCCGACCGCGAATGGCTGTCCTGGCTGGGCGGCCGGCCGGTGGGCCTGCGGCTCGTGGTGCTGGCGCTGGTTCCGTCCGCCGCGGTGAGCCTGCTCTGGTGGGGCGCCCGGCGGCCGGGCCGCTCGTTCACCGCGTTCCGGGCGCCGGAGCGGGCGTCCGCCGGTCCACCGTTGAGCACGATCGGGCAGTGGGACACCGAGCCGCTGATGGGCCGGCTGCGTTCGATCCACATCGCGGCGGCCTTCGCCACCCTCGACGGCAGCCTCCTCGCCGCCCGGGCCGCGCAGGGCGTCCCGCCCGCCGTGGCGGCGCTGCTGGCGGTGACCGGCGCGGTCCTGCTCGCCTGCGTGGTCCTGGTCTGCGTGCCGCCGCTCGTCGACCGGGCGCCCGGCGACCCGCGACGCGACCGGATCGCCCGGGCGCTGCGCGCCACCGCGATCGCCCTCACCGTCGCGGTGGCCGGCCACCTGCTGTTCGCCCCCGCCCGCTGGCGTGCCGACGGTGGCCTGCCCGGTTACGGCTCGATCCTGACCTGGCTGCTGGTGACGCACGCCGTGCTGCTGGGCGCGCTGGGCGTCGTGCTGCTCTGGCACCGCCTGCGGGCACGCGGTCACCAGCCGCCCAACGGACTCGGCGCGCTCGTGGTCGCGGCGGCGGCGGGTGGGCTCGCTGTCGCGTACTCCGCCGAACTGGTCCAGCGCGCCGCCGACCTGCTGGACCGGGGCAGGTCCCCGGCGGACGCCCTGCCGGGTCCGGCGCGCGCGTACGACTGGGCGATCTACGGCTTCTTCCGGGCGTTGCTGGTCACGCTGGTGGCCGCCGCCGTGGTGGCGCTGGTCTCCCGGCGCGGCCGGACACGGGCCGCCCAGGCGGTGGTGGAGCGCGACTTCCCGGCTCCACCGGCCGAGGCGGCGCCCCGGCTGCGGCAGGTCCGGGCGGCGATCGTCCGGGCCCGGTTCACCGACCTGCTGGTGCCGTTGGCGGTCCTGTTCGCGATCATGGCCGGGGCGGGCGCGGCGACCACCGCGATGGCGTTGCTTCGCCCCGACCCGGGTGAGGCGCTGCAACGCCGGACGCACGTACCGGCCGAACTGGTCATGTTCGGCATCGAGGTGGGCGGTGTGGCGCTCTCGGCGGCGGTGCTCGCCGTGGTGGTCGCCGCTGTCTTCGCCTACCGCAGTCCCGGGTTCCGGCGCCACGTCGGCGTGCTCTTCGACCTCGCGACGTTCTGGCCCCGGTCCGCGCATCCGTTCGCGCCGCCCTGCTACGCCGAGCGGGCCGTGCCGGAACTGGCCCGGCGCATCACGTTCCTGGTGCAGAGCGGCAACGGCGTGCTGCTCGCCGGGTACAGCCACGGCTCGGTGCTGGTCGCCGCCACCGTCCTGCAACTGCCCGCCGAGATCAGCGCGCGGGTCGCGCTGCTCACCTACAGCTCCCCGTTGCGCCGGCTCTACGCCCGGCTGTTCCCCGCCTACGTCGGCGACGAGATGCTGTGCGGCATCGGCGGCCGGGTCGGCTGGCGCTGGCTCAACCTGTGGCGGGACACCGACGCGGTGGGCGGATGGATCTTCTCCCCGCACCGCGCCGACGAGCCGGCCGGTATCACCGGCCCGGCGGCCACGGTGGACCGCCGGCTGCGGGATCCGGACGGCCTGGTCGCCCCGCCCGGGGACAGCGTCCCGCCGCCGATCAAGGGGCACTGGCCGGCCGAGTCCGACCAGGCGTACGGCGCCGCGGTGCGGGATCTGGCCGCTCGCCTGCGCGCCGCCGCGCCGTGACCGGCGCGCCGGTCACGGCGCCGGATGGTCCGCCTCGAACCGTTCCCGGGTCAGGAATGCCAGCCGGGCCCGCTTGTCCGGCATGTCGATCTCGTCGCCGAGCGTGAAGCCCTCGATCCGCAGCCGGCGCAGCATCGCGTCGTTTCGCACGTCCGGTTCGAGCACGATCCGTCGCGCGGCCGGGTCGCGCAGCAGGAACCGCATCAGGGCCGGGAAGACGGCGCTGGTCACGCCGCGCGGATACCGCCGGGGCGGATCGAGCAGCAGGTGCGCGCCCACGTCGCCGGGGCGCACCGGATACCGCTCGCCGACCGGGTCCGCCTCCGGCTGGTAGGTCTGGAACAGCCCGATCGGCTCGCCGTCGAGCCGGATCAGGTACGCGTGGTGGGTGTCCAGCCCGTCGACGAACGCGTAGATCTCGCGTACCTGGTCGACTGTGTGCGAGCCCATGCCCCAGAACCGGTTGCGGGGCCGGATCACCCAGCCGTGCAGCAGTTCGGCGTCCCGGTCGGGGCGGACCGGCTCCAGCGCCAGCTCGCCGAGGCCGGGGATCGGCTCCAGGTGGATCACGTCGTCTCGTCTCCCGTCAGTGGGCCGGCGGGCACCGGGATCAACGTCCCGGCGGCCCAGTGGGTCAGTTGGTCGGCGAAGTGCGGGTCCCCGGGGCGCCCGGACGCGCCGAACGGGACGACCCAGCGGCTGGCCGCCCGGTCGGTCAGGTCCCACACGTAGCGGGCCACCGGGCCGCGCCAGCAGGCGTCGGAGACGCCCGGCACGCTGGAGGTCGCCAGCACGCAGTCGGTGTCGCCGGACAGCGCCACCCGCTCCCGCATCGCGGTCACCGCGTCGGTGACCGCCGGGTCGACGCCCAGGTGCACCGGGTGCAGCAGGTGCCGGCTGCCCCACGCGCCGGGCGCCGGACCGGCGGCCACCTCGGCCAGCGCCTCGGCCGCCGGTTCCGCGAGGTCGAACCCGGCCGCGAGGTGGTCCAGCGCCAGGCCGATCCGGGCCGCCGGGTCGGTCCAGGGGGCGAACAGCTCGTCGAATCCGCACGGCTCGTCCAGGGCACGCAACAGCGGGTGTACGCGCAGCCGCCGCGCCAACGCCGCCCGCCAGGCCGCGTACGCGCCGGCCTCGGCCGATCCGGCCGCCATCGCGCGGTCCCATTGGCGCAGCCGCCGCAGCAGCGCGCGGGCGGGTTCGTCGAGCCGGCCCGGGTCGAGGCGGTCGAGCAGCCGGTACAGCGGTCCGGCCGGGAGCCGGTCGTCGGTGTGCACTGCGGACGCCTCGGCGCCCTCGGCGAGCAGCGCGCGGATCCGGCGCGCCCGGTGCGGCGGGGCGAAGTCGTCGCCGTGCGCGGCCACGTCGTCGCGGCGGTCGTTGGCGCACACCGCCACGCCGTCGACCGGCTCGTCCACCGGCGGCAGGTAGTCGCCCCGCCACCGGTAGGCCGGCTCCCAGGCCGGCACCGGCTCCCGGCGGCACCGCTCGTCGCGTACCGGGACCAGGCCGGCGACCAGCCGGCGGACGCCGCCCTCGGTGTCGGCGACGAGCACGCTGTTGACCGGCTCGACCCAGTGGCGCAGCGCGTCGGCGACGTCCCCGGCACGACGGGCACGCAGCAGCGGCAGCAGCGCCTCGAAGCCGAGCCGGGCCTCCACCCGGCTCGGGGCGCGAAGCGCGATCGCCTCGCCGGTGACCCGGTCGTGGTCGATCACCGGGCCGCGCGGCGTCTCGATCACCTCGACCGTCTCCGGGTCGCCGCCGCGAACCTCGATCTCCTCGACGTGGCGCGAGACCGGGGTCCAGCCGTCGACGTCGCGCGCCAGCACCCGGTCGCCGTCGCGGCGCAGCCGCTCGCGGTAGAGGTCCTGGTAGTCGGCCATCGCGTTGGTGACGGCCCAGGCGACACGCCCGGTGTGGCCGAAGTGCGGCAGGCCCGGCACGCCGGGGAAGGCGAGACCGACCACGTCGAACTCCGGGCAGGCCAGCCGGACCTGCTGGTAGACGCCGGGCAGTTCGAGCAGCCGGTGCGGGTCCCCGGCGATCAGCGGGCCGCGCCCGGTGGCCGGGTCGGCGGGCAGCGCCCAGGCGTTGCTGCCCGCCGACGACGGTCCCTCCACGGCGAACAGTCCGGCCGCTTCGGGGCCGAGCGTGCGGGCCACGTGCGCGCGCCAGAGCTTGTTCGGGAAGGTGGAGAAGAGCACGTGCTGGACGAGGAAGACGCCGAGCGGCGACCAGGGGCGCCAGGGTTCGGGCGCGCTGCCGGTGGCGGCGAACTCGGGCGCGGCGGCGGCGCCCTCGGCGAGTCCGGAGTTGACCCCGTCGACGTACGCCTCGACCCATCGCCGGGTGTCCGGGTCCAGCCGCTCGTAGCAGCGCCGGGCGGTGTCGTCGAGCCGTACGCGGCGGGCGAACCGGTCCCATGCCAGCTCGGACGGGCCGACGTGGGCGGCCAGGCGGCCCTCGGCGCGCCATCGTTCGACGCTGATCTGCCACGCCCGGTCCGTCGCGGCGACCCGGCCCTGCAGGCGGGCCAGCGCGTCGGCGTCGCCGGCCCACAGCTGCGGCACGCCCCACCTGTCGCGATCGACGCGCGTCACCGTCTTGCCCCGCCCTGGCGCCTCGGGCGGCGGTTCCGTTCCACAGTCAACTTAGGATAACCTCCCCTAACCGACGGCGACCTTACCGCGACTGGCGGGATGCGCCAACCGGCGGTACATCCGGGACAAAGCATCCCGAGTCGCGCTTGCTAGTTAGGCCAGCCTAACCTAACCTGATCGCCGCGGCTCTGGCCGCACGCCCTGTCCGTACGACCGCTGGGAAGTCGCATGAGTTCGATCGGGAGCCCGACCGGCGCCGCGCCCACCGACACCGGCCGCGCCGCCGCCACGGCCCGCGGCCACCTGTTCAACGCCGGCTCGCTCGGGCGGTACCGGGACGTGCTGGCGCGCGGCGTCGACCGGGTCGCCCGGCGGGTGGGTGAGGTGGACACGCCGTTCACCGGCGTCACGCCCGACGAGCTGGCGCCGCTCATCGGCGGCATCGACCTCGACCGGCCGCTGGGCGACACCGACGCCGCTCTGGACGAGCTGCACGACGTGTGGCTTCGCGACGCGGTCTGGTTCCACCACCCGCGCTACCTCGCCCACCTCAACTGCCCGGTGGTCATCCCGGCGCTGCTCGGCGAGGCGGTGCTCAGCGCGGTGAACTCCTCACTGGACACCTGGGACCAGAGCGCGGGGGCCACGCTGATGGAGCGGCGGCTGATCGAGTGGACGGCCGGGCGGATCGGGCTGGGTCCGACCGCCGACGGCGTGTTCACCAGCGGCGGCACCCAGTCGAACCTCCAGGCCATGCTGCTCGCCCGGGAGGAGGCGTACCGCCGGGCGGTGGGCGGCGCGGCCACCCGGCCCGACCGGCCTCAGGTGCTGTCCCGGCTGCGCGTCATCACCTCCGCGGCCGGGCACTTCAGCGTGCAGAAGGCCGCCAAGCTGCTCGGCCTGGCCGCCGACGCGGTGCTCACCGTGCCCACCGACGCGAGCCGCCGGATGCGCGCCGACGAGCTGGCCCGCACGATCGACCGCTGCCACCGCGACGGCGAGGTGGTGATGGCAGTGGTCGCCACCGCCGGCACCACCGACTTCGGCAGCATCGACCCGCTGCCGGAGATCGCCGACATCTGCGCCGACGCGGGCGTCTGGATGCACGTCGACGCCGCGTACGGCTGCGGGCTGCTCGTCTCCCCCACCCGCCGGCACCTGCTCGACGGCATCGAGCGGGCCACCTCGGTGACAGTCGACTACCACAAGTCGTTCTTCCAGCCGGTCAGCTCCAGCGCGCTGCTGGTACGCGACGGCCGGTCACTGCGCCACGCCACCTGGCACGCCGACTACCTCAACCCGGCCCGCGCGGTCGAGCAGGGCATCCCGAACCAGGTCGACAAGAGCATCCAGACGACCCGCCGGTTCGACGCCTGCAAGCTCTGGCTGACCCTGCGGATCATGGGGCCGGACGCCGTCGGCGAGCTGTTCGACCAGGTCGTCGACCTCGCCGCGCAGGCGTGGCGGCGCCTCGACGCCGATCCCCGGTTCGAGGTGGCCGCACAGTCGCAGCTGAGCACAGTGGTCTTCCGCTACCGGCCACCCGGGCTCGCCCCCGACCTGGCCGACGAGGCCAACCTGCACGCCCGCGACGCGCTGGCCGCCTCCGGCGCCGCCCTGGTCGCCGGCACCAAGGTCGACGGCGCGCACCACCTGAAACTCACACTGCTCAATCCCGAGACCACGGTGGACGACGTCGCCCACGTGCTGGACCTCATCGCCGACCACGCCGCCTGGTACGCCCGGACCGCGACCGCCGCCGAGCTGTCCTGCCCGGTCGGCTGACCCCCGTCGAGGAGAACGAGAACCCCATGTCGACCCACGACTTCATCGCCGTCGGGCTGGGCCCCTACAACCTCGGCCTGGCCTGCCTCACCGCACCGATCGACGACCTCGACGGGCTGTTCCTGGAGGCCCGCGACAGCTTCGACTGGCATCCCGGCATGCTGCTGGAATCCACCCGGCTCCAGACGCCGTTCATCGCCGACCTCGTGACGCTCGCGGACCCCACCTCGCCGTACTCGTTCCTGAGCTACCTCAAGGAGACCGGCCGGCTCTACCCGTTCTACATCCGGGAGAGCTTCTTCCCGCTGCGCGCCGAGTACAACGACTACTGCCGCTGGGCCGCCGCCAAGCTGCCGAACCTGCGCTTCCGGCACGCCGTCACCGCCGTCGAGTACGACGAGACCGACGACCGCTACGTGGTGCGCGCCGACACGCCGGACGGGCCGGTCACCCACCGGGCCCGGCACCTCGTGCTCGGCACCGGCACCCCGCCTTACCTGCCGCCGGCCTGCGCCGGACTCGGCGGTGACCTGATCCACAACTCGCGTTACCTGGAGCACCGGGAGGCGCTGCGGGCCAAGGACAGCATCACGATCGTCGGCAGCGGTCAGAGCGCCGCCGAGATCTACCACGACCTGCTCGGCGACATCGACACGTACGGCTACCAGCTCACCTGGGTGACCCGCTCGCCGCGGTTCTTCCCGCTGGAGTACACCAAGCTCACGCTGGAGATGACCTCGCCGGACTACGTGGACTACTTCCACGCGCTGCCCGAGCCGACCCGCTACGCGCTGGACGCCGCGCAGAAGCCGCTGTTCAAGGGCATCAACGCCGACCTGATCAACGACATCTACGACCTGCTGTACGCCAAGAGCCTGCACGGCCCGGCGCCGACCCGCCTGCTGACGAACACCGAGCTGGTCGAGGCGGCGTACGCCGACGGCCGCTACCGGCTCGGACTGCGCCACACCGAGCAGGACCGCGCGTTCACGCTGGAGACCGAAGGGCTGGTGCTGGCCACCGGCTACCACTACCGGGTGCCGGAGTTCCTCGCGCCGATACGCGACCGGCTGCGCTTCGACGCCCACAGCCGTTTCGACGTGGCCCGCAACTACAGCGTCGACCACACCGGCCGCCGGGTGTTCCTGCAGAACGGCGGCACGCACACGCACAGCATCACCTCGCCCGACCTGGGCATGGGCCCGTACCGCAACTCGTGGCTGATCCGGGAGATGACCGGCCGGGAGCACTACCCGGTGGAGAAGACCATCGCGTTCCAGGAGTTCGGCGCGCCGGCCGGAGTGCCGGCATGAGCGAGCGCACCGAGCGAAGCGAGGGCCGTGAGCGCATGCCCAGCCGGCCCAGCATGAGCGAGCGCACCGAGCGAAGCGAGGGCCGCGAGCGCATGCCCAGCGAGCCCCGCATGACCGTGTTCACCCGCGTCGACGACGCGCTGGGCGAGTTCACGCTGCGCCCGCTGGACCCGGACGCCGACGCGGCGCTGCTGCACCGCTGGGTCACCCATCCCAAGTCCGCGTTCTGGCTGATGCAGGACGCCGACGTGGCCGCAGTGGCCGCGGAGTACCGGCGCATCGCCGACCACCCGCACCACGACGCGTACCTGGGATCGTGGCGCGGCACTCCAGCGTTCCTGGCCGAACGGTACGACCCGGCGCACGTCGAGCTGGCCGGCCTGTACGACCCGGAGCCCGGCGACGTCGGCATGCACTTCCTCTGCGCGCCCGCCGACACGCCGGTGCACGGCTTCACCCGCGCCGTCATCACCACGGTGATGGCGTGGCTGTTCGCCGACCCCGCCACCCGCCGGGTGGTGGTCGAGCCGGACGTGCGCAACACCGCCGTGCACGCGCTCAACGCCGCAGTCGGCTTCACAGTCGTCGGCCCGATCCGCAAGCCCGAGAAGGAGGCGCTGCTCAGCGTCTGCACCCGGGACCAGTTCCGGGCCGCCACCGGCGCGCCCGCCACCGAGGAAGGGGCACCGGCGTGAACGCCAGCGCATCAGTGGACCACCTGACCCCCGAGGCGTGGGCGACCGCCAACCGGCTGCTGGTGCGCAAGGCGCTCGCCGAGTTCGCCCACGAACGCCTGATCACCCCTGAGCCCACCGGCCCCGGACAGTGGCTCGTCCGCAGCGACGACGGCGCCGTGGAGTACCGGTTCGCCGCGCAGCGGCTGGCGCTGGACCACTGGCAGATCGACGCGGACAGCATCGTGCGCCACCGCGACGGCGCGGACCTGCCGCCCGACGCCGTGGATCTCTGCGTGGAGTTGCGCGGCGCGCTCGGCCTCACCGACGCGATCCTGCCGGTCTACCTGGAGGAGATCACCTCCACGCTCGCCGGGACCGCGTACAAGCTCGCCAAGCCCGCGGTGAGCGCCGCCGAACTGGCCGCCGCCGACTTCCAGGCGATCGAGACCGGGATGACCGAGGGGCATCCATGCTTCGTGGCGAACAACGGCCGCATCGGCTTCGGCGTGCACGAATACCACGCGTACGCCCCGGAGGCCGCCGCGCCGGTACGGCTGCTCTGGCTCGCCGCGCACCGCGACCACACCACGTTCACCTGCGCCGACGACCTGGACTACGACACGCTGGTGCGGGCCGAGCTGAGCGAGCAGACACTGGCCGGGTTCACCGCCATGCTCACCGGGCTGGGCCTGGACCCGGCCGACTACCTGCTCGTGCCGGTGCACCCGTGGCAGTGGTGGAACAAGCTCGCCGTCACGTTCGCCGGTGAGGTGGCCGCGCGCCGGCTGGTATGCCTCGGCGAAGGCCCGGACGAGTACCTCGCGCAGCAGTCCATCCGCACCTTCTTCAACGTCAGCGACCCGGCCAAGCACTATGTGAAGACCGCGCTGTCGGTGCTGAACATGGGCTTCATGCGCGGCCTGTCCGCCGCGTACATGGAGGCGACGCCCGCGATCAACGACTGGCTGGCCGGGCTGATCGAGAACGACCCGGTGCTCAAGCGCACCGGCCTGTCGATCATCCGGGAGCGGGCCGCGATCGGCTACCGGCACCGGCAGTACGAGGCGGCGACCGACAGGTACTCCCCGTACCGGAAGATGCTGGCGGCGCTCTGGCGGGAGAGCCCGGTCCCCGCCCTGGAGCCCGGGCGGCGGCTGGCCACCATGGCGTCGTTGCTGCACGTGGACCGGGACGGGCGGTCCCTCGCGGCCGCGCTGATCGACGAGTCCGGGCTGGCCCCCGTCGACTGGCTGCGCCGCTACCTGGACGCCTACCTGGTGCCGCTGCTGCACAGCCTGTACGCCTACGACCTGGCGTTCATGCCGCACGGCGAGAACGTCATCCTGGTGCTGCGCGGCGGCGTGGTCGAACGGGTCGTCTTCAAGGACATCGCCGAGGAGATCGTGGTGATGGACCCGGACGCGGACCTGCCGGAGCGGGTACGGCGGATCCGGGCCGCGATCCCGGAGGACGAGAAGATCCTGTCCATCTTCACCGACGTGTTCGACTGCTTCCTGCGGCACCTCAGCGCCGCCCTGCACACCCAGGGCGTGCTCGACCAGGACGAGTTCTGGCGTACGGTCGCCGCGTGCGCCACCGGCTACGCCGAGACCGTGCCGCACCTGGCCGACCGGATGCGCCGGCACGACCTGTTCGCGCCGGAGTTCACGCTGTCCTGCCTCAACCGGCTCCAGTTGCGCAACAACCAGCAGATGGTGGACCTGTCCGACCCGTCGGCCGCGTTGCAGTTCGCCGGCACCCTGGTCAACCCGCTCGCCTCGCACGCGCGGCGCGGATGACGAAGCGGGCCGGCGCGCCGTGCGCCGGCCCGCTTCAACGGCGGTGGGGACGATCAGTTCTCCGCGCGACCGGCCCGCCAGTAGCCCATGAACGCCACCGCGCGCCGGTCCATGCCCCGCTCGGTGACCAGGTGCCGGCGCAGCCCGCGGATCACCGCCGCCTCCCCGGCGAGCCAGGCGTAGACCGCCGCGCCGTCGGGCCGCTCCGGCACCTCCCAGAGGATGTCCCGGTCCACGTCCACCTCGGCCAGCGGCGCCGCGGCCGGCCCGGCCGGTACGGGCACCAGCCGGTCGGCGAGGCTCGTCACGGCCTGGGTGAGCCGGCTGCCGTGCGGGGCGCCGGCTCGGGCCAGCCAGGTCACAGTGACGCCGGCCGGGGCCCGGCAGGGCAGTTCGTCGCCGGCCTCCGGCACCTCCACGAGCGCGTGCCCGCGCGTGCCGGCGGGCAGCCGCTCCAGGATCGCGCAGATCGCCGGCGCGGCGGTCTCGTCGCCGGCGAGCAGCAGCGTCGCACCGGCCGGCGGTTGGAACTCGACCCCGCCGTGCGGGCCGTCCCACCCGGCATCGGGGCCGACCACAGCGATCCGGTCGCCGAGGCGTGCCCGCCGCGCCCACCGGGTGGCCGGGCCGCCGTCGCCGTGCAGCGCCATGTCCACGTCCACCTCGTACGCCTCCGGGCGGACCGCGCGGACCGTGTAGGTGCGGATCGGGCTGCGCAGCCCGTCCGGCAGCTCACGCCACCGCGGGAACCAGTCCGGCCCGTCGGGCAGCTCCCCGGACGCGCCGTCGACCGGCGGCAGGGCCAGCTTGATCCGCTGGTCGTACCCGTTGTCGGCGAACCGGTCCAGGTCCGGGCCGGTGAGCGTCACGCGCAGGAACGACGGGCCGAGGCGGCGCAGCGCGCGGACCTCGACGGCGAAGACGCGCCAGGGCGCGACGGCCAGGGTGCTGGTCATGCGTTATTCCTCTCACGGCCGGCGGGCGGCGCGTCGGTGAACGGGCTAACGGGCGGCTGCGGCGGCGCGCGAACGCCACAGCAGCCAGACGAAGTACGGGGTGCCGATCAGCGCGGTGACCAGACCTGCGGGGACCTGGGCGGGCGCGATCACGGTGCGGCCGAGCGTGTCGGCGAGGCTGACCAGGGTGGCGCCGAGCAGCACCGCGACCGGCAGGACGCGGGTGTGCCGCCCGCCGACGAGCGCGCGGGCCGCGTGCGGCGCGACCAGGCCGACGAAGCCGATCACGCCGACCGCCGACACGGCGGTGGCGGTGAGCAGCGCCGCCAGGCCGAGCGCGACCAGCCGGGCCGGTTCCAGGCGCACGCCGAGCACCCGGGGGGTGTCGTCGTCAAGCGCCAGCAGGTCCAGCTCACGGCGCACGGCGGCCACCAGCGGCAGCGCCAGCAGCAGCGCGATTGCCACCGGCAGCACCTGCGGGGCGGTACGCCCGTAGGTGGAGCCGGACAGCCAGGTCAGCGCCTTGCCGGTGTTCCACGGGTCGGAGGACACCACGATGAACGTGATGATCGCCGCACCGCCCTGCCAGACCGCGAACCCGATCAGCACGAGCCGGTCGGAGTTGAGTCCCCGCCGCCGGGCCAGGCCGTAGACCAGCGCGAACGCGGCGACCGCGCCGATGCCGGCAGCGCCGGACAGCGCGAGCACGCCGGCCATCGGCGCGAACGTCAGCAGCGAGACCGCGCCGATGCCGGCGCCGCCGGTGATGCCGAGGATGCCCGGCTCGGCGAGCGGGTTACGGCAGACCGCCTGCACCGTGGTGCCGGCCAGGGCCAGCGCGGCGCCGGCCAGCAGCGCCGCGGCGACCCGCGGCCAGCGGGCGTCCAGCACGAAGGTGTACGCCGGGCCGGTGCGGCCCTGCAGCCAGTTGACGACGTCGCCCAGCAGCACCCAGGTGTCACCGAAGAGCATGCCGAGCACCAGCGCGGCGGTGACGACGACCGCGCAGACCGCGATGACTGTGGCGACGAAGCCGCGGGAGCGGACGGCGGCGTGACCGCCCGGCGCCTGCCGGGTCGGTCCGGCGTCGCGGTGGCGGCGGGCCAGCCAGATCAGCAGCACCGCGCCGAAGAGCGTGGTCACCACGCCGGTCGGCACGTCGACGCCGGCCTGCCCGCCGAGCACGGCCCGCAGCAGCACGTCGGAGCCGAGCACGATGACCACGCCGACGATGCCGGCCAGCGGCATCAGGACCCGGTGCCGGTGCACCTCGGGCACCCACTTGCCGAGCAGCCGGACGATCACCGGCGCGCCGAGGCCGACGAAGCCGATCGGCCCGGCCATGGTGACCGCCGCGGCGGAGAGCAGCACCGCCAGCAGCACCACTGTGAGCCGGGTGCGGCGCACGTTGAGCCCGAGCACGGTGGCGGTGTCGTCGCCGAGGGCGAGCAGGTCCAGCCGGTGCCCGAGCGCCACGAGCAGCAGCGCGGCGACCCCGATCACGGGGGCGAGCTGGGTGAACGCGACCAGGTCGCCCTGCACGAGCGAGCCGTTGCCCCAGGCGAACAGGCCGATGGTGGACTGCTCGAACAGCAGCAGGAGCAGCATGGTCACCGAGGCCAGCGCCATCGCGGTGGCCGAGCCGGCGAGGATGAGCCGGGTGGTGGCGGCCTGGCCGCCGGCCGAGAGCAGCATGACCAGCGAGGCGGCGGCGAGGCCGCCGCAGAACGCCAGGCCGCCCGAGGGCAGCGCCGGCAGCGCGATCCCGAACGCGGCGGTGGAGACGATCGCCAGGTGCGCGCCCGCGTTCACCGCGAGCGTGTCCGGCGAGGCGAGCGGGTTGCGGGTGGTCGACTGCAGCGCGGCGCCGGCGAAACCGAGCGCGACGCCGACGGCGAGGCCGGTGAGCAGCCGGGGCAGGCGGGAGGCGACAAGGATCCGGGCGGCCTCGTCGTCACCACCGGTGAGCAGCCGGAGCAGGTCCAGCGCCCCCACCGACGACGTGCCCTGGGTGACGTGCATCGCGGTGATCGCGACGAGCAGCGCCGCGGCGAGGGCGAACGCGCCGGCGACCCGGCGGCACCGGGCGGGCGGCGGCCCGACCGGGGCCGGCCGGGTGGCCGGCCCCGGCGGGGCGGGGGCGGTCATCGCGCTCAAGCCGTGTAGACCGCGACGAGCTGGTCGATGTACTGCTTCGCGGAGAGCGTGCCGCCGAAGGTCCAGATGCCGTTGGGCATCTTGTGCAGCTTGTTCTGCTGGACGAACGGCAGGGAACGCCAGATCGCGTTGCCGGAGAGGCCGTCGGCGAACACGTCGGTGCCGTCCGAGGCGTTGTAGAAGAAGTGCAGGTCCTGGCTCTTCAGGACGTTCAGGCCCTCGACGTCGGTCTGGCCCAGGCCCCACATCTCGTCGGTCTTGCCGGTCCAGGCGTTCTTGAGGCCGAGCTGGATGCCGAGCTGGGAGACGAGCGCGCCCTGGCCGAACATCCGGATCGAGACGGTGCTGCCCTCCTTCCAGCCGTCGGCGATGGCGAACTGCTTACCGGCCGCCCCGGCGTCGGCGATCTTCTTCTTGCCGTCGGCGAGCGCGGCGTCGAAGTCGGCGAGCAGCTTGTCAGCCTGCGCGGTGCGCCCGGTGGCGGTGGCGATCATCTTCAGGTCCGAGCGCATCCGGCCGATGTTGTCGGAGGCGTCGCTGCCCTTGGTGACCAGCACCGGGACGTACTTCTCCAGCTGAGTGACGACGGCGGAGCCGCGCTCGGCCTCCATCACCACGAGGTCCGGCTGGAGGGCGACGATGGAGTCGACGCTCGGCTCACCCCGGGTGCCGACGTCCTTGACGCCCGGGTCGAGCGGGGCGGCGGTCACCCAGGTGGCGTACCCCTTGGGGTCGGCCACGCCGACCGGCATGACGCCGAGGCCGACGAGCATCTCGACCTCGCCCCACTCCAGGCCGACGACCTTTGTGGCGGGGCTCTTGAGGGTGATGGTCTTGCCCCGGCTGTCGGTGACGGTGACCGGGCCGGTGGGCGCGGCGTCGGAGGGGGACGGTGCGGCGGCGGGCTCCTCGGTGGTGCCGCAGCCGGCGATCAGCAGCGCGCTCGCCGCAGCGGCGGCGAGCAGGGTCAGGCGGGTACGCAACATCGGTTTCTCTTCTGTGTGCAGGGATCGGTCAGGCGGGGATGCGGGTCGTGTGCCGGCCGACGGGACGTGTGGAGAGCAGGTTGGTGACCGGGTCGACGATCACCTCGACGCGGATGCCGTACGCCTCGGTGAGCGCCGCCTCGGTGAACACCTCGTGCGGCGTGCCGGTGCCGCGGACCCGGCCTTCGTGCAGGAGCACGACCTGGTCGGCGACGGCGGCGGCCTGGTTGAGGTCGTGCAGCACCACACCGACGGCGACGCCGGCGGTGTCCGCGAGTTCGCGCATCAGGTCGAGGATCTCCACCTGGTAGCGCAGGTCCAGGAACGTGGTGGGCTCGTCGAGCAGCAGGATCGCGGTGTCCTGGGCCAGGCAGGTGGCCAGCCAGACACGTTGCAGCTCGCCGCCGGACAGCTCGTCGACCGGACGGCCGGCCATGCCGTCGACACCTGTCACGCTCATGGCCCGGTCGATCGCCGCGGGCCCGTCGGGGTCGTTGGCCCGCCACCGCTGCCGGTACGGGTGCCGGCCGTAGCCGACCACGTCGCGCACCGTGACCCCGCTCGGGGTGGGGCGGCTCTGCGCCAGCAGCGTGATCCGGCGGGCGAAGTCCCGGGCGGACAGCGCCCGGGCCGGGGTGCCGTCGGCGAGCACGACCTCGCCGTGTTCCAGCGGGTGCAGGCGGGCCAGCCCGCGCAGCAGCGTCGACTTGCCGCTGCCGTTCGGGCCGACCAGCGCGGTCACCGCCGCGGGCCGCAGCGTGATGGCGGCGTCGTGCACCACCGTCTTGCCGTGGTAGCCCAGCCGCAGCTCACTGCCCGTCAGGCCGTCGGCCCGCACCGCTCCGCTCGTCACGCAGGTTAGGCTAACCTAAGACTCGATCATCCTGTCAAGCCGGTCCTTCGGTCGGATCTCCCCTCCCCCGCGCTCCCCCTCCCACCCCGCCCCACCCGGTCGATCATGAGGTTGACGGCGTTGTCGATCTCCGATCCGGCCGCCAACCTCATGATCAAAGCAGTGGGGGCGCGGGCTGTCAGAGGGAGACGGCGCGGCCGCCGAGGGTCACCGTGAGGCGGCCGTCGGCGGCGAAGGACCAGGCCAGAGCCCCGGAGTACGTGGCGCACCGGGAGCCGTTGGAGCCGGACCAGAACTGGTTCGAGCTGTCCACGTTGCCGACCGTCTTGTCGTTCGATCCACTGCCGGCGAAGCGGCAGGAGGTGTTGTTCCGGAACACCGAGGTGCCGGCGTCGAACGAGAAGTTCCGTTCGGTGCTGTCGATGCTCAGGTTGTTCGAGATCGTCATGGCGCCCGGGTTCCGGTTGTACGTGAAGCCGTGCTTGCCGTTGCGGTACGCGATGGTGCGCCGCACGGTGTGGTTGACAGCGATGTCCTCGCCGCCGAGCTTGAAGCCGTTGCGGTCGCCGTTGCCGTTCTGGGCGCCGTTGCTGAGCGTGCCGTTGCTGTACGCGAGGGAGTCCTCGATGGTCACCGGTCCGATCGCCCCGGTGTCGGACTTGGTGTAGAGGTCCCACCCGTCGTCGATGTTGTGGTGCGACACCGCGTACCGGAAGACGTTGCCACTGCCCACTGTGAGCTTGGCGGCGAAGCCGTCGGCGTCCTCGCCGTCGGAGTCGGCGTTGTCGTGCGACTCGACGCTGACCATCAGGTTGTTGGCGGGCCACTGGTCGCGGGGCGTGCTGGAGGCGATCCGGGACAGTTGCAGCCCGGTGTCACGGTTGAAGCGGGTCACCGTCCGTTCGATGACGTTGTTGCTGCCGCCGACGAAGATGCCGTTGTCACCCGCGCGCTCGACCACGAGCCCCCGCACGTGCCAGTACGAGGCGTTGAGCGCCAGTCCCCGGTTGGCCGGGTCCTCGCTCATCGCCGAGAAGTTCAGGATCGGCGTCTCGCCCGGGTAGGCGTACAGGTTCTTGCGGGCGCTCGACGTGCCGTCGTTGCCGGCGGCGACGGTGACCGTCTGGGACAGGTTGTAGGTGCCGCCGCGCAGGTAGATCGTGCCGCCCGCGCCGACGCGGGTGATCGCCGCGGCGATCGTGGTGGGGCTGGCCTGGGTGCCGGCCGCCCCGGCGGTTCCGTTCGGCGCGGCGTAGATCGCCCCGCCCGCCGGCGGCGGCGTGCTGGGCGGCGGGGTGCTCGGGGGCGGGGTGCTGGGCGGGGGCGTGCTCGGGGGTGGGCTGCTCGGCGGCGGCGCGCTGGTCGGCGGCGTGCCGGTGGTGGGGGTGACGCCGCCGGTGCAGGTGACGCCGTTGACCGCGAACGCGGACGGGACCGGGTTACTGCTGTTGTTCCAGGTGCCGTTGAAGCCGAACGACGTGGTCGCGTTGGTGCCGAGGCTGCCGTTGTAGCTGACGTTGGCGGCCCGCACGGACGCGCCGCTGGCGGTGATCTCGGCGCCCCAGGCCTGACTGACGGTCTGCCCGGCGGCGAAGGTCCAGGTGACGGCCCAGCCGTTGAGCGGGTCGCCGAGGTTGGTCAGGTTGACGTTGGCGGTGAAGCCGCCGCCCCACTGCGCCGTGACGGCGTAGTCGACGCGGCAGCCGGCGGCGGCCTGGGCGGCGGTCGCGCCGACGGCCAGGCCGGACGCGGCGAGCGCCGCCGTCGCCGCGGCCGAGGTCCACAACACCGTACGGCGGTGTCGGTTGATCATGCTGCTCTCCTCCGGGTGATGGTGCGGTGCCCGCGCCGCAACCGGCACCGATGCCCGGTCGGTGTCAGGGGCGGGCCTTGTCGCCCGGACGTCCGCGTCATCACGGACGAACGCTCACGTCTCCCGCACAGTAAGCGCTTTCAGCGCAGCCTAACGACGGACGTCGATGCGGTCAAACATCCGGCGCACTGAACGATCTCGCGCCTCGGTCCGTATCCACCGCCGACGGGAACATCGGCCGGAACCGCGATGCCGGAGCGGACACGAGCACGATTCCTCCAGTCGTCACTTCGCACCGCGGAGGCGGCGCGGCAGCGGCCGCACCCCTCCCGGTCAACCAGAGGAGAGGTGCATGGCCAGGGGTACGCGCAAGACCGCGGTCCTGAAGCTTGGCGGGGTGGGCGCCCTCGCGGCGCTGTTGTTCGCCGGTGGGCTGCAACTGGCGTCGGCGGGCGAGAACAACCGCCCGGCCACCACTGCCGCCGCGCAGACCGTGAACTGCCCGACGGTGCGCGACAAGCTGCCCGCCGTACCGGCGGCGGCATCGGCCCAGGTGGAGCGGGAACTGGCCAACCTGGACCAGGAGATCGCCCGGCAGAACGAGCGGCTGGCCCGGCAGGCGGTACGCCCCGAAGGCGGACCGAACTTCATCGACAACGCGATTCTCAGCCCGCTGCGCAGCAAGCGCGTCGCCGTGCTCGACCGCATCGAGATCGCGTTCAACCGGATCGGCGCGCAGCGCCCGGACCTGGACTCCCTTGCTACCTGCTCGCTCAACGCCCCGGGCGTGCCGAGCGCCGTCAACGGCGGCGCCGGCCAGAACGCCGGCGGACAGAACGGCAACGCGGGCGGCCAGAACGGGAACGCCGGGGGTCAGAACGGGAACAACGGCGGACAGAACGGCAACGCGGGCGGACAGGCCCGGACGGTCAACTGCCCGCGCGTCGCGCTGCCCGCCGTCCCGGCGGCGGCCGTCGGCCAGGTGCAGGCCGAACTGGCCACGCTGGACAAGCAGATCGCCGACGCCAACGCCCGCCTCGCCCAGCTCGCGGTACGCCCCGAAGGCGGACCGGCCTTCATCGACAACGCGATCCTCGGGCCGCTGCGCAGCAAGCGCGTCGCGGCGCTCGACCGCATCGAGATCGCGTTCAACCGGGTCGGCGCGCAGCGCCCGAACCTGGACGCGCTGGCCACCTGCGGCCTGAACTGAGCGCCCGGTAGCGGCCCGGCGGTGCGCATCCCGCCGGGCCGCGACCCGGGGTCACAGCGGTCCGAAGACGTCGGCCGGGTCGGCGTCCAGCGCCAGCGTCTCCAGCACTGTCAGAAGCTGCCGCTCCTCGTACCGGAAGTGCGACTCCATGATCGCCGCCACGCCCTCCAGGTGCCGGGCCAACTCCCCCGGCGGGGCGTCGCGGGCCACCGCCGCGCTCAGCCCGGCCAGCAGGTACCCGATCATCGAGTGGTCCTGCCGCAGCCGGTCCAGCGTCTCGCGCAGCCCGGGATGCCACGCCGCGATCGCCGGGAAGAGGCTGTGGTCCTCGCCCGCGTGATGCGCGGTGAGCGCCGCGCAGAACCCGTGGCAGAACAGCAGCAGGTCCCGCGTAGCGGGCCGCGCCGGCTCACCGGCGGCGAGCGCCTGCCGGGTCACCTCCAACGCCTCGCGCAGCCGCTCGTGGACGGCGCGCATCTCTCGGCTCCAGGCCACCAGCCTGGTCTGTTCGCCCTCAGCCATGGGAAGAGGGCGAAGGGACGACGAGTGTCATCGTCGTGCTCCCTTCGGTCCGGCGCCTCCATGCCTGACACGGTCTGCCACCGGCACGCGACGCTGCGCGGAGCCTAACCGGCGGCACCGGCCCCATCAAGTAGTGCCAGCGCTACCCCGGTTCGGGCAGCAGGCGGTATGGAACGTGGAGCCCGATTCTCCGAGGCTTGAGGCCGTACCCGTTCACCTCCGTCGAGGAGTTCCCATGACCCGCCGTACCTTCCCGGTCGCAGTCGGCGCCACGGCCCTGCTGACCGTCACCGCGCTCGGTGTGCCGGCCGCGTCCGCCACGACCACCGACACCCGGCGTCCCGCCGCCGACGCCGTCCAGAAGCAACTGGACGGCCTGGTCGCCGAGCACGGCTTCCCGGGGGCGCTGGCCTCCGTCCGCCGCGACGGCCGGGTGCGCGACTACACCGCCGGGGTCGGCGACCTGCGCACCGGCGCCGGGATTCCCCGCGACGCCCGGGTGCGCGTCGGCAGCAACACCAAGACGTTCACCGCCGTGGTCGTCCTCCAGCTCGTCGGCGAGGGGCGGGTCGATCTGGACGCGCCCGTCGAGCGCTACCTGCCGGGAATGGTGCGCGCCAACGGCAACGACGGGCGGCGGATCACCGTACGCCAGCTGTTGCAGCAGACCAGCGGCCTGCCCGACTACGACGAGGTCGTGTTCAGCAAGGCGCAGGATCTGGTGGACCGCCGCAGCGACTACTTCGACCCGCGCCGGCTGGTGGACGAGGCGCTCACCCAGTCCCGGCGCTTCCCGCCGGGTGAGAAGTGGGAGTACAGCAACACCAACTTCGTGCTGGCCGGGCTGATCGTCGAGCGGGTCACCAAGCGCCCGGTCGGTGAGGAGATCACCCGGCGGATCATCGAGCCGTTGCGGCTGCGCGACACCTACTGGCCGCAGACCGGCGAGCAGGACCTGCCGGGCCGGCTGCCGCGCGGGTACGTGGCGGTGGAGCCGGGCGCGCCGTGGGTCGACGTGACCCGGATGGACCCGTCGCTGGGCTGGGCCGCCGGTCAGCTCGTCTCGACGCCGTCGGACCTGCGGACGTTCTTCGAGGCGCTGCTGGCGGGCAAGCTGCTCAAGCCCGCCCAGCAGGCGGCCCTGACGCGCACGGTGCCGGCGGCCGACTTCGAACCCACCGGGGTGTGGGAGTACGGCCTGGGCATCGCCCGGCACGAGCTGCCCTGCGGCGGCCACGCCTGGGGACACGGCGGCGACATCCAGGGCTTCCAGACCCGCAACCTGGCCACCACGGACGGGCGCAGCGCCGTGGTCGCGGTGACCGCGCTGCCGACCAGCCTGGAGATGCTGGAGGCGGTCACCAGCACCGTCGACGCGGCCCTGTGCGGCACCCACCGCTGATCCGGGTCACAGCCGCACAAGCGCCGCCTCCCCGGTGAGGCGGCGCGCCTGCGTGCGAGGTCTACCGTCGGCCGTCGAGGTAGCGCAGCACGGCGGTGACCCGGCGGTCGGCGCGGTCGTCCGGCGGCAGGCCGAGCTTCGCGAAAATGCTGCGGATGTGCTTGTGCACCGCGCCGTCGGTGACGAACAGCCGCTCGGCGATCGCGCCGTTGCCGAGCCCTTCCGCCATCAGCGCCAGCACCTCGTGCTCGCGCGGCGACAGCTCGGCCAGCGCGGTGTCCGGCCGCCGGTTGCGGGCCAGCAGCTGCCCGACCACCTCGGGGTCGATCACGCTGCCACCGCCCGCGACCCGGTGCAGCGCGGCGAGGAACTCCTCGACCCGCCCGACCCGCTCCTTGAGCAGATAGCCGAGCCCGGACGCGCCGACCGAGAACAGCTCGGTGGCGAACGCCTGCTCGACGTACGCCGACAGGACCAGCACCGCGAGGCCCGGCCGGCGGCGGCGGGCCTCGACCGCGGCGACGATGCCCTCGTCGGTGTGGGTGGGCGGCATCCGCACGTCGACGATCGCCACGTCCGGCCGGTGTTCGTCCACAGCGGCCAGGAACTCCCCCGGCGTGCCGGCGGTGGCTACCACGTCCAGGTCCTCGGCGCGCAGCAGCAGCGCCAGCCCTTCGCGCAGCAGCGCGTCGTCCTCGGCGATCACAATCCGCATGGCAGCTCCACGTGCATCCTCGTCGGTCCTCCCGGTGGACTGGTGAGCGTCATCCGCCCGTCGTAGGCCTCGACCCGGCGACGGATGCCGGTCAGCCCCGAGCCGCGCGTCTCGTCGGCGTCGCCGCGCCCGTCGTCGGTGACGGTCACCAGCAGCCGGTCCCGCTCACGCCGCACGTCGACCTCGACCGCGTCGGCGCCGCTGTGCCGGACCACGTTGGTCAGCGCCTCGGCCACCACGAAGTACGCGGTGGCCTCGACCGCCGCCGCGCAGCGGACGTCGACGTCGACCCGCAGGCGGCACGGCACCGCGCACTCCGCCGCCAGCCCGGTCAGCGCCCCGGCCAGCCCTCGGTCGCCGAGCACCGGCGGCAGGATGCCGCGCACCACCGTACGCAGCTCGCCGAGCGCCTGCTCCGCCGCGTTCTGCGCGCGTTCCAGGATCTCGTCGGCGCGGGCCGGATCGCGGCGCAGCGCCCGACGCGCGGCGCCCAGCAGCACGTTCACCGCGACCAGACGGTTCTGGGTGCCGTCGTGCAGCGAGCGCTCGATGCGGCGCAGTTCCACCGCGTGCGCGTCGAGCGCCGCGGCCCGGGTGGCGGTGAGTTCGGCGACCCGCAGCGACAGGTCGAACCCGGGTGGCGGGGGCAGCAGCCGGCGGCCCGGCCGGGCCTGGAGCCGCGCCAGCGCCGGGCCGCTCGCGACCGCGAGGACCAGCCATCCCACCCCGAGCAGGGCGACAGCGAGCGCGTCGCCGAGCCCGTCGATGTGCCACCACCAGATCCCGGGCGCGCCGGGCCCCGGCGTCACCAGCCGGTACCAGAGCGGGAACGTGATGTCCTGCACGGCGTAGATCGGCAGCGTGAGCGCGAGCAGCCCGGCGCCGAAGCCCAGGGTGCCGTGGGTGGCCACCCATCTCAGCTCCCGCCGCACGACCGGGTCACGCAGCGCCGTGCGCAGCCCGGCCGGCACCGGCCCGGGCTCCGGGATCGGCGGCCCCCACCGGGACAGCCGGGCGCGCTCGCGGTCGGCCGCCGACCGCACGGCCTGGAGCAGTCCGGGTACGAGCAGCAGTCCGACTCCGCCGACGCAGGCCGCCGCGACGACGACCGCCCCGAGCAGCGTGCCCAGGGCCAGCACCGCGGTGCCCAGCCCGCCGACGAGGTGCTCCAGCGCGTCCACCGAGGCACGGACCCGCCTACGCACGTGTTCCATCGCGGCCCCACCCCCGGGCGACACGATAGGTCACCGCGGTCACGGTCCGGCAGCCCAGGGCGCGGAAAGTACAGCCTGCTGTACCAGGACTGTCGTGCTGGCGGGATCGTTCCCGACCGGCCGGCTCCCTAGTGTCGGTCGTAGAAGAAATCACCGAGGAGGCAGCCGTGAACGACCTGGACCGTACCGCCGAGACCGCCGCCGCCCCGACGTCCGTCACCCGGATGCGCCCGCTGCTCTGGCTGGTGCTCATCGTGAGCGTGGCCGCGAACGTGGTGCTGTCGAGCGTCGTCGGCAACCCGTGGGCCGGCTCCGCCTTCGGCGCGCTGGCGCTGCTGAGCGGGGGGACCCTCGCCGTCAACCACTACCGCAACCGCTGACCCGTCGCCGGCCGCGCCGGCGCCGGACAGCCGGGCAGGGCGGGCCGTGACGACGACGGCCCGCCCTGCGGCGTTCGCGGCGCAGGTGAGCGTGCGACGGGTGCGTTAACGCTGCGAATCGATTGACAGCCAGCTATATGAACGCCAGGCTAAGGGGCGTTGTTAGCGTTAACGCGGCCGTCATCTCCACCGCAGAGAAAGGCCCCCGTCGTGCCCCTGACCCGACGCGCGTTCACAGTCGGCGCCCTGTCCGCGGCTGCCGCCGCCTCCGGCGCGCTCAGCCTGCCCCGCGGCGCGCTCGCGGCGGCGAACACCGCCTACGCGATGGCCTACTTCACCGAGACGCCGAACGGCCTCGGCGCCGACTACGGCCTGCACCTGGCGGTCAGCCGGGACGGGCTGAACTGGACGCCGCTGAACCAGAACAACCCGGTGGTCACCCCGACCGCCGGGCAGCTCGGCCTGCGCGACCCGTTCGTGCTGCGCAGGACCGACGGCACCTTCGTGGTGCTGGCCACCGACCTCAAGGGCACCAACTGGGGGCTGACCAGCCAGTACCTGCACGTGTGGGACTCGGCCGACCTGACCGCGTTCACCGGCTACCGGCGCATCCGCATGCACACGCTCGACACCCACACCTGGGCGCCGACCGCGTTCTGGGACGCCGCCCGCGGCCAGTACGCCATCGTCTACTCCGCCAACAACGGCCGGGACGTGTTCCTGGTCAACTACACCAGCGACTTCCGCACCGTCAGCGCACCGCAGGTCTACTTCAGCCCTGCCTTCGGCGTGCTCGACGGCGACGTGGTGGTCGACGGCGGCACCACGTACCTCTACTACAAGAACCTTGACGACGGATACCTCTACGGCGCCCGCTCCACCACTGCCGCGCCGAACAGCTTCACCACGTACACCAGCGGGCTGCGGCAGGGCAGCGCGATCGAGGCGCCACTGCTGCTGCGCACCAACGAGGGCGGCTGGCGGCTGTGGGGCGACTCGTTCAGCCCGGTGAACAACGACTACTACGCCTGGTCCACGACGACCATCTCCGGCAACTCGTGGACGCCGCTGAACCAGCGGGACTACACCCCGCCGTTGAACTCCAAACACGGCTCGATGATCGGCATCACCGACGGCGAGTACGCAGCTATGGTCAACCGCTGGGGCACGCCGAACTGGGTCCGGCTCAAGTCGTCGAACCTGCCCGACCGCTACGTCCGGCACGCCGACCGGATCGCCCGCGTCGACGCGTACCCGTTCGACCCGTACCAGGACCAGATGTGGCGGATGGTCCCCGGCCTGGCCGACGCCGCCGGCGTCTCGTTCGAGTCGGTCAACTACCCCGGCAACTACCTGCGGCACTACGACTACGCGGTCCGGCTGGACCCGAACGACGGCACCGCCACGTTCCGCGCCGACGCCACCTTCCACCGCACCGCCGGCCTGGCCGACGCCACCTGGTCGTCGTTCCGCTCGTACAACTACCCCACCCGGTACCTGCGGCACTACGACTACCGGTTGCGCATCGAACCGCTCGGCGCCGGCTCCCCCGCCGTCGACCGGCACGACGCCACCTTCCGGGTCACCGCGTAACAGTCCCCCGCCACCACCGTCCCCGCCACGGAGGCCGTCCATGCCCGCTCCCCTGGTGAACCGCCGATTCCTGCTCCGCGCCACCGGCGCCACCGCCGTCGCGGCCACCGCCGGCGCCGCCGCCGGGTCCGTCACCGCAGGCGGTACGGCGCACGCCGCGCTGCCACCGGCCCGCCCCGACATCGGCGTGTCCGCGTACGCCTTCGACAGCGGCCAGGTCCGGCTGACCGCGAGCCGGTGGCAGGACAACCAGAACCGCACGGTGGCCTACCTGCGCTTCGTCGACGTCAACCGGCTGCTCTACAACTTCCGGGCCAACCATCGCCTGTCCACCGGTGGCGCCGCCGCCAACGGCGGCTGGGACGCGCCGAACTTCCCGTTCCGCACCCACATGCAGGGTCACTTCCTGACCGCCTGGGCGCAGGCGTGGGCGGTGCTCGGCGACACGACCTGCCGGGACAAGGCGCTCACCATGGTCGCCGAGCTGGCCCGCTGCCAGGCCAACAACGGCGCGGCCGGGTTCAGCACCGGCTACCTGTCCGGCTTCCCGGAGTCCGACTTCACCGCGCTGGAGGCCCGGACGCTCAGCAACGGCAACGTCCCCTACTACTGCGTCCACAAGACGCTGGCCGGGCTGCTGGACGTGTGGCGGCTGATCGGCAGCACCCAGGCCCGGGACGTGCTGCTGGCGCTGGCCGGCTGGGTCGACCAGCGCACCGGCCGGCTCACCTCGGCCCAGATGCAGGCCATGCTCGGCACCGAGTTCGGCGGCATGAACGCGGTGCTGACCGACCTCTACCAGCAGACCGGCGACGGGCGGTGGCTCACCGTCGCGCAGCGGTTCGACCACGCCGCCGTGTTCAACCCGCTCGCCGCCAACTCCGACCAGCTCAACGGGCTGCACGCCAACACGCAGGTGCCCAAGTGGATCGGCGCGGCCCGGGAGTACAAGGCCACCGGCGCCACCCGCTACCGCGACATCGCCACCAACGCGTGGGCCATCACCGTCGGCGCGCACACGTACGCCATCGGCGGCAACAGCCAGGCGGAGCACTTCCGCGCCCCGAACGCGATCGCCGGCTACCTGCGCAACGACACCTGCGAGGCGTGCAACACGTACAACATGCTCAAGCTCACCCGGGAGCTGTGGCAGCTCGACCCGGACCGGGTCGCGTACGCCGACTTCTACGAGCGCGCGCTGCTCAACCACATGATCGGCCAGCAGAACCCGGCCGACGCGCACGGTCACGTCACCTACTTCACCCCGCTCAACCCGGGCGGGCGGCGCGGTGTCGGCCCGGCGTGGGGCGGCGGCACCTGGAGCACCGACTACAACTCCTTCTGGTGCTGTCAAGGCACCGGGCTGGAGACCAACACCACGCTCGCGGACGGGATCTACTTCCACAACGGCACCACGCTGACTGTCAACCTGTTCATGCCCTCCGTGCTGACCTGGAGCCAGCGCGGCATCACAGTCACCCAGGCCACCTCGTACCCGGTCGGCGACACCACGACGCTGACCGTGACCGGCTCGGTGAGCGGGTCGTGGACGATGCGGATCCGGATCCCGGCGTGGACCAGCGGGGCGAGCGTCAGCGTCAACGGCGTCGCCGCGGGCATCGCCACCACGCCCGGCAGCTACGCCGTCCTGACCCGCGCCTGGACCTCCGGCGACACGGTCACGGTCCGGCTGCCGATGCGCGTGGCGACGGTGGCCGCAAACGACGACGCCGCGGTCGCCGCCGTCACGTACGGGCCGGTGGTGCTCTCCGGCAACTACGGCAACACCACGCTGAGCGCCCTGCCGACGCTGGACCCCGCCTCGGTCACCCGGGCCGGCACGGACAGTCTCGCCTTCACCGCCCGTGCCGACGGCGCCACCGTCAACCTCGGCCCGTTCTACGACGCCCACGGCCACAACTACACGGTCTACTGGCGCGTCGGCGCGGGCGGTGGTGGTGGCGAGGCGAGTTTCCGGCTGGCGAACGCGGCGAGCGGCCTGGTGCTCGGCATCCAGAACATGTCCACCGCCGACGGCGGCCTCGCCCTGCAGTGGGGCGACACCGGCACCACCGACCACGACTGGCAGCTCGTCGTCGACGGGTCGGCGCTGCGGTTGCGCAACGTCAACAGCGGCAAGGTGCTGGGCGTGGAGAACATGTCCACCGCCGACGGCGCGCGGATCCTGCAATGGGCGGACAACGGCACCGCCGACCATCTCTGGACCGTGGTCGACGTCGGCGACGGCAGCCACAAGCTGCGCAACGTGCACACCGGCAAGCTGCTCGGCATCTCCGGCGGGTCGACCGCCCAGGGCGCGTTCGCCGTGCAGGACCCGGACAACGGCAGCCTGGACAACCAGTGGCGGTTCCTGCCCAACGGGGCGCGGCGGATCCAGAACCTCGGCAGCGGGCTGGTGCTCGGCGTGCAGAACATGTCCACCGCCGACGGTGGGCTCGTCGTCCAGTGGGGTGACACCGGCACCGCCGACCACCTCTGGACCGCGCTCGTGGACACCGGCGGCTACCTACGGCTGCGCAACGGCAACAGCGGCAAGGTGCTGGGCGTCGAGGGCGGCTCGACAGCGGCCGGCGCCCGGATCGTCCAGTGGGCCGACAACGGCACCGCCGACCACAGGTGGCGGCTGCGTCACGGCGGCGGCGGATGGTTCCGGATCCAGTGCGCGAACGGGGGCCGCGTCCTCGGCCTCAGCGGCGGCTCCGCGGCCCAGGGCGCGCAGGCGGTCCTCGCCGACGACACCAGCGCCGCCCACCAGCGCTGGCGCTTCCTCTGACGCACCCCGCCCCAGCTCGCCGATCTTGCACTATCGGACCCCGCGAAGTTCCAACCGGACACCCTGAGGGCCCGAAGTGCCAGATCGGCGAGGGGGTGGGGCGCGGCGCGGGCGAGTGGGGTCAGCGGGTGGGGGGTGGGCCTACGCTGCGGCGCGGCACCAGGGTGGGCGCGATCGTCTGCCGCAGCGGCCCGGCCTGCTCCGACTCGATCTGGGCCAGCAGCAGGTCGAGGCTGGCCGCGGCCACCGCCGTGAAGTCGGGCCGCACCGTGGTCAGCGGCGGGATGAAGTACGCCGCCTCGGGCACGTCGTCGAACCCGACGACGCTGATGTCGTCCGGTACGCGGCGGCCGTGCTCGTGCAGCGCCCGCAGCACGCCGAGCGCCAGGTGGTCGTTCGCCGTGAAGACCGCGGTGACCTCCGGCATCCGGGCCAGCATCTGCCCGCACCGGTAGCCCGCGGCAGCGGACCAGTCCGCCGGGACCAGCGGGGGAATCTCGGCGCCCGCCTGTCGCAGCGCCTCGCGCCACCCCTCTATCCGGCCGGCGCTGTCGAACCAGTCCGACGGGCCGGACACGTGCCAGACGGTGCGGTGCCCGGCGGCGAGGAGGTGCTCGGTGGCGGCCTTGGCGCCGGCGACCTGGTCGACAGTGACCAGCGGGATGGGCCGCCGCGGATCGCCGTCGACGGTGACCAGCGGCACGTCCTGGGGCAGCCGTTCGAGCGCCTCCCCGGCGGACTCGACCGGCGCGATCACCACTATGCCGGCGACCCGGTGCGCCAGGTGCCGCTCCACCGCCGCCGAGATGGAGCGGTGGTCGAGGTCGCGGACACTGCCGATGCTCACCGCGAAACCGGCCTCGGCGGCGGTCTGCTCCAGCGCGGCCAGCAGCGACGCCGGGCCGTACAGCGTGGTGTTCTGGGCGACCACGCCGATCACCTGGGATCGGCCGGTCACCAGCGCGCGGGCCGCGCGGTTGGGCCGGTAGCCGAGCTCGGTGATGGCGGCCTGGACCCGCAGCCGGGTCTGTTCACGCACATTGGGATGCCCGTTGAGGACCCGGGAGACCGTCTGGTGCGAAACCCCGGCGAGGCGAGCCACGTCCGTCATCGCAGGACCGCGCACGGCCACCTCACTTTCGCCACTGCCCGCGGCGGCCGCACCCGGTCGATCTCGACCGGACCGTCCCGGGTGGCGACAGTCTACGCCAGCGGTCCCATCGGTATCGGCACCGCCGATCGACCGTTCCCACCGTGGCGCGCCGATATCGAGGAATCGACCGCCGACTCATTCCTCCCGTTACGCAGTGGCACGAACAGGCAGCTCGGAGCGGGTGGAATTGGACCCGGGGTGCGGCATTTCCGGCGATTGCCGGAGCCGCACCCCGGGCTATTGAAGATGTGTCAACGGTCGCGAATGGTGACCGTTGTCACGGTGTCGTCAGCGAGAACTGCCGCACCGTCACCGCGCCGCCAAGGGATTGGGTGGCGTAGTTGAAGAAGCCGAACCGGTAGCCCATGAAGAACTGCCACGCGTTGTTGAGCGTCAACGCGTTGCCCAGCGACACGAAGTTCACCCCGTCCGTGCTGTAGGAGAACCGCGCCTGCCGCCCGGAGCCGGGCCGGATGTCGGCGTTCGCGCGCAGCCAGATCCGCCCGCCGGACACCGCCGCGCTGGCGATCTCCGTCCCGGTGCTCGTGGTGTTCCAGTTCGAGCCCATGGTCAGACCGTTGGTCATCACCACCCGGGTCGCGCCGTTGTCCCGCCGTACGCCGATCCAGGCCGAACTGTCCCGCAGCATCGCCAGGCCGGCCCGGTCACCGTCGCGCATGGTCGAGTAGTCCAGCTCGATGGTGCCGGTCGAGGTCGGACCCTGGATCCGGTGGGTGAGCGTGTTGCGGGCCCGGTACAGGTCGTTCGTGACGGTGGCGGTCTGCAACCGCAGGCCGTTGTTCACCGACCACCTGCTGTTGTCCGGGTTGTGGTTCCACTCGTACTGCACGCCGAGCGTGGTGCCGGAGAACGTGTCGGTGCCGGTGAGCGGCTTGACCGGACGGGTCGGCAACGGGTTCGGGTAGCTGGCGCCCCAGGCCCCGTTGACGGTCTGCACCTGCGGCCAGCCGTCGGAGGTCCAGGTGATCGGCGCCAGGGTCGGCATCCGGCCACCGGGGTACGCGTCGGTGAAGGCCATGTAGTACCAGGCGCCGGTCTGCGTCTGCACCAGCCCGCCCTGGTGCGGCACGCCGCCACCGGAGATCGGGCCGGGCAGGTTCAGCAGCACCTGCCGCTGCTCGTACGGGCCGAACGGGCCGTTCGTGGACTTCAGCACGTACTGGCCGTTGGCCGGGCGGGTCAGCCAGATGTAGTACGCGCCGTTGCGCTTGTAGAAGCGCGCGCCCTCCAGCGTGCCGATGCTCGACGGCGTCTGGTAGACCTGCTGGGCCCGGACCTGGCTGCGCCCGTCGGCGGAGAGCTGGGCCACGCTGATCGTGCCGTTGCCGTACGCGACGTACATGGTGTCGTTGTCGTCGATCAGCATGCCGGCGTCGTAGTAGCAGTTGGGGATGGTGCTCAGGCGGCTCCACGCGCCGTCGACAGCGGCGGCGGTGTAGATGTGGGTCTGCGCGAAGTCGATGCACCCGGCCCAGTAGAACGTGCGGTTGCTCGGCCGGTAGTTGAGCGTCGACGCCCAGATGCCGTCCACGTACGCCTGCTCGCTGCCGCTCAGGTCGTACTTGGTGCCGAACTCCAGCCGCGGCACCGAGTGCCCGGCGAACTCCCAGTTCACCAGGTCCCAGGAGCGCAGCACCGGCGCGCCCGGCGAGTAGTGCATGGTGGAGGCGGACATGTAGTAGACGTCGCCGACCCGGATGATGTCGACGTCGGCGAAGTCCTGCCAGACGGCCGGGTTGGTGAAGCTGCCGCCCGGGTTGCCCGGGTTGCCGGGGTCGTCGCCGACGCGGACGAGCTGCCACTGCTGGTTCGCGCCGTTCCAGTCGTCGTACTGGACGATGTTGCCGCCGTCGGCGGTGGAGGCGTTCTGCACCTCCATCACCTTGTTCGAGTTCCGGTTGATCAGCCGGACGTACCCGCTGTCGGAGTCGGCCAGCCGGAACTGCTGGTTGTTGCCGCCGTGGTCGGTCCACTGGACCACCGCGGCGCCGTTGGCGGTGGACGCGCCGGTCACGTCCAGCACCTTGCCGGAGTGCCGGGAGCGCAGCCGGTAGTAGCCACCGCCGGAGTCCACGAACTGCCACTGCTGCCAGGCGCCGTCGTTGCGCGTCCACTGGGTGATCCGCGCACCGTCGTTGGTGGCCTGGTTGTACAGGTCCAGCGCCTTGCCGCTGTTGCGGTTCACCAGCACGTAGTAAGCGCTGATGTCCACAGTGGCCGCGGAGACGGGTGCGGGCACGGCGCCCACCACCACGCCACCGACCAACAGCGCCACCACCCCGGCCAGCAGCCGGGACAGGCGTCCACGTCCACGGGACAGTCGAGCTGTCACCATGATCCTCCTTCGTCGACCGGAGCCCGGGCACGGCGGCACGCGCCGACGACGTCGGCGTTATCGCTAACAGCGATGCCCACCCAGGCGGGAGTCGGATCCCTGGCAACTGCGGCGCAGATCGCGCCCGGAACGGCCCGCGAGCGGTGCCGGTGACCCTATCCATCGACTGTGAGCGATAACATGCCGTTCGTCAAGGCGTAACACGAGCCGCCCGCCACGCGGGCCGCGTGGCGGGCGGGCGGGCCGGCGTGGCGGGCGGCGAGTGCTCAGAATCCCCGGGCGAGCCGGTAGTACGCCTGGTTCCAGCGCAGCTCGTCGGCGAAGCGGTGCGGGCGCGTGTCGGCGTCGATGACCACCAGCTCGGTCCGGGCCATCGCGGCCAGGTCGCGCAGCTCCTCCACGCCGACGGCCTGGGAGAGCACCGTGTGGTGCGGCGCGCCCGCGGTGATCCACGCCTCCGCCGAACCGGCCAGGTCGGGCTGCGGACGCCAGACCGCGCGGGCCACCGGCAGCCGGCGCAGCGGGTGCGGCGGCGGCACCACGTCCACCGTGTTGGCGACCAGCCGGAACCGCTCCCCCATGTCCGCCATGCCCAGCACCACGGCCGGGCCGGGCGCGGCGTCGAAGACCAGGCGCACCGGGTCCTCCCGCCCGCCGATGCTCAGCGGGTGCACCTCCGCGCTCGGCACGTCGGCGGCGATGCTCGGGCACACCTCCAGCATGTGCGCGCCGAGGATCAGCTCCTGGCCGAACGTCAGGTCGTAGGTGTAGTCCTCCATGAACGAGGTGCCGCCGGGCACGCCGACGGCCATCGCCTTGAGCGTGTGCACCAGCACCGAGGTCTTCCAGTCGCCCTCGCCGCCGAAGCCGTAGCCGTCGGCCATCAGGCGCTGCACCGCGATGCCGGGAAGCTGGCGCAGCCCGCCGAGGTCCTCGAAGTTCGTGGTGAACGCCCGGAACCCGCCGGCTTCCAGGAACGCGCGCAGGCCCAGCTCCTGACGCGCCGCGTACCGCAGCGAGTCGTGCCGGTCCCCGCCGGGCCGCAGCTCCGGCGCCACCCGGAAGGTGTCGTCGTACTCCTTGACCAGGTCGTCCACCTGCGCGTCCCCCACCTGGTCGACGGCCGCGACGAGGTCGTTGACGCCGTAGGTGTTCACCGAGACGCCGAAGCGCAGCTCCGCCTCGACCTTGTCCCCCTCGGTGACCGCGACGTCGCGCATGTTGTCGCCGAAGCGCGCCAACCGCAGCGTCCGCAGCGCCGACCAGCCGACGGCGGCCCGGGCCCAGGCCGCGATCCGGCCGGTGACGCGCGGGTCGGTGACGTGGCCGGCGACGGTCTTGCGGGCCACCCCGAGCCGGGTCTGGACGAACCCGAACTCCCGGTCGCCGTGCGCGGCCTGGTTGAGGTTCATGAAGTCCATGTCGATCTCGTCCCACGGCAGCGCCACGTTCGCCTGCGTGTGCAGGTGCAGCAGCGGCGTCCGCAGCGCGTCCAGCCCGGAGATCCACATCTTGGCCGGGGAGAACGTGTGCATCCAGGCGATCACCCCGACCGCGCCCTGCACGGCCGCGTCCCGGCACACCGCCAGGATGTCCGCGCTGGAGGTGAGGACCGGCTTCCAGACCACGCGTACGGGGATGTCCGGCGACTCGTCCAGGCGCGCGGCGATCTGCCGGGACTGCTCGGCGACCTGCCGCAGGGTGTCCTCGCCGTAGAGGCCCTGGCTGCCGGTGAGGAACCAGACCTCGGGCTGGGGGTGAGTTGCCATGTTGTTGCCTTCCGCGCTAGGAACCGTCACTTGAACCGGATGCCGATGAGCCGCTGGAGGAGGATGAACGCGAAGAGCAGCCCGCCGATCACGATCTTGGTCCACCAGGAGTTGAGGCTGCCGTCGAACGTGATCAGGGTCTGGATCACGCCGAGCACCAGCACGCCGAGCACGGTGCCGAAGACGTACCCGGAACCGCCGGTGAGCACGGTGCCGCCGATCACGACGGCGGCGATCACGTCCAGCTCCATCCCGACGGCGATCAGCGGCGCGCCGGAGAGCGTGTAGAACGACAGCAGGATGCCGCCGATCGCCGAGCAGAGCCCGCTGATCGTGTAGACGGCGATCCGGGTCCGCGCCACCGGCAGGCCCATCAGCAGCGCCGACTGCGCGTTGCCGCCGACCGCGTACACGTTGCGACCGAACCGCGTGTACGCCAGCACGTACGCCGCGATCAGCACCACCGCGAACGCGATCAGCACGCTTATCGACACGAAGTTGCCGGCCGGATCGCCGATGCGCTGCTGCGACATCGACGTCCAGAAGCCGTCGGTGATGGAGATCGAGGAGTCGCTGATGAACGTGCACATGCCGCGGGCGAAGAACATCCCGGCGAGCGTGACGATGAACGGCTGGATCTCGAAGAAGTGGATCGCGCAGCCCATCAGGAAGCCCAGCGTCGGGCCGATCAGCAGCGCGATCACCAGCACCAGGGCCGCGGGCAGGCCGTCGCGCAGCAGCGACGCCGACACCATCGCGGTCATCGCGACCACCGAGCCGACGGACAGGTCGATGCCGCCGGTGAGGATCACGAACGTCATGCCGACCGCGACGACGAGCACGAAGCCGTTGTCGATGAAGACGTTGAAGACGACCTGGATGTTGGAGAACGCGCGGTACTGGGACACGCCGATGCCGTACATGACGAGCAGCAGGGCGAGCGTGGCCAGCACTGGGACGTGCCGCCGCGGCAGGCTGGGCCGCCAGGAGCGGCCGGTGCTCAACGACGTGCTGCTCATGCGGGCACCTGCTCCTTCTCCCGCTGCGGCGCCGCCGGCCCGGGCTCGGTCCCGCGCCGCCGGCGCAGCCGGGCGCGGAACGCCGGGGCCTGCACGAGGCAGACGGCGATGACGACGACCGCCTTGAACAGCAGCGACGTCTGCGGCGAGATGTTCATGGCGTACACAGTGGTGGTCAGGGTCTGGATGATCAGCGCGCCGAGGACGGTGCCGCCGAGGGAGAACCGGCCACCGGCGAGCGACGTACCGCCGATCACGACCGCCAGGATCGCGTCGAGTTCGATCCAGAGGCCGGCGGCGTTGCCGTCGGCGCTCGAAACGTTGGCGGTGACCATGAAGCCGGCGAGCGCGGCGCATACGGCGCTGATCACGTAGACGAGGAAGACGATGCGGCGCGACCGGATGCCGGCCAGCCGGCTGGCCTCGGCGTTGCCGCCGACCGACTCGACGATCAGACCGAGCGCGGTGCGCCGGGTGAACGCGGCCACGAGCAGCGCGGCGGCGAGCGCGATCAGGATGGCCAGCGGCAGCGTCAGGAAGTGCCCGAGCCCGATGGCCCGGTACGGACCGGAGTTGATCGTGATGATCTGCCCCTCGGTGACCAGCTGGGCGATGCCCCGTCCGGCGACCATGAGGATCAGCGTCGCGATGATCGGCTGGATGCCGATGACCGCCACGAGTATCCCGTTCCACGCGCCGAGCACGAGCGCGGCGCCGAAGGCCAGGGCCAGCGCGGTGGCCACCGTGGCCGGGCTGTTCTGGTCGGCCGCCCCGCTGATGTGCAGGCAGGCGATCGCGCCGCTGATGGCGCAGAGCGAGCCGACGGACAGGTCGATGCCGCCGGTGGCGATGACGAGCGTCATCCCGAGCGCGACGAGGATCAGCGGCGCGCTCAGCCGCAGGATGTCGATGGGCGTGCCGTACAGGTGGCCGTTCTTGACCTCGACGGCGAGGAAGCCGGGACGGTAGACGGTGTTCGCGGCGAGCATCACCACGAGCACCAGCGCCGGCCAGAACAGGCGGTGGCCGGTAAGCGGGCGGAGGCGGTCGGCGACGGCGGTCATCGGGTCACCTCCTCCCGGGGGGTTCCGCTGGCGATGGTGCGCATGACGCGGTCGGCGTCGAGCGTGTCGTCGTTGTCGAGCTGGGCGACCATCTCGCGGTCGCGCATGACCGCGACCCGGTGGCTCAGGCGCAGCACCTCCTCCAGCTCGGCGGAGATGAACAGCACCGCCATGCCGCCGTCGGAGAGCTGCACCACCAGCTTCTGGATCTCGGCCTTCGCGCCGACGTCGATGCCGCGGGTCGGCTCGTCCAGGATGAGCAGGCGCGGCTCGGTGATGAGCCAGCGGGCCAGCAGCACCTTCTGCTGGTTGCCGCCGGAGAGGTTGCGCACCGGCAGTTCCGGGTTCGCCGGGCGGATGCTCAGCGCCTCCACGTATCTGCGGACCAGCTCGTCCTGGCGGCGGCGCGGGATCGGACGCAGCCAGCCGCGCGCGGCCTGCAACGCCAGCATCATGTTCTCCCGGACCGTCAGCTCCGGGACGATGCCCTCGGCCCGGCGGTTCTCCGAGCAGAAGCCGACACCCTGACCGATGGCCTGGATCGGGTTGCGCACCGGCGCCCGGCCGCCGTCGAGCCGGACCTGGCCGTGGTCGGCCCGGTCCGCGCCGAAGATCAGCCGCGCCACCTCGGTGCGGCCGGAGCCGAGCAGGCCGGCCAGGCCGACCACCTCACCGGCGTGGATGCGCAGGCTGAACGGCGCGACCGCGCCGCGCCGGCCCAGCTCGGCGGCGTCCACGAGCGGTGCCTCGTCGTCGGCGTCGACAGTGGCGCGCTTCTGCTGCTCGTCGAGCCGCTCCAGCACGTCCAGCTCCTGTCCGATCATCTTCTCGACCAGGCTGAACTGCGGCAGCTCCTCGGTGCGGTACTCCCCCACCAGCGTGCCGTTGCGCAGCACGGTGATCCGGTCGGCGATGCCGTAGACCTGGTCGAGGAAGTGTGTGACGAACAGGATCGCGATGCCCTCGTCGCGCAGCTGGCGCATGATCCGGAACAGCTGCGCCACCTCGCCGGCGTCCAGGCTGGACGTCGGCTCGTCCAGGATCAGCACCCGCGCCTGCACGTCGATCGCCCGGGCGATGGCGACCATCTGCTGCACCGCGAGCGAGTACGTGCCGAGCGGCGCGGTGACGTCGAGGTCGAGGTCGAGCCGGGCCAGCAGGTCTCGCGCCCGCCGGCGCATCTCGCCCCAGCGGACCGCGCCGAGCCGGCGCGGCTCGCGGCCGATGAACACGTTCTCCGCCACCGACAGGTTGGTGCAGAGGTTGACCTCCTGGTAGACGGTGCTGACGCCCGCCGCCGCGGCCTGCATCGGGCCGCTGAACGAGACCTGTTCGCCGTCGAGGGTGATGACGCCCGCATCGGTCCCGTAGACGCCGGTCAGCACCTTGATCAGGGTGGACTTGCCGGCGCCGTTCTCACCCATCAGGGCGTGGACCTCGCCCGGGAACAGCCGGAAGTCGACGTCGTGCAGCGCGCGGACCCCGGGGAAGGTCTTGCTGATGCCGGTCATGGTCAGGACCGGACGGTTACCCGTCATCCCATCGGACCTCTTCTAGACGGTGGTGGCACGGGGGCCGCCGTCTCGCGACGGCGACCCCCGGGGTGGGTCAGTACTTGCGGTTGGGCAGTGCCTCCTTGGCCTGCTCCTGGGTGAAGGTGGTCTCCTCGGTCTCGATCCGGGCGGGGACCTCCTCGCCGGCCTTGACCTTCTTGGCCAGCTCCATCAGCTGCGGGCCGAGCAGCGGGCTGCACTCGGCGATGAAGTTGAACTTGCCGTCCGCGAGGGCCTGCATGCCGTCCTTCACCGCGTCGACGGTGATGATGGTGATGTCCTTGCCGGGCGTCTTGCCCGCCGCGCTGATCGCCTCGAGCGCGCCCAGGCCCATGTCGTCGTTGTGCGCGAAGAGCACGTCGATCTTCGGGTTGGCCTTGAGGAACTGCTCCATCACCTGCTTGCCGCCGGCGCGGGTGAAGTCACCCGACTGCGAGGCGACGATCTTCAGGTTGGGGTTGGTGGCGATCGCCTCGGCGAAGCCCTTCTTCCGGTCGTTGGCCGGGGCCGAACCGGTCGTGCCCTGCAGCTCGACGATGTTGACCGGGCCGGGCGCCGCCTTCTTCTGCTCCACCAGCCACTCGCCGGCGAGGCGGCCCTCCTTGACGAAGTCCGAGCCGAGGAACGTCTTGTAGAGCGACTTGTCGGCCGAGTCGACCGCGCGGTCGGTCAGGATGACCGGGATCTTCGCGTCCTTGGCCTCCTTGAGCACGGTGTCCCAGCCCGACTCCACCACCGGCGAGAAGGCGATCACGTCGACCTTCTGCTGGATGAAGTTGCGGATCGCCTTGATCTGGTTTTCCTGCTTCTGCTGCGCGTCGTCGAACTTCAGCTCGATGCCGGCCTCGGCGGCGGCTTCCTTGATCGAGGTGGTGTTCGCGGTGCGCCAGCCGCTCTCGGCGCCCACCTGGGAGAACCCCAGGACGATCTTGTCGTTCCCGTCACCGGAATCGCCGCCGGTGTCGCTGTTGCCGCAGGCCGCCATGCTGCCGGCGAGCAGCACGCCGGCGAACGCGGCGATGACCCTGCGGGCCGTGCTCCTGGTTCTCATCGGTTCTCCTCCGGGGTTGGATGTTCCGGACGCGCGGCGGGGAGCCGGTGCGGCCGGGTGTGGTGGTGGGGTGGATGCGCGGCGCCCGGTCCGGGGTCAGGGCGCCGGCGGGCGTTGGCCGTAGACGTTCTGGTAACGGTCGTAGAGCGAGTCGATGTCGGCCGGCGCGATCGGCAGCGGCTGCCCGAGCGCTCGGGCCAGGTGCGCGGTACGGGCGACGTCCTCGCACATCACGGCGGCCTTGACCGCCGCCCGGGCGTCCCGGCCGATGGTGAAGACGCCGTGGTTGCGCATGAGCACCGCGGGCGAGCGGTGCCCGGACAGCGTGCTGACGATCCCCTTGCCGATGTCGTCGCCGCCGATCAGCGCGAACGGCCCGACCGGGATCTCCCCGCCGAACTCGTCGGCCTGCGCGGTCAGCCAGCACGGGATCGCCTCGCCCCGGGCCGCCCAGGCGGTGGCGTAGCCGCTGTGGGTGTGCACCACGCCGCCGACCTCGGGCATCGCGCGGTAGACGTAGGCGTGCGCGGCGGTGTCGCTGGACGGCGAGCCGCCGCCGTCGACGACAGCGCCGCCCAGGTCGCAGACCACCATGGACTCGGCGGTCAGGTCGTCGTAGTCGACCCCGCTGGGCTTGATGACCATCAGGTCCTGACCGGGTACGCGGGCCGAGACGTTGCCGGCGGTCCAGGCCACCAGTCCGTAGCGGGTCAGCTCGCGGTGCAGGCGGGCCACCGTCTCGCGCAACGCGGCGACCTGGCCGACGACGCCGGCGCTCATCCCACCACCTCCAGGCTCGCGGGGGTACGCGCCGGGGCGGCGTCGGCCGCCGCGTTGCGGATCGCCCGCAGGCGCAGCATGACGTCGTTCGCGCCGCGGCCGAAGTGGTCGTGCAGCGCGCGGTACTCGGCGTAGAGGGCGTCGTACACCCGGACGTTCTCCGGTACGGGCCGGTAGACGGCCTCCTCGATCCGTCCCATGGCGGCGGACGCCTCGTGGATCGTCGGGTACGCGCCCGCGGCGACCGCCGCGTGGATGGCCGAGCCGAGCGCCGGCCCCTGGGCGGAGCCGATGATGCTCAGCGGCCGGTTCGTGACGTCGGCGTAGATCTGCATCAGCAGCCGGTTGGAGGTGAGCCCGCCGGCCACGACCAGGTCGTCGACCGGCACTCCGGCCTGCGCGAACGCCTCGACGATCATCCGGGTGCCGTACGCGGTGGCCTCCAGCAGCGCCCGGTAGACGTCCGGCGGCCGGGTGGCCAGCGTCAGCCCGACGATCAGCCCGCTCAGGTCGTGGTTGACCAGCAGGGACCGGTTGCCGTTCCACCAGTCCAGCGCCACCAGGCCGTGCGCGCCGACCGGCTGGGCCGCGGCGGCCTCGGTGAGCCGCTCGTGCGAGTCGAATCCGGCCGGGGCGCCGTGGCGCACGAACCAGCCGAAGATGTCCCCCACGCCGCTCTGCCCGGCCTCGAAGCCCCAGGCGCCGGGGCTGATGCCGCCGTCGACCACGCCGCACATGCCCGGCACCTCGGCCGGGTGGGTGCCGTTGAGCACGTGGCAGGTGGAGGTGCCCATGATGGCCACCAGCCGGCCGGGCCGCAGCGCCTGGGCGGCGGCGGCGGTGACGTGCGCGTCGACGTTGCCGACCGCTACCGCGATGCCCTCGGGCAGGCCGGTCCAGGCGGCGGCGCGGGCGTCGAGCGCGCCGGCCCGCGCGCCCAGCGGCAGCAGCGGACCGTCCAGCTTGGTCACGAAGTCGGTGAAACCCGGGTCGAGCGCGGCCAGGTAGTCGGGTGACGGGTACCGGCCGTCCTGCCGGATGCCCTTGTAGCCGGCGGTGCAGACGTTGCGCGTCTCGACCCCGCACAGCTGCCAGACGATCCAGTCGGCCGCCTCGATGAAGCGCTCGGCGCGCCGGTAGACCTCCGGGTCCTCGTCCAGGATCTGGAGTCCCTTGGCGAACTGCCACTCCGCCGAGATCTTGCCGCCGTAGCGGCCGATCCACGGTTCGTCCCGCTCGTGCGCCAGCGCGTTGATCCGGTCGGCGTGCGGCTGCGCGGCGTGGTGCTTCCAGAGCTTGACCCAGGCGTGCGGCCGGTGGCGCAGCTCCGGGATCTCGCACAGCGGCGTGCCGTCGGCGAGCGTCGGCAGGACGGTGCAGGCGGTGAAGTCGATGCCGATCCCGACCACCCGCGCCGGATCCACACCGGCAGCGGAGAGCGCGGCCGGTACGGCGTGGCGCAGCACGTCGCGGTAGTCGTCGGGATCCTGCAGCGCCCAGTCCGGCGGCAACGCCGGGCCGTCGTCGGGCAGCGCGGTCTCGATGACCCCGTGCCGGTACTCGTGCACCGCTGTGCCGAGTTCGGCGCCGTCGCGGACCCGGACCACCAGCGCCCGGCCGGACAACGTGCCGAAGTCGACCCCGATCACGTACCGGTCGGACGCGTCCACTTCGCTCATTTGCACCTCCGCCGTGTCACGGAGTTAGTGTTAGCGCTCACATACACATCCGTCAAGACACGTCCGGGCAACAGCTACGTAACGAGGATCGCCGTCCGGGACCGACGCCCGCGGGCCCCCGTGGACCGGCCCGACCGCCGACCGCGGAGATCCACGCCGGGAGCGCCGGCGAACCCCGGGCCAGCCCTCTGTTAACGACAACAATCAATGGAACTTCCGGAAATTCTCTCGGCGGTTCCGGCACCCCGGTCCCAAGCGACCAGGTCCCGCCGCAGGGCCGCTCAGAGGGCCTTTCAGCGGCCTTTTCTCTCGCCGCGACACCGCCGGCAGCCGGCCGCCGCGGGCGACCCGGGACCCGCACTCCTATTTACATCTCTTGATGTCAGCGATAACATTTTCGCCATCCCAAGCGTTGTGGCGCCGCCGTCCGGGAAACCCCGGCGCCGCAGCCGGGCGGCGACGGACGGCGACCCCGTCGACCGCCGGACCCCCACCACCCACGAGCGCCCGCCGGCACCGTCCGGCCCTCTGGAAGTGCCGTGCCGCGTCCGTCCCCGTGGACCACGGGCGACGCCGTGCGACCGGCGGGCTGCTCCTTCCGGGCACCGGCACCGACCGCGCCCGGCCACCGAGGAGGACCCGTGCGCAGATGGACCCGACGGACGCTCGCCGTCCTGGGTGTCGCGGCGGTGGCGCTCACAGCCACAGTCACCGACGGGGCAATGGCCCCACGCCCGGCCCGGGCGCTGGACAACGGCGTCGCCCGTACGCCGCCGATGGGGTGGAACACCTGGAACACCTTCGGCTGCAACATCAACGAGACCCTCATCCGGCAGACCGCCGACGCGATAGTCGCCAACGGACTGCGCGACCTCGGGTACAAGTACGTCGTCGTGGACGACTGCTGGTTCAACCCGGACCGGGACGCGCAGGGCAACCTCCAGGCGCACCCGCAGCGGTTCCCCAGCGGGATGAAGTCGCTCGGTGACTACCTGCACGCCCGGGGCCTGCTGTTCGGCATCTACCAGGTACCGCTGGACAAGACCTGCGCCCAGGTCGGCGGCGCGTTCCCCGGCGCCACCGGCAGCCTCAACCACGAGTACCAGGACGCGCGTCAGTTCGCCGCATGGGGCGTGGACTACCTCAAGTACGACTGGTGCTCCGGCACCGGCACCATCAACGACCAGGTGGCGCGGTTCGGCATCATGCGCGACGCGCTGGCCTCCACCGGCCGGCCGATCGTCTACAGCATCAACCCCAACAGCTACCACGCCAAGACCGGGCCGCAGCGCAACTGGAGCGACGTGGCGAACCTCTGGCGGACCACCGAGGACATCACCAACGCGTGGAACACCGGCCAGACCAACGGCTACCCGATGGGCATCCAGAACATCGTCGACGTCACGGTGCCGCTGGCCGGGTACGCCGCCCCCGGCGGGTTCAACGACCCGGACATGCTGGAGGTCGGCAACGGCGGCATGAACGACACGGAGATGCGCAGCCACTTCGCGCTGTGGACGATGCTGGCGGCGCCGCTGATGATGGGCAACGACGTACGCTCCGCCAGCTCGGCCACGCTGGCGATCCTGCGTAACGCCAACCTGGTCGCGATCAACCAGGACACGCTCGGCCGCCAGGCGGTCCAGGTCTCCTTCGACGGCACCCGGCGGGTGCTGGCCAAGCCGCTGGCGAACGGCGACGTGGCGGTCGCCCTGTTCAACCAGGGCAGCTCGACCACTACCGTCTCCACCACGGCGGCGGCGGTGGGCAAGAGCGGCAGCTCGTTCACGCTGCGCGACGCGTGGACCGACGCCACCTCCTCCAGCACCGGCACGATCTCCGCCAGCGTGCCCGCGCACGGCACCGTGGTCTACCGGGTCAGCGGCGGCGGCACCACCACCCCGCCGCCGGTCCCGACCACGTTCCGGCTGCGCAGCGAGTCGTCCGGCCGGTGCCTCGACGTCGACAACGCCGGCACCGCCAACGGCACCGGGACGCTGATCTGGGACTGTCACAACAACGCCAATCAGCAGTTCACCGCCAACGGGCAGGCGTTGCAGGTGCTCGGCAAGTGCCTGGACGTGCCGACGAACGCGACCGCCGGCACCCGGGTGCAGATCTGGGACTGCAACGGCGGCACCAACCAGCAGTGGACGATCAACGGCAACGGCACGGTGAGCAACGTGCGCTTCCCGTCGCTGTGCCTGGACGTCGACAACGCGGGCACCGCCAACGGCACCCGGGTGCTCGTCTGGACCTGCCACGGCAACACCAACCAGCGGTGGAGCCGGGCGTGAGCGGCTGCGGCCGGTGAACGGCGGTCGGCCGGACGAAGGGGCGAGCGTCCGGCCGGCCGTCACCGGGCGCCGGCGGCCCGGCGCTTGTTCCAGATGTCGAACGCCACAGCCACGAGCAGGACGAGGCCCTTCACCACCGACTGGACGGACTGGTCGACGCCCATGAGCTGCATCCCGTTGCTCATCACCGCCATGATCAGGCCACCCACCACGGCGCCGACCACGGTGCCGACCCCGCCGGTGACCGCCGCGCCGCCGATGAAGGCCGCCGCGATCGCGTCCAGCTCGAACATGTTGCCGGCGGCCGGCTGGGCGCCGTTGGACCGGGACGAGTAGATCACGCCGGCCACGGCGGACAGGAAGCCCATGTTGACGAAGATCCAGAAGTTGACCCGCTTCACCCGGACGCCGGACAGCATCGCCGCGGGCAGGTTGCCGCCGATCGCGTACACCTGCCGGCCGAACACGGTGCGGCGGGTGAGCAGGCCGTAGATCAGCACCAGCACGGCCAGCACGATGAGCACGATCGGCAGGCCGCGGGCGTTGGCGAGCTGCCAGGCGAACCACATGACCACGGCGCCGACCACCACGATCCGCAGGACGAACAGCGGGAACGACTCCACCGGCTGCTCGTGGCGCACCCGGGCGACCCGGGTCCGGAACACGCTCACCGCGTACCCGACCACGGCGAACGCGCCGATGAACAGCGTGAAGGCGTCGTAGCCCTCGCCGCCCAGCAGACCGTTGAGGAAGCCGGCGGCGACCCGCTGGTACTCGGCCGGGAACGGCGACAGCGAGATGTTGTCCAGCACCCGCAGGGTGAGGCCGCGGAACAGGAGCATGCCGGCCAGGGTGACGATGAAGGCCGGGATCCCGGCGTACGCGACCCAGAGCCCGTGCCACGCGCCGACCGCGACGCCCACCGCGAGCGCGGCCAGCACGCCGACCCACCAGGGCATGCCTTCCCGGATGACGAGCACCGCGGAGACCGCTCCGGTGAGCGCCACCACCGATCCCACGGACAGGTCGATGTGGCCGCCGATGATCACGACGACCATGCCGATCGCGAGCACCAGGATGTAGGAGTACTGGAGCACGATGTTGGTGAGGTTGCCGGGGCTCAGCGAGACGCCGTCGGTGAGGACCGCGAACAGCGCGACGATCACCACCAGGGCGATGTAGATGCCGCTCTGGCGCAGGTTGCCGAGGATCAGCGTGCGCGGATCGCTGGTGCCGGTGTGCAGGCTCGCGGCCGCGCCGGTGTCGGGCGCGGCGACCTTCGGGGAGGTGGGCTTCGTGCTGGTCATCGGACGAGATCCCTGTCCTTGGTCATGAGTTCCATCAGGTTCTCCTGGGTGGCCTCGCCCACCGGCATCTCCCCGGTGATCCGGCCGGCCGCCAGGGTGTAGACGCGGTCGCACATGCCGAGCAGCTCGGGCAGCTCGGAGGAGATGAGGACGACCGCCTTGCCCTCGGCCACCAGCCGGTTGACGATCGTGTAGATCTCGAACTTCGCGCCGACGTCGATGCCCCGGGTCGGCTCGTCGAGGATCAGCACGTCCGGGTCGGTGAAGAGCCACTTCGCCAGCACGACCTTCTGCTGGTTGCCGCCGGAGAGCTTGCCCACCACCGACATGACGGTCGGCGCCTTGATGTTCATGTCGCGCCGGCCCCGCTCGGCGACCTGGATCTCGCGGTTGCCGTCGATCCAGCCGTTGCGGGCGAGCTTGCCGAGCGCGGCGGCCGAGACGTTGCCCCGGACGTCGTCGATGAGGTTGAGGCCGTAGTGCTTGCGGTCCTCGGTCGCGTACGCGATGCCGTTGGCGATGGCCTCGGCCACCGTGCGCGCCCGCGCCTCGCGGCCCTTGACGAAGAGCCGGCCGCTGATGTCCCGGCCGTAGGCCCGGCCGAACACGCTCATCGCCAGCTCGGTCCGCCCGGCGCCCATCAGGCCGGCGATGCCGACGACCTCACCGGCGCGCACGTGCAGCGAGGCCCGGTCGACCACCAGGCGGTCCTGGGTCGGGTGCCGCACGGTCCAGTCCTCGATCCGCAGCACCTCCTCGCCGGGGGTCACGTCGCGGGTCGGGTAGAAGGTGGCCAGGTCGCGCCCGACCATACCGCGGATGATCCGGTCCTGGGTCGCGGCGCCGTCGGTCATGTCCAGCGTCTCGACGGTACGGCCGTCGCGGATCACTGTGGTCGAGTCGGCGATCGCCGTGATCTCACCGAGCTTGTGCGAGATCATGATGCAGGTGATGCCCTGGTCGCGGAGGCTGCGCATCAGGTCCAGCAGGTGCGCCGAGTCGACGTCGTTGAGCGCTGCGGTCGGCTCGTCGAGGATCAGCAGCCGCACCTTCTTGGACAGCGCCTTGGCGATCTCCACCAGTTGCTGCTTGCCGACGCCCAGCTGGATGACCGGGGTCACCGGGTTCTCGTGCAGCCCGACCGACCGCAGCAGCGCCGCGGCCTCCGCGTTGGTGCGGTGCCAGTCGATGAGCCCGCCGCGGCCCCGGCGCTCGTTGCCGAGGAAGATGTTCTCGGCGATCGACAGGTACGGCACCAGCGCGAGCTCCTGGTGGATGATGACGATGCCGCGCGCTTCGCTGTCCTGGATGCCCCGGAAGCCGACCGGCTCGCCGTCGAAAACGATCTGGCCGTCGTAGCTGCCGGCCGGGTAGACCCCGGACAGCACCTTCATCAGCGTGGACTTGCCGGCGCCGTTCTCACCGCAGATCGCGTGGATCTCGCCGCGCCGTACGGCGAGCGAGACGTCCTGCAGCGCGGTGACCCCGGGGAAGGTCTTCGTGATGCCACGCATCTCGAGGATGTGGTCGCTCATGGGTATCCGTCCTGCTCGTGGTCGTGGTGTCCGGAGCGGGGCGGGCCCGGTGGCACGGCACGCCACCGGGCCCAGCGGTCGGATCAGCCGGCTCGGCCGGCGGCGACCTCCTGCTCGGTCAGGTAACCGGAGTCGATCAGGACGGACTTGATGTCCTCCTTGTAGACGGTCTGGACCGGCAGCAGGAACGCGGGCACGACCTTGACGCCGTTGTTGTACGCCTTGGTCTCGTTGGCCTTCGGCTCCTCCTTGCGCAGGAACGCCTCGGCGGCGATCGCCGCCTGCTCGGCCAGCAGCCGGGTGTCCTTGAACACGGTGGAGCTCTGCACGCCGTCGTTGATGAGCTTGACCGACGCGACCTCGGCGTCCTGGCCGGTCACCACCGGCAACTTCTTGGCGCCGCCGCGGTAACCGGCGTTCTGCAGGGCGGTGATGATGCCCCGGGACAGGCCGTCGAAGGGCGACAGCACGCCGTCGACCTTGCTGCCGTCGTTGTAGCTGGAGGTGAGCAGGTCCTCCATCCGCTTCTGCGCGGTCTCCTGCTGCCAGCGCAGGATGGCGGCCTGCTCGATCTTGATCTGCCCCGACTTGACCTTCAGCGTCCCCGCGTCGAGGTACGGCTTGAGCGTGTCCATCGCGCCGTTGAAGAAGAAGCCGGCGTTGTTGTCGTCGAGCGAGCCGGCGAACAACTCCACGTTGAACGGGCCGGTCGCGGTCCCCTTGGACCCGTCCTTGTTCAGCAGGCCGAGGCCGACCAGCAGCGCGTTGGCCTGCGCCACGCCCACCTTGTAGTTGTCGAAGCTGACGTAGAAGCTGACGTTCGGGCTGTTGCGGATGAGCCGGTCGTAGGAGATGACCGGGATCTTCGCGGCCGCGGCGGCCTGGAGCTGGCCGCTGAGCGCGGTGCCGTCGATCGGGGCGATGACCAGCACGTCCGCGCCCTGGGTGATCATCTGGTCGATCTGCTGCGACTGGGTGGGGATGTCGTCCCCGGCGTACTGCAGGTCGACCTTGTAGCCCTTCGCCTGCAACTTCTCCTTCACCGAGTTGCCGTCGGCGATCCACCGTTCCGAGGTCTGGGTCGGCATCGAGACGCCGATCGTCAGGTCGCCGGGCTTGGCGGAGCTGGTGTCCGAGCCGCCTCCGGCGCCCTCGCCGCTGCACGCGGCCAGGCTGATCGCGAGCGCGGCGCCGCTGACTGCGGCAAGGAATCGTCTGCGCACGAGCGTCCTCTCCCCTCCGTGGGCCCCTGTGACACAGGTAACCGTCACGGCGAGTGTTAACGCTCACAAGTTGCCCCGTCAACCAATCGCGCGAAATGTGCACGTCTCTTTCTTGTAACAGAGACGGCGGTCCAGGTAGGACGCGTCCGGGACACGCGGGGACGGCACGTCGCGCCGCCCCCGCGGACCCGGCTCAGGAGGCGGAACAGGTGGGCGTCATGCCCGATCCGCTTCCGTTGCCCTGGAACCCGAACTCGGTGCTCTGGCCGGCGCCGAGCTGGCCGTTGTAGTCGACGTTCGCGAACCGCACCGTGCCGCTGTTCCCGCTCGCGGTGGCGCTCCAGGTGTTGGTGATGCTCGCGCCGCCCGGCAACGTCATGGTGACGGTCCATCCCCGGGTGCCCGACGAGCCGGCTGTCACCTTCACGTTGGCGACGAAGCCACCGGTCCAGGAGTTCAGCGTCACCGAGGCCGTACACCCGCCCTGACCCGGCGGTGGCGTCGTCGGGTTGTTCGGCGGCGGGGTCGTGGTCGGCGGCGGGTTGTTCCCGCCCGCGTTGAGCGCGTCGAGCACGGCGTTGTACGCCGCCTTCTTGTTGCCGGAGCAGTCGAACAGCAGCGCGTTGTCCGAGCCGCGCCACGAGTCGCAGTCCCGTACGCCCCACACCGTGATGCCGGTGCAGCGCGACACCGCCAGGCAGGCCCGGGTGACAGCGGCGTAGATGTTCGCCTGGTTGCCGCCGGTCATCACGTCCAGCTCGGTGATCTGCACCTCCACGCCCAGGTCCGCGAAGCGCTGGAGGTTGGCCTGGTAGTCACCCGGAATCGTGGTGCCCAGGTGCGACTGGAAGCCGACGCAGTCGATCGGCACGCCACGCGACCTGAAGTCGCGCACCATGTTGTAGATGCCCGTCGACTTCGCGTTGATGCCGTCGGTGTTGTAGTCGTTGTAGCAGAGCTTCGCGCCCGGGTCCGCGGCGCGGGCCGCGCGGAACGCGGCCTCGATCCAGTCGTTGCCGGTGCGCTGCAGGTTCGAGTCGCGGCGCCCGCCGCCGCCCCCGTCGGCGAACGCCTCGTTCACCACGTCCCAGGCGTAGATCTGCCCCCGGAAGTGGGTGGCGACCTGGGTGACGTGGTTGATCGCGGCGTTGCGCAGCGCGCTGCCGGACATGCTCTGCGCCCACGGCGGCTGCTGGGCGTGCCAGAGCAGCGCGTGGCCGCGCACCGACATCCCGTTCGCGCGGGCGTGGCTGACCAGCCGGTCGCCGCCGCTGTAGCTGAACCGCCCCTGCTGCGGCTCGGTGGCGTCCCACTTCATCTCGTTCTCGGCCACCACGGAGTTGAACTCGCGGTTCAGCACCGTGGCGTACGTGTTGTCGGACAGCTTGTTGGTGGCGACCGCGGCGCCGAAGTAACGGCCCTTCTCGGCCGCCGCCGCGCGAAGCGTGGTGCCGGCGCTCGCGGCCGGCGCCAGGGCCACCGCCATGCCGGCGGCTAGCGCGCCGGCCAGGATGCCGGTGGTCAGCAAGGCTCTCTTTCGTCTCATGCGGATTCCTCTTCCGGGGGTTACGCGATGGTGGTGGTGCGAGTCCCCGACTCCGCGTCCGGTGACGGTGTCGAGGTACGACCAGCGCGGCTCGCCCGGTGAGCCTTGCGGCGCTCATGCCCTGCCATCGACTGTGAGCGATAACATCCCCCGGCGTCAACCCCCTGCGAGCACCCCGGTGCTAGGGGTACACGTCCTCGTGCGCCTTGCGGTAGTCGACGATCTCGTCCAGCCGGCCGGTCGCGGCGTGCGTCACCCAGGCCGGGTTGCCGAGCAGCGCGCGACCCAGCGCGACCAGGTCGAACTCCCCGTCCGCCAGCCGCGCGGCCAGGCCCGCCACCGACTCCGGGCCGCCCTCGCGCAGAAACTCCCGGCGCAGCCCGACCGAGCCCACGGTGATCGACGGCAGGCCGGTGAGACGCTTCGCCCAGCCGGCCAGGTTCAGCGCCGAGCCGGGGAACGCCGGCTGCCAGAAGCGGCGCTGCGAGGCGTGCAGGACGTCCGCGCCGGCCTCGGCGAACGCGGTGAGGATCTGCGCCAGCTCGGCCGGAGTCTCCGCGATCCGCGCGTCGAACGCGCGCTCCTTGAACTGGGAGAACCGCACGATCACCGGCCGGCCGGCCGGGACCTGCGCGCGTACCGCGCGCACCACGGCCGCCGGGAACGCCGCCCGCCGCGCCGGGGAGCCACCGAACGCGTCGGTCCGGCGGTTCGTGTACGGCCACAGGAACTCGTCCAGCAGGTAGCCGTGCGCGGCGTGGATCTCGATCGCGTCGAAACCCGCCCGGACCGCCACCCGGGCCGCGTCCGCGTACGCCGCCAGCAGCTCGTCCGCGTCGGCGGCGGTCATCGCGTGCGGCGCGGGGCGGCCCGGCTCGCGTACCCCCGAGGGAGCCCACGCCGGGCGGCCGTCGACCGGCTCGCGCAGGCTGCCCAGGTGCCACAGCTGCGCGGCGATCCGGCCGCCGGCGGCGTGCACCGCCTCGACCACGCCCCGCCAGCCCGCCTCGGCCGCACCCGCCGTCATCCGGGGAACGGTGTCCTCGTGGCCGGCGCTGGGATGGTCCACCAGCACGCCCTCGGTGACGATCAGGCCGATGCCCGCCGCGGCGCGGCGCCGGTAGTACTCGGCCATCTCCGGCGTCGGCACGCCGCCCGGCGCGCGGTTGCGGGTCATCGGCGCCATCACGAAGCGGGACGGCAACGACAGCCCGGCGACGGTGACCGGTTCCAGCAGCGGCGTCACCGGCGATCCGGTGTCCAGAGTCGCGTTCATGACCCGACGTTAGGAGTTGACACCGGTGTCAAGGGCAAGCGCTCAGGCGGCCGGCTTCCGGGTGTCCTCGGTCACTGTCATGTCGGCCACCACGTCGTCGAGCACCGCGACGGCGTGCGCGAGCCGTGCCATCTCGGCGGTCATCCGGGCCCGTTCCTCGCGCAGCCGGTCGGTCAGCCATGAGGTGCGGATCTCCGGGTCGGTCACGCAGGGCAGCAGCTCGGCCATCCGGCGGCTGCTCAGCCCGGCGTCGAACAGCCGCTGGATGAGCCGGACCCGGTCCACCGCCGACTCGGCGAAGACCCGCTGGCCGCTCGGTGTGCGCAGGGCGGCGAGCAGGCCCTGCTGCTCGTAGTACCGGATGGACCGGGCGCTCACCCCGGTACGCGCCGACAGCTCCCCGATCCGCATCGCGCCTCCCCGCTCGCCGGACCTCCATCATCGGGCATGCCGCGCCGGTCAGGACAGCAGCTCGACGTACCCGGCGGTGCCGTGCACGCGGATCCGCCCGCCGTCGGGGATCAGCCGGGTCGCGTCCGGCACCGCCACCACGGCGGGCAGCCCGTACTCGCGGGCGATCACCGCGCCGTGCGTCATCTGGCCGCCCACCTCGGTGACCAGGCCCGCGACTGCCACGAACAGCGGCGTCCAGCTCGGGTCGGTGTGCGCGGTGACGAGGATGTCGCCCGGTTCCAGATCGGCCCGGGCCAGGTCCGTCACGATCCGCGCCCGCCCCTCGACCACGCCGGCCGAGACCGGCAACCCGGCCAGGGCGCCCGGGGGCACGTCTTCGCGCCGGTACGACCCGTTGAGGGCCTCGCCGTCGGAGGTGAGCACGCGGGGCGGGGTGAGCGCCTGGTGCGCCCGGAACTCCTCCCGGCGCCGCCGGATCAGCCCGGCGTCGGCCCACCCCGTGGCCGAGACCTCGCGGAACTCGTCGAACGTGAGGTGGAAGACGTCCTCCGGGTCGGCGAGCACACCGGCCCGCGCCAGCCGGCCGGCCTCCGCGAGCAGCGCGCGCTTGTAGACGGCGTAGCGGCTCACGATGTCGTACTTCGGGTACTCCCGGTAGCCGATGAACGTGCGTACCCGGTCGATCATGCGCTGCGTCTCGGCGGCCTTGCGTTCGCCGTCGGGCAGCGCGCGCAGCCGGTCGAGCACCTCCCGGGCCTTCGCCTCGGCCCGTTCCCGGCCGTGCGCGAAGCGGCGCGCGGCCGCGCCCGGGGTGAAGGTGCGGACGTTGTCCAGGATCAGCGGCACGAGCGTGGCGGGGCGTTCGCTCCACCGTGGCCGGGTGATGTCGATCTCGCCGACGCAGCGCATGCCGTACCGGTCGAGGTAGCCCTCGACGGCCGCGCGCGCCTGCGCGCCGCCCGGCAGTTTCGGCAGCTCGTCCAGGAACCCGTCGTCGGCGTGGTCGCGCAGGAACGCCACCACCTCGGGGTACGGGCGGATCACGTCGGCCACGTCGAGCAGCGCCAGTCCCATCTCGGAGGTGACGTTGCCGGGCGCGGACAGCGTGAGCGTGTCGGCGGCGTCGCGCTCGCCCAGCCACTCCCCCAGCTTGTCGTTGAGCCACCAGGTGGCCTGCATGCCCGCCATGATCACCTGGGCGCTCAACGGGTCGGTGAGCACCCGCTTGTGCTCGGCGAACGCCTCGGTGAGGAAGTCGAACAGTTCGGGTCCGGAGCGGGCGCGGATGTCGCGTTCCAGCGTGGCGACGGACTCCCGGCTGCGCGCGACGAGGCCGGTGACGATCGCCGGATCGGTCTCGATCGGCGGCGGGCCGCCGGCCGGCGGCCAGGCCGGAGCCGGGTCCGGCGTCGTCGGCACGACGTCACGCGCCAGCACGGTCTCCAGCGCGTCCAGGGTGAGCGGGTCGGCCCGGCCGATCAGGTCCAGGAACGCGGTACGGCCCGCCTCGGTGGCCAGGTGCGGCGTGGCGTCGACGAACAGCCGGCCGCCCGCCTCGTGCATGGTCGCCATGGCGGTGAGCCGCCACATCGACAGGCCCAGCGGCTTCATCGCGTCGGTCATCATCTGCTGGTGGCCGACCGACAGGTAGACGTGGAACGTCCCGTCGGCGGCGGCCGCCGGCACCGGGAACAGCGTGGTGATCGGCCGGCTCTGCAGGATGTGCACGTCGTCGCCGGTGAGCGCCCACTCGACGTCCTGCGGGCGGCCGAAGCGCGCCTCGATCCGCCGGCCCAGCGCGGCGAGGCGTACCGCCTGCGCGTCGGTCAGCGCCGGCTGTTCCCGCCGCGCCGGGTCGACCGCCCGTTCCCGGGTGCCGCCGCCGGGCGCCGCGTGCACGGCCCGCGCCTTGACTCCGATCGTCCTGGCGACGACCGCGCCGTCGCGCACCGTGAACACGTCCGGGTTCACCAGGCCGGAGACCAGGGCCTCACCCAGGCCGAAGCCCGCCTCCACCGAGACCACCGTCCGGTCCCCGGTGACCGGGTCGGCGGTGAAGAGGACCCCGGCCGCGTCCGGGAAGACCATCCGTTGCACCACCACTGCCATGTCCACGGCGCGGTCGTCGATGCCGTGCCGCCGCCGGTAGGTCACCGCCCGCTCGGTGAACAGCGACGCCCAGCACCGGCTGACGTGCCGCAGCACCTCGGCCTCGCCCACCACGTTGAGGTAGGTGTCCTGCTGGCCCGCGAACGAGGCGGTCGGCAGGTCCTCCGCCGTCGCGCTGGAGCGCACGGCGTACGCGGCGTCCGCGCCGAGCGCCGACAGCGCGCAGTCGACCGCCGCCGCGACGTCGCCGGGCAGGGCGATCCGCTCGATCGCGCGACGGACCTCGGCGGCGGCCGTCCGGAGCGCCGCCGGGTCGTCCGCGCCCACCCGGTCGAGCCGGTCCAGCGGGCCGGCGAGCGACGGCGTCCCCGCCAGGGCGAGACGGAAGGCGTCAGTCGTGACGCAGAAGCCGGCGGGCACACCGACGCCGTCGATCCGCGACAGCGCCCCCAGGTGCGCGCCCTTGCCGCCGACGGCCGCGATGTGCGTCTCGTCGATCGCGTGGAGTTCCCGTACGTACCGTCCGGTCATTGCCCTGCCCCCCGTTTTCGCAGCTCAACCGCATCCGGCCGAGAATTCTGCGGGATGACGGGGGCCTTGCGGCAAGACCAGGGGTGCGATATATGTTGATAGTGGCGAGGAGAGCTGTCTCCTCGCCTTCGTCTTGTGGTCCGCACGAATCCCTGCCCTCACCCTGGCGTCACGTGAGTCAGATCTCCCCGCCCCGGATGGAGTGCCGGGGGCGCGACGGGGCAAGAAGCGACCACGGGGACGCGGCGTGACACGGCGCGGACTGGACGAGCGGGATCGGTTGGGGTGGGGGAGACTCGGGCGATGAGCGGCGCAGACACCGACCCGCGTGCGCGTGGCGACGTCTTCGCCGTCGACGGTGAGATCGGGCCGGACCTGGCGCGGGTCGACTGGTCCGCGCACCCGCTCGGGCCGCCGGACACCTGGCCGCAGAGCCTGCGGACCTCGGTGCGGATCCTGCTGTCCTCCCGGTTCCCGATGTGGATGGCCTGGGGACCGCAGCTGACGTTCTTCTGCAACGCCGCCTACCGGCGGGACACGCTCGGCCGAAAGTACCCGTGGGCGCTGGGCCGCCCGGCGAACGAGGTGTGGACCGAGATCTGGGACGACATCGGCCCCCGCGTCGACACCGTGCTGCGCACCGGCGAGGCGACCTGGGACGAGGGCCTGCTGCTGTTCCTGGAACGCGCCGGCTACCGGGAGGAGACGTACCACACGTTCTCCTACAGCCCGCTGCGCGACGACGACGGCAGCCTGGTCGGGATGCTCTGCGTGGTCAGCGAGGACACCGAGCGGGTCATCGGCGAGCGGCGGATGGCCACGCTGCGCGACCTCGGCTCGGACCCGAGCGTCATCCGCACCGAGCAGGAGACCCTCACGTTCGTCAGCCGCCAACTGGCCCGCAACCGGCAGGACCTGCCGTTCACCCTCACCTACCTGTACGACGGCGGCGACGCCCGGCTGGTGGAGGCGACCGGGCTGTCGGCCGGCCACCCGGCGGCCCCGGCCGTGCTGTCCCTCACCGACCCCGCCGCCCCGTGGCCGGCCGGCGCCCTCACCGAGGGCGAGTCGGTACGGGTGGCGCTCGACGGCCCGACCTTCGCCGACCTGCCCGCAGGTGTCTGGCCCGCCCCGCCGGCCGAGGCCCTGGTGGTGCCGCTGCGGCAGCAGGGCGGCGCGCCGTACGGGTTCCTGGTGGCAGGGCTGAACCGCTACCGGGCGCTGGACGACGGCTACCGCGGCTTCGTGGAGCTGACAGCTGGGCACCTGGCGACCGGCATCGCCAGCGCCCGCAGCTACCAGGCGCAGCAGCGGCGGGCCGAGGAGCTCGCCGAACTGGACCGCGCCAAGACCGCCTTCTTCTCCAACATCAGTCATGAGTTCCGCACCCCACTGACGTTGATCATGGGACCGGTGGACGAGCTGCGCGGCCGGCTGCGCGACTCCGACGAGCGGGTCCGCGCGGAGCTGGACGTCATCCGCCGCAACGGGCTTCGCCTGGGCAAGCTGGTCAACAGCCTGCTCGACTTCTCCCGGATCGAGGCGGGCCGGATGCAGGCCCGCTACGAGCCGGTGGACCTGGCCGCGGTGACCGCCGACCTGGCCAGCATCTTCCGGTCGGCGATCGAGCGCGCCGGACTCTCCTTCGAGGTCGACTGCCCGCCCCTGCCCGAACCGGTGCACGTGGACCGGGGGATGTGGGAGAAGGTGGTGCTCAACCTGCTCAGCAATGCGCTGAAGTTCACCTTCGACGGGACCGTGCGGGTGCTGATGCGCACCGAGGACGGGATGGCCGTGCTGCGGATCGCCGACACCGGCATCGGCGTCCCCGCCGAGGAGATGCCGCGCCTGTTCGAGAGGTTCCACCGCATCGAGAACGCCCGCTCCCGCTCCGACGAGGGCAGCGGGATCGGCCTCGCCCTGGTCAAGGAGCTGATCTCGCTGCACGGCGGCGACATCGACGCCCACAGCACCGTGGGCGGCGGCACCACCTTCACCATCCGGGTGCCGTTCGGCACCGCCCACCTGCCCGCCGACGCGCTCGCCCCGGCCGCCGCCGGCCGCACGCCCGTGTCCGCCGAGCCGTTCGTGCAGGAGGCGCTGCGCTGGCTGCCCGCCGACCCGGGTGCCTCGGCCGGCGGGGACGACCCGGCCGCGGCGGACGGGCCGGTCCAGCCGCTGCCCGGTGGGGCGCCGGCCCGCATCCTGGTGGCCGACGACAACGCCGACATGCGGGAGTACCTCGCCCGGCTGCTCCGCTCGGCCGGGCACGAGGTGCACACGGTGGCCGACGGGCGGGCCGCGTTGGACGCCGCCCGCGCGCGGCGGCACGACCTCGTGGTCAGCGACGTGATGATGCCCCGGCTCGACGGCCTGCAACTGGTGGCCGCGCTGCGCGCCGACCCCCGTACGGCCGGCACCCCGGTGCTGCTGCTGTCCGCCCGCGCCGGTCAGGAGGCCTCGATCGAAGGGCTGGAGGCCGGCGCCGACGACTACCTGGTCAAGCCGTTTCCGGCCGCCGAGCTGCTGGCCCGCGTACGCGCGAACGTGGAGCTGGCGCGGCTGCGCAACCACCACGCCCGCTGGCGCACCGCGCTCGTCGACTCGTTGCAGGAGGCGTTCTTCGTCTGCGACGAGGACGGCGCCGTGGTCGAGATCAACGCGGCGTTCACCGACATCCTCGGCTACGGGACCGAGGGCCTGCCCTATCCGGCGGTGCAGCCGTGGTGGCCGGACCAGGAGGCCGAACCCGAGGCGCACCGCCAGGTGGCCGACGCGTTCTCCCTGCTGGTCGGCCAGTCCCGGGGCACCTACACCGTGCCGGTGACCCACCGCGACGGGCACCGCATCTGGATCTCGGCCGCGTTCAACCAGGTCGACGACCCGGACAGCGGCCGGCGGATGATCGTGGGCACGTTCCGCGACGTCACCGCCGAGCACTACGCCGTCCAGCGGGAGACCGCCCTGGCCGGGCTCAGCATGCGGCTGTCCCATGCCGACGACCTCACCGACGCGCTGCTCGGCGTGCTGGACGAGCTGCGCAAGCTGTGGCGGGCCGCGGGCGTGCTCACCGCCGTCTTCGGTGACGAGCCCGCCCCCCTGGTGACCGCCACCGACCCGGCGGCCCGGTGGGAGACGCTGCCCGGCAAACGCCGGCAGGCGCTGCTCGCGCTGCGGGACACCCCGCTGCTGACGCCGGTGGCGACGCGTACGCACGGCGCCGGCATCGCCGTCGAGCACCCGCACGGCACCATGGCGCTCTGGATCGACCTGGGCGAGAAGCGGCCCTTCACCGAGCAGGACCAGACCCTGCTGGCGCTGCTGGCCGGCCACATCGGTCAGGGGCTGCACCGGGTGCACCAGATCGACCAGCAGCGGGAGACAGCGCTGGCCCTGCAGCGGGCGATCCTCGGCCCGGCGCAACTGCCCGCCGGCTTCGCCGTGCGGTACTCCCCCGCCGCGGTGCCGTTGAAGGTCGGCGGCGACTGGTACGACACGGTGGAGCTGCCGGACGGGCGCATCGGCATCGTGGTCGGCGACTGCGTGGGACACGGCCTGGGGGCCGCCACCGTGATGGGGCAGCTGCGCAGCGCCTGCCGCGCCCTGCTGTTGCAGGACCCCGGCCCGGCCCGGACGCTGGCGGCGCTGGACCGGTTCGCCGCGCTGCTTCCCGGCGCGTCCTGCGCCACCGTCTTCTGCGGCGTCCTCGACCCGGCCACCGGCCTGATGCGCTACTCCAGCGCCGGTCACCCACCGGCCATCGTGGTCGGCGCCGACGGCACGCCCCAGCTCCTGCAGCACGGCCGGTCCCGGCCGCTGGCCGTGCGTCCGGGTGAGGAACGCCCGGAGGCGGAGGCGACGGTGCCGCCGCGCGCCACCCTGATGCTCTACACCGACGGCCTGGTGGAACGCCGCCGCCAGCCGATCACCGTCGGCATCGCCCGCGCCACCGACGCCATCCAGCAGGGACACCACGCGCCGGTGGAGGTGCTCGCCACCGAGATCATGGACCGGCTCACCCCCGACGGCGGCTACCACGACGACGTGGCGTTGCTGCTCTACCGCCACCCCGGGCCGCTGGAGCTGGACTTCCCGGCCGAGTCGACGCGGCTGGCCGAGGTTCGTAGCGCGCTGCGGGGCTGGCTGGACCGCTGCGGGCTGGCCCCGGCCCACGCCTACAACATCCTGGTGGCGGCCGGGGAGGCGTGCGCCAACGCCATCGAGCACGGGCACCGCGACAATCCGGGCGGGCGGATCCGGCTGCGCGCCGCCGCCACCGCCGACAACCTGCGCCTGAGCGTCACCGACAGCGGTCACTGGCGGGAGCGGGAGCAGGCTCCCGACCCGCACCGCGGCCGAGGGCTCGTGCTCATGCGCGCGCTGATGGACAGCATCAGCGTCACCCCGGGGGCCACCGGCACCACAGTCGACATGCAGGCGAGGATCACCGCATGAGCGCGTCCCTGACTCTGACCACGAGCGACCGCCCCGACGGCGTGCGCGTGCTGACCGCCGTCGGCGAGATCGACATGAGCAACGCGTCCTCGTTCGCCGAGGCGCTGGCGGAGGCGGCACGGCCCGAGGGCGAACCCCTGGTCGTGGACCTCACGAAGGTCGAGTACCTGGACAGCGCCGGCCTGGCCGCCCTGTTCCCGCACGCCGACCGGATCGCGCTGATCGCCGGTCCGCTGCTGGAGCCGCTGCTGGCCATCTCCGGGCTGGCCGACCTCACCACCGTCCGCCGCGCCTGACGTCGCCGCGCGGTCAGGAGGCGTTGCGCACGATCACCAGCGGGGACTGGGCGTGGTGCAGCACCGCGTGGCTGACCGAGCCGAGCAGCAGCCCGCCCAGCGCGCCCCGCCCGTGCGCGCCGACCACGACGAGCCGGGCGGACTTCGACTCCTCCACCAGCACCCGGGCCGGGGCGCCGCGGACCGACCGCTGCCGTACCGGCACGTCCGGGTAGCGCTCGGCCCAGCCGGCGATCGACTCGGCGACGACCCGCCGGGACTCCTCGGCCAACTCCGCCGGGTCGTACACCAGGGGCAGGATGTCGCCGGGCCCGAGCGGGGTGGGATAGAGCCAGGCGTGCACCACGACCAGCGGCGCGTCCCGGCGGGCGGCCTCCTCGTACGCGAAGCCGACCGCCGCGGTGGACAGCTCGGAGCCGTCCACACCGACCACGACGGGGCCGTCGGCGCGCGCCTCGCCGCGCGTCACCAGCACCGGGCAGTGGGCGCGGGCGGACACCTGGAGGGTGACCGAACCGATCAGCAGGCCGGCGAAGCCGCCCAGGCCACGGTGGCCGAGCACGACCAGCGCGGCGTCGCGGGACTCCGCGACCAGCACCGCCGCCGGCGCGCCGTCGACGACCACACCGGTGACGGGTACGTCCGGCGCGACCTTGCCGGCCTCGGCGACCGCCTCGGCGACGCAGCGTTCGGCCTGGTTGCGCAGGCCGGCGCCGGCGGGCGCGCCCGGGGCCGGGGTGAGCGGCGCGCGGGTCAGCGGCCAGATGAACGCGTGCACCACCTGCAGCGGCCGATTCCGGTCGGCGGCCTCGCGGGCGGCCACCCGGACCGCGTCCAGCGAGGCGGCGGAGCCGTCCACGCCCACCACGACGGGGGCCTGCGAGTGGATTGTCATGTCGTCCTCCTTCACTGATCCTCAGCCTGCCCGTCGGGCGGCCGGCCGGGCAGGGTCCGGGGTCTCGGCCCGAGGGCCGTTGGTCCCGTGGAAGCGGCGGGTCAGCCGCAGCGCCAGCCCGGGCAGCACGCCGATCGCGGCGCAGGCGAGCAGGTCGAGCGCGCTGAGCGGGGACGTGCCGAGCAGCTCGCGCAGCGGCGGCAGCAGCACGCCCGCCACCTGGAGGACCGCGGAGATGGCGACCGCCACCGGCAGCGCGAGGTTGCGCTCACGGGAGCCCGGGGTGCGGATCGCGCGGACGGCCAGCGCCACGCCGAGCTGGGCCAAACCGAGCACCACGAAGACCACCGACTGCCAGGGCCGGTCCGACGCCGCGGCCCACACGCCGGCGCCGAGCGTCGCGGCGGCGATGAGCGCGCCGGTGACCAGCACGTCCCGGCCGAGGCCGCCGCCGAGCACCGACTCCTGCGGCGAGCGGGGCCGGCGGCTCAGCGTGCCCGGCTCGGCCGGCTCCGCGCCCAGCGCCACCCCGGGTACCCCGTGGGTGAGCAGGTTGATCCAGAGGATCTGTGCCGGCAGCAGCGGTACGGGCAGCCCGAACAGCGGGCCGAGCAGCATCACCGCGATCTCGGCGACCCCGCCGGCGAGCGCGTAGCGCAGGAACCGGCGGATGTTGTCGTAGATCCGGCGGCCCTCGCCGATGGCGGTCGCCACTGTGGTGAGGTCGTCGTCGACGAGCACCAGGTCGGCGGCCTGCCGGGCGACCTCGGTGCCGCCGCCCATGGCCACGCCGATGTCGGCGCGGCGCAGCGCCGGGGCGTCGTTGACGCCGTCGCCGGTCATCGCGACCACGTGTCCCCGGTCCTGGAGGCCGGCGATGATGTCGAGCTTCTGCTCCGGCTGGGTCCGCGCGTACACCCGGGTGTCGGGGTGGGCGCCGCCCGGGTCGCCGTCGTCGCCGTTGGCGAGCGGGTCGCCGTCGCGCCAGAGCCCGAGCCGGCCGCCGATCGCGGCGGCGGTCGCCGGGTGGTCGCCGGTGATCAGGACCAGCCGGATGCCGGCCTCCTCGAAGCCCGCGGCGATGCCGGGGGCCGCCGCGCGCAGCGGGTCGCCGACCGCGACCAGTCCCAGCGGGCGCAGGCCGGTCGGCCGGGCCGGGTCCGGCGCGGTGTCGACCACGGCGGAGGCGACCGCCAGCACCCGCAGTCCTTCCGCGGCGAGCCGGTGCGCGGCGTCGGTCAGCTCGGCCAGCTCCTCGGCGCCGGCGTCCATCAGCGGCGGGGCCAGCAGGTTCTCCGGCGCGCCCTTGCAGACCACGAGGTAGCGCCCGTCGCAGCGGCGGTGCACTGTGGTCATCCGGCGCAGGTCCTGGTCGAACGGGGCCTCCGCCACCCGGGGCCAGGCCTCGCGGGTGGTCTCCGGGTCCAGGCCGCAGCGGGCCGCGAACGTGACGAGCGCCGCCTCGAGCGGGTCGCCGATCGCTGTCCACTCCGGCCGCTCGTCGGTCGGCGGGGTCAGCGTGGCGTCGTTGCAGAGCAGCCCGGCGCGGGCCAGGCCGCGCAGCTCGTCCGGGGCGCTCACCGGCTCGCCCCGGTGGTGCACCTCGCCGTCGGGCGCGTAGCCGGTGCCGGTCACGGCGTAGCGATCGCGGCCGGGCACGACGGCGTGCTGCACCGCCATCCGCCCCTCGGTGAGCGTGCCGGTCTTGTCGGAGGCGATCACGGTGACCGAACCGAGGGTCTCCACCGCGTGCAGCCGCCGGGGAATGGCCCGGCTGCCGGCCATCCGGCGCGCGCCCAGGGCGAGCGCGAGCGTGACGACGGCGGGCAACGACTCCGGTACGGCCGCCACCACCAGGCTCACCGCGGTGACCGCCATCTGCGTGACCGGGCGTCCGTCGAACACGCCGATCGCGAAGACCAGCCCGGAGAGCACCACGGCGGTCAGGCCGAGCACCCGGCCGAGCGAGGACAGGCGGCGTTGCAGCGGAGTGGGCGCCGGGCGGGTCGCGGCGACCAGGGCGCTGATGCGGCCCAGCGCGCTCGCCGCGCCGGTGCGCACCACGGTCCCGGTGGCGCGGCCGGTGGTGACCACCGTGCCGGCGCTCGCCTCCTCCCCCGCGACCCGGGTCACCGCCACCGACTCACCGGTGAGCGCCGACTCGTCCAGGCTCAGCCGCACCGCGTCGGTGAGGTCCAGGTCGGCGGGCACCACGTCGCCGGCCTCCAGCCGGACCAGATCGCCCCGGACCAGGTCGGCGGCGGGCAGCACGAGGTCACGGCCGTCACGGACCACCCGCGCCGTCGGCGCGGCGAGCCGGTCCAGCGCCGCCACCGCGCGGTCGGCGCGTACCTCCTGCACCACGCCGATCGCGGTGTTGATCAGGACGACCAGCACGATCACCGCGGTGTCGGGATAGTCGCGCAGCAGCGTGGTCACCACGGCGGCGGCCAGCAGCAGCGCCACCAGGGGGTCGGTGAGCTGGCGGAAGATCCGGCCGGCCAGCCCGCGCTTGCGCGGCGCGGCCACCGTGTTCGGCCCGTCGGCGCGCAGCCGGGCGGCCGCCTCGGCCGAGCCGAGGCCGCTCGCGGGGGCCGGAGAGATCTCGGTGGGCGTCGTTGTGCCCTGCCCGCCGTTGCTCACCACATTGCCCTCCATGTCGTCGCCGCCCGCGCCGGGCAATCCCAGCATGCCGCGCGGGCGGGCACGGATCGCAGGGCCGAGGGCCTGTCGGATCCGGGACCAACGGCCCCCGCGGTAGAGGGGGCAGCGCGGCGCGCGGCTCGCCGGTAACGTCCGCGCGGTGAACCGGACACGCAGCGCCGTCGGGCCGAAACCGCCGTCCCGTCACCGGCCGGTCCGCTGGGCGCTCGCGGTGCTCCTGCTCGCGTCGGCCGGATGCGGCAGGGGGATCGGGGAGCAGAGCGGCGACGCGCTGGCGCGCGACACCGCGGCGGTGGAGGCGAAGCAGCTCAACACGGAGCTGGGGCACCGCAACCGGGCGCGGGACGCCGGGTCGATCGCAGCGGCCGAGATCGTCCAGGATCCGAAGGACGCCGCGTCGGGCGGCGGAACGACGGTCCGGCGGGAGGCGCTGGCCTGGTCCGGCCGCACCGCCGGGGACGAGCGGGCCACCGTCGACGTGCGGTTCGTGGTGACAGTGCCGGAGCGGCCGCCGGTGTCGATCGGTGGCGCGAGCAACAGCGCCGGTGAGGCAACGCGCTGCTACCGCTACGAGTTCGAGCTCTACCGCTACACGACGTACAAAGAGATCGACTGTCCGAGCGGCCCCGCTCCCTCACCACCCACCGCCGCGCCGGTGCCGAGGGTGCCCGAGGACGGGCAGAAACGGCTCACCGCCGTGCTGCGTACCGCCACCCCGGAGACGCTGGCGAGCGCGGTGCGGGCGGCGTTCCCGCAGGACTGGATCACCGTCGACACGACAGCGCGCGACGGTGCGCTCGTCGCCGCCGTCGGCGTGCCTGCCGAACGGGACTGCCTCCTGCTCGTCCGCACCCCGGCCGGGAAGATCGAGTCCCCCGGGTACGACCGGATCTGGCTGGAGCCGGGCGAGATCGGCTGCCGGACCGCCCTGTACCTCGCGCCGCCGCGCTGACGTACCGGTTTGCCGCGCGGTCGCCGGGGCACCTGACGGTCATGACTGATCCGGAGCGGTTCCAGCGGCAGCAGGAGGGCGCGCTCGAGCGCGGGCAGGTGTTCCAGGACGCCGAGGGGCGGCGGACCCGGGACCCGGGCGCCGGGGCGGAGAACGCGGAGAGCGAGGCGGACCGCAACGCCGAGCGCCTGGCGCGCGGCGAGGTGGGCCCGGGCGTCCCGGAGGACTGACGCTCCGCAGCCACTTGTCAATGTAGCGTTGACGGGTGACCCTGGCCGGCCTGTCCGAGATCGCCGCGGCCCGGGTCCGGCTGGACGACCGCGAGCTGGACCTGATCGACCGGGCGCGGCATGACGGCGCCACCTGGGCCGAGATCGCGCGGGCGCTGGGTCTCGGCAGCCGGCAGGCCGCCGAGCAGCGCCGGCAGCGTCTCGCGGCGGCCCGGCGGGCCCGCGTGACCCGGCTCGACCCGGCCTGTTCCCCCGCCGTGCCGGCGCTCCGGGCCGCCGTCACCGACCTGCACCGCTGGATCGAGGCGGACCGCTCGTGGGACGCCCGCTTCCCCCGCGCGGCGTTGACGCGCCGCACCTGCGTGCTCGCGCTCGACGCCACCGCCGGGCCGCTGTACGCGTTGGCCGCGCACCTCGCCGACGATCTGGCCGGGGCCGGACCCCGGCTGCCGGCTCCGGCACGCGACGCCGCCGGGCGCATGACGGCGACCCTGTCAACAGGGCATTGACGCAGGCGAGAGGTATTGCCTGGCTGCGACTCACGTCCCGAGGATGAGTCCTCCAGGCTCAACTCTCGGGGGATCCATGCGCCGCAACGCCTGCCTGTTCGTGGCCATCTCGCTGCTGTCCGGCCTGGGCGGAAGCGCCATGGCCCTGGTCTCCGGCATCTGGATCCTGGACCTGACCGGCTCCACCGGGCTCGCGGCGCTGGCCGGCCTCTGCGTCTACGCCCCGACCCTGGCCGGCCCCTGGCTCGGCGGCCTGCTCGACCGGGTGCCCCGGCGGCCCCTGGTGATCGGCGTGGACCTCACGCTCGCCGCCGCGCTGCTGAGCCTGCTGGCGGTTCGAGGGCCCGGCGACACGTGGCTGATCTACGCCGTCTCACTCGCGTACGGCATCGGCTACGTGCTCGTCGACGCCGGCGAGACCGCGCTGCTGCCCGCCGCGCTCCCCCCGGCCCGGCTGGCCGACGTCAACGGCTGGCGGTCGAGCGCGCAGGAGGGCATGAAACTGGTGGCGCCGCTGGCCGGGGCGGGCCTGTACGCGTGGCGGGGCGGGCACGTCGTCGCGGTGCTCGCCGCCGTCGTACCGGTGCTCGTGGCCGCCCTGTACGGCGCGCTGCGCCTGACCCGGGCGGAACCCGCTTTCCCGACCGCGCCCGCGGCAGGGCTGCGGGACGGGCTCGCCGCGCTGCTGGCCCGGCGGGCGGTACGCGTACCGGTGGCGCTCGCGGCGGTGTCCATCGCGATGTCCGGCTTCACCACCGCGGCGCTGTACGACGTGGTGGTGACGAGCCTGGCGCTGCCGTCGACATTCCTCGGCGTGCTGGCCAGCGCGCAGGGCGGCGGCTCGCTGCTCGCCGGGCTGTTCGTCGGGCGGCTCGTCCGCCGCCACGGCGAGATCGCGGTCGGGGTCACCGGCGCCGTCCTGTTCGCCACCGGCTGTCTGGGACGCTGCCTGCCGTGGTGGCCGGGCACGCTCGCCGCCTCGGTGGTGATCGGCGTCGGCCTGCCGTGGACGCTCGTCGCGGCGGTCACCGCCGTGCAGACGTACACGCCGCAGGCGATGCTCGGGCGGGTCGCCGGGACGGCGAACACGGCGATGTTCGGCCCGATCACGCTGGCCATCCCGCTCGGGTCGGCGGCGGTCGCCGTCGGCGGCCGGCCACCGCTGGTGGCCGCCGCCGTGGCGTGCCTGGCCGCGGCGCTGGCGGCGTCCGTCCGGCCGGGTGGTCAGCCCGCGGCCGGCGGGCCGGACAGGTGGCGGATCAGCTCCGGCCGGGAGCGCAGCCGCAGCTTCCGGTAGACGTTGCCGAGGTGGTACTCGACGGTCTTCGGTGACAGGAAGACCCGGGCCGCGATCTCCCGGTTCGTCAGGCCCTCCGCCGCGTGCAGGGCGATCAGGCGTTCCTGGCCGGTCAGCCGGTCGACGGTCCGGTCGCCGGGGTCCGGCGGCCGCCGGCCGGTGGCGTCGATCTCGGTGCGGCACCGCCGCGCCCAGCCCTGCGCGCCGAGCGCCTCGAACAGCCGCAGCGCGGCGTGCAACTGGACCCGCGCGTCCCGGCGGCGCCGTGCCCGGCGCAGCCGCTGCCCGTAGCTGAGCAGCGTCCGGGCTCGTTCCAGCGGGACGACGGCGGGATCGCACCGGGCCAGCGCCGCCGCGAAGACCTCGTCCAGGTCCCGATCGGCGGCGAGCAGGCCCTCGACCCGCCCAGCGGCGGCGCGGGCGGCAGGCCCACCCGTGCCGGCCAGGTCGCGCAGCCGCCGCGCCGACCGCTGCGGGTCGGACAGGTGCGCGTACGCCTCGGCCAGCTCGCCCGCGACGGGGAGCCACCCCGGTTCGGCGATGCCGCCGTCGCGCTGGGCGCGGCGGACGAGTTCCAGCTCGGTCACGGCCTCGCGCCAACGCGCACCCACCACCGCCGCGACGCCGATGGCGTAGCGCAGCCGGACCTCGATCTCCCGGAACTCGCCGGGCAGGAGGCGGCGGGCGTCGTCGACGTGCGCGAGCGCCTCCGGCTCCTCACCGAGCAGCGCCTCCACCAGGGCCAGCGCGGCCAGCGTCTCCGCCCGCAGCACCGGAAGCGCCACCTGCTCGGCGATCCGGACCGCCTCGGATGCGGCCTGGTACGCCGCGTGCAGCCGGCCGGTGCGCCACTCCAGTCCGGCGAGCCGGGGCAGGGCGTACGCCAGCAGGAACACGTCGTCGGTGGCGCGCGCCGAGCCGCCGGCACTCGTCGGCGCGTCCGAGAAGGGCGTCCCCACCGGTGTCCGTGGCCGTGCCGACGCCACCGGCCGACGCCGGTCCGCTGCCCATGACCGCACGCTAGCCGCCGGCGTGGTCCGGGCGGGCGGGCTCGACGCGAACCCGACAGGGGCCCGGAACGCCCTCGTCGACTAGGAGGAACCCGGATCCAGGGACCGCCGGGAATCCCTAGCGTCTGCACCAGCCGTCCGGGCCGTGGCCGGACAGGGCCGGCAGATCCGGGGCGGCGGAACATCCGATCCGAGGGGAGACATCATGATCAGGAAGAGAGCGGCCACTACGCCATCGTCAACTACGGCAGCGGGAAGTGCCTGGAGGTGGACCGGTTCGGCACGCCGTCGTCACTCGGCGGGCCAGTGGTGCAGCGCACCTGCGACGGGCAGGCCGTGCAGCGCTGGTCGCCGGTGGGCCAGAGCACCTACACGTTCGTCAACCAGTTCAGCGGCATGTGCGTGGACGTCCGCAACGGGGTCAACGCCGACGGCACACCGTTGCAGCAGTGGGCCTGCACCGGCACGTCGAGCATGAAGTGGACGGTCAGCCCGAACTCCTTCGCCGGGGTGCACCAGATCAAGTCGCAGATCGGCGGCCGGTGCATGGACGTGCGGGGTGGATCGGACGCCGACGGCGCGACCGTCCAGATCTACCGCTGCACCGGGTTCGGCAACCCGGCCCAGGTCTGGTCGTTCGCAGCCGTCTGACCGGCGCGGATGCGGCCCGTCCCCGGAGGTGAGGGGGACGGGCCGCACAATCGTCAGCGCCAGGTGTCTGTGACGGCGCGGGTGCCGCCGGCCGGCGTGGTGAGCGTCCGGTTCGTGCCGGACTCCCAGGTCACCGTCCCGTCCGGGTTCTTCTTGACGTACTTGTACTCGACAGCGGTGTTCGCGGGCAGGTCGACGGTGGCCCGCCAGACCGGGTACGCGGCCGACGAGAGTGCCACGGCCGCCGCCGGGTTCCAGCTGCCGAGCGCCGGCGTGTTGCCGACGACGAACAAGTTCTGCCCGTAGGCGGTGGTCGCGGTGACGGAGAACGTGGTGGCGACCGCCGTGGAGACGGTGTCGCCGCGGAACGTCTCGGTCACCGCGTACGTGCCGGAGGCCGGGGTGGTGAGCGTCCGGTTCGCGCCGGACTCCCAGGTGACCGCGCCGGAGGCGGTCAGCTTGACGAACTTGTACTCCACAACGGTGGACCGGGGCAGGTCGACAGTGCCGCGGTAGACGCCGCCGCCCTGCGCGGCCAGCTTGACGCCGCCCGCGGGCGTCCACGACCCCAGCGCGGGGACGCTGCCGACGACCCGGACGTCCTGCCCGGCGGCCAGGTTCGCGGTGACGGTGAACGTGGTGGCGATCCGGTCACTCGGGCTGACCGTGGGGGACGCGGTCGGCGAGGCCGACGGGGACGCGCTGGTGCCGGGACGCGCGTTGACGTGGATCGCGACCGCGTCGTTGGCGGGGACGGACACTGTGGCCCGGCCGCCGGACACGGTCACCGTGCCGCCGGTGCAGCCGCTCGCGGTGGCGACGCCGGAGATGACGTCGCAGTACCGGCCGTCGGCGAGCCCGGTGGCGAAGGTGGCGGTGGTGGCGGAGCCGGAGTCGTTGATGCCGATCCAGGCCCGGTCGCCGCGGTGGAAGCCGATCACGTTGCTGTTCACGGTGGTGAAGTCCGAGACGGTCTTCACCGCGCGGGCGGCGTTGGCCCAGCCGACCATGCCCTTGACGCCGGTGGTGCGGCTCAGGCAGGTCCAGACCGCGCCGCAGACCGTGTCGGTGACGCGTCCGGTGCCGTCGTGCGGCGGGGACTGGTTGCGGTTGGACCAGGTGAAGCTGTCGTACACCGACGGCTTGCCGTGCGGGTAGGCCAGCGCGAAGTAGTTGGCCAGCACGTAGTCGGTGCCGTTCTGGTACGACAGGACCAGGCCGTCGCGCTCCAGGTCGTGGTTGGTGACCATGGAGAAGACGTTGGCGCCGGGCGCGTCGAGGTTCCAGTTCGGCACGTTCGCCAGCGCCGAGATGGAGCCTTGGAAGGCCGAGCGGATGCCCTTTGCGTACGCGAAGTCGAGCACGTCGCCGTTGCCGATGTACGCGCGGGCCTGCAACGCGGGGTTGCTCGCCCCGTCGAAGATCTCCTGCGCGACGTACGGCCGCCGGCCCTCGACGACGGTGTTGTTCAGCTTGCCGAGGATGGCCGCGAAGTCGTCCTTGCGGATGTGCTTGACCGCGTCGACCCGGAAGCCGTCGACACCGAGCCCGATCAGGTCGTTGAGATACGCCGCGATCTTGTTCCGGACCGCTTCCTTCTCGGTGTAGAGGTCCGACAGGGACAGCAGCTCGCAGCTGGTCACCTGGGACTCGTTGTTCCAGTCGCTGATCGAGCCGCCGGTCGGGCAGTTGTCGCCGGGGCGGTGGAAGTCGCCGGCGCCGTACGGCACGGCCGGGTAGCTGTAGCCGGAGAACTCGGTGCCGGCGTAGCCGCGCGTACCGGCCGGGTTGTTGGTGCCGGCCATGTGGTTGACCACGGCGTCGACGTAGACGCGCACACCGGCGGCGTGGCAGGCGGTGACCATGGCGACGAACTGCTGGCGGTTGCCGAACCGGCTGTCCAGCTTGTACGACACCGGCTGGTACACCTCGTACCAGGGGTAGGCGCCGTCGGCGCTGGCGGGCAGCTGCACCGACTCCTGCGGCGGGGCCACCTGCACCGCGCCGTAGCCGGCGGGTCCGAGGTGGTCGGTGCAGGCGGCGGCGACCGAGGTCCAGTTCCATTCCCAGAGGTTGGCGGTCACCTCGCTGTCGTTGAGCACGACGGCGGCGCGGGCGGGTGCGGCGGTGGTGGTGGCAGCCGCGACGGCAACCGTGCCGCCCGCCGCGACGAGCGCGGCGGCGAGCAGCAGGCGACCGGCACGGCCACGGGGGTGCGGCCTGACGGAATGCATGGCTGGGGGACCTCTTCCGTGGGTTCGAAAGGGTGAGCGGGGGTGGGGCGGCCGTCCCGGGTAGCGAACACCATGCGACATCCATGAAAGACTTTGCAATACCTTGCGGCAAAGTTTTCGAAACCAGCAGGCAACATCGAGGCACTTAGGTGGCCCTCCACCTGGATTCATCCAGACAGGACAGTGCGAATCGGCCACGGACGCGAGTCCCGGCGCTCGGGACAACCGGCCGTTTCGCGGGACGGTCGCAAGTTCCGAGCAGGTTTTCCAACGTTTGCGGCCCGACCGCATCCACCCTCGCCGGATCGCCCGCCGAAGGCGGGCCTGGGTGAGGCCGGCCGGGTCAGTAACGCCGGCGCGGCAGCCACCCCAGAAAGCGCGCCCTGGCCTGTGCGAGCGGCATGGCCGGCATGTCCTTGGTGGCGGCGACGAGACAGGCGCCGAGATAGACGGCGAGCCCCGCGGTCGTACCGCCGAACTCGACGAGCAACTGGCTCTGCTTGGTGGGACACGGCCAGGCGGCGGCGCAGCCGCTGCACTGCCAGCTCGGCGGCAGCGGCAGGTGCGCGGGCGGGGCGTAGCGGCGGGCCGCGCTGTTGCGGCTTCGCCGGTCCGGGCGCCCGGCTTCCGGCACCGGCCCCGCGAGGCGCTGGCGGGCCCGGGTCAGCGCCGCACCGACCTGGCCCAGCGCCTCCACCCCCACCCGCTGGGCCAGCACGGCGGTGAGCAGATGATGCCCCACCGCGTCGAACTCGGCCAGGGTCCATTCGCGTCGCTGGCAGAACTCGCGCAGCGCGTGGCCTTCGGCGCTGGACGGATGCGCCAGGGCCTCCTGCAGTGTCTCCCGCACCGCGGCGCCCAGCGCCGGCTCGTGCCCCCGGAGCCGGCCCACCACACGATGATCATCCAGCAGCTGCCGGAGCGACTCCGCGGCCGCTTTCCGGGCCACGTCCCGCGCGTACGCCATGTCCACCTGTGCCCCCTCGACCCCTCGCAGCGAGCCACAACGGCGTCGACTTTTCCGCACTGTCCAATGCGGAGCTAGACCCGTGAGCGCACAGAAGACACGCCACTGATCGCTTAGCGCAAAAACCATTGATGGGATTCACCATATGCAGGAATCCCATCAGGTAATAGCATTGGGAGAAGCGAGAATGTTTCGCGCTCGTTACGACGGCTTCCATTTCCGGGCGAATGCGGCAGGAGGGCGACGTGAGGTGTCACCCCATCGTCAGCCACCACTTCAGCAGCCGACGGCCGGACGTTGTTCACCATTACCTCACCGAGGCGTACGGCACGCAAGGCATGCGCATCCGCGGCGGCGGATACCGCCTCAGCCACCACCGAATCAACGCCGGCTCGTTCCGGATGGACCGGGTCGCGCAGTCCGGCGATCTGCGCATCGACGTCGAGCAACTCGATTCCGTTGTCGTCTGCCAGAGCACGAGCAGCATGGTGAGCCGTGTCAGTGACGGCGAACTGCGTCCCTTCCGCCCCGGAGACGTGTTCCTGAACGCGCATCCGGGCCGTCCGTACCGGATCCGGTGGCGCCGGGGCGAGGTGCTCCTGGTCCAGCTGGACGCCGGCCTGCTCCACCAGGTCGTCTCCCCCGCACCCGGACGCCGGCCCGCGCCGATCCGGTTCACCGACCTCCAGTCGGCCTCCCCGGTCCTGGCCGAACACTGGCGGTCCACCGCCCGCTACGTCCGCCATGCCGTGCTGGGCAACCCCGAGGCGAGCCGCCAGCCGCTGGTTCTCGGCGCGGCGGCGCGCACCCTCGCGACGGCCGCGCTGGCCGTCTTTCCCAACACCGCACTGACCGACCCGACGCGCCAGGACCGGCGGGACGCCGGAGCGCCGGCGCTTCGCCGGGCCATCGCCTTCATGGAGGAGAACGCCCACCGGGACATCAGCCCGGCGGACGTGGCCGTCGCCGCCGCCGTGTCCGTGCGATCCCTGCAGTTGGCCTTCCGGCGGCATCTGGACAGCACGCCGGCGGCCTACCTGCGGCGCATCCGGCTGGAGCGGGCACACCAGGAGCTGTGCATGGGCGATCCGCGGCGCGAGACCGTCAGCCGGATCGCCACCCGCTGGGGTTTCCTGAGCCACAGCAGGTTCACCGCTCACTACCGGTCCGTGTTCGGCATCCCACCGAGCCGTACGCTGCACGGCTGACCGGACGAGCCCCGGCCCGTCGCGGCGCGACGGGCCGGGGCTCGCTGGTGTCCGGCGGATCAGGCCAGGTCGAAGCGGTCCAGCTCCATGACCTTCGTCCAGGCGGCGGCGAAGTCGCGGACGAACTTCTCCCGCGCGTCGTCGCTGGCGTAGACCTCGGCGAGCGCCCGCAGCTGCGAGTTGGAGCCGAAGATCAGGTCGACCGCGGTCGCGGTCCACTTCACCTGGTCGGTCGCCAGGTCCCGGATCTCGTACACGTGCTCCTCGGACTCCGACGCCTTCCACCGGGTGCCCGGGGAGAGCAGGTTGGCGAAGAAGTCGTTGGTGAGCACGCCGGGCCGGTCGGTGAGCACGCCGTGCGACGCGCCGCCGACGTTGTTGCCGAGCGCGCGCAGGCCGCCGACCAGCACGGTCATCTCCGGCGCGGTCAGGTTCAGCATGTACGCCCGGTCGACGAGCAGCACCTCCGGCTGGGTCTTCTCGCCCGGCCGCAGGTAGTTGCGGAACCCGTCGGCGCGCGGCTCCATCACCCGGAACGACTCGACGTCGGTCTGCTCCTGGGTGGCGTCGGTACGCCCCGGGTGGAACGGCACGGTCAGCTCGACGCCGGCGTCCCGCGCCGCCTGCTCGACAGCGGCCGAGCCGGCCAGCACGATCAGGTCCGCCAGCGAGATCTGGGCGCCGCCCGCGGCGTTGAACTCCTGCTGGATGCCCTCCAGGGTGGCCAGCACGGTGGCGAGCTGCTCCGGCTGGTTGACCTCCCAGTTGCGCTGCGGCTCCAGCCGGATCCGCGCGCCGTTGGCGCCACCGCGCTTGTCGGTGGAGCGGTAGCTCGCGGCCGAGGCCCAGGCGGTGGAGACCAGCTGGGCGGTGGTGAGGCCCGACTCCAGCACCTTCGCCTTGAGCGCGGCGACGTCGGCGTCGCTCACCAGCTCGTGCGCGACGGCCGGCACCGGGTCCTGCCACAGCTGGGCCTCCGGCACCCACGGGCCGAGGAAGCGGCTGACCGGGCCCATGTCACGGTGCAGCAGCTTGTACCAGGCCTTTGCGAACGCCAGCGCGAACTCGTCCGGGTTCTCCAGGAAGCGGCGGGAGATCTTCTCGTACGCCGGGTCGACGCGCAGCGACAGGTCGGTCGTCAGCATCGTCGGCTTGTGCTTCTTCGACGGGTCGTGGGCGTCCGGGATGATCGCCTCGGCGTCCTTGGCGACCCACTGCTTGGCGCCACCCGGGCTGGTGGTCAGCTCCCACTCGTAGCCGAAGAGGATCTCGAAGAACCGGTTGGACCACTGCGTCGGCTTGTCGGTCCACGTCACCTCGAGACCGCTGGTGATCGTGTCCCCGCCCTTGCCCTTGCCGTACGTGCTGAGCCAGCCCAGGCCCTGCGCCTCCAGCGGCGCGGCCTCCGGCTCGGGGCCGACGTGCTGGTCGGCGGGGCCCGCACCGTGGGTCTTGCCGAACGTGTGGCCGCCGGCGATCAGCGCGACGGTCTCCTCGTCGTTCATCGCCATCCGGCGGAACGTCTCGCGGATGAAGTGCGCCGCCGCGAGCGGGTCGGCGTTGCCGCGCGGGCCCTCCGGGTTGACGTAGATCAGACCCATCTCGGTCGCGCCGACGCCGGCCACCATGTCCTTCTCGGAGGCGTACCGCTCGTCGCCGAGCCAGGCGTCCTCGGGGCCCCAGAAGATCTCCTCCGGCTCCCAGACGTCCTCACGGCCGAAGCCGAAGCCGAAGGTCTTGAAGCCCATCGACTCCAGCGAGACGTTGCCGGCGAGCACCAGCAGGTCGGCCCAGGAGATCTTCTGGCCGTACTTCTGCTTGACCGGCCAGAGCAGCCGGCGGGCCTTGTCCAGGTTGGCGTTGTCCGGCCAGCTGTTCAGCGGGGCGAACCGCTGGCCGCCGTCGCCGGCGCCACCGCGGCCGTCCTCGATGCGGTAGGTGCCCGCGGCGTGCCAGCTCATCCGGATCATCAGGCCGCCGTAGTGGCCGAAGTCGGCCGGCCACCAGTCCTGCGAGGTGGTGAGGACCTCGGCGATGTCCCGCTTGAGCGCCTCGACGTCGAGCTTGGCGAACTCCTTGGCGTAGCTGAAGTCCGGCCCGAGCGGGTTGCCCTTGTGCGAGTGGGTGTGCAGCACCGACAGGTCGAGCTGGTTGGGCCACCAGTCGCGGTTGGAACGCGGACGACCGCCGGTCTTCGGGGTGGGCGAGTCGATCGCCGGGTTCTCGCTCTCGCTGCCGTGCGCGGTCACGGAGTCGTGCGCGACCGGGCAGCCGGCCGCCTCCTTGGCGTCCACGCCCTGCGGGCTGACGGGCCGGTTGTCCTGGGTGTCGCTCATCTGTTTCCTTCCGAACTGGCGGATCACTGGGCGGTGCGGTCGGCCGCACAGCCGGGGCAGGTGCCCCAGTAGACGACCTCCGCCTCGTCCACCACGAAACCGTGGTCGTCGGAGGCGGTGAGACAGGGGGCGCTGCCGACGGCACACTCGACGTCGGCGATGGCGCCACAGGAACGGCACACGACGTGGTGGTGGTTGTCCCCCACCCGAGACTCGTAGCGGGCCGTGGCGCCGGCCGGCTGGATGCGCCGGATCAGGCCGGCGTCGGTGAGTGCCCGCAGCACATCGTAGACCGCCTGGTGGGACACGGTGGGCTGCTCTGCGCGGACCAGCGCGATCACGGTGTCGGTGTCGACGTGCGGGTGGTCGCGCAACGCCGCGAGCACCGCCAGCCGGGGCCGGGTCACCCGCAACGAGACCGCCCGGAGCTGCGTCTCGAAGTCGGCCGTCATGCGACGACCTTAGCCCGGTCTTTTGGAATGAATCAAGTTTTTGCCCAGGTGTGTCGGCCGCCACCGCGGCCGTCCGCACACGAAAACGGGGGTGCCGCGCCAGGCGCGGCACCCCCTCCCCGGAAGAGGGTTCAGGCGGCTGAGCAACTCGCGGTGGGCGTGTTGCTGTTGCCGTTCTTGTAGAGCGTGATGCCGAAGTTGTTGCCGTTGCCGTTGGGACGTGCGGTGAGCGTGCCGCTGGTGCCGCTGACCGACGCGTTCCAGCTGTTCTGCAGGCTCTGGCCGCCCTGGGTCTGGATGTTGACGACCCAGTTGCTGGAGCCGCTGACCGAGAAGGTCACGTTGAACCGGTCGCCCCACTCCTCGGCCCGGCTGACGCTGACCGTGCAGCCACCGTTGTTCGGCGGCGGGGTGGTCGGGTTGCCGCTGGTCCCGCCGATCGTGATGTTGGAGTTGCCGCTGCTCTGGTAGCCCTCGGTGGCCAGGATCTGGTAGTCGTGCGAACCGAGGTTCATGCCGTAGCGGGACCAGGCGTCGAAGTGGTTGCCGGAGGTGATGGTGCCACCCACGCGCTTCTGCTGACGGACGCTCCAGTACTGGTAGAACGTCCGCGTGCCCTCGATCGAGGGGGCGTTGACCCGCTGGGTGCGGTAGACGTCGTACGTGCCGCCGTCGGAGGACACCGAGCCCATGTAGCCGCTGCCCGGCGGGCGCCAGCTGCCCCAGCTGTCGACGATGTAGTACTCGACGAGCGGGTTACGCGTCCACCCGTAGAGCGTGAGGTAGGCGTTGCCGGACGGGTTGAAGCTACCGGAGTAGCTGACCGTGCGGCGGCTGCCCGGGTTCCAGCCCTTGCCGGCGACGAAGTTGTTGACGTTGCTCCACTGGGTGCTGTACTGACCACCGTTGCCCATGGTCATGGAGACGTTGCCACTGTCTTTCCAGAAGGAATAGAAGTAGCCGTTGTTGGTGCCGGTCGAGTTCGACGTGACGGTGGTGTCGGCGTAGGCCGGGCCGGACGTGACCGCCGTCGTCCCGGCGGCGATCAGCGCCACGGCACAGGCGCCGCCGAAGAGCATCCGGAGGCGTCCGCGCCTGCGGATGCCCGTGCGGACGGGGGCGTCGTTCATGGACGGGTTTCCTCCCTCTGACGGCTGGCGCGGCCAGCCGGGTGGCGCGAGCTGTGAGCGCTCGTCCCTGATGGACGGCGGGACGGGCGATGCCGCGCCAGGCGGTGGACGGACATCGACGTCAATCGAGATACGCCGATGGCCACAGTATTGGAGGATCGATTCACCGTGTCAACAAGTTCCGGAAATGTTGTGGAAACCCGAAGTACCACAAATCGGACTTAGCGCTACCGCGCAAGCCTGGCGCGGCCACGTCGAGGGCCTCACGAGCGAGCTGATTGGGTGATGGCGGCCGGAAGTTTCGGTGGCTTTCCGGATCAAGGCCGGCCCGCGCCGGCACCGCTATCCGGTCGAGCCCAGCAGCAACCCGAACACGCCGCAGCAGATCGCCCCGCCGACGACGAGCGTGACGAGGGCGACCGTGTAGTTCGACCACAGGCCGAACCGCGTCACGTCGGCGCCGTACCCATCGTGGACCCGGTTGCGCCACCCGCCGAAGCGGAACACCAGGTGGTGGGCGGCCCCCGGCTGGACCATGAGCGACGTTGTCATCAGCGGGACGCCCATGAAGTCGGTGTAGCGGACGTCGTGCGCGCCGGCCGGGACGGCGACGTGCCACGTACCCTCGCCCGGGATGGCGACCAGCTGGCGGTCGATCTTGAAGCGGCTGGTGACCGGCGCGGGAATCATGTACGGCCCCCGGTTCACCGAAACCACTAGTACTCCGCAGCCCGGCGGCGGGGCGATCGGGTGCGGGTAGGCGATCAGCGGGACGACACCGTGCATCGGCGGATACGGCTGCGAGGGGAGGTAGGACACGGCCAGATTCTGGCACGGTCGCGCCAGGTGTCGATCTCCCCCGGTCAGCCCGCGCCGGGCGCCGCGGCGCCGACGAGCAGGCGCTGTCGCATCAGGAACTTGCGGACCTTGCCGGTGGGCCCCATCACCACGTCGTCGTCGGGGACGGTCACCACCCGGCGCAGCGTCGCGGCCACCGCCGGGCCGAGCGCGGCCCGGACCCGGTCGGTACGGTCGCGCGCCGGATCCGCGTCCTCGGCGAGCAGGAGCAGCACGTCGGTCACAGTCGTGCCGTCCTCCCCCGCCGCCGCGACCACAGTGCAGTCACGGACGTCCGGGCAGTGCCGCAGGACGCGCTCCTCGGACAGCGCGGTGTACAGCCAGGTCCCGCCGCCCAGGTCGACCGCGTCGCTGGCCCGGTCGACGTGGTGGTAGTTCCCGTCGGCGTCGCGGTACATCAGGTCACCGGTGAGGTAGTAGCCGCCCAGCCGGGTGCGGTACGTGGTGACCGAGTCGTTCCAGTACCCGAGCGCCAGCGTCGGCGACTTCAGGCCGACGTGCCCCACCTGCCCCGGCGCGACCTCCTCGCCGGTGTCCACGTCGAGCAGCGCGATCTCGGCGAACGGGTACGGCTTGCCGACGCAGCGGTCGTAGCGGTCGCTGCCCAGCCGGTGGGTGATCCGGAACGCGCCGTGCCCCATCTCGGTGGAGCCGAGCATGTCGACGAACTTCGAGCCGGGGACGTCGACCATGCCGTCGCGGGTGTACGCGGGATGGCTGCCGACCGCGACCAGCCGGCGTACGTGCGACTCGTGCGCGCAGTCACCGGTGTTGAACCAGTTGCGCACCGAGCTGAGGTCGCGGGTGGTGAGGTCGACCCGGGCCAGCTCGGACCAGGTCACCGCGAAGCCGAAGACGCCGGTGGGGCGCCACCGTTCGATCGCGTCCAGGATCGTCTCGGCGCTGCGCGCGAACGGGCCGCCCTGCGCGGACAGGCAGAGCAACTGGTAGCCGTTGCAGAGCGCCTGGTTGAGGGTGATGATGCCGGCGGCGTGCGCGGCCGGCAGCGCGGACATCTCCCGTACCTCGCCGTACGGCCGGGACTCGGTGAGCCGGACCGCGCGGATCGCGGCGAACAGGCCGTGGTGCGAATGGACGATCGCCGCCGGCACCCGGGTGGTGCCCGAGGAGTGGGTGATGACCACCGGGTCCTGCGGATGATGCCGGTGGTGCGGCGGGGCCTGCGCCGGGTCGCCGGCGCCGGTGCCCGCCGCGTCGCCGAGGATCGGCGCGCCGAGGTCGTGCTCGGCCAGGGCGGCATGGTCGGCGTCGATCACCACCCCGGCGCCGCGCAGCCGCCGCACGAACTCGGCCGCCAGCTCGATCGGCATGTTGCCGTTCATCAGCGCCGGGATCGCACCGAGCCAGGTCAGCGCCAGGAAGTTGAGGAACACGTCGGGCGCGGAGGTCACGTACACCGCGACCGGGTCGGCCCGGCGGACGCCGCGCGCCCGGAACCACGCCGCCCGCGCCGCGACCCGCTCGGTCAGGGTGGCGAGCGACAGCGGCGTCCAGGCGGGGATGCCGTCGACGTCGACGTCGAACGTCACCCGGGGCATGTCCATGTCGGCGCCGTGCTCGGCCAGCCGGAGCAGCACGTTGCCCGCGCCCAGCTCCATGTCGGCCGCCAGCGTCGCGCGGAAGTTGTCGGCACCCAAACGAGTCGCCTCCTCAGCTGACACACGTCACGGCCGCGCCGCCGGCGTACCGGCCGCCGAGCGGGGACACGATCAGGCTAGAGCGCCCGCCACGCTGAGACAATGCTCGATGTACGCTCGGTCAGGACACGTCGCGGTTGAACAGGTGCGACGACCAGAACAGGCTCGCCGCGGCCAGCCCGGACATGATGAGCGCGCCCTGCCAGACCACGGCCTGGGTGATCTGGCCGGCGAACAGCGCCCGCATGCCGTCGGTGGCCCAGGCGAACGGGTTCCACACCGCGACCCGCTGGATCCACATCGGCGCCAGCACGAGCGGGATGAGCACGCCGGCGAGCAGCGACACCGGCTGCCCGACAGTGTTCACCAGCACGCCGAGGCTGTTCTCGTTGCGGACCAGCAACGCGATGTCGTACGAGATCGAGGTGCTCAGCAGCACCATGACCGACAGCAGCGCGTACGACACCAGCAGGTTCGCCAGGTGCACCCGCAGGCCGAACGGCAGCGCCACGAGCGTGACCACCATGGCCTGCACCACGTTGAGGCACACGTGCATCAGCGCGCGGCCCAGCAGCAGGCCGGTGCGGCTCACCGGCGTCACCCGGCACCTGTCGATGATGCCCGCGCGCAGCGCGCTGAGCAGCCCGTAACCGGCGAACAGGCCGCCGAACAGGCCCATCGCCACGAACAGGCCGGGCACGTAGATGCGGTACGCGTCGGCGTAGGTCGAGGCGCCCCGGTCGACCATCACCACCTTGAGGAACGGCGCGAAGAGGATCAGGTAGGTGATCGGCTGGGCCAGGCTGAACGCCACCATCACCGGGTTGCGCACCATCAGGCCGGCCTCCTGCTGGAAGATCAGCCAGGTGTCGCGGACGAGTTTCACGCCGTACTCCTCTCGGCGTCCGGTCACTCCGCGAGCGACCGGCCGGTCTTGGCCAGGAACACGTCGTCGAGGCTGGGCCGGCGGGCCTCGATCGCGCCGGGCTCGATGCCCCGGTCGTAGAGCGCCCGCATGACCTGCGGGATGGCCGTGGCGGCGCTGTCGACGTAGAGCCGCAGCGTGCCGTCGACCGGCTCGGCCGCGTGCACGTACGGCGCCTCGGCCAGCAGCTTCGTCGCGGCCGGCAGATCGCCGCCGGTTTCGTCCGCGACGTCGGCGGAGGCGAAGTCGACGGCGACCACGTCGCCGGAGATCTCGCGCTTGAGCGCCGACGGGGTGCCCTCGGCCACGATCCGCCCGGCGTCGATGATCGAGACCCGGTCGCAGAGGCTGTCGGCCTCGTCCAGGTAGTGCGTGGTGAGGAAGATGGTCATGCCCTCCTCGCGCAGCCGCCGCACCTCCTGCCACATCCGCACCCGGCTGGGCGGGTCGAGCCCCGCTGTCGGCTCGTCCAGGAACATCACCTGCGGCGAGTGGATGACGCCGAGCGCGACGTCGAGGCGGCGGCGCTGCCCACCCGAGTACGTCTTGATCTTGCGGTCGGCGAAGTCGTCGAGATGGAACGCGCGGATCGCCGCGACGGCCAGCTCCTGCGCCACCGATTTCGACAGCCCGTGCATCCGGGCCTGGAGCACCAGGTCCCGCCGGGCGGTGGAGTCGTCGTAGGTGCCGCTGGCCTGCGCCACGAAGCCGATCCGCCGCCGCACCTGCGCGGGCGCGCGCAGCAGGTCGACCCCGGCGATGGTGGCCACTCCGCCGCTGGGCCGGATGAGCGTGGCGAGCATCCGCAGCGTGGTGGACTTGCCCGCGCCGTTCGGGCCGAGAAAACCGACGATCTCGCCGCGCCGCACCGCGAAGTCGACGCCGCGTACCGCCTCGACTGTGGTGGCGCCACGGCCGCGTCCGACCCGGAACGACTTGCGTAGGCCGGTGGCCTCGATCATCGAGCCTCCTCGTGCGGCGCGACGCCGGCGCGGGTGCGTCAGGTCAGGCTAGTTCGGCCCCGACGGTTGGACAACGGTCGATGCGTCAGGTGTCGGGAGCCGTCCGTGCCAACGCGGCCAGACGCGCCGCCGCCGCGCGGGCGCCCCCGGCCGCCGCGAACGACTCCCCCACCCGGCGCGCTCCCGCCCGGTACGCCGGATCGTCGAGCACCGCGCTCAGCGCGGCGGTCAGCTCCGCCGGGGTCGCCGAGTGAAAGGAGACCTCCAGTCCGGCGCCGGCCCGGCGCACCTGCCGCGCCACCGCCGGGTGGTCGTGCCGGATCGGCGCGACCACCACCGGCACGCCGTGGGCGAGCGCCTCGGACACCGTGCCCAGCCCGCCGTGCGACACGACGGCGTCCAGCCGGGGCATCAGCTCCAGCACCGGCACCCGGGGCGCGACGAGCACGTGCGGCGGCGGGTCGGGCACCAGGCCGGCGCCGGCGACGAGGATCACCTGGACCCGGTCGGCCAGCGGCGCGGTCGCCGCCGCCACCCGCCGGTAGAAGTCGGCGGCGAGGTGCTCGGCCATCGTGCCGACGGTGACGAGCACGTGCCGGCGGCCGCGATCCCAGTCCTGCCAGGCGAACGCGGGCGCGTTGCGCCGCCGCCCCAGCGCCGGGCCGGTGAGCACGCAGCCGGGCGGCAGCGGCGCCGGGCCGGTGAGCGCCGTCGTGGTCAGGCCGATCACGAGGTACGGCGAGAAGCGCAGGTCGATCGTCTCGTCCACCGGCAGGTCGGTCATCGCCCACACCCGGCGGACCTGGGCGCCCACCCAGTCGGTGAACTCGGGCAGGTCCTCCGTCGGCGGCGTCAGCTCCAGCACGCCGACGCAGAACGTCGCCCACGGCAGCCCGCGGCGGTGCGCGGCGAGCGCGCCGGCCAGCGCGTACTGGTCGGCCACCACCACGTCCGGCCGGTACCGCTCGACGGCGGCGTCGGCGGCGTCGCGGATGAACCGGTTCGCGGGCAGCACGTGCCCCTCCCAGAGGCTGCGCACCGCTGCCATCCCGGACGCGCCGTCGGAGCGGTAGTAGCGCTTGCCGGTCGGGAACAGCGTGGCGTCCGGGCCGACCAGCGGGCGCAGGTCGCTGCGCGGCCCGACCCAGGCCACCTCGTGCCCGGCCGCCTCCAGCTCCTGGGCGATGGCGACCGGGGCGTTCAGATGGGACTCCACCGGCAGGACGACGAAGAGGAAGCGAGCCACGTCGATATGATCGCACGCGCGTTGACATCCATCGGCGTCACTGATCTGATCCGTGTCGTGACGGTACGCGCATGACGGCTATCGACGCCGTCTCGGTGTTCCTGCCGCAGCGCCGGGTGCCGGTCGAGAGCCTGGCCGCGCCGCTGGGCCTGACCGACATGCAGGTCCGCCTGTTCCGCCGCTTCCACGGCCTGACCGAGGTCCGCCGCGACCCCGAGCTGTCCCTCACCGACCTGCTGCTGCGCGCCGCGGACGGCCTCACCGCGCTGCACACGCTGCGGCGGCGGGTGCGGTTCGTGGTGTACGGGCGGGCCTTCCCGGTGGTCACCCCCTACCCGGTCAACCCGCTGTACGAGGTGTGCCGCACGCTCGGGCTGGGCCACGCGCTCGCGTTCACGCTCACCCAGCAGTCCTGCGCGAGCGCGCTGGCCGCGATCGACGTGTCCGGGCGGCTGCTCGCGTCCGAACCGGACACGCCGGACGGCCCGCCGCTGGCGCTCGTGCTGACCGGGGAGAAGGCGTTCACCCGCGACGCCCAGTTCATCCCGGAGACGTCGGTGTTCAGCGAGGGCGCCTCGGCCTGCCTGCTCAGCGCCGGTGGCGGCCGGGACCGGCTGCTCGCGTACGCCTGCCACCAGCGGGGCGAGTTCGACGTAGCAGGCGGCGAGTCCCCGGCGCGGTTCCAGCGGGCGTACCGGCCGGCCCTGGCCGAGGTGATCGGCCGGGCGCTGGACCGGGCCGGCACGGCGCTGTCCGAGCTGCGGCTGGTGCTGCCGCACAACGTGAACCTGATGACCTGGAAACGGCTCTGCCGGCTGATCGGGCTGCCGCTGGACCGGGTGCTGCTGGACAACGTCACCGAGACCGGCCACGTGTTCTGCGCCGACGCGTTCGTCAACTACCGCACCGCCCGGCAGCGCGACCTGCTCCGGCCCGGTGACCGCTATCTGGTCGCGGCGGTGGGCGCCGGGGACGGCGCGACGTTCGCCGCCATGGTCTTCGAGCACTGAGCGGCGGAGGCCACCATGGAGACCGGACTCCGCCTGCTGCGGGCCGCGCGACGCACGTTCACCGGCCCGGCCGCGCTGCTCGGCGACCCCGTGCTGCGCGAGCGCGCCGCCGGCTACCTGACGGACCTGACCCGGCCGTACGGGCTGCGGGTGCCCGACGGCCTGTTCGACGCGCCCTCGGCGGCGCTCGGCCAGTCGTACGGGGAGATGGCCGCCGAACTGATCCCCGCTGTCGTACCGCCGGACGAGCCGGTGGACCTGCTCGTGCTGGCGTTCGCCGTGCACGACATGCTGCCCGGCCGGGCCACCGCGGCGTATCTCAGCCACGTCTGCCCGGGCACCCCGATGTCGTTCGCGCTCTGCGACCAGGGTTCGGCGGCGGCGTTCACCGGGCTGCGGATCGCCCGCGGGTACGGGTGCCGACGCGCCCTGCTGGTCACCGTCGAGCAGGCCGTCCTGCCGTACGACGCGGCGGTGGCCGTACCGGCCCGCCACCGGGCCGTGGCCATGCTCTACGGCGTGGCGACCGCCGACCCCGCCCGCCACGCCGACGACGGCGCGACCGGCGGCCATGACGACAGCAGGAGCAACAGCGACGGCGGGGCCGGCGGTCCGGAGCGGATCGGGCTCGGCAGCGGCGCGCGGGTCACGGCGCTGCGCCAGCACGCGGACGTCCGCGTGGACGACGTCGCAGCGCTCGCGGCGGCCGAGGTGGCCGGGCTGACGGCCGGACGCGGTGATGTCGCGGTCGTGCTCGGCGCGGACCTCGCGGCGGCGTGGCCCGGGCCCGGCGGCCACGCGGTGACGACCGGTCCGGGGAGGCAGCCGTCCACCGGTGTCTGGTGGGCGCTGCTGGACCGGCTCGCCGGGGACGCGGCGCGGCCCCGGACCGTCCTGGCCGCCGACTACGAGCCCGGACTGGGCTACCTGAGCGTGGTCGCGCTGGAGCCGGCAGGCCGGTCAGAGCCCGTCGGCGAGCGCCGCGCGGACGAACGCGCGCAGCCGCTCGTTCGCCTCCGGAGAACCGACAGTGATCCGGACCCCGGCGCCGGGCAGCGCCATGACCAGGATGCCGGCCTCCCGGGCCCGGTCGGCGAACGGCACGGCCCGCTCCCCCAGCGGTAGCCACACGAAGTTGGCCTCGCTGGGCGCCACGGTGAGCCCGAGGCCGCGCAGCGCGCCGATCAGGCGGGTACGCTCCGCCACCAGCTCGGTGCACCGCCGGGTCAGCTCGGCGCCCACCTCCGGCGTCAGGCTCGCCACCGCCGCCGCCTGGGCGAGCGCGGAGGGGAAGAACACCGCCCCGGTGAGCGCGGCGGCCCGGGTGAGCCGGGGCGGCACCACGGCGTACCCGACGCGCAGCGCGGCCAGCCCGTACGCCTTGGAAAACGTGCGCAGCACGCAGACGTTGTCGTACGCCCGGTACAGGTCCATCCCGTCCGGCGAGCGCGGGTCGGTGACGAACTCGCGGTACGCCTCGTCCACGATGACCGGTACGTCGGCCGGGATGCGGTCCAGGAACGCCTCGACGTCGTCGCGGCGCAGCGCCGCCCCGGTCGGGTTGTTCGGGTTGCACAGCAGCACGCAGCGGGTCCGCTCGGTCACCGCGTCCGCCATCGCGGGCAGGTCGTGGGCGTACCCGTCCATCGGCACCGGCACGGCGCGGGCCCCGGCGTTGCCGATGATCAGCGGGTAGCCCTCGAACGACAGGGCCGGGTGGACGACGTCCGGCCGGGGCCCGAGGGACTGCACGAGGTGCTGGCACAGCCCGGCCGAGCCGGGGCCGACGAGGATCGCCTCCGGCCCCACGCCGAGGCGTTGCGACAGCGCGGCCACGAGCGCCGCCGACGTGCGGTCCGGGTAGCGCTGCAGCGCCGCGGCGGCGTCGGTGACCACCCGCCGGACGCCCGGCAGTGGCGGGTAGGGGGTCTCGTTCATGGACAGGTCGGCCGGCGGGTGCGTCCCGACGGCGGTGCCAGGCGTCATTGTCGCTCACTTTCCGAGGGGACCGGCGGGGTGTGCGCGTGCCGGTCGGCCAGGAGCCCGAGCTGGTACAGCCGGTCGACCGCGGACAGCGGCCGGACGTCGGTGCCGGAGAGGTTTCCGGCGGTGAGCCCGAGCAGGCGGGGGTTGGCGGCGGTGCGGCGCATCATCCGGGCGCCGAGCAGCTTCGGCAGCCCGGACAGCGCGGTGATCATGCGGGAGGCGTTGTGGCTGACTGTCGCGACGTGGTCCAGCCGGGGCCGCCGCGCCGCCTCGAAGGCGAGCAGCGCCCGGTCCACCGCCGCCGGGTCCGGCGTGCCGCCCTCGGCCGCCAGGCAGGCGGCGAGCGTCTCGGCGTCGCCGAGGGAGCTGTTGACGCCCTGCGCCGCCATCGGGTGCACCGCGTGGGCCGCCTCGCCGGCGAGCGCGAGCCCCGGCACGGCCAGGCGCGCGCTGCGCAGCCGATAGACCGCGAGCAGCTGGCGCCGGTCCAGGCTCGCGCGCAGGGCCGCGCCCAGCGGGCGGATCGCCGGCACGTCGGCGAGCAGCCGGTCGCACCACGCGCCCAGGTCGACGCGTCCCCGGAACTCGTCCGGCGCCACCTGCGCGTACAGGCGGCACCGCCCGCCCGGCAGCGGGTAGACCAGGCAGAGTCCCCGGCCGGTGCGGTAGGCGGACACCTCCTCGGCCACCTCGGCGCCGGCCACGTCGAAGGCGACCAGGCCGTGCGGGTACTCCTGGCGCCGCACCCCGATCCCGGCGCAGCGGCGCAGTGGCGACGACATGCCGTCGGCGGCGACCACCAGCGGCGCGCGGATCTCCTGCTCGGCGCCGTCCGCGACGACCCGGACGCCGCCGACCCGTCCGTCGCCGTCGCGCAGGACGTCTGTGACACGCGCTCCCCACCGGATGCGCGCTCCGGGGGGCAGCCGGTCGGTGAGCACGCGGCGCAGGTCGCCGTAGTCGGCGCAGAGGATCTGCCGGTACGCCCCGGGCAGCCCGGCGTAGTCCAGGCAGAGCAACGGCTCGCCGGCCGGGTCGCGGATGGCCAGCCGCCCGACCGGGCGCGCGCCGGTGGCCCGCAGGGCGTCCAGCAGACCCCAGGAGTCGAGGATGCGTACCGTTTCGGGCTGCAGGATCTCGCCCTTGGCGATCGACGCGGGGGTGCGCTGCCGGTCCAGCACCAGCACCCGCAGGCCGAGCGCGACGAGCGCCCGGGCGCAGGCCAGGCCCCCCGCGCCCGCGCCGGCCACCACCACGTCGGGGGTCATCGGGTCACCGCGCCCGGCGCGACGTCCGGCCGCGCGGCGGCGACCCGGCGGTACTCGCCGAGTGCTCGCAGCGCCAGCGCCTGGGTGATCACGGCGTTCGGGTAGCGCATGTGGTGGCGGATGTAGTTGCACACCCGGGCCGCCGGCCAGGTCCCGTCCGGCCCGGCGGCGGCGACCAGCCAGGCCACGCCCCGGTCCACCGCGCCGGTGGCGTCCGGGTCGCCGGTGGAGAGCAGGCCCTGGACCGCCCAGGACGTCTCCTCGACCGAGCCCGCCGTGCCGTCGCCCGGCCCCCACGAGCCGTCGGGCAGCTGGGTGTCGCGCAGCCACCGGGCCGCCCGGCGCACCACCTCGTGCCGGGCGTGCCCGACCCGGGACAGCGCGCCGACCACGACAGCGGTGCCGGAGGTGTGGTCGCGGTACCAGAGGTTCTCGAACGTGCCGTCGGGCGCGGCCCGGGTCAGCAGCCAGGCCGCCGCCCGGGTGATCGCGGGGTGGTCGCCCGGGTGGCCGGCGTCGTGCAGCGCGAGGATCGCCTGGCTGGTAATGGCCGGGCAGGGGCCGTCGTTGGCGAGCCGGGTGTCGCGTACCCACAGGCTCCACGAGCCGCGGCTGTCCTGGCGGCCGACGAGCCACGCCAGTCCGTCACGCAGGACCGGGTCGCCGTCGGCGCCGGGGAAGCCGGCCAGCGCGGAGAGGATCTCGGCGGACTCCAGCGTCACCGGCCAGCCGCGCGCGTTCGAGTAGCTCCACCCGCCCGGCGGCACGTCCAGCACCTCGAACGCCTCCGGTTTGCGGCCGGCGTGGAGGAACTCCCGGGTGGCGCGCAGCCGGGGGTCGTCGGCGTACCCGGCCGCGTTCAGCCCGGTCGCCGCGTACCCGGTCCGGGTCAGGTCCAGGTTGGTGACCGCGTCCCAGGCGCCGTCGGGGCGTACCGCCCGGCGCAGCCAGCCGACGACGGCGCGGGCGATGTCCGGCGCCTCACCGCTGCGGGCCAGGCCGAGCAGCACCAGCGCGGCCGGCCACGGGTCCTCGCTGAGCGCGCCGGTGCGGCCCTCGTGGTCGTGGATGGACCGCAGCAGCCGCAGCGCCGTCGGCCGGGCCCGGCGCAGCGTGGCCCGGCGCAGGCGGCCGGTCGGCAGCAGGTCCGCCTGCATCAGGGCGAGCCCGATGAACGGCGCGGTACGGAACGACAGGCGCTGCCGGCGTACCCGGTCGAACAGGACGATCTCCAGTGGCAGCCGGCGCAGCGGGCCGGCCTCGGCGGTCATCCCGGCCATGGTGAGCAGCTGGCGGCAGAGCAGGGAGATGGCCGGGTCGGTGACGGTGTCGACGCCGCCCAGCGCGGCCAGCCGGGCCCGGCCCGCCGCGATCGCCTCGGCGCTGTCGGACGGCGCGGTCAGGGCCAGCGCCGCGATCGCGACGGCGGTGGGCACGACAGCGGTTCCGGCGCCCACCACGCCGCCCCAGCCGCCGTCGTCGTGCTGCTGCCGGCGTAGCCACGCGGTTCCGGCGCCGACCAGGTCCGCGCTGCCGGCCGGGTCGGCGGCGTGCAGCGCGGCCACCGCGCCCGCGGTGCCCAGCACCGAGGCGGGCGGGTCGTCGCCGAAGGCGCCGTCGGGGCGACGCCGGCGGAAGAGCGCCTCGGCGCCGGCGGTGACGGCCTTCCCGACGGCCTCGGCGGTCACAGTGGTCATCGCGCGTCCTCCACCGGTACTCGACTGTGGGTGGCGAGGGTCAGGCCCGCGACCGGCGGGCCGAGTTCGTGCCGGGCGCGCATGGCGCGCTGCGCGACCCAGGTCAGCACGACCATCGGCAGCGCGAGCGCGAGCTGCACCGCGAAGCCGAGGCCCAGCCCGACCGCCGCGGAGGCCAGCGCGACCCGCTCGACCACCAGGACCGAGTGCGCGCGCAGCGCCACCACGACCGGCATTCCGCCGCGCCGCCGCACCAGCGGGGCCAGCGCGACGACGCCGGTCAGCAGGACCACGAGCACGGTGACCAGGTACGCGGTCCGCGCGCCCCGGCCGGCGAGCAGTCCGGCGGCGACGGCGGCGGCGATCGCGACGGCGTAGAGCGCCAGCACGGTCCGCACCGCGAACGGCACGCCCCGCCCCACCGGCAGTGTCCGGTAGCCGCCGGCGCGGTCGCCGTCGATGTCGCGCAGCGCGCCCACCAGGTTGGACATCGCGTCGTGCGACCAGAACGCGACGGCGAGCGCGAGCAGCACCGGCGCCGCCGAGGCGCGGTCCGGCGCGAGGCCGGCGGCGAGCGCGCCGTAGACGAGCGCGACCGCGCCGAGCGCGCCGCGGACCAGGTTGCCGGCGATGCCGCGGGCCTTGAACCACCTGCTGTACGCGACGATGCCGCAGCCGGCCAGCAGCGCGGCCAGTGTGGTGCCCCACCCGCCCAGCACGGCCAGGACGCCGAGCAGCGCGAACCAGGCGCAGCCGCACCACAGCGCGGTGCCCGCGCCCAGGCGGCTGGAGGGGATGGGCCGGTGCGGTTTGCTGCCGGCGTCCAGGTGCCTGTCGAAGTAGTCGCCGAGGTAGTGGCCGCCGAGCCAGCCGGCGGTCGGCGCGGCCCACGCCGACAGCAGCACCCACGGATGGTGCGGGCCACCGGCCACGGCGGCGCCGGCCAGGCCGACGAGCCCGACGTACCAGAGGGTGTAGGGCCGCCAGGTCTCGACGTGGGCCCGCAGTGCCCGCACGGCGGCGGCTGTGCTCACGCCGTCCCGCTCGTCATCCAGGCCGCGATGCCGGTGAGCACGTCCGTTCCCGCGGACGGGGTGAGCACGGCCAGCTCGGCGCGGGCCAGCTCGGCGTGCCCCACCATCCGCAGGCGGGCGCCGTCGACCGCGCCGACGTCGCGGAGCAGCGCGGCGATCCACTCGACGTCGCCGGGACCGGCGCCGCGCCGGTGCAGCACCGCCAGCAGCTCCACCCGGGTCGCGTCGGTGACCGCGTCGTACGCCAGCAGCAGCGGCAGGGTCGGGCGGCCGTTGTTGAGGTCGCTCGTCGCGGGCTTGCCGGTCTGTTCCGGGGTGGCCAGATAGGACAGCAGGTCGTCGCGGATCTGGAAGGCCATGCCGAGGTGCTCGCCGTACCGGGCCAGCGCCGAGGCCACCGGCTGGTCCGCGCCGCCGAGCAGCGCGCCGATCTCGCACACCGCGCGGAACAGCGCGCCGGTCTTGAGCCGGATCATCTCCGGATACCAGCGGGCGCCCGCGTCCAGGTCTCCGACGAGCCGCGCCTCCAGCGCCTGCCCCCGGCAGAGGTCCTGTCCCGCCTCGGCCAGCGCGGCCACGGCCGCGACGACCGGGCCCGGGGGCACGCCCCGGCCGCCCTCCACCACGGCCCGGAAAGCGTGGAAGATCAGGTGGTCGCCGGCCACGATGGCACCGGGGATGCCGTACTTCACCGGGACCGCCGGGCGGCCGCGGCGCAGCGTGTCGGCGTCGATGATGTCGTCGTGCACGAGCGTCGCGACGTGCAGGTACTCGGTGGCGAGCGCCGCGGCGAGGACGTCGCGGGGCGATCCGCCCACCGCCTCGGCCGCGTGCAGCGTCATCATCGGGCGCAGCATCTTGCCCGCCGGCAGCAGCGCGTAGCGCACTATCGCGTCGAGCTGGTCGGGTGTCTCGGGCCACCGCCGTCCGAGTTCGGCGCGCAGCAGCCGCCCCGATTCGCTGCGGGCGAGATCGTCGATGAAGGGCGGATATCGCGTGGAGCCAGCAACCGTCATGACGCGTCGACCCTTTCGCGAGGGATCGGCTAGTCGCCACGCGAGACGTTACCGGCCACCCGGTCCGCGGACAACCATTGATAAATGCGCGGGGATATGGGTGGTCGCAAATGTCGTGACCGCATTTCTCAGCACATTGACCGATGACCAGAGAAATCCGCCGTTCCACCCAGGGCCGCCATGTCGATGCATATACGTCAATGATCGGGCGCACGGGACGGCACCGGACAGGTGCGACGCGCCTCAGGCGCCGGCGGCAAACTCCATGAGCGTGAGCCCGTCGGCGCCGTGGTAGGTGCGCCGGGGCGACAGGCCCGCGGCGGCGGCCAGCTCGGCGTACTCGGGCACCCCGCGCTCGCGGCCACCGACGAGCACCAGCATCCGCAGGTCGTACGGGGACAGGTACGGCACGTGCGGCACTGTCGGCAGCACCTCGATGACGAGCACCCGTCCGGCCGCTCCGGCCGCCTCCGCGCAGCGCCGCAGGATCGCCGTGGCGTGGGCGTCGCTCCAGTCGGTGAGCGCGCGCGAGACCACGTACACGTCGGCGCCGGGCGGCAGCGGGGCGAAGAAGTCGCCGGTCACGGCCTCGGCCCGGTCGGCCAGGCCGCACTCGGCGAACGTGGCGGCGGCGGTGGCCACCGGCTCGGCCCGGTCGACGAGCGTGCCCCGCAGGTGCGGATGGGCGCCCAGCACCTCCCGCAGCAGCCCGCCCGCGCCCCCGGCCACGTCCACCACGTGGCGCGCCTCGTGCCAGGGATAGAGCGCCGCGACCTCGGGCGCGGTGAACCGCTGCTGGCTGAGCATCAGCGCGTCGAAGTAGGCCCGGTGGTCCGGGTGGGCGTCCAGGTCGGCCCAGAAGTCCCGCCCGTGCACCTCGCGGTAGCCGGGCCCGCCGGTGCGGATCGCGTGCGGCAGACCGGCCCAGGCCAGGTCCATCCGCGCGCCGAGGCCACCGAGGTCCAGGTAGGCGCCGAGGCCGCCGCCCTCGCGGTCGCAGAGCAGCTCGCCGACGTCGGTCAGTCCGAAGACGTCCGGCGACACCTCGACGAACACGCCCCGGTGCGCGAGGTAGCGCAGCAGGCGGCCCAGCGCGGCGGCGTCGGCGCTGCACGCGTCGGCCAGCTCGGGCAGACCGGTGACGCCGTCGGCGATCAGATCCGGCACGCGCAGCGTCACCACCGTGCGAACCGCGAACGGGGTGGCCAGGTCGGTGAGCCGGTCGAGCCGCTCGGCCGCGTCACCCTCGATCGGGGCATCGATCGCCACCCGCGCCTCCTCCCACGTCGCGGGGCGGCCTCGCCGCCCGCCGGCCCCGAATGGTTCCAGGCGCACGCGGGGTGAGTCAACGACGACGGCTGGTGAGGACATTCACGGACGTGGAACAATTCGCGGACCAGCCGTGGCGCGCAGACCGGAGGGATCATCGATGACCACATCCATCGCGGCCGAGGTCCGGCTCGTCTCCGGCGCGCTGGGCGCCGAGATCCACGGCATCGACCTCAACACGCTCACCGACGAGGGCTTCGCGCTGATCCACGACCTGCTGCTCAAGCACCAGGTGGTCTTCCTCGCCGGCCAGACCGGGCTGACGCCGCAGGCGCACGTGGCGTTCGGCCGCCGCTTCGGCGAGGTCGAGCTGCACCCCTACCTGCCCCGGCTGGACGGGCACCCGGAGATCGTCGTGATCGACTCCGCCGACGGCGGCAAGGTCGACGTCTGGCACACCGACATGACGTTCCACCAGAGCCCGCCGATCGCCTCGATCCTGCATCTGGTCCAGCTGCCCGAGGTCGGCGGCGACACCATGTGGACCAACCAGTACCGGGTCTACGAGGCGCTCTCCGCGCCGATGCGGGACCTGCTCGACGGGCTGACCGCCATCCACGTCATCCGGATCGGCACCGAGTTCACCAGCCGCGCCGAGCACCCGGTGGTCCGGGTGCACCCGGAGACCGGGCGCCGCTCGCTGTATGTCAACCGGCTGTTCACCTCGCACATCCCGCAGCTGACCCGCAACGAGAGCGACGCGCTGCTGGAGCACCTGTTCGCCTTCTCCGAGAGTCCCCAGTTCACCTGCCGCTACCGCTGGCGGGCCGGGGACGTCGCGGTCTGGGACAACCGGGTGACTCAGCACTACGCGGTGAACGACTACGAAGGACTGCGGCGCGGGCAGCGGATCACCGTGCTCGGCGACCACCCGACCGGGAACCCACCGCGCTGGGAGCACTACGTGCCCGCGCCCGGCCAGCGTTACTGGCCGGACCGGGTCAACGCGGTGGAGAGCTACTGACCGCCGTTCACCAGGTCACCGGGAACGAGGCGATGCCGCCGTTCATCCGGTCGTGCCGCCACGGGATCTCCGCCGGCGGCACCGCCGGCGACAGCGCCGGCATCCGGGCCAGCAGCGCGCCCAGCGACAGCTCCACCTGCATCCGGCCCAGCGCCGTGCCGAGGCAGAAGTGCGGCCCGAAGCCGAAGGTCAGGTGCGGGACGTCGGGCCGGCGGTCGATGTCGAAGACGTTCGGCTCCGGGAAGAACCGGGGGTCGCGGTTGCCGGCCCACGGGACCGCCATCACGCAGTCCCCGGCGCGCATTGCGACGCCGCCGAGGACCAGGTCCTCCCGGACCACCTGTACCCGGAACATGGCGCTCACCGAGGTGTAGCGCAGGATCTCGTCGGTGGCGCGGGAGAGCTTCTCCGGCGCCGCGCGCAGCTTGGCCAGCTGCTCCGGGTGCTGGAACAGCGCGAGCAGGCCCGCGCTCGTCGAGTTGATCTCCAGCCCGCCGAGCAGCACGCCCATGGCCAGCTCGACCAGCTCGGCGTCGGCCAGCTCGTGCGTGCCGCGGACCCAGGCCGAGAGCAGGTCGTCGCCGGGCTCGGCCCGCTTGCGCGCGAGCTGACCGGCCAGGTAGTCCCGCAGCTGGGCCTGCGCGTCCGCGGCGTCGGCCGAGCCGTACGCGGTGACCGAGTTCAGTCCCTCGATCCAGGCGTAGAAGCGGGGACGGTCGGCGGCCGGCACCCCGAGCACGTCGCACACCACGAACACCGGCAGCGGCGCGACCAGCCCGGCCACCACGTCGGCCGGGCGCGGACCGGCGAGCATCGCGTCGACCAGCTCGTCCACCAGCCGCTGCACCCGGGGCCGGAACGTCTCGATGCGGCGGGCGGTGAACGCGCGCGCGGCCACCCGGCGCACCGCCGCGTGCGGCGGACCGTCCATGTTCAACTCCCGGGGACCGCCGCCGTCCGGCGTCACGGTGGCGCCGAGCGGAAGCCGGGAGAAGCGGGGGTCGGCCAGGACGGTGCAGCAGTGCTCGTAGCCGAGCACCAGCCAGGCGGCCCGCCCGTCGGGCAGCCGAACCCGGCTGACCGGCTCGGCCACGACCATCTCCAGCAGCTCGGCGGGAAGATCGCCGGTGAATGGTTCGAACGGATAGGAACGCAACCCGGAATTGACGCTCACGGCACCACCCGCCTGCTGATCGCGGTCCACCTCGGGCATCGGCCAAGACTCCAGCATCGGTTAGCCCGGCGTCAATATCCATTGCGGTCGTGCGCGACCTTCCGCGTACCGCGTCCATCACCTAGCATCGGTTGGCCAGGACTGCCGTTTCGCGCGCGGATTGGTGGGATTTGACTGCGGCTCTGCGAATTCTGATGTCGACGTGGGGCTGGCGGTCGCATTTCTACAGCCTGGTCCCGCTCGGCTGGGCGCTTCAGGCCGCCGGCCACGAGGTGCGAGTGGCCAGCCACCCCTCGATGGTCACCGCGATCAGCTCGGCCGGGCTCGCCGCCGTGCCGCTGGGCGCCGACGTCGACTTCGCCACCGCGTTCGCCGGCCGGATCGGCGCGGTGGCCCCACTCGGCGGGCCCGCCACGACGGGCGCCGTCGAGCCGGCGATCACCGCCGACGGCGGGGTGGTCCGGTTCGCCGACGCCGTCCTCGACGAGCTGGTCTCCTTCGGCCGGTCCTGGCGGCCGGACCTGATCCTCTGGGAGCCGTTCAACCTGGCCGCGCCGGTGGCCGCCGCCGCGCTCGGCGTACCCGGCGTGCTGAACCTGTGGGGGCCGGACTCCTCGACCACGCTGCGCCTGGACCCGGACGCGGTGGTCGGGCCGCTCGCCGCCCGGTTCGGGCTCGCCGCCGCAGAGGTGGCGTTGGACGGCGTGCTGACGCTCGACCCGGTGCCACCGCCGATGCAGGTGCCGATGCGGCGCCCCGGCCGCCCGGTGCGGTTCGTGCCGTACAACGGCCCGGCCGTGCTGCCGCCCTGGCTGCGCCGCCCGGCGGACCGGCCCCGGGTGTGCGTCACGGCGGGCACCATGATGGCCGGCGCGGGCCTGGACGACCGGCTCGACCTGGTCGGGGTGATCCGCGCGGTCGCCGGCCTGGACGTGGAGGTCGTCGTCGTGGTCGAACCGCGCCAGCGCGAGGCGCTGGGGCCGGTTCCGGCCGGGGTCCACCTGGCCGACGGGCCGCTGGCGATGCGGCTGGTGCTGCCGACCTGCGCCGCGCTGGTGCAGCAGGGCGGGGCGGGCACCACCATGACCGCGCTCGCGTACGGCGTGCCGCAGCTCGTCCTGCCGCAGGTCAGCGACCAGCACTTCAACGGCGAACGGGTGGCGGCCACCGGCGCGGGCGCCTGGCTGACCCGCGAGCAGGCCACCGGCGCCGCGGTGCGGGACCTCGTCGGTGAGCTGGTCGCCGACGGCCCGTGGCGGCGCGCGGCGGCGCTGATGCGCGACCGGGTCCACGCCATGCCCGCCCCCGCCGAGCTGGTGCCGACGCTTGCCGCCCTGGCCCAGGGCCGCCCGATCTGACCGCCCTCGAAGGAGTCGCAGATGACGCAGGAGCCACCGGCCATCCCGTACCCGCTCGCGCCGGCTCCCACGATCTACCACCCGTCGCCGGACTACACCCGGATGCGCGAGACGTGCCCGGTGGCCCGGGTCGAGCTGCCCGACGGGGCGTGCGCGTACCTGGCCACCAGGCACGCCGACGTGCGCCGCGTCTTCACCGACCAGCGGTTCAGCCGGGCCGCCGCGGCCGGCCCGAACCGCCCCACCCGGGAGCTGGGCTCGCTCGCGGAGGACTCGCTGATCGGGATGGACCCGCCCCGGCACACCACGATGCGCCGGGCCGTGTCGCACGCGTTCACCGTCCGCCGGGTGGAGGAGCTGCGCCCGAGGGTGGCGGCGCTCGTCGACGTCATGATCGACGACCTGGTGGCCGCGGGTCCGCCCGCCGACCTGATCACCCACGTCTCCGGTCCGCTGCCGATCTCCGTGATCAGCACGCTGTTCGGCATCCCTGAGCGGGACCGGGAGCGGGTACGCCAGTGGTCGGACGCGCTCGTCGGCGACTGGGACGCCGACCCGGAGGCGCCCCGGGCCGCGCTGGAGGCGTTCCGCGAGCTGATCGAGCAGCGCCGGCGCGAGCCCGGCGACGACCTGATGAGCGCGCTCATCGCGGTCTGGGACGAGCACGACGACCTGACCGAACGCGAGCTGGTCTCGGTCACCGCCGGCATCTTCGTCGGCGGGCACGAGACCACCACCAACCAGCTCAACCTCTTCCTGCTCGTGCTGGCCCGCCACCCCGAGCAGCTCGCCGCGCTGCGCGGCGACGACCCGGTCGCGGTGGCCCGGGCGGTCGAGGAGCTGTCCCGCTTCATCCAGCTCGGCGACAACGGGGTGCTGCTGCCCCGGGTGACGACCGAGGAGGTGGAGCTGGGCGGCGTACGCCTGCCGGCCGGCGCCGCGGTGCTGCCGGCGATCGCGTCGGCGAACCGCGACGCCACCGTGTTCCCGGGCGCGGACACGCTCGACCTGACCCGCGCGCACAACCCGCACCTGGCCTTCGGCGCCGGCCCGCACCACTGCCTCGGCGCGGCGCTGGCCCGGATGGAGCTGCAGGAGGCGCTCGGCGGCCTGCTGCGCCGGCTGCCAGGGCTGCGGCTCGCGGTCGACGAGTCACAGCTGCGGTTCCGGCCGGGGCTGGTGGTGCGCAGCCTGGAGACGCTGCCGGTGACCTGGGACCGGTGACCGGTCAGCCGCCCGCCGATCCCGCTGTCACCCGGGTCGGCGCGGCGGGGTCGAGGGCCGCCTCCACCGCCACCTCCTCCACGCCGCGCAGCAGCCGTTCCGCCTGCGCCTCGGTGAAGCACCCGAAGTCGAAGATCACCTGGAGGTAGACCGTCTCCGGCTGGTCCTCGACGGTGATGAACATCTGCTCGGGCAGGTGGTCCAGCGGGCCGTCCCAGACCAGGAACGTCTCGTCGGACCGGCGGCGGAGCCGCTCGGCGGTCACCGGGTCGTCGCCCAGGCCGCCGTCGGCCGCCTGCCGCGTGGCCACCCGCCGGTCGTTGATCCGGCAGCTGATCCGCGCCGGATATCCGCGTTCGGCGTCCAGCCGGTCCGAGACCTCCGCGAGCTGGGCCGGGTCGTAGTAGGCGTACTTCCCGGCCGACACCGCGGCCCGGCGGGCACGCGCCACCACCTCGTCCACAGTGGTGTCGGCGGTGTCGAGGCGCAGCACGCCGTTCTGGCTCAGCGGGGCGATGGCCTCGGCGAAGCCCGGCCGGAACCGGTTGCCGACGATGAGCTTGGCGGTGAGCGGACTGACGCCGGTGGCCCGGCCGATCGCGACCGCGATGACCGCCAGCAGCACGCGCGAGGTGTCGGTCCGGGTCCGCGCCGCGATGGCCCGCACCGCCAGGTACGCCGCCGGTGAGCTGAACCGGCCGTGCCAGTACCGGTGCCCCTGGCGCCCACCGGCGGCCGGCTCGCCGAACGTCAGCGGCGGGATGTCCCGCAGGTGCTCCGCCCAGTGCCGGACGGCCCGGTCGCTGACCCGGCGCAGCGGCGGCGTCTCCTCCCGCCGGCCCAGGTCGAGGATCTGCACGGTACGCGGGTCGGCGACCCGGCGGACGGGGCGGCCGGCGAGGCCCAGATCGGCCAGGAGCAGCGACGTGGCGGTGCCGTCGACCACGAGGTGGTCGATCGTCAGCACCCGGTGCACCAGGGCGCCCCGGTGCCGGATCACCGCCATCTTCACCGACCAGTCGCGGTAGAGGTCGTAGTGGCTCAGCAGGCGGGCGTGTCCCAGGTCGTAGGCGAACGTGGCGACGTCGGCCGGGTCGGCGTCGTCGGGTACGTCCACCACGTCCAGGACCGTCTCGCCGGTGGCGGACACGACCTGGCACGGGCCGCCCCCGTCGCCGTCGCCCAGCCGCATGCGCAGCGCCGGGTGGCGGGCCATCAGCGCGGCGAACTCGGCCGTCACCTGCTCGACAGTGACGCCCGGCGGCACCGGGTGGGCGCCGCTGACGTTGTGCGTCCAGCCGGTTTCCCGCATGTCCTGCATGATCGCCTTCTGCCCCCAGGTCAGGGGCGCGACGCCGGCGCCCGGCCCGGCGAACGCGACGGGAACGTGGGCCTGGACCGTCTGCGCGAACACCGGTCAATGAGAGCAACGGGCATCGGTGTGTGTCAACGCGACGGCGCACCGTTACGCTGCCGTCCATGCGCGACGCCGTACGGGTCTGGGTGCTCCCGGCCGGGGCGGGCCCGGACGAGCTGGCCCGGTACCGGGCGGTGCTCGACCCGGCCGAGCGGGCCCGGGCCGCGCGGCTCGCCGCCGGCGCGCTGCGGGACCGGTTCACAGTGGCGCACGGCGCGCTGCGCGTGCTGGCCGGGCGGGCCACGGGCGCGTCACCGGCGGCGCTGACCTGGCACCGCGGCCGGTACGGCAAACCGGCGCTGACCGGGCCGTGGCGCGGCCTGCACACCAGCCTGTCCTACTCCGGCGATCTCGTCGCGGTGGCGCTCAGCGAGGGCCGCCCGGTCGGGGTCGACGTCCAGCACGTCGCGCCGGGCGGGGACCCGGTGTCGGCGTCCGCGCGCTTCTTCCACCCGCGGGAGGCGCGGCACGTCGCCGCCGGGTGCGACCAGGCTGTCCGGGGACGGCGGTTCGTCCGGCTGTGGGCCCGCAAGGAGGCGGCCGTCAAGGCGGCCGGGGGCCGGCTGTGGCCCAACCTCGGGATGCCGGTGGACCGGGCCGACGTGGTCGAGTGCGTCGACCCGGCCGGGCGGCACCGGCTCGCCGACGTGGTCGCGCCGCAGGGGTGCGCGGTGGCGGTGGCGCTGGCCGGCGACGAGCCGTACGCCGTCGAGTGCCGCGCCGATATCGGTGACTGCCGGTGACCATCACCGCACCCGTTGACACTCGCCGATGTCCCCTGCTCTGATGACTCCATGCTGGAGCGCGTGATCGATTTGTGGGAGCCCCGGTGCTAGAACACGACGCGCCGCCGCGGGACCAGGTCGTGGAACGCCTGACCGTGCTGCTGACCCGCATGCTGCGGCCGGACGCGCCGGTCACCGAGCAGACCCAGCTGATGGACGAGCTCGGCCTCAGCTCCTCGCTCGGCCTGGAGCTGCTGTTGGCGCTGGAGGACGAGCTGGAGATCCAGATCGACGTCGAGGAGCTGGACGAGGACCGGATGGCGACGCTCGGGGACCTGGCCGACTACATCACCGCCAACTCCACCGCGCGCTGAGCATGCCCACAGTGGACCGCCCGAGCCTGAGCGTGGTGGTGCCGGCGCACGAGAACCCGTCCGCGCTCGACACCACCCTGCGCTCGCTGACCCGGCAGACGCTGCCGCCCGGCGACTTCGAGGTCGTCGTCGGCGACGACGGGTCGGCTGTCGCGCTGGGCCCGGTGGTGGACGCGTACCGGGGCCGGCTGCGGATCGAGTACGTACGCAGCGACCGCAACCGGGGCCGCAGCGCCAACCGCAACGCGGCGGCGGCCCGGGCCCGCGCGGCCACACTGATGTTCCTGGACGCCGACACGGTGGCGCATCCCACGCTGCTCAAGCGGCACCGCGACTTCCACGCCGGGCGCGCCGGGCGGCCCGGGGTGCTGCTCGGGCAGCGGTACGACCTCGACTGGGCCGGCGCGGACGCGCTGCGCCGGGGCGAGCCGGTCGTCCCGGCGATGCTCGACGCCGAGCGCGGCGACCCGCGGCTGGAGGACATCGCCCTTCCGCAGCGGATGGGCGACTTCCCGAGCGCGCCCTGGGTGCTCGGCCTGACCCACAACGCGTCGGTGGACCACGAGTCGTTCCGGCGGGTCGGTGGCTTCGACGAGGCGATGGTCAAGTGGGGCTTCGAGGACCTGGAGTTCTTCTATCGGGTGTTCCACCTGCACGGCGCCCCGCCGGAGCTGTTCCGGCTGGACGTCGACGCGCTCTCCTACCACCTCCCGCACTTCCGCAAGACGTCCAACGGGATCGCCTCGATGGACAACATGAAGTACCTGCTGCGCAAGCACCTGCGGTACGACGTCGAGACGCTGTACGGGATCAACACGTTCGGCCGGCACCTGGGCCGGATCCGGCTCTACGGCGCGGCGATCGAGGCGTACCGCTCCGGTGGCCTGGGCCGGCCGGCCGCGCTGCCCGAGTCGCTGCGCGACGAGCTGGCCACGAGCGCCGCGCTTGTCGTCGGCAACGGCGTGTCCACGCTCGACCTGGGCGCCGGGTCGCACACGTTCGACCACGACGCGCCGGTCGGCGAGACGAACTCCCACCTGCTCGGCACAGTGCTCCAGCAGTTCAAGGCGGGCGCGCTGGACGTGATCGTCAACGTGGACATGTGGCGCTGCCTGCTCCCCGAGGACCTGCCGGCGTTTCTCACCCGAGGGCTGCTCAAGGCCGACCGGATCGAGCTGGTCGCCTCCCGTACCGGCCTCGACCAGCGCGCCCTGCTGCCGGTGCCGCTCGTCGCCGACCTGGACTACGTGGCCGACATGCTGCGCCCGCACTTCACCGTCGCCGTCGCCGCGTACGACGCCGCCACGGTGATCACGCTCCGCTGACCACCGTTCAGGCGGGGCGCGCCAGGACGAGGCTGACGTTGTGGCCGCCGAAGCCGAACGAGTTCGACAGCACCGCGTCCACGGCCGTCGCGCGTGCCCGCTCACGGATGTGGTCGACCTCGCCGTCGCGCTCCGGCTCGTCCAGGTTGTGGGTGGGCGGCAGCAGGCCGCGGCGCAGCGCCTCGACGCCGATGGCCGCCTCGATCACGCCGGAGACGCCGAGCATGTGCCCGGTCACGCCCTTCGTCGAGCTCAGCGGCGGCGGGTGCGCGCCGTAGACGTCGGCGAGCGCGGCCAGTTCGGCGGCGTCCCCGGCCCGGGTGCTGGTGCCGTGCGCGTTGACGTACCCGATGTCGCCGGGCGCCAGGCCGGCGTCGCGGACGGCCAGGCGCATGCACCGGGCCGCGCCGGCGCCGTCGGGGCGCGGCGTGGTCGGATGGTGGGCGTCGTTCGTGGCGCCCCAGCCGAGCACGTCGGCGTGCCGGCGGGCGCCGCGCGCGGCGGCGTGCGCGGCGCGTTCCAGGACGAACACGCCGGCGCCCTCGCCGAGGACGAGCCCGTTGCGGCGGCGGTCGAAGGGGCGGCTCGCGGCGGTCGGGTCGGCCCAGCCGTGGGCGAGCGCCCGGGCGTTGCCGAACGCGTCGGCGAACGTCGGGAACAGCGGCGCCTCGGCGCATCCGGCGAGCACCACGTCCGCGTCGCCGGCGCGCAGGATGCGCAGGGCCTCGCCGATCGACTGCGCGCCGGCTGCGCACGCCGTGCCGATCGACGAGGTGTAGCCGTGGATGCCGAACTTGATCGCGATCCGGGCCGCGCCCATGTTGGGCAGCGTGCCGGGCAGCATGTACGGGCTGACCCCGAACCGCCCGCGCGCGGCCCGCTGGAGCACCTGTTCCTCCAGTGTGGACAGGCCGCCTACGCCGGAGACGACGACGGCCACCCGGTAGCTGTCGACGTCGTGGCCGATCCGCAGCCCGGCGTCGGCGAGCGCGTCCTCGGCCGCGCGCAGCACCATCACTATCGACCGGTCCACGACGCGGGACTCGGGGCCGGGCAGTACGGTGGCCGGATCGATCGCCGGAGCGAACGCGGCGACGTCGACCACGCCGTGCAGCGGATGGTCGGCCGGTGGCCGGGTGAGCCCGGAGCGGCCGTCGCAGACCGCGTCGAACACCTCGGCGGCGGTGGCGCCGACCGGGCTGACGAGCCCGATGCCGGTGACCGTGACCCGTTCGCGCACGCTCACCGGACCCGGTGCACCGGCGTGGCCGCCGGGGCGTGACGCGGCCGGGTGCCGTGCCCTGGCATCGGTCAGTGCGCCGAGGCCGGGGCGATACGCGCCGCCACCGCGCGGCAGAACTCGCCGACTGTCATCATCGCGAGATCCTCCGCCTCGTCGTCGTCGAACGCGACCCCGAACCGGTCCTCCACCCGCACCGCGAGTTCGGCCAGGCCGAGGGAGTCCACGTCGAGCCCGGCCGGGCCGAAGACGGTGTCGTCGTCGACGTCGCTGACGTCGTACTTCATCTCGGTCAGTGCGGCGAGGAGGAACGCGCGGATCTCATCGGTCATGTCCGGTGTTTCCCTTCCACGATGCCCTGGCGGCGCGCTCGACCTGCTCGACGGAACCTCGGTGAGACACGGAACCGACACTCCGCGTAGCATCGACCTTACTCGATCAGGTTGGTTTGGCAAGGTACCTGGTCGGCCGATGGGTGGGCGCCGGTCAGCCGTACCGGCAGCCGGTCGTACCCGCGCAGCATCAGCGCGCGGCGCGGCCCGGGTTCGGCGGTCAGCGCCGGGAAGCGGTCCAGCAGGCGGGGCAGAACCAGCCGCCCCTCGGCGCGGGCCAGCGTCGCCCCGAAGCAGTAGTGCGGCCCGGCGCTGAACGCCAGGTGCCGGTTGTCGGCGCGGGACGGGTCGAACCGGTCCGGGTCGGGGAAGCGGCGCGGGTCCCGGTTCGCGGCGCCGGTCAGCACCACCACCGTCCGCCCGGCGGGCACCGGCAGGCCGGCGACCTCGGTGTCCGCGGCGGCGTACCGGACGGCGAAGTGCACCGGCGGCTCGTACCGCAGGATCTCCTCCACGTAGGACGCGGCGAGCGACGGATCGGCGCGCAGCTCGGCCCGGGCGCCCGGCCGCTCGGTGAGCAGCACCAGCCCGTTGCCGAGCAGGTTCGCTGTGGTCCGGAACCCGGCGTTGTACATGATGATCAGGTTGGCCAGCAGCTCGTCGGCGGTCAGCCGGCCGGGTTCGGCCTCGACGCCGCGCAGCAGCGCGGAGACGAAGTCGTCACGCGGCGTCGCCCGGCGCGCGGCGACCAGGCCGGTGAAGTACGCGGTCAGCTCCGCCGCCGCGACGTTGGCGGCCCGGACCTCGCGCATGGACCGGCGGCCGATCTCCAGCACCGCGTCGAACGCGCGGACCCGGGGCGGGAACCACTCCCGGTCCCCCTCCGGCACGCCCAGCAGCTCGCCGATGACGTCGCTGGGCAGCCGCAGCGCGAAGCGCGCCATGAAGTCGACGGGCCGCCCGTCCGCGCCCGCCTCGGCGAGCCGGTCGAGCAGGTCGTCGGCGATGCGCCCGATGGCCGGCTCCAGCGCGGCGACCCGGCGCGGGGTGAGCGCCTGGGAGAACAGGTGCCGGACCCGGAGGTGGTCGCGCTCGGCGGCGTTGAGCATGGACGACTGGAGGATCCGGGTCACCTGGTGCTGGCGCCAGCGGACGCCGGCCCGGTCCAGGTAGTCGGCGCCGAGCACCCGGAACACGGGGTCGCGCAGTACCCGGTTGACCGCGTCGTAGCCGTGCACGACGAGCGCGTGCGGGTCGGTGGGCCGCAGCCGGGCCGCCTCCCCCGCCTCGTGCAGCCGGGCGTAGAACGGGTACGGGTCGCGCCGCACCTCGTCGCCGAGCAGCTCGTCGAGGGAGACGGGGACGCCCATGGGCCACTCCTCGCGGTCACCGCAGTCCCGTGACCATAGACTCACCGGCGCCGATGTGTCCACGGACGGTCGGCGGTCACTCCAGGCCCGCCCCGCAGGCGTCCTCGCGTACGCCGGCGAGCATGTCGGCGGTCGTGTGCGCCTGGATGCCGGGCGGCACCGGATCGGCGAACCGCGCGACGACCGCCCGGACGTGCCGCTGCGCGGGTTCGGCCAGTCCGTCGTAGACGGCGGTGAACAGGTCCCGGGCCGGCCGGCGCAGCCATCCGGGCGGAAGCAGCTCCAGCGGCAGCCGCGGGTCGAGCGTGGGGAACCGCCGGTAGGTGTCCATCACCTCGGTGCGGGCCCGCACCGCCGCCGGGCCGTCGACGGACTCCAGCCGGGACGCCAGCGGGGTCCACCGGCGCAGGAACTCCTCGTACTGGGCGCTGATCGCGGCGATGTCCCAGGCGTCGACGGGGGCGCGCTGGCCGGTGACGTCCAGCGCGTCCTGCCGTCCCCGGAACACGGTGACCGCGCCGGGCGCGAGCTGCGCCAGGCGCGACCGGGCCGGTTCGCCCAGCTCGTACGGGGAGATCCACAGCCCGTCGTACAGCGGCGCGAAGCCGAGCCAGCGCAGTTGTCCGCGCAGGGCGCGGCGCTGTGTGCCGCGGTCCTGCGGCAGCGAGAACGCGACCACCGTCCAGCATCCGTCCCACGCCTGCGGGTCGACTGTGGAGGCGACGATCCAGCTCCCGCCGGCGGAGAGGTCGGCGGCGGCGGCGCGGCTGAGCCGGTAGAAGCTGTTGCGGCCCTGCCGGCTGCCCTCCAGCACACCGCGGCGGGCCAGCCGGCTGATCGCGGTACGGGCGCCGGCGCTCGTCACCCCGGTCTCGGCGAGCAGCTCGACGATCGCGGCGGACGGCAGCGGGGCCCGGGTACGCAGCGTGTAGTCGGCCAGGAGGGTCACCGCCACGCTCTGCGGAGAGGTGCCGGCCTGCCGCCGGGGCAGCCGCGGCGTGGGCGCCTCGTCCGGGTAGATCTCCTCGATGTCGAACGGGCTTGGCACACGCGCTCCGGGCTCGGCTCAGGGACGGAGCACCGACTCTAGACGAACGCCGCCGCAGCGCATCGGCGTGCTTCGATTGACAGTTCACCGCCCGACGGGAACACTATGTGCCATATGAGCGCGGAGCCGGGCCGGGCGAGCCACATTCCGTGAGCGAGGCGCGACACCGCTGCCGTCCGGGCGGCCGGCGCGGCGCGTGACCGCTCATTCCCGCCTGCACGCAGGCGATCGAAGGAGTCTCCGTGAAAATCAGAGCCAAGATGGTGGTGGCCCTGGCCGCGTCGCTGGTGGCGGCCGGCCTGGTCATCCCCACAGTGCAACCCGCGTACGCGGCGTCGCTGGCCGAGGTGACCAGCTTCGGCGACAACCCGGGGCGGATGCGCATGCACGTCTACGTGCCGGACAACCGTCCGTCCCGGCCGGCCACCGTGGTGGCCATGCACGGCTGCGGCGGTTCCGGCCCCGGCTTCTACTCCGGCAGCGAGTTCGCCGGGCTGGCCGACCGGTACGGCTTCATCGTGATCTATCCCAGCGCCACCCAGCAGGCCGGCTTCGGCAACTGCTTCGACACCTGGTCCGACGCGGCCAAGCGCCGCGGCGGCGGCAGCGACCCGGTGTCGCTCATCTCGATGGTCCGCTACGTGCAGCAGCAGTACGGCGCCGACCCGGACCGGGTCTACGCCACCGGCAGCTCGTCCGGCGGCATGATGACGAACCACATGCTGGCGCTCTACCCGGACGTCTTCAAGGCCGGCGCGGCGTTCATGGGGGTGCCGTTCAACTGCTTCGCCGGCGCCGCCGACTACCCGCCCGGGTCCAGCCAGTGCACCGGCGGGAACATGAACCGCACCCCGCAGCAGTGGGGCGACGCGGTCCGCCAGGCGTACCCCGGCTACACCGGGCCCCGTCCCCGGGTGCAGCTCTGGCACGGCACCAACGACACGCTCGTGCCGTACTCGCTGCTGCAGGAGACGATCGAGCAGTGGACGAACGTGTTCGGGCTCAGCCAGAACCCCACCTCCACCGACACGCCGCAGTCCGGCTGGAACCGGCGGCGCTACGCCGACTCCACCGGCACCGTCCAGGTCGAGGCGTACAGCATCCAGGGCGCCGGGCACAGCCTGCCGTCGTCCGGCATGGCCGCGGCGGCAGTGGCCTTCTTCGGCCTGACCACCACGCCCGGCCCGACCACGCCGCCGCCGGGACCGACCACGCCCCCACCCGGCCCGACCACGCCCCCGCCCGGGCCCACCACTCCGCCGCCGGGCCCGACCACGCCGCCGCCCGGCACCGGCTCCTGCTCGGTGAGCATCGAGCTGAACGCCTGGAACAACGGGCTGACCGAGAACATCACCATCAGCAACACCGGCTCGACCGCGGTGAACGGCTGGTCCCTGGCGTTCACGCTGCCCGGCGGCCAGACCATCACCTCCGGCTGGAACGCCTCGTACTCCCCCTCCTCGGGCCAGGTGACGGCGCGCAACGTCTCCTACAACGCGGTCATCCCGGCCCGTGGCTCGACCACCATCGGCTTCCAGGCCACCCACACCGGCAACACCGCGCGGCCCAGCTCGTTCACCCTCAACGGCCAGTCCTGCACGCTCACCTGACCGGCGCTCCCCGATCCCGGTGACGTCCGGCCGGCGGCCCCGCGACCCGAACGGTCGCGGGGCCGTCGCGCGTGTGCGGACCCGCGCCGCGCCGTCGAAGACATTGAACCGGAAGGTTCAGTGTCATACAGTGAACCATGTGGTTCAGCAAAAGACGCTCGACCGGGTCTTCGCCAGCCTGGCCGACCCCACCCGACGCGACATCCTGATCCGGCTCGGCACGGGTCCGGCCACCATCAGCGAGCTCACCGAGCCCACCGGGATGAGCCTCACCGGCATGCGCAAGCACGTACGCGCGCTGGAGGACGCCGGTCTCGTGGTGACGCAGAAGGTCGGCCGGTCCCGGCAGTGCCGGCTCAGCGAGGCCCCGCTGGACGCGGCGATGGCCTGGATCAGCTTCTACCGACGCCTCTGGGCACGCCGCCTGGACGGCCTCGACGCCTATCTCACTCTCACCACGGAGGACCGCGACCATGACGCTCCAGATCCACCTGACCCGACTCCTTCCGGGCACGCCTGAGGAGGCGTTCGACGCCTACACCGACGCCGGTAAACAGAAGATCTGGTTCGGCATCCTGGACGAGGAGCCGGGCATCGTGGAGATCGACGTCGACCTGCGGGTCGGCGGTAAGCAGACAGCGGTCTGGGGCCCCTCCCCCGAGATGCTGTTCCGCGAGACGCAGACGTTCCTGGAGATCGACCGCCCGCACCGCCTGGTCACCGAGTCGTCCGGCAGCAGCCCGGACGGCGAGACGATGACCACCCGCGTCGAGGTCACCTTCGAGGAGAGGGACGGCGGCACACTGATGACAGTGACGCAGAGCGGCTTCCCGGCCCCGGAGATGCGCGACTTCTTCGCCACCGAGGTGTGGACGGGGGCGTTCGCCCGCATCGAGGCGTACCTGGCACGGGAGCGCGGAACGCTGCCCTCGCCCGGCTGACCGGGCCGCCCCGTCACGCAGTGTGGTCGGGTAGACAGCGCCGGATCCCGCTTTTTGCCGACACCGTGTTGATAACATGCCGACATGATGTCGACAAATGTGAGAGGTGACGGCTGATGTTCCTGGCCATTCGCGAGCTGGGGTTCGCCCGGCTGCGGTTCGCCCTGATGGGGGCCGTGATCGTGCTGATCTCAGTGCTGATGGTGATGCTGTCCGGCCTGTCCGTCGGACTGGTCCGCGACGGCGTCTCCGGCCTGCAGAACCTGCCGGTCACCTCGTTCGCGTTCGCCCACGGCGTGCAGCACGACTCGGCGTTCTCGCGCAGCGTGGTGGACGCCTCGGCGGTGGACACCTGGCGCGACCAGCCGGGCGTGGCAGAGGCGACCCCGTTCGGCAACACGCTCATCAACGGGCGTACCGACCGGGGCACCGAGGTCGACCTGGCGCTGTTCGGCGTCGAGACCGACTCGTTCCTGTCGCCCGCGGTCAGCGAGGGCGACCGGCTCGGCCCGGCCGACGGAATCGTGGTGAGCCCCACCGTGATCGACGCGGGCCTGCGCGTCGGCGACACCGTGACGGTGGACCGGCTGGGCACCGAGCTGCGCGTCGTCGGCGTCACCGAGCAGCAGGACACCTTCGGCCACGTCGACGTGGCGTACGTGCCGCTGGCGACGTGGCAGGCGGTCAAGTCCGGCACCCCGGCCGGCACGCAGGTGCCGGCGCAGGCCGCCCAGGAGATCACCGCCGTCGCGGTCCGCGCGGCCGACGGCGACTCGGTGGACCTGGCCGCGGGCGACAAGGCCGCCGGCACGGAGAGCCTGACGCTGGAGGAGTCCTACGGCGCCTCGCCGGGCTACACCGCCGAGACGACGACGCTCCAGCTGATCCAGGGCTTCCTCTACGCGATCTCGGCGCTCGTGGCCGGCGCGTTCTTCGCGGTCTGGGCGATCCAGCGCAAGCAGGAGGTCGCCGTGCTGCGGGCGCTGGGGGCCTCGACCGGCTGGGTGCTGCGCGACGCCCTCACCCAGGCACTGATCCTGTTGGCCCTCGCCATCGCCGTCGGCATGGGGATCGGCCTCGGCCTCGGCGCGCTGATCTCCGGCGGCAACGTGCCGTTCGCGCTGCACCCGCAGAGCATCGCCGCCGCCGCTGCCGGACTGCTCGTGCTCGGCCTGGTCGGCGCGGCAGCCGCCGTCGTCCGCCTCACCTCCATCGACCCGGCGACCGCCCTGGGAGGCAACCGATGAGCAGCCGGCCCACCCCGTCCCCCTCGACACCGGGCACCGCCCCGGCCGACCTCGGCCTGGTCATGCGCGGCGTCCACCTGCGGCACGGCGACGGCGCGGAGACCGTGCACGCGCTCGACGACGTGGACCTGACCGTCGCGCCCGGCGAACTGGCCGCGATCGTCGGGCCGTCCGGCGCGGGCAAGTCCAGCCTCCTCGCCGTCGCCGGCGGGCTGGCCCGCCCGGACCAGGGCACCGTCACAGTGGCCGGCCAGGACATGACGGTGTCCAGCCGCCGAGCGCGCACCGAGCTGCGCCGCCGGCACGTGGGGTTCGTGTTCCAGTCGGGCAACCTGCTGCCCGCGCTGACCGCCGCCGACCAGCTGCGCCTGCCGCTGCGGCTGGGCGGGCGGCGGGACCGCACCGGACGCGACCCGCTGGAGATGCTCGCGCACGTCGGCCTGGCCGGTAAGGCCGACCGCCGGCCGCACCAGCTCTCCGGCGGCGAGCGCCAGCGCGTCGGCATCGCCCGGGCGCTGATGACGCAGCCGTCCGTGCTGCTGGTGGACGAACCCACAGCGGCGCTGGACCGGGCCCGCAGCCACGACATCGTCCAGCTGCTCGCACAGGAGGCACGGGAGCGGTCGGTGGCCGTGGTCATGGTTACTCACGATCACGACGTGCTGCAGTACTGTGACACCGTCTACGAGATGATCGACGGCAAGCTCGCCACGAGCAGCTGACCGCGACGGCAGGGCGCGACGCGGACCCGGTGCGCACACCGGAGACTTGGAGGTTGGCGTGCCGAAGATTCAGGCCTCAACCGTCGCCGAGCACCGGGCCGCCCAGCGGGCGGCGCTGCTCGACGCCGCCCGCGCCCTGCTGTCGCAGGACCCGGACCAGATCCCCAGCCTCGCCGACGTGGCGCGGCACGCCGGCCTGGCCCGGTCCAGCGCGTACTCCTACTTCAAGTCGCGCACCGACATGTTCGACGTGCTCGTCGCCGACACCTTTCCCCGGTGGTCGGCCTTCGTCGAGAACCAGATGGCCGAGGCCCACACGCCGGGGTCGAGGATCCTGGCGTACGTCGAGGCAAACCTGCAACTGGTTGCCCGGGGCGACCACGCGCTCGCCCGGGCGATGGCGACGGTGGGCAACAGCGAGGTGCTCGCGACCTCCAGCCGGCTCCTGCACGACAGCCTCGAGGCGCCGCTACGCGCCGCTCTCGCCGAGCACGGGGCGAGCGACCCGAACCGGATGGCCGAGGTCATCCAGTCGATCGTCTACGCCCTCAGCCGCATGATCGAGAGCGGCCTCGACCTTCCGACGGCCACCGGCCTCGCCCGCGAGCTGCTCACGCCGTACGTGCGCCCGGCCGCGGCCTGACCCTCACTCCGCACCCCCGCCCCGCGACCGCGGCTCCGACCGCCGTCGCGCGCGCCGGGCCGCCCGCCGGCGGATGTCCCTCCGAACCGGACGGTGCCGGCCCGGCCGACCGAACGCTCGAAGCGACCGCCGGCCGGTAGCCGGGCGGCGGCACTGTCATAGGGTCCGGCCACCCGAACGATCGAGCCACGAATCGACGAACCTGACCCGCCTGCGTTCCGCCTAGTGGAACAGCAGGTCAGAGGCAGTACGGTGGAGTAAGTTACCGATCAGTAGCCTGTTGACGGAGACCGGCGTCACCCCTACCGTTCCACTCAATCGAACGGCGTACGGTTCATCCGAACGCTCTCGGCCTCGCCGAGTGCGGCCCGAAACAGGAAGTCCGAGGCATGCCTGACGACAAGCTTCTCGCTCTTCTCTCCCCCACCCGGCTCGGGCGTCTCACATTGCGGAACCGGGTCTTCGTCCCCGGCCACACCACCAACTTCGGACTGAACAACGTGCCCACCGGGCGCCACGTCGCCTACCACGCGGAACGGGCCCGTGGCGGCGTCGGCCTGATCATCACCGAGGCGATCCGCGTGCACCCCACGAGCGCTGGCCGCAGCATCAGCCTCGGCAGCTTCGACGACTCGTCGATCCCGGCGTACGCGGCGGTGACCGAAGCCGTGCACGAGCACGGCGCCCGCATCTTCGCCCAGATCATGCACGCCGGCCGGCAGGCGAACGGGGACGCGACCCGCACCGCCGCCTGGTCCTCCTCGCCGGTGCCGTGGGCGGCCGGCTCGCACGTGCCGCACGCGATGGGCCGCCGGGACATCGCCGTCGTCGTCGAGGCGTTCGCCGCCGCCGCACGGCGGATGCGCGCGGCCGGCTTCGACGGCCTGGAGGTGCACGCCGGCCACGGCCACCTGCTGCAGCAGTTCCTCTCGCCGCACACCAACACCCGCGACGACGCGTACGGCGGCAGCCTCGACAACCGGATGCGGCTGACCCGCGAGGTGCTCACCGCGGTGCTGGCCGCCGCGCCGGACCTGCCCGTCGGCCTGCGGGTCAGCGCCGACGAGTTCCTGCCCGGCGGCCTCGACCCGGCCGCGGTGCTGGAGATCGTCGGAAAGCTGCGCGCCGACTTCCCGCTCACCTACGTGCACGTCAGCCACTCCGCCTACCACGGCAGCTGGTCGCTGGCGACGCAGATGGCGGACATGAGCTTCGGCCACGCCCCGTTCCGGCACCACGCGGCGCTGTTCAAGCAGGAGTTCCCCGACCTGCCGGTGCTGGCGGTGTGCCGGCTGGACAGCCTGCCGGAGGCCGCCGAGCTCGTCGCCGCGGGCGAGGCCGACCTCGTCGGCCTGGCCCGCCCGCACATCGCCGACCCGCACCTGGTCCGCAAGGCCGAGCAGGGCCGCCAGGACGAGGTGCGCGCCTGCCTCGCCTGCAACCAGGGCTGCATCGGCCGGCTGGAGACCAGCCTGCCGATCTCCTGTGTGGTCAACCCGGAGGTCGGCGCCGAGCGGGAATGGGCGCAGGCCTGGCCGGAGCTGCCCGGTCCGTCCGGCGCGCGGAAGGTCCTCGTCGTCGGCGGCGGTCCGGCCGGTCTGGAGGCCGCCCTCTCGGCGCACCGGGCCGGGCACCAGGTATCGGTGGTCGAGGCGCGCGGGCACCTCGGCGGGCAGGTGGAGCTGGCCGCGCGGGTACCCGGACGGGAACGGCTCGGCCTGCTCACCCGCGACCTGGCTCGCGACGTCGAGGCCGCCGGCATCCCGGTACGCCTCGGCCACCGGATCGGCGTCGAGGACGTGCTGGCCGGCGGCTACCAGGAAGTCGTCCTCGCCACCGGCTCCCGGCCCACCCGGCGGGAGCTGCCGGGCGGCCCGCCGGTGATCGACATCTGGCAGGCCGTCGACGCCCTGACCGACCCCGACTTCCGCCCCACCGGCGCCGTCGTCGTGCTCGACGACGAGGGCACCTGGGCCGCCGCCTCGGTGGCCGAAGGGCTGGCCCGGCGCGGCGCCCGCGTCCACCTCGTCTCCCCCACCGCCTCGGTGAGCGCCAAGATCACCACGTACTCGCGGCTGGCGCTGCTCAAGCGCTTCGCGGACCTGGGGATCGCTGTGCACCCGATGCGCACGGCGCGCCCGGCGGGCGCCGACGCGGTCGCCCTGGGCGGCCCGCTCGCCGGCGCCGACACCCTCGTCGAGGACGTCACCACTGTCGTCGACGCCGGCTCGGCGCAGGCCGCCGACGAGTTGTACCGGCAGCTCGACGCGCTGCCCGACGGCCCCCGGATCCACGTCGTCGGCGACGCGAACGCCCCCCGCACGGCCTTCGAAGCCGTCTACGAGGGGCGCATGGCGGGTGCGTTCCTCGGCAGCTACGACACCGCGTCCGCAGATCGCGTGCGGTACGCCCACTGACCCGTCCATCCCGGTCGCGGCCCGCCGCGGACCGGTCCCCTCCCCCACCTGAAGAGGAGACAAGCATGCTGGACATCGAGGAGCGCCTCACCCTGGATGAGCGTTCCGCCGTGGACTTCGTCCTCGGCCTGCGCAAGCGCTGGGCGGACACCGTCTACCCGGCGCTGCGCGAGGAGTACGGCGCCACCGGCGCGGCGGCCACCACGATCACCGACGCGAGCCAGGTGCTGCGCGGGCTTCCGCTCTACCCGTGGTTCAGCCACCTGGAGCGGGTACAGCAGAAGATGCTGTGGAAGGTCGCCGGCGACGCGGTGCTCAGCCGCCGCGAGGAGCTGACCGACCAGCTGACGTCGGTGCCCGAGCAGCCGAAGGGCTCGCTGGAGCTGAACCCCGACCTGGAACTGCCCGACTGGTACACCGACTACGACATCCACATCCAGCCCGGCAGCTTCTTCTCCGACGACATGTCGGCCTACGTGTACGAGTTCGGGGCGCGCATCGTCATGCTGCGCGACAACGACGGCTACAAGTTCCACACGCTGTTCGCCAAGACCGCCCTGCCCGAGCTGCCCGCGGCGACCCGGATCGTCGACATCGGATGCGGCTTCGGCAAGAGCACCCGGCCGCTGCCCGCCAAGTACCCGACCGCGCAGGTGATCGGCGTGGACCTGGCCGCGCCGGGTCTGCGGCTGGCCCACGCCGAGGCCGAGGCGACCGGACTGACGATCGACTACCGGCAGGCCGACGGCCGGGCCACCGGCATCGAGTCGGGCAGCTGCGACGTGGTCACCGGCACGATGGTGCTGCACGAGATGCCGGCCGCCGCGATCCGGGAAACGATCGTGGAGGCGGCCCGCCTGCTCAAGCCGGGCGGCTCGCTGCGCTTCCTGGAGTTCATGCTCACCGGCGACCCGCTGCGCGACGCCACCGTCTACGAGCACGCCGAGCGCAACAACGAGCCGTTCTTCCACGACCTGTTCGGCTCCGACCTGATCGAGGTCTGCGCCGAGGCGGGCCTGACCGACGTCTCGTGGACCCCGTTCGACGAGCGCCGCAACGGCGTCCAGCCGCAGGGCTGGGGCGACCGTCCCGAGTGGCACTTCCCCTGGGCCGTACTGGCCGCGACGAAGCCGGAGGCGTGATGAGCACCGAGTTCGACTACTTCGGAGACCCCAAGGTCGGCAAGCTGCTCGACCTGGTGCTGCAGCTCTCCACCGAGCTGCACGTGACCCGGCAGCGGGTACGTGTGGTCGAGACGCTGCTGACCCGTTCCGGCGTGCTGACCGAGGGCGCCGTCGACGGGTTCGTCTCCACCGAGGAGGAGCAGCGGGTCCTCGACCGGGAGCGGGACGCGCTGCTGGCCCGCCTGATGCGCATCCTCACCGAGCACGGCCCCGCGGAGCACCCGCTGCGGGACCAGTGGGAGGCGGCGCTGAGCGAGAAGACCGGCTGATGAGCGCACCGGACACGCCCGGCCTGATCGACCGGTACCTGCAGCTGTGCGAGGACCGCCGGCTCGACGAGGCCGGGAGCTTCCTCGCACCGCAGGCCCGGCTGGTCTTCCCGGGCGGCCGGGAGTACTCCTCGCTGCGGGAGATGGCGGCCGCGTCGACCGGCACCTACCGGTGGGTCCGCAAGCACCGGGACCGCTACCTGGTGGGTGACGACAACGGGCGGGTCACGGTGACCTCGCTCGGGCGGCTCTACGGGGAGTGGCTCGACGGCACGCCGTTCGAGGACATCCGCTACGCGGACGTGTTCGTGCTCGACGGCGCACAGATCGTCGAGCAGCACGTCTACAACGACCTGGCACTGGTCGCGTCGCTTCGCGACGCCTGATGGCACCGGTCGCGTCGCTTCGCGACGCCTGATGCGCAACGGACACGTCGCTTCGCGACACCTGATCCCCACCTCCGCCGCCACGGCGGCGGAGGTGGTCTCCCCCGACTCACGACGAGGTGTGTGCATATGAAACGGAAGTGGGCACTGCTCCCGGCGGCTCTGGCCGCCACGCTGGTTCTCTCCGCCTGCGGCGGCGGCTCCGACGACGACGCCGGCGGCGACGAGGGCAAGGAGGCGAAGCTGACCCTGGCCATCGCCTCGGCCGTCATCGGCCCGAAGGAGGAAGTGGCCGTCTACGCGGTCGCCAAGGAACTCGGCTACTTCGCCGAGGAGAAGCTGACCGTCGACACGATCAACACCGACGGCTCGGTCGCCGCCCTCCAGGCGGTCGCCTCCGGCAGCGGCGACATCACCCCGGCCGACGCCGGCTCGGTGCTCGGCGCGGCGGAGAAGAACGTGCCGGTCAAGGCCGTCGGCGGCCTGGTGCAGAACTGGCCGTGGGTGATGGCGGTCAAGCCCGACTCCCCGGTCACCGGCGGCGCGGACCTGCGCGGCAAGAAGATCGGCGTGATCAGCCTGGCCTCCGGCTCGGCCCCGTACGCCCGCGCCTACGTCAAGGCGGCCGGGCTGGACCCGGCCAAGGACGTCGAGCTGCTGCCGGTCGGCGTCGGCGCCCAGGCCGCCGCCGCGCTCAACGACGGCAAGGTCGACATGCTGGCGCTCTACACCCAGGCGTACGCGGTCATCGAGAACGCCGGCACCCAGCTGAAGTACCTGACCAACCCGGACGTGTTCTCCGGCATCCGGTCGCTCACCTTCAGCGTCGGCGCCCGTGACTTCGACGCCAAGAAGGACTCGTACGAGCGGTTCCTGCGCGCGGCGTACAAGGCGATGCTCTTCTCGGCCAAGAACCCCGAGGCCGCCATGAAGATCGGCTACAAGGTCTTCCCGCAGATCCTCGCCGGCAAGTCCGCCGACGAGCGGCTCAAGGCGGACACCGAGAGCCTCGCCGCCTGGCTGAAGACGGCCACGCCGGCCAGCGGTGAGCCGGAGCAGTTCGCCGACTGGGGCGCGATCAGCGACGACGAGTGGGCGAAGACCCAGGCGTACACCAAGGAGGCCGGCCAGATCTCCGGTGACGTCGACCTGAAGAAGCTCTGGGACCCGAGCCTGCTCTCCGGCGCGAACAACTTCGACAAGGCCGCGGTGCTGAGCAAGGCCGCGAACTACACCGCCTAGGCAGCGGACAGCGGAAGGGATTTCGATGGCCATCAAGGCGACGGCCCGCCGGGCGCAGACGCAGGCTCCGGCATCGGTGTCGGAAGACTCCTGGATCGAGATCGACGGGCTGGACAAGGAGTACCGGCCCCGAAAGTCGGCACCGACCCTGGCGCTGAGCGACATCAACCTGACGGTACGTCGCGGCGAGTTCATCTCGGTCGTGGGACCGTCCGGGTGCGGCAAGACCACTTTGCTGAAGATCCTCGCCGGGCTCAGCCCGAAGACCGGCGGCGCGGTAAGGATCGCCGGGCGGGACGTGACGAAGCCCCTTCCCGAGGTCGGGATGGTGTTCCAGGCACCGACGCTGCTGCCCTGGCGCACCATCTTCGACAACGTGATGGTGCCGGCGGAGATCCAGCGACTGGATCCCCGCCGGCACCGGGAACGCGCGCAGCAACTGCTCGAGATGGTCGGTCTCAACGGCTTCGAGCAGAAGTACCCGCACGAGCTCAGCGGCGGCATGCAGCAGCGGGCCGGCATCTGCCGCGCGCTCGTGCACGACCCGGCGGTGCTGCTGATGGACGAGCCGTTCGGCGCGCTGGACGCGATGACCCGCGAGTACATGAACGTGGAGCTGCTGCGCATCTGGCAGGAGAGCAACCAGACGATCGTGCTGGTCACGCACTCCATCCCGGAGGCGGTCTTCCTCTCCGACCGGGTGGTCGTGCTCAGCCCCCGGCCGGGCCGCATCGCGGAGGTCCTGGACATCGACCTGGAGCGGCCGCGTGACCTCGGCATCATGTCGTCCGACCGGGCCGGGGTCTACGTGGAACGGATCCGCCGACACTTCAACGCCGCCGGCGTAATCGACTGACGAGGGACAGCCATGGCAACAAGCAACCTGGTCCGCAAGCCGGCCCAGCCACCGGCGCCGTCCGCCCGGCCCGCCCGGCGCAAGTTCGACCTGCGGGAGAAGCCCCAGCTCTGGCTGGTCCCGACGGTCTTCGTCGTGGTCGTGCTGGCCTGGGAGTACGGCGTCCAGCTCCTCGGCGTGGACGAGTACGTCCTGCCGCTGCCGTCGAGCGTGGTCGAGTCGCTGTGGCAGCAGCTCGGCGACGACCAGTTCTGGGGTCACTTCTGGGTGACCACGCAGGAGGCGCTGCTCGGGTTCGTGATCGGCGTCGGCGCCGCCCTGGTGCTCGGCACGTTCATCTCCCAGATCAAGATCGTCGAAGCCACCTTGATGCCGTACATCGTGGCCTTCCAGACCGTGCCGAAGGTCGCCCTGGCCCCGCTGTTCGTGGTCTGGTTCGGTTTCGGCCTGACCAGCAAGGTGGTCATGGCCGCGGTGATCTCGTTCTTCCCGATGCTGGTGAACGTCATCGAGGGTCTGCGCGCGGCCGACGCCGACAAGATCCAGATGCTGACGGTGTTCGGCGCGAGCAAGACGCAGATCTTCCGGATGGTGCGGCTGCCCAGCGCGCTGCCGTTCATCTTCGCCGGCCTGGACATCGGCATCGTCTTCGCCATCCTCGGCGCGGTGGTCGGCGAGTTCATCGGCGCCAAGGAGGGTCTGGGCTACCTGCTGCTGCAGACGAACTACAACTTCGACATCGCCGGCATGTTCGCCGTGCTCGTGGTGCTGTCGGTGATGGGTCTGGTGGCGCACTTCGTGATCCGGCTGCTGCAGAAGCGGCTGGCCTTCTGGGCCGAGGACACGAAGGTGATCGGCGCGTGACGGCAGTTGACGGGACCGCCGTCACGTGTTGGGGGCACCGGTCGGGCGTGCGGCACGCCCGCCCGGCCGGTGGCCGGACCGGAAAGGCAGGACACGAGACATGAACACCGACCCGAACCGGTTCGACGGCCGGGTGGCAGTGGTGACCGGGGCGGCCCGCGGCATCGGCGCCCGCATCGCCGCGACGCTCGCCCAGCGCGGGGCCACCGTGGCCCAGGCCGACCTGCTCGACGACTGGGCCGAGGCCGAGCTGTCCGGGGGCGCGCACACCCGGCACCGGGTGGACATCCGGTCGGCCGGCTCCTGCGCCGCTCTGGTCGACGAGGTCCTGGACCGGCACGGCCGCCTGGACCTGCTGGTAAACAACGCCGGGATCGTCCGGCGCGGGCCCGCGGCCACCATGTCCGAGCAGGACTTCACCGACGTCCTGGACGTCAACCTCACCGGCACGTTCCGGATGTGCCAGGCCGCGTACCCGGCGCTGCGGCAGACAGGCGGCGCGGTGGTGAACCTCGGCTCCACGAACGGGCACATCGCGGTGCTGAACACGCTCGGCTACTGCGTGAGCAAGGCCGGCGTGATGCACATGGCGCGCGTGCTGGCCCTGGAGTGGGCGCCCGACCGAATCCGGGTCAACGCCGTCGGACCGACCATCGTGCCCACCGACATGACCTCCGACGTCCGCGGCGACGAGGCGTACCTCGCGGACAAGATGTCGAGCATCCCGCTGGGCCGGATGGCGCAGCCGCAGGACGTCGCCAACGCGGTCGCCTACCTGCTGAGCGACGCCGCCGCCATGACCACCGGCCAGACGATCTTCGTCGACGGCGGCGTCACCATCCACTGACTTCCCTGTCCGACCCCTTCTGTGAGGACCACCATGCCCAAACCGGATACCGCGGCCGCGCTGGCGGCCGTCGACGCGCACTTCGACGAGTTCGTCGAGGAGCTCCAGCAGCTGTGCCGCATCCGCAGCCGCCGCCAGGAGCCGGAGCAGATGGAGGCCACCGCCGAGTTCATCGCCGGATCGGTCCGCCGCTGGGGCGGCGAGGCCGAGATCATCCCGTGGGAGCAGTCGTACCCGTACGTGCTGGCCGAGGTGGCCGGCGAGGGTGACAAGGCGCTGCTGCACTTCACGCACTATGACGTGGAGGTCGAGCCGGCCGGTGACGACGCCGAATGGATCAGCCCGCCGTACGCGGCGGAGATCCACGACGGCCGGCTCTACGCCCGGGGCGTGGCCGACGACAAGGGCGTCATCATGTCCCGCATCCACGCGGCGGCGGCCTGGAAGCTGGCGGGGCTCACCCCGCCGGTGACCAACCGGATCATCTTCGAGGGCAAGAAGTGGCTGCACAGCCCGGGCCTGGGCTCGTTCGTGCAGGCGCACGCCGACCGCCTCGCCAGCGACGCGGCGCTGTGGGAGAACTCCTGGCTCGACGGCGAGGACCGGCTGCTGCTCAAGCTCGCCGAGAAGGGCGTGCTCTACCTGCGGCTCACCGCGCAGACCCTGCCGCGCGACCTGACCAGCCAGAACACCGCGCTGCTGCCGGCCGCCACGGCGCGCCTGGCCGCCGCCCTGGCGCAGCTGCAGCGTCCCGACGGCACCGTGACGATCCCCGGCTTCGCCGACGACGCCCGGCCGCCGACGGACGAGGAGCGGGCGCTGCTGGAGAAGGTGGCGTTCGCCGGGGACTTCCTGCGCGAGCGGGCCCAGGTCGAGCGGTTCACCGGCGACCTGGACGACCAGGCCGCGGCCGTGGCCATCCGGACCGTGCCGACGCTGACGGTGGCCGGCATCGCCGGTGGCGACATGCGTGACGACGTGACGCTGGGCATCCCGTCGACCGCCTCGGCGAAGCTGGAGATCCGGCTGGTGCCGGGCCAGGACCCGGAGCGCGTCCTCGGCTGCGTGCGCGACCACCTGGCCGCGACCGGCTTCGGTGACCTGCGCATCGAGGTGATGGCGACCAGCCGGCCCAACCTCACCGACCACCGGGACCCGTTCGTCGCGCTCGTCGCGGACGCGGCCCGCCGGGTGTACGGGACCGAGCCGGTGATCGAGCCGTACACGCAGTGGATCGGCAACCAGGGCGTGATCGCCGACCGGCCCATCGTCGGCGTCGGCGTCTCCCGCGCCGACTCCGGCGTGGACGGCCCGAACGAGAACATCCGGCTGGACGACTACAAGGCCGGCATCAAGCACGTCATCGAGGTCATGGCCGCGCTGGCGGTGGCCGAGTGACCCGGGCCCGCGGCAGGGCCCGCCGCGCCTACGTCGACGTGCCGTGGGGTCAGGTGCACTACCGGTACGGCGGCGACGCCGACGCCCCGGTGCTGCTGATCCTGCACCAGTCCCCGCTCTCCTCGGCCACCTACGACGCGGTGATCGAGCCGCTGGCCCGCCGCGGCCTGCGGGTGATCGCCCCGGACACGCCGGGCTTCGGCATGTCCGACGCGCCGCCGCGCCCGTGGTCCATCCCGGAGTACGCGGCCGGGGTGTGGCAGTTCGCCGACGCCCTCGGGCTGTCCCGGGTGCACCTGCTCGGGCAGCACACCGGCGCGATCGTCGGCGCGGAGGCGCTGATGTCGGCGCCGGAGCGGGTGCACCGGCTGATCCTGCAGGGCATCCCGCTCTACGACGAGCAGGAGCGGGCGGAGAAGAAGCGCTCGTACGCGCCCGGCTACGTGCCGGACCGCGACGGCGGGCACCTGAAGGTGATCTGGGACCGGGTGTACGGCCTGTACCCGGCGCTGACCCCGGAGGAGGCGAACCGCCAGGTCACCGAGTACCTGCTGACCGGTCCGGACTACGCCACCGCGTACCGGGCGGTGTTCGACCACCACGTCGACACGGCCGCCCTGGACGCGCTGCCCGTCGTGCTGCTGCACGGCGGCGACGACCTGCTGGACCGGATGACGCCGCAGGTGCGGGCCGCGCTGCCCAGCGCCGAGCTGGTCACCGTTCCCGGCGGCACCGACTTCGTGGCCGACGAGCAGCCGGAGGCGTTCGCCGACGCGGTCGCCGCGCAGGTGCACGCCGACCTGCGACGGGAGGTGCCGGCATGAGCGTCGGCACCCCGGCGTCCGAGGCAAAGGTCGTACCGGCGAACACCGTCTACACCGCGACTGTCGAGGTGTCCGGCGGCCGGGGCGGCAGCGCCCGGTCGCTGACCGGGTCGCTGCGGGTCGACCTGACCCGTCCCGCCCAGCGGGGCCCGGACGCGCCCGGCACCGATCCGGAGGAGCTGTTCGCCGCCGGCTACGCGGCCTGCTTCGACAGCGCGCTCGCCGTCGCCGCCCGCCAGGCCGGCGTGCGGCCCGGTCCGACGACTGTCACCGCCTCGGTCTCCCTCGGGCAGACCGACGACGGCCGGTACGCGATCGCCGTGGTGCTGGATGTGTCCGCGCCGCAGTGCCCGCAGGCCGACCTGGAGCGCGCGGTGGAGCTGGCCGACCGGATGTGTCCGTACTCGAACGCCCTACGGGGCAACACCGCGGTGGCGATCCGGGTCGATGGACACCGCTGACCTGACCCGGCCCGCGGCGGTCCGCCACCCGGCGGATCCGCCGCGGCCCGCCGGCCCGATGGCCCTGGCCGTCGGGCTCGGCGCGGTCTACCTGATCTGGGGCTCGACCTACCTGGGCAACCGGGTGGCCCTGGACAGCATTCCGCCGCTGGTGGCCACCTCGGCCCGGTTCCTGGCCGCGGCGCTGCTGCTGTTCGCGGTGGCGGCGCTGTGGCGGGGACCGGCGGGGCTGCTGCTGCCCCGGCGGCAGTGGACCGGGGTGGGGGCCAGCGGGCTGCTGATGGTCGGCGCGGGCAGCGCGCTGCTCGCGCTGGGCCAGCAGTACGTGCCGACGGGTCTGACCTCGCTGCTGGTGGCCGGGATGCCGCTGTGGGTGCTGGTGCTGCGCCTGGTGGTCGGTCCGCGGCCGTCCTCGCTGGCGGTCGTGGGCGTGCTCGGCGGCGTGGTCGGACTGGCGCTGCTGTTCGCGGTGCCCACGCAGGGGTGGCACCTCGGCGGGATGCTGCTGGTGGTGCTCTCCACGATGGTGTGGGCGCTGGGCTCGACGCTGTCGCAGCGGCTGCGCATGCCGGCGGACCACCTGGTCGGCACCGGCTGGCAGATGCTCGTGGGCGGCCTCGCGGTGGCGGTGGCCAGCGTGGTCAGCGGGGAGCTGGGACGGTTCCGCCCGGGCGACGTGACGGGCCGGTCCTGGCTGGCGTGGACCTACCTGATGCTCGTGTGCACGGTGGTCGGCTTCAGCGTCTACACGTGGCTGCTGCGCAACGCGCCGATCCAGCTGGCGTCCACCTACGCGTACGTCAACCCGGTGGTGGCGGTCCTGCTCGGCATGATGGTGCTGGATGAATCGTTGTCCGGACGCCAGGTGCTCGCCGGCGCCGTGGTGCTCGCCTCGGTGGCGCTGGTCATCGCGCGGGAGCGACCCCGGCAGGCGGACGGCCTGCCACCCGGGAAGACGCCGGTCGCGCCCGCCTGACGCCCGGCCGTCCCGCCCAACGTCGACAGTGGAGGAGAGAAGATGATCACCACAGCGGTTGTCGAGAACGCCGCCGCCGGCCGGACCCGCTCCGGCCTCGGGCGCGCCCTCGACATCGTCAACATCATCGCCGAACGGGCACCGGAGACCCTCGGCGTGTCGACGATCGCGCGGGAGCTGGGACTGCCGAAGGCGGTGGCGCACCGGATCCTCAAGGAACTGGTGGCCGACAGCTTCCTCACCTTCAACGAGGAGACCAAGCGGTACCGGCTGGGCAGCGGCGCGCTGGCGGTGGGACTGGCCGCGCTGCGCGCGCTGGACGTGCCGGACATCGCACGCCGGTACCTGGTCCGGCTGGTGCGCGACACCGGCGAGACCGCGACGCTGTCGGTGCGGCAGGGCTGGACCCGCGTCTACATCGACCAGGTGCTCTCGCCGCACGAGGTACGCATGTCGGTGTCCCTGGGCACCAGCCACGCCCTGCACTCCGGGTCGTCGTCGAAGGCGATCCTCGCGGCGCTGCCGGACTCGGAGGTCGAGGACTACCTCGACCATCACCCGCTGGACGCGGTCACGTCGGCCACCATCACCTCCACCGCGAAGCTGCGGTCCGAGCTGGGCCGGGTCCGCCGCCTGGGGTACGCGGTGAGCATGGGCGAGCGGCAGAACGGCGCGGGCAGCGTGGCCGCGCCGGTGCGCTACGCGACCGGGCAGGTGTTCGGCTCGATCTCGCTGTGCGGGCCGCAGAACCGGTTCACCCCGGAGGTGTGCGCCGCGCACGGGGCGCTCGTCGCCGCGGCGGCGGCGGAGATATCCGCCGAACTGGGTTTCCGGCCGCCGGCGCAGCGTGCCGCCGGCCGAACGGGTCAGGAACAGAACTGGGGAGGTGGAACAGGTGAGTGACGGACCGCTGACGGGCCTGCGCGTGCTGGACGTCTCGACGATTCTCGCCGGACCGCTGTGCTGTCAGATCCTCGGCGACTACGGCGCCGACGTGGTGAAGATCGAGCACCCGACCATGGGTGACAGCATGCGTGGCCACGGCAAGACCAAGGACGGCCATCCCCTGTGGTGGAAGGAGATCTCCCGCAACAAGCGGCTGGTCGGGCTGAACCTGTCCGCGCCGGACGGCGCGGCGCTGCTGCTGCGGCTGGCCGAGCGGGCCGACGTGCTGGTGGAGAACTTCCGCCCGGGCACGCTGGAGCGCTGGGGCATCGGCCCGGAGGAGCTGCACCGGGTCAACCCCGGCCTGGTGATCGCCCGGATCACCGGTTTCGGGCAGACCGGCCCGTACGCCTCCCGTGCCGGGTTCGGCACGCTGGCCGAGGCGATGAGCGGGTTCGCCCACCTGACCGGCACGGCGGACGGCCCGCCCACGCTGCCCGCGTTCGGGCTGGCCGACAGCATCTGCGGCATCGCCACCTCGTCCGCGGTGATGATGGCGCTGTGGCACCGGGAGCGTTCCGGCGGCCGGGGCCAGGTCATCGACATGAGCCTGCTGGAGCCGATCATGACCGCGGTCGGCCCGGGTCCCACCGTCTACGACCAGCTGGGCGTGGTGGAGCACCGGCAGGGCAACCGGTCGACGAACAACGCGCCCCGCAACACCTACCGGACCAAGGACGACTCGTGGGTCGCCATCTCCACCAGCGCCCAGGCGATCGCCGAGCGGGTCATGCGGCTGGTGGGCCACCCAGAGGTGATCGACGAGCCGTGGTTCCGCACCGGCGTCGGCCGGGTGGCGCACGCGGACCTGCTCGACGAGTACGTCGGGTCCTGGATCGGTGAGCGGACCCGCGACGAGGTGGCCGCGGCCTTCGCCGAGGCCGGCGCCGCTGTGGCCCCGGTCTACAGCGCCAAGGACATCGTCGAGGACCCGCACGTGCAGGCCACCGAGATGATCACGAAGGTCGAGGACCCGGACCTCGGAACGATGCGGATGCACAACGTCATGTGGCGGATGTCGGAGACGCCGGGCCGGATCCGCTTCACCGGCCGCTCCCCCGGCGCCGACACCGAGGCCCTGCTCGTCGAGGAACTCGGCTGCGATCCGGCCGAGATCGCCGACCTGAAAGCCCGTGGCGTCGTCGCCTGACGACGCCGACAGCCGAAACGCGAGGAACCCCGTGGGCACCACTGCCAGAACCGCCGACCGCCTGCTCGACGCCGTGCAGGCCGGCGTCACGATCTACGACCTGGGCCGGCGGCTGACCGTCGGCATGCCGCAGTCACCGAACCACCCGGCGTTCGGGCTCACCCTGCCGCGCCGGCACGGTGACATGGTGCGTGCCGACGGCGGCTCCGCCGCCAACGACCTGCTGGTCATGGGCACGCACGTCGGCACGCACGTCGACGCCCTCGCGCACGTGTCCCAGGACGGCCGGCTGCACGGCGGCGCCGACGCCGCCGCGGCGCAGGTCGGCGGCCGGTTCGACGAGCTGGGCGTGCACACCGTCGCGCCGATGGTCCGCCGCGGCGTGCTGCTGGACGTGCCCGCCACGCTGGGCCTGGACAGCTGCGAGGCCGGCTACGAGATCACCCCGGCCGACCTGGACGCCACAGTGTCCCGGCAGGGCACGCCGGTGGGCGCGGGCGACGTGGTGCTCATCCGCAGCGGCTGGGGCCGGTTGTTCGACCACGAGGACCGCAACCACTACATCGGCAAGGACTCCGGCGTACCGGGGGTCGGCGCGGACGGCGCCACCTGGCTGGCGCAGCGGGGCGTGCACGCGGCCGGCGCGGACACCATCGCCTTCGAGTGCCTGCCGCCGGGCAAGGGCCACAGCACGCTGCCGGCGCACCGGATCCTGCTGGTGGAGCACGGCATCTACCTGATCGAGACGATGGCGCTGGAGGAGCTGGCCCGCGACGAGGTGCACGAGTTCACCTTCGTCATGGCCCCGCTGCCGCTGTACGGCGCCACCGGCTCCCCGGTGCGTCCGCTGGCGGTGGTCAGCCGTGGCTGAGCCGACCCTGGGCCAGCACCTGGCCGCCTTCGCCGCCGACACCTCCGCCGCGACGCTGCCCGACGAGGTGGTCGCCAGCGTCCGGGCCCGCGTGCTGGACGTGCTCGGGCTCTGCGTGGCGGCGCAGCCGCTGCCGACCAGCCAGGCCGCGCTGGCGTACGTCGCCGAGCAGGGCGGCCGTGGCCAGGCCACCGCCGTCGGCGTGGACGAGAAGGTCCCGGCCGCGCTGGCCGCGTTCGCCAACGGGGTGCTGGCGCACTCGCTCGACTACGACGACACGCACCTGCCGTCGGTGCTGCACCCCAGCGCCACCGTGGTGCCCGCCGCGCTCGCCGCCGCCGAGATGTCCGGCGCCTCCGGGCAGGAGACGGTGGCCGCCATCGCGGTGGGCCTGGAGGCGTGCGTACGCCTCGGCATGGCCGGCTACGACCCGGCGGCCGGCAACTCGGTCTTCTTCGAGCACGGCCAGCACGCCACCTCGATCTGCGGCACGCTGGGCGGGGCGGTGGCCGCGGCCCGGCTGCTGAAGCTGGACGCGGGCGGCACGCTCGACGCGCTCGGGGTCTCCGCCTCGATGGCGGCCGGGCTTATCGAGTCCAACCGCAACGGCGGCACCGTCAAGCGGATCCACTGCGGCTGGGCAGCGCACGCGGCGGTCAGCGCCGCACAGCTGGCCCGGCACGGCGTGACCGGACCGCCGACCGTGCTGGAAGGACGCTTCGGCTTCTTCCAGGCGTTCCTGCGCGGCGAGTTCGACGGCGACGAGATCGTCCGCGGGCTCGGCTCCGAGTGGGCGGTTCCCGGCATCTTCTTCAAGCCGTACCCGGCGAACCACTTCACCCACGCCGCCATCGACGCGGCGATCGCGCTGCGCGAACGCGGGCTGCCGCTGGACGAGATCGAGTCGATCACGCTCGGCGTGCCCACGCCGACGGTGCGCACCATCGGCCAGCCGATCGAGCGCAAGCGTGCGCCGCAGACCGGCTACGAGGCGCAGTTCAGCGGCCCGTACGCGGTCGCCGCCGGCCTGGTCGGCGGCGGCGGTCTCGGCGTGGAGCTGGCCGACTTCACCGACGCCCTGGCGCACGACCCGCAGCGGCGGGCGCTGATGGCGCGGGTCGACGTGGTGGCCGACGAGCGGTGCGACAAGATCTTCCCGCACCAGTTCCCGGCGGTCCTGCGCATCGTCACCCGGGACGGACGTGAGTGGGTGCAGGAGGTCCTGGCCAACCGGGGCGGCCCGCAGCGTCCGCTGAGCGACGCCGAGCTGGCGGTCAAGTTCCGCACCAACGCCGCAGCCCTGCCCGAGGCCACCGCCGCCCGCATCGCCGACGAGGTCCACCGGCTCGACCAGGCCCCCGACGTCCACGGCCTGATGGGCCTGATCAACCGCCGCTGAACCGAGCACGAGGAGCAACACCATGAGCACCTACGACCTGCTGTTGACAAACGTCCGCGTCGTCCGGCACGACCGGCCCGAACCCGAGCTGATGGACATCGGCGTCACCGACGGGCGGATCAGCCGGATCGCTCCGCGCATCGACGCCGCCGGGGCGGCCCAGGTCGTCGACGGCGGCGGCCGGCTCGCCTTCCCCGGCGTGGTCGACGCCCACCAGCACTGGGGCATCTACAACCCGCTGAGCGAGGACGCCGTCTCGGAGAGCCGCGCCTCGGTGCAGGGCGGCGTCACCACGGCGCTGAACTACATGCGCACCGGGCAGTACTACCTCAACCGCGGCGGCCGGTACGCGGACTTCTTCCCCGAGGTCCTGGCCGCGACCGAGGGCCGCTCCTACATCGACTACGGCTTCCACCTGGCGCCGATGTCGCGCGAGCACATCGGCGAGGTGCCGTCGCTGGTGGAGGAGCACGGGGTCACCTCGTTCAAGATCTTCATGTTCTACGGCAGCCACGGCCTGCACGGCCGGTCCGCCGACCAGAACTCGTTCCTGATGATCCCGGAGGGCGAGCGGTACGACTACGCCCACTTCGAGTTCGTGATGCGCGGCGTCCAGGCAGCCCGGGAGCGTTTCCCCGAGCTGGCCGACGAGATCTCGCTGTCGCTGCACTGCGAGACCGCCGAGATCATGAGCGCGTACACCAAGCAGGTCGAGCAGGACGGCACGCTGCGCGGGCTGGAGGCGTACCACGCGTCGCGGCCGCCGCACTCCGAGGGACTGGCCGTGTCGATCGCGTCGTACCTGGCGCACGAGACCGGGCTGCCGAAGATCAACCTGCTGCACCTGACCTCGGAGAAGGCGGTCGACGCGGCGCTGCGGATGGCGCGGGCGTTCCCGCACATCGACTTCCGCCGCGAGGTGACCATCGGTCACCTGGTCGCCGACATCGACACCGCGCACGGTCTGGGCGGCAAGGTCAACCCGCCGCTGCGCCCGCGCGCCGACGTCGAGGCGCTCTGGGGGTACCTCCTGGACGGCAAGATCGACTGGGTGGTCAGCGACCACGCCTGCTGCCGGGACGAGGTCAAGTTCGGTGAGCCGCGCGACGACATCTTCGTCGCCAAGTCCGGGTTCGGCGGCGCCGAGTACCTGCTGCCCGGCCTGGTCACCGAGGGCAACCGGCGCGGCCTGTCGTACCAGCGGGTGGCGGAGCTGACCTCCTGGAACCCGGCGCAGCGCTTCGGCCTGCGCAACAAGGGCGCGCTGATGCAGGGCTACGACGCCGACATCTGCCTGGTCGACCCGAACTCGACCTGGACGGTGCGTGCGGAGGACTCCGAGTCGACGCAGGAGTACACGCCGTTCGAGGGCTTCGAGCTGACCGCCCGGGTCACCGACACCTTCGTCCGCGGGCAGCACGTGCTCGTCGACGGCAAGGTCGCGGGCGAGCCGGCCGGCCGCTACCTCGCCCGCCCGCAGCGGTAGGGGGAACGACTGATGGCGGCGGTGGCACGCAGCTACCTGTACGTGCCGGGCGACCGGGCGGACCTGCTGGACAAGGCGGCCGGGCGGGGCGCGGACGCGCTCGTGCTCGACCTGGAGGACGCGGTCACGCCGGCCCGCAAGGCGCAGGCCCGGGAGACGGTTGCCGGGTTCCTGGGCGCCGCCGCCCCGTCCGGACCCGAGCTGTGGGTGCGGATCAACAGCGACCAGGTCGAGGCGGACGTCGAGGTGCTCTCGAACGCGGTGGCCGGGGTCTGGGTGCCGAAGGCCGAGCCGGAGCTGCTCGCGGAGGTCGACGCCGCGCTGACCCGGGTGCAGCGGCGGCTCGGCCCGCACGCCCCGGCGTTCCGGGTCGTGGCGCTGATCGAGACGGCCCGGGGCGTGCTCACCGCGCCGCAGGTGGCCGTCGCGCCGCGGGTGCTGCGGCTCGGCCTCGGCGAGGCGGACCTCGCCGGTGAGCTGGGGTTGCAGCCGGGGCCGGACCGGGCGGAGTTCGCGCCGATCCGCTCCCAGGTCGTCGTCGCGTCGGCCGCGGCCGGGATCGCCCCGCCGGTGGGGCCGGTCGAGACGACGCTGCGCGACCCGGAACGGCTGGAGCGGACCACCCGGGCGCTGCTGCGGCAGGGCTTCCGGGCCCGCAGCGCCATCCACCCCGGGCAGATCGCGACGATCAACGAGGTGTTCACCCCCACCGAGGCCGAGGTGGCCTCGGCGCGGGCCGTGCTGGAGGCGCTGGAGCGGGCCGAGCGCGGCGGCTCCGGGGTGGCCACCGACGCCGACGGGCGGCTGCTGGACCGGGCGGTGGTGCGCGCCGCCGCCGAGGTGGTGCGCCGTGCCGAGGCGTCCGCCGGCTGAACCGCACGTCCCGGCCGGGGACCGTCGGCGGGTGCGACGCCGCCGGTCCCCGGCCCGGCGCGCGTCCGGCGCAGGTACGCCGCCGGTTCTCCCCCGGCGTCGAGAACGGACCGGACGGGGCGCCCACCGCACCCCCGCCCGGTCCGTTCTCCGCGCCCGGCCCGTTCAGACCACGGCGGGCTGGACCTCGGTGGCCATGGCGAGCGAGCCGAGCAGCGCGGCGTCCTGCGCGAAGTCCGACAGCACGATCTCCGGCGGGTACGGCAGCGTCCGGGTGAGCCGTTCGGTCAGCAGCGCCCGCACCATGTCGTTGCCCGCGACGCTGCCGACCAGCACGATCCGCTGCGGATCGAGCAGCAGGCAGCACGTCACCAGTTGGCGGGCCAGCTCGTCGACGCGCAGGCGGAGCTGGTCACGGACCGGGCCGGGCTGCTCCGCGGCCGCGCACAGGCCGGCCGCGCGGCCGTCCACGCCCAGCCGCTGCGCCAGCTCGTCCAGGGCCCGGCCGGAGAACGTCGCCTCCAGCATCGGTTCCAACCGGGGCGGCCAGCTGTTGTCGGTCAGCCCGTACGCGATCTCGCCGGACGCGCCGTGGCGGCCCGGCAGCACCTCGCCGTTGACGGTGACCGCCGCCGCCACCCCGGTCCCGAGCCCGACGACGAGTCCCGGATCGGCGTCGCGCAGCGCCCCGAGCCGCAGCTCGGCGTAGGCGGCGGCCTTCAGGTCGTTGGTGACCCGCACGTGCGCCAGGCTCAGGTGGGCGCGGACCGCGTCGGCCAGGCGCAGCTGCTCCCAGCCGGGCACGTTCGGCGCCAGTTCGATGCCGTCGTCGTGAACCACGCCGGGCGAGGCGATGCCGGCCGCGACGATCGTGCCGCCGGTCTGCTCGGCGAGTTCGCGGGCCCGGTCCAGCGCCCGGGTGAGGGCCTGCTGCGCGCCCTGCTCGGCGTTCGTGGGCAGGCGCTCGGAGACGAGCAGCCGGCCGTCGACGTCGCCCACGCCGATGGCCATCTTGGTGCCGCCGAAGTCGATGCCGAGCAGGCGCGGATTTGCCGGTCGTTCCATGGTGATGTCAGATCGCCCTTCGGGCCGTCGGTCCAGATCACGTGGTCGCCGCGACACGACGTCCGCGACCACGGCCAGCTGCGTCTGTCGCCCCGTCACGGGCCTACCCTCGCCGCGACCGCCTCGGCGAGAGCCGTGTCGGCACGGGTCAGCCGCTCGCGCAACTCCTGCGCCCGCTCCTGCACCGCGTCGAGCATTGTAGACAGTCGCCCGACCTGGTCCCGGACGGCCGCCTCGCCGGGGCCGTCGGCCTGGGCGCGGCGCAGCACGAGTTCGGGGCGGACCGCGGCGGCCAGCAGATCCTTCACCGCGGCGTCGTCGAGCGTCAGACCGAGGTCGGTGGCGGTGGACCGGACCAGCTCCCCGGTCCAGGTCGCGGGCGCGCCGCCGCGTACCAGGCGGCCGAGCAGCGAGTGGGCGCCCCGGAACGGCACGCCGTGGCGGGCCAGCGCGTCGGCCGCAGCGGTGGTGGTGGCGCCCGAGGCGACGATCTCCTCGCCCGACGGCGGGCGCAGCGGGTCCAGCTTCGCGATCAGGCCGCCGAGCAGCGAGAAGAACCGGTACGCCCGGTCGTCGCCGTCCCAGAGCCGCGCCTGCACGTCGGTGGTGGCGTTGTTGGAGTCCTCCCACCAGGCGGCGCCGACGTTGTTCAGCACGCTCGCCGCGTCGGCCGCCGCGGCGCCGGCCATCGAGACGAGGTGCTCCAGCACCACCGGGTTGCGCTTCTGCGGCATGATGCTGCTGCCCTGGGTGAACTCGCCGGGCGTGACCACCCAGCCCCAGGTCAGCCAGTCCATCAGCGTGCGGGCCAGGCGGGCGCCGGTGGCGAGCGCCTGCGCGTTGAGCGTGGCGACCCGGACCAGGTGGTCCGCGCCGGCCACCGCCTCGTACGAGTTGACGATCAGCTGGTCGAAGCCGAGCAGGTCGGCGAGCCGGCGGGGTGAGATGTCCAGGTCGGTGCCGGCGAAGGCGCAGGAGCCCAGCGGCGAGCGGTTCATCTCGTCCAGCAGGTCGGCGTACGCGGCCGCCTCGCCCGCCAGCGCCTCGGCGTAGCCGGCGAAGACGTGCCCGATGCTCGTCGGCTGGGCCGGGCGGCGGTGCGTGTAGCCGGTGACCACCACGTCGGCGTGCCGGTCCGCGCGGTCCAGCACGGTCCGGCCGGTGGCCAGCAGCGCGTCGAGCACCTGGAGCAGCTGGTCGCGCAGCACCATCCGGAAGACGCCCGCGTCGAGGTCGTTGCGGCTGCGCGCGAGCTGCACGCTGAGCTGCGACACCTCGATGCCGGCCGCGGCGGCGAGGCGCTTCTCCAGCGTGTAGTACACGTCCTCGACGCTGCCGTCGTACTCCAGGTCCCCGGGCCGGTCCCCGGCGAGGGCGACCAGGCCGCGCAGCATCGTCGCGGCGGCCTCGTCGGAGATCAGTCCCTGCTCGGCGAGCATGACGACGTGGGCCTTGCTGGCCGTGACCATCGCCGGGTAGAGGTGGGCGACGTGGTGCTCGAACACCACGCGGAGGTGGTGCTGTTGATAGACGGTCAGTGACGGGCTCATGGTGGCCTCCCGAGGTGGTGCGTTGTCGTGCGGCGTGCCGCGCGTGGTCATCCGGTCGTCTGGTCCGGCCGGTCGGCGCCGGGCGGTCCGGGCAGCGGCGCGGCCAGCCACGCCTCGACCAGCTCGCGCAGCCGGGCGCCCGCGGTGACGCGGATCCGCTCGCCGGCCTCCTCGCCGGCCAGCGAGACATGCCCCGACCAGCCCTGCCACGGGTCGGGCCGCGACTCCACGAGCACGTACGGGTACGGGGTGGGCAGTTTCGGCTTCGGCGGCAGGTCCGGCGCGGCGTCCAGGCGCACCGCGTCCGGGTCGAAGCCCAGCACCGCTGAGCTCTCGTACGCGCCGCCGTGTCCCCGGGCCGGCAGCTCACCGAACATCTCGGCCGTCTCGTCCGGGCCGACGAGCTGGAACCAGTTCACCAGCATCATGCTGGCCCGCTGCCGGCCGGACACCCACTCCATCGCGGCGCGGACGGTGGACATGTTGGCGTCGTGCCCGTTGACCACGAGCACCCGGGGGAAGCCCGCCTCGACGATGCCGGCGAGCACGTCGGCGAGGTAGCCGACGGCGATCTCCGGCCGTAGCGCCACGGTGCCCGGCCACTGCCGTGTCTGGCCCGGGCAGGCGGCGTACGGCGTGGCCGGGAACAGCACCGCCCGGGCGGACCCGGTGGCCAGTTCCCCGGCGAAGCCCTCGGCCAGGATCAGGTCGGTACCGATCGGCAGGTGCGGACCGTGCCACTCGACCGCGCCGACCGGCAGCACCGCCAGGTCGGCCGCCCCGGTCACGGCGGCGAACGCGTGCCCGGGTACCCGGGTGACCGGGAGAAGCCCTCCCCCGGTCCGCCACCGCTCGATCAGTTCGTCCACTGCTCGGCCCTCCGGGTCGCGGTCCGGCTGGTCTCCAGCCGCCCGGAGAACCACATCACCACGAAGATGAGCAGCACCTGGAGCATGCCGTAGGCGGCCGCGGTGCCCAGCTCGAAGCTGTACATCCGGTTGTTGATGGCGACCGAGATCGGCACCGTCGACGAGGTGTAGATGAGCACCGAGGCGACGAACTCGCCGACGCCGTGCACGAACGCCAGCAGCGCGCCGGCGAGCACGCCCGGCAGCATCAGCCGCACGGTGATCGTGTAGAACGCGCGCAGCCAGGAGGCGCCGAGGTTGCGGGCGGCGTCCTCCAGCGACGGGTCGATCAGCGCCAGCGTGGCGGAGCTGGACCGGAACACGATCGGCAGGAACCGCACGAAGTAGGCCAGCGGCAGGATCCAGAACGTGCCGACCAGCACCTGCCCGAAGCTGAACGCGTTGCCGGTGCTGAACGCCGAGATCAGGTTGATGGCCACGACCGTGCCGGGCAGCGCCCAGGCGATCATCACGGCCACGTCGAGCAGGCTGCGCCCGACGAACTTCAGCCGCCGCACCGCGTACGCGACGAGCACGCCGATCACCACGCAGCCGACGACCGCGAGCAGGCTCATCTGCACCGAGTTGAGGATCGGCTCGAACGCCTTGGGGTCGGTGAAGATGGTGACGAAGTTCTCCAGCGTGTACGTCGGCGGCAGCACCTCGGTGGTCCAGGACCGGTCCGCGGAGAAGGCGACGAGCGCGATCGCGGCGACCGGGGCGAGCAGGACCAGCGTGGCCAGCACCGAGGCGAGCGGGGCGAGCCAGCGGCCGATCGGGTTGGTGATCTCCCGCCGGACCGCCGAGATGCCCTTGGACTGCGACTGGTAGTTGCGCCGTCCCTCGTACCAGCGCATCGCCAGCAGGAAGATGATCGAGACGATGCCGAGCACCGAGGCGTACGCCGAGGCCATCGGCAGGTCGCCGTTGGTGCGGTTGATGTAGATCTGCATCGTCATGGTCTGGCTGACGTTGAACAGCAGCGGCGCCGTGTAGGACGCCAGCGACGTCATGAAGACCAGCAGCGACGCCGAGATCAGCGCGGGGGTGAGCATCGGCAGCAGGATGGTGCGCCACACCCGGAACCGGCCCGCGCCGAGGTTGTACGCCGCCTCCTCGACCGACGGGTCCATCCCGGCCAGCGCCGCGGACGCGGCCAGGAAGAAGAACGGGTACATGGTGAACGTGTGCACCACGAGCACCCCGGCGATGCCGTCGAAGGCCAGGACCGGCTTCTCGGTGCCGAGCAGCGCCTGCAGGCCGCGCGGCACGATGCCGATGTTGCTGTAGAGCAGCTGGAAGGAGACCGCGCCGATCAGCGGCGGCAGGGCCGCCGGCACCAGGATGATCGCCTCGATGAGCCGCCGGCCGCGGAAGTGGAACCGCTTGAGCAGGAACGCCATCGTCACGCCGACGATGCCGCAGAGCAGCACGCTCGCGGCCGAGATGAACAGCGAGGTGAACAGCGACTCGCGGGCCACCCCGGAGGAGGAGAGGAACTGGAGGTAGTTGTCCGTGCCGTTGGCGCTCACGCTCTCGCGGAAGGTGGCGAACATCGGCTGGACGACGAAGCCCCAGAGCACCAGGACCAGCGGCAGCACCAGCAGGTACGGGAACCACCGGGAGTTGGTCCCGCCGGCCAGGCGCCGGCCGAGGGCCACCGCCCAGCCGGGGGCGGTTCGGGTCGCAGCGGTCACGGCTTGACCACCCAGAGCCGCTCCGGTACGAGCCGCAGACCCACGACGTCGCCGAGCTGGAGGCCGGCCGGCGCGTCGATCAGGGCCGCCATCACCTCGTTGCCGTCGACGTCGACGCTGATGTGGGTGGCCATGCCGGTGAACTCGACGTGGCTGATCCGGCCGCGCATGGCCGCCGTGTCGTCGTCGCCGCCGAGCGCGATGTGCTCGGGACGCGCGGAGACGAGCGCGGTGTCGCCCTCGCCGAGCCCGTGCCCGGCGGGGGCGCCGACGTCGATGGTGGCGCCGCCGGGCAGGCGTACCGCGACGCTTGCGTCCGTCGCGCCGGTCACCGGCAGGCTCAGCACGTTGCTGCGCCCGATGAACCGGGCCACGAACGCGTTCGCCGGCTTGTAGTAGATCTCGTGCGGGGTGCCGACCTGCTGGACCCGGCCGGATTCCATGACCGCGATCCGGTCCGACATCGCCATCGCCTCGGCCTGGTCGTGCGTGACGTAGATCGAGGTGGTGCCGCTCTCGCGCTGGATGCGCCGGATCTCGGCGCGGGTCTCCTCGCGCAGCTTGGCGTCGAGGTTGGACAACGGCTCGTCGAGCAGCATGGTGCGCGGGCGGATGACCAGGGCCCGCGCCAGCGCGACCCGCTGCTGCTGGCCTCCGGAGAGCGCGTCGATGCGCCGGTCGCCGTACCCGGAGAGGTGCACCTGGGCGAGCGCCTCCTCGATCCGCCGGGCCTGGTCGGCGCGGGAGACCCGGCGGACCTTGAGCCCGTACGCGACGTTCTGCGCCACTGTCATGTGCGGGAACAGCGCGTAGTTCTGGAACACCATGCCGGTGTCCCGCTTGTTCGGCGTCCAGTGGGTGACGTCGTCGTCGCCGAAGTGGATGCGACCGGAGGTCGGGAAGTAGAAGCCGGCCACCATGCGCAGCGTCGTCGTCTTGCCACAACCGCTCGGCCCGAGCAGCGTGAAGAACTCGCCGGCTCCGATGGTGACGGTGACGTCATCGACCGCCGCGGAGTCGCTCGACTTGGCGAAGCGCTTACTGACCGCCGTCAGTCGGACATCGATCATTTCGTGGTCCTTCCAGGACGGAGCCGGGCCGTGCCGGAGCACGGCCCGGTCCTGAGCGTCTTAGCCCTTGCCCTTGATCTGGGCGTTCCAGTGGGTGATCCAGGCGGTCTCGTTCTTGCCGATCACGTCCCAGTCGACGTTCATCGGCTTGAGGTCGAGCTTGGTCAGCCACTCGGGCTTCTCGGCGATCTCGACCGCGGGGATCTGGAAGTAGTCCTTGGCCAGGCTGGCCCGCAGCGAGTCGTCGAAGAGGAACTCGAGGAACTTCTTCGCGCCCTCGGTGTTGCCGCCCTTGACGGCGGCCACGCCGTCGACGAGCACCGGCGCGCCGGAAGCCGGCATGACGTAGCCGAACGGCATCTTCTCGTTGGCCTGCAGCAGGATGTCCTGGAGGTTCCAGGCGCTGACCACGCCCTGCTCACGCGACATCTTCAGGTAGAGGTCGCTGGGGTTGGCGGCGTACTCGACGGTGTTGGCGTCGAGCTTGCGCAGCCAGTCGTAGCCGGGCTGCGGGTTCGACCCGTCGGGGGTGTAGCGCTGGATCATCGAGGCGTAGATCGAGCGCATGGTGCCGGAGGCGGCCACGTCCCGGATGATGATCTTGTCTTTCCACTTCGGGTCGACCAGGTCGTCCCAGTCCTTCGGCGCGGTCTCCGGGGTCAGCGCCTTGTTGTTGTACATGATGACCTCGGGCAGCAGGATCTCGCCGAACCAGCGGCCCTCGGCGTCCTTGTACCGCGCGTCGATCTTCGAGGCGAACGACGGCTGCCAGGGCTCCAGCAGCCCCTCGCCCGCGCCGGCGGCGAGGCCCTGCTGGGTGCCGCCCCACCAGACCGACGCCTGCGGGTTGGCCTTCTCGGCGCGGACCCGCTCGAGCACCTCCTGGGCGCCCATGTTGAGCACCTCGACCTTGCCCTTGTACTCGGGGTTCTTGGCCGTGAACTGCTCCACGACGTAGTCGGTGACCGACTTGTCGCGGGCGCTGTAGATGACGACCTTCTCGGCCGGCGCGGCGCCGGAGGAGCCGGCGTCCTTGTCGTCGTCGCTGCTGCCGCACGCGCTGACGGCCAGCAGCGCGCTGAACGCGACGGCCAGGGCCAAACGACGTTTCATTGGTACCTCCATTTTGCGGGGGAACTATCGGAAGCGGAGAAAGACGGTGTGTGCCCGGCCCGGGGCGCCGGCGGTGTGCGCCGGTTCCCCGGGGACGGGGTCGAAGGTCCGCGGGTCACGCCCGGAGCGGGGCGCGCCGCGTCGCGCCGCGACCGGTCGTCCGGGATACGGACGCGGTCGCCGCGACGGTGACTGTGGAGTGGGGTGTCGGGTCGGGGGGTGTCGGGGTCGTCGGGGGCCGGGGTCGGGTGGTGGTCAGGTGAGCGAGGAGCGGGGCACCGCCGCCGAGAGCGCGTAGCTGATCGCTCCGTGCAGCACTGCCTGGTCGCCGAGCGTGGCCCGGCGTACCTCGGTGGGGGCCGGGGTCCGGGCGGAGACGAGGGTCTGAAGCTGGTCGAGGGCCGCGTCGTCGAGTTCCGCGGCGGCGCCGCTGAGCAGCACCAGTCCCGGATCGACAACGCAGGCGCAGGAGAGGATGAGCCCGGCCCAGGCGCCGAGGACCTCGTCGAGGTACTCCCGGGCGGGCGCCGACGTCGCGGCGAGCCGGCTCAGCTCCCGTACCGGTGACTCGGGCCGGCGGCCCGGGTTGAGCGCGACGACCCGCTCCGCGATGGCGTTGACCGACCACCGGGCCTCGAAGTCGCCGACACCGCTGTAGCGGCGCTCGGTCGTGCCGCCCAGCGGCAGGAAGCCGACCTCGCCTGCGGCTCCGCTGGCGCCGCGGCGGACCTTGCCGTCGAGCACGAGGCCGGCGCCGATGCCGTCGGCGACGTGGATCAGCAGCAGGTTCGCCACGTCCGCGCCGGCGCCGGCGACGCACTCGCCGGCGGCCATGAGGTTGACGTCGTTGTCGACGACCACGGGTACGCCGAGCCGCCGTTGCACGGATTCGCCGATCGGCCACGCCTCGACCAGTCCGACCGACGGCGCGAGGCGTACCGCGCCGTTGCTGGACACGCCGGGCACCGCGATCGCGACGCCGCGCAGCGAGGGCAGGTTGTCGCCGACCAGGTCGAGGACGAACTCGCAGACGGTCTCCACCACGTTCGCACCGAGCCGCGCGACGCGGTGCGCGATGACCGCGCCCTCGCTGTCGGCGATCTCGCAGCTGATCCGGGGCGGCTCCAGTGACACCGCCGCGACGAGTTCGGCGCGGGGGTTGAACTCGAGCATCTCCCGGGGGCGGCCGGTGGTGGGCGCGCCGGGTCCGCGTTCGATGAGGTAGCCCTCGGCGACGAGTTCCCGCACGAGCGCGGTCACCGTGGCCGCCGAGAGGCCGGTCATCTCGGCCAGGTCCACTCGGGACAGCCGCCGGGCCTGCCGGGCGGCCAAGATCACCGAGAGACGCTTGATCTCACGGGACCGCTCACGGCTGACCGGGCTGGTCGGGGCTTTGTCAGACACGCTTTCTTCCTAGTGAGAAAAAAGTGTGGCGTCAAGTAACGAGATGATCTCGACGCTCCGACCAGGGAAATTCTGGGAAGCCGCAAGCCGGGCGCGCCGGGCCACCCCGACATGGCGCACAAAACTGGGCCGTCGCGTCCACATTGGGTGCCCAAAGCCGGGCAAAGAGTCCCCTAAGGCCGATGCCGCCCCCGAAGCCGGGTCGCTGAGCTGCGCGGATTGTTTCTTCGAATAAGGAAGAAAGTCGTCCGGACCTATTGACGACGCCTCCGCAAGATCCCTAGGTTACGGCCCGAAGGCCTTCCGGTGGATCGACCCGTTCCCACCGTCTGCACCGCTCACACCGTGACGGTGCGTGTACACCACCATCCCGTTGTCGAGCACCACGACCAGTGAGGACCTGACGGTCCTCAGTGGACAGCTGTCCGCGTCACGGCCCGGCACGAGCCACGTGTCAGCCGGCCCGCGCCGGGCCGTGACCGTCCCCAGCCGCAGCACTCTCGCTTCGAGACGAAGAGGTATGCCCATGAGATGGCGCACCACGGCAGCGATCGCCATGTGCGGTCTACTGTCGTTGGGCCTGGCCACTCCGGCCCAGGCCAACCCCCAGAACGCAGCACCGAAGCCACAGGCCAAGAAGTCCGACAAGCCCGTCGACCTGGACATCATGTTCATCGGCGCGCACCCGGACGACGAGGCGGGCCAGCTCGGCATGCTCGGATACTGGAACGAGTATCACGGCATGAAGGCGGGCGTCATCACCACCACCCGCGGCGAGGGCGGCGGCAACGCCTCCGGCCTCGAAGAGGGCCCCGAGCTCGGCATCCTGCGGGAGGCCGAGGAGCGCAAGGCCGTCGCCTGGGCCGGAGTCGACCACATCTACAACCTGGACGCGCTCGACTTCTGGTACACCGCGAGCGCCCCGCTGACCGAAGAGGTCTGGGGCCACCAGGAGACGCTGTCCCGGATCGTGCGGGTCCTGCGCACCACCAAGCCCGAGGTCATCCTCACGATGAACCCCTCGGCGACGCAGGGCAACCACGGCAACCACCAGAAGGCGGCCATGCTGGCCGTGGAGGCCTTCTACGCGGCGGCCGACCCGAAGGCGTTCCCGGAGCAGATCAAGAAGGAAGGGCTCCAGCCCTGGCGGGTCTCCCGGATCTTCCAGACCGGCGGCAGCGGCACCACCGGCACCAACGGCCCCGCCTGCGAGACGACGTTCACGCCGGCCGAGGCCAGCAACGTCATCTTCGGCACCTGGCAGGGCTACGAGTCGGCGCGGCACGACGGCAACCGGTGGAACACAGTCCAGACCTGGGCCCGCCGGGAGTACGTGTCGCAGGGCTGGGGCAACAGCTCCTTCCCGACGACCAACCCCGACAACATCGGCTGCAACCGGCTGACGCTGATCGACACCCGCACCGCGTACCCGGACCCGAACGTGGGCGCCGGCACCGGCGCGCTGCAGGGCGCCACCCTGCGTGCCCCGGGCGGGCTGCCGCTGGGCACCGAGGTCCACGTGCGTCCGCGCAACTGGGAGGCCGTCGGCGGCCAGTCCATCAAGGTGGACACCGTCCTCTACACCGAGAAGGCCATCCCGGGCGCCAAGGTCACCCTGGACGTCCCGGCCGGCTGGACGGTGAGCGGTAACGGCAACGTCGGCACGCTCAGCCCGCGCAAGGAGGTCGTGAAGACCTTCACGGTCACCCCGCCGGCGCAGGTCGAGGTGGGCACCCGCTTCAAGATCGACGCCACGCTGACCAGCAAGAAGGACGGCAGCGGCACCAGCAGCGCCCGAGTGCAGGGCACCGCTCCGGTGCGCGGCACCCTGGAGCCGCTGGAGGAGATCGCCGACTTCCGCGCCTGGACGGTGCGGAACAAGACGCAGCAGCTCGACGCGCTCATCGAGTCGCTGCTGAACATCCCCAGCGGCGGCACCCGCAGTGTCAAGGTCAACCTGACCAACCACGGCACCCGGGTCCAGTCCGGCACGGCAAAGCTGAACGTTCCCGCGGGCTTCTCCGTGGCCGAGCAGCAGCTGCCGTACAGCGGGCTCCAGCCGGGCGCCAGCACCTCGGTGACGTTCACCGTCACGAACACCGACACGTCGCTGCCGACTGCCAACCGGGCGCCGGACAACGGCGCCTACCGGGTGCAGATCGAGACCAGCTACGTCGGTGGCAGCGCCACCGAGCCGGGCGTGTTCAACCTGGTCCCGACCACCACGATCCCGAAGGCCGCCACCGCGCCGACTGTGGACGGTCACGGTCACGACCACGAGTACACCGGCGAGGTCATCGACATCTCCACCCGCTGGGAGGGCACCGCCGCCCCGGCGTCGGACATCTCCGGCACCGCCCAGCTGACCCACACCGACGACGCCCTGTACGCCATCTTCAACATCACCGATGACGTGCTCGGCACCGTCCTGCCGCCGGAGGACTGCAAGCGTCCGCGGCGTAACGACAACATCGAGTTCGGCATCGACCCGCGCGGCAACTCGGCGAACACCTCCACGGTGTTCAACATGGCGCTCTTCCCGGCCACGCGGGACCCGGCCAACGGCAACCCGCCGTGCTTCGCCCGGGAGCGGGACAACCACCAGGGCGGTCCGGAGACCGCGCCGGGTGTGGAGATCGCCTCCGTGGTGACCAGCAACCCGTACACCGGGTACCGGATCGAGGTCAAGATTCCGTTCAGCGTGCTGCCGGACACCATCGACCCGAGCCGGATGGGCCTGAACATCCTGGTCAACGACTCGGACACGCAGGACCTCAGCTCGCAGACCCGGGTCGGCTGGTCGACCTGGAGCGGCGTACGGGCGGACCCGTGGCGCTGGGGCAACGCGATCCTGCCGGACCTGCCGGCGAGGCCGTCGGCGCCCAAGGCTCCGATCATGCCCGACACCGCCGCGCTGAGCGTCGACTCGCCGCAGACCCTGCTGCAGTCGGTCTCGGACGGGGTGGCGCCGGGTGGGTACGCCAAGCTGGCGGACAACACCGTGAAGATCAAGAAGGTCACCCGCACCGCCAGCAAGGTCTCGGTGCAGCTCCAGGTGAAGAAGGCCGGCACCGCCCGGGTCTTCGTCTGGGACGGCAGCCAGGTCGTGGCGCAGACCCAGGCCAGCCTGCGGAAGGACGGCACCCTCGTCCTGCCGCTGAGCGGATCGCTCCCGGCCGGCACCTCGCTGCTCGTCTCGTACGAGAGCGGCGGCGCCACCACCGCTCTGGGGATGAAGCTCTGACCGGACGGTGAACGCGTCGACCTGACGCGCTGACGCGATGGGCCGGGCCGTGAGGTCCGGCCCATCGTGCCGTCTCCGGGCCGCTCAGCGTTCCGCCGCCGGGACCGGCCGGGGCCGGTCCGGCGATGCCGCGGCCGGAGCCGGCCACCAGCGGCGCGAGGCCAGCGCGGCCAGCCCGGCGCCGACGGTGTTGAGCAGGACGTCGTCCACAGAGGAGACGCGGTCGAGCCGGAGGACGTACTGCGCGACCTCGACCAGGATCGAGCAGGCCGCCGCGAGCGCCAGGATCCGCGGCACCGACGCCAGGGCCGCGAACCGCAGCGGGCCGAAGAATCCGAGCGCCGCGAACACCAGCAGGTTGCCCACGATCTGGACGGTCACCGTCAGCGGCCCGCTCGCCAGGACGGTGAGCAGGTCCCGCAGCGGCACCAGGCTCACCCGGCCGGGAACGGCGCCGGCCCGGTCACCCGGCAGCATGATCATCCAGACCCACGGCACGGTGCCGTAGACCATGCCGACCTCGGCCAGCGACCGGCGCCAGGCCGGCCCGCCGCCGCCGCGCCGGCGCGCCAGGAGCCACACCACCAGCGCGGCCAACGGCAGCGCGGCCACCGTGATGAGCACGACCCCGTTGATCGTGCCGAGCCAGCCGTGCCACCCCTTGATCACGCCGCCCCACTTTCTGTACGGCCGAGGATCCGCCCCCGGCCGGCGCGGGCCGGCTCCCCCGGCTCGCTCAGGGTGCCATCCTGCCCCCGGCGGTCCCGCCGTCGGCCCGGTGGCCTCCACCTCGGCAGCCGCGCCCGCACGACGGCCGGGCGCACGAGCACGGCACGGGCCGGCGGAACTACCGCCGACGCCCGCCGCCGAGCGTTCCCGGGCGCTCATTGAGCCTGTTCCACCTGGGTTTGCGCTGGTGGGGAGCAGGCAAGGGTGCCGGTGGCTGTGAGGTGAGGAAGCCCGGGCCGGTTGACGCCCCACCTCAATTTTGGTAAGACCTTAACATTATGGATGTCGCCACACTCTCGGCACAACGCCTCGTACTCACGCTTCACCGCGCCACCACGCTCGTCGACCGCGTCGCTGACACGCACCTGCGGAACATGCACGACGTGACCCTTTCGATGTTCGCCGCGCTGGTGACGATCCACGCAATCGGCCCTGCGCGACAGAGCAAGATCGCCCAAGCCCTCGACGTGTCCAGAGCGGCCGTGACGCAGCGCCTGGTCGAGCTCGTCGCGCGCGGGCTCGTCGAGGTCGCTCCGGATGCCACCGACCAGCGCGCGAATCGCGTCGCCGTCACGAGAAAGGGTCGGGAACTCCTCGACGCGGCATGGAAAGGGCTCGCCGAGATCGACGACGGCATCGACGACGGTGTCGATCTCGAAGCGCTGCAGGGCGCGCTGGACACGCTTGTCGCCAACGCCACACGCCATCTCGCCGGTCAGGCGGGGACGACATGAGCGTCGCCGCCGTCGTGGCCACCCTCGTGCTCACCGCACTCGCTGCGCTCCAGGTGCTCGTCGCGGCCGGCCGGCCGTACGGGCGGCTGGTATGGGGTGGGCAGCACGAGACACTGCCGCGGCGACTCCGCATCGGCAGCGCAGTGTCGGTCGTCGTCTACGCCGTCATAGCCTGGGTGTTGCTCGCGCGCGCCGAGATCTTCGGGCCCTCCAGGCCGTTCGTCGGCATCGCGACGTGGGTGCTCTTCGGGTACTTCGCAATCGGGATCGCACTCAACGCAATCTCGCGAAGCCGCGCCGAACGCCTGGTGATGACGCCGGCATGCGTGGTTTTGGCAGCGTGCTCGCTCACCGTCGCTCTCAGCTGAACCCGACCCCCTGGACCAGCGGCCAGGAGTTGCGCGCCGCCGGGATGCGTCGGCTACCGTTCCGACACCGCGCACGGTAATGCGATTGCACCGGCGGGGAGCCGATTACCGGTTCCGGCCCGTCGATTTCCGCACACCAATTCGCGTACCGTAACGGCGCCTGGAGCAGCGCGAGCGGGGCGCCGCACGCCCACCATGCGCCGGCAAACAAAGCCTTTCCTAACGAAGGTAAGCCTTATCTTGGTCGTCCGGAAGTTCGTGCGGGAACGGCTGCCAACCGCCGCCGAAGCCGCATTTCGCTGCTATGGTGAGCATGATCCTCACTTCGGGCGGACAGGTTTGACGCCCGGCCCGCACGGCTAATACCGAATGGCATTCGAGCACCACGAGGCCGGCCCATTGCTTCCGCCGGCCCGCATGACTTGGAGGCACCATGAAGACCCTGTTGCAGTCTCCGCCGGTACGTGAATGCGCCGCCACCGCGTGCAGTTTCAACGACAACGGGTGTCACGCCCCCGCGATCACCGTGGCGGCGAGCGCCGACGCCGCGTCCTGCGCGACGTTCGTCGAGTCGTCGCTGAGCGGCGGGATCGCGGAGGTCACCGGCGCGGTGGGCGCGTGCGCCCGGGCCGAGTGCGTGTTCAACACCAACCTCGCCTGCACAGCCGAGTCGATCACGGTCGGCCCCGGCGCCACGGTCAGCGACTGCCTGACCTACCAGCCCGCCTGACAAGCGGACACCACGCCCGGACGGGTCACGACGGTCACCGTCGTGACCCGTCGGCGTTGTGCGGCACCCGGCCCGCCGTTGCACAGGTAAGCCTTACCTACTACCGTCTGACCTGGCCGACTTCACCCTTCCCGGCCGAGGAGACAGACATGGCGTTGCACCCCGCCGGGCGTCCGGCCCCGCCGGCCGGCGTCGCCCCGGTCGCCGCAGGGCCGTCGGCGGTCACCTCCGCGCCCCGCGACGCCGTCGCCGCCCGGTGCGTGCTCACCGCCGCCTCCTCGCTGCGACTCACGCTCGGCGACACCACCGCCGACCTCCTCTCCGCCCACGCCGTCCTCCCGGACGGCACGATCGTCCTCGCCGTCGACGCGATGAGCCGCACCGGCGGCCTGCTGGTCGCCGCCCGGGGCCACGGCGGCGCGGTACGGCTCGACGTGACCCACCTCGCCCCGGTCGCCGTCCGCTCCCGGGTACGCGCCCGGCTGCGGATCACCGGCACGGCCCGCCGGTTCGACCCGGCCGCCCTCGACTCCTGCGACCCGGCCACCGTGATGTCGCTGCTCGACCTGCCCCCGGTGGCGTTGTGGGCGATCGAGCCGGCCGAGATCGTCCTGTTCCGCGCCGCCGGTTCCGCGTCGGTGGATGTCGGTGCGTACCGCTCCGCCCGGCCGGACCCGATCGCCGTCGACGAGGCCGCCCACCTTCAGCACCTGACGCGGTGCCACAGCGACCTCCTCGACCGGCTCGGCGCGCTCGTCGACCCCGCCACCGCCGCCGGATCGACCCGGATCGTCCCGGTCGCCCTCGACGCCGAGGGCATCGTGCTGCGCGCCGAGCGGCCGGACGGCCACGCCGACACCCGGCTGCCCTTCGCCCGCCCGGTCACCGCCGGGGGCGGCCTGCCCGAGGCGCTGCGGACGCTGCTCGGCTAGCGCGTCCAGCCGCTTTACCTGCCGGCCGCGTGTGCCGGCCCTTGAGGACCGCGGCCCGACCCGGTAGAAACGGCGGGACCGACGGGAGATCAGCCATGACCGAGGCCGACGGGCAGTTGTCCGCGACGCCGCGCACGAGCCTGCGCCGGATGAAGGAGAAGGGGCACCGCGACCGCGGCGCCCTGTTCGACGTGCTCCGGGCCGGCTTCGTCTGCCACCTCGGCGCGCTCGTGGACGGTGGCCCGATGGTGGTGCCGACCGTCTACGGGTTCGACGACCGGCACCTCTACCTGCACGGCTCGGTGGCCAGCCGGAGCCTCACCACCGACACCGACGTCTGCGTCACGGTCACCGTGGTCGACGGCCTGGTGCTGGCGCGCTCGGTGTTCGAGCACGGCGTCAACTACCGCAGCGCGATGATCTACGGCCGGCCCCGATGGGTGACGGACACCGAGGAGAAGCTGCACGGACTGCGGCTGCTCACCGAGCACGTCGCACCCGGCCAGTGGGACCACGCCCGCCGCCCGAACCGGCGCGAGCTGGCGGCCACGGCCCTGCTGGCGCTGCCGCTGGCCGAGGCGTCGGTGAAGACCCGCAGCGGCCCGCCGGACGACGGTGACAGCCCGGACGCCGCGCTCGGGCTCTGGGCCGGCGAGCTTCCGCTCGTGGCCCGCTGGGAGCAGCCGGTGACCGATCCGGCGCTCCCGCCGACCGCGCCGGTGCCGGCCCACGTAGCCGCCCGCGCGGGCACTCGCGCCGACCGCCGCTGACCGGCCGGGGCGCCCGCGCGTGCCACGCGGCCGCCCCGATCCACCGGTGACGTCCTACCGCAGTTGACGGGCGACCTCCGCGAGCGGCAGCCGGGGCTGGACGGCGGCGCGGGCGGCGACCACCGCCAGCGCCCGGGGCACGCCCGCGCAGTGGGCGATGATCTGCCGTACCGCCTCGCGTTCGGCGGTGAGGCGACGCTCGCCGAGACGGGCCGCCAGCAGCTCCCACGCCTCGCCGGCCGCCAGCTCGTCCACCACGATCGGACGCGCGGCCTCGCCGACGACCAGACCGGTGAGGCGGTCCCGGCTGGTCACCACCACCATGCAGCCGGGGACGCCGGGTAGCAGCGGCCGCACCTGGTCGGCGTCGCGCGCGTCGTCGAGCACGATCAGCATCCGGCGCCCGGCGAGCACGCTGCGGTACAGCCCGGCGCGCGCGGTCGGGCCGCAGGGAATGCCGCCGGGCACGTCGAGCGCCTCGATGAGGCCGCCGAGCGCCTCCGTGGGGGTCACCGCCGGCCGGCGCGGGTCGCTGCCGCCGAGCTGGACGTGCAGCACACCGTCGACGAACCGGGCGGCGGACCGGTGGGCCCAGCGCAGCGCCAGCGCCGTCTTGCCGATCCCGGAGCGTCCGATCAGGACGCACACCACGACACTGGACATCCGCCGCGGTCCGCCGTCGAGCAGCCGGTCGAGTTGCCGCAGTTGTGCCGATCGGCCGGTGAAGCCGGGAATCTCCAGCGGCAACTGCATGGGGCGGATCCGGGCCGGCGCCGGATGGGCCGGCAGGCCGAGCACGTCGCGCAGCAGCCGGACGGTCGCGGGCCGCGGGCGGGTCACCCGCGACGACTCCAGGTTCCGGATGCTCCGGACGCTCAGTCCGGTGCGGGCGGCCAGTTCCTCCTGAGTCAGGTTGGCCCGCCGCCGAGCGGTAGCAATTTCGTCACCCAACGTATCCATGTAGCCGATCACAGCGTCGTCTCCGTACCGGTTCTGGTGGATTCGTGCAGGAGGACCACCACGCCGCGGCCACTGAGCGGGCAGTCAGCGGCGCCATTGCCGGTGATCTGCCGGTGAAGCGCCTGTTGGCCAGACGAGGTTAGGTCCACAGTGGGACCGACGCTATCGACCGAAGTCGAATTGCCACTCCGGCAGGCGGCTGGCTCGGCGTCGCAGAAGCACCACTTACGGTCACTCTCCGCAAACCCTGATCCGTCCGGCGCGCCCGACGGGCGTCGCGCCGTCCAGGAGGACGAACATGCGAAGGTACGTCAGCGACACCGCCGAACTCACCGACGAGTACGGCATCCAGATCGGCCGCTGGACCCAGTACCGCGATCTCGGCCCGTTGCCGTTCGACGCCATGTGGTGCGTGATCCCGCCCGGCGGCAGCAGCAGCGAGGACGTCCACCCCGAGGTGGAGTTCGCCGTGGTGACCCGCGGCACCGCCATCTACGAGGCGGGCGGCGAGAAGGTCGAGGTGCCGACCGGCGGGGTGATCCTGCTCGAACCCGAGCAGCGCCACGTCATCCACAACCCCTCCCCCGAACAGCCGCTCACCATCCTGAGCATCTACTGGGTGCCGCGCCCCGAGACCGGGCAGCCGGACGCGGGTGACGGGACCGACCGTGGTTGACGGTCCGGCCGGGCGGGGCGCGGTGCTCCTGGTCACCCCGCCGCCGACCCCCAACGGTCCGCTGCACCTGGGGCACCTCAGCGGCCCGTACGTCGCCGGGGACGTCGCGGCCCGCGCGTTGCGCGCCGCCGGCCGCCGGGTGGTGACCCAGTGCGGGCTGGACGCCCACCAGAACTACGTGCTCGCCCGGGCGGAGGCACACGGCGAGACGCCCGCCGACACCGTTGCCCGCTACGGGTCGCTGATCCACACCGCGTTGCGCGCCGCGCGCATCCGGTACGACGTGATGGCCGACCCGCTGGCCGACGAGACGTACCGCCGGGCGGTGGCCGGCCTGCTCACCGAACTGGTCGCGGCGAAGGTGGTCGAGGTCGCCCCGGTGTCGCTGCGTGCCTGCGCGGCCTGCCGGCGGACCCTGCACCACGTCCGGGTCGCCGGGCGCTGCCCGGCCTGCGGGGCCGGCGCGAACGGCGGCACCTGCGAGGGGTGCGGCGGCTTCTGCACCGCCGCGAACCTGGTCGACGCGCGGTCGACCTGCTGCGACGCGCCACCGGAGCCGGTCACCCACACGGTGCCGGTGCTGCGGCTGGACGAGCACCGGGGACGGCTCGCCGAGTTCTGGTCAGGGGCGGTGCTGCCGCCAAGGCTGCGCCGGCTCGTCGCGTCGTACCTGGACGGCGGGCTGCCGGAGGTGCCGCTGGCGTACCCGACGGACTGGGGCATCGAGTGGGACGACGGCCTGCGCATCGACGTCTGGGCGGAGATGGCCCTTGCCAACCTGCTGCTGCCCGCCCGCCACCTGCGGCCGGACGCGGAGACGCTGGCCGGGTACCTCGACGCGTGGCAGGACGTGGACGAGCAGTGGATTTTCCTCGGGGTGGACAACGCCTTCTACTACGCGCTGCTCATCCCGGCCCTGCACCTGGCCGCCGGGCTGCCGGACCGGCCGACCGGCCTGGTCGTCAACGAGTTCTACCGGCTCACCGGCGCGAAGTTCTCCACCAGCCGTGGGCACGCGATCTGGGCGCACGAGCTCCTGTCCGGCGAGGACCCGGCAGTGGTCCGGGCGTTCCTGAGCTGGGACCGGCCGGACAGCTACGAGTCCGACTTCCGGCCGGAGGTGTACGAGGCGTTCAAGGCGCGGTACGCGGCGGCCCTCGCCGGCGCCGTACCCGGCCTGGACGGTGTGCTCGCCGACGTCGAGCTGACCCGGGGCGAGCAGGCGCTGCGCCTGGCGCACTTCGACCCGGCCACTGCCGTCCGGGCGGCGCTGGCCGCGTACCCCGGTGACCCGGACCGGGCGGCCCGCCTGCTCGGCGTCGTCGGCGGCGCGGAACCGGCGGCCTCCGATGGGTGAACCCCGGGTGCTCGTCGTCGGCGCCGGCCTCGCCGGCGTCCTGCTCGCCCGGCGGCTGCGGGACGCGGGCGCCGAGGCGGTGCTGATCGGCCCGCACGGCGGCGGCCCGGGCGGCCGGCACGCCGACGCCACCGCCGCCTCCGGCGGGCTGGTACGCGCCTTCGAGCCCGATCCGGTCGCCCGGTCCCTGGCCACCGAGAGCCTCGCCGAACTGCTGGACGAACCGGCCCTCGCCACGGCCGCCGGGTGGCGGGCCACCGGATCGCTCTACCTGCTCGACGCCGGGGCGGCGGCCGGGGCGGCCGGGGCCGAGGTGCTGACCCGCGACGAGGTCGCCCGGCGGTTCGGCTTCGACCGGCTGCCGGACGGCACGGTGGCGGTCTGGGAGCCCGGGGCCGGCTACCTCGACCCGGACCGGTTGCGCCGCAGCGTCCTGCGGGGCCTGGACGGGATCGAGACCACGCCGGTGGCCCGCCTCGGCGACGGCGCGGTCGAGCTGCGCGACGGCCGCCGGCTCACCGGCGACCTCGTCGTCGTGGCGGCCGGGGCCTGGACGCCGGGCCTGCTCCGCGCCGCCGGGCTGCCGACCACGCTGCGCACCAAGCACATCCAGTACGCCCACCTCCGCAGCGGCCGGGCCGACCTGCCGTGTTTCGTCGACGAGACGAGCGGCCTGTACGGGCGGCCCGCCGGTCCGGGGCGCGTCCTTCTCGGGCTGCCCAGCGACTGCTGGGACGTCGACCCGCCGGCGCCCGGGCCGGACACCGGGCTGGCGGCGCGGGTCCTCGCGGTCGCCGCACGGCGGCTGCCCGGCCTGGACCCGCGCCCGGACGGCCCGCCGGTCAGCGCCGCCGACTGCTACAGCGACCCGCCCGGCCTGGCCCTGCGCGCCGTGGCCGGCACCGTGCACACCTTCACCGGCGGCAGCGGCGGCGCCGCCAAGACCGTCCTGGCCGCCAGCCGGCTCGCCGCCACCGCCCTGCTGAACTCCCGATCCGCGATCCGTGTCCCGCACGGCTAGACACAGAGGCAGACTGATGACGCAGACCTATCACACAGTGGGAATCGGCGCGGGGCCGGCGAACCTGAGCCTCGCCGCGATGTACGACGCGCTCGCGCCGCACGACATCGCGCTGTTCGAGGCGCGGGACCAGCCGGGCTGGCACGACGGGATGCTGCACAGCGGCGTACGCATGCAGACCGGCTGGGTCAAGGACCTGGTCTCGCTCTACGACCCGACGCACCCGCTGTCGTTCCTCAACTACCTGGTCACCACCGGCCGGGTCTACGCCCTGCTGGGCGCCGGCTTCGACACCATCCCCCGGATCGAGTACCAGCAGTACCTGGTGTGGGCGGCGGAACAGTTGCCGCGCATCACCTACGGCACCCGCGTCGACCGGGTCGAGTTCGACGGCGCGATCGTCAGCCGCAGCGGCGGCGCGGAGGTCGCCCGCTCCCAGCACCTGGTGCTCGGCAGCGGGACCGTCGCTTTCGTACCGGACTTCCTGGACGCCCTGGATCCCCGGCACCTGTTCGTCGCCGACGAGCTGAACCGGCGCCTCGCCGGCGTGCCCGACGAGCCGGACCTGCCGTGGATCGTGATCGGCAGCGGCCAGACCAGCGCGGAGTGCGTCGCGGCCCTGCTCGCCCGCGGCTGCCGCGACATCACGTGGATCGGCCGGCGGTCCTGGTTCGCGCCGCTGGAGGACTCCCCCTCGGCGAACGACCTGTACCGGCCCGCCTACCAGGAGGCGTTCCTCAACCTGTCCCGCGACGTGCGGGAACGGCTGGTCTCCGGGCAGATCCTGACCAGCGACGGCATCTCCCCCGGCACGCTGCGCGGCGTCTACCAGCACAACTACGAGGAGCGGCTGCGGACCGGACGATTCCCGGTCACGATCATGCCGAGCCGTACCGTGACCGGCGCCCGGCAGCTCGACGGGGAGGTCGAGCTGGAGTGCCTCACCGCCGGCAGCGGCGAGGAACGGCACCGGGCGGTGAACGTGATCGTCGCGGCGGGACGGCGGCTGGCCCCGCTGCCCTTCGATCCGGAGCTGTCCGCGCTCATCGACGTGGACGAGCGCGGCGAACCGGTGATCGAGTCGGACTACTCGATCCGGTGGAAGCACGCCGACGACCACAAGATCTTCGTGCTGAACCGGGGGCGGTACGTGCAGGGGCTCGTCGACTCCAACCTGAGCATCCTGCCGATCCGCAGCGCCATGATCCTGAACTCGATCGCCGGCCGCACGGTCTGCCAGTTCCGTGACGACTACGTGAGCACCCGGTGGGCGTGAGCGCGATGACGACATTCGACTACGACGGCCGCGTCTTCGTCTCGGTGGACCACGACGCCGGTGACGGCGCCGAGCCGCTGCGGGGGCACTACCACCAGCGTGGCGACCTGGTCTGGGCGGAGATCACCGGCGGCCCGGTCCGGCACGGCCGGCTGGCCGGCACCTGCGACGCGCAGGGCGTCGTGCGCTTCGCCTACCTGGAGGTGCTCACCGACGGCACCATAGTGGTCGGCGAGTGCGAGTCCCGGCCCGAACGGCTGCCGGACGGCCGGATCCGGCTGCGGGAACAGTGGCGCCGGCACGGACCACGCCAGGACAGCGGCGTCTCCGTCATCGAGGAGGCAGTGCCGGCGCTCGCCGGAGGACAGGAGAGCCGGCGTCGTGTCTGACATCCAGATCATCAGTTTCGTCGCCGCCAGCCTGCTCATCATCATCGTGCCGGGCGTCGACTTCGCGCTCGTCACCCGGCAGACCGTCAGGTACGGCCGGCGGGCCGGGTTCGTGGTGCTGGCCGGGCTGTTCGTCGCCGCGCTGGTGCACGCGTCGTTCGCGACCGCCGGCCTGTCCGCCCTGCTGGTCTCCTCGCCGACGCTCTACACGGTGCTGCGCGTCGCCGGCGCGCTGTACCTGCTCTACCTGGGCGGCACGATCCTCTGGGCGACCCGGCCGCGCCGGACGGTCCCGGCGGCGCAGCCGGTCACTGTCGGCGCGGGCGGAGCCGGGCCGGACACGGACACCGGCGCGGCCGGGCCGGTTCCGGACAGGCCGGCCGCCGACGAGCCGCACGTGGCCCGCCGCTCGTTCGTCATGGGCGTCACCAGCCAGCTGCTGAACGTCAAGGTGGTCGTCTTCTACGTCTCGTTCGTGCCGCAGTTCGTCAAGCCCGGCGACGGGGCGGCGGCCCGTACGGCGGTGCTCGCCGCCACGTTCATCGGCCTCGCGGTGCTCTGGTGGGCCTGCTACATCATGCTCATCGACAGGTTGCAGCCCTGGCTGACCCGGCCGTCCGTGCTGGTGGTGATCGAACGGCTGACCGGGCTCATCCTGATCGTCCTGGCGATCCGGATCGCGCTGAGCCGGTGATCGACGACGGCGCCCGCCGAAAGCGGCGGGCGCCGTCGGTCTCACTGGTTGCGGGGGCGGTGGGCGACGGTGAGGACGTGGGTGGTCGGCCAGTCCAGCGGCCGGCCGTCGAGGTCGGTGAGGGACGCGACGGGTGCGATCCGGTTGTCGATCACCCACTCGTTGCGCACCGGCGCCGAGGCCGGGCCGATCTCGAACCCCGCCTCGGTGAGCAGGTCCGTCCAGTCGGCGAAGCTCAGGCCGCAGAACTGTTCCTGCGTCTCCGACAGCCAGTTGTCCGTGTAGTCCTTGCGGGTCAGATAGTCCATCGCGGCGCCCAGCGCCAGGCGTACCGCGCCGTCCGGGAGCGGCTCGTAGTCGAAGTCGAACGCGAAGTCGACGGCGAACTGGTCCAGCCGCGCCCGCGTCGACAGCCCGCCGACGTAGCGCCGGACCTCCGCCGAGGTCAGCTCGGCGAGATCCCGGCGGGGCGCGGCGGGGTTGTCGCCGTCGTCGGTGGACAGTCGCAGGAGCACCTGCCGCCGCGGGTCGTCCGGACCGCACACGTCGCTGTTGATCCAGACGCCGCCGGGCACCGTGTGGTCGTGGATGCGGCGGGCGAACTGCAGCAGTGACTCCCGCCGCCGCCCGTACGACCAGATCTCGTGGGTCAGCGCGAACGTGAGCGTGGTGTCCACCGAGCGGTCCTTGAACACCGCTCCGCCGAGGACGTTGCGGTGGAAGAAGTAGACGTTGGCGTTGCGGAACACGCCCTGCGCCTTCTTGTGCAGGCACTCCTGGTAGAGGTGGCGGGCGACCTCCACGCCGATCAGGTCGCTCTCGCGCAGCGCGGCCTCCCGGTCGGCGAGTTCCAGGACGGCGCCCGCGCCGCAGCCGATGTCCACGATGCGTCCGGGCTGCACGTACCGGCGTACCGAGTCCCACTTGCGCTGCGCGGCAGTGGCGAACGCCTCCACGTAGGTCCGGTAGTCGCGGGTCACTGTGAGACCGCCCTCGTCGCCGACGAGCGGGTCGTTCACCACCGACCGGATCGACTCGACCAGGCGGTAGCGCTCGAACACGTCGATCGTGGCCGGGTGGGTGAGCGCGCGCCAGGTCTCGTCCCCGGCGGCCAGGCGCAGCAGCACGTCCCACGGCCGTTCGGGCGGCTCGGGCAGGTCCGGGTCCGCCTCGACCTGCGCGATCGGGAAGCCGAGACGTTCGTACAGCTTCGCGACCTCCGGCGTGGAGCAGGCCAGCACGGTGTCGGCGGGGGTGAGTTCGAGCCCGGTGGCCACCGCGATGGACTTCAGCGTCACCTCGGCGAACGCGTCGGTGTACGCGGTGTCGAAGATCGGCACCACCACCGAGCGCAGCCCGCTCAGCACGCTGAACCGTTCGACAGCGGCTTCCCGCCGGTGGTACGGCACCGGGTTGCGCCTGGTGTTCTCGTGGTTGGCCGACGTCACCGCCCAGACCACAGTGGCGTCGTCCCCGGCCAGCCGTCGCAGGTAGCCGGCCTGGAAGCGGGTCAGCAGGTGGTGCCGACCCGGGAAGAGCACGAAGCGGGCCGGCGCGTCGGTCATGTTCCCCTCACCTGGGCCGATGGGCGGTGCGCGATCATACCGGGACGCTCCAGGAGCGCCACAGATGCCCGTACCGGCCGTCGGCGGCGAGCAGTTCTGAGTGCGTGCCCTGCTCCACGATCCGCCCGTGGTCGAGCAGGACGATCCGGTCGGCGGCGACCGCCTGGCTGAGCCGGTGGGCCACGATCAGCGTGGTCAGTCCCTCGGTGGCGGCCAGCGCCGCCCGGTCCAGGTCGCGGGCGCCGGCGCTGCCGGCCTCGGCGGTGGCCTCGTCCAGCACGGCGACGGCGGGCGCGGCCAGCACCAGCCGGGCCAGGGCGACCTGCTGGGCCTGCGCGGCGGTGAGCCGGTGGGCGCCCTCGCCGACCGCTGTGGCCAGCCCGTCCGGCAGCGCGCGCAACCAGGTGGTGGCGCCGACCCGGTCCAGCGCGTCGAGCAGTTCGGCGTCGGTGGCGTCCGGGGCGGCCAGGCGCAGGTCCTCGGCGAGCGACCCGGCGAAGACGTGCACCTCCTGGCTGACCAGCGCGACGTCGCGCCGCACGGCGTGCTCGCCCCGCTCGGTCAGCGGCACGCCGCCCAGGCGTACCGACCCGTCGGTGGGCGCGATGATCCCGGCGGCGATGCCGGCGAGCGTGCTCTTGCCCGCGCCGCTGGCGCCCACGAGCGCGACCCGCTCACCCGGGGCCAGGCGCAGGTCGACGTCGGCCAGGACCAGGGGGCCGTCGTCGTCGTAGCGGTGGCGGCGGACCGTGACGTCCAGCGCCGCCGGGCCGCGCCGCCCGGCCGGCGAGGGCGCCGGGCCGGACGGGGCGGTGTCGGGCAGCGTGGCCACGCCGACCAGCCGGGCGAGGCTCGCGCCGGCCTGCAGCACCGAGTCGGACTCCATCAGCAGCAGGCCGATGGGGTTGAACAGGCGGTGGAAGTAGAGCGCGGCGGTGGTCGCCGCGCCCACTGTGACCAGGTCGGCGCGGACCAGGAAGAACCCGGCGACGAGCACCGCGGCCAGGCCGAGGAACTCCGACCTGTTGATCCGCAGCCCGAAGCGGGTGTGCAGGTTGAAGATCTCCAGCGACAGGTCGCGCGCCACGCCGGAGCGCTCGGCGATCGCCGCGACGTGCGCGTCCTCGGTCCGGTACGCGCGCACGGTGGCCGCGCCGCGCAGCGCGCCGGCCATCGCCTGCGTCCGCTCGCCGGTGGCGACGCGCTCGCGGGCGTAGTACGGCACCGACCGGCGCAGGTACCAGCGCAGCGCCAGCGCGTAGGCGGGCGAGGCGACCAGCCCGGCGAGGCCGAGCCGCCAGTCGAGCGCGACCAGCCCGAACACGGTCAGCACCACTGACAACAGCGCGCCGACGAACGCCGGGCCGCTGACCGCGATCACGTTCGTCACCACCGCCACGTCGTCGCCGACCCGGGCCAGCAGGTCGCCGGTGCCGGCCCGTTCCAGCGTCGCCGAGGGCAGGTGCAGCGCCCGGTCGAGGACCCGCTCGCGCAGCCGGGCCAGCACCGTCTCCCCCAGGCGGGACGCGAGCGCGGCCCCGGCGGCGGTGAGCAGTCCGGTGAGCACTGCCGCACCGGCGATCACCGCCACCCGGCCGGCGATCCGGGAGACCGGAGCGTCGGCGATGACGTCGTCGACGAGGCGGCCGAGCACCCAGGGCGCGACCAGCCCGCCGGTGGCGGCGGCGACGAGCACGGCGGTCGCGGCGGCGCTGAGGCCGGGTCGCCGGCGGAACTCCGCGCCGAGCGTCGTCCAGGTCCGCCGGGCGGTCGCGGTGGGCAGCAACACCCGGGTGGGTTCGGCGGTACGCGGGTCAGCGGTCACCGCAGTGTCTCCTCGCGGTAGCGGGCGTCGGTGGCCAGCAGGTGCTCGTGCGTCCCCTCGGCGGCCACCCGGCCGTCGGCGATCACCACCACCCGGTCGGTGATCCGCAGCAGGGCGGGGCTGCTGGTGACCAGCAGGGTGCCCCGGGGCGCTTCGCGGCGCGCGCCGGCCAGTCCGTCGGCGAGTTGGGCCTCGGTGGCCGCGTCCACGGCGGTGGTGGGGTCGTGCAGCACCAGCACCGGCGGGTCGGCGTGCAGCGCCCGCGCCAGCCCGAGCCGCTGACGCTGCCCGCCGGAGAGGTTGGCGCCCCGCTCGACGAGCCGGTGGCCGAGGCCGCCGGGGTGCGCGTCCACCACGTCGTCCGCCGCGGCCGCCCGGACCGCGGCGCGCAGGCGCCCCTCCTCGGTCCTGCTCCCGGCGGCGACGTTGGCGGCCACCGTGCCCTCGAACAGCGTCACGTCGTGCGGCTCGACCAGCACGGCGCCGCGCAGCGCGTCGACGTCCAGGTCGTCGGCGGGTACGCCGTCGACGCGTACCGTGCCCCGGCGCCGGTCCGCGGGCACCCGCCCGGACAGCAGCGCCACCAGCGCGTCCGCGTCGGCCGGGTCGTACGCCAGCACGCCGACGATCTCTCCCGGGTCGACCCGCAGGCACACCCCGTCCAGCCCGGCGTGCCCGACGTGGTCGAGGACGAGCCGCGGCCCGTCCGTGCGGTCCGGCCGGGGCGCGCTGCCCGGCCGGGTCAGCGGCTCGGAGCCGAGCACGCGCGCGACCCGGGCGGCGGAGGCGCGGGCCATCGCGAACAGCTGCACGCAGTAACCCAGCGTCTGCACCGGCTCGGCGACGAACTGCGCGAGACCGACCACGGTGACCAGCTCGCCGATGGTGAGCCGGCCGCGCAGCGCGAGCCAGCCGGCGACCCCGGCGACGGCGGCGAGGAAGAGGCCGTTCGCGGCGGTGGTGAGCCCGAGGTGCAGGCCCTTGGTGTTGGCGGCGCGCAGCGTCACGGCGAGGGCGCGCCGGCTGGCCTCGGCGTACCGGCCGGCGGCGTGGTGCTGGGCGCCGATGCCGCGCAGCACGCGCAGGCCGGAGACGAGGTCCACGGCGAGCGCGGTGGTCTCCGCGAGGGCCTCCTGCTGGGAGGCGCTACGCCGGGACAGCAGCGGCGCCATCCGTTGCAGCGCCAGGACCAGCACCGGTACGCCGATGAGCACGCCGAGTCCGAGCGGGACGTCGATGACCAGCAGCGCGACCGCCGCGACGGTCAGCGCGCTCACCGCGGCGACGCCGAAGCCGGCCACCCGGACCACGTACGCGGAGAGTTCGGCGTCGGAGGCGGCGACCGAGAGCAGCTCGCCGTCGCGCAGGCCGGAACGGTGCCCGCGCGGGTCGAGCGCGCGCTCGGCCAGCTCGACCCGCAGCAGGTGCGCCTCCCGCTCCACAGCCGCGAACGCCTGGCGGGCGCCGTTGCGGTAGGCGAACGCCAGCACGGTGAACAGGGCGGCGAGGCCGGCGACGGAGTACGCGAGCGCCCACGGGTCGCCGGTCACCACGGCCCGGTCGATGATGACGCCGATCGCCACCGGCACGAGCGCCTCGGTGACCTGGTGCAGCCCGAGCAGGGTCACGCCGATCAGCACCCGGCGGCGCTGGCGGCGCAGCGCCTGGCGGAGCACGTGCCGGGCGGTGACGGCGTTGCCGGGGGGAAGCGGGGACACGAGGGGATGCCTCCAGTGCTGTGAAGTGAGGACAGCCTAACCTCAGCTTCACTGGTGGCCGAACCGCCGGGGGTGGCCGGGCTCACCACGCGCTCCGCCAGCGGGACGCGATCACCGCCGGTAATGTTGATCAGGCCGAGAGTATACGCAAATGTCCGCTGCCCCGAGGAGTGACAATGCTCGATCACGCATCCGGCCGCATCGACATCACACGCCTGCGGGAAGCGCTCGACGGCCGGTGGGCCGAGGTCCGCCGGGCGCACCGCGAACACCTCGACGAACGCTTCCTCCCGGTGTACGGCGAGACCGGTGACCAGGCCCGCGAGCGCATCACCCGGCTGCTGTCCGAACTCCCCGTCGAGCTGGGCATCGCCTCCGGTTTCCCCGCCGAGTACGGCGGCCGCGGCGACGTGGGCGCCTCGATCGTCGCCACCGAGATGCTGGCCCAGGTGGACCTGTCACTGATGGTGAAGGCCGGCGTGCAGTGGGGCCTGTTCGGCGGCGCGGTCGCCGCCCTCGGCACGAAGCGGCACCACGACGCCTACCTGCGGGACATCGTCGCGGGCCGGCTCTTCGGCTGCTTCGCGATGACCGAGACCGGCCACGGCTCGGACGTGCAGCAACTGCGCACCACCTGCACGTACGACCCGCAGACGCAGACCTTCGACCTGCACACCCCGCACGAGGCGGCGCGCAAGGACTACATCGGCAACGCGGCCCGGGACGGGCGGATGGCTGTGGTGTTCGCCCAGCTCGTCACCGGCGGGCACCGCCACGGGGTGCACGCCTGGCTGGTGCCGATCCGCGACGAGCACGGCAAGCCGATGCCCGGCGTGACCATCGGCGACGCCGGACCCAAGGCCGGCCTGCTCGGCGTGGACAACGGGCGGCTCAGCTTCGACCACGTGCGGGTGCCGCGGGACATGCTGCTGGACCGGTACGCGCAGGTCGCCGAGGACGGCACGTACGCCAGCCCGATCGAGAACGACTCCCGGCGCTTCTTCACCATGCTGGGCACCCTGGTCCGGGGCCGGGTGAGCGTGGGCGGCGCCGCGTCGGCGGCCACCAAGTCGGCGCTGGCCATCGCGGTGCGCTACGGCGACATCCGCCGGCAGTTCGCCGACGCCGACGGCGAGCGCGAGGTGCTGCTCAACGACTACCTGGCGCACCAGCGCAAGCTGCTGCCCGCGCTGGCCACCACGTACGCGCTGACCTTCGCCCAGGCGGAGCTGGTCGCGGCGCTCGACGAGATCCAGGGCGGCGACGGGCCGGTCGACGAGCACCGGCAGCGGGAGCTGGAGTCCCGGGCCGCCGGCCTGAAGGCGGCGCAGACCTGGCACGCCACCCGCACCATTCAGATCTGCCGGGAGGCGTGTGGCGGCGCCGGCTACCTGTCCGAGAACCGCCTGCCCAGCCTCAAGGCCGACACCGATGTCTTCACCACCTTCGAAGGCGACAACACGGTGCTGCTGCAACTGGTCGCCAAGGGGCTGCTGACCGGCTACCGGGACGAGTTCGGCTCGCTCGACGGCTGGGGACGCGCCTCCTTCGTGGCCGAGCAGGTACGCGAGATGGTGCTGGAACGCACCGCCGCGCGGGCGCTGATCGCACGTCTGGTCAGTGCCGTGCCCGGGCGCGACGACGAGGTCGCCGTCACCGACCGGGGCTGGCAGCTCAAGCTCTTCGAGGACCGCGAGGAGCACCTCCTCGACAGCGCGGTCCGCCGCCTGCGCGGTGGCGCGTCCACCAAGAAGGACCGCCCCTTCGACATCTTCAACGACGTCCAGGACCACGTCCTCGCCGTCGCCGCCGCGCACATCGACCGGGTGACGCTGGAGGCGTTCGTCGCCGGGATCGACGCCACCGCCGACCCGGCGGTCAAGGAGCTGCTCTCCCGGGTCTGCGACCTGTACGCGCTCACCGTGATCGAGGCGAACAAGGGCTGGCTGCTGGAGCACGGCCGGCTCACCCCGGCCCGCTCGAAGACCATCACCAGCGTGGTGAACGGGCTGCTCAAGGAACTGCGCCCGGACATGCGCACGCTCGTGGACGGCTTCGCCATCCCGGACGCGTGGCTGCACGCGGCGATCCTGCGCGAGGAGCCCGCCCGGCAGGACACGATGGCCGCGCACGACGCCGCCGGCGACCCGCAGGCCGTCCCCGCCTAGCCGGCCGGCGCCACGGCCCCCGGGTCAGCCTCCGGGGGCCGGCGCGGGTTCCGGCCGGGCCGGCGGGCCGGGCGTCGCGGCGGCGTCTCCGTCAGCGGCCTGCGAGGCGGTGTACGCACCGGCGCCGAGCGCCAGGTACAGCCCGCCGAACAGCCAGAAGGCGGCGAACAGGAAGCCGCGCTCGGCCATCGCGAGGACCATGACCAGCGCGCCGGCCAGCGCGGTCACGGCGTAGCCGGCCCGGATCCCGTAGGCGCACAGCGCGCCGGCCGCGAGTGGTCCGGCGATCCACAGCGCCGCGCCGACCCAGCCGATGCCGACCGAGCCACCGGCCGACGCGACCGCCACCAGCACGCCGGGCATCGCCACGAACCCACCGGTCAGATAGCGCCACCACCGTCCACCGGCTCCGCGCCGCACGGCCCACGGCACGATCGCCGCCACCCAGGCCATCAGCGCGAGCGGGAAGTAGTACAGGCCCGTCTCGCCGGCCGCGCAGGCGAACATCGTCAGGACCGTCGCGCCGGCGAACCGTACCCCGGCACGTACCCGGGCGGGCGCCACGAGCGGCGCGGCCGCGACGAGCGCGGGCAGCAGCGTGAGCAGCGCGACTCCCGGGCCGAGCCGGCGGAGGACGCCCTGCTCGCCGGCATCGGCCTGGATCGGCTCCACCGGCACCGTGGACGGCAGCAGGAAGCTCACGCACACGGCGATCAGCACGCCGACCGCCACCGCGACCAGGGACAGGGTCCGCCCGGCCCGGGCCGGGCGGTCCTGGGCCGGCAGCCCCAGTTCCTCCCGCGCCTGCCGGGCCACGTCCCGCGCGGCGCCGAGGCCGGCGAGGATCTCGCCGGTGCTCCGTCCGCTGTCCAGAGCGTCGGCGATGTGCGCGCGGACATCCGCGACGATCTCCTCCGCCGTGCCGGACGGGACGTCCGACAACTCCGCGTCAAGCGCGCGCAGATAGGTCCACGCCGCCTCCGGGAGGCCGTCGTCGCTCATGCTTCCTCCCCCATCAGCTCGTCCACGTGCGGCTGGATCTCCTGCCACACCGCCGCGAACACCCGCAGGTGCGCCCGCCCCTGGTCGGTGATCGCGTAGTACCGCCGGGCGTGCCCCTGCTCGGGGGCCACCCACCGGGTCTGCACGGATCCGGCCTGCCGCATGCGGGCGAGCAGCGGATACAGGCTGCCCTCGCTCGCGGTCAGACCGCGGACGGCAAGCCAGTCGGCCAGTTCCAGGCCGTACATGTCGCGCCGCGAGAGCAGGGCGAGCACGCAGTACTCCAGCACGCCCTTGCGGATGTTCGTGGTGATCCGCTCACGTGCCCCGTCCATGCCTCGCAAGATACCTTGCTATACAAGCCATCTTGCGAGGGGGCCGGAACGCGTACTGCCGGCCGCGCCCGTGGGCGCGGCCGGCAGCGTGGACCGGTACGCGGGGGTCAGTGCCCGTTCAGCTTGCTCTGGACGAAGTCGACGGCACGGTCGCCGATCTGCGGCGCGTACTGGTCGGCGGCCGCGACCGAGGCGGGGAAGTTCTCGCCGGCCCAGACCCGGCTCTGCCCGCACTCGGCGGCCCACTCCGAGTAGCTGTTCCAGGTGAGCATCATGTCGGCGGCCGGGGTCACGCCCGGTTCCACGATCGAGGAGCCCTTGCGGACCGGGATCACGACGGTCAGCTTGTCCGTGCCGGTGAACCGGCGCGCGACCTGGGCGTAGGCGACGCAGACCGCCGCGTTGACCGACGGGTACTCCGGCGCGGCGATGGCGACCGAACTGAGGTAGCTGCGCCACTCCTTGCCGGTGATGTCGTTGACCGTGCCCCGGCCCGGGCCGCCCCACGCGGTCAGCTTCTTGTTCGGGTACAGGTGGCGGATCGCGCTGAACGGCTGCACCGAGTCGTACTTGCGCATGTGGTACCAGGACGCGATCGCCACGTCGAACCCGGCGACGTCGGTCATCACGATGAACCGGACGGAGTCCTCGGTGTTGTACCGGCCCCGCAGGAGCGTGTGCGCGATGGCGCCGTACGGCGTGATGTTGTCGCTGAAGATCTCCGCGCTCATCTTCTTGCGGTCGTCCAGGCCCGCCGAGGCGCGCAGCACCTCGTCGGCCTGCTTCCGGTAGCCCTTCGGGTTCAGGAGATGGTGGTTCGGCGGCGGGGTGAGCCGGAACTGCTCGGGCCGCTCGAAGGTGATCGGCTTGACCCGGCCGAACTGGGGCGTCGCGAACTCCTGCGTCAGGACGACCTCGCGCTTGGAGATGGTGTTCGGCTGCCAGCGCGACGGGAAGCGCAGCTCGTACGGGCTGTTGACCGGCCGGTAGCCGGTGTAGTCGGCGTACGGCTCACGGTTGTAGCGACGGCCGCCCGCGTCGCCGTCGCGGTTCGTGCCGTCGTTCCGGCGCGCCGCCATCGCGTTCTTCGAGGCGAGGATGCCGATGCCGCTGGCGGTGGTCCGGTCCTCCGCGGTGACGGCCGGGTCCAGGCCGGCGGTGGCCATCATCCGCTGCCAGGTCGCCTCGTGCTGGGGGTAGAGCTTGCTGAGCGAGGTGTAGGCCGAGTAGATGACGGCGATGTTCTTGTTGCGCGTCGTGTGCTCCTCGGCGGGACGGCGGCCGATGGTGGAGAAGATGCCGACCGCGGTGGGGTGGTACGCCGCCAGGGCGTCGAACCACGGCAGTTCGATGAGCATGGCGCGGTCCGCGGCCCAGGACCCGGGCCGGCCGCTGTACTCGACCCGCGGCTCGGTGTTGAGGGCCGGGTAGATGACGTCGGTCAGGGCGTTCCCGTTGTCGAGGTCGAAGGTCGGCGCCTGCGGGGCAGCCGCCACACCGTTTGTCAGCGACGCCACCAGGGCGATCGCCGCGGCGACGGCCGCGACACCCCCGAGATGCCGTTTCCGCGGCCGCCTCAGAATGTTCACCGGGAATTCTCCTCTCCATTGGACCGCCGCAGAAATGTGCTCACAGAAAAATGAGGGGCAGCGGATCGAAGGAACATTAACGCGCGTTATTCAAGCCGGTCCACTACTCGATCGGGTAGTGGCCGCGACAGGTGGAATGCGACGCGCTGTCGGCAACCACCGTGAATATGCCGGCCGCCATTTTCACGCCCGGTCCTCCAGTTCCTGGGCGAACGCCAGCCAGGCGCTGGCGCACGAACGGGCCAGCTCGGCCACCGATTTGCGCCAGTACGGCGGCACGGCGTCGACGAACTCGCGCCAGGCTGCCGGATCCACCACGTGCCCGTCGGCCCAGCGGACGAAGGCCCGGCCCAGCTCGGCGTACTTCACCGCGGGGTCCCGGATCAGGTTGCCCCGTACCGCCGGCCAGTCGACAGGCGGCGCGGAGGGCTGGCCGAGCCGGCGTCGGCGCGCCTCCGGCCCGTCGTCGGCGGCCGGCTCGGGCTCGGCCGCCGGTCGCTGCGGGGTCAGGACGGGGTCCCGGCCCGCCTGCAACCGGGCGCGCACGTCCCGCGCCGTGCCCACCGACACCCCGGCCTCCTGCGCGATGGCACGCAGAGGCGCGTCCGGCCGGAGCGCGATGACCGCGCTGGCCCGCCGCCGGCCCGCCGAGCCGTCCAGCGGGCGCACCCGTCCGTCCCGTCCCACCCGGCTGCCCTCCCGCGCCGCCGGTTGCAGCAGGCGGCGCCGGATGCCGCTCGCCGTGGTCGGTGACAGCCCGGCGGCCGCGGCGACGGCGCGGTCCGACCACTGCGGATACAACCGCAGGATGCGGGTGGCGGCGGCCTCCCGGTCGGCGCGGGACAACGGCAGCCCGTGTTTGATGTTGGCGTCGACCGAGAGCAGGAACGCCGCGGCGTCGTCGCCGTCGAAGAACGTCACCCGCACCGTCTCGTCGCCGCGCAGCTTGGCGGCCCGCAGCCGGTGCATGCCGTCGATCACCCGCATCGTGCCGCGTTGCACCAGGATCGGCGGGAGGTCGTGCATCGCGGCCAGCAGCCGGATGTGCTCGACGTTCTCGCCCGCCAGCCGCGGGGAGTCACCGGGCAGCAGCGCGGAAACCGGAACCGTCTCGCCAAGCACAGACCGATCCTCCGTAGCTGCATCGGGCATGGGGAATCTCTCGTCGTTGCCCTTCACTTCCAGCGTGTTTGAGCTGCCCCACATTGGAAACACTCGCTTCAGCTGAGACAGGATTCAGTGCGGATAGGATGAGGTGCGCGGGTCACCGATCGAAGGATTGCGCCTTCTCACACATCATTGCGATGGGATTCCTGCTGAGCAACACCACCGACGGTCCCGGCACGGGTAGTTGACACTACCCACGCAAGTAGTGGACGACGAACTGCGGCGCGACTAGCCTGGCCGAATTTGCTCCGGCAGGTCTCCGTCTGTCAATTTTCCCGCAGTTCGGAAACGGTCGGCGCAAAGACCGGCGACGTCAGGCGGCGACCTCAGGCCGCGCCGAAGGGCCGGAGCGCCGCGGCCCCGGGCCGACCGTCGCGGTGTCCTTGGCCCACGCTTCGATCAGCTCAGTGGCCTGGCCCGGGTTGAGCCGCGGGTCGCACAGCGAGGTGTAGTGCCGCGCCAGGTCCTCCTCGCCGGCCACCGAACCGCCGACGCACTCGGTCACGTCGGTGGCGGCGACCTCGATGTGCAGCCCGGCGGCGTGCTGTCGCTGCTGGTCGAGGATGTCGCGGAACCACAGCGCCTCGGTGACCACGTCGGCGAGGTGGCGCGTCTTCAGGCCGACCGAGGCCTTGACGGTGTTGCCGTGCATGGGATCGCTCAGCCAGAGCACGGGGTGCCCCGCGTTCACCACCGCGCGGACGATCGGCGGCAGGGACTCCCGGATCCGGTCCCGGCCCATCCGCGGGATCAGGACGAGACGGCCCGGATCGCGCTGCGGGTCGAGCGCCTCGCACACCCGCAGGACGTCGTCCGGGTCGGCGTCCGGCCCGATCTTGCAGCCGACCGGGTTCACCACTGTGGACAGCAGGGCCACGTGCGCCTCGGCGGACCGGCGGGTCCGCTCCCCCACCCACGGGAGGTGGGTCGACGCCAGGTAGTGCTCGCCCGTGTCCGGGTCCCGGCGGATCAGGCGGGACTCGTAGTCGACGACCAGGGCCTCGTGGCTCGACCAGGGTCCCTCGGTCCGCGCGGCACGCCGGTTGCCCTCCCGGTGGGCGCGCAGGACCCGCTGCACCCGGTCGCTCGCCTCGTACGCCCACCACATGCGGCGCGGATCGGCCTTGCGCGTACCGGGCGCGGCCAGCTCGGAATTGATCATGTGGCCGCGGAAGGATGGGATGCTCAGCGCGTCGTGCCACTCCGTCGCCTGCGACCGGGGCTTGGCGAACTGCCCGGCCATCCGGCCCACCCGCAGCACGTTGCGCCCGGTGAGCTCGCTGAGCCGGTCCCCCAGCCGGTCGATGACCTCGATCTTGTCCGAGGTGTGCCGGGGGGTGCACTCGTAGAGGCTCTCGGCGCAGTCGCCCAACTGCAGCAGGAGCCCGTCGGTCGACGCCAGCTCCGACAACGCCTGCCGGAACCCCCGTACCTCCCCGGGTGGGACCAGCGGCGGGGCCGACGCCAACGCCTCACAGGTCTCCGCGTACGCCGGGTGGTCCTGCCAGTCCGGTTGCTGGACCGCCGGCATGCCCTCCCACGGCCCGAGTGGGCTGCGTTCCGCCGTTGAACCGGATTGCTGCATCTGTCCTCCAGTCGAGAGTCAGCCGGACCGGCCGGTCGCGTGTGCGCGTGACCCGGCCGCCGGTGACGGCACGTCGCGCCTATCCGCCACCCCGTACGCGCTGGACCACGGCGTCGGGGTCCGGCGGCGCGGTGTTGCCCCGCCAGGCGACGTGGTGGTCCGGCCGCAGCAGGACGAGGTCGCGTTCCCACAGCTCACGAGCCCGGGGGTCGGCCACCACGGTGTGGGTGACCGGGAGCCCTCGCGCAGCCGCCGCCGCCAGCAGCGGCCCGGCGGCGCCGTCACCGGTGAAGTCCACGAGGGTGAACGAGGCCGGGTCGAACCGGTCGAAGATCTGCTGCCCGTCGCTCAGCAGGAGGCTGGGCGGGCGGGCGCCGGGCCAGGTCGTCGGGGTGTACGCCCGCGGGTCGTCCGAGGGCTCCCCCGGGCCCTCCGGCCAGAGCACCGGCGAGCCGGAGTAGCGGTAGCCGAGCTCGATCCCCCGGTACTCGTTCTCGCCCCGCTCGGCGTCGAGGAAGGCCGCTACGGACGGCAGCGGGGCGCCGCCGCGCAGGAGCTCGCCCGCCCGCAGGTGCACGCCCAGGTGCCGGTGCGAGGTGTGCATGTTGCGCCGCCCCACCGGGCGGCGTTCGGCGTCGTAGCTGTCGAGCAGCGCGGGGCCGCCGAAGCCCCGGACGACAGCGGCCAGCTTCCAGGCCACGTCGACGGCGTCGCCGATGCCGGTGTTCATGCCGTACGCGCCGGTGGGGAACATCCGGTGGGCCGAGTCACCGGCGAGGAGCACCCGGCCGGCGCGGTACCGGTCGGCGAGCATGAAGCCGGGACGCCAGCGCGAGGTGAGCAGCACCTTGTCGATCCGCAGCTCGGTGCGGATCGTGTCGAGCAGGAACGCCTCCGGGTCGGCCGGCGGCTCGTCGAACTCGTTCGGGTCGACGCCGTTGACGTGCGCAGTCCAGGTGTCCACCTCGTCCTGGGCGATGATCACGTACCGGAACGCGAAGTAGTGCCAGAACCGGCCGTGCCGGTGCAGGCTGTCCAGGTCCCGGCTGGTGAAGTGCACCATGAAGGCGCCCGGCAGGCCGGGCACGTCGAAGCCCTCCTCGCCGATGCCCACGGCCCGGCGGACCTGGCTCGACGCGCCGTCGCACCCGACGACGTACTCCGACCGCACCCGGACCTCGCCGCCCGTGTCGTCGGCGAGGACGCTGGTGACCCCCGCGTCGTCCTGGGTCAGCGAGTCGAACCGCACGCCGAGGCGCAGGTCGACCAGGGGCTCCCGCCGGCAGCGGGCCCGCAGGACCGGTTCCAGGTCGATCTGGGAGATCCGCTGGCCGGGCTCGGCCGGCTGGGTGCCGTCGTTGTGCTCGGCGATGCGGCGCCACTCCTGCGTCACCGAGGGCAGGCCCCACCTGGTGATCGGCTCACCGGCCAGGCCGGTCGACCAGATGACGTCGGCCCCGTGCTCGGGCGCGACGCCGGCGGCGCGGACGTCGTCGGCGAGGCCGAACTGCCGGAGGAACTCCATGCTTCGGGCGTTGACGTAGTCCAGCTTGGGATGGACCGACGTCTCGAAGCCCTGGTCGACGAGGACGCAGGCGACGCCGTGACGGGCGAGCGCCAGCGCGGTGACCATGCCGACCGGGCCCGCGCCCACGACCAGAACCGGTACCGGATCCACAGTTGCCTCCCGAGGGGTGTGGGGCGGCGGAGGGGGCCGCCCCACACCGTTGCGGATGTTCAGCTCACCGGGCTGGGCGCCCGGTCCTGGCGGCCGTCGCGGTCCTCGTCGTCCACGGCGGCCGGCCGCGGCGGTCCCGTGACGACAGCTCCGGTGAGGGACCGGACCTGCATCTCGGCGAACGCGGCGTCGTCGCGCTCCCGGCTGGTGATCGAGCCGAGGTAGCCGAGCAGGAAGCCGACCGGCACCGTGATCAGCGCGGGCTCGACGTCCACGAACTTGAAGTTGCGGTCCGGGAAGATGGCGTCCGGCTCGCCCGAGACCCCGTTGGAGAACAGCACCAGGAACGCGGTGAGCGCGAGGCCGCCGTAGACCGTCCACTGCAGGCCGCGGGTGTTGAAGCGCCGCCAGAACAACGCGTAGACGACGATCGGCAGGACCACCGCGCCGGCAATGTCGATCGAGGTCGGGATGAAGATGTGGGTCCGTACCGGCAGCATCACGACCGCCAGCAGCACAGAACCGACGCCGATGATCAGGGTGTTGCGCTTGATGTCCCGCAGCTCGGCGGCCGGATCCAGCCGCCGGCCGCGGATCACGTTCAGGTCCTTGGTCACCGTCGTCACGGCGCTGTGCAGCAGCGGCGCGAAGACGCCGACGATCGTCAGGACCGCGACGCCGGCCAGGGAGCCGACCATCACCGGACCGCCGAGCTCGTCGGCGAGCTTGGGGAAGCTGATGTCGCGGTGGGCCTTGATGACACCGATGTTGTCCCGGCCGAGGATCGCGACGGCGCCCAGCCCGACGACGGACAGGCACTGGTAGAACCCGACGATGATCATCGACGCCCACCCGGTCGACCGGCGCGCGTCCCGCCCGCTGGTCACCGCGAAGTTGCGCATGAACAGGAACGGAATGGCCGCCACTCCCACGGCGATGGCGAACAGCTTCGACAGGTGCACGAGCGTGGTCGCGCCCTCGCCGAACAGCCGGCCCGGGCCCAGCAGGTCGCTGCCGCTGGGCACCGGCGCCGCGTTCGCCTCGGCCCGCTCCAGCAGGCTGAAGAGGTTCAGGTCGAAGCGGGCCAGCACCCAGGCGGTCAGCACGCCCACCACGACCACCGACAGCACCAGCTTGAACACCAGGATGCGGGTGACCCCGAGCATCCCGCCGAGGTACACGTACCCGACCGTGATCAGGCCGACGACGAACACCGGGAGGACCAGGCCGACGAGGGCGTCGACGCCGAACCAGCGGTTGAAGATGAACGCGATGGCGGCCATCATGATCACCGTCAGCATGACGTACGTCAGCAGCGTGAGCACCGCCGAGGCGATCCGCGCCGGCCGCTCGCGGGTACGGACCGCGAGCAGGTCACCGAGCGTGTAGCCGCCCACGTTGCGCACCGGCCCGGCGAAGAGGAGCAGCGCGAGCATGGTGCCCATGGTGAAGGCGGTCATCAGCAGGATGGCGTCGTAGCCGCTGAGCGCGATGTGGCCGGTGATGATGTACATCGTCGAGTACATCAGCGGCGCGGAGGCCACCGCCAGCGCGTTCTGCACCGGCCCGATCCGCCGGTCGGCCAGCAGGAAGCCGTCCGCGGTGGTGGTGCTGGCGCGCGCCGACCGGACCAGGTAGAGCACCGCGAGCGCGAGGACGACGGTGACCGGGACGGCGATCGCTGGCGTCGCCCACGTGTTGTCGACCGGGGGCGGCGGGTCGGCGAGGATGACGCTCATCGGGATGCTCCTTCCAGGTCGGCACGGATCTTCTCGCTGAGCGGATCGAGATGCGTGCGGGCGTAACGCAGGTAGAAGGCGGCGAGCGCCACCACGAATGTGAACGACAGGAAGACGAAGAGCAGGCCCACGTTGACCGGGCCGGCCACCTTCTCCCGGAAGAAGTCCGGCGCGTAGGTGGCGAGCAGGCTGCCGAGGAACCACCACCCGAAGAAGGCGACGCTGGCCCAGAGCGTGAACGTGCTCGATCGTCGCCGTAGTTCCCTGAACTCTGCGCTGTGATGGACGGCGAGGTAGCGACCGCCGTCCGTTGCCGGAGCTGCCGTGTCCATTGCTCTCTCCCCCTGGTGAGAACGTCGCAGACGATGCGGAGATGGGTGCGGCGTCAGTCTCGGCGACCGTTCACGCTCCGGCATGGCTTAATCACGGGATTTCCGGGGCGTGGCCGGCGCATTGGCGTGGCGGGTCCGGCCGAACCGCGTGAACGGGTGATGCCCACGCCCGGCCGGCGTCCGATGGTGACTGCATGACGTCGGCACTGAGAACCAGCGCGTGGACGTACGACGACTTCACCAGCCGCGAGCTGGACCCCGCCCGCTGGGCGATCATGTCGATCGCCGGCGCGGACGGGCAGACCCACAGGTACCAGGACCGCAACGCCCGCGTCCGCACCGGCGACGGGCGGCTGGAGCTGACCGTCGACCCGTTCACCCGTTTCCACGACACCGATCCCCGGCAGAACAACGCCAAGCAGATGTACCGGTCGGTGCGGCGCTTCGCCGTGCCGGCGGAGGGCTCGCTGACCGTCGAGGTGGAGATGGGCGTGCGGACGTACCGGCAGATCCCGCACGACCTGCTGGACGCGTTCGGCACGGTGAACCTGTTCGACCTGGAGACCGGCGTCGTGTTCAACGCTGCCGCCACGAACGACACCGTGTACGCGACGGTCGAGCGCCTGGTGCTGCCCGGCGTGACCCAGCCGCACGAGCACTACATCCACCGGGTGGTCCTGGACGTGCCGACGGAGCCGGGCCGGGCGCACGGATACGCCATCACCTACCGGGCGCCGACGTCGGAGGTGGAGTTCCACGTCGACGGCCGGCTCGCCTACTGGGCGCGGGTCCCGGTGCCGGTGGCCGGATTCCACGCCGGCATGGCGCTCTTCTCCGCCCGCGACCTGGCCCGGTACCCCCGCGAGCAGCGGGAGCACGGGCAGGGCGCGACCGGGTGGTGGGGGCCGTGGCGGATCGCCTCCGGCGTCAGATGAGCACGTCCCCGCCGTCGATGTTCAGGTTGACCCCGTTTATCGAGCGGTTCGTCAGCAGGAAGTCGATCGCCTCGGTGCAGTCCTGCATGGTGACCGGCCGGCGGCTGAGCGCGCGGGTCGCGGCGGCCTCCCGCGCGGCGGGCTTGTCGCTCCAGAACGGCGTGTCGGAGACGATGCTCGGGTGCAGGGCGTTGACCCGGACCGGCGAGAGTTCCACAGCCAGGGTCCGCACCAGCGCGCTGATCCCGCCGTTGGCGGTGGTGACGGAGGTGGAGCCGGGATACGGCCGGTGGCTGGCCAGGCCGCCGAGCAGCACGACAGCGCTCTCGTCGGTCATCCGCGGGGCGAGGGCGTGCAGGACCGCCGTGTAGCCGACCAGCTTGACGGTCAGCAGCCGCGCCGCGTCGCCCGGCCGGTACGCGCGGACAGTGTTGTAGTCGCGGTCCAGCGCCGCGATCACGAGCCGGTCGACGTGCGGCACGTCGGCGAGCGCGTCCGCGATCGTCTCCGGCTCGGCCAGGTCGAGAGCGAGCCCACGGGTCCGCCCGCCGATCTCGTCCGCGACGGTCTTGGTCCGGGCCGCCGAACGGCCGGTGATCACCACGTCGTCTCCGCGTTCGGCGCAGAATCGGGCGAAGTGCCGCCCGATCCCCGAGGTTCCGCCGACGACCACGACCCGAGTCCGATCCGACATCGAAAGTTCTCCTCATCGTTGGGTGCTGCTCTGATCCGGACGCGCCGCGCCGGCGGCGCCCGCCAGCCCGTCCAGCACATCCGCCGTCCACAACGGCACCGCGCAGCGGTCCGCGGCGTAGCGCAGCGCCATCAGGTGGTCCTCGCGCGACAGGTCGGCCAGCGCGTCCGCCACCAGGAACGCCTCGATGTCGCGGCTGAACGCGTCGCAGGCGGTGATCAGGCACCCCATGTGCGCGTACACGCCGCAGACCACGAGCTGGTCCCGTCCCGCACCGCGCAGTCGCTCCTCCAGGTCGCTGCGGAAGAACGCGCTGTAGCGCCACTTGGTCAGCACCGTGTCGCCCGGCTGCGGGGCGACGTCGTCGACGATGCCCCGGTCGTCCTCGGCGCCGCTCATGCCGGGGCCCCACAGGTCGTGCAGCAACCCGCGGTCCTGCCGGCTCATGCCGCCGGGCTGCGCCGTGTACAGCACCGGCACGCCGGCCGCCCGGGCCGTGGCGAGCAGCTTCGCGACGTTGGGGAGCAGTTCGGCCATCGGGGATTCCCCGGCCGCGAACGGGCGCAGGAAGTAGCGCTGCAGGTCGTGCACCAGCACGGCGGCCCGGTCCGGGTGCGGACGCCAGGGCAGCGCGGTGCCGGGCAGGTCGCCGTCGCCGGGCATGCGGTACGGCGCGATCGGGGTCATGGCCATCGGTTCTCGCCTCCGGTTTCCGTACGAGGGCGTCACACGTGCAGGGCCGCGCCGCCGTCGACGTACAGGTCGTGCATGGTCACGTGGCCCGCCTGGTCGGACACCAGATAGGCGACCGCCTCGGCCACGTCGCGCGGCTGCGCCAGCTTGCGCAGCGGGATGCCGACGCGGTACGCGCCCGGCGTGCCCTCGATCACCGCGCTCGGGTCGGCGCCCTCGCCGAGCATGGCCCGCAGCATGGGGGTGTCGGTGGAGCCGGGCGAGACCACGTTGCACCGGATGCCGTAGTCGGACAGCTCCAGCCCCAGGCAGCGGGTGAACTGCGCGGACGCGGCCTTGGAGGCGGCGTACGCGGCCATCTCGGTACGCGGCACCCCGGCGGCGTTCGACGCCACGGTGACGATCGCGCCACGACGGCGGCCCACCATCCGCCGCGCCACCGCCCGGGACACGTGGAACACGCCGTCGGCGTTCACCGAGAAGGTCCGGCGCCACTGCCGGTCCGACAGCTCGACGACCCGTCCGGTGTGCAGCACGCCGGCGGCGTTGACCAGGATGGCGACCGGCCCCATCTCGTCCTCGACCTGGCGCACCAGCGCGTCCACCGCCTCGCTGTCGCACACGTCGACGCAGTAGGCGCGCGCCGAGTCGCCCTCGGCGGCGAGCTTCGTCACGACAGTGGTCAGCGCCTCGGCGTTGCGGTCCACTGCCGCCACCTGCGCGCCCGCCCTCGCCAGGACACCGGCCACGGCGGCGCCGATGCCCTGCCCCGCGCCCGTGACCAGGGCGACCCTCGACTCGATCCCGGTCAGTTCCATCAGGCGCTCCCGCTGGTCGTGGTGGCTTTCTCGGCGTCGTACCCGAAGAGCCATTCGTGGCGGTCCAGGCCGGACGAGGATTGTGCGGCGACGTCCCGGCGGCGCTGGTCGGCGCCGTCGGCCAGGTGGAACATCTCGGCGTTGGCCCGGGACTGCCGCTGGATCCGGGTGGTCCGGGGCAGGCGGATCCGTTCGTAGCGGCGCAGCGCGGCGCCCAGGCCCGCCGGTTCCACGCCGGCCAGGCAGACCGCGAGCACCACCGCGTCCTCGACGGCCTGGTTCGCGCCCTGCGCCTGGAACGGCAGCATCGGGTGCGCCGCGTCGCCGATCAGGGTCACCCGCCCCGCGCTGAGCCGGTCGATGCTGTCCCGGTCGTGCAGCGCCCACCTGCCGACCCGGTCGGCCGCGGCGATCAGCCGGGTGACGTCCGGGTGCCAGCCCGCGTACGCGGCCGCGAGTTGCGTCACGTCGCCCCGGCCCGACCACGACTCCTGCCGCCAGTCGGTGGCGGGCACCGTCGCGCCGAAGCTCACCTGCCGGCCGGCGGACACCGGGTAGCAGACGCAGTGCTGGTCCGGCCCGAACCACAACTGCACCCGGGGTTCGGTGAGCAGGAACGGCACCCGCTCGGCCGGCACCAGCCCGCGGTAGATGGACTGCCCGGAGAAGCGCGGCCGGTCCGCCACGATCTGCTCCCGCGCGACCGAGTGGATGCCGTCGGCGCCCACGACGAGATCCGCCGCGACGGTGGTGCCGTTGGACAGGTGCAGGTACGCCTCGTCGGCGGTCTGCGTCACGGCGGTCAGGCGGGCGCCCAGGTGCACCCGGTCCGGCGGCACCAGCGACAGCAGGCTGCTGTGCAGGTCCGCGCGGTGCACCACGTAGTACGGCGCGCCGAAGCGGCGTCCGCACACGCTGCCCAGCGGGGTGCGTTGCAGCAGCGTGCCGTCGTCCCAGCGGCGCATCTCGATCGCCTGCGGCGCGACCGCCACCGTGCGCAGGCGGTCACGCAGGCCCAGCCGGTGCAGCAGCCGGGTGGCGTTCGGCGCGACCTGCACGCCCGCGCCCACCTCCATCAGCTCATCGGCCTGCTCGTACACGTGGCAGTCGATCCCGGTCCGGCGCAGGGCGGCGGCGAAGGCGAGCCCGGCGATGCCGGCGCCGGCCACGGCGACCCTCATCTGCGGCATGTCGGTTCCCTCAGTAGTAGAGGAGCGCTTTGCTCCAGTCCTCGTCCGGACCGAACAGGCTGCGTGGCTTCACCACGTCCGGCATGCTGGTCAGCGCGTCGAGCGGGATCAGGGTTCCCGGCGCCAGGCCGGTGACCTCGCTGTCCACGCCGAAGGCGGCCCGGATCGCGGCGGTCAGCTCCGCCTCGGCGGCGACCCGGTGCGCGGCGGCCACCTCGATCTCGACCCGCAGCAGCGCCGGCTCCGCCTTGGCCCGCCAGAACATCACCCGGTACGCCTCCGGCAGGGAGAAGACCAGTTCCTCCAGCTGGTGCTGGGTGATGGTGGTGCCGCCGACCCGGTAGCCGAACGCCGACCGGCCGAGCACCCGCACGGTGGGCAGCTTCCAGCCGCATCCGCAGTCGTCGTAGGAGACCGACACGTTGTCTTCCAGGTTGTACCGCAGCAGCGGCATCGCCTCCCGGAACAGCGGTGTGACCACGAGCTGGCCGGCGCCGTCCGCGCGGACGGCGCCGGTGTCCGGGTCGTACACCTCGAACAGCGCCCGGTCGGCCCACAGGTGCAGGCGGCCCTCGGGGCACTCCCCGGCCAGGCTGCCGGTCTCCGTCGAGCCGTACTCCTCGATGACCGGCACCCCCCACAGGCGGCTGATCCGCCGCCGGCGGGCGTCGGTCATCGGCTCGCCGCCGACGAACAGCGCGCGCAGCGCCGGGAAGTCGATGTCGGGCCGGTGCCCGGCCGCGATCGCCGCGGCGGCCCAGATCAGGCATTCCGTCGGCACCGACCAGGTGAGCGTGACGTCCAGGTCGTGCATCACCCGGACCACCCGGGCGTACGGCATCGCCAGCGACCGGTTGTCGCCGGGCACCACTGTGGCCCCGCGCAGCCGGGCGGCGGCGTGAGCGAGATGCCCGGTCAGCAGCAGCGCGTACGGCGTGCGGACCAGGAAGACGTCGTCGGCGGACATGCCGATCCACTTGCGGGCGAAGCGCTCCGCCAGGTCGGTCCAGTCCTCCGCGGTGTAGTAGGAGGGGGTGGGCTTCCCGGCGGTCCCACTCGACTCGTGGTAGGTCGCCAGCCGTTCGCGGGGCACGGCGAGCATGCCGAAGGGATAGTTGTCCCGCAGGTCCTGCTTGGTGGTCAGCGGCAGGTCGGCCAGGTCGGCCGGCGTCACCGGCGGCGCGCCGGACGCCAGCCGCGCCCGGTAGAACGGGGACCGGGCCGCCCAGGTGAACGTCTCCGCCAGTTGCTTCTCCTGGAGGCGCCGCAGGTCCTCGAGGCCGTGCCACTGGCCGAGCCGGGGCAGGCTCGAACTTGGCTCGCTCACCGCTTCTCCTCTCCTAGCAGTCGATGCGCGTTGTCCCAGGCGACCCGCCGCCACTGCTCCGGCGGCAGTCGCAACGCCTGGAACTTGGCCAGTTCCACGGCCGGGTGCTGCAGCGGGTACTCGGAGCCGAACACCACCCGGTCGTCGCCGAGGCGGCGCAGCGCCGCCTCGGCCACGCAGGTGTAGCCGCCGGAGGTCTCCAGCGAGATGTTCGGCTCGTCCTGGATCAGGGTCAGGGCGTAAAGGTCGATGTTGCCGACGCCGCTGTGCCCGAGCACGAAGCTCACCTGCGGGAACCGGCGGCTCAGGCCGACCAGGTCGGCCACGCCCGCGCCGGGCCGGTCCAGGCAGACCACGTACACCGGATGGTCGAACTCCGCCGCCACGGCCACGAGGTCGGCGACCCGCGGGTCGGTCAGGGCGACGCCGTGGACGGCGGGTGAGATCTCCAGGCCGCGGAACTCGGCGGCGCGGGCCCGGTACGCCTCGGCCGGCCGGTGCGGGTTGGCGAAGAAGAACGGCACCAGCCGGCCGTCGGTGCCGGCGCAGGCCGCCGCCACCGCGTCGTTGTCGGCGTCGGTCTCGACGTGGCCGCCGGTGACGAGCTGGCGGGACAGCCGGTCCAGGTCGATGGTGCCGCCCGCGCACACCACCGCCCGCGCCAGCCCGCACTCGCGCAGCGCGGCGAGCAGCCGCTCCCGCGCCCCGGGCCGGGGCGCCAGGCGTACGTGGAAGTCCAGCACCGGCTGCGCGGTCATCGCCCGCTCCTCTTCCCGCCGCCTGTCACTTCTCGATGCAGAACTCGTCGATCGGGTAGCCGACGTGCCGCTTCTCCACCGGCAGGTAACCGAGCACCTTCGTGCCGGCGGTCAGCTCGGTCACGTTGAGCACGGTGCCGCCCGGCCCGAGCACGCGCACGTGCCAGTCGTCCTGGACGATGAGGTTGACCCGTGTCCCGGAGGGGGAGACCGCGTCGATCGCCAGCAGCGGACGCGTCTCGATCTTGACCCGTCCCACTGTGACGACGCGGGACTTCCCCTGCGAGTCCACGGCGAGCACCCGGCCGCCGGACACCAGCTCGCTGAGGTAGTTGGTCCGCCCGCCGGCGGACAGCGTGTACGAGTGCAGCGCGCCGGCGTTTACCCGGAACGGCCGGGTCGGCATGTACGGCAGCGGGTGCGTCTCGCTGCAGCACAGGATCATGCCGGTGGAGTGCGAGCCGACCAGGATGCCCTCGTCCAGACGGAAGTTCGTGCACGTGTCGACGCAGGCGCGCTCGCCCATGCCCACCCGCCGGATGCCGGTGACCTCCAGCTCCACGAGCGACAGGTCCGCCGCCGTGCTCACCGCGGCGGTCCGCAGCTCGGTGGCCTCCCCCACGGCGCGGGGCGCCAGCATCACGCCGTCCGAGCCGTGCTCCAGGACGCCGAAGACGATCTCCGCCTCCTCGACGTCGGCGACCTGGGTGATGATGCTGCCCTCCGCGCCCGCCGCGGCGGCCAGCACGATCTCCAGCGGGATCTTGGTGGGGTCGCGGAAGTACAGCAGGCTCCACCGGTCGTGGCGCGCGGACCGGCAGGCGTCCTCCAGGCTGTCCGCGTCGACGATCTCGACGAACCGGCCGAACTCCACCTCCGGGTACCGGGCCGCCAGCTCGGCGGGCTCGCCGTGCCGGGCCGGCTCGACGATCACCAGGTCGGCCGGTTCCAACTTCTCCGGCAGCGGCCCGCCCTGCGGGAACAACACCTTCTTCACCGTCGGGGGAAGCGTCTCCAGGTCGGCCGGATCGGCCGCCACGACGGCGTCCACCCGCTGGTGGACCGCCTCCTCGACGATTGCCTCCTTGGCGCCGTTGACGTTACGGATGTCCAGCCAGCACAGCTTCACGGGTTTCTCCTCGGTGGACGGTCAGGAAGTCTCAGGACGTAAGGGCGAGCCGGTCGTCGACGTCGTACCGGTCCGGCACGTGCCGCGGCTCGTGCACCAGCCGTGCCACGGCGGCGGCCATCAGGCCGGGCTGCTCGGCCTGGAACACGTTGCGGCCCATGGCCATCCCGGCCACGCCGCCGCGCAGCGCGTCCGAGACGTAGGCGAGCACCGTCGGAGTGTCGGCCGAGCGCGGGCCGCCGGCCACGATCAGCGGGATCGGGCAGCCACGCACCACCTCGGCCATCTGCTCGGGCGTGCCCACGTAGTCGGTCTTGACGATGTCGGCGCCGAGGTCGGCGGCGAGCGTCGCGGCGTGCGCCACCAGCTCCGGCGCCCGGGAGTCGGTGATCTGCGGCCCGCGGGCGTACACCATGGCCAGCAGCGGGACGTTCCAGCGGTCGCACTCCCCGGCCACCGCCGCCAGGTCGGCGATCTGCCGCGCCTCCTGCGGTGAGCCGAGGTTGACGTGCACGCTGACCGCGTCGGCGCCCAGCCGCAGCGCCTCCTCCACGTGGGCGACCAGGTACTTCGCGTCCGGGTCCGGCGCGTGCCGGGTGCTGACGCTCAGATGCACGATCAGCGACATGTCGCCGAACCAGCCGTGGTCGACGTGACGGAGGCTGCCCTTGTGCAGCACCACGGCGTCCACGCCGGTGCCGGCAAGTTCACCGAGCAGCGAGTTCAAATCGCCGCGGCGCAGCGGCCCGTCGGTGACGGAGTGGTCGAGCGGGACGACGAGCAGGCGTCCGTCGCCGCGCCGGAACAGTCGGCGCAGACGCAGGCCACGAGCGAACGAAGCGTTGAGTACGGCCACGGTTTCCTACCTCTCTCAGGCGGTGGCGGAACGGCGGGAGGTCAGGGGCGTGGCGTCCGCCGGCTCGGGCCGGTCGAGGCGGAACGCGCGGTGCAGGGCTTCGACGGCGTCGACGGTGCGGTCCCGCGACACGATCACCGACAGCCGCATCTGGGAGGTGGAGATCCAGCTCGTCGAGATCCCCGCCGCGGCCAGCGAAGCCATCAGCCGGGCCGTGTGCTCGGGGCGGCTGAGCAGGCCCATGCCGACCACCGACACCTTGCCGACGTTCTCGTCGAAGTGGACCCCGCCGTCGAAGGACGCGGTGAGGTCGTGCAGCGCGGTCCGCACCGCTTCGGCCTGGCTGCGGCGGATGGTGAACCCCATCCGGAACTCGCTCTCGTAGGGTCCGGACCGGGCCACCAGGTCCGCCACCGCCCCCTGGGCGGCCAGCACCTCGAACACGTCGGGTGCCATGTCCCGGCGGCCGTCGCGGCAGTGCACCAGCACGCGGACGACATCGGTGTCGTGGGTGACCGCCACCACGGCCCGCCGGGTCTCCAGCGGCCGGTCGTCCGGCCGGTCCACGACTATCGTTCCGGGCGCCTGCGACGACGCGTTGCGCACGCGCACTTCGACCCCTTCCATGGCGGCCAGCTCGATGCATCGGGTGTGCAGGACCCGCGCGCCGGCGAACGCCATCTCCGCCATGACGCCGGGCTCCACCCACGGCAGGCAACGCGCCGCCGGAAGGATGCGGGGGTCGGCGCTGAAGACGCCGTCCACGTCGGTGTAGATCTCGCACGCCGACGCGCGGAGCCGGGCCGCGAGCGCCACCGCTGTCGTGTCGGAGCCGCCGCGCCCCAGCGTGGCGACGTCACCGGCCCGGTCGATTCCCTGGAATCCGGTGACCACGGCGACCTCGCCACGGCCCAGCGCCGCCTCCACCCGCGCGCCCCCGATCCGTGAGATCAGCGCGTCGCCGTGCCGGTCGGTGGTGTGGATCTCCGCCTGGTGCCCGGTCAGCGAGACGGCCGGCACTCCCAGCCCGGTCAACGCCAGCGCCATCAACGCCGCCGACTCGGACTCGCCGACTGCGAGCAACTGGTCGAGTTCCCGGGACGGGCCCGCGGCGCCGACGTCGGCCGCCAGCCGCAGCAGGTCGTCGGTCCGGCTGCCGCGCGCCGACACGACCACTGTCACGGCGGAGCCCCGCCGCCGCGCCTCCGCGATCCGCAGCGCGGCGTGCCGAACGCGGTCGAGGGTCTGCAACGAGGTGCCCCCGTATTTCTGGACCAGCACGTCCACAGTCGTCTTCACCGCCCTCGTCGTATCGGCATTGCGGTCGACAGTAATCGCGGTCGATCTGTGTGGGCACTACTCGCCCGAGTAGTAGCCAGCCGATTCAGTCGTTCACGCCATAACGTCGGCGCGTTACCGGAAACACGTGATGCCGTCGGCGACTTCACGTCATGTGCGACGCCTTTTGCCGGACGCAGTATCGACAGGCGATCTCTCAGGCAAAGGGAGCGACATGGACGGGACGGAATCGAACGTGACCGGATTCCAGGATCTGCTGTCCGGTCTCGGCGGCGACGGGCGCGCCTTCGCCCTGCTGCACCGGCCCGGCGCGGCCGGGTGCGCGTACGTGGAGGTTCTGACCGGCGAGGTGTGCGACGTGGACACCCTCGGCGAGCTGCCCCTGCCCACCGAGCCGGCGAACGGCGCGCGGCACGACCTGCTCGTGGCGGTGCCGTACCGGCAGGTCACCGAACGGGGGTTCGACTGCCACGACGACGGCGCGCCGCTGCTCGCGATGCGCGTCCACGAGCAGTTCGGGCTCGACCGCGGACAGGCGCTGGCGGGCCTGCCCGAACGCGGCGTGCCGGTGACCGACGCCGACTTCGACCTCAGCGACGAGGACTACGCGGCGATCGTCAAGCGGGTGGTGGGTGACGAGATCGGGCTGGGCGCCGGATCCAACTTCGTCATCCGGCGCACCTTCACCGCGCGGCTGGCCGACTACTCGATCGCCACGGAACTGGCGCTCTTCCGCCGGTTGCTGACCGGCGAACTGGGTTCCTACTGGACGTTTCTGTTCCACTCCGGCGCCGGCACGTTCATCGGCGCGTCACCGGAACGACACGTCAGCATGATCGACGGAACCGTCTCGATGAATCCCATCAGCGGGACCTACCGGCACCCCCCGGACGGCCCGGCCGTTTCCGGTCTGCTGGAATTCCTGAACGACCCGAAAGAGGCGAACGAACTCTACATGGTCGTCGACGAGGAACTGAAAATGATGGCGCGGATGTGCGCCTCCGGCGGCCAGGTGCACGGCCCGTTCCTCAAGGAAATGGCGCGGGTGACGCACTCCGAGTACATCCTGACCGGCCGCAGCGACCTGGACGTGCGCGACGTGCTGCGGGAGACGCTGCTCGCGCCGACGGTCACCGGCAGCCCGATCGAGAACGCGTTCCGGGTCATCACCCGCCACGAGACGACCGGCCGCGGCTACTACGGCGGCGTGCTCGCGTTGATGGGCCGTGACTCGGCCGGCAGCCGTACGCTCGACTCGGCCATCATGATCCGCACCGCCGAGATCGACGACGCGGGCACGCTCCGCCTGGGCGTCGGCGCCACCCTCGTGCGGGACTCCAAGCCGGAGTCGGAGGTGGCCGAGACGCGGGCCAAGGCGGGCGCCATGCGCGCGGCGCTCGGCCTCGGCGTCGACCCGGACGGCCCGGACGGCGGGCGGACGACGGCCGTGCGGGCGCGTTCGTCCCTGGCCACCGACCCCCGGGTACGGCGGGCGTTGCGCGAGCGCAACACCACACTGTCGAGGTTCTGGCTCGACGGCGCGGAGCGGCGAACCCCGAACCCGGCGCTGACCGGACGCCGCGTGCTCGTCGTCGACAACGAGGACACGTTCATGGCCATGCTCGACCACCAGTTGCGGGCCCTCGGGCTGCGGTCGAGTATCGCCCGGTTCGACAGCCGGCTGCGGCCGGAGGGATACGACCTCGTCATCGTCGGTCCCGGCCCCGGCGACCCGGGCGACCTGACCGACCCGCGTATGCGGACCCTGCGCGGGCTCACCCACGACCTGCTCGCCGGGACGGTGCCGTTCCTGTCCATCTGCCTGGGCCACCAGGTGCTCGCCGCCGAACTGGGGTTCCCCCTCGCCCGGCGCGCGGTGCCCAACCAGGGTGTGCAGAAGCGGATCGACCTGTTCGGACGGCCTGAACTCGTGGGGTTCTACAACACCTACACCGCCCGCTCCGCGCACGACGTGGTGGCCGGTGGCCGGCGGGGCCCGATCGAGATCAGCCGCAGCCCGGACACCGGGGACGTGCACGCCCTGCGCGGCCCGGGATTCCGGTCCGTCCAGTTCCACCTGGAGTCCGTCCTCACCCAGCACGGCCCACGGATCCTGGGCGACCTGCTGGTCTCCCTGCTCGCCGACGGCACGGCCGCCGCCGCGGCCGAGGCGGCGGGCGGGCGCGGGACCCGCCCGTGACGCCAGGGCGTTCAACTGTCCATGTTGACTGCCGTCGTGGCGTCCCCGCATTCTCCCGAGAACACATCGAGGCACCCGACCGGAGGCAACGCCGTGGATGAGGCCACTCCCCGATCTCCCGTCGCGGCGCGGCCCACCTGGTCGCCGGCCACCGCTCCGGTGTGGCTGGTCGGCGTGCTGGCCACCCTCGCCGGGGCCGTGGCCGCGGAGGCGTTCACGCTCGCCGCCCGGGGTTTCGGCGTACCGATGGAGGCGGCCGGCGTCTGGGAGGAGCAGGCGCAGGCGATCCCGGTGGGGGCCATCGCCCGCAGCGTCGTGCTCTGGTCGATCGGCGGAATCGTCCTGGCGGTGGTCGTGGCGCGGCGGGCCCGGCGGCCCGTGCGCGCCTTCGTGACCGGCACCGTCGCGTTCACCGTGCTGTCCCTCGCCGCGCCCGCCTTCGCCCGGGACACCGCGGTGTCGACGCAGCTGGTCCTCGCCGGCACCCACGTGATCGCCGGCGCCGTGATCATCTCCATCCTGGCCGCGCGGCTCGCCGCGTCCACCCCGCGCCGGTAAGGCACCCCGTCACCGCGTCGCGGCCACGGTGATCGTGGCCGCGACGTGGCCGGGCGTCGGTCGTCGGTCGTCGCGAGGTGGGGGGCGTCCGTCGGCGGCTCAGCCGCGGGCTGCCGGTTCGAACACCTCGACCAGGTTGCCCGCCGGGTCGGCGATCAGGAACTGACGGCCGCCCGGCCCGGCCACGACGTCGCTGCGCAACGTCACCCCGGCGCGCTCCAGCCGCTCCCGTTCGGCGTCGAGGTCGTCGACGATCAGGTGGATACGGTTGCGCCCGCACCCGGCCGCGTCCGCCGGGGTGACCCGGGCGCCCGAGCTGGTCGGCCCGGACAGCAGGAGCCGCAGCGGTCCGCGCACCACGTCTGCGAAGGCCGGCGGGAACGCGGTCGACACCGTGAAACCCAGGTGGGTGGTGTAGAACTCGATCGCCGCCGACACGTCGTCGACGATGTAGCGGACGCTGGCCAGGCCGTGCAGGTCTGCGGTCATGCGAGTCCCCTCAGTGTGCGTGGCTCGTGCTGGCGAAGGGCGTGGTGACACCGTCGTAGACGAGCCGCAGCATCATGCCCTGCTCCTGGTGCGGCAGGTTGTGGCAGTGGTTCATCCAGACACCCGGATTGTCCGCCCGGAACGCCACCTCCCACACCTCTCCCGGCCGCACGTCGAAGGTGTCCATCCACAGCGGGCTGCCGGAGTAGCGCCGGCCGTCGCGGGACAGGATCAGCACCGGATGGCCGTGCAGGTGCCACGGGTGGGTTTCCAGGCTCCGGTTGACCACCGTGAAGCGCACGACGTCCCCCTCCCGGACGAGCTGGTCGGGGACCGAGGGGTGTGCGCGACCGTCGACGGTCTGGGCGTAGGCGGGCTTTCCGTCGACCATGGCCAGGGCCCGGTCGAGGACGATGGTGAAGTGGCGGTCGGCGTCGTCGGCGTCGAACGGCACGGCCGCCGGCTCGCCGTAGTCCAGCAGGTCGAACTCGGGCCAGTCGGCGGTGTCCGGCAGCGGGCGGTCACCGCCGCCGACGCCCGGCGGTCGCAGCAGGATGCCCTGGTCGGAGTCGTTGTCGAGCAGCAGCGTGACCTTGGCCTCCGGCATGGCCAGGACCAGGTCGTACCGGCCTCCGGCGGGCAGGCGGAGCCCGACCTCGCGTACCTCGCCCGGCTGGTTGAGGTCGCGGCCGTCGACCGCCACCACCCGGAAGGACGAGCCGACGACGGCGAACCAGTGCGGGTTGGAGTCGGTGTTGATCAGACGCAGTCGCACCGGCTGGCCGGGGCGGACGTCGTGGACGGCGCGTCCCTCCTGGTCGCCGAGGATCACGACGTCGTCGAACGTGTGCACCGGCAGCGTCAGGTCCAGCCCGCGCTCCGCTTCCGGCCGGTCCTCGCGCGGCGTCACGACGAGCGTCCCGTACAGCCCCTTGCGCACGGCGGGGTGCGACGCCTGGTGGGTGTGGTACCAGTACGTCCCCACCTGGTCGGCCTGGAACCGGTAGACGAACTCGCCGCCGGGCTGCACGGCGTGCTGCGTGGCGCCCGGCGCGCCGTCCTCGCCGCACGGCACGTCGTACCCGTGCCAGTGCACGGTGACGCCGTCCTCGATGTCGGCGTTGCGGAGCGTCACCTCGATCAGGTCGCCCTCGGTCGCGGTGATGGCCGGCCCGGGCAGCCGGCCCTCGTAGCTCCAGGCATCGATAGCACGTCCGGACGGAATTGTGACGGTGCCCGTCCGGGCGGTGAGCACGTGGCGTCGCGCCGTGCCGCGCGCCGCCGGAGCGCCGGGGCCGCGCAGGTCCGCCACGGAGACCTGCGGGCGGGTGCCGCCGGCGTGTCCGGGGCCGCCTCCGGTGACCATCGCCTCGGGGTCGCGGAAGAGCAGGCCGACGCCGGTGGCGCCGGCGCCCGCCGCGACCACTCCCCCGGCCACGCCGAGGAACCGGCGGCGGGACAGCGCCGTGGGCCCGGCCGCCGCCGGCGTGTGCTCCGGGGAGCCGGCCTCCGCGGCCGGCGCGGCGGGTCGTCCGACCACCCGCGCGGTGAGCAGCGCGGCGGCGCAGACGAGGGCGACGGCGATCAGCGCGGTGCTCCACGTCAGCGGGTACCCGGCGGTGAACGTCACCACCAGGCCGGCCAGCGCGGCGAAGCCGGCGGTCAGCACCGCGACCAGCGCGCCGGCCGGCAGGCCCGCCGCCGGTGACTGCCGGGCCGCGAGCAGGCGCGGGCCGGCCAGGAGCACCGCGACGAGCCCCGCGGCGCCGAGCATCGGCAGCCCCAGCAGAACCTTCTCCTGGACGAACCACCAGCCGCGGTCGGCCAGCAGCGCCACGGTGCCCAGGCGGGCGACGGTCACCAGCACCGCGGCGCCGAGGAGGGCCAACGCGATCCGGTGGCGGCCGAGAGCTGCCGTGACACCGGTTGCGAACCACGTCGCGACACCGAGCAGCGCCACGACGTGGTCCACGAGGATCCATTGGAGCGTGCTCATGACGCCGTTCGCGCCGAGTCGGCCGCCGGACCGGTGACCGTCGTGTCCACGCCGGACGTGGTGGTCGTGTCCGGCGCCGCCCGGACGCTGCGCAGGATGACGCGGGCGACGGCCACCATCACCAGTCCGTTGACCGCGTGCAGGCCGAACACGTACCGGCCGACGGCCGAGTCGCCGAACGCCTTGGCGATGACCGCGATCAGGGCCTGCAGGATTCCCAGCCCGGCGACCAGGCCGGACAGGCCGATGATCCGGCCGGGCATCCGCATCACAGCGGCGGCCACCGTCAGCACCACGGCGACGAGGATGCTCCCCAGGCCCAGGATCCGGTGGGGGCGGAACGCCTCCTCGTTGGCCTCGCTGCTGAACGCGCCGCTGGCGGCCAGGAAGAACTGCACCACGAGCACGAGCAGCAGGAACGCTGCCAGTCCGGCGAACACTTTGCGCATGGGACTCCCCTTCGGGTTCGGTTGGGTCACCGGGGTGTTCGGTCGGCAGCGCCGGTCAGGCGGCGCGCCGGGAGCGGGTGAATGCCAGGCCGCCGACGGCGATCCCGATCAGCGCCAGCACGACGGCCACGATGGCGCCGCCACGGCCGTTGCCGCTGCCGACACCACCGTCGGAGCCGGCCAGGGCGACCACGCCGGCGATCAGGCCGGCCACCGCGAGCACCAGCGCGGCGATCGCGTTGCCACGACCGCCACCGCGCCCCGCGGAGCGCAACGCCCACCCGCCCAGGACGAGGCCGAGCAACGCGAGCGCGAGCGCCAGCACGGATCCGGCGCGGCCGGAACCACCGTCACCGTCGGCGGCCGTCACCTGGGCGGCCGCCGGTGCGACGAGTGCGAGCCCACCGAGGACGCCGACTGCGGCGGCGGTGAGCAAACGACGGATGAACATGGAAGCCCCTTCGGCTGCGGGAACAGGCATCTGCGCCAGCGTAGGTAACGACCCCGCTACGGGTCGTCATGCCGAAGGAGACAATCGATCTACTGCGGTGACGGTATCGGCGGGCTCCGGCGTCTGCGCGGGGAGCAGCCGCATACCGCAGCCGCAGCACTGCCGAGGCGACAGACCGGGCGGGCTGCCCGGTCAGCGATTGCCGGGTGACACCAGACCGGACTCGTAGGCGAACACCACCAGCTGGGCGCGGTCGCGGGCCTGCAGCTTGGTCATGGCGCGGTTGACGTGGGTCTTCGCGGTCAGCGGGCTGATCACCATTCGATCGGCGATCTCGTCGTTGGACAGGCCCCGGGCGGCCAGGGCGACCGCCTCGCGTTCCCGGTTGGTCAGCTCCTCCATGCCGGGTGTGACGTCCGCGCAGAGCGGCTCCGACACGTACCTGTTGATCAGCATCCGGGTGATCGACGGCGCGAGCAGCGCGTCACCGCGCGCGGCGACCCGCACGGCGTGCAGCAGGTCGTCCGGCTCGATGTCCTTGACCAGGAAGCCGGTGGCGCCGGCGCGCAGCGCGTGGAAGACGTACTCGTCGAGGCCGTAGTTGGTGAGGATGACGACGCGTACCCCGGTCAGCGCCGGGTCCGCGACGATCTGCCGGGTCGTCTCGACGCCGTCCATGACCGGCATCTGGATGTCGATCAGGGCGAGATCGGGCAGGTGCTGCCGGGCCAGCGCCAGGCCCTCCCGGCCGTTCCCGCCCTCGGCCACCACCTCGATGTCGTCCTCGGCGTCGAGGAGCGCGCGGAACCCGCTGCGCAGCAGCGGCTGGTCGTCGAGCAGCATGATCCTGATCATGGGACGCGCACCACCGGGAGTTCGGCCTGGACGGTGAAGCCGCCGCCGGTGCGGGGTTCCGCCCGCAGCCGGCCGCCCAGCGCGAGGACGCGCTCGTGCATCCCCAGCAGCCCGACGCCGGGCACCGGGGCGGCGCCCGGCCGGGCCGTACCGTCGTCGTCGATCCGGATGCTCAGCGCGTCCGGGCGGTAGTCGATCCGGACCGCGGCGGCCGCGGCGGAGGCGTGCCGGGCGGTGTTGGTGAGCGACTCCTGCACGATCCGGTACGCGGTGCGGCCCACCGCCTCCGGCACGTCCCGCTGGTCGCCCTCGATGGTCAGCGTGGTGGCCAGACCGATCTTCTCGGCCCCGGCCAGCAGCTCCGGGAGGTGGTCGAGCCCGTGCGACGGGGACTTGGTCAGGTCACGCAGCGTCTCCAGGGTCGCGCGCAGCTCCCGGGTCGCCGCCCGGCCGGCCTCCTGGATCGCCAGCAGCGACTCCGGCACCTGCTCGCCCCGCTTACGGGCCAGGTGGACCGCCACCTCCGCCTGCACCTTGATGATCGAGATCTGGTGGGTGAGCGAGTCGTGCAGCTCCCGTGCGATGTGCAGCCGCTCCTGGGTCGCGCGCAGCCGGGCGGTCTCCTCGCGGGTCCGTTCCGCCTCGTCCGCCCGCCGCTCGGCCTGCCGCAGCGCCTCGCCGGCCGCCGCCGCGGCGATCAGCCAGGCCAGTTCCAGCACGCCCCGCGACTGCGCGAGCGCCTCCTTGAGGGCGCCGTCCGCGGGCGAGACCATGATCGCCAGCGGCAGCACGACGAGCAGGGCGGCGCTCGCCCCGAGCGTGACGAGCCGGTGCCCGGCCCGGACCGCCGCGTAGACCGCGAACAGGTACGCGATGGCGGGCACCCCGAAGCCGATCGCGTTGTAGCCCACCACGCACAGCCCGGTGGCGACCAGCACGGCGACCGGGGCCCGACGACTGGCGGCCAGCGCCAGGCCGCTCGCCGTCACCAGCGCGAAGCCGAGCAGACCGAGGCCCTCGGGGGCGGGGTGGTCACCGGCCAGCGCGCTGATCATCAGCACCGCCGCCACAGCTACCGCGACGACCCAGTTCTTCACCCGGGCCCACACACTGGACAGTCCAGTCGTCATGCTCGCACTTTAGCGGAGCGCGCCAGTGTTGAACCCGAGCGAACAGGCATTGATCCCGGTTCCGCCGCCCGGCGCGTTCTCCGGCCCCGTGTCACCCCGGCCCGGCGGCGGAACCGGCCGGTGTGTCAAATGAAGTTCACCGCGCCCGGCTTCCATTTGTAGTGCGACTCGAGTTTGTAGTACTCGCCCTTGGGGGTCAGCGCCACGCCGTAGACGAACTTCCGGTCCCCGCCGCCGTACGGAACGCTTTTCACGAACTTCTCGATCTCCGGTTCCACGGGTACCGGAAGCGTGGTCAGGTCCGTGGTCGCCGCGGCATAGCAGATCCGCTCGATCTCCGGGGAGTCCCAGCCCAGCGTGACGTAGAGCCCGAACGCCCCGGCGCCGAGCCGGAGCATCTGCTCGCTCGGCTCGGCCATCCCGGTCCGCCGCAGCGTCGACCGGATGGTCTCCGGCTCGAAGCACTCACGCGGCACGTCGTTGAAGTAGACGTTCACGGTCCGGGCCGGGTAGTCGAATCCCAGCACGCCGACCCGGTCGTCGAGGCCGTGCCGGGTGAAGAAGTCGGCGTTCGCGGCGAGGCTGCGGGGCATCGCCGGAATGCCGGCGAGCGCCGTGGCCGCCTGAAGCTCGTCCGGGGCGAAGGCCGCGTAGATCTTCTTGAAGCCGCCGACCACCCCGAAGTCGATGCCGTGACTCTCCACCGGGCAGCGCCGGTGGACCTCGGAGAGCAGCGTGCCGATGGGGTGGTCCGTGCGCGGGGTGAGGCCCCGGGCGAGCGCCGAGGCGTACGGGTCCCGGTCGTCCGGATGCGTCCGGAACCGGCAGTCCAGCTCGCCCGCGTGACGCAGCGCGGTCGCCACCCGGAAGGCGACCACCGCCTCGGCATGGGCGAACGCGTCGCCGTACGCGGACAGGATGGGCCAGACCCGGTCGCGCGAACAGGGCACGTCCAGCTGCCGGGCCGATTCCTCGATGGTCGAGTAGAGCTCGGCCACCTCGGGAGTTCCGGACATCGATCCTCCAAGCATGGTTCGTTCGGTCAGGGCGGCCGGCGTGGCCGGTCCTATCGCGGCTCGTAGACGCGCTTGTGACCGGAGAGCCCGGCCAGCCGGTACGGCCCGGTGGTCACCGCCGGCGCCGGATAGTCGCCGCCGTCGACCGGGAAGGCGTGCTCGTGCAGCTCCCGGTACGTCGCGTAGTCGATCTCCTGCCGCCGGTCGATCGCCGCGCGGTGCTGGTCGGGTCGCGTGTGCGCGCGGTACCCGGGCACGACAGTGCCGGCGAAGAACTCGGCGACGCTGCCGGACCCGTAGCTGAGGAAGCCGACGGTCCGGCCGGTCAGGTCGTCGGCGGTGTCGAGCAGTGCCGCGAGCCCGAGATACATCGACGCGGTGTAGCTGTTGCCGATCTCGGCGTTGTACGCCGTGGTGCGCCCGACGGCCCCGGCGACCAGCGCGTCGTCGACGTCGCGCCCGCAGTAGTTGAGCAGGTGCCGGTGCGCCTTGTCGGCCATCCTCGGGAACGGCTGGTGGTAGCAGAACGCCCCGAACTCGTCCAGGGTGCGACCGCCGCGCTCGGTGTAGTCCTTCCACGAGCCCTCCAGCGCCTGCAGGTAGGCGGAGATGGACTCGTGCCCGTCGACCAGGGCGGTGGTGCGGTAGTTCGGCCGCCAGAAGTCCATGACGTCGGCGGTGTACATGCCCGACGGGTCCTCGACGCGTACCAGCGCCGGGTCCGCGCCGACGAGCATGGCGACCGCCGCGGCGCCCTGGGTCGCCTCGCCGGGCTCACCCAGCGCGTACTTCGACACGTCGCTGGCGATCACCAGGACCTGCTGCGACGGGTCACGGTGCACCAGGCCGATGGCGAACTGCAGCCCCGCCGTACCGCCGTAGCAGGCCTGCTTCAGCTCGACCACCCGGGTGGCCGAGGGGAGGCCGAGCAGGGAGTGGACGTGTATCCCGGCCGCCTTCGCCTGGTCGACCGACGACTCCGTGGCGAACACGATGGTCCGGATCCGGTCGGTGCCGTGGCGGGCGACCACCGGCGCGGCGGCGGCGGCAGCCATGGTCACGATGTCCTCGTCCGGGGCGGGCACGCTCATCGCCCGCAGCCCGATGCCACGGTGGTACTTGGCCACGTCGGCGCCGTTGCTCGCGGCCAGGGTCTCGTGTGTCAGCACGTGATGCGCCGTCGCGGCGGACAGGTCGTGGATGCCGACGGCGGGTCTCTCGGCCATCGTCAGGCTCCGATCTTCGTGGTCTCGGTCGGGCGTTCGAGCCGGACGTGCGCCCGCATCAGCTCGCCCGGGTTGGTCTGCGCGGCGAGCAGGGACAGCTCGCCGCAGAGCACCGTCGCGGCCGCGATGACCGCGAGCCGCCGGGCGTTCTCGCCCGGATCACGCGAGGCGCGGCAGCCGAGCCGCTCCAGGTTCTCCTCGACGAAGCCGAGCCCTTTGCCGTTGCCGACGGTGCCCACGATCAGGTTGGGCAGCGTGCAGGAGAAGTAGAGGTCGCCGTCGCGGTCCTCGGCGACCGTCACGCCCTGGGAGCCCTCGACGATGTTCGCGGCGTCCTGACCCGTCGCCAGGTAGAACCCGAGCAGCATGTTCGCGTAGTGGGCGTTGGCCGAGCGGATGCCGCCGGCGAGCAACGTGCCGATCATGTTCTTGTGCACGTTCAGCTGGGCGATCGCCGCCGCCGTCGTGTGCAGGCTGTCGTGGACGATCTCCCGCGGCACGACCAGTTCGGTGACCACGTTCTTGCCCCGGCCGAGAATGCCGTTTATCGCGGTGGCCTTCTTGTCGGTGCAGTAGTTGCCCGAGATCGAGCCGTACGAGATTCCCGGGATGGTGTCCAGGATGTGCCTCAGCAGCGCGTCGGCGGCCAGCGTCGCCATGTTGTGCCCGGACGCGTCACCGGTGGTGAAACTGAACCGCAGGAACAGCAGATTCGCGGTGATCTCGTGATGGAACCCGATCAGCTCGACGAACCTGCCGCAGGTGCGCACGATGTCACGCAGTTCGTCGAACCGCGCGTCGACCTCCAGCGAGGCCAGGTAGGCGGTCTGCGCGTCCTTGGCGCGTACGAACACGGAGCGGGTCATGCGCTCGTCGACGAGCGTGGCGACGATGCCCGCCTCGACCGTCCGGGAGATCTTCGCGCCCCGGCCGACGGACGGCCAGAGCGGCGATTCGTACGTGGCGAGCGGAACCTCCGTCTCGATCTGCGCCACGTTTCCCGAGATCCGCACGGGACCTACCCATTTCATGGGCACACCGGCGATCGCGTCGTTCATCGAATGCCTCCGATCATCTCGTGGGTGGCGCCGGAGCGGGTGGCGAGGCGGTGGGTGTCGATGCCCCGGGCCGCGCAGAACGCGCTCAGCCGACCCTGGATCAGCAGGTCGCAGCGGGTCAGGTCGGCCGGGGTCCGCGCGCCCAGGGCGGTCATCAGGGCTTCGATCTGGTCGAGCCAGGTGGAGATCAGCGACAGCAGCGCCGGCACGCCGCCGTCCAGGAGCGTGCGCAGGAACAGTCCGGACACCCCGGCCCCGCCGGCGCCGAGCGCCAGCCCACGGACCACGTCGAGCGGGTTGCGGATGCCGCCGGAGGCCAGCACGGGCAGGTCCACGCCCTGGGCGTCCAGCAGGCAGGCGGGTGCCGACTGTCCCCACCCGTCCAGGAAGGAGTAGTCGGCGGCGTCCCGCCGGTCGTTCTCGATGCGCGCGAAGTTCGTGCCGCCGCGGCCGGCGACGTCGGCCACCCGGACGCCCATGTCCCGCAGCCGCAGCAGCGTCTCGCGGCTGAGCCCGAAGCCGACCTCCTTGACGATCACCGGCACACCGACGCCGGCGACGATCTCCTCGATCCGCGGCCCCCAGGCGGCGAACGACCGGTCCCCCTCCGGCATCACCGTCTCCTGGATGGTGTTCAGGTGGATCTGCAGCGCGTCGGCCCGCATCAGGTCGACGGCCCGCCGGGCCCGTTCGACGGAGGCGGTGGCGTTGACGTTGGCCATGATGAACCCGTCGGGGTTCTCCCGGCGCATCACGCTGAACGTCTCGGCCACCGACTCGTCGGCGAAGTAGGCGCTCATCGACCCGGTGGCGATGGGTACGCCGGTCTCCCGGGCCGCGATCGCCAGGTCCCGGTTGATCAGACCGGTCTTGGTGCTGCCGCCGGTCATCGCGTTGATGCACAGCGGCACCGGCCAGTCGATGCCGCCGAACGACGTGGCCAGCGAGACGTCCGACCGGTCGATGCCGGCCAAAGCGTGGTGCACGAAGGACACGTCGTCGAACTCGTGGTGACCGCCGAGCCGGCCCTGCTGCTCGGCGGCGAGCCGGACGTGGTCGTCCTTGCGGTTGGCGATCATCGCGCGCTCCCGTTCGTCTGATGGACCTGGATCGGCATGGGGAGCACCCCGGCGGCGGCCCACTGCTCGCGCAGCCGCGTGGTCCGCGTCGCGGCGGTGGCGTCCAGCAACGCGATGCCGCAGTCCCCGCCACCGGCGCCGGACGGTTTGGCCGCGCCGCCGACGGTCTCTGCGGCGTCGCACAGCGCCGTCAGCCGGGGGGTGAAGATGCCGAGCCGGACCTCGTCGTCCAGCTCGGCAAGCACGTGCCGGGCCCGCCGGACCTGGTGCAGCAGTTCCTGGTCGTCTCCCCGTTCCAGCGCGTCGATGGCGGTACGCACACACTCCTGGCTACGGCTGGTGAAGCTCCACCGCGCCGGGCTGCCCCGCCACCGGGAGGCGGCCAGCCGCCCGGTCAACAAGCTGCTGCTGGCCGGCTCGCCGGTCCAGCCCACCTCCAGCGCGAGGCCACGCGGTGGTGGCAGCCGCCGGACCCGCAGGCCCGGCCAGGGCGCGCGCATCGTCTCCTCGACGCCGCGCCGCCGCGCCATCTCGCGCACGGCCGCGCGGTCGGGCGCCTGGTAGGCGATCCAGCCGCCCCAGACGCTCGCGGCCAGATCACCGCCGGAGGCGTCGGCGCCGTCGCGCACCGTCGCCAGCATCGCCAGCCGGAACCGCGATTCGAGCGACAGCTCCACCCCGTGGTACGCGGCCACTGCGGTCACCGTGGCGACTGTCACCGCCCCGCTCGACCCGAGGCCGAACTTCGTGCCGTCCCGGTGCAGCCGGCTGGTGATCGCCACCCGCATCGGCAGCGGGCGCAGCCCTCGCCCGGCCAGGAGTTCGCCGACCACCTCGATCGCCGAGACCACGGCGCCGAGGGCGTCGGGCGCCGGCTGCCCGTCGCCCGCGCCGACGAGCCGGCCGTCCTGCCACCGCAGGCACTCCTGCTCCGGGCAGAGGTCGGAGTCGACAACGAGGTGGGCGTCGGCGCCGGAGACGGTGACGTCCACTCCCCGGTCGACCGCCACCAGCAGCGCCGGGTGGCCCGGCTCCAGCACCGCGTACTCACCGGCGATGAACAGCTTGCCCGGCGCGTGGTGGCGCACGGCGCCCGGACCGGTCACGGCCGGCTGCCCGGGTCCGGCCGGGCCGCCGGCCCCGGTCCGGCGACGACCACGGCGCAGCCCGGCGCGGCGTCGCGCAGGGTGTCGGCAACCCGGTCGGCGTCCGCGCGGCGGCAGAGCACCTTGACGTTCGGTCCCGCGTCCATCGTGGCGTAGGCGGAGACGCCGTCGGCGCGCAGGCGCAGCACGCTGTCGAGCACGGCCACCGTGACCGGCGCCAGGTAGCGCACCGCCGGCCGGGCGGCCAGCATGGTCGCGTGCATGCCGAGGGCGTTGCGTTCGGCGATCTCGCCGACCGCGTCCAGGTCTGCCTGGAGCAGCGCGGCCCGCATCTCGGCCAGGTCGGCGCGGCCGGAGGCGACCCACGACGGATAGAGCGGGGAGGTCCGGACGGTTCGCCGCATCCCCTCGCGGCTCGACACCGCCTTCGGCCCGGCGTCGACGATCGCGATCACCAGCGCGACGTCGAAGGGCGCGACCGGCACCGGCTCGGCGTAGGAGCCGAGGTCCGCGGCGGCCCCGGCGCCGGGGCCCGCGTGGCACATCGCGAAGCCGCCGAAGACCGACCGGGAGGCCGACACGGATCCCCGCCGGGCCAGGCGGGACAGCGCGGTGGTGTCCAGGTCGAGGCCGTACGCGGCGGCGCCGGCGAGGGCGAGGGCGGCGAATCCGCTCGCCGAGGACGCCAGGCCGGCGCCGGTGGGCACGGAGTTGCGGGTGTCGACGCAGGCCCGTTCCGTGCGCCCGGCCAGCTTCCGTACCAGGTCCAGGAAGGTGACGACGCGCTGTCGCCGTTCGCCGTCGGTGGGCGAGCCGTCGAGGACGACCTCGTCGGCCGCCGCCCCGCTGTCGATCCGGACGGTGGTGGTGGTCGGGAAGACGTCGAGCGTCATCGACAGGCTGTCGGCGTACGGGATCATCAGCTGCTCGTCGCGCTTGCCCCAGTACTTGATCAGCGCGATGTTCGGATGGGCCACGGCGGTCGCCGGCCGGTTGAGCGCCGGCGCGGACGGCTCCGCCCGGTGGTCAGTCGTCATGGCCGGCGAACCTCCCCATCGGGACGGCCCAGGTGCGGACGGCGCCGGCCTGCTGGACGCTCCGCACCACCGCCGCGGACTCCCGGCGGTCCCGGGCCAGCGCGATCATGCAGCCGCCCAGGCCACCGCCACTGATCTTGGCGCCCGGGCTGCCCGCCGCGAGCGCGGCGTCGACCATCCGGTCGATCCGTCCGGTGCTGATGCCGACCTCGCGCAACAGCCGGTGGTTCTCGGTCAGCCGCGCGCCGAAGTCGGCGACCCGGCCCTGGAGCAGGTCGTGCGCCGCGGCCTCGGTCAGGCTGGTCACCCGGCTGACGAACTCGTCGCGCGTGCGCGGGGAGCGCTCGAAGGCGCCCCGCAGCAACTCCACCGCGTCCCGGGTGCTGCCGCTGACGCCGCTGTCGGCGATGACGAGCACCGCGTCGAAGCCGGCCGGGTCCGACCGTCGCGCGGTACGCGCGGTGCCCGCCATGGCGACCGGCAGTTCCCGGCCCACGCCGTTGCGGAAGATCAGCGGCGCGGTCGCACCGGTGGCCAGGGCGTCGATGCCGCTGGCCCGGCCGTGCGCCACGTTCTCCGAGGTCTGCACGAGATCGAACACCGTGGCGGCGTCGAGGCGGCGGTCGAACGCGTCCGCGAGGGCCAGCACCGCGGCGCGGGCGCAGGCGGCGCTCGACCCGAGCCCTCGGCCCTGCGGGATGGCGCAGTCCACGAGCACGTCGACGCGCATCGGCTCGGTGACGGCGGCCCGCTGCCGGAACTCCGTCACCAGATGTTGCAGGCCGTCGGTCGGAAGCGACGTCACCTCCGGGCTCTCCAGCCCGGCGATGGCGAAGGAGATCTCGTCGCCGCCGTCGCCGCCGGCCCGCCGCGCCTTCGCCACGGCGGTCAGTTGCGGCACCGGGACGGCGAGCGCCGGAGCGCCGTACACGACGGCGTGTTCGCCCAGCAGGATGGCCTTGCCGTGGGCGCGGCCGGTGCCGAGGCGGCCCGGCCCGTCACCCCGGTCGTCGAGAACGCCACGGGCGACGACGGTCACCGGCTCCGTGGACATCACTGGGCCCGCTGGGTGGCCTTGATCGCCATGTCGGCGAGCTGATGTTTCGCGGGGGCGGTGGCGCTGCTCGCCTCCAGCGCGGCCAGCGCCCGGTCGGTGCGCTGCGAGATCTGCCGCTCGATCTCCTCGACCGCACCGACGTCGCGGAAGATGCCGCGGATGCGGGCGATCTCCTCGTCCGCGAGGTCCGTGCCGACCTTCGCCCGCAGGTAGGCCGCCGCGTCCGGGTCCCGTTCGTCGGCGCGCTTGAGCGCCGTGGCGAGCAGGACCGTCCGCTTGCCCTCCCGCAGGTCGTCGCCGGACGGCTTGCCCGTCACCACCGGGTCGCCGAACACGCCGAGCAGGTCGTCGCGCAACTGGAAGGCGATGCCCACGTCGGCGCCGAAGGCGCGGTAGGCCGCGAAGAGGGCGTCGTCCGCGTCGGCGATCGCCGCGCCGAACTGCAGTGGCCGCTCCACCGTGTACGACGCGGTCTTGTACTGGTTGATGCGCAGCGCCGCGTCGACGTCCTCGCTCCGGCTCACCTGGCTGATCAGATCGAGCAGCTGGCCGTACATGACCTCGGAGCGCACCGCCGACCACACTGGCGAGACCCGCACGTGCGCGTCGGCCGGCAGGCCGGAGGCGCGGACCAGGACGTCGGCCCAGATCAGGACGAGGTCTCCGATCAGGATGGCGGTGCCGGTGCCGAACGTTCCCGGGTCACCGGAGAAGCGCCGCGCCCGATGCCGTTCGGCGTACGCGACGTGCGCGGCGGGATGGCCGCGGCGGGTCTGCGACGCGTCGATGATGTCGTCGTGGATGAGGCCGGACGCGTGCAGCAGCTCGAACCCGGCGCAGGCGTTCAGCACCGCGGTCGCCACCGGGTCCTCCGGGTCGCCGCCGGCGCCGATCCAGCCCAGCCAGGCGAAGGCGGGCCGGATGCGCTTGCCGCCCCGCAGGACGTAGCTCTCCAGCTCGGCGACCAGGGCCGCGAAGTCGTCGCCGAGCTCGCGTGCCTCGGCGCGGCGCTCGGCGAAGAAGTCTCGCAGCGCGGCGTCGACGGGCGCCGAGTCGGTGACCGCACCGAGATATCCGACGGTCATGCCCGCGTCTCCCGATCAAGACGGCAGTCACCATTACACTCACGCATCTCGGACTCCCCTGGATTCGCTGGACCAGTCGCGTCGAGCGGCGATTAGTCGATTCCGTTCCGGACGTTTGCGCCGGCGCGGAAACGACGCCGATCTCCCCATCGGCGTCGCCATTTCGTCCGCGCCGGCACGCCGAGTCCGGCATGGCCTGACAGTAATCGCGGCCCGACACCCTGCCCACTACTCACGCGAGTAGTGCGCGCTGCCAGCGACGTCGCCGACGAACGGCCGCAGATCCCGTATAACTGAGTAGCCCGCCCCGGTTCGGCGTTCAACTGTCCAGAACGGACGGTCGAACGCGGTGGGACATCGGCTCGCGGCGCACGTCGGACGATTCAGCAGAGGAAAACGGGATGGTCATCATGAATCGCATGGCGGGGCGCGGGCAGGAATTGTCCTCATTGGGGGAACTGCTCGACGCCACCATGCGGGGATCCGGGGGCTGCGTCGTCGTCGACGGGCCGTTCGGCATCGGCAAGACCCACCTGCTGAAGGTCACCGGCCTGGAGGCGGCGGCCCGCGGGCTGACAGTGGTGGCCGGGCGGGCAAGCGTGACGGATCAGCCGGTGCCCGTACACCTGCTCGTCAACTTCCTGCGCCACGCGATGCCCGGCGAAGCGGCTGTCGAGCAGCTCGCCCTGCCGGGTGCCAACCCGTTCTGGCTGATCGACCGGGTCGGCGATCTGGTCGAGGTCGCGGCACGCCGGCGCCCGCTCGTGGTCGCCCTGGACGACGCCCAGCGCATCGACGACGTCAGTGCCCTGGCCCTGCGCGGACTCGTGCCGCGGCTGGCGTCCTCGCCGGTGCTCTGGCTGCTGGCCCGCCGGCCGGTCGCCGCCGGGTCGATCGCTCAGCACGCCGTCGACTGGCTGGCCGAGCACGTCGCGGTACGGGTACGGCTGCGCGAGCCGGGCGAGGAGGCGGTGGCCGACCTGTGCGCCGGCATCCTCGGCGCCCGGCCGGACGCCTCCGTCCTGCGCTGGGCGGCCCGCTGCGGCGGCAACCCGAAGGTGATGGAGATCGTCTTCAGCGCGTTCATCAAGGCCGGCCAGATGATCATCGTGGACGGGGCGGCGTCGGTGGTGTCCGACGAGCTGCCCGACGGTGTCCTCGCCGGCGTACGCGCGCTGCTGGAGGAGCTGCCACCCTCGCTGCGGCGCCTGCTCGCGGCCGGCGGCCGGCACGGCCACACGTTCCCCGTCGACCGGGTGACGGGCCTGCTGGACGGGTCGGCCGCCGACGTGTCCGCCGCGATCGACGAGGCGGTGCGGGTCGGGCTGATACGACGCGACGGAGCGGAGCTGACCTTCGCCCACCCGGTGCTCGGAGAGGCGCTTCGCCACGCCGCGTACCCGGAACCGGAGCGTGCCGCGCCCGGATCCGCGCCGGCACCGGCGGCGGGCGACCCGGTCCGGCGCGGGCGGCCCGATCCGCGGCCCGTGACGCCCCACTCCCCCGCCGGCGTACGCGTCACGCGCTCCGCGCCGGACGCGGCCACGCCCGCCGCGACGGCGGAGCCGCGCTCGGGCCGGTGCGGGTGCGACGAAGTGGTGGCGGCCGCCGTGTCCCACCTGGAGAACCGATCCGCCGAGGCGCCACGAGCGCTGGCCCGTGCGCTGCGCCTGCTGGCCGGGGCGGGACGGGCCGCCGAGGCCGGCCGCCTCGCGGAGGTGATCCTCCGCCGCGACCTTCCGGCGGACGTCGAGGCGCAGCTCGTGCTCGAACTGGGACACGGGATGCGGGCCGCCGGCAGCCACCGCCTGGCGGCCGGCTTCCTGCGGCGGACGCAGGCCCGCCACGACGTGTGCGAGCTGGACCGCGCCAAGCTGGACCGGGCGCTCGCGGACACCACGAAGCACCTGGGCGGCGCCTCCCTCGCCGAGGCGGAGCCCTGGCACCAGTCGCCGGGCTGCGCGCCCGGCCGGCGGCCGCTGTGGACCTGGCTGGTCCGGGCGCTGGGCGCAGCCGATCAGCTCGACGAGGCGCAGGCGGTGCTGGCCACCGTGCGACCGCTGGCGCAGGAGCCCTGTCACACCGGCTCGGAGTCGCTCTGGCGCGGCCACCGGGCCGAGCTGCTGGCAGCGGCCGGACGGCTGGACGAGGCACGCGCCGAGGCGGAGGCGGCGCTGCGAGCCGCCGACCACTCCCGGCCGGCCGACTGCGTACCGGCGCGCCTGGTCCTGGCCCACCTGAGCGTGCACCACGGTGACCTCGCCACGGCCAGCGACCAGTTGCGGACGGCCGAGCGGCTGGCATCCGCCGACGACTCGGCGCGGACGGACTGGGCGCTGGCCCGGTTCCACGCGGCCAGCGGCCGTCCGGCGATGATGGTGCAGACGCTGATCAACGTCGCCGGACAGGTCGTACCCGATCCGCTGCTGTTCACCGAGGCGCCGGCCGCCGCGGCGACGCTCGTACGCCAGGCCCGCCGGGCGGGGCTCGACGCGGAGGCCGAGCGGGCCGTGGAGGTCGCCCGGCGCGTCGCCCGCGGCAACCCGTTCGTCCAGTCGCTGGCGGCGGCGGCCGAGCACGCCGCGGGTCTCCTGCGCGACGATTCGGCGGCGCTGCTGCGGGCCGCGGATCTGCACCGGCTCGCCGGCCGTACGCTCGCGGCGGCCGGCGCGGTGGAGGACGCGGCCCGCAGCACCCGGGACCGGGCCGAGGCCACCCGTCTGCTCGAAGCCGCGACGGACGGCTACCGGGAGTGCGGCGCGCGACGCGACCTGGAGCGCGTGGAGGCCGAGCTGCGTGTCCTGCCGGCTCACAACGTCCGCCCGCTGGTCCCCGACCGGCCCCGGTCGGGGTGGGAGAGCCTGACCAGCGCGGAGCTGCGGGTCGTGCGGGCCATCGTGGACGGGATGACCAACCGCGAGGCGGCGAGTTCGCTGTTCCTGTCCCCGCACACCGTCGACAGTCACCTGCGGCGCGTCTTCTCCAAGCTCGACATCAACAGCCGGGTGGAACTGACCCGCTGCTTCATCGCGCACGAGGCGGTCCGGCCGGCGCTGGCCACCACACGCCAGCCGGCGTCCGCCGGCTGAACCGGCCGGCGTGTGGTGGGGCGCGGTTCAGCCGGCGGACGCCGGAATGCGGTTCAGCTGGCCTTGCCGGTCATGGAACCGGCGCCCCAGTCCTGGTCGCCGCTCATGGAGTAGATCGCCGCCCGGCTGGAGTACGTGGCCGCGGCGTGCGCCAGCTCGGCCCGGGTGTTGAAACCCAGTTTCCGGTAGATCTTCCGCAGGTGGTAGTTGACGGTGTGCGCGGACAGGTGGACCTGCTTGGCGATCTGCCGGTTCGTCAGGCCCACGCTCACCAGGTAGGCGATCCGCTGCTCCATGTCGGACAGGGTCGACCAGCAGCTCGCCGGTGGGGTGGCGGCCTCCTCGGCGCGGGCCGGCGTCGCCGGCCGTCCCCCCGCCTGGGCCTGCGCGGCGTAGAGCTTGGCGAGTTCCTCGGTGGCCAGCGCCACCGAGATCGGGTCCCGTGACTGCACGATGATGAGCGCCAGGGCCGCCGGAGCGCTGTTCGCCAGCGCGTGGGCGTGCATGGCGGTGAGGCTGACGACCTGGATCCTGGGGTTGTCCGCGGCGAGCCCGTTGACCGTGTCGAGGACGCGGCGTTCGAGGTCACGGTCGTCCACGTCGCGGGCGAGCAGGACCAGGAAGGCGGCGGCGCTCGGCACCTCGACGTAGAGGCGGCGCTGCGTCGGCAGGCGGTGGTGCTTGCCCGCGAGTAGCTGGGCGGCGGCCCGCGGGCCTTCCTGCTTGACCGTGATCAGCACTTCCGCCCACGAGTACTGCACCGAGTCGAGGACCACTTGGCGGTCCGCGTCCCGCTGCCCCCGCCTGAGGTACTCGATCGCGGCGGGCAGGTCCCCCATGTAGAAGGAGGCGGTGCTGAGCACCGCGTAGGCGAGGGGCCGCAGCATCGGCACCGCGTCCCCCTCCACGGCGGTGGTGGCCAGCGCCGCCTCCCGACGCGCCTCCCCGATCCGCCCCGCCTGGAGCAGCAACCGGGACCGCATCACCGCCGTCGCGGCCGTCCAGATCGGCGCGGGCAGTCCGCGCAGGCCTGCTTCCGCCTCGTTGATCAACGCCTCGGCCTCGTCGAACTCGCGGAGGTTCGCGAGCTTCCCGGCGAGCGCGAGCTGGGCGTGCAGGCGCCACACCGGTTCGGCCTCCGAGCCCGCCCGCACCGCCGCCCGTCCCAGCTTCAGGCCCTCCGCCAGCTTTCCCGCCGACCACAGCCCGGTGGACCGGGCGGTCAGCGCCATCGCCAGCGCGGCGTCACCGGACTCGGCGTCGCGTTCGCGCAGGATCGCCTCGGTCATCGGGTCGCAGCCCTCCCCGCCGAGCAGCAGATCGGCCAGCACCAGACACGCCTCCGCGTCACGCCGGGCGGCGAGCGACACGGCCGGGCCGGCGAGAACCGCCTCGGCGACGCGTATACCGGCCTTCGCGTTCCCGTTCATTATCAGGCGGTGCGCCCGGGAACAGGATCCGGTGGCGTCCTCCCTGGTCGCGCTTACCGGCGCGGTAGGCGCCGCGTCCAACCGGCGATTCTGGTCGGCCGCCGGGCGCCGTCGCCCGGAAAGGCTCATCGCCTCGCGTCGTAAGGCGTCGCGGGCGGGTCCGGGAATGGACTCGATGATGCCGCGCAGCAGGAAGTCGCTCTGAAAGGCGAGCTGATGCTCGGCGGCGACGACGAAGCCCGAGGCGATCGCCTCGTCCACCGGCGGGAGCAGGGCCGCCGACGATCGGCCCAGCATTCTCGAAACGTCCTCCAGCATGAAGGATCTGCCCAATGCCGCGGCAACCTTCAAGAACTGCTGGCAGCCGGCGCTGACATCATTCAATCGCCGCATGACGAAACTCAGCACGCGCCGAGGAATTCGCCGGGACACCAATTCCGCCCGACCGTTTCTCTCCTGGATCAATCCCTCTTCGGCGAGCCCGCGCGCGAGTTCGGCGACCAGGTGCGGATTTCCGCCGGCGCCGCCCGCGAAGTCAATCAGCTCGCGGTGCACGTCGACCCCGAGGATCTCGCGCAGGACCTGCTCGTCGCTCCCTCCGCCCCACGGCTGGGACGCCGGCCCCCCGGCGGCGCACACCGGATTTCGTGCTGGGTCTGTCGCCTGGTTCTCCCGCGGCCGTCCCGTTGTCATAATCCCCCCGGAATATGCGCACACAGCTCAAGAAAAGCCTGGACTCGGCGGTGACGCTACCCCACTGCAACCACATTTGCCATCGATCACCGTCGTCGCTCATCATAGCTATCCGGCAGGCCCGGGCGTAGCCGTCATATATCAGGCAGCATCCCGCTGATATCGGACTTAACTAAACAATGCCACGATTGGCAGAACCCTCTCGCATGACCGAAATAGCCCTCGCGGGGAACCGCCCCGGCCGACGGCCCGAACGCCCGGAAGCCGCTCTGAGCAGGTGAAACAGACTGCGACCGAGCCGCGACGCCGAACCGGGCGGTCCGAGCCCGACCGGCCCTGCGGGCGCGTCGGCGGGCGGCGGGCGACCGCGACGCTCTGCCGACAGAGAAAGCGCAGGATACGGCGCTGACCGGATACCGACAGGTGTACTGCAAATGGAGTACCGCAACCGTGGTAGCGGCGACCAGGAAGTGCCTGCATCCGTACGGCGACACAGAAGTGCCTGTTCACGACCATTAGGTAGAGCGCTTATTGACTTGAGGAGAAGATGATGCCTACCGAGACTCCCCGCACAGACGGAGCTCTGGCGGGATTGGCGCGGTTCTGTTACCGGCGTCGTCGACTGGTGCTCCTGACCTGGATCGTCGGCGTCATCGCGCTGGCGTTCCTGGGCTTCCGCTACGGCGCCGCCCCGGACAACGTCTACTCCGGCGGAGACTCCCATTCGGCACGAGCCCAGGCCCTGATCGAGAAGCACTTCCCCGAGCAGCGGGGGGACACCCTCACCCTGGCCATCAAGGCCGAGCGGGGGATCGACGACCCGGCGGCCCGGCAGAAGATCGAGAAGGTCATCTCCGATCTGGACGCCTCACCGGTGACCGGACCGATCGTGTCGCCCTACGCCGACCGCAACCTGGTCACCTCCGACCGCCGCATCGCCCGGACGACGATCCCGCTGACCTCGATGGACGTGGAGAAGGCAGAGGCCAAGCCGCTCGTCGACACGGTCAAGGACGCCTCCGGCGACGGCGTGACGCTGGGGCTGGGCGGAGAGCGGGCGGAGAAGGCGGAGACGCCCCCACAGGGCCCGGCCGAGGCGGTCGGCGTGGTGACCGCCGCGGTGATCCTGTTCCTCGCCTTCGGCTCGCTCGTGGCGATGGGCCTGCCGATCGTGACCGCGTTGCTGGCGGTGCTCGGCGGGGTCGCGCTGATGAAGCTCGTCGGGCACCTGGTCCCCTCGCCGGACTTCACGGTGCTCATCGCCGTGCTGATCGGCCTCGGTGTCGGCATCGACTACGCGTTGTTCATCCTGACCCGCTACAAGGACAGCCTGGTGGAGGGGGACGATCCCGAGAGCGCCACTGTCAAGGCCATCACCACTGCCGGTCATGCCGTCCTCTTCGCGGGCACCACCGTGATGATCGCGCTGCTGGGCCTGATCGCCATGGGCCAGAAGATGATGAACGGCGTCGCGCTCGGGGCGGCGGCGACGGTGCTGGTGACGATGATCGCCGCGGTCACGCTGATGCCGGCCTTCCTGGGCTTCGCCGGTTACAAGATCCAGGGCCTGCGCGTGCCGCGCCGGGGACCCCTTCGCCAGGCCGACGCCGACTCGCCGAAGCAGGAGCGCCGCACGCTCGCCGAGCGCTGGGCCGGCGTCGTCCAGCGCCGCCCGGTCACCGCCGCGCTCCTGGCCACCGCGGCCCTGCTGGTGCTGACCGCGCCGCTGCTGTCGATGCGGCTGAGCCTGCCCGACGCCAGCGTCCAGCCCCGTGACCGGAGCAGCTACACCTCGTACGAGATCCTGTCCGAGGGCTTCGGTCCCGGCTACGGCGCTCCCCTGATCTTCGCCGCCGAGGTCGGCGACGGGAACAGCGACCTCGGTCCGGTCGTCGCCGCGGTGAGCGGCACCGAGGGCGTCGCGTACGCCACGCCGCCCCGGATCAGCCAGGATGGGCAGGCCGCCGTCTTCATGGCCTTCCCCCGTACCGGCGCCCAGGACGAGGCCACCGCGGACCTGGTGCACAAGTTGCGCGACGACGTGCTGCCCGCGGCCTCCGGGGGCCGCGAGGTCTACCTCGGCGGCCCGAACGCCGGCGCGATCGACCTCGCGGAGGAGACCAGCTCGCGACTGCCCGTGATGATCACCGTGGTCATCCTGCTGTCCCTGCTGCTGCTGGTCGTGCTGGTGCGGTCGGTCACGATCGCGCTGCAGGCGGCGGTGATGAACCTGCTGTCCATCGGCGCCTCCTTCGGTGTGCTGGTGGCGATCGTGCAGTGGGGCTGGCTCGGGTCCGCCCTCGGCTTCCCCACCTCGATGCCGATCACGACATGGGTGCCGATGATGATGTTCCCGCTGCTGTTCGGCCTCTCCATGGACTACGAGGTCTTCCTGATCTCGCGGATCCGCGAGGAGTACGAGCGCACCGGCGACACCCGCCAGGCCGTGACCCGTGGTCTGGCCCGGACCGCCAAGGTGATCACGGCGGCCGCCGCCATCATGATCGCCGTCTTCACCACCGGCATGCTCGGTCCCGACGTCTCGGTCAAGCAGGTCGGCCTGGGCATGGCCGTGGCGGTGTTCGTCGACGCCACCATCGTCCGGATGATCCTCGTCCCGGCCGTGATGGAGCTGTGCGGCAACGCCAACTGGTGGATGCCCGGACGGCGGGCGAAGACGACCCCGGTTCCCCCGGCCGGGGTCGAGGAAGCGGCCAGGATCTGAGCCCCTTCCCCCAAAGAGTGCGGGGAACCCTTGGACGGGTTCCCCGCACTCGCTGTCGTCCGGAACCGACGTAGGGTCACGCCATGCCCGAGCTGCTTCCTCCCCTCCTGGTCGCCCCGATGGCCGGAGGTCCGTCGAACCCGGCGCTGGTCACGGCCGCCGCCCGGGCCGGCTCGGTGGGATTCCTCGCCGCCGGCTACCAGTCCCCCGAGGCCGTCGAACACGAGGTACGCGCCATGCGCGCGGCCGGCGTGCCGTACGGGCTCAACATCTTCGTGCCGACCCCGGCCGAGCCGGACCCGGCGCCGGTGGAGGCGTACCGCCGGTTGCTGCTGCCGGAGGCGCAGCGATACGGGGTGGACCTGCCGCCGCCGCGCCCGCACGACGACGACCACTTCGCCGCGAAGGTGGACGTGGCGGTGGCGTACGCGGTCCCGCTCGTGAGCTTCGCGTTCGGCGTACCGCCGACGGGCGTGGTGCGGGCGCTGCGCGACGCCGGATGCCAGGTGCTGATCACCGTCACCTCGGCCGACGAGGGCCGCCGGGCGGTCGCCGCCGGCCCGGACGCGCTCGTCGCGCAGGCGGGCACGGCGGGCGGGCACGCCTCGACCACCGATCCGGCCGGCTACCGGCCGCGGGGCGAGGCGCAGGAACTTCTCGCCGCCGTACGGGCGGTCACGGATCTGCCGGTCGTCGTGGCCGGCGGAACGTCGTCCGCCGAGGATGTCGCGCGGCTGCGCGCGGGCGGCGCGGCGGCGGTCCAGAGCGGCACCGCGTTCCTGCTCGCCGACGAGGCCGGCACCCGGCCGGCGCAACGCGCCGCGATGCTCTCCGGCGACTTCCGCCAGACCGTGGTCACCCGGGCGTTCACCGGTCATCCGGCGCGGGCCCTGCGCAACCGCTTCACCGACGCCTACTCCGAGGCGGCGCCGGTCGCCTACCCGGCGGTGCACCACCTGACCGCGCCGATCCGGGCCGCGGCGGCGCGTCAGGGCGACGCCGAGGCGCTGAACCTGTGGGCCGGGACCGGTTTCGCGTCCGCCGTGCCGGGGCCGGCCGCCGACATCGTGGCCCGGCTGACGGGCTGACCGTCCGGACCGGGCCGGCAGGCGGGCGGAACGGGCGACGGGCAGGCGGATCGGGCCGAGGGGCGGAACGGGGCCGACGGCCGGGATGCCCTCACGGGGGGAACGGCCCGGTGCGGTCGCTCCCCTCGGCGGGCCGGCTCCACCTGGTCTGCCGAGGGGAGCCGGCCCGCCGGTCACCGGCGCCACTGCGGCCCGGTGTCGACAGTCGTCAGGGTGCGGTGGGACCGGCGGTGCCCAGGCCGGCGGGGTTGCTGATGACGCAGCGCCAGGCGCCGTCCGCGCCGCGCCGGAGCACGTCGACGGCGGTGCCCTCGATCCGTAGCGGGGTGCCGTCCGGCCCGGTTCCCTCGTGGACGTAGTCGTTGATCACCAGAGCGATGTCGCCGGTGACGTACTGGTGGCGGACGGCGGCCTTGATCGGCAGGAAGTGCTGCTCCTCCCGGCTGCGCGCGCGCCTCTCGTCGCCGGTCAGGACCGTGCCGGGGGCGAGGATCAGCAGGGCGTCCGGCTCGTAGAGCCGCTCGAGCTGGTCGAGATCGCGGTTGTTGAACGCGCGCTCGAACAGGGGCAGGAGCGCGGCGGGGTCGGTGGGTGCGGCGGGCGTTTCCTCGGAAGCGTTCGACATGGGCGCAGCACACCCGGATCAGGACGGACCGGTCAACGGCGACGAGCCGGTTCTGTCAGGTCGCGGGCCCGGCGGACGCCGAGGTGACTAACTAAGATCCGCGCCGTTTGCCGTGCGGGTCGCGGCCGACAGGATGCCCGTAGATGGTCCATGCGATGCCCAGGCGCATCGACTCGTGAGGAGCGTTCCTGTGATCAAGGTGGCAATCATCTTCCACTCCCGCAGCGGGAATACCTACCAGATGGCCGTTGCCGCCGCGGCGGCGGCGGTGAAGGCCGGCGCGGAGGCGCAGCTCTACAAGGTGCCCGACCTGCCCAGTCCGATGGTGCTCGACCACAAGGCGTACGCCGAGCTCAACGCCGAGACCGCCGACGTTCCGGTGGCCACGCTCGCGGACCTGGTCGCGGCGGACGCCATCATGATCGGCACTCCGGTGCACTACGGGCTGCCCGCTCCGCAGATCCTCGACTTCATCGACCACTCCGGACCGGTCGCGATCCCGGGTGATCTGGCGAACAAGGTGGTGTCCGTCTTCGCGTCCGGCTCGATGCCGCACGCCGGTCAGCAGGCGGCCATCCTGGCGCTGCACAACTGCATCTGCCACTGGGGCTCGCTGATCGTCCCGAACGGCTCCAGCGTGGAGGTGCTCGGCCTGCCGAACAACGGCGCGCCGTACGGCACGTGCAGCGTCTCCCGCCACGAGGCGAACAACGTCCACGAGGACAACCTCGCCGCCCTCGAGTACCAGGCGCTGCGGCTGGTCGAGGTGGCCACCGCGTACAAGATCGGCCGCGAGCAGACCACGTCGGCGATCAAGTACGTGGACCGCCGGCTGCTGGCGGAGAAGTTCGGCCTCTGACTCCGACGTGAACCGGCCCGCCCGGCGCGGGCCGGTTCGGCGTGTCCGGGGTCAGGTGGCGCCGACTCCGGCGCGGGCGGTCAAACCGTCCAGCACGTACGCCAGCCCGAGCGTGAAGTTCGTGTCCCAGTCGTCGTCCAGCAGGTGCCGCTGCGCGGCCAGGGTGGGATAGCGGGAGCTGTGCCGCTCGAGCATCCGCTGGCCCTCCCGGCGTTCCTCCGCCGACCACCGCAGCGTGGCCTGGCTGGCCGCTGAGCCCTGGACGTGGCTGTAGAGCACCCAGCTCGCCGCGGTGACGTCCCGCGACGCGAACCCGGCGCGGGTCAGGGCGGCCTGGAGGAACTCCATCCAGGCCAGGAAGCCGGGGCCGACCGCGGGACGCCGGCGCATCACCGCCGACCACGGGTGCCGCAGCAGCGCGGCGCGCCGCTCGGTCAGCAGCGTCGTGACGTCCGCCCGCCAGTCGTCGCCCGGCGGCGGTGGCGGCGTGGCGGCGAACACCGCGTCGACCGCGAGGTCGATCACGTCCTCCTTGGTGTCCACGTGCCAGTACAGCGTGGTGGTGCCGACGCCCAGGCGGTCGGCGAGGCGGCGCATGGTGAGCTGCCCGACGTCGTTCTCGTCCAGCAGCTCGACCGCGGCGGCGGTGATGCGCTCGAGGGTCAGCGGCGGATCGGGCCGCCCGGGGGACGTGGTCCGCAGCCACAGACTCCGGCTCCGCTCCGCCATCCCGTCACCCGCCTTGCCCGAAATCTGCCTGTTCCGCCCGTGAGCGTAGTACATTGGACGGGCACTGGAACGTTGTTCGAGTGCTGGACCATCGTTCGACCCTCGCGCCGGCGAAGAGGTGAAGCCAGATGAGACTCGTGGTGTTCGGCGCGAACGGGCCCACCGGCCGGCTGGCCACGGAGATGGCAATGACCCGGGGGCACGTCGTCACGGCCGTGACCCGGCGCCCGGAGTCCTTCCCGCTGCAGGGCGAGAGCCTGCGGGTGGTGGGGGCGGACGTGCTGGACGCCGCGGCTGTCGATGCCGCCGTCGCCGGTCAGGACGCGGTGATCTCCACGCTGGGTGTGCCGTACACGAAGGAGACCGTGCGGGTCTACTCGCAGGGCGCCACCAACATGATCGCCGCGATGCGGGTCCACGGCCTGCGCCGGCTGGTCTGCGTGACGTCGACCGGCACCAGCGGCGAACACGCCGAGGGCGAGACGTTCACCTTCAAGAAGATCATCGCGCCGATCCTGCTGAAGATGGGACGCACCGTCTACGACGACATGGCGCGGATGGAGAAGGTGGTGGCGGACAGCGGTCTGGACTGGACCGTCGTCCGCCCGGCCGGCCTCTTCGACGGTGACGGCGTCACCGACTACCGGGCCGAGCCGCGCCGGCTCCCCGGCCGGTTCACCTCCCGTACCGACCTGGCCGACCTGCTCGTCCGGGAAGCGACCGAGGACCTCCACGTCGGTCAGTTCATCGACGTGGTCACCACCACCGGCGCGCCGACCTTCGCGCAGATGTTCATCCGGGAGGCGCTGCACATCGGCAAGTGAAGGCCGCCCGCCACGCGGGCCGCCCGGCGACCTTGCGCCTCGGCCAACCACTGTGGCCCCGAGGGCGGTGCCGGCAGCACCTCGACCATCCTCGCCGCGGGTTCCAAGCTCGTTTGCATTCGCCGCCGCGCCGCGAGGAGGCAGGATGCTGCTGGACGAGGATCTGACGGATCTGTGTGACGACATTCTGGCCGGGCTGCCCCGCAGTGATCAGCGACGGCGCGGCCGGGAGTACGTCCGCGGGCTACTGCTGGCCCGGGGACGCAAGTCGATCCGCAACATCGCCGCGATCTCCACGGAACCCGCCGCGGAGCAGGCGCTGCACCATTTCGTCAGCGACTCGACCTGGGACTGGATGCCGGTCCGGCGGGCGCTCGCCCGGCACGTCACCCGGCTCTGCGGGGCACGGACCTGGGTGCTGCACCCGACTCTGATCCGCAAGGCCGGAACGCACTCGGTAGGCGTCGGCCGCCGGTACTCGCCGGGCCTGGGACAGTCCCTGAACGCGCAGCACGCGGTGGGTCTCTGGGCGGCCTCGGCGAGCGTCGTCACCCCGGTCAACTGGCGGCTGCACCTCAACGAGGACTGGTTGTCCGACGAGAAGCGCCGGCGCCGCGCGGCCATCCCGGACGACGCGGTCACCCAGTCGCTCGGGGCCTGCACTGTCGAGACGTACCTGGAACTGGGGGCACCGGCCGGCGAGCTGGTCGTGGTGGACGCGCGGGAGATGGACGTCGAGGCGGTGCTCCGCCGGCTGCGGGCCGCCGGAGCGCCGGTGCTGATCCGGGTGCCCGCCGGCCTGCGGCTGGTCCCGGCCGCGGGTTCGGCCGCCGAGCCGGCCGGTGACCTGGCGGCGACCGCGCGGCACCAGCGCCGGCCGGTCTTCGGACTCACGGCGAGCCCGCCGGTGCTGGCCGGCACCGTCGCGGTGCGGCTGCCCAGCACCCGCAGCCACGATCCCCTGCTGCTGGTGGAGTTGAGCGCGCCGGGCCGCCGCGAGCCCGGCCAGTTGTGGCTGACCAGTCGCGGCGACATCGGCCTCGCCGACCTGGTCCGCCGGACGGCGCTCGTCCGCCGGGTCACCGACGACCTGGAGGCCACCGGTGACCAGGTGGGTCTGCGCGACTTCACCGGCCGCTCGTACCGGGGCTGGCACCGCCATGTGACGCTGGCGTCGGCGGCGCACACAGTGCTCGCGATGCACAGCCGGCCGGAGCCGGCACTGCGACGCACCTCCTGACGCGGGCGGGCGCCGGTGACCGTGGGCCACCGGCGCCCGCCCCGGCTCAGCCGGCCCGGAGCAGTGTCATCCCCATGGACATCCCGCCGCCGAAGGCGGCGAGCAGCACGAGGTCGCCGGCGTGGACCCGGCCGGAGCGGCACAGCTGGTCGTAGGTGATGGGCACCGCGGCGGCGCCGGTGTTGCCGTAGGCGGCGTACGTGGTGGCGACGCGGTCGAAGGGGAGCCCGAGCCGCTCCGCCATCGAGGCGAGGATCCGGCCGTTGGCCTGGTGCGGCACCAGATGCCCGAGCCGGTGCGGCGCTACGCCGTGCTCGGCCAGGAACTCCGCGATGCCGGAGACCACGTGCGTGTCGATGAATTCGCGCACCCCGCGGCCGTCCATCCGGAAGTGGTGCGAGCCGTCGTGCAGCGTCTGCTCCGAGGCCGGCAGGCGACTGCCACCGGCCGCCACTCCGATCAGCCCGCGCGCCTCGGCGAAGCTGAGCAGCCGGGTGGCCACGACCCGGTGCGCGCCACCGACCCCGATGACCGCGGCGCCCGCGCCGTCGCCGAAGAGCACCACGGTACGGCGGTCCTGCGGCGACAGGATGCGCGAGTAGACGTCCGCGCCGATCACCAGCGCCGGACGGTCCCCCGCTGCCGTCACCAGCCGCTCGGCCACCGCGAGCCCGTAGCTGAAGCCGCTGCACACCGCGTTGACGTCGAACGCGGCGGTGCCCCGGCCGGCGCCGATCTCGTGGGCGACGACGCTGGCGGTGGGGGGTTGCGGCGAATCCGGCGTCGAGGTGGCCACCACGACGAGCGCCAGGTCCGCCGCGTCGACGCCGGCGTCCGCGAGCGCGACGCGCGCCGCGCCGATCGCCAGGTCGGAGGTCGCCTCGTCCGGCTTGGCCCACCGCCGCTGCCGGATCGCGGTCTTCTCGAACACCCAGTCGCCGGTCACCCCGGCGTGCTCGGCCGCCTCGTCGTTCGTCACCACCCGGCCGGGCAGGTAGGAGCCGGTGCCGAGCACACCGATCGGCCGGTCGCCACGCGAATAAGTGAGCATGCGCCAGGTCCATTTCTTCACCAGCCGTCGATCGCGGAATTGCGATAAGGACGGGCACCGACTTCGCGGCGAATAGTGTCGACGGTCCACCAGACCAGACCTGCGGTCAATGTATGGCAACCGAACCGGGCAGGGCAACCGCCGGAACCGACGTGACATATTAGCGCCGACCGCCTTGGCCAGGCGCGCTCCGATCACCACGATGCGGATGTGGACGCCAAACCCGTAATCGGTCCGGCCGGGTCACCGTGGATGGATGCCATCGACGTGCACCATCACATTATTCCCGATTTCTATGCCGCCGAGCTTCGCGAATTGGGCGGTTCCACGGTCCTTTCCGGAGTCGACCGTCCCACCTGGAGCCGGTCGGGCAGCATCGCCATGATGGATCGGCAGGGAATACGCGCCGCGATCGTCAGCCTGTGGCCGGGCGTACCCTCGCTGGACCGCGCCCGGGGCCGCGCTCTCGCGCGGCGGCTGAACGAGTACCTGGCCGAGTTCGTGGCGGCCGGCGACGGCCGCTTCGGCGCGTTCGCGGTGCTGCCCTTCCCCCACCTCGACGACTGCGTGGCGGAGTTCGTCCACGCGATCGACGTGCTCGGTCTCGACGGGCTCGGGCTGCTCACCAACTACGACGGGCTCTACGTCGGCGACCGCCGGCTCGATCCGCTGCTGGCCGAGGCCGAGCGGCGGCGCACGCCGATCTTCGTCCACCCGGCGGTGCCGCCGGCCGCCGGCCAGCCCAGCTTCGGGCTGCCGCTGTCGCTGTACGAGTTCCCGTTCGAGACGGTGCGGCTGGTGGCGCAGCTGCTCTACAACGGGACGTTGGAGCGGTTTCCCGAGCTCCGGATCATCCTGCCGCACGGCGGCGGCGGGGTCAGCTACTACGCCGACCGGCTCACCTACGGCCCGGTCATCAACGGCGACCTCGCCGACCGCCTGCCGGACGATCCCCTCGCCGTGCTCCGCCGCCTCTACTTCGACGTGGCGATGTGCGGCCGGCACGCGCTCGCCTCACTGCGGCTCTTCGCCGACCCGGAACGGGTCCTGGTCGGCTCCGACTACCCCTTCATGCCCGAGTCCTTCGGCGCCTCGATCGGTGCGGGAGTGGCGCGCCACGCGGACCTCGATCCGGCGTGGTGGGCCGCGGTCAACCGGTCCAACGCGGCGAAGCTGTTCGCCCGCTTCCCCTCGACAGGAGAGTGACCACATGCTCGACGACACGCTTGTCGACGCGTACCTGAACCGCATCGGTGTGGCCCGGCCGGAGCGGCTCGACGCCGAGGCGCTGCGGCTGCTGCACGCGCAGCACGAGCTGACGGTGCCGTTCGAGACCATCGACTACCACCTCGGCAAGGAGATCTTCATCGACGAGCGGGTGGTCGAGAAGATCGTGTACCAGAACCGCGGCGGCGGCTGCGGTGAGATCAACAACGCGTTCCACTACCTGTTGGAGGCGCTGGGCTTCGACGTCACGCTGCACCAGGGCCGCGTCTGGCTCGGGCATGCGTTCACGCCGCCGTACAACCACTCGGTGACCACGGTGCGCATCGGCGCGGACCGGTGGCTCGTCGACGTCGGCCTGGGCCGCAGCAGCCGCTACCCGCTGCTGCTGGAGTCGCCGCAGGCGCAGGAGGACCCGCACGGCACCTTCTCCACCAAGCGGGTCGCCGACAACGCCACCGACGTCTACCGGGCCGACGCGCTGCAGTACCGCTTCTACGACGAGCCGGTCGTGGCCGCCGACGGCATGCAGGTCCTGTGGTGGTACCGCACCTCACCGGACTCGCCGTTCCTGCAGAACCTGTCCTGCACGCTGCCGACCGAGAACGGGCGCATCATCCTGCGGGAGAACAAGCTCGTCGTCATCGACGGCGACGAGCGGCGCATCGAACGGCTCACCAACGACGACGACCTGCTGGCGGCGTACGACAAGTACTTCGGCATCAAGCTGGACGCGCCGCCGAAGCCGAGTCCGCACGTCAAGAAGTCGATGCGCATGTCGTACGAGCGGGACTGAGCCGTGCTGACCGACGAGCAGGTGCAGGGCTACCTGGACCGGATCGGCGCCGCGCGCCCCGAGCGACCGGACCTGGCGGCGCTGCGCGACCTGCAGGAGCGCCACACCTTCACGGTGCCGTTCGAGAACCTCGACTACCACCTGGGCCACGAGATCTACATGGACGAGCGGGTGCTGGACAAGGTGGTCCGCCAGCGCCGCGGCGGCGGCTGCTTCGAGATCAACACCTCGCTGTTCTTCCTGTTGCGGGCGCTGGGTTTCGCGGCGACCCTGCACCAGGGGCGCGTCTGGCTCTCCGGGCGGTTCAACGGGCCGCACAATCATCTGATGCTGACTGTGGACCTTCCGGAGACCGGCTCCCGCTGGCTGGTCGACGTCGGCTTCGGCAAGAACAGCCGTTTCCCGCTCCGGCTGGACGCCGCCGAGCCGTACGTGGACCCGCACGGCCGGTTCACCACCGAGCGGGTCGAGCCCGGGGCCGTCGACGTGTACCGCAACGGCGCGTTGCAGTACCGGTTCTACGACGGGCCGGCCGACCTGTCCGACTTCCGGCAGAACCTGTGGTGGTACCGCACCTGCCCGGACTCGCCGTTCCTGCGGAACATGTTCTGCACGCTGCCCACCGCCGACGGGCGGGTCACCCTGCAGGGCGACGTGCTCACCGTCATCGCCGGCGACCGCCGGACCGTCGAGACGCTCACCGACGACGACGCCCTGCTGGAGGCGTACCGGCGGTGGTTCGGGATCGTCCTGGACAAGCCGCCGACACCGAGCCCGTACGCGGACCAGTCCTCGCGCATGGCGTTCTTCCAGAGCGACGACGGCGGGCCGGCCCGCCGATGACGACAGTGCGGGCCGCCTACGTCGACCGGCTGGGCCCGGCCGCCGGGATCCGGTACGGCGAGTTGCCCGCGCCCCGGCCCGGCCCCACCGACGTGCTCGTCGACACGCTCGCCACCACCGTCAACCACGTGGACACGTTCGTGCGCGCCGGCACGTACCGTACGCCGGTCCCGCTGCCGTTCGTGGTGGGCCGGGACGTGGTCGGCGTCGTCGCGCACGCCGGTGACGGCGTCGCCGGCTTCCGCCCCGGCGACCGGGTCTGGTGCAACAGCCTGGGCCACGGCGGGCGTCAGGGCGCGGCCGCCGAGCAGGTGGTGGTTCCCGCGGACCGGCTGTACCCGCTGCCCGCGGCGGCCTCGGCGGAGGCGGTCACCGTCCTGCATCCGGCCGCCACCGCCTACCTGGCGCTGGCGGTGCACGGCCGCCTGCGACCCGGTGAGACGGTGGTGGTGGGCGGTGGCGGCGGCAACGTCGGCGCCGCGTTGATCACGACGGCGACGGCGCTCGGCGGGCGCGTGGTCGCCACCGCCGCGCCCCGGGACGAGGCGTTCTGCCGGGCCGCCGGCGCGGTCGAGGTGGTCGACTACGCCGCGCCCGACCTCGGTGACCGGCTCTCCGCGTCGTGCCCGGACGGCGTGCACGTCTACCTGGACACCTCCGGGACCAACGACCTGGACCTGGCGGTCGGGCAACTCGCCGTGCGGGGACGGATCGTGCTGCTCGCGGGGGCGCGGACCCGGCCGGCGCTACCCGCCGGCGAGCTGTACACGAACGACAGGTCGATAGTCGGTTTCGTCATCTCGCTGGCCACGACCGCGGAGCTCGCGGAGGCGGCCGGCTTCATCAACCGGCTGCTCGCGGCCGGCCGGCTGCGCCCGCGCGAGGTGGTGCGACTGCCGCTGTCCGCCATGCGGGAGGCGCACCGGATGGTGGAGGACGGCGAGATGCGCGGGCGCCGGGCCCTGGTCGTCCCGGACGGCGCGGCGTCACAGCTCGGTGAGCAGGCGGTGCAGTCGCAGCGCGAGCTGGATCTCCAGCGCCCGTGACGGGAGTTGCCAGGTCGGGCCGAGCAGGCGCTTCACCCGGTCCAGCCGCCGGGTGACGGTGTTCGGGTGCATGTGCAGCAGCTCCGCCGCATTGGTCGGGCTGCGGCCGGCCTCGAAGTACGCGTCGAGCGTGCGGGCGAGGTCGCCGTCGCGGTGCCGGTCGTAGTCGAGCACCGGCTGGAGGGTGGCGTCGATGAACTGGTCGATGCCCTCCCGGCCGGCCAGCAGCATCGGCAGGAAGCCCAGCTCCCGTACCGACACGCCACGACCGGCCAGCTCCATCATGATCATCACGTCGAGGCAGCGCAGCGCCTGCCGGTAACGCACGGCCACCCGCTCCGGCCCGGACCCGCTGTCGGACGCCGCGGCCGTCACCGGCCGGCCGAACAGCGCACCCGACTCCTCCGCGGCCGTCCGGGCGATCTCGGCCGGGTCGGCCTCACCCGGCAGCAGCAGCACGATGTCGTCGTCGTGCAGCGCGGAGAGGCCGTCACCACGGGCGGCGAACGCCGCGCTCCACATCGACGCCCAGTGCGGGCTGACCCCGTCCGGCCGCAGCACCACCACGACGTACGGCCGGTCCAGGTGCACGCCGAGGCGCCGGGCCCGCTCGACCAGCGTGCCCGGCGGCTGCGGCGTGGTGATCAGCTCGTTGAGCAGGGCACGGCGGGCCTGGCTCTCCCGGCTGTCGTCGAGCTGCCGCAGGATCACCGCCGCCGCCTGGGCGATCAGGAGCAGGAGCTGCCCGTCCGGATCGGCGAGCGGGCTGTCCATCTCCAGCAGCAGGTCTCCCATCCGCCGGTCGCCGGCCAGCACCGGGACGACCAGGCGGCGGCCGTCCGGCGCGCCCGGCTCCGGTCCGGCGGCGCCGGCGGCAGGCCGGCTCGCGGCGACCACGAGACCGTCGTCGGTGCACAGCCGCACCGACGCGCCGAGGCGCCGGTCGGCCTCCACGACGAAGGCCCGCGCGTCGCCGCGGGCCACGGCCAGGTCGATGAAGCCGTAGTGCGCCGAGCGCAGCGTCCGCAGCCGGTCCAGGTCGGCGGCGGTACGGGCGGACTGCTGCTCCAGCCCGTAGAGGCGGGCGATCGCGACGTCCAGCAGTTGCGTCTTCTCCATCGCCGCGCCGGCGAGCCGGGCGAACGAGGTCAACTGGACGCGCTCGCCCGCGGTGACCGTCCGAGGGCGACGGTCGGCGAGGTACAGCGCGGCCACGGTGCGGCGGGGGGCGTATCCGCGCAGGTGGCCCAGACGCACCGCGACCACCGCGTGCAGCGGCCCGTCGTCGTCCGGTCCGGTCACCGGCGCGGCGGCCGGCCCGGCTTCCGCGTCCCCGCACCACAGCGGCGACCCGTCCAGCAGCGCCGCGGCGGAGGGGTGGTGACCGGGCAGGTCCGGCGGGCCGCCCTCGTCGGGGCCGTCCACCGCCCGTACCGTGATCGTCGGTCCGTCCTCGGACACGACGGCGACGAAGGCGGCCGGCGCGTCGAGCAGCCGCCGGCCCTGACGGGCGATGTCCCGCAGCAGGCCGCTCTCGTCGTGCGGCACCTCGGGGTCGTCCGCCGGCTCGGCGACCGCTCCGGGCGCGGCGTCGTCGGCGGAGCCGGCCGGTAACGGCGCGTCCCCGGGCACGGCGGCGCCTTGTTCCCTGCTCCCCCGCATGACTCTTCCCGTGTCCGTAGTCGCGTCGCAGATCTGCGCCGGATTATAGGCGTCCCGGCGGCCGACGACGTCGAACCTGATGAATCAGAGTCGAACACTTTGACCCTTCGGGAAGCCGATAACGACGATTCTCCGCATGGCCGAAACCGAGACCACCACGCCACTGTTCGAATCGCAGGCGGAAATCGTCGTCGACGCCACTCCGGACGAGGTCTACGCGCTCGTCAGTGACCTTCCGCGGTGCCGGGAGTGGAGCACCGAGTGCACCGGAGGCGAGTGGATCAGCGGCCGTCCCGGCGCCGCCGGGGCGGTGTTCCGCGGCCACAACGTGCGTGGCGAGGACGTCGTCGCCTGGGCGCCGGTCGTCCGCGGCGTCTGGACCACGGAGTCGCAGGTGCACACCGCGATCCCCGGCGTCGAGTTCAGCTGGGCGATGCGGGACAGCCGGGGAAACGCCCAGAGCAGCGTGTGGGCCTTCCGGATGAGCCCGGAGGGCGCCGGCTGCCGGCTGACGCACCACTTCCGGATGGACCAGCCCACCGAGGGCATTCGCAAGATCACCCAAGACATGGACGACGACGAGCGCCGGCGCTTCGTCACCGAATGGGGCGCAAAAGTCGGTGCCGATCTGCACGAGACGCTGCGCCGCCTCAAGTCGATTATCGAGACCGAACGGTAGGAGCCGGACATGTTGCTGCAGACGATCGCCAATCGCGGCATCCGACTGGGCACACTCTTCGACCGGGCCGCGGCCCGGCACCCGGACAACAGCATCACCCTCGACCACGACCTCGACGTGGCGCCGGAACTCGGCCGGCGGCTCACCGTCGGCGCGGTCGCCGGCCTGGTCGCCGACCTGGCCGCCCGCCTGCACGCCGCTGGCGTGCGACCGGGCGACCGCGTGGTGGTCTACAAGTCGCACAACTTCGACATCACGCTGAGCGCGTGCGCGCTGGCCCGGATCGGGGCCGTGCCGGTGCTGCTCTCCCCCCACCTCGACGCCACCACCGTGGTCCACCTGATCCGCCGGGTCGGACGGCCGTACCTGCTGACCGACCGCACCACCCTCGACGGCGGACTGTCCGACACCGTGTTCCCCACGGTCGCCGGGGTGCTGCTCGCCTCCGGTGACCACCCGTCGGCCACGTCGCTGCGCGCCCTGACCGGTGTGCCGAACGTCCCGCCGATCCTCATGTCGCCCGACCACCCCACCCTGGTCACCCACACCTCCGGCACCACCGGGCTGCCGAAGCTGGCGGTGCACACCGGACGCACGCTGCAGGCGCGCTACCGCCCGCAGGCGTCGGTCGCCGCGCTGGTGCGGCGTCGCTGCCCGGTCGCCATCCACGTCTCGTTCGTGCACTCGCGGCTGTTCACCGCGCTGGCGATCACGATGTTGCGGGGCTTCCCGCTGCTGGTGCTCGCCGACAACGACCCGGACCAGGCCACCGACCTGTTCCTGACCCACCGTCCGGGCGTGCTGGAGACCCACCCCAACTCGTTCCTGCGGTGGGAGCGGCTGGCCGACGACCCGCGCGCGCCGCTGGCCACCGTGCGCTACTTCAGCAGCACCTTCGACGCCATCCACCCGCGTACGGTCCGGCGCATGCTCGGGGCCTCCGCGCATCCCAAGCCGGTGTTCGGCCAGCTCTACGGGCAGAGCGAGGTCGGCCCGGTCGCGGCCCGCGCGTTCACCCGCCGCCGGCCGGAGGACGCCGACGGGCGCTGCGTCGGCATGCCGTTCCCCGGCATGACAGACATCCGGGTGGTCAGCCGCAACGGACGCCCACCCACCCGCGACAACCCCGGCTACATCGAGGTACGCACCGACGGGCGCATCGTCACCTACCTCGGCGAGCAGCAGCGGTACGAGGGCCAGCGCCACGGCTCGTGGTGGCGGATGGGCGACCTTGGCTACCGCACCCGGTGGGGCTGCCTGCACCTGCTCGACCGCGAGGTCGACGAGATCGACGGGTTCGGCAGCACGCTGGCGGTCGAGGACACCCTCTTCACCCGGCTGGACGAACTCGTCGAGGTGATCATCCTGCCGGCGCCGGACGGGCCGCCCGTGCCGGTGATCTGCACCAGCGAGGACCTGCCGATCGACGTCGACCGCTGGGCCGGCGCGGTCGCCACGCTGCCCCCGATGGCCCGTCCGGTGCAGCGGCGCCTGGCAGACCTCCCGCAGACCGCCACCACCAAGATCAAACGGTTGGAGCTGGCCAAGCAGCTGCTCGACCGGGACAGCGCGGCCGGATGAGCACCCGGACGCCCGTGCGGGTGGTCGTGGCCGGGGGCGGCATCGGCGGGCTCGCCACGGCCCTGGCGGTGGCGGCGCACGGGCATCACGTGACGGTCCTGGAACGCCAGCCCGAGTTCACCGAGCTGGGCGCGGGCATCCAGCTGGCCCCCAACGGCCTGCACGCGCTGGACGCGCTCGGCGTGGGACCGGAGGTCCGGGCGACGGCGGTCGCCATGGCGGAACTGCGGTTCATGGACGGCGTGACCGGCACACACGTGACCAGCCTGCCGTTGACCGAGCGGTACCAGCGCCGGTTCGGCAGCCCGTACGTGGTGGTGCACCGCGCCGAGTTGCACCGCCGGCTGCTCGACGCCGCCCGGCGGCTGCCCCGGGTCACGCTGCGCCCGGCCGCCTCGGTGGCCGGCTACCGCCAGAGCGCCGCCGGAGCCGCGGTCCACCTGGACTCCGGCGAACGGATCCCCGCCGACATGGTCATCGGCGCCGACGGCATCCACTCCCGCATCCGCCGCCAGCTCGTCGGCGACGGCGAGCCGCGCAACTCCGGCATCACCGCGTACCGCGCCATCGTCCCCATGTCCCAGGTGCCCGACCGGGTACGCCGGGACGCGGTCACCTGGTGGGCCGGACCGGACTGCCACTTCGTGCACTACCCGATCAGCGGCGGGGCGTACCTGAACATGGCCGCCAGTCACGCCGACGGCGCGCCCACACTGTTCGCCGGCCGGCCAACCGACGGCGCCCTGGTCCGGGCCGCGATGTCGCGCCTCGGCGCGGTCGACGACCTGTTGCGCCTCACCGACGAGTGGCGGGCCTGGGTGCTCGTCGACAGGGCGCCCGTCGACGACTGGGCCGACGGCCGGGTCGCCCTGCTCGGTGACGCCGCGCACCCCATGCTGCACTACGCCGCGCAGGGGGCCTGCCAGGCCCTGGAGGACGCGGTGGTGCTCGGCGACCTGCTCGGCGACGGCGCGCAGCCGGTGCCCGAGGTGCTCCGCCGCTACGTCGCTCAACGGCGGGAGCGGACCGCAGCCGTGCAGGCCGTCTCCCGGGACAGCATCCGGCTCTGGCACGCCGCCGGGGAGGCGGCGACGGCCCGCAACCGGGCGCTCGCCGCCATGACGCCGGAGGAGCTGCACACGGCGGTGGCCTGGATGCACGCCGCCCGGGTGCGCGGCGAGCGCCCGAGCGAGGCCGTGCGATGACAGGCCCGCGGCATCTGCGGATCTGCATCGTCGGCGCGGGTCCACGCGGGCTGTCCGTCCTGGAGCGGCTCTGCGCCCAGGAACGGCACGAGCGGGCCTGCGCCAGCCTGACCGTGCACGTGGTGGATCCCGCCGCGCCCGGGGCCGGCGCGGTGTGGCGCACCGACCAGTCCCGGCTGCTGCTGACGAACACCGTCGCCTCGCAGATCACCGTCTACACCGACCCGAGTTGCCGGCTGACCGGGCCGATCGAGCCCGGGCCCAGCCTGTACGAGTGGGCCAGGAGCGTGGCGTCGGTGGGCCCGCTGGGCGCGTTGGACCGCGACGTGCTCGACGAGGCGCGCGCGCTCGGCCCCGACGACTATCCGACCCGGGCGTTCTACGGCCACTACCTGCGGGCCAGCTTCCGCCGGATCGTGCGCCGCGCGCCGCCGCACGTCTCGATCCGGTGTCACCGCTCCCGCGCGGTGGCCAGCGCCGACACGTCGGGCGTGCCGGGCGGTCCGCAGGGCGTACGGCTGGCCGACGGCACCCGTCTGCACCATTTGGACGCCGTGGTGCTGGCCCTGGGTCACGCCGCCGCCCGGCTGGATCCGCGGCAGGCACGCACGGCGAGCCTGTCCCGGGTCCACGGACTCACCTACCTCCCCCAGGCCAACCCCGCCGACGTCGACCTCAGCCACATCCCGCCGGGCGCCCCGGTGCTGCTGCGCGGGCTGGGCCTGACGTTCTTCGACCACCTGATCCTGCTCACCGTCGGCCGGGGCGGCAGCTTCACCGAGGAGGGCGGGCGGCTGCGGTACCGGCCGAGCGGCGCCGAACCGAGGTTGTCCGCCAGTTCCCGCCGGGGCATCCCGGCGCACGCCCGGGGCGACAACCAGAAGGGTGTGACCGGCCGGCACCTGCCCCGGCTGCTGACCGCGCAGGCCGTGGCGCGGCTGCGCGCCCGCCGCGCCCGCGGCGAGTCGATCCGGTTCCGCCGCGACGTGTGGCCGCTGATCGCCGCCGAGGTGGAGAGCGTCTACTACGCGACGCTGCTGCGCCGCACCGGGCACGCCGACCGGGCCGAGACCTTCACGGTGCGCTACCTCGCGACGCCGGCCGAGCGGCGGCCGGCGCTGCTCGACGAGTACCGGATACCGCCGGCGCGGCGCTGGGACTGGGACCGGCTGGCCCACCCGTACCGCGGCCGCGAGTTCCGCGACCGGGACGACTTCCGGGACTGGCTGCTGGACCACCTGGCCCGGGACGTGGCGCAAGCGCGGGCCGGCAACGTCGACGGGCCGCTCAAGGCCGCGCTGGACGTCCTGCGCGACCTGCGCAACGAGATCCGCCTGGCGGTCGATCACGGCGGGATCGACGGCGACTCGTACCGCGACGAGCTGACCGGCTGGTTCACCCCGTTCAACGCCTTCCTCTCGATCGGCCCGCCGGCCCGGCGCGTCGAGGAGACGATCGCGCTGATCGAGGCGGGTGTGCTGGAGCTGACCGGGCCGGACACCCAGATCGTCATCGACACCGAGACACCCGCGTTCGAGGCGACGTCCCGGACGGTGCCCGGTCCCCCGGTCCGCGCCGGCGTCCTCATCGAGGCGCGGCTGCCGGAACCCGACCTGCGCGGCACCGCCGATCCGTTGCTGCGCCACATGCTCGACACCGAACAGTGCCGGCCGTACCGGATCCCCTACGACGGCGGCACGTACGAGACAGGAGGACTGGCCGTGACCGAACGTCCCTACCGGGTCGTCGACGCCCAGGATCAGCCGCACCCCCGCCGGTTCGCGTTCGGTGTGCCCACCGAGTCGGTGCACTGGGTGACGGCGGCCGGCATCCGGCCGGGCAGCGACTCGGTCATCCTGGCCGACGCCGACGCGATTGCCGCCGAGGTGCGCTCGCTCGCGCCGGCCGGACATGTCGTGGCCGACCGCGCGGCCTCCGGGCCGGCCCGCTTCCCGGGGGTGATCGTGTGATCGACACCCTGGACGTGGCGGTCGACAGCGGCCTGCTCTCACCGGTGCGCGCCGGCACGAGCATCGAGCCGGTGGTCAGCGACCGGGCCTGGTTGCAGGCCATGCTGGACGCCGAGGCGGCGCTGGCCCGGGCCCAGGCGCGGCTGGGCACGCTGCCCGCCCAGGCCGCCGCGGTGATCACCCGGACCGCCCGGGCCGAGCTGTTCGACCTGCGGGACGTCGCGTTGGCGTCCCGGGACACCGCGAACCCGGTGGTGGCGCTCGTCGCGCAGCTGACCCGGGCCGTCGCCGAACTCGACCCGGCCTCCGCCGAGTACGTCCACCGCGGCTCCACCAGTCAGGACATCCTGGACACCGCGGCGATGACCGTCTCGCACCGGGCGCTCACCGTCATCGACGACCACCTCGCCGCCGCCGTCGACGCGCTCGCCGGACTGGCGCTGGCCCACCGGGACGTGCCGATGGCCGGACGTACGCTGGCCCTGCACGCCGCCCCCACCACGTTCGGGCTGAAGGCGGCGGGCTGGCACCAACTGCTCTGCGACGCCCGGGTGCGGCTGTGGCGGGTACGCGACCAGGGCCTGCCGGTGTCGCTCGGCGGCGCGGCCGGCACGCTGGCCGGCTATCTGGAGTACGCGGCCCTGGACGGTGCGGCCGAGCCCGATCCCGGCTACGTGGACCGCCTCGTGGCGGCGTTCGCCGAGGAGACCGGCCTGAGCCGGCCGACGCTGCCCTGGCACACCCTGCGTACGCCGCTGGCGGACCTCGCCGCGGTGCTCGCGTTCGTGACGGGCGCCCTCGGCAAGATCGCCGTGGACGTGCTCTCGCTGGCGCGCACCGAGGTGGGCGAGGTGGCGGAGCCGGCGGCCAGCGGACGCGGCGCCTCCTCCGCGATGCCGCACAAGCGGAACCCGGTCTTCGCCACGCTCATCCGCAGCGCCGCGCTCCAGGTGCCGCCGCTGGCGGCCGGACTCACCCAGGCGCTGCTCAGCGAGGACGAGCGGTCCGCCGGCGTGTGGCACGCCGAGTGGCTGCTGCTGCGCGAATGCCTGCGGCTCACCGGCGGCGCCGCGGAGGCGGCCGTGACGCTGACGCGAGGGCTCGTGGTGCGCCCGGAGCGGATGGCGGCCAACATGGCGCTGACGCGGGGCCAGCTCACCTCCGAACGGATCGCCGCCCGGCTCACCCCCGTCGTCGGCCGGGATCGGATCAAGGAGGTGCTGACCCGGGCCGCCGCGGAGGCCGACGTGACCGATCGCGCCCTGTACGACGTCCTGGCGGAGACGCCGGAGCTGCGCGGCCGCTACACCGCCGAGGATCTGGCCCGGATCGGTGACCCGTCGGGGTACCTGGGCGCGGCGGGCACGCTGGTGGACGGCGCGGTCGTGGCCCGGGTGGCACCGGAGCCGGCCCGGCGCTGACCTCTGCGCCCACGCGAACGGGTCCGCGGTCGGATCAGCCGATGCCGTCGACCGCGGCCCGGAGCGCGCTGATCGACGGGTCCCAGGTGAAGTTCAGGACGGGGATGCCGGAGGCGGCGGCGTTGCTGTCACCACCGAGGACCACCGCCCGCGGCTTGCCGGTGCCCTGGGGAACCACGAGATACCAGTTGCCCTTCACGTTCGCGATGAACACGTCGTCTGCCTCCTGGTCGGGCGGGTTCGGGTTGGCGACGTCTCCGGCCCAGCTCTCGAAATCGACTGTCGCGCGGAAATCCGTCGGGCTGGCGGTGTTCAGCCAGAGGCTGGTGTGCACGTGCGGTCCGACGCCGTACTCGCTGCCGTTGGCCGAGGAGCCGGAGTACGCGATCGTCTGGCCGCGCGACACACGCTGACCGGGTGAGACGGCGATCGCGGACAGGTGCAGGTGCCGGGTGTAGTTGCCGTCGTCGTGGGCCATCCCCACGACGCGCCCGGTCGCCGTGGAGGTGTCGGCCTTCACGAGACGGATCGTGCCGTTCGCCGCCGCCATGACGGGAGTGCCGGTGCCGACCGCGTAGTCGGTGCCCGGCTCGGCCGAGGGCGGCGTCCGGTTCCGGTGGTCCTGCCAGGAGCTGGAGATGCGGACGCGTCCGCACGGCCGCTGGTAGCCGCCGGCGGCGCGGGCGGAGCCGGGCAGCAGGGCGAAGGCGGCCGACACCCCGGACGCGGCCAGCGCGGCGCCGGTGATCAGCCCTCGTCTCGACAGTCCGCGCAGATAGGCGATGCCGCCGAGGTCCCCGGGCGGCGGAGCGCCGTGGCCGACGTCCCGGGACGACCCGTCACTGAGGATCATCGATGTAAGGTAAGACCACTTCCGGTCCAGGGCAAGGGTTCACCGGCGATCGCCGGCCGTCGGGATCACCGGGTTCGCGTCGTGTGCAGGAGTCATGGGCAGGGCCGGCCCGGGCAGACGTCGATCACCTTGCCGGTGAGCAGGAACACCGCCTTCTGCCGCTGCGCGCCGGGCTGCGCGCGCGGGAACTCGTGCGAGTCCTCGCCGTACTCCGGTCCGGCCGGGGCGAGGTTCGTCGGCGGTGGCGCGTACGCCGCACCGCTGTTCCAGACCACGATGGCCGAGCCGGCGTACGGGTACCTGCGGATCGGCGCGATGCCCCAGAACGGCCGCACGTCCGGCGACCAGCCGTCGGCGAGCGCCGGGGTGTGCAGGCGGGCGCCGATGGTGCGGGCCTGCACCTCCGCCGCCGCGGTGGAGACCTGCTGGTCGGCGAAGGCCACGTGCATCAGCACCCGGTGCGCCGGGGTACGCGGCAGCGGGCGGTCGGTCATGTGCTGGGCGTACCCGTTGGCCTCGGACCGGTCCCAGAGCATCTGCAGCAACGCGAGGATGAGCTGCTGGTCGATCTTGTCCGGGTAGTAGCCGTCCATGACCGTCTGGAACGGGGCGAAGTCGACGCTGCGTTGCAACAGCGTGGAGTAGTTCATCGCGGGCACGCCGAGCACCGAGCGGGTCCAGTCCTGGGCGATGGCGGTCAGCGCGCCGCCGTTGATGCCGCCCTGGCTGTTGCCGTCGTAGTGCAGCCCGCCGGCCACGTTGATCAACGGCAGCCCGGCGGCGTCGCGGAACGCCGGGTGGGCGGCGAACCCGTTGCGGTGGATCATCGTCCGGCCCAGGAAGAGGAAGTTCAGGAAGCTCTGCTGCAACCGGTCGGCCACCGCGGGGAAGGCGCTGAGGTCGGTGAAGGCGCCTGCGACATACGGGACGTCGGCTGCCGCCATGCCGATCCAACTCGTCGCGCAGAAGCTGAAGTCGTACGTCTGCGACATGGTCTTGACGTTGCCGGCGTTGATCTCGGTCGGCCGGCCGAGCAGCCCGTGGCCGTAGAGCGACAGGTGGGCCGGTTTCGCGGCGGACGCGCTGCGCGGGATGTTGCAGACGAAGTCGGCGGCCACCGTCGTGCCGGACGGTGTGGGCAGCGCGTTCGGCGTCGGCGGCGTGCCGTCGCCGCCGGGCGGCCCGTAGTGCAGCCGGGAGCCGGGACCGCCGTCGCCGGTCAGATAGGACGGTACGGCGACGGTGCCGGTCACCTGCCGGGCGATCAGCGGGTCCTGCTCGGGCGCGTAGTCGGTGACCTGGGTGACGGTGAACGAGGGGGCGCGGCGGCCGAGCGCGGCGAACGCGCTGTCCCGGACCGCCAGCATCCGCCCGGTCAGGCCGTGTCGGCTCGCCACTGTGAAGTCCCAGGCCAGGTAGAGGCTGTGCCGCTCGACGCCGGCCCGGCTCAGGTCGGCGAGGATCCGCTTCATCTGCGGCGCGCGGGGGTCCCGCCGGTCCAGGCCGGCGCCGGTCACGTACGCGCGGAACGCCTTCGGGGCCGGGATCAGCGCGCCGTCGCCGTCGCGCATGCCGCGCAGGCCGACGACGTACCGGGCGCCCTCGGTCAGCGCCACCGCCGGCCGGATGATCAGCACCTGCCGGTCCGGGCTGCCGGCGGCGTGCGCGTCCAGCTCGGCCCAGTACGGCGTACGCCGCCCGGTGCGGGCGTCGAGCAGCACGATCGGCGCGTCCGGCGCCAGCGAGCGGCCCACGTCGGTGACCGGCGCGATCCGGGTACGCGTGGCGTCGAGACCGGGTACGCGCGCCAGGATCGGCGAGCCGGGGCTGAACCCGTCCTGCCGGTTCCACTCCGCCGGGTCGATCGGGACGCCGAGCACGTTCGCCGGCATCGCGGAGGCCGCGAACCGCACCCGCTTGCCGGTCGGCGTGCTGCGGTCCGGCACTGTGAAGTAGTCGTTGGGGAACGGCAGCAGGCAGGCCGCCGGGTCGATCGGGTCGCAGGACCGCTGCCCGGCCGGGGCGGGAGGCGCGGACGGCGCCGCGGCGGCGCCGGAGCCGAGCAGCACTGCCGATGCGGTCACCAGCGCGGACATGGCGAGACGGAGCCGTCTGGGGGTGGGCACGCGCGTCTCCTTCGACATCGGACGGTGGTGTTCTTCCTACGCTCGTGAAGGGATCTCGGCAAGGGCCCGCAGGTCGGCGCTGCCGGATCAACGACGAAGAATCCGCAGGTCAGAGGCATAGCTCTACGGTGGGTCACGAAGTACTCACGTCCACTGGAGGACGTCATGACCACACCCGCCCCCACACCCCCGCCACAGCTCCAGGTCGCCCTCGGCACCGCCGGGGACCCCGGCTCGGTGCACGCCGTCACGGACACCGGCACGGCGCTGCTCGTCACCCACTACCCCGCATCCGGCGCCGGCCGGCTGCACGTGCTCGACCCCCGTACCCTCGCCCCGGTCCGCCCGTCCCTGCCGGTCGGCCACGAGCCGCGCGCGGTGGCCTGGCACCACGGACGCGGGCAGGCGTACGTGATGAACCGGGGGGTGCAGAGCTACAGCGTCTCCCGGTGCGACCTGGCCACCGGGACCGTCACCGACATCCCGATCGGCTTCGGGCTGATCGCGATCGCCGTGGACCCGGCGGCCGACCTGCTGTACACCGCCGACTGGGCGCACAAGCGACTGCACGTCATCGAGCTGGCCGACACCACGCAGCGGCACACGGTGCCGCTGCCGTCGGCGCCGATCCGGCTCGCGGTGGCCCCGGACGGCACCGTCTACGCGACGCTGTACGTCAAGGGCCTCGTCCCGGCCGACGACGCGCTCGCGGTGCTGCGCCCGGACGGGACGCTCACCGTGGCGCCGATCGAGCCCGCGCATCTTCAGCCGGGCGGCGTGGCGATCGCGCACGACGGGATGATCTACGTCGGCTCGCTCGGCGGCGGCACTGTGCACCCGCTGTTCGGCGTGCACGACCCGGACACCGGCCAGCGGCTCGGCGCGGTAAGGAGCGCGGCCGGCGTCCGCGACCTCGCGGCCGTGCCGGGACTGTCCCGGGCCTGGCTGGCCACCGACAAGGGCGTCCAGCTCGTCGACACCGCCAACCCGTACGCGCCGCGCACGCTCGACCCGATCACCACCGGCCACGCCCCGTACGCGGTGGCGGTCACCGCGAACGGCACCGCGTACATCGGCGACGTCGTGGACGGCACCGTGTCGCTGATCCGCCCGGACGTCGCGGACCTGCCCCTGGACGCGGTCGCCACGCTGCTCACCGAGGCGGGCTTCGCCCCGGCCGCCGGGCTCGGCGCGGCGATCCGGGCGTACCAGACGTTCCACGAGCTGCCGGTGACCGGACGGCCGGACGCTGTCACCGCCGCCCACCTGACCGCGCCCGGCTGCGGCAACCCGGACCGGACGACATCGGCGAGTTTCGTCCTGGAGGGACACCACTTCCGGCACACGAACCTGACCTACCACCTCGGCGACATGACGATGCCGCACGCCCGGGACGACTTCACCGAGGAGCTGAAGCACGACCTGATCAAGGTGTCGTTCGACGTGTGGCGCGAGGTGCTGGGCGAGAACTGGACCGGGCCGTTCGAGTTCACCCGGGTCTTCGACCCGGCCGAGGCGGACATCGTCTTCTCCGTCGGCGACGACCCGGTCTTCCACGACACCGGCTGGTTCCGGACCGTCTACGCGGTTACCAAGTGGGGGGCGGCTCCCGGCTGGCCGGACGCGGGCGGCCAGCTGCCGGTCATCTTCAACCGCGAGATCGGCTGGGACGCGCACGGGTACTTCGACGTCGACCTCTACGGACCGGACTTCCGGCACGTCGCCACGCACGAGATCGGCCACGCGTTCGGGCTCAACCACGGCAAGAGCAGCAACGTGATGCACCGCAACGCGAGCTGGTACCGGGTGCCCAAGTCCGACGACCGCAACGGCCTGTTCGCCATGTACGGGCGGCTGCCGTTCACCGACGGCGTCGGCCTGCGGGTGCTGCCGGACGTGGACCACGTCACCTACTCCGACTGCGAGCGGCACCTGGTGGTGCACTATCCGACGAGCGACGGGTGGACGTGGACCCGGCTCACGGACGAGGTGGGGGCGCCCCGGATGGCAAGGGGCAGCGCGCCGTCGCCGTTCTTCGCCCACGACGGCGTGCCGTCGTACGTCTATGCCGGCGACGGCGGCCACGTCTACCAGATCTGGTACGACCAGGGCCAGTGGTGGTGGGGTGACCTGACGCAGGACAGCGGCGGCCCGCCCGCCGTGCGGTACGGCCCGCACGCCTACCGCAACGGCGACACCCAGCGGGTCGTCTACAGCGCGACGGACGGCCGGACGATCCGGCTGTCCCAGGCGCCCGGGCAGGGCTGGGTCTGGCAGGACGTGTCGGTGGAGGGCGCGGTCGCGGCCGACGGCGCGCCCTACGGGTACGTCGACGGCGTCACCGCCCTCGACGTGATCGTCTACCGGGACGCCGAGGAGCACCTGCGGATGCTGTGGGAGGGCCCGAACGGCTGGGGGCAGATGTCGCTGACCTGGGCCACCCAGGCGGAGAACCCGCTACCGCTGACCATGATGCCGGTGTGGGGCGAACACCGCGCCGGCGAGCGGCACCGGGTGTTCGGCCTCGACCACCGGCAGGACATCCGGATGTACGCCGTGGGCGACGACGGCGCCTGGCACACGCGGTCGCTGACCGCCGAACTGGGCCTGCCGGAGTGCCGCGCGTCGGCGGTGCAGCGGCTGCCCGGCGTGGACGGCGCACCCGACGGCTGGCTGCTGGTCTTCGCCGACTTCGACGGCGGGCTGTGGAAGCTGACCGGCGACGGCGACACGTGGCAGCCCGAGCGGGTGCAGATCGACGGCATGCCGCCGGTCGGCTCGACCCTGCTGTCGGTGTGGCTCGGCGGCGGCCGCCTCCAGATCACCTACACGGCGGCGAACGGCAACATCCAGTTGCTGTCCCGCTCGCTCGGCGACCACGACTGGCAGCGCACCAACCTGACGCGGGTGTCCGACGTGGTGTGACGCGGTACCCGGCGCTCCGCCGGCCCGGCGCGGGTCGTCACCCGATCGCCGGGTCGGCGGGTTGTCGGGGCGCGACGAGCCGGGGCGGCCAGTTCCGGACCCGGGACGGATCGGCCCGGTGCAGGACGGACAGCCGCTCCCCCACCGACAGCGCGCGCGACAGTCCCCCACGCACCTCGTACCCGGCGGTGACGAACTTGGACAGGTAGTGGATGCCGACGCTGATCACGACCAGACCGAAGACGTACGCGTCGCGGTCGTGCAGGAAGCCGACCTGCAGACCGGCCGCGATGACGCAGATGACCGCCGCGTACAGCAGCATGGACCACCACCACTGTTCGAAGCCCCGCGCCACCCCGTCGCCGGCGGGCGGCACTGTCGACAGTCCGCTGGCCTCCCCGGCCCGCAGGATCCGCCGGCTGAGCAGCAGGAGCAGGAGATTCGTGACGGAGACAGCCACCGCCCCGGCCGCGCAGCCCCACGCCCACAGGGCGGGTTTCCAGAACACCGACAGCAGCACGGTCGGCAACGCGACGACGCACATCGCCCGCACCGCGACCTCCGTGCAGCGGGCCAGGGCGCCGGGAATGTGCCGCGCGGTGAGCCGCGCCAGCACGCTCTGGTAGTACTTCGCCCCGACCAGCGCCTGGCCGAACCCGATGATCACGGCCGCTCTCAGGTCGGCCGGAGGCAGCGGCTTGGCCGAGAAGGTCAGCACGTCGTCGACCTTCCACAGGGCCGTCTTGGCGCAGATGAACCACCAGCAGGCGGTGGCGACAAGCGCGAACCCCATCAGGTACGTGTCGTGCGTGACCTTCGCCGCCCGGGCCACCCGGAACTGTCTGTACTGCGTCCGGACCTCCCGGGAGGCGGGCGCGAGCCGGGCGACCCAGCGTCGCAGTGCCGACCGGCTGGTCTCCGACTCCTGCGCCGCCAGGTCGAAGGTGAGAACCATCAGCCGGTGCAGGTCGTCGAACCGGAACGGCCGGTCCGGCAGGAGCAGCAACCGGTCCTTCGGCTGCTCCTCGATGAAGTCGTCGAGCATCCGGGCGATGGTGGGACTTATCGCGTAGACGCGGTCCGGCACGCGCCCGTCGCGCGCGGCGCTGCCGACCATCACCTGGATGAGGATGATTCCCAACGAGTAGACGTCGGCCACCTCAGACTGGCCGCGGTTCTTCACCTCGGGCGCGATGTAGACGGCGTCGTCGTGCTCGGCGATGCCGACCTGGCGGCTGTACAGGTGGTTGACACCGAGATCGATGAAGTGGACCCGGCCGTCGGACAGGATGATGTTCCCGGGCGACAGGTCCAGGTGCTGTCGTTCCCGATGGTTCACGTCGACCGGCTCCGACCGCGCCAGCTTGTGCAGCGCCTCGGCGAGTAGAAGCCCGACCTGGCGGGCCTTGGCCACCCGGGCGCCCGGCGACGGCCCGGAACTCTCGAAGGCGATGAGGTGGTCGCCCAGTGTCTCGCCCTCCTGGTAGGGCATGAGCACCCACTGGTCGGTCGATGCGAGCGGATGCACGACCACGCTCGGTGTGTTGCCGGCGCCGTACCGGACCGCGTACTCGTCGGTGGCCTGCGCCACCGACGTCAGCTTGCTCCACGGAAAGAGCACGCACTTGAGTACCAGCTCGGGATGCAGGCCGGACTCGTCAACCGGTTCGAGCGTGGTGGCCTTGAGGATGAACGAGGTGGTCCCCGCGCGGTGGTACTCCAACGAGTCGAAGTCGATCTCGCGCCACCGGCGCAGGTCGATCTCGGAGATCGGCCGACTCACGCCCGGACGCCCGCCCGGCCGGTAGAGGGCCCGGATCGCCGCCGACACCGGCGTGGTCCGGAACAGTTCGCGGCAGTAGTCGTCCGAGGCGTCCTGCTTGGCGCGCTCGGGCGGCTCGAAGCGCCGGTCGAGGAGGGTGACGTTGAGGCAGAGGAAGGCCAGCAGCGCCGCCACCGGCGGGTCGTGGGGATCCGCGGCCTGGCGCAACCGTGCGAGCGCCGCCTGACAGCCGTCCAGGAAGGCGCCCACCCCGTAGATGGACTCGTGGTCCGCGGCCGTGTCCATCAGGTCGGCGAGGATCTGGTGTGTCGCGGCCAACCGCGCCTCGGGCGGCGACCCCAGCAGCCGTCCGGTCTCGTCGGCGCTGTTGCGGTCCCGGATCTCGCCGAGCAGAAGCTGCCGTACCGCCTCTACCGGCTCGCCGTCAGGTGCGGCGCCCCGTACGTCGTCCGCCACACCGTCAACCATAGGCGATCATCAACATGCCGGGGAGTGTCCGAAAGGCGACGGCCGGCCCCAGGCAGGCAGGCGCGCCGGCCGCCTCCCGCCGTCCGCCACCGAGGAGAGGGCGGACGGCGGGCGGGACCGGGCTGTCGGTCACCGGCTCGGTGCCGCCGTGACCTCCGGGCTGTCCGGAAGCGGCTCGCCCGCTCCGTCCGGCGGCGCGCCGAGGGCTGCCGACAGCTCCCGTCCGGCCCGCTCGACGCCGCCCTCCGCCGCCAGGGCGAACACGAAACGGTCCGGGCGCAGCACCACCAGGCCGGCGCGGTGACGCCGGAGCCATCCGTCCAGCACGCCGTCCACGTCCACGACGTCGACCCGGTCCGGCCGCTCGTCAGCGGACGGGTCCGGCAGGTCGGCGAGCGGCGTGCCGGACGGGTGGACCGCGACGAACCGCACCGGCAGCCCCGGCCGCCACGCTCCGAGCGGGTTGTCCACGCCGGCGCGGCCGAGCACGGCGAAACCGTCGCCGAGGGCCTCGTCGAGCAGGCGCTCCCCGGGCGCGCCCGGGACGAGGACCCGCGGCTGGGGGAACATGGTCCCGACCGCGCCGTCGCGCCGCCCGCCGGCCATCAGGCCCCGCCGGTACGCCGGCACCGGCTTGAACTCGAAGCGCTCCACGAACCGCCGTACCCGGGGGATCGTCTGGACGGCCCGCAGGGCGGCGTCGCGCAGGGCGGCGGCGACCCGGTTGCGGGCCAGGAAGACGTGCCCCAGCCGGACGCTCGTCCGCGCCATCTCCACAGTGTGCGGACGCCGCTCGGTCTCGTACGTGTCCAGGACGGCGGCGCCGGCGGCGCCGGACAGCACCAGGGCCAGCTTCCACGACAGGTTGGCCGCGTCGCGCAGTCCGCTGCACAGGCCCTGACCCATGAACGGCGGCATCTGGTGCGCGGCGTCGCCCAGCAGGAACACCCGTCCCTCCCGCCACCGTTGCGCGATGAGGTGGTGGAAGGTGTAGACCACCGCGCGGGTGACGGTGAACCGGGCCGGGTCGACGTACGGCGAGACGAGCGCGGCGACGGTCTCGGGCCGCCGCATCTCGTCCTCGGTCTCCCCCGGCCGCAGCATGAACTCCATCCGGTAGCTGCCCCCCGCGCCCGGGGACACGAACGCCGGACGCCGCCAGTCGCAGACGAACCGCGTGTCCCCGACCCGTACCGCGTCGGGCGGCACGTCGCCGGAGACCGCCAGCCACGGCTCGGCGTAGCTCGCCCCGGACAACGGGATCCGGACGGCGGCGCGGGTGGCGCTGCGCGCGCCGTCGCAGCCGAGCACGTACCGGGCGCGGACGGTCCGCCGCTGTCCGGTGGCCACGTCGGACAGCAGCACGGTGACCCCGTCCTCGTCCTGGGTGAGGCCGACCAGCTCGGTGCCGAGCGAGAGCTGGACGTGCGGGAAACGGTCCAGCCCGGCGCGCAACGTGTGTTCCAGTCGCGGCTGGTCGAAGAAGCGCAGCGGCGCGTGCCCGTACCCGAAGTCCGTCTCGGACAGCGCCATCCGGGCGAAGACCCGGCCGGCGCCGTTGACGTACTCGACGAGCGGCGGCGCGATCGTGGAGTCGCGTATCTCGTCGAGCAGGCCGGCCTGCTGGTAGATGCGCATCGCCTCGTCGTCGCAGGAGAAGGCCCGCGGCTGGCCGTGCGGGGCCGCGCTGCGCTCCACGACGAGCGTGGTGACGCCGCGGGCGCCGAGCAGGTTGGCGGTGAGCGCGCCCACCGGCCCGCAGCCGATGACGGCGACCTCGACCTCCTGGACCGCCTGACGATCCGGCGACTGAACTGATCCCATTGTGGTGCCCCTTCGGAACATGGTCCCGGACGGCTCAGGCCGTCCGACGCCGACCAGGGCACCAGCCCGGCGTGGAAAGGGTGTGGAGAAGGCGTGGAGGTGCGCCTCCACACCGGTCAGAAGGCCGCGAACCGGTGCAGCAGCAGCGCGGCTCCCTGGTCGGCGGCGATCCGGGCGCCGAGGTCCCACTCCGCGCGGTCGCGGAGCGCGGCCCCGCGGATCCGGTGCAGCTCCGCGACGAAGACGCGCTCGCCGAACCGGTCCGCCACGGCCAGCCCTTCCGCGGCCAGCGTCGCCGCGGTCTCCGGCCGGCCGGCGGCCAGGTACGCCTCAGCCATCGCGGCGCACGTGATGGTCCGGGTGGACCGCAGCCCGGGACGGTAGAACTCGTCGGCGGCGGCGCGCATCGCGTCGAGCCGGCCGTGGTCGCCGCCGAGCGCGGCGGCCCACTCCAGGAAGTACGCGCCGGTCGCCGTCATGTGCGGCAGGCCGGTGGCCCGGCCGATGTCCCGGCACCGGCTTCCCGCGGCGTCGGCCGCGTCGACGTCGTGTTCCTGCATCGCCAGCCAGGCCGCGTAGAGCGCCGCGTTCGCCCGGCCGTACGGGTCGTCCAGTTCCTCGGCGAGGGCCTCGGCGTCGGCGATGTCCGCCCGGGCGCCGGCCGGGTCGCCGCGCATCGACCGTACGAGCGCCCGGAAGTTGTGGCAGGCCAGCACCGGACGGCGGCCCACCTCCCGGCGCAGCAGCGCACGGTCGACGGTACGCAACCGTTCGATCCCGGCGCTGAGCCGCCGCTCGGCCTCGGCCTGGTGGCCGGTGAAGTAGCCGACCGCGCCGAGCAGGTACTCACCGGCCACGGTAATCAGACCGCTGCCGTCGTCCGCGGATCGCACCAGGCGCCCGGCGAGGTCGGCGCAGATCGCGAACTCGGCCCGGTTGGCGGCCAGCTCACCCAGCGCCCAGAGCGCGTGCCGGAGGTCGGTGTCCGGCCCGACGAGCGTCAGCAGCTCACGGGCACGGGCGCAGACCTGGTCGACGGCGTCGCTGCCGACGCCGACAGTCATCTGCAACAGCGACGCGCGGTGCAACTGGACGGTCAGTTCGGTGGACGCCGCGTCGGGCGAGACCTGGGCGGCCGGGGCCAGCCGGCGCGTGGCGCGTTCGAGGTGGCCGAGCGCGTCCTCGTAGGCGACCCGCCGCGTCGCGTCGTCGGCGGCGCGCAGCGACCACCGCAGGTGGTCCTCGCCGTGGCCGAGGCCGATCGCCTGACCGTAGTGGCGGGCCAGTTCGGCCGGCGCGACGCCGGCGGTCCGCTCGTACGCGCTCGCCAGCCGGGCGTGCAGCGCGGCGCGGCGCGGCGGGACCAGCTCGGCGTAGGTGACCTCGGCGATGAGCGGGTGGCGGAAGGTGACGGCGCCCGGCCCCGCCTCGGTGACCAGGGCGGCCGTGTACGCCGGGGCGAGCGCTTCGGCGAGCGCCGGAGCGGTGGTGTGCAGCGCCGCCGCCATCACCTGCAGGTCCAGGTCGTGTCCGGCCACGCTGAGCAGGTCGAGGCAGCGGCGGGCGGGCTCGGGCAGCCCGCCGATCCGCAGTCGTACCGTGTCGCGGATGCTCGGTGGCAGCTCCGCGTCGGCCGCCGGGTCGGTCCGGGCCCGCAGCAGCTCGGTGAGGAAGAACGGGTTCCCTCCGGTACGGGTGACGAGCCGGGCCACCACCGGCTCCGGCGGCGCCGTCCCGGTCCGGTGCCGGACGAGGTCGGCGACCGAGGAGGCGTCCAGCCCGGCGAGCCGGAGCTGACCGAAGTCCCGCCCGCGGGCCAGTTCGGCGACTGTGGCCACCAGGGCCGGGTCGTGGTCGTACGGCCGCAGGGTGGCGACCACGAGCGCCCGGGACGTGGACAGGCCGGCGGAGAGGAACCGCAGCAACAGCAGCGAGTCCGGGTCGGCGGCGTGCAGGTCGTCCAGCACGACCAGCAGACCGCGCCGCAGGGCTGCCGCGTGCACCAGGTCGGACGCCGCCTCGTACACCTGGAACCGCGCCGTGGGGTCGAGGCCGCCCTCTTCCGCCGGGCCGGGCAGCGACCCGGCGGCGAACCCGCCCAGGCGGCTCGCCGAGCCGGTGGCGCCGACGTCCGGCATGGCCGCGAGCGCGCGTACCACCTGGTTCCACAGCCAGAACGGCGGCGCCTGCCCGACGTCCGGACAGCGACCCCGGACGACCGGCACGCCGTCCGTGGCGGCCTGGGCGCCGAGCGCGGCGGCGAGGCTGGTCTTGCCGATGCCCGCCTCCCCCACCAGGGCCAGGACCCGCCCGCCGCGCCCGGTGGCCGCGTCGAGCGTCTCCCGCAGCCGCGCCAACTCGGCGCCGCGCCCCACGAGCGGGTCCGCGCGCCGGTCCGGCGACCCGCCGCCCGCGGCCGGGCCCGGTTCGGCACGGGCCGGCCGGGCCCCGGCCGTCCGCACGACCTGCCGGCCGGCCGCCGCCGGGGCTCCGGGCTGCGCCGGTACGGCCCGTTCCAGGATCAGCCGGTGCGCCGCCCGCATCTGTTCACCGGGGTCGAGCCCGTACTCGGCGGCGAGGACCCGGCGTCCCTCGTCGAAGGCCGCGAGCGCCTCGGTCTGCCGACCGGACCGGTACAGCGCCAGCATCAACTGCGCGCGGGCCCCCTCGCGCAGCGGATTCGCCGACACGAAGCGGCGCAGTTCCGCCAGCAGCGGCGCGTGCCGGCCCGCCGCGACGGCAGCTGTCAACCGGCCCTCCTCGGCGGTGAGCCGCAGTTCGGCCAGCCGCGCCACCTCCGGACGCACCGCGTTCAGCTCGCCGACGCCGGCGAGCGGCTCGCCACGCCACAGCGCCAGCGCCTCGGCGTACGTCCGCTCGGCGGCCGCCGGATTCCCGGCCGCGAGCGTGTCCGCCGCCTGGTCCACCAGGTGTCCGAATCGGATCGCGTCGACGGCCTCGGCCTCCACCCGCAGCTCGTACCCCCGGGGGCGGCTGCGCAGGACGCGCGCCGGCTCGCGGTGGGACCGCTCGGGCTCCACAGCCCGGCGCAGTCCGGCGACGTAGGTGCGCAGCGTCGTGTGGGCGCTGGCCGGCGGTCGCCCGTTCCACAGTGCCTCGACCAGCCAGTCGGCGGCGACGAACCGGTTCGGCCGCAGCAGGAACAGGGCCAGCAGGGCCCGCTGCTTCGGCCCGCCGAGCGGCACGCCTCGCCCGTCCCGGTCGAGGCCGGGCGGACCTAGCACCCGGAACCGCACGCATTCACCCTTACGACGACCCCACCTGTCCGATGCCGAGTATGGCAGCGGGGACACCACATCGGACATCGGCGAACCGGCTCGGGTCCGGCGCGTTCCGCGTGTCGCAGGGCGAACGTGCTGGTGACGGCCCGACGGCCTGGGAGCGGTACCAACCGGGGCCACAATTCGGGCCGCCCGGTCGCTACACTCCCCGAAAACGCCCGTAACCCCCCACGGACGGGCGGCGCTGATCCGAATCGAATGGAGACGCCTGTGACCCGCGACAAGGCGGCACCCCCCGGCATCGACCTCAACGTTCCCAGCGTCGCCCGGGTCTACGACTACTTCCTGGGCGGCAAGGACAACTTCGAGGTCGACCGGAAGGTCGCCGAGCACGCGCTGCGGATCACGCCGGACGGGCCGGCCGCCGGCCAGGCGAACCGGGCGTTCCTGCGCCGGGTGATCCGGTTCCTGGTGACCGAGGCGGGCATCGACCAGTTCCTCGACCTCGGCTCGGGGCTGCCCACGCAGGGCAACGTGCACGAGGTCGCCACCGAGCACAACCCGGCGGCCCGGGTGGTCTACGTGGACAACGACCCGATCGTGCTGACCCACGGGCGGGCGCTGCTCGCCGCGGAAGGCACCGCGACGGTGATCCAGGCCGACGTCCGGGAACCGCAGGAGATCCTCAACGACCCGGACGTCCGCCGGTTCCTCGACTTCGACCGGCCGATCGGGTTGCTGCTCTTCGCGATCCTGCACCACCTCGGCGACGACGAGGATCCGCGCGCGGTGGCGGCGGAACTGATCGACGCGATGCCGTCCGGCAGCTACGTGGCGATCTCGCACTTCCGCGACCCCGGCGAGCGCGACCCGGAGGGCTCCCGCAAGGCGCGCGAGGTCGAGCGGGTCTTCAACGAGTCGCTGGGCACCGGCCGCTGGCGTACCGACGAGGAGATCCTCGCCTTCGCCGACGGGCTGACGGTGCTGGAGCCGGGGCTGGTGCCGCTGGCCGAGTGGCGTCCGGATCCGGACGCGCTCGCGCCGCAGCAGACCGACACCTACCACACGTTCGTCGGGCTACTCGCCCGCAAACCGTAGGTCCGTCCCGGTCGCGCCGTCGATCGACACCGTCGCCAGCAGCGCCGGATGGTCGGTCGTCCCGCGCATGTCCACCGGCCGGTGGCAGCAGATCGTGACGTCGCTCGTCGTCACCATCTGCTGCCGGGCGCCGTCGTCGATCCGCCGGTAGCCCGCCGGCACGCACGATCGCACGTCCGGCGTGCCGCCGACGCGCAGGTTGAGGTCACCGGCGAGCACTGTCGGCGCGTACCCGCCGTCGCGGCGGATCGCCGGCACCACCGCGCCGACCAGTTGCGCGCACTGGGCCAGCGCGACGTCGCCACTGGTGTTCGCCAGATGCGTTGTGCACGCGTGCAGCAGCCCGGCGGCCCGCAGGCAGAGCCAGACCCGCTCCTCGGGGTCGGCGAAATCCTGCGCCGGGTAGGTGCCGCGGTGCACGGAGGGCCGCGCGTCGCGCGCGTCGAGGCGGGCCACCAACCCGATCCCGTACGGCTGGCCGTTGTTGCAGTAGGTGGGGGCGGCGTTGGGACGGTCACCGGCGGCCTGGAACGCGGACACCACGGTGCCGCCGGGACGGGCGCCCCGCAGCGCGCGCTCCAGCGTGTCCACGTCGTCGCGGCAGACCTCGTTGAGCGTGACCAGGTCGGGCCGCTCGGCGGCGATCACGTCGGCGGCCTGGCGGACGGCCCGGCCGGTGTAGCAGCCGGCCCGGCCGCTGTTGCACAGGTTCATCTGGAGCACCCGCAGCGTCCCCGACCCGGTGTCGCCGAGCGGCGCCGAGCCGGCGGGCAGCCCGGCCACGACGAGCAGGCACACCAGCGCCAGCACCCGGCGGGCACGCCGGGCGGGACGGGTGGCTGGCTGCTGGGACAGCGGGGCTCCGGCGGGTACGGGCGGCGGCGGGGTGCCGGTGATCCTATCCCCGGAACCGCTCCGGCCGCCGCCCGGTCAGGCGCCCAGGCGGCCTACCTCGGCACGGCCCTGAACCATGCCTCGCGGTCGGCCGGGTCGGGTCCGCGCCGGCGCAACGTCGGAGATTCCTCACCGGTGACCGGCGCGTAGTGGTCGAAGGTGGTGGTCAGGACCGCCTCGCCGCCGGTGAGGTCGGGAAGGGCGGCGACGACCTGCGGGACCCGCGCGGACGGCAGGGTGCCGCTCACCTCCAGGTATCCGCCGGCGACGCCGGTGTCGTGGACGACCGCTCCGAGCCGGGCGAGCAGCGCCAGCACCGTCTCCACCGCCTGCTGGGGAAGGTTGACGTCGAACCGCTCGACCGGGTGGCACACCCGGGTGCCGGCGCGGCGCAGCGCCGCGGCGACCACGACCGGGGCGAGGTGGCGGAAGTCCGCCGCCACGGTCGAGATCGACTTGTCGAACTTCTGGTGCGGCCTGCTCTGCCGGGGGAGGTACTGCGAGGCCGTCATGGTGACCACGCAGTCGGTGACCGGCCAGCCGTGCCGGCCCTGCCGCAGCGCGGCCCGCACGCCTTCCTCCGTGGCGGCGACGAACGCCGGCGGCAGCCGACCCCGCTCGACACCGGAGCGGAACTCGATGCCGTGCCCGACCGGGGCGGCCTCGATGCGCAACCCCAGCCCGGCCAGGTACGGGTTGCCGCGCTCCCGCACCCGCTCCTCGGCTGCGCCGGTGCCGGCGACCCGTTCGATGCAGGCGGTCAGCGTGCCGGAGAACCGCACCCGGACGCCGTACCGGTCCTCCATGAGGGCGGCCAGCACCTCCTTCTGGACCTCGCCGTGCAGGCGGATCACCGCCTCCGCCTGCTGCTCGTCGAGGCGCAGGTCCACCAGCGGGTCCTCGTCGGCCAGCTCGGCCAGGCCGGCGAACATCGCCAGGCGCTGCTCCGGTTCGACCGGCTCGACCACCGCCTGCCGGGTGGGCGGCGGGAACCGGTAGTCGTGCCGCCGCGGCGGCTGCCCGATGTGCTGCCCGATCCGCGCCGACACCCCCCGCACCGCGGCGATCTGACCGGCGGACACCGCCGTTCGCACCAGCACACCCTCGGGCTCGATGACGGCGATCTGGGTCACCGTCTGAGGTCGGGCTCCGGCGAGCAGCACCCGGTCCCGTACGCGCAGCCGCCCGGACCACAACCGCAACCAGACCCGCCGGCCGTGGCCGTCCCGGTCGACGGCGAAGACCGTGCCCGCCAGCGGACCGTCCCGCGTGTCGCCGTACGGCAGCAGATCGGCCAGGACGTCGCACAACTGGCGCACCCCGGCTCCGGTGATCGCCGAGCCGCACGCGGCCGGGATCAGGTCGCCACGGCGTACCGCGCCGCGGATCGCCCGCCGGACGTCGCGGACGCGTACCGGCTGATCGGTCAGCCACCGCGCCGCCACCGCGTCGTCGACCTCCGCCACCTCCGCGACCACCGGTTCGGCGTCGAGGCGCACGGCTCGCACCCGGGCCTCGCGCCCGCCCTGGCCGGCGACAGTGGTGAGCAGGACCGGACGCGCCCCGAGCCGCCGGCGTAGCTCGGCCGTCGCCCGGCCGACGTCGGCACCGCGGCGGTCGACCTTGTTGAGGAAGAACACCGTCGGTACGCCGATCCGGCGCAGCGCCCGCCAGATGGCGACGGTCTGCGGCTGGACCCCCTCCACGCTCGACACCACGAGTACGGCGGCATCCAGCACGGCCAGCGAACGCTCGACCTCAGCGATGAAGTCGGGGTGGCCGGGGGTGTCCAGCAGGTTGATGCTCAGATCACCGATGGTGATCGAGGTGACGGCCGCCCGGATGGTGATGCCACGCCGGCGCTCCAACTCCATCGAGTCGGTCCGTGTCGTGCCGGCGTCGACGCTGCCCGGCTCGGACACGGCGCCCGCCTCGTACAGCAGCCGCTCGGTCAGACTGGTCTTTCCGGCATCAACATGGGCGACGATTCCGAGGTTCAACAACGCCAAGGCAGGACTCCACGGTAGGACGGTCAAGGGTCCGGAGCGTGGAAGCTGCTCGCATTGTCACTCCTCGTCGTGGTCCTGGTGGCGGGCGTTCGCCGCCGGATGCAGTCCCACCTTGCCCGACCGTCGCGACCGCGGCGACCGAATTAGGTTTCGGTGGCGCCGGCTACGGCCGTCTCTGGTCGCAGTTGGCGCTGGTCAGGCGCACCGTGTACGCACGGTCGTCGGACGTGATGCCGGACGGCAGGCCGTCGAAGTGGGTCTCCACCTTCTCCCATCCCCGGCGCTGCTCGTAGTGCAGGTGCGGGGCGCCGGAGTCCCCGGTGCTGCCGACCCGCCCGAGCTGGTCGCCGCGGGCCACCCGCTGACCGGGCTTCACCAACGGCGGTTCGAGCAGGTGCAGGTACTGCGTCTCCCACTTCCCGCCGTGGTCGATCTTGACCCAGTAACCGCCGCCCCGCCCCTTCGGGCCGTTCGGGTCCTGCGGGGTGCGACCGCCGAGGGATCCGTTGACGCCCGCCACGGTGACCGTGCCCGCGGCGGAGGCAAGCACGGGCCGCCCCCACGCCTCGCCCGTGGTCGGGAACAGGTCGATGTCGTAGTCGTCGTGCCCGGGATAGGTCGAGAGACGCCACGTCTCGCCACAGGCCACAGGGAGCTGGAAGGCCGGTCGTGGGCCCGGTGGCCGCAGCAGCGGCACCACGACGTACGCGACGGCGGCCAATGCGGCGAGCACCCCGACGACAAACGCGGCGCGGGCCACGCGGCGGCGCGACCGACGGTGGTGGCGTGGGTCGCGCGGGCGCTCGGTGCTCATCGTTGCGAGCATGACACGAGCGGGCCCGGCTGCCGCCGCTCCCCCGGCCACCCCCGCCGCTCCGTCAGGTCAGCCGACCACCGCTGCTTCGCCCCCGCGAGTCGTACAGCGTCACCGGGGCCCCGGCCGCGAGCAGGTCAGTTGACCACGCCGAAGCCGCCGGACCAGGGAAGCTTCTCGTTCGCCGCCAGGCTGATCTGCAGGAAGCCGACGGCCTCCATCTCGCGGGCGCGGTGGAGGGAGCCGGCGTCGACGGCCTTCAGCCCGGCGGCGGTGACCACGCCCGCGAGGGCGGCCTTGGCGTCCGCGTCGTCGCCGGCGATGAGCACGGTGGTGGTGAGCGGTCCGACGGTCCCCTCGGCGAGGGTGCCGGCGAAGGTGGTGTTGAACGCCTTGACCACCCGGGAGCGTGGGAGCTTCGCCGCGATCTCCGCGGCGGCCGAGGAGTCGGCGGGAACGGTGAGCGAGTCGTAGGTCTCGAAGTTCAGCGGGTTGGTGATGTCGACGACGATCTTGTCGTCGAGCTGACCGGCGCGCTGAGCGAGCACCTGGTCCACCGCCGGGTAGGGCACGGCGAGCACCACGATGTCACCGGTGACCGGCTTGTCGAGATCGGTCTTGCCGAACAGTTCGACGCTGTTGTCGCCCTTGGCGGCTATCGCAGAGATGGCCTGGCCCATGTTTCCGGTGCCGATGATCGAGATATGCGTCATGAGGCTCTTCCTTCCAGGGATGTTGCCGATGCTTCAGAAGATTGAGCACGTAGTCGGTGATCCGCGGACAGGACGGCTATGTCTCAGCGGTGTGTCGGCAGCCACCTCTCGCGCGAGTGACGCTACCGATGCGCCCCACGGCGCGCCGCTGATTGGCCACCGTTCATCAGTGGGCCGCCTTCCGCCGGATCCGCCAGATCCGCAGCGCCACGACGGCGCCGATCAGGGCCAGCAGGACCCACTCCCCGATGCCCAGTTCCCGCTCCAGATACCGGTAGGAGGCGGCGCCCAGGTACCCCAGCACCGCCACGGCTGTCGCCCACACCAGCCCGCCGGCCAGGTTCGCCCGGAGGAACACCGGCCAGCGCATCCCACCGGTCCCGGCGATCAGGGGGACAACGGCCCGCAGCACCGCCACCCAGCGTCCGATGAGCACCGCCCACGCCCCGCGACGGGCGACCAGGCGGCGGGCCCGGGCAAGGTCGAGACGCCGGCGCAGCACTCGCGGGGCGCGGGCGAGCACGCTCGGGCCGTACCGGCGGCCCAGGGCGTACCCGGCCTGGTCACCGAGGCACGCCCCGACGGTCCCGGCGGCGACCACCGCCCACAGCGGTAGCGCACCACCGTGGGCCACCAGCCCGCCGATCAGGATCGCTGTCTCACCCGGTACGACCAGCCCGAGCAGCGTCGAGGACTCCAGAGCCGGCAGGACGACCACCAGGGTCAGGACCAGGACCGGCGGCAGCCCGACGAGCGCCTCCACCACCTTGTCCACCACCCGCTGATTGTCGCCCCCACCGGGTTGATCAGTGATGAACAAGACCGTCGGGTGGGTCGGCGATCCGTAGGGTTCGGGTCGACAGCAGGCATCTGTGCCGACTGAGGGGCGGCTCACCGCGCCGGGAGGCCGCCAACGCCACCTGAGGGGCAGCTGAGCGCACTCGCGCCGTCACTCCAGGGCATCGACGCCCACCGGCGTGGGGCGCCGGAACAGCCGCAGCAGGCGGGCCGCGACCTCGCCGTCGCCCCGGACGACGACGTCGGCGGCACGCAATGGCACGCCACCGAAGATGAGCGAGCGGAAGACCCCGACGCCGGCCTGGATCACCAGGTCGGAATCGGCGACGTCCACGCGTACCACGTCGAACCGTCCGTCCTCGACGGCGACGAGCAGGCTGTCGCCGTCGAGACGAAGCTGACACCGTACGGCGAAGTCGCGCGCCGCGGCCGGGTCGAAGGTGGTCTTCATGGCGAGGGCCAGCGCGTCCACACTCAGCTGCGCCGACGAGGCAAGCGGGCTCCGGCTCCCCCACCTGGCCAGCCCCAGCAGGGCGGGTTCGAGGTCCCGCCCCCATTCGGTCAGCTCGTACGCCCGGACGCCGGCCGGCGGACCGAGACGCCGACGGCGCACCACTCCCGCCTCCTCCAACTCGGCGAGCCGGGCGGTGAGCATGCTCTGGCTGGCACCGGGCAGGCCGCGCCGCAGGTCCGTGAAGCGCTTCGGGCCGAGCAGCAACTCGCGGACGACAAGCAACGCCCACCTGTCGCCGACCAGGTTGAGCGCCCGGGCCAGGCCGCAGGGGTCGTCGTATACGCGCGTCATGCACTGATGGTATTGTTACAGCACTGCTTGGTGCTAAATTCGCACCGTGACGACCTACATCCTGGTGCCCGGGGCCGGCGGCGACGCCTGGTACTGGCACCGCCTGGTCCCCCTCCTGGAGCAGCGCGGCCACGAGGCGACAGCCGTCGGCCTGCCGGCCGCGGACGACAGCGCGGGACTGCCGGAGTACGCGGACACCGTGGTCGACGCGGCCGGTGACCGCGGGGACCTGGTGGTGGCCCAGTCGATGGGCGGCCTGACCGCGCCACTGGTCTGCGGCCGGCTGCCTGTCGCACGGCTGGTCCTGGTCAACGCGATGATCCCGGCGCCCGGCGAGACCGGCGGCGACTGGTGGACAAACACCGGCCAGGACCAGGCCCGCCGTGAGTGCGACCGGCGCGAGGGCCGCTCCCCCGACGGGCCGTTCGATCCGCTCGTGTACTTCTTCCACGACGTCCCGGAGGACATCACCGCGCAGGCCATGGCGGGTGGGTCACCGCAGTCGGGCACCCCGTTCGCGCAGCCCTGGCCGCTGGACGCGTGGCCCGACGTGCCGACCGACGTCCTGTGCGGCAGCGCGGACCGGTTCTTCCCGGCCGAGTTCCAGACCCGGGTGGCCCAGCAGCGGCTCGGCGTCACGCCCGAGCGGCTGCCCGGCGGTCATCTGCTGGCCCTCAGCCGGCCGGAGGCGCTGGCCGCCGCGTTGAACCGCTGAGGCAACCGGTCCCCGCCGTGGCGGGGACCGGCAGACGCCGCGCCGGGCGTGTCAGGAGCCGGCGATGTCCGTGGTGAACGCGAGCTCGCGGCCGGCCTCGATGTCACCGGCGAGCGCCTCCACCCGAGCCTTGGCCAGGGCGTAGGAGTCGGAGCCGAGGACCTGGTGCAGCGGCGCCGCGCCACCGACGGCGACCTCGATGATGGCGGCCGCGGCCTTCACCGGGTCACCGAGCTGGCTCCCGGGCATCGCCAGGTGCGCCTCGGTCATCTCGCGGATCGCCCCGTAGCCGTCGGCGGTGCTCGCCGGCAGGCCGAGCGAGGACGTGCGCAGGAAGTCGGTACGCGTGTAGCCCGGCTCCACGACGTTGACCTTGATACCGAACTCGGCGACCTCGGCCGCGAGAGCGTCCGACAGGCCCTCCAGCGCGTACTTCGCCGAGCAGTACAGACCCCAGCCCGGGAAGGCGGTGAGGCCCAGAATCGAGGAGACGTTGATGATGTGGCCGCTGCGCGCCGCGCGCATCCCGGGAATGGCCGCGCGGAGCACGTTCCAGACGCCGAAGACCTGCACCTCGAACATCTTCCGCACCTCGGCGTCGCCGGCTTCCTCGACCGCGCCGAGGAAGCCGTAGCCGGCGTTGTTCACCACGACGTCGACGGCGCCGAAACGGTCGGTGGTGGCGCGGACCGCCGACGCCACCGCCGCCTCGTCGGTCAGGTCGAGTTCGAGGGGAAGCAGCCGCTGCCGGTCGACCGGACCGAGGGCCGCGCCGAGACGCTCGGCCGAGCGGGTCGTCGCCGCGACGTTGTCGCCCCGGTCCAGCAGTTGCCGGACCAGTTCGAGGCCGATGCCGCGGGATGTGCCGGTGACGAACCAGGTGGCCGGACGGGTGGTCGGGAAGGACATGAGAGCTCCTGAGCCTCGGTGCCGTGGCGTCCCGGCTGGGACACATCCCATGCTGCGGACGAGAAAGGGCCGAGAACACGGCGAGGCAGGCCCAGCGCTGCCTGGGAACGACACACCCACCCGGACGGTGTCGCGGAACGCCGGTCGCGGCCGATCATTGGGGCATGGCGGGACACTCAGACCTCGGCCGGTTCCTTCGCCGGTGCCGGGCCGCCCTGGCGCCGGAGGACGTGGGCATCGCCCCCGCGACGCACGGGCGCCGGGTCCGCGGGCTGCGCCGGGAAGAGGTGGCGTTGCTCGCCGGGGTGAGCGTCGACTACTACACCCGGCTCGAACAGGGCCGGCACACCAGCCCGTCCGCAGCTGTCGTCGAGGCCCTCGCGCGGGTCTTCCAGCTCGACGCCGCCGCCAGCGCCCACCTCGCCGACCTGGCGCGGCCCGTCCGGCGCGGCAACCAGGAGACGCCCGCCCAACGGGTACGTCCGGCGATGCACCAGCTGATCGCCTCCATGACGGAGCACCCGGCGCTCGTCCTCGGACGCCGGACGGACGTGCTCGCGTCGAACGCCCTCGCCCGTGCGCTGCTCACCGACTGGACACTGCTGCCGCCACGGCAGCGCAACTACATCCGCTGGATCTTCCTGGACCCGGCTGCCCGCGACGCCTTCCTGGACTGGCCCACGGTGGCTGCCGAGGTGGTCGGCACCCTGCGTCTGTATGCCGGCCGCAATCCCGACGATCCACAGCTCAGCCGGCTCGTCGGCGAGCTGACCATCAGGAGCCCGGAGTTCCGTACCTGGTGGAACGGGCACTACGTGCACGAGCGCACGTACGGCACCAAGCGGATGCGCCACCCGGAGGTCGGGCCGATCACCCTTCGCTACGAGGCCCTCGCGATGCCCGGCGACCCGGACCAGACGCTGTTCATCTACACCACCGACCCCGGCAGCCCGTCGCACGACAACCTACGCCTGCTGGGGTCACTGGTGGCCCGGTCCGGGTCGACGCCGGGCACCACCTCGGCCACCCGGACGCCGCGCGGCTGAGCCGGCCCGAGAGCGAACCCGGGCCGGCCCACCTTCCAGGCAGCGCGCGGTCAGACGCTGATCCGTCCGGCCCCGGCGCCCGCCGTCACGACGGCCTTCACGTCGCAGGCGGCATCCTGCGTGTACGGGTACGGGATGCCGGCGACGCTGCCGCCGGCCTGCCCGGCCCCCGAGTTGACGAAGCAGTTGTTGCGGGCGACCAGGGAACCGGGACCGGACGAGCCCTCGCCCCGGTGGTAGGGGTCGGCCGTGTTCTCGAAGTAGTTGCCCTCCACGAGGACCCCGGCGTTCATCGTCGACGCCACGCCGTAGCCGCCGACGTTGCTGTAGAGGTTGTTGTAGACGTGGACCGGGTTGCCGAAGCGCACCCGCGGGTGGCGCTGGTTGGAGCCGTCGAACCAGTTGTGGTGGTAGGTGACGCGCAGGTGCCCGACGTCCTGGCTGCCGTTGTCGTCGCTGTGGCCCAGCAGCATCGACTTGTCGTGACCGTAGACGCGGTTCCAGGACACGGTGACGAAATCGGAGCCGCGCTTGATGTCGACAGCGCCGTCGTACCCGTTGGTGAAGCTGTTGTGGTCGATCCAGATGTTGGTGGCCGACTGCTCGACGTTTATGGCGTCATCGCTCCAGTTGCGGAAGTTCAGGTTGCGGACGATGACGTTGCGGTCGCCGCTGACGGTGAATCCGCAGCCGGAGATCGTCGCGCCGGCATTACCGAGGATCGTCTTGTTGGAGCGGACCCGCAGCATGCCGGAGCAGGAGATCGTGCCGGACACCCGGATCACCGCGGCGCTGGACGACCCCAGCGCGCTGGACAGGGCGGACGCGCTGGTCACCGTGGTGACGGCGGCGTTGCCGCCACCGGTGGTGCCACCGTTCTGGGTGGCCCAGCCGACCAGCCCGGTCTGGGGCGTCCCAGGGCTGCCACCGCCGATCGGCACCAGTTGCCACTGCTGGTTGGCGCCGTTGAGGTCGGCGTACTGGGAGATCCGGCCGCCGTCGGCGGTGGACCACTCCCAGACCTCGACGGCCTTGTTGGAGTGCCTGTTGATCAGGCGGACGTAGCCGCTGTCCGAGTCGAGGACCCGGAACTGCTGGTTGGTCGCGTTCAGGTCGGGCCACTGCCGGTACTCCGCGCCGTCAGCGGTGTTCCATTCCCACAGGTCGACGACCTTGCCGCTGTTGCGGTTCTGCAGTCGGTAGTAGCCGCTGCCGGAGCTGACGAAACGGAACTGCTGCCAGGCCCCGTCGTTGCGGGACCACTGCTGGATCACCGCGCCGTCGGCCGTCGAGGTGTCCCGGACGTCGAGAACCTTGCCGCTGTTGCGGTTGACCAGCACGTAGTACGCGCCTGTGTCGATGGTGGCCGCCTGGGCCGAGGGCGACGCGACGACCGCGCCGACGGTGCCGACGACGAGGGCGCCGGCGGCGGCGACCAGGGACCGCCAGCGGTGCCGCCGGCGCCTTTCGGGGGTGGTGAGAGCCGTTGTCACGGGAACTCCTCCGGTGGACGGTGGTGGTGGGTGGTGGTACGGGGTGCGCGCCTGCGGCGCTCAACACCAGTTCAGCGTCGAGTTGACCCGCGTGACGTTGCTGATCGTGTTGTTCGCTCCGCCGCAGGGACTCTGGGTGATGTTCGTGTTGGTGACAGTCAGGTTCTGGAAGCGGATGCCGGAGGAGATCGGGAACTCGGTCCGGGAGGCGATGCGCACCTCGCCGCCGCCGGTCACCGTGCCGGACACCCCGGCGATCGTGACGTTGTAGCAGTTCTCCACGAGGATCGAGTTGTTGCCGGTGTTGGAGATCGTCACCCGGTCGATGACCGCGCCGCCGGACTCCGACACGCAGAAGATCCCCCGGCCGCCACCGGATGCGATGACGGTGCCGACCCGGATGTTCGTCGGGTACGAGTTGCCCACCCGGCCGTTGCGGTTGGCCATCCGGAACGCCGCGTAGCCGGTTCCGGTGCCGGCGCCCTGCGCGTCGACGGTGCCCACAGTGGCGTTGATCGTGTCGTTGAGCAGCAGACCGGAGTATCCGGTGTTGCGCGCGGTGACGGTGCCGATCGTCAGACCGTCCACGCCGTACGTCTCGACGCCGTGCGCGCCGGTCCCTGACACGTACACGGTGTCGATGCGCACGTTGCGCACCTTGACCGCCCGGTCACCGCCGTGGTTGTCGATCCGCACCCCCAGGCCGCCGGAGAGCCGCATGTCGATCTGGCCGAGCGTCAGGTTGTCGACGTTGCGCATGAAGATCCCGTACAGCGGAGCACCGGTGAGCGTCAGGTTCTGCACCTCGACGTCGGTGGTGCCACGGGAGTAGACGGGCGCGTAGTCGCCCGACCCCGAGCCGGTCACGTTGATCGTGCCGCAGACCGCCAGCGTCGTGTACGACGGCAGCGACAACCGAGAGCCCGCGCTCATCGAGCCGGAGCCGCGCACCACCACCCGCTGCTTCGCGGTCCGTCCCGCCGACAGCGAGTTCACCGCTGCCTGCACAGCGGCGAGCATGTCCGAGCCGGTGTACACGGTGGACGATCCGTTGCGGGCCGTCCAGGTGCCGCCGCCCAGCACCGCCTCGGCCTGGTACGAGCCGCTGCCGCACCCGGTGCTCGGTGGCGGCGTGGTGGGTGTGCCGGTACCCGTCGGGACCAGTTGCCACTGCTGGTTGGCGCCGTTGAGATCGGTGTACTGGCTGATCCGGGCACCGTCGGCGGTCGAACGCTCCCAGACCTCCAGGGCCTTGCTGGAGTGCCTGTTGATCAGGCGGATGTAGCCGCTGTCCGAGTCGAGGACCTGGAACTGCTGGTTGGTGCCGTTGAGGTCGGGCCACTGCCGGTACTCCGCGCCGTCGGCGACGTTCCACTCCCACAGGTCGATCACCTTGCCGCTGTGGCGGGCCCGCAGGCGGTAGTAGCCGCTGCCGGAGGAGACGAACTGGAACTGCTGCCACGCGCCGTCGTTGCGGGACCACTGCTGGATCACCGCGCCGTCGGCGGTCGAGGTGTCCCGGACGTCGAGGACCTTGCCGCTGTTGCGGTTGACCAGCACGTACCAGGCGCTGGTGTCGATGGTGGCGGCCTGCGCCGGTGGCGCGGCCACCACGGCGACGCCGACCGCGCCGGCCAGCGCCGCCACCAGGGCCAGCACCAGGCCGGCACGCCGGCGACGTGGGGCGCCGGGCGGCGACGTCACTGCGGGGTTGAGCATCGTGGACCTCCAAAGGGGTACGCCGAATGCGGCGTGACGGTTTTTCCGGGCGCCTACTCCAGGTGGAAGGTGGCCGCGGCCCGGTCGGCGCTGGTGCCCACCGCTTCGAGTTGGAGCAGTCCGTCGCGGTGGCGGACGTACCGGCCGCTGTAGTTCTGCGATTCGAGCGAGAGCGCCTCGGCCGCGGCCAGGCCGGGGCGGCGCTGGAAGCTCGCGTCGTTGTCGAACAGGGCCGAGCCGTCGTCGCGTTCGACGTAGAGGGCGAAGGCCCGGTGGCGCAGGAAGTAGCCGGGGAAGTTCGTCGACTCCAGGGACACCGATCCGCCGCCGGCGAGGCCGGGGACGATGCGGAACTGCGAGTCGGCCAGGTTCGTCACGTTCGGCTCGACCCGGGCCCGGTAGTCGTAGTGCCGGACGTAGCTCGTGGTCAGGTCGTGTGACCGCAGCCGGACCGGGGTGGCCCCGTCGGGTACGGGGATGCCGAAGTTCGGGGTGCCGTCGGCGTTCCAGTAGAGCTTCTGGATCCGGGTCCGCCGGTTCGGGTCGTTGAGCGGATCGCCGCTGATGTCCCGGTAGTTGCGGTCGTGGTAGACCAGGATGTCGCTCTGCCCGTCCTCGGAGACGGTGAAGGAGTTGTGCCCGGGGCCGTACTGGCCGGTGGCGGCGCTGCTGGCGAACACCGGGGCCGGGCTCTTGGCCCAGGCAGCGGCGTCGAGCAGGTTCGCGCCGGCGGACGCGGTCAGCATGCCGAGGCAGTAGTTGGCGTCGGTGGCACTCGCCGAGTAGGTGAGGAAGACCCGGCCGTTGCGCTGGATCACCGTCGGGCCCTCGGCCACCCGGTAACCACGGGTCTCCCAGTCGTACGTCGGGACCACCAGCCGGGTCACCGTGCCGGTGATCTGCCACGGGTTGGCGCCCATGCGGGCGAGGTAGACGTTGGAGTTGGTGGAGATGCCGGGCTCCTGCTGGGCCCAGGTCAGGTACCGCACCCCGTTCACCACGAACGTCGAGGCGTCCAGGCTGAACGTGTCCCACGGCGTGGTGATCCGGCCGCGTTCGGTCCACGAGCCGGACAGCGGGTTCGTGCTCGCGTTCTCCAGCACGTACATCCGGATCCGCCACACGTCGTCCGTGCGTCCGGCGGCGAAGTAGACGTACCACTTGCCGTTCATGAAGTGGATCTCCGGCGCCCAGATGTGGGCGCCCATCTCCCCGCTGGTGTGGCGGCGCCAGATCGTCGTCTCCGCGGCGCCGGCCAGTCCCTGCAGGGTGGTGGCCCGCCGCAGCACGATCCGGTCGTACTCCGGGACCGTCGCGGTCATGTAGTAGTAGCCGTCGGTGTGCTTGACGATGTGCGGATCGGCCCGCTGGTTCACCAGCGGGTTGGTGTGGTTCACGGCCGGCGCGGCCTGCGCGGGCCCGGCCACCGGCAGACCGGCGGTCACGGCGAGCACCGCGAGCGCCGCGGCCAGGACCGGCCGCAGGCGCCGGCGGGCAGGCGCGTCGGCGGGCGCCGCGCCGGCCCCTCGGCGGTGGGCCGTGCGGAGCAGGTGTCGAAGAGGCATGCGCCCTCCCAGGTGGGCCAGGTCGTCGGTCGGCGGCGGTGGGTCCGGGTCCCGGGTCAGTAGACGTAGGGCCAGGCGGCGGCGTCGTAGCCGATGCGGTTGATGCCGAGCAGCGACGCGCCGTTGTCGGCGTAGTAGTGGTAGAAGAGGACGTCGCCGTCGGTGTCGGCGAGGACCGCCTGGTGGCCGGGCCCGTGCACGCTGCCGTGCGAGGCCAGGATCTGGGTGCCGCCCCCGGCGAGCATGTCCCGGCCGGCGCGGTCCACGAACGGCCCGGTCGGGCTCGCCGAGCGACCGACCATGATCCGGTACGTGCTGGCGGCGCCCTGGCAGCATCTGTCGAACGAGACGTACAGGTAGTACCAGGCGCCGCGCTTGACCAGGACGGGCGCCTCGATGCCGGGGCCGTAGTTCGCGAGACCGTGCATGGAGGTGCCGAGCCGGCGTCCGGTGGCAGGGTCGATCGGGATCATCTTGATGCCGGACCAGAACGAGCCGAAGGTGAGCCACCAGCGGCCCTGGTCGTCCACTGTGAGGTTCGGGTCGATGGCGTTGAAGTCGTCGGTGGTCCGCGACTCGACGACCAGCCCCTCGTTGGTCCAGCTCCCGGAGGCTCCGGTGGTGCTGGTGGCCAGGAAGATCGCCGAGCGGTTGGAGCCGAAGGTCGAGGCCGAGTAGTACAGGTGATAGCGCCCGTTGCGGTACGACAGGTCGGGCGCCCAGAGGTTGCGCGCGCCGCCGGTGTACGTGGTGGTCCACGGTGCGCCACCGGGGAAGACGGCGCCCGCGTTGCGGTAGGCCACCCGGTCGGTGGAGGTCTTCAACGCGATGTTGTCGCCGGTGTGCGCGACGAGGTAGGTGCCGTCGGGGCGTCTGACCACTGTCGGGTCGTGCACGCCGATGTCACCGGTGACCCGGCCGGGCTGCGGATAGGCCGGCGCCGGAGTGGTCGGCGCCGGGCTGGTCGGTGTCCCGCCGCCGAGTCGGATCAGCTGCCACTGCTGGTTGGCGCCGTCCAGGTCGGAGTAACCGGCCAGCCGGCCACCGTCGGCTGTCGACCAGCCCCACACGTCGATCACCTTGCTCCACTGCCGGTTCACGAACCGCACGAACCCACCGGCGGAGTCCTGCAACCGGAACTGCTGGGTGGCCGACGACCGGTCGGTGGACTGCACCAACTGGGTGCCGTCGCCGCCGCTCGGCAACTCCAGCACCTTCCCGCTGTGCCGCGACCGCACCTTGTAGAACCCGCCACCGGCGTCCACGAACTGCCACTGCTGCACCGCGAGGTCGTTGCGCGTCCACTGGTTGACCGGCGCGTTCTCCGCCGTCGACCAGTCGTACAGGTCCATCGCCTTGCCACTGTGCCGGTTCACGAACACGTACGACGCGGTCGTATCCACCGTCGCCGCCGACGCCGGCGGAACCCCGGCCAGCACCCCCGCGCCGAGTGCCAGGGCCGCCGAAACCGCCACCGCAACCGTCCGTGTCGTCTGAGCGGTCCCTGCCACCGAAACCTCCTGCGCTTGGTCGCCTCCGCTCCGAGATCACGAACACGGGGCGAACGATCATGGCAGCGGCGTTACGTTCGGGTTACCAGTCATGTTTTCGATAACATAGACGGCTGTCAAGATGATGGCAGGCTCGAAGCTTTCGGAAGGCTTGCTTACGGTCGGCCCGCCGCACGCGTCAGAGAACCGCAGCGGCGCATGGTTAGCGCTAACAGTCCCGGCGGATCGGCCCTGGCGACACCGGGCCTCCGTCGGTCACCGCGGCTCGGCCGGACCCGGGTCGCTCGCGTCCACGAGGGAGACGGGTGTACCCAGCTCCACCGTCCGGGAGACGGTGCAGAGCCGGTCGTGCGACTGCCGCAGAGATCGTGGCAGGGCCGCACGGGCCCGATCGCCGTCCGCTCCGGCCGGAAACGCCACCGAGAAGGTGACGGTGAGGTTCCGCATCCGGTTACCGGCTTCCGGATCACGGATCTTGTCACCGCTCACAGTGACGGCGAACCGGGTCGGCTCGGCGCGACGGCTGGTCACCAGGTCGACGTCGACGGCGGTGCAGCCGCCGAGCGCCGCCAGCAGCAGTTCCACGGGCGTGAAGGTCTCGTCCTCCCCCGTGCCCATCGACATCTCGCCGCCACGGGCGTTGCGCACGACGTACCTGCCCACGCTGGTGCGCTCGATCTGCACCGACCGGAGCGTGTCCTCACTCATGCGACGAACCTACCGAAATCGCTCCGCGAACGTGCGGTATGGGCCGGGTCGCGCAACCCGTCCCGCACAGGGCATAGTGGCCCGCGGCTTCATCGACCGATGTTGCCCGCTCTCGGCGAAGGTGGTGGGAAGTGACGACGCGCTCCCGTGTCCGATGGGCCCGCGCGGCCGTACTGGCCACGCTGGCCGGAGGGACGTTCGCGGTGGCGGCAGCACCGGCCACGGCCGCGCCGGAGACGGTGAGCATCCTGAGCGTGTCGGCGGAGAACGTGAAACCCCGCGAGACGGTACGCGTGCAGTTCCGCGTCACCAACAACGGACGCCGGGCCGAGACGGCAATCGTGGTGGTGGGCGGCGGCCTGCGGTGCGCCACCGGCTGCCGGGCGGAGCCGAATCTCGGTCCCGGCCAGAGCCGAACCTTCGACGCGACACTCGTCGCCCCGGATGCCCGCCCGGGCGAGACCACCGGCCTCAACATCTCGATCGGCGTGCGGCTCGCCGGGCAGAACAGCTACGCCTACAAGATGGTCCACGTCCACGGAGCGGGTGCCTCGCCCACCGGCGGGGCCCAACCGGCGGCCGGGGTGAGTGGGGTCTCCGGCCGGGTCCTCGACGCCGACGGAAAAGCGATCGGCGGCGCGGACCTGACCATCCGGGACAGCGCCGGTCACGAGTACCGGACGACCAGCAACCGCAACGGCCAGTTCTCGATCACCTCCAAGGCCGGCCGGACGATCGCCGAGGGATCCATCACGGTCCGCGCGTCCATGGACGGCTACCGTGCCGCCCGCGCGACCGTCAGGGGCAGGGCCGGTGACGTAGCCACCGTACGGCTGACCCTTGCCGCGGTGGCCACGCCGACCACGATGTCGCCGTCGCCCGCCGCGGAGGCGAGCCCTCTCGCCGCAGCGGCCGACGACGACACGCCCGCGGCCGCGCCGCCCACGCTCAAGGCGGCCGGCGAGGAGAGCGGCAGTACGTCGATGTTCCTCCTGGGCGGCCTGCTGGTCGCCGCGGGCCTGGGCGCGCTCGCGCTGGCGCTGGTGCGCCGGAGATACGCACCGGTGGCGGTGGCGGCCGCTCCCCCGGCGACCTGGCTGCCGGCCGGCGGGAACCTGGCCGACGCGCCGACCGCGATCCTGCACCTCGGGCCGGCCGGCGGCGGGCCCGGCGGTCCGGAGAACGCGCTCCACGATCCGGCGCTCACGTACCGGCGCCGAGCTGCCACACCCGGAGGTTCCTGATCCGGGCGGCCCTGCCCGTGGCGCTCGGCGATCGCCCCGTCGGAAGACGTACGGTGAATCGGGCTCCCCGGCCCGGATGGCCCTCGGCCTCGATGGTGCCGTGGTGGCTGGTGACGACCTCCTGGAGCAGGGCCAGCCCCAGGCCGAAACGGCGGTCGCCGGCACCCGCGCCCCGGTGGAACCGGTCGAAGATGCGCCGGGCGTCCGCCTGGTCGAAGCCCTTCCCGGTGTCGGCGATCACGAACTCGGCGACGTCGTCAACGGCCCGCAGCGTCACGGTGATCCGGCCTCCCGCGGGGGTGTGGGCAAGCGCGTTCGCCAGCAGTTCGCCGACGACCCGGCGCAGGGCCGACTCGACACCCGGCACCGGCAGCGGGTCGCCCGGGACGTCCAGGACGAGCGTGACCTGGCGCTCGGCTGCCCGGTCGCCCTCGGCGGCGACTGTCGTACCGATCAGCGCGGTGAGGTCGACCGGCGGATCCGGCTCCCGGTCGGCGGGCGCGGCGGCGAGCCGGGCGGAGAGCAGCAGGTCGTCGACGATCTCGCCGAGCCGGCGGGTGGTGCCGATCAGCCGTTCCAGGTCGTCCAGGTTCGTGGCGGCGCCGTCGTTGCGCGCCCGGCGCGCGATCAACTGGGCCCGGGTGTGCACCTGGGCGATCGGCGTGCGCAGTTCGTGGCTGGCGTCCGCGACGAAGCGGCGCTGCCGGGTCAGGGCCTCCGCGAGTGGTGCGACGGCTCGACGGCCGACGACCATGCCGGTCAGCACGGCGGCGAGCAGCCCGACCACCGCCGCGAGGCTGAACGCGAGCAGGAGGTGCCGGCGGTCGGACAGCTGGAAACGGGCGTCGAACACCGCCTGGACGACGGTGTCGCCGCGGGCCTCGGTGCGTACGTGGTAGGTCGTGCCGTTACGCGTGAGAGTGGTGATCTCGGTGGCCCCGGTGGCCGCCACTGTGGCCAGCACGTCGTGCAGCGGGAAGCCCGGTGGTGGCGGCGGGTTCGCGCCGGTGTGCACGGTGGCGCCCTCGTACTCGAAGATCCAGCTACAGGCGGGCGGGCCGGCGATGGTGCCGTGTTCGGTGCCCCACGCCAGCTCACGCTGGATCTGCGCGTCCTGGCCCCGGACCAGTACCGCGTAGGAGATGCCGCCCGCCAGCAACAGCAGGGCACCGATGGTGAGGCCGACGAACAGGCCGATCCGGAGTCGGGTCCGCCGCACGATCGCCTTCTCGACCGCCTCCATCAGAGGGTCCCGAGGCGGTAGCCGAGGCCGTGCACGGTGCGTACCGCCGCGCGGCCGAGCTTGCGCCGCAGGTAGTAGACGTAGGTGTCCACTATCGACGCCCCGGCGGCCTCCTCGAAGACCTTGCGGCGCAGCACGGCTCTTGGATGCACGGTGTTCGGCCGGGCCGCCAGCACGCGCAGCAGCTCGAACTCGCGGGTGGACAGCGCCACCCGGGTGCCGTCGGCCAGCACCGCCTCGCGCGGCCCCAGGTCGAGCCGCCCGGCGCCGATGCGCAGCACGTCGGTCGGCTCGGGCCTGCGCCGGCACAGCGCCCGGACCCGGGCGCTCAGCTCGTCGAGGTCGAACGGTTTGACCAGATAGTCGTCGGCGCCCGCGTCCAGCCCGGCGATCCGGTCGTCCACGGTGCCGAGCGCGGTGAGCATCAGGGTCCGGGCCGGGATCGCCCGGGCGCGTAGCCGGGTGACCAGGTCGAGGCCGTCGAGCGCCGGCAACATCCGGTCGATGACCATCACGTCGTAGGTGCGGGTCAGCCCGAGATGCAGCCCGCGCTGGCCGTCGAAGGCCCGGTCGACCAGGTAACCTTCGTGGCCGAGCGTCTCGGTGAGCATCTCGGTCAGATCCGCATCGTCCTCGACCAGCAGCAGCCGGTTCGATGTTCCGCCCCGCATGTGTTAACGATCCCATAGATGACTGCCGATGGAAGCATCAGTATTTGCCTCTTCAACTATCTGAAACCGCCAGCGCGGGCTCGCGTACGGCGTCGTGCTGCCGGGCCTCCCGGCGCTCGATCCAGCTCAGCGTCGGCGTCGTCATCAGCGTGGTGACCAACGCGACCAGCACCAGCACTGTGAACAGGGCGGGGTTCACGATGCCCGCCTCCAGCCCGACGTTCAGCGCGATGAGCTGCATCAGGCCACGGGCGTTCATCAGCGCGCCGACCCGCATCGCGACGCTCGACGGCTCACCCCTCAGCCGGGCCGCCGCCCAGCAGGCGCCGAACTTGCCGACGATCGCCGCCGTCACGCAGGCCAGCGCGAACAACAGCACCGGCAGGGAGGCGAGCAGGCCGAACTCCGTACGCAGGCCCGAGTAGGTGAAGAACAGCGGCAGGAAGAGCGTCGCGGCGACCGGTGTGAGCGTGTCCACCACCTTGTCGGTGTTGTCGGTGCGGGGCATCACCACGCCGACCGCGAACGCGCCGAAGACCGCGTACAGCCCGATCTCGTCGGTGTACCAGGCGACCAGGAACAGCAGCGCGACGGTGCCGAGCAGCCGGGCCCGATCGTTGAGGGCCCGGTGGGTCATCAGCGTGGAGGCGGCCGCACGCCCGCCGAACCAGAGCACCAGCCCGAACAGGACCGCTCCGCCCGCGGTGACGATAGCGGGTCCGGCCCGGCCGGACGCGACCGCCAGCACGGCGGCCAGCATGATCCAGGCGACCACGTCGTCGATCGCGCCGCTGGCCAGGGAGAGTGTGCCGTGCCGGGTGCCGGCGTGCCCGTGCTCGGTGATGATCCGGGCCAGCATCGGGAACGCGGTGATGGCCAGGGCGACGCCGACGAACGCGGCCGAGACCCCGAGTGACGTCCCGTCGGCCTGGATCGGCACGGCGCCCGCCGTCACCAGCACCAGCAGCACTCCCAGCAGGAGCGGCGCGGTGACCCCGGCCAGCGAGATCACGCCGGCGGTGCCGGCCAGGCCGGTGACCCGGTGGGCGCTGAACGCGTACCCGGCCTGGAACATGAACAGCACCAGGCCGACCTGACCCACGACATAGAGGATCGGGAGCAGGGGGGCCGGGAACAGGGCGTCCTGCACGTCCGGCATCAGGAGCCCGAGCAGCGACGGGCCGAGCAGTACGCCGGCGAGCATCTCGCTGACCACGGCGGGCTGACCCGCCTTGCCGAGCAGCCACGCGACCCCTTTGCAGAAGATCAGGATCACGGTGACCGCGATGAAGAACCGTGGCGCCAGCTCCGTTGGTGTCATCGGACAGCCCTCTCGAAGTAGTTGGTGCACAAGCCCTGCCGGCGGGCGTCGACGACCATCCAGGTGCCGAACACCAGTTGCCGGATGCTGCGGCCCACGTCGGCCCACCGGTCCCGCGACCGCATCGCTGCGAGCCGCAGCCGCCCCGGGCCGGTGAGCCCGACCGGTGTCAGATACGCCGGGCCCCGGCTGGGCAGCGACCGGGTGTGTGAGGCGGAGGAGATCAGGACGTACCGGCGCAGCACCTCGCGGGTCGCGGCGCGCATCATCACCGGGGCGACGCCGCGGGCCGGGCAGGCCCGGTTCGCGGTGACCCCGTACGGGATGAAGTGCGCGTCGCCGCGCTTGAGCGCCAGCCACCGGTCCGGGTCGAACCGGTCGTCGCCGGCGGCCCCGCCGCGGTGGAACGCCAGGTAGTTGAAGAGCAGCACCGTTCCGGCGGGCAGTGCCGCCCCGGTGGGCAGCGTGATCGGCGCGGACGTGATCCGGTGCGCGACGCCGAAGAGCGGATGCACCCGCAGCGTCTCGTCGATCACCCGGTCCAGCGCGTCGTCACCGTCGAGTCCCCGCTGGACGTCGGGATGCGTGGCGAGGGCGAGCAGCACGTGCGCCATCGCCTCGGACATCTGCACGACAGCGGTGTTGAAGAACGCGCCCTGGAGGTACCAGGCCGTCTCCTGGGCAGTGAACGGCGGCGGCAGCGTCACCGGGCAGGTCCCCGCCTCGATCCGGTCGTGCAGATACCTGGTCAGCCGCTCGCGCCGCCGCATGTGCCGGAGTCCGGTGCACTTCAGCCCGCTGACCACGTCGTCGGCGTTGGCGACGATCAGCGCCCGCGCCTCCGGCGGGCACGCCTCACCGAAGACGAGTTCGTAGTAGACCTCGGCCCAGACCGGCATCATCAGGTCGCGCAGCCGGACGTGGCTGGTCCGGTCGGCCGGCAACCGGTCGAGGACACGCCGGGTGGCGGCGGTGGCGAGGTCGTCGCAGCGCTGGCGGCGTACCGCGAGCACCCGCCGGGTCGTGGCGGCCACGGTCCGGTAGCGCTCCCCCGGCTCCAGATGTTCCTGGTGCATCTGCGGTCCGGGCGCCAGCCAGTACCAGAACAGGTCCGACAGCCCGGCCCCGCGGCTGCGTCCGTCCGCCGCCGGATCGGAGTACACCCGCTCGAAGTGCTCCATGCCGACGGTGGGGCCCGGCACCGGAACGCCTTCGACACCGTTGACTCTGACGAACACCCACTCCCGCAGCCGGACCACCGTGCGGGGCAGCCAGTACGGGACGGTCCAGGCGATCCCCGCCAGGACCGGCAGGACGATCAGGGCGCTCATCCGCACGCCACCGTGGCGACCAGGTCGCCGCGCAGGTCGGCCGGCCCGGCGACGCCGGCCAGCGTCAGCGCCCGGTCGAGGTCGGCGTGGAGCAGGTCGAGCACGTGACGTACCCCGGCGGCGCCGCCCACCGCGAGCCCCCAGAGCACCGGGCGGCCGACCAGCACCGCGCTCGCGCCGAGCGCCAGCGCCACCAGGACGTCGGCGCCCCGCCGGACGCCGCCGTCGAGCAGCACCGGCACCCGCCCGCCGACGGCCTCGACCACGGCGGGCAGCGCGTCCAGGGTGGCCAGCGCCCCGTCGAGTTGCCGGCCGCCGTGGTTGGAGACCAGCAGACCGTCGAGACCGTACGAGACGGCCAGCGCCGCGTCGGCCGGATGCAGCACCCCCTTCAGCAGAATCGGCAGCGTGGTGACCTCGCGCAGCCAGGCGATCCGGTCCCAGTCCAGCCCGGCGTCCATCTGGATGTCGCGTACCCGGCCGGTCGCGTCGCGCATGTTCTCGCAGCTCATTCCGGGCGGCAGGTCGGCGAAGCCGTGCCGAAGATCGCGTTCCCGCCGGCCGAACACGGGCGAGTCGACGGTGACTACCAGGGCGGTGCACCCGGCTGCCTCCGCCCGCCGTACCACTGACGCGGTGAAGTCGAGGTCCGGCTGCGGGTACAGCTGGAACCAGAGCGGCCCGCCGGCGCCGGCGATCTCCTCGACCGGCCGGGTGGCCGCCATGCTGACCACCATGATCGTGCTCGCCTCGGCGGCGGCGCGCGCGGTGGCCACCTCGCCCTCGGGGTGGGCCAGCCGGTGGAACGCGGTCGGCGCGATCAGCACCGGCATCGAGATCCGGCTGCCGAACAGTGAGATCCGCAGGTCGCGCCGGCGCACGCCACGCAGGACGCGGGGCACCAGCCAGCGCCGGGTGAAGGCCGCCTCGTTGGCGCGCACCGTACGTTCCTCGCCGGCACCGCCGGAGAAGAAGTCCCAGTGCACCGGATCCAGGCGGCCCCGCGCGTCGGCGGCCAGGTCGGCCAGGTTCAGCGCCGGGCCGTCCAGCGCCGCGTCGAACGGACGCATCTCAACTGCTCAGGCAGCCGTCGAGGAACGCGACGAGCGGCGCGACGTGGGTCTCCGGCCGGTCCCATCGGTTCTCCAGGTTCTCCGCCAGGTGGTGGGTGGCGACGACCCGGCCCGCCCGGTGGTGGCGGACGACCGGATGCAGGTAGGCGGCGTCGTGGGCCTGGCCGGGGACGTCCTGGGCGACCCGGTGGACGGTGACGTCGAACGGGTCCACCTGATCGTGCTCGGGGCCGTACTCCAGGGTGACCACGAAGGCGTGCTCGTAGTCGTGGTCGGGGGTGCGCAGGCCGGTGCCGGTGAAGTACTCGACGGGCACCTCCTCGTGGTAGCGCGCGTCGGATCCGGCGACTGTGACCACGTCGGCGAGGAAGCCGAACTGCTGCCACAGCGCGGAGGTGCGGTTGACCCGCGCGATGACGGCGTCGGCGATCAGCTCCGCGGTGGCGTCCAGCTTCTCCGCCGGCCACGGCGTGTCCCCGTACCGTCGTTCCAGGATCCGGTGCAGCGCCCGGACGGCGTACCGGAAACCGTGGATGAAGCCGCTCGTCGAGCGTTTGAAGTCCCGTTCCTGGCTGATCGTGCCGGCGAAGTAGAGGCCGGGCACGTTCACCGACTCCCACTCCGGGGTCTGCGCCGGGAAGCGGTCCCGGATGGCGAGTTGCGGACGGCAGGTGTCGTCGAAGATGGACGCGTCGAAGGCGAACCCGGTGCAGGCGAGCACCCTGTCGTACCGCAGCTCCTTGACCACCTCGTCGGCGCGGGAGAACGAGAAGGTCACAGTGAAGCCGTCGCCGTCGCGCTCGATGCGTCTGACGTCGCCATCGAGGATCGCGTTCGCCGACTTCAGCTGGTAGGTGTCCAGGAAGTTGTTGTTCACCGCGCGCAGGTGCCCCACGTAGTGCGTGCGCCAGGCCATCCGGATCGAACTCGGCCCGGCCACGTGGATCAGCGTGGTGGTCTCCATCAGGCTGTCCGCGGTCTCGAACGCGGAGTTCCCCTTGCCGATGATCAGCACCTTCTGGTCGAGGTAGTCACGCGGGTCGACGGGCATCTCCGCGTACTGCTCGGCGAGCTCCAGGCCCGGGATGTCCGGCCGGTACGCCTGGGAGACGCCGGTGGCGACGACCAGCCGCCGCGCCCGGAAGACCTCCTCCCCCGCCCGCACCTCGAACACCCCGTCGACCTTGCCGACCGACGTCACCCGGGAGTTGTACCGGACCCGCGCCCCCGTCTTCGCGGCGAAGTCGGCCAGGTAGCGGACCATCACGTCGGCGTCGGGGAAGTACCGCTCCGTGTAGCCGGTGAACCGCAACGCCGGGTCGTCGCTGAGCAGTGAGTTCCAGTCCAGCCGCAGGTTCAGCTCCGGGTCGTCCGAGCCGGTGTGCGGCTTGTTGATGGAGATCAGTTGCCGGTGGCGGGGAAAGGTGGCGAAGAACGCCCCAGGGATCTCCGCCTGTTCCAGGACCAGATAGTCGCGCTTGCCGTCGGCCTCCAGCAGAGCCGCGAGTTGCAGGCCGGCCGGCCCGGCCCCGACGATCAGGTAGTCAAGCGTCATGTGCGTCCATCCTCAGGAGAAGGAAACGGAGAAATCCGCGATCACGTCGGCGGCGCGCCGCACGTCGGCGTCCAGCGGCCGGTCCGGGTCGATCGGCGGTACGGCCGCGGCCACCGCGGCCAGCGCCTCGGCACAGCCGGGCGCGGTCGGCGCACGCGCGCCGACGTACGCCGCCTGGCGCAGTCCCACCGCGAGTGACCCGACGACGAGGTGCAGCAACCGGGTCTGGTCCAGCGCCCGCAGCGCGGCCTGGGTGCCGAGCGGGACGACGTCCTGGTTGTGCAGGTTGGTCGGCACGCTCTGCATGCTCGCGGGCATGGTGTCCCGGCGGATCTCGGTGATCAGGGCGGTCGCCGCCAGTTGCACGCCCTGGAGTCCGTGCTGCTGTCCCGGGCCGGCCGCGAGCATCGGCGGCAGGCCGCCGTTGCGGTTCGGGTCGACGAGCAGGTCCAGTTGCCGTTCCGCGAGGTTGCCGACCTGCGCCACGACCATCGACAGCACGTCGGCGGCGAACGCGGCCGGCTGCCCGAAGAAGTTGCCGCCGTGCACCACGAGGTCCTCGTCGGGAAAGAACAACGGATTGTCGGTGACGCTCGCGAGGTCGGCCCCGACGACGGCGTCGACGTAGCGCAGCGCGTCCTCGGCGGCGCCGAGCAGTTGCGGCGCGCACCGGATGCTGTACGGCTCCTGCAACGGACGTGCCCCGGACGCGACGAGGCCAGCACCGACCCGGCGCATCCGCGCGCCCACGTCGACCGCGCCCGGGTGGCCGTACGCGGCCAGCAGCCGGGGGTCGAGGAACTGCGTGTCGCTGCCCAGCAGATCGGCGAGCAGGCAGGTGAGCACCTGGACCGCCCGGTGCGCGGAGCGGGCCGCGTCCAGCGCCAGCGCCGTAGCGGCGGTGGTCAGCGACGTGCCGTTGACCAGGGCGAGGGCGTCCCGGCCGTCCAGCGGCAGCGGTTCCAGCCCGGCCCGCTTCAGCGCCTCGCCCGCGGGTAGCCGTACCCCGTCCAGATAGGCGTGGCCCCGGCCCCGTAACGCCTGCGCGGCGGCGCCCAGCGGGATCAGGTCACCACTGGCGCCGACCGAACCGAGCCGGGGCACCGCGGGGACGAACGTGGTCGCGAGCATCGCCGCGAGGGCGTCGATGACGTGCGGGGAGACCCCCGACGCGCCGCGGGCCAGCGACGCGGCCCGCAGCAGCACTGTCGCGCGGACCACGTCCGGGTCGAGTTCCGGGCCCTGACCGGCGCCGAGGTGGGCGAGCGTGTTGTCGGCCTGGTCACGCAGGTCGGCGCGGCCCGCGTACCCGACGAGGGCGCCGAAACCGGTGGTGGCGCCGTACACCGCGCGGTCGTCGCCGAGCACCGCGGACAGGAAGGTACGGGCGGCCGTGACGCGCTCCCGGACCTGCGGTCCGACCACGACCTTGACCGGGTCGCGGGCGGCGCGGAGGTCGGCGATCCGCAGTGGGACATCGAGGTCCACCTCTGTCGTCATGCGATCGCACCCTAGAGACGAATTCTCAGAACGCTCTGAGATCGAGTCGCTACGTTGCGGCGCATGACGGTCGACTATCTGATCATCGGAGCCGGACCGGCCGGGTTGCAGCTCGCTCACCTGCTGGAGCGCGACGGCCGCGACTATCTGGTCCTGGAGGCCGGCCCGGCGCCGGGCACGTTCTTCACCACCTACCCCCGGCACCGGCAACTCATCTCGATCAACAAGGTGTGGACCGGATCCGACGATCCGGAGTTCAACCTGCGCGCGGACTGGAACTCGCTGCTCAGCGACGATCCGGCACTCCTGTTCAAGAACTACAGCCGGCGGTACTTCCCGGACGCCGCCGACCTGGTGCGCTACCTCGCCGACTTCGCCCGCGGCCTGCGGGTCAGGTACGACACCCGGGTCACAGAGGTCGCGCGCGACGGCGACCTGTTCGCCGTCCACATCGGCGACGACACCCTCACCGCCCGCCGCGTGGTCGTTGCCACCGGCGTGTCCCAGCTGTACGTCCCGCCGATCGAGGGCGCCGCGCTCGCCGAGCGGTACGACACCGTCAGCGTCGACCCGGACGACTTCACCGACCAGCGCGTCCTCATCATCGGCAAGGGCAACTCGGCCTTCGAGACCGCTGACGCCCTGGTCGAGACCGCCGCTGTCATCCACGTCGCCGGCCCGCACTCGATCAAGCTGGCGTGGCAGTCGCACTACGTCGGGCATCTGCGCGCGGTGAACAACAACTTCCTCGACACGTACCAGCTCAAGTCGCAGAACGCGGTCCTCGACGGCACCGTGGAGCGGATCGCCCGGCGCGACGACGGCGGCTACCGGATCGACTTCCGGTACGCCCGCACGGTCGAGGCGATCCGGCAGATCGACTACGACCGGGTCATCCTCTGCACCGGTTTCCGGTTCGACGCGAGCATCTTCGACTCGTCCGCCCGGCCACGGCTGGTCATCAACGACCGCTTCCCGGAGCAGACCCCGGCGTACGAGTCGGTGAACGTGCCCGGCCTCTACTTCGCCGGCACCCTTACGCAGCAGCGCGACTTCAAGCGCTCGACGAACGGGTTCATCCACGGCTTCCGGTACGGCGTGCGGGCCCTGCACCGGATCCTCGGCGCCCGCCACCACGGCACGCCGTGGCCGGCCACGCCGCTGGAGCCCACCCCGGAGGCGATCGCCGACGCGGTCATCGCCCGGATCAACCGCACCTCGGCGCTGTGGCAGCAGTTCGCCGTCCTCGGCGACGTCGTCGTCATCGACGGCGACACCGCGCGCTACCACGAGGAGGTGCCCGTCGCGTACGTGCACGACGGCGGCCTGGGCCCGGAACCGTTCGCGTTCGTGGTCACCCTGGAGTACGGGCCGGACCACGACCAGGTCGACCCGTTCGACGTCACGGTGCCCCGGATCGCCGAGAACGACGCCGCGCACGCGCACGACGCCAGCTACCTGCACCCGGTCGTCCGGGTCCACCGCGGCGGCCGGGTCGTCGCGGCGCACCACCTCGCGGAGAACCTGGAGAACCACTGGAATCTGCCGGACGTGCACCACCAGCCGCTCGTGCTCTTCGTCAAGGGCGTGCTCTCCGATGCCGGCTGAGGTCTGGCCGCAGCCCGTGCTGGACCTGCTCGCCACCGGTGACGACCGGCCGGTCTTCGAGGACGGCGACCGGACCGTCACCACGGCCCAGATGTACCGGCTGGTCCGGCGCATCGCCGCCGGGCTCCGTGCCGCGGGGGCCGGCCCCGGCGTCGGGGTGGCCCTGCGGCTCGGCGTCACCGCGGAGGCGTTCGCGGCGATCATCGCGGCGTTCGCGGTCGGCGCCCGGGTCTCCGGGATCCGCCCCGACCTGACGCCGGCCCACCGCGCCCGGCGCGGCGAGGGCGAACTGCTGCTCGACGACGTCCGGGTCGCCGAGCTGGCGGGCACCCCAGACGACGGAAGGCCGCTGATCGCCGCCGGTCGCCCGGACGACGTCGCCCGCATCATCTGGACCAGCGGCAGCACCGGCAGCCCGAAGGGCTGTGCGCAGACGTACGCGGCGATGAGCGCGGCCTGGGCCCCGTACCCGGACCGGTGGCCCCCGGCGATCGCCGACCTCGCCACCCGGCTCCGGCGCTATCTCGTCTTCGGCTCGCTGAGCAGCCAGGTGATGCTGGAGTACGGCATCCTCACCCTGGCCGCGGGGGGCACCCTCGTCGCGGCCCGGCCCCCGGGTTTCCCGGGCATGATCGCCCGGCACCGGGCGACCGCGAGCGTCATCACAGTGGGCAAGCTGTACCAGCTCGTGCACGACCAGCGCGCCCATCCGGTCGACCTGAGCAGTCTGCGGGCCCTGATGGTGTCCGGGTCTCCGGTCGCGCCGGGCCGGCTCGCCGAGGCGCTCGACGTGCTCGGTCCCGTCGTCTTCCAGGGCTACGGCCAGACCGAGACCGGAATGATCACGATGGTGACGCCGGCCGAGATGCTGGCGTCCCCGGCCGCGCTCGCCTCGGTCGGCCGCCCACCAGCGGTGACCGAGCTGTCCATCCGGGACGCCGACGGCCGCCCCGCCACCGAGGGGGAACTGTTCGTCCGCACACCGGCGCAGGCCGCCGCCTACTGGAACGATCCGGCCGAGACCGCCGGCGTCTTCGTCGACGGCTGGGTCCGCACCCGTGACCTGGCCCGGCTGGACGGCGACGGCTACCTGCACCTGCTCGGCCGGATCCGGGACGTCGTCATCGTGCACGCCAACCTGGTGTACGCCGGCCCGATCGAACGGATACTCGCCGCCGACCCGGCAGTCGCCGAGGCGTACGTCGTCGGCCGTCCCGACGACGTCACCGGGGAGGCGGTGCACGCGTACGTGGTGCCGGCCGCCGGTCACACACCGGATGCCGGACGGCTGCGCGCGCTGGTGGTCCGGGCGCTGGGGGAAGCGTCGGCGCCGCAGACGATCCGGTGGATCGACCGGGTGCCGGTGGGGCCGAGCGGCAAGCCGGACAAGCGCGCCCTGGCGTATCTGACGCTCACATGATCTTCACCGGTGGACCACCTGTGGCCTACCATCCGAGCATGACAGTCCTCGACGCCGCCGCGCTGCGTACCCGCTCCAGCCTGCGGAGAACCGCCGTCGGATTCGCCGCCCTGTGGTCCGTCGCCCTCGCCGCGTTCGCGGGCGTCAACATCCTGTTCGGGGCGCGGAACCGGGATTACCTGCTGCAGTACGGCAGCGACGCGGGTGACCGGTTCGCGACCAACGGCGTCATGCTGCTGTCGTGGCTCGGCATCGTCGCCGCTGTCGGCCTCGCCACGTGGATCACCACGCTGATCGTGCTGGCGCACACCCCCGAGATGCACAAGGGACTGCGTACCCGCGTCCGCGTCGCTTCGGCGGTGGTGCTCGTCGGCACGCCCGTCGTCACCGTCGCCGCGCTCGTCCTCGCGTACGCGCTGATCGTGCCGTGGATCTACGCGGGCGTGCAGGCGTGAGGCCCGGGGCGCCGTCCGCAGCCGGGAACACCTACGTGACGCGGTAGGCGGTGTAGCGCACCCGGTCGGCCTCGCGGATCGCCGAGGCCACGAAGACGCACTGCTCCAGCACTGCGAGCGCGGGCACCGACGTCTCCAGTCGTACGCCCAGCCGGAAGTAGTACTCGGCGGGGTCGACCGCGTCGCCGCGCAGCAACGCGTCGAGGATCTCCGGGCGGCCACTGCGGACGCCGAACGTCCGGAGGTAGACGTGGCCGCCGTCGGCGGTGCGCGCCGAGTAGCGCGTGTCGATCTCGATGGCGCCGTCGGGGCGGACCAGCTGCCAGTCGGCGCCGCCAGGGAGGATGTCGGCCTCGAACAGGCCGGTGACCCGGCCGCCGACGACAGGCACCACGCGACGGTGGCCCGCGCGGGTCATTCCGTGATCCTCCAGCGCGCCGAGCCGCACCTCCACCTCGAACGCGGCCTCCAATCCGGGAACCGCCGGGGCGCTCACCGCCCCGTGGCCGGCGGGTCGGCGCGTACTCATGGGGTGTCCTTGGTGTCCGCGAGCGCGTCGCGCAGGCGTTCCAACGCGGGCACCGCGGCGGCGAGGGCCGCGCGGTCCGCCGCCGGCAGGGTGGCCGCGGCGCGGGCGACCAGGTCTCCGCTCGCGAGGTCGAAGCGGTCGAACAGGTCGAGGGCCTTCGGAGTGGCGAGGACCTCGACGTGGCGGTGGTTGCCGGGACGAGGGCGGCGCTCGACGAGACCTTTGCCCTCCATCGTGGTGAGCAGGTTGCTGACCGTCGAGCGGCTCAGGCGGAGTCGTTCGGCGAGTTCACCGGGGCCGGACACGGTGCCGCGGGGCAGCGCCCGCACGATCTCGATCTGCGCGTCCGGGATCTCCGGCAGATGCTCGGCGGCGCGGGCGGCGGCGAGCAGCGTGCGGCGCAGCGGTGAGATCACCGACGCCAGGCGTGCCGCGTCCAGCTCGGTCGTCTCCGGGCCGGTCACGGCAGGACGCCCGAGAAGACCGTCGGCGTCAGGGAGGCCCGTTCGTTGAGATCGGCGGGCAGGAAGCCGGCCGCCTTCTTGTAGCCGGTGGCGATCTCGGTGAGCTCGTCCGGCGGGATGACGTCGTGGATGTGCGCGAACCCGTCCGGCGCGCGCTCGCGGGCGAGCACCATCACCTGCTCCGGGCCCTGCCGCCGGTTGCTCAGCACGAGCGCGGTGGTCGCCGGCCGCCGGTCCGCCGCGTAGGCGTCCAGCGCCGCCCGGACCGTCGGCGCGGTGGCGAGGTGGAAGGCGAGGGTACGCGCGTCCAGGATCGCCTGCGACGCCCCGTTGGAGCCGTTCGGATACATCGGGTGTGCCGCGTCCCCGAGCAGCGTCGTGTTCCCGTGGGTCCAGGTGTCGATCGGGTCGCGGTCCACCATGGGGTATTCGAGGATCTCGTCGGCGGCGGCCAGCAGTGCCGGCACGTCGAGCCACGGGAAGCGCCAGTCCGCGAAGAGCGCGACGACCGGCGCGGGGTCGACCGTCCGGTTCCAGTCCGCGTTCGGCCCGGCGAAACCGGGTCCGCGCCGCTCGGCCACCACGTTGATCACGCCGGGACCGATCGGGTACGCGACGAACTTCTGTTCCGCGTCCCCTGCCATGATCATGGTTCGCCCGTCCAGGAATCCGGGCGCCCGGGCCGTCCCCCGCCACAGCGTCAGCCCGTTCCAGATCGGCTCGCCCTCGTCGGGCTGGCGTTGCCGGCGCAGCGCGGAGTGGATGCCGTCCGCGCCGACGATCAGGTCGGCCGCGACGCTCACCTCCCCCGCCGCCGTCGCGAAGCGCGCGACGCCGTCGTGGACGCCGACCAGCCGGTGCCCGGTGCGCACCACGTCGGCGCCCAGCCGTTCCCGCACCGCGGCGAGCAGTTCCATCTGGAACCGGCCGCGGTGCACGGAAAGCTGCGGCCAGCGATATCCGGCGTCCAGCCCGCGCGGCTCGCTCCAGATCTGCTGACCGTAGCGGTTGTAGTAAGCCAGTGTGCCGGGCGCGGCGCCCAGCCTTTCCACTCGTTCCCCGAGGCCCAATTCGGTCAGCTCCCGGACGGCGTGCGGGAGCAGATTGATCCCGACGCCGAGTGGGCGCAGCGCGTCGGCGCGCTCATAGACGGCGATGTCACGGAAGCCGGCCCGGTGCAGGCTGAGCGCGGTGGTGAGGCCACCGATACCAGCGCCCACGATCACGATCGCCAAGTCGTCGCTCCCTTCGCCACCGCGCCACCAACCGCACAGTTTGGTCACAAAATCGTGGTGCGTCAAGACGCATTCTCATCGAGGTCGGACCACTCCGATCGCAATGCGAGTCGCCTTATCAGAATTCTTGACAATCAATCACCTCTGCATGACGCTGATCGACGCGGTCGGATGGTTCACCTCTCCTCGCCGGCCCCCACTCCTCCGGATGCACCAGCGCTTCGCACGGAAGGGCTCGTCCATGAAGAAGGTCACCGCCCTCGCTGTTCTGGCCGGCGTCGCGATCGCCCTCACCGGCTGCACGGACTCCGACGCCACCGATCCGTCCCCCGGGGCAAGCGGCGAACTGCGCAAGGTCCGCGTGGCGGCGTTGCCCATCAGCGAGACCGCCGCGCTGTGGGGCGGCATCAAGGCGGGCATCTTCCGGGAGCAGGGGCTCGACGTGGAGGTGGTGCCCGCACAGGGCGGCGCCCAGGCCATCCCGGCCCTGATCAACGGCGACATCGACTTCGCCATCGGCCAGCCGTTCGGCCCGTTCCGCGCCGACCTGCAGAACCTCGGCGTGGTGATCATCGGGAACTACGCGTCGTCCTATGCCGACGGTGACGACATCAACGCCGTGGTGGCGTCGCCGAAGTCCGGCATCACCCGGCCGTCCCAGCTCGCGGGGCGCAAGGTGTCGGTGAACAGCCTGGGCGCCGCCGGCGACGTCACGATCATGGCGGCGGTCGAGAAGGACGGCGGGGATCCCGCCAAGGTCAAGTTCGTCGAGGTGGCCTTCCCGGACGCGCCCGCCCAGCTCGCCGCCGGCAACATCGACGCCGCCTGGGTGACCGAGCCGTTCATCACCCAGCTGCGCAAGCGCGGCGACGTTCTCGTGGTCGCCCCGTACCAGGCCACTGTTCCCGGGCTCGCCACCCTGACCACGATCACGTCGAGCAAGCTGAAGGACTCCGACGCCGCGCTGGTCGCGGACTTCTCGTCGGCGATGAAGAAGACGCTCACCTGGGCCAAGGATCCGGCCAACGAGAAGGACCTCCGCCAGGCCATCAAGGACAACCTCGAGCTGCCGGAAGCGGTGGCGGACTCCGTACGGCTCCCGGCGTTCGGGTGGGAGCTCGACCGGGCCGGCCTGGAGCAACTGGCGACGCTCGCCCAGAAGTACCGCGTCCTCGACCGGCGACCCGACTTCGACCGCCTCATCCAGCAGCAGTAGCCGGCCGATGCGCAAGATCCTGCTGGGCGCCGTCGGCCTGCTGGGGTTCCTCGTCGTCTGGCAACTGATCCCGGCACTGGGACTGGTCGACCCGCACTACCTGCCGTACGCCACCGACGTGTTCGGACGGTTGGCCGAGGAGGTCCGCGACCTGGCGTTCTGGCGGCGGGTCCGGCTCACCATGACGTCGTGGGCGATCGGTCTGACGGTGGCGACGCTCGCGGCGGTCGCGCTGGGGACTGTGGTCGGGTTGGTGCCGTTCCTGCGTCGCGCGACGCACACGACAGTCGAGTTCCTGCGACCGGTGCCGTCGGTCGCGCTGATCCCGCTCGCGGTGCTGATGTTCGGCCTGCAGATGCGCGCCGCGCTGGTCATCATCGTCTACGCGGCGTTCTGGCAGGTGTTCGTGCAGGTGATCTACGGCGTCGCCGACGTCGACACCGTCGCCCGGGACACCGCGCGGAGTTTCGGCCTCACCCGCGCCGAGCGGCTGCGCTACCTCGTCCTGCCGACCGCTCTGCCGTACCTGATGACCGGCCTGCGCCTCGGCGCGGCGGTCGCGCTCATCCTGGCCGTCACCGCCGAGATGGTGATCGGCAACCCCGGCCTCGGGCGCATGATCGAGCTGTCCCGCTCCGCCGGGGACGCCGTCGGCCTGTACGGCCTCGTCGTGGTCACCGGGATCCTCGGCCTGCTGGTGAACGTCGTGTTCCGCTTCGTCGAACGCCGCTCGCTGGCCTGGCACCAGTCGGTGCTCGCGGACGAGGCAGCCCGGTGACCGCCCTCGGCGCGGGCCGCGCCCGCCCGCGCGGCCCGGGCGCGCGGGCCGCCGAGAACGTCCTGTTCGCGGTCGGGCTTCCCGTCCTGGCCGTGGGGCTCTGGGCCGTCTGGTCCACCCGGTCGGCGAACCGGTTCCTCGTCGGCCCCCGGGCGCTGCTCGACGCGTTCCGGCAGACCTGGATCGGCCCGGCGTTCGTCGACGACGTCCTGCCGAGCGTGTACCGGCTCCTGGCCGGCCTGTTCGCGTCGATCCTCCTCGGCGTCGCCGCCGGCGTCGTCATCGGCCGGATCCGCCCGCTACGCGAGATCCTCGAACCACTGCTGGAGTTCTTCCGCGCGATTCCGCCACCGGTGCTGATCCCGGTCGCGATGCTCCTGCTCGGCATCACCGACACCATGAAGGTCGTCGTCATCGTGTCCGGCGCGATCTGGCCGATCCTGCTGAACACGATCGAAGGCGTCCGGGCGACCGACAGCGTGATGCTGGAGACCGCACGCTCCTTCCGGATCTCCCGGTGGGACCGGCTGTGGCTGCTGATCCTCCCGGCGGCGAGTCCGCGCATCATGACCGGCGTCCGGCAGGCGCTCTCGGTGGCCCTGATCCTCATGGTCATCTCGGAGATGTTCGCGTCGTCAGCCGGCCTCGGCTACCGGATCGCCTACTTCCAGCGGAACTACCTCATCGCCGAGATGTGGAGCGGCATCCTCCTGCTCGGCCTCATCGGCGTCTTCCTCGCCGTGGTCTTCGGTGTCGTCGAACGCCGCGTCCTGCGCTGGTACCACGGAATGAAGGAGATCACCCGTGCCTGACGGGAGCCCGCTGCTGCGGGTCGAGCACCTGCGGAAGGTCTACGCCTCCGGCCGGGGCGAGGTCGAGGCGATCGGGGACCTCAGCTTCACGATGGATCCGGGCGAGCTGCTGTGCATCGTCGGTCCCTCGGGCTGCGGGAAGACCACGCTCCTGAAATGCCTCGCAGGTCTGCTCCGGCCCACCAGCGGCCTCGTCGAGATGGAGGGCTCACCGGTGACCGGGCCGAGCCCGGCGATGGCAGTGGTCTTCCAGGAGTACGGCCGCAGCCTCTACCCGTGGCTGACCGTCCGCGGCAACGTGGAGCTTCCGCTTCGCCACAAGAAGCTCTCCCGCGCCGAACGCGCCCGGTTGGTCACCGACGCCCTCGATGCGGTCGGACTTCCGCAGTCGGCGCGGAGCCACCCGTGGCAGCTCTCCGGCGGGATGCAGCAACGGGTCGCCATCGCCCGGGCCATCGCGTACCAGCCGGACGTGCTGATCATGGACGAACCGTTCGCCGCGGTGGACGCGCAGACCCGCGCGGACCTGGAGGACCTCGTCCGCGAACTGCACCTGACCCGGGGAATCTCCACTGTCTTCGTGACGCACGACATCGACGAGTCCGTGTACCTGGGCCAGCGTGTGCTCGTCCTGTCGAACTCACCGACCCGGGTGCAGGAGGACCTGGTGATCGACCTCCCGGGGGAACGCGATCAGCTCACCACCCGGGCGCTGCCCCGGTTCACCGAACTGCGGACCCACGTCTACGAGCAGATCCAGCGTGCCAAGCGCGGACCGGCCGCGGCGCCACAGCCGGCGCCGTGACAGCACCTCGCCGGCGCTACGGATCGGCGGCCGTCGCGCGACGTGGCGGGATCGACGCATCGCCATCGCGGGCCGAAGGTCCTGCGGCTTGCGGTCTGCGGCCCCGAGTGGCCGGGCCCGGCTGGGCCTAACCTGAGTCCGGACAAGACGAGATCAGTGAAAGGAAGCACGGTGACCGCGGTCGAATCCGAAATCCGTACGCTCGCCGAACTCGACGACACCGAACTCGCCGGTCTGGACGCGTGGTGGCGGGCGAACAACTACCTGACCATCGGGCAGATCTACCTGAAGGGCAACCCGCTGCTGCGCGAGCCCTTGTCGGCTGAGCACATCAAGCCGCGCCTGCTCGGCCACTGGGGAACGAGCCCCGGCCTGTCGCTGATCTACGCGCACGTCTCCCGGCTGATCCGGCACACCGGCCAGCAGGCGATCTACCTGGCCGGCCCGGGTCACGGCGGGCCGGCGCTGGTGGCGGCCGGCTATCTGGAGGGCGCCTACAGCGAGATCTACCCGGACGTCAGCCAGGACGAGGCCGGGATGCTGCGCCTGTTCCGGCAGTTCTCCAGCCCGGGCGGCATCCCGTCGCACGTGTCGGTCACCACCCCCGGCTCCATCCACGAGGGCGGTGAGCTGGGCTACGTCCTGGTCCATGCGTTCGGCGCGGTCATGGACAACCCGGACCTGCTGGCCATCGCGGTGGTGGGCGACGGTGAGGCCGAGACCGGGCCCCTCGAGGGCTCCTGGAAGGGCGTGTCCTTCCTCAACCCCGAACGCGACGGCGCGGTCCTGCCGATCCTGCACCTCAACGACGCCAAGATCTCCGGGCCCACCGTGCTGGGGCGCAAGGACCCCGAGGAGGTACGCCACCTGCTGCGTGGCCACGGTTACGACGTCATCGAGGTCGAGGGCTCCGACCTGCCCGGCATGCACCACCGCTTCGCCGCCGCCCTCGCCACCGCCTGGACGAGGATCCGCGACATCCAGACCGCCGCCCGTGACGGTTCCTGGGACGGCGCCCGCCCCACCTGGCCGCTGGTCATCCTGCGGTCGCCGAAGGGCTGGACCGGCCCGGACTCGGTCGACGGGGTCACCGTCACCGGAACGTGGCGGTCGCATCAGGTGCCGCTGTCCGGCGTCAAGGACAACCCGGAGCATCTGGCGCTGCTCGAGCGCTGGCTCAAGTCGTACCGTCCGGAGGAGCTGTTCGATTCCACCGGCGCGCCCGTGGCGCTGGTCCGGGACCAGGCCCCCGACGGTGACCTGCGGATGAGCGCCAGCCCGCACGCCAACGGCGGGCTGCTGACCCGGGATCTGGACCTGCCGGACTTCCGTTCCTACGCGATCGAGGTGCCCCGGCCGGCGCAGCAGCGGGCCGAGTCGACGCGCAAGCTGGGCGAGATGATCCGCGACATCTACACCCGCAACGCCGACCGGTTCCGGTTGTTCTGTCCGGACGAGACCAACAGCAACCGCCTCGGCAGCGTCTTCGACGTCTCCGACCGCGCCTTCATGGAGCGGGTGACACCGGAGGACGTGGCGATCAGCCGCGACGGCCGGGTCATGGAGGTGCTCAGCGAGCACAACTGCCACGGCTGGCTGGAGGGCTACAACCTGACCGGCCGGCACGGCATGTTCGCCACCTACGAGGCATTCGCCATGGTCAGCGCCTCCCAGACGGTGCAGCACGGCAAGTGGTTGCAGGAGGCGAAGCACCTGCCGTGGCGCGCGAAGGTGCCGAGCCTCAACGTGCTGCTCACCTCGACGGCGTGGCGCAACGACCACAACGGCTTCTCCCACCAGGGGCCGGGCCTGATCCAGGTGGTGCTCACCCAGCGGGGCGACGTCGCCCGGGTCTACCTGCCGCCGGACGCCAACACCCTGCTGTCGGTGGCCGACCACTGCTTCCGGTCGCGGTCGTACATCAACCTGATCGTCATCGACAAGCAGCCGCAGCTGCAGTACCTCTCCATGGACGAGGCGATCGAACACTGCGCCCGCGGCGCGGGAACCTGGGAGTGGGCCGGCACCGACGACGGCACCAGCGATCCGGACATCGTCCTCGCCTGCGCCGGTGACGTCGTCACCATGGAGACGGTCGCGGCGGCGCAGATCCTGCGCGACCGGCTGCCCGGTCTCAAGGTCCGCGTGGTCAACGTGGTCAACCTGATGACGCTGGCCCGGCCGAAGGACCACCCGCACGGCATGAGCGAGACCTTGTTCACCGAGCTGTTCACCGACGACGTCGACGTGGTCTTCTCCTTCCACGGCTACCCGGGCGCGATCCACCAGCTCGTACACGGCCGTCCGGACGCGGACCGGTTCCGCGTGCGCGGCTTCATCGAGCAGGGCACGACCACCACCCCGTTCGACATGACGGTGCGCAACAAGGCATCGCGGTACCACCTTGTGATGGACGCCATCAACAACGCCAAGCGCCTCCCGCGTGGCGCGGCGGACCTCAAGGCGTGGTGCCGCAGTCAGCTCGACCGCCACGAGACGTACGTCGTGGAGCACCTGGAGGACATGCCCGAGGTTCGCGACTGGGCCCTCGGCGACTGGGCCGAACGCGGCTGAGGTTGACGGAGACGGTGGCGCCGGTCGGCGTCACCGTCTCCGTCCGCGTACGCGCGGGTCCGCCGTCAGAAGACGCGCGTCCGGCGCGCCCCGGACGCAAGGCCCGCGATCGGGCCGACGGCGCCGTCCCGTCCAGGTTGCCGGGATTCCCCCACCAGGTCCACGTCCATGACGGCCGGGCTGCCGTCCGGCTCCTCGAACTCCGCGTCGGCGCACCGGACCCGTTCCAGGTCCCGGCCGGAGACCACGCCGACGCGAGCCTCGTCGAACGCCTCGGGCAGATCGGTGACGAGCCAGACCGCGTCACCCTCGGCGACGACCGCCGCCGACGCGGCGCTCAGTACCTGCGGCTCACGTTCACCCGCGAACGGCCGGGCCCCCGCGGCGTAGGCGTTCGCCCGGGCGTACACCGGTTGTTTCACGTCGAGGTACTTCTGCTGGTCGCTGGGCGGCTGTTCGTCGAGGCGGGTCAGGTACTCCGCGAACGACGCGGGATGGCCGTCGTATCCGGCGGTGCCGCCCAGCGGTGACCCCTGGCCCTCCGCGCCCGTGCCGTAGGCCGCGCCCGGGTCGCCGCCCAGGAAGAGGTTGCCCACGTACCTGTCGTCGCCGCCGTAGATCACCGCGTACCCGGCGACCTGGGTGCTGTGCGGCAGGTGGTACGGCGTAGCGCGGTCCAGCACCGGCTCCAGGCGCACCGTGCCGCAGATCAGGTTGTTGACGAAGGCGCCGCCCTGGCTGAACAGCTCCAGCGCGGCGGGTGAGCCGAAGATGTTGTGTTCGACCAGGTAGGGGCCGTGGCTGACCTCGACGAAGAGGTCCCGGCAGTTGTCGTGGTAGACGTTGCGGGAGAGCCGGGTGCCCTGCGCCTGCCAGTCCAGCCAGGTGCCGAGCGAGCAGCCGTGAATCCGGTTCTGCCGGATCACCACGTCGATGGCGGCGTGCAGCTTGATGCCGGCGATCTCGTACCCGTAGAACTCGCGCTTCACGCCGATGCCGTGGATGTGGTTGTCCTCGATCGTGGAGAACGCGCACCCGAGATGACCCACTATCGCGTTCTGCCCGCAATCGTAGATCGTGTTGCGGCGGATCACGTGCGAGCCGATGTGCTCGCGGTCCCACCCGATCTGGCGGGCCGCGAAGACCGACTCCAACTGGTACTGGTAGCCCGGCTTGTCGCCGCGCAGCGCCGAGAAGTTCTGCCCGGTGGAGCCCTCCTTCCCGATCGAGATCGCCGAGCACTTGGCGTCATGGATCACGTTGTCCTCGATGACCCACCCCTTCGCCCAGCCGGGCCCGATCAGGCCCGGCTGGTCGGCGGTCGGCGGCGCCCACGGGCTGGCCGCGTGCGCCAGCTCGAAGCCCCGGACGGTGATGTAGTCCAGGTGCGGCTGCTCCGGGTGGAAGACGCTGCGGCGTACGTTGATCTCCACCAGCTCCGTGTTCGGGTCGGCGCCCTGGAAGTTGGCCCAGATCGTCGTCTGCTCACCGACCTCGGCGTACCAGACGAGCCGGGTCTGGTCGGGATTGCCGATCGGGTGTGTCACGCCGGTCCAGTCGTCGACGACCTCGGTGCGCCGGGGCGGATCGTCGACCTCCGCCCGGGTCGCCACCTCGAAGAAGCTCAGGCCGTTCAGGTAGACGTCGCCGAGGTGCCGGCGTGGCGCGCCCTCGGGGTAGACGATCCAGTCACCGGCCACCTCCTGAGCGAACGGGTTGAACGAGCCGAACAGCGAGTTGTCGACGGTTGCCCGCCACACCGTCCCGCCGAGCGGCTCCCAGCCCGTGACGCGCTCCGATCCCTTGATCACCACGTGCTCTCCGGACGCCGCCTCGTAGGTGATGCGGCGGGAGTCGCTGAGGCCGCCGCGGCGTGGCTTCACCCACTCGCGGTACTCCCCCGCGTGCACCACCACCGTGTCACCGGGCTGGGCGACGCCGGCCGCCCGGTTGATCGTCCGGAACGGCCGCTCGGCGCAGCCGTCGGCGTGATCCGAACCGCTTGTCGCCACATGGAACACGAATGTCATCCGGGGAGCCCTTCTGGAGATGTCTGTTCAGGTCCACACCGGCAGGTCGATCCGGGAGGGGTGGGCGCCGCCGTGGGAGATCTCCTGCTCCGCCCGCACCGTGGTGGCCGCGGTGGCGGCCGGTTCTCCCGTGCCGGGATTGCGGGCGTAGCGCGGATGCGCTCCGGAGCTGACCTGCACGGCGACGCGGTGACCGGCGGCGAAGCGGTGGAACGCCGGCCACAGCGGCACCTCCAGCTCGACGAAACCGTCCTGGTCGGGCTGCGGGTCGGTGTCCGCGGCGCCGACGCCGCCGACGCGGCGGATGCCGTCGCACACGCTCATCGAGCGGCCGTCGGGGTGCACGTCGCAGAGCCGCACGAACACGTCCGCGCTGGCCGCCGTCGAACGGAACCGGACATGGGCGGTCGGCTCCCCGGCGAGGACGATCGGGTGGGCCAGCGGTGGACTGCGGAAGACGGCCACGTCCGCGCGGCGTTCGTGGGCGCTGTTGTCGACCGGCCCCGGGGCCGGGCCCATGCCGGGGCCACCGAGCGCGGGTGTGGGCCGGTCGGGATCGTAGGTGTAGCGGGTGCTGCCGGCGCGGGGGACGGCCGGGTCGAGCAGCCCGGACGGGTGCAGGTGCCACCGCTGCGCCGCGGTGCCCGGCGGCGGCCACGCGGGTAGGTCGCGCCACTGCTCCGCGCCGGTGAGGAAGGCGCGCACGGGCGCCGGCCGGGTCGTGGGCGCGCCGGCGAAGTGTTCCTTGAGGAACGTGATCGACTCGGCGAGAAACGGGCTCTGCGCACTGCTGTGGCCCCACGGTCCGATGGTCAGCCGGGGCGGACGACCGGCCGCGGCGAGTTGGGCGTAGTTGCGCAACTGCCAGGGCAGGAAGATGTCGTACCAGCCGGTGGCCATGTACACGGGCGCGGTGACGTCGGGCACCGACGCGGTGTGCGACTGCCGGGTCCAGTAGTCGTCGGTGAGCTTCTCGTGGGTCAGCCAGTCCTGGTACCAGCTGATCGGGTGGCCTGCCACCGCGGTGTCGCCGCGGGACAGCGGCAGCACGTCGAAGGCCGCCGCCAGTTCCCGGTCCGGCCGCCGCGCGAGCCGGGCCCGGACCAGGGCGCCGCGCAGGCCCCGCAGGTCCATCAGACGTGACCAGCCGAGCGAGCCCTCCAGCGAGAAGACGCCGTTGGTCCAGGTGATCGGGCCGAAGTCGGCCATCGTGACGTTCAGGCACAGGGCGTCCGGGGCGTTGCCGGGATCGTCCCGGCACATCCGTCCGGCCACTGCCCACTGGGTGTAGCCGAGGTAGCTCTCCCCGTACGTCGCGACGGCGCCGGTGCACCACGGCTGGCGGCGTACCCAGCGGTGGGTGGCCATGCCGTCGCGCTGCTCGTCGAGCTGGGGCCGGAAGCTGCCACCCGAGCCGCCGGTGCCGCGGCAGCTCTGCGCCAGCACCGTGAACCCCGCGCCGGCCAGCGCCGGCGCGTGGGTGAGCGAGCCGTGCCGGCCGTACGGCGAGCGGACGACGATCGTGGGCAACGGCGGTTCCACCGCGCCGACCGGCTGGTAGAGGTCCGCGACCAGCTCGACGCCGTCGTCCATCGGCACGCGCAGCCCGCGCCGCACGGTGAAGGTGTACGGGGGCTCCGTGGCCGCGTGGCGACGGGCGCGCCGGAGCCGGCCGGACAGTAGGCGGCCAAGACCTGTCATCGCTCACCCTCGGCTTGCCCGAGGCGGTTCGCGGCATCGACACTCATGACGGCGTCGTGCCCGTACGAGAAGGAGCGGAAATGGAACCGGAGCCCGCGTACGGCGAGTCCCTCGGCTACCGCAACCCGATCCTCCCGGGCTTCTGGCCCGATCCGAGCATCTGCCGCGCCGGTGACGACTACTACCTCGTGTGCTCCAGCTTCGAGTACACGCCCGGCGTGCCGATCTTCCACAGTCGCGACCTGGTCGACTGGCGCCAGATCGGGAACGTGCTCGACCGCGCCGGTCAGCTTCCGCTGCCCGCCGACACACTGGCCTCGCGGGGCATCTACGCGCCGACGATCCGCCACCACGACGACCGGTTCTGGGTCGTCACGACGAACGTCACGCTCGACCGGCACCTGATCGTGACGGCTACCGATCCCGCCGGCCCCTGGTCGGATCCCATCTACTTCGACCTGCCGCACGTGGACCCGTCGCTGGCGTGGGACGACGACGGCAACTGCTGGATGACGGTGTCCGGGGTCGAGTCGTACCGGATCGACCCGCGCACGGGAGAGGTGTTCGAAGGGCCGGTGGCGATGTGGTCGGGAACGGGTGGCCAGTACCCCGAGGCGCCGCACCTGTACCGGGTCGGCGAATGGTGGTACCTGCTCGTCTCGGAGGGCGGCACCCACACCGGCCACGCGGTGAGCGTCGCCCGCGCGCGCTCGCCGCGCGGGCCGTTCCAGCCCGGGCCGGCCAATCCGATCCTGACGCATCGCGGCACCGACCGGCCGGTGCAGGCGACCGGGCACGCCGACATGGTCGAGGCCGCCGACGGCAGTTGGTGGATGGTGCTGCTGGGCATCCGGCCGAAGGGCCACTGGCCGCCCTACCACGTCCTGGGGCGAGAGACGTTCCTGGTGCCGGTGCGCTGGGTCGACGGGTGGCCGGTGGTCGGTCCGGTCTCGGCCGACACCGGGTCGGCGGCGACGTCCCGGTGGGACGACCGGGACGACTTCGACGGCGACCGGCTGGGGCCACAGTGGATTTCTCCCCGGGTGCGGCCCACCTCGGCGTGGTCGTTGACCGACCGGCCCGGCTGGCTGACCCTGCACGCCACCGGCGACAGCCTCGACCGCGGTGGCGCCACCGTCGTCGGTCGCCGCCAACAGCACCATGACTGCCGGATCAGCGCCCGCGTCGATCCCGGCTCCGGCCGGTCGGGGCTGACGATCCGCATCGACGAGGCCCACCACTACGACCTGGAGCTCGCGCGGGGGCAGGCCCGGGTCATCGGCCGGGTCGGGCCGTTTCGTCAGGTGTTCGGGGAATGCCCGGTGCCCGCGGGCGCGGTGACCGTGGCACTGAGCATCCGGACCGCCGACGTGCTGCCCCCGACGGTCATCTCGTCCGACGCGCTGGCGCAGGCGGGCCTCGTGGGCGTGACGGCAGCCGGGAGTGACACGATCAGCTTCGAGGTCGAGACCGGGGACGGCTGGTCGCGCCTGGCGGAACTCGACGGCCGCTATCTGTCCACCGAGGTCGCCTCCGGGTTCACCGGCCGCGTCATCGGCATGTACGTCACCGAGGGGACCGCCGGCTTCGACTGGTTCGACTACCGGTCGGCCGGATGACAGGACCGGCACCTCATCCCTTGAACGCGCCTTCCATGATTCCCTGCACCAGGCGGCGTCCGACGAAGACGAACAACACCAGCAGCGGAATGGTGGCCAGGAAGGAGCCGGACATGGCCAGGCCCAGGTCGATGTCCCGGTTCTGCTGCAGGGCCTTGATGGCGATCTGGACGGTGTAGTTCTCCGGCGACTTCAACACGATGAACGGCCAGAGGAAGTCGTTCCACGCGTAGACGAACGTGAACAGGCCCAGCACGTACGCCGCCGGGCGTACCAGCGGGAAGGCGATCCGCCAGAAGATCTGCCAGGTGGTGGCGCCGTCCACGCGCGCCGCGTGCATCAGCTCGTCGTCGATGGTGCTGCCGATGTGCTGACGCATCCAGAAGATGCCGAACGCGCTTACCAGACCGGGAACGATCACCGCTTGCAGGCTGTCCACCCAGTTCAGCTCGGACATGATCAGGTACTGCGGTACCACTGCCAACTGCGCCGGCACCGTCATGGTCAGCACGACGATGAGGAACAGCGTGTTGCGGCCGGGGAAGGACAACTTGGCGAAGGCGAAGCCGGCCAGCGCGCAGAGCACCGCCTGGCCGACGGCGATCGTGGTGGCCACGATGAGGCTGTTGAGCAGGGACTGCACGAACGGCACGATGGTGAAGACCAGTTCCGCCAGGTGCAGGAAGTTGCCGCCGGGTGTGATCGTCGGCGGGAGGGTCGTCGCGGTGGCGGAGTCCGTCGTGGCCACCACGAACATCCAGTAGAGCGGGAAGACACTGACGAGCGCCACGAGGGTGAGCAGCGCGTACACCGCGATCGAGACGCGGTTGGCCTGGCGCCGCCTGGCCCGCTTGGGCGCGGCGGTCGAGGGTTCGGGCTTCATGGGCGCTCCGAGCGGACGCGGGTGACCAGCAGATAGTTGATTCCGGAGAAGGCGACCACGATGACGAAGAGCGCGACGCCGACCGCCGCGCCGTAGCCGAAGTGGAACTGTCCGAAGGACTGCTCGTAGAGGTAGAGGGTGACGGTCTGGCACTGCCGTGCCGCCCCGCACGTGAGCCCGCCCACCGGGTTGGCAAGCAGTGGCTCGGTGAAGACCTGCAGCCCGCCGATCGTCGACGTCACGACGGTGAACGCGATGATCGGCCGCAACGACGGGATGCTGATGTGCAGGAACTGTCTCCAGCCGTTCGCGCCGTCGGCGGCGGCGGCCTCGTACAGCTCCCGGGGAACCGCCTGGAGCGCGGCGAGGTACAGCAGTGTGTTGTATCCGGTCCAGCGCCAGGCGATCATCGTGGCGATCATGACGTGGCTGCCCCACAGCGAGGCCGTGAAGTCGATGTGCTCGAAACCCAGCAGCCCGAGGAACCAGTTGATCATGCCGTAGTCACGGTCGAACATCTGGGCGAAGACGATGGTCGTGGCCGCCACCGAGGTGACGTAGGGAACGAGCACCGACATCCGGAACAACGCGGCCAGCCGCAGCCGCGCGTGGTTGAGCAGGTGCGCCAGGCCGAGCGCCAGGAGCAACTGCGGCACCGTCGACATCACCCAGATGCTGAACGTGTTCCGCAACGCTCCCCAGAAGCGCGGGTCGTGCAGGAGTTCGGCGAAGTTGTCCAGCCCCACGAAGCGGTGCTCACCGATGGGATCCCAGTCGAACAGGGAGATGTAGAAGGTGAACAGCAACGGGAAGAGACCGAAGATCAGGAAGAGCACGAAGAACGGCGAGATGTACGCGTACGGCGCCAGGAACTCCCGTACGCCCTGCTTGATGCGCCGGTTGCGACCGGGCCTCCGGACGTCCGGCGGGATCGGGGCCGGGCCGAGCATGGTGGTCAAAGCGTCACCTTCCCGATGCGCGGCAGCCGGGCGGTACCCGGCTGCCACGCATCAGCCCTCCGTCATTCCCGTACGGCGTTCTTGACATTCGTCAGCGCGGTGTCCCAGGCGTTGGCCGGGTTCACCTTGCCCTGCTCGACGCTGGTGAGCGTGTTGAGGAACTCGGTGCCGATCGGGCCGTCCTGCGGACCGAAGTAGAAGGGCTTGATCCCCACCACCGACTGGGTGTAGATCTTGCCGATCGGCGCGTTGCTGAAGAACGGGTCGGTCTTCCCGACCAGCTGCGGGTCGGTGTAGACCGACGGCGTGGTGGGCAGCGATCCCTGCAGCAGGAAGTGGTCGAGCTGACCCTTCGGCGACTGCATCTCGGAGATGTAGTTCCACGCCGCCTTCGCGTTCTTGGCGCGCTTGGGAATGGCCAGGAAGCTGCCGCCCCAGTTCCCCGAGCCACCGGGAATGGTGGCGATGTCCCACTTGCCGTCCGTCTCGGGGGCGTTCGTCTTCATCTGGCTGAGCATCCAGGACGGTGAGCACACCACCGCGTAGTCGCCCTTCTTCATGGCCGCGGTCCAGCCGGAGGAGAACGACCCCTGCTTGGCGGAGATGCCCGCGGAGAACGCCTTCAGCGTGACGTCGAACGCCGCCTTGACCTGCTCGTTGTCGTAGTCCAGCTTGCGGTCGGCGCTGTAGTAGCGCTGGCTGCCCTGGTTGACCGCCTGGAAGAAGACGCTGGTCGGCGTGTTGTCCACGAACGGTTTGCCGGTCTTCTGGACGTACGTCTTGCCGACGTTGATGAACTCGTCCCACGTCGGCCAGAGCTTGGAGACCTCGTCCCGGTCGGTGGGCAGGCCGGCCGCCTTGAACAGATCGGTACGGTAGGCGACCGCCAGGCCGCCGACGTCGGTCGGCACACCGATGATCTTGCCGTCCTTGGTCGTCGACTGCGCCATCACCCAGTCGAGGTAGTTCCCCTTGATGTCGTCGGCGCCCAGCGTGGTGAGGTCGACGAAGTTGTCCGGAGACTGCATGAACTTCGGCAGGTCGTCGGCCTGGATCAGCACCAGGTCGGGCACCTTGCCGCCGGCCAGCGCGGCGGTGAGCGCCTGCGCGGTCTCGGTCGTGCTGCCCACCTCGGTGAGCTTGATACGCACATCGGGGTGCGCCTTGGTGTAGACGTCGACGTCGGCCTTCTGGTTGATGTTGGCAAACGACCAGAACTCGAAGGTCTTCGAGTCGGATTCGCCGTCTGATCCGCCACAACCGCCGAGGAGGAGCGCGGCGGTGGCGATGATGGCTACGGTGCTCCGGACGCGTTTCAACGGCCCTCCATACGGTGATCGTGCGGCGGTGGCGGGTGCCCGCGGCGAATCAGGGCGACGGTCCTACCGGCGGTGGGCACCGCAGGCAGAAGCCGACGAGTGGCCTCACCGACGGGTCAGCGGTGATCCCGTCGTCGGTGAGATCGTCGTCTCCGAAACTTATCGAGATATTTACATGCCACGATCGCGTGCGCTGAGGCTACTAAGTGCCCCGCCATCCGTCAACGACCCCGCTGCCAGCACGAGCGCCGGTCGGCGGGGAAACGTTCCGACCGGCACAGCGCCGAAAATTTTCGGAGCGAGCAGCGCGCCATGCGGCGGCTCCGATAGACCGAGGTAATTGGACGGCCCGCTAGCCCGCTCCCGGGCAGCGCCCTGCCACCGCTGTCGCCGCGTCGAACCCCATGAAACGGGCCCCGGCTCGACGGTCAGGCGAGATCCAGCTCCACCGTCACGTACGCGTGCGGGGGCAGCTCGACCTCCAGGCCTCGCGGGTGGTCAGCGACCCCGGCGTGCTCGCGGGGCGCGACGCCCGTGGTCGACGGCGTGTTGTGCGCGTCGAGCGCCTCGGCCGTCAGGACGGTGGCCCGGTGGGCCGTCACGTCCCGGCCGCGCAGGTCGAGGACGACAGTCACCGGACGCCGCGCGTCGAGATTCGACAGCGAGACCAGCGCCGTGTCGCCGCGCGTCGAGGCGGACGCCGAGAGCGTCGCCAGGCTCTCCCCCGCCACCTGGTGCACCGGGACATCGCCCTTGAAGGTCACGGCGAGCGACGCCGCGTCATGGTGGGCCCGGTTCATCGCGAACACGTGGTACGAGGGCGTGAGCACCAGCGCGCCCGTCTCCGGGTCGGTGAGAATCATGGCCTGGAGCACGTTCACGGTCTGCGCGATGTTCGCCATCACGACGCGCGCCGCGTGGCGGTGGTACGTGTCGAGGTGCACGGCGGCGACCAGCGCGTCGCGCAGCGTGTTCTGCTGGTACAGGAAGCCGGGGTTGGTGCCCGGCTCCACGTCCCACCAGGTACCCCACTCGTCCACGACGAGGCCGACCTTGCGCTGCGGGTCCCAGCGGTCCATGACCGCCTCGTGGCGCGAGACCAGTTCCTCGATCCGGGTCGCGTTCCGCAGCGCGAGGTACCACTCCTCCTCGTCGAAGCCGGTGGCCGCGCCCTTCGACGACCAGCCCCGGGTCATCGTGTAGTAGTGCAGCGAGACGGCCTGGAACGGCCAGGCGCGGGAGTCCGGCGCCGCCAGGTCGTCGAAGGAACGCATCAGCGTCTCGGTCCAGTGGTAGTCGTCGCTGTTCGCGCCCGCGGCGATCCGGTACACCGTGTTGTCGCCGTGGTCGCGGACGTAGGTGGCGTACTGGCGGGCCAACGAGGCGAACTGCTCGACGCGCAGGTTGCCGCCACAGCCCCACGCCTCGTTGCCCAGTCCCCAGAACGGGACCCGCCAGGGCTCGTCGCGCCCGTTCTCCCGGCGCAGGGCGGCCATCGGAGAGTCGTCGCCGCGGGTCAGGTACTCGGCCCACTCGGACATCTCCCGCACGCTGCCCGAGCCGACGTTGCCGGAGACGTACGGATCCGCGCCCAGCAGCTCGCACAGTGCCATGAACTCGTGCGTGCCGAAGGCGTTGTCCTCGACCACGTCGCCCCAGTGCGAGTTGACCATGCGAGGGCGCAGCCCGCGCGGGCCGATCCCGTCGCGCCAGTGGTAGTCGTCGGCGAAGCAGCCGCCCGGCCAGCGCAGATTCGGGATGCCGATGCGGCGCAGCGCCTCCACCACGTCGAGGCGGATCCCGTCCTCGTTCGGGATCGCGGGGTCCTCCCCCACCCAGAAGCCGCCGTAGACGCAGCGCCCCAGGTGCTCCGCGAAGTGGCCGTAGACGTGGCGGGAGATGGTGGGGCCGGTCAGGTCGAGGTCAATGACGGCGGTGACGGTCGAGGCGGTCATGGTCGTCCTTGGTGGAAGCGGCCTGAGGGGTGCGACGGGGCGGCCGGGCGGCTGTGCCGACCGGGGAACGGGGCTCGCGCCGTAACGTCGGCCACGATACAGGGACAGGCGATCATGTCGATCCCCCAGCCGCGGTCCACCCGCCGCGATCGTGCGGGCGCGTCGGCCTTCTTGACCGCCCACCTGCCGCTTTACTACGATACTAGTAAAGCAGCGAAGGGCTACCAGTGTTCGTCTTCCGGCTCGACAACCACTCCGGCGTGCCGCCGTACCTGCAACTCGTCCAGCAGGTCCGCCAGGCCGTGCTGCTGGGCTTCCTCCAACCCGGCGACCGCCTGCCGCTCATCCGCGAGGTGGTCGAGGACCTGGCGATCAACCCGAACACAGTCGCCAAGGCGTACCGGCAGATGGAGCAGGAGAACCTGGTCACCGGCCGGCCCGGCCAGGGCACGTTCGTCAACGAACAGCAGTCGGCCGCGATGTCGCCGTCGACGTACACGTCGCTTCGCCGCGGCCTGGCGACGTGGCTGCGCCGCGCCTACGCGGCCGGCCTCGACGAACAGGCGGTCGACGCGCTCTTCACTTCCGTCCACCAGCAGACGAGGAACGAGGACGTGGCGTGACAGGGACCGAGATCGCGCTGCGCACCGACGGTGTGGGCAAGCGGTACCGGAAGGGCTGGGCGCTGCGCGACTGCACCCTGGCCCTGCCGGCGGGCGGCGTGATCGCCCTGGTCGGGCCGAACGGCGCGGGCAAGACCACGCTGCTGCGCCTGGTCGTCGGGTTGCTGGCGCCGAGCACCGGCACGGTGGAGGTCCTCGGCCACGACGTCACGGCCAGCACCCCGCAGACCCTGTCCCGGGTCGGGTTCCTGGCCCAGGATCACCCGCTGTACAAGCGCTTCACAGTCGCCGAGATGCTCCGCTTCGGCCGGGCCTGCAACCTGCGGTTCGACCAAGGGCTGGCCGAACGCCGGCTGGCGAAGCTGGGCATCCCGCTCGACCGCAGGGCCGGCTCGCTCTCCGGCGGGCAGCAGGCCCAGGTCGCGTTGGCGCTGGCCCTGGCGAAGCGGCCGGACCTGCTTGTCCTCGACGAACCGGTGGCCAGCCTCGACCCGCTGGCCCGGCGCGAGTTCATGCAGGTCCTCATGGGCGCGGTGGCCGAAGGCGGGGTGACAGTCCTGTTCTCCTCCCACGTCGTGCACGAGCTGGAGCGCGTCTGCGACCACCTGGTCGTGCTCAACCAGGGCCGGGTCACGCTCACCGGTGACATCGACACCCTCCTCGCCGAGCACCGGCTGCTCGTGGGCCCGCGGACGGCCACCGACCTCGGCCGCTCCGGCGCGGTCGTGGAGGCCGTCCACAGCGATCGGCACACGACCCTGCTGGTACGCGACGGCGGGATCCCGGCCGCGCCTGGGTGGCAGGCCCAGCCGGTCGGGCTGGAGGACCTGGTGCTGGCGTACCTGCGCCGGCCGTCCGAGCCGGGCGCCGCGGTCCCGTCGGAGGTGGCGGCATGACGTGGTTGATCTGGCGCCAGCACCGCACCGAGGTCTGCGTCCTGGGTCTGCTCGTCGGCGTGTTCGGCATCGCCCTGCTCGTGCTCGGGACGCAGGCCCACGACCTGTTCCCCGGCGGTCCCGCCCGGTGCGCGGGAGAAGCAGGCGTCAACGAGACGTGCACGGTCGCCTTCCGCCGGCTCGACGAGGAGTACGGGTACGTCGAGAACCTCCTCGCGGCCTTCTATCTGGTCCCGGTCGTCATCGGCGCGTTCCTCGGCGCGCCGCTGCTCGCGCGCGAACTGGAGGACGGCACCTGGCAGCTCGCCTGGACGCAGGCCGTGCCACGGATGCGCTGGCTGGCGGCCAAGCTCGCAGCGCTGGCCGGCGTCACCGTCGCACTCACCGGGATGTTCACCGCGGTGCTCACCTGGTTCCGTCAGCCGTTCGACGCGTGGGAAGGACGGTTCCAGTACGACGCCTTCGACCTGGAGGGACTCGTTCCGCTGGCGTACGCGCTGTTCGCGTTCGGCGTCGCCACCGTCGCGGGGGCGATCCTGCGGCGCAGCCTGCCCGCGTTCGGCGTCGCGTTCGGGGCGTTCCTCGCCGCCCGGATGTCGGTGGCGCTGCTGGCCCGCCCCGCGTACGCCACGCCGCTCACCACCATGGAGCCGGTCCCCGCCGGCGGCACGAAGGGCCAGGCCGGGCCCAGCGTCGCCGACTGGATGATCGAACGCGGATACGCGGACGCCGCCGGGCGCAGGCTGAGCCGGAGCGAGTACTACGAACTGGAGGACGCCGCCAACCAGGCCGGCACCAACCTCAACCAGTTCCTGCACGCGCGGGGCATCCAGCAGTTCGGGGTCTATCACCCGGCCGACCGGTTCTGGACGTTCCAGCTCATCGAGGCGGCCCTGTTCGTCGCGGTCGCGGCGAGCCTGATCGGTGTGGTGGTGTGGCGGGTGCGGCGCCGAATGATCTAGCGCGCCGCGCGAGCGAGACCCCGTCCTCAACGAACAGGCGGTACGGACGCAAGGAATCCACAAGGAATCCGCCACGGGGGCTCGCGGAGCATGAGGCGACATCGCCGCATGAGGAGGTAGACCGGATGGTCAAATCGAAACTCGTCCGAATGCTCGCAGCGCTGCTTCTGGGCACGGGGCTCGCCGCCGTGGTGCCGCAGGCCGCCAACGCCAACGCCAACGCCAACGCCAACGCCAACGCCAACGCCTGTACCGATTTCTGCTACGACGGCAAGGACCCGGTGGCCCTCGGGTGCGGAAACACCAGCACGAAACACGCCGCACCCATCCAGGTCAGTGGCACCACGATCGGGATCATCGAGTTGCGTTACAGCTCGGCATGCCGCACCGCGTGGGGGCGAATCCAGATCTGGAAGGCGGAGTGGGAGAAGGGGGCGATCCCCTGGGCGTACGGCCAGGTCGTCCGCAACAGCTCCAGATACCCCGCGAACTACCGGTGCACAAGGCTCACCTGGAGCAGCGTCACCAGCTCATACACCTGCTACACGCCCATGGTCAACGACAAGAACCTCGTCTCGTTCGCCAACGCGGAACTGCAGTACTACAACGCCACGGGCATCTACGCCCAGACCGCAGAGTACTGACCGCGCGGAACCCGACACCTCGGCGCGACCGGAGCGCCATCGGTTGGTGGGAAGATTCACCCTCGTAGGAACGAATGCGCGGACGGCGTGCCATCGGGGGCGACAGGTGGATCTTCGGTTGCTCGGGGCGGTGGAGATATGGGGTCCGAGCGGGCTGGTCGATACCGGGCCGGCACGCCAGCGCACGGTCTTGGCCGCCCTGGCCTTCGACGCGGGCAACGTGGTCGACGCCGACCTGTTGATCGACCGGGTCTGGGGCGACCGGCCGCCGGATCGGGCCCGCGCGACGCTGCACTCCTATCTCGCTCGTCTACGCAGGATTCTGCTGGTGGCCGGCGGCGCGCGGCTCGTCCGCCGCTCCGCCGGCTATCTGCTCGACGGCGATCCCGAACTGGTCGACCTGCACCGGTTCCGGCGGCTGGTGACCCGGGCTCGAGTGCATCAGCACTCCGACGCCCAGCGGGCCAGACTGTTTCGGGAAGCCCTCCAGTTGTGGCGCGGCACCGCGCTCGCCGGCCTCAACAGCTCGTGGGCAGCCCAGGTCCGAGGTGTTCTCCGCCGCGAGTACCAGGACGCCACCCTCGCGTGGGCCGAGGTCGAACTGCGGGCGGGCAACGCCGCTGACACGGTCGGTCGCGTGACCCATCTCCTGGCCGCCGATCCGTACGCGGAGCCTGTCGCGGCGATGTTGATGCGCCTGCACTACAGCCTCGGCCGCACCGCCGACGCCCTCAATCTGTACGCGACCGTCAAGAGCCGCCTGGCCGAGGAACTGGGAGCGGACCCGAGCCAGGAACTGCAGGCGGTGCATCAGCTGGTCCTCCGTGGCGACGCGTCTCCCGCCGCACCGTGGCCGGCCGGACCGGCCGTGGGACCGACACTTCTTCCCCTCGACACCTACGGCTTCGTCGGTCGCAAGGAACCGCTGGACCGGCTCGACGAGGCCCTAACGCGCGCCGGCCGGCAGTCGACCGCCGTACCGCTCTGCCTCGTCACGGGACCACCGGGCGTCGGCAAGACCGCACTCGCGGTGCATTGGGCACATCGGGTCCGCGACCGGTTTCCCGGCGGGCAGATCTACGTCAACCTGCGCGGCTTCCACCCGAGCGGCACCCCGGTGAGTACCTCGGAAGCTTTACACATCCTCTTGACGGCCATCGGTGTGCCGCCCGCGCGCATCCCGGCCGATCCGGACGCGCAGGCGGCTCTCTACCGGACCGTGCTCGCTGACCGGCGTGTCCTGGTCCTGCTCGACAACGCTCGCGACGCCGACCAGGTGCGCCCGCTGCTGCCGGCGGCACCCGGCTCTCTCGCACTGATCACCAGCCGGCACGAACTCGCCAGCCTCGTCGCCATCGAGGCCGCCCATCCCGTACCCGTGGGCCTGCTCACGAGCGACGAAGCCCGGGCACTCCTCGCCGAACGTCTGGGCACGGACCGTACGGCCGCCGAGCCCGATGCCGTCAACATGGTCGTCGACCGCTGCGCACGCCTTCCGCTCGCGTTGGCCATCGCCGCAGCGCGCGCCGCCACCCGCCCGGGCGTGCCGCTCGCCGATCTCGCCGCCGATCTCGCGAGCGACGATGTCACCGGTTCTGTCACCGGCCCCGGCCGGCTCGACACGCTCAGCACGGGCGAGCCCGGGGCGGACATCCGCGCCGTGTTCGCCTGCTCGTACGACGCGTTGCGGCCCGACACGGCTCGGCTGTTCCGGCTGCTCGGCCTGCATCCCGGCGCCGACCTCCGCACGCCGGCCGCGGCCAGCCTCGCCGGGCTGCCGATCGCACAGACCGCACCGCTGCTGGCCGAACTCATGCGCGCCCACCTGATCGAGGAACCGGCCCGCGGCCGGTACAGCTGTCACGACCTGTTGCGGGCCTACGCCGCCGACCGGACTGCCGACGAGGATTCCGTACCGGCCCGCCGCGACGCGATCACCCGCCTTTTCGACCACTTCCTGCACAACGCCGAGTACGCAGTGGGCGTGCTGTTCCCGGCGGAGCAGAAGTCACCCTCGCGCACATCCGCTCCGGCGATCACCTTCGATGGGCCCGCCGCCGCGCGCGCCTGGCTGGACGCCGAACGTGCCAATATCGCCGCCCTCGCGTGCCACGAGGAGGTCCATGACTGGCCGGGCCGAACAACGGCGTTGGTCACGACGCTCTACCGCTACCTCGATTCCGGACACTGCACCGACGCGCTCCTGCTGCACACACGCGCCTATGACGCAGCGCGCCACGCGGGCGATCACGCCGCGGAGGCCAGAGCCCACAACGACATCGGCCAGGCGTACCGGCGATCCGGCCGCTTCGGTCACGCCCTGAGCCGTCACCGGCAAGCGCTGTCCCTCTTCCAGCGTGTCGGCGACCGCGCCGGCGAGGCCCGCACGCTGGGCCACCTCGGCGTCACCCAGTGGCGTCTGGGCGACTACCCGCAATGCAGGCAGTTCCACCAGGCTTCTCTCGACCTGTACCGCGAGATCGGTGACCGGCTCGGCGAAGCCAACCAGCTCAACGTCTTCGGCTTCGGCCATCGGCAGCTCGGCCAGTACGCAAAGGCCGTCGAGCTCCACCTCCAGGCACTCGCGCTCTTCCGGGAACTCGACGACCGGCTCGACGAAGCCGACACCCTCAACCATCTCGGCACCAGTTACCAACAGCAGGGCAGGTTCCCGGAAGCGGTCGACTGCATAGGCCGGGCCATCGAGGTGTTCCGGGAGCTGGGCTACCAACCCGGCGAGGTCCATGCCCTCAACAACCTCGGCCATACGTTGCTGCGATCCGGCCAGCACCGGGCGGCCTGCGAGCACCATCGCCGAGCGCTGAGCCTGGCCCGCGAAATCGGCGAACGCGTCTACGAGGCCGAGGCGCTCAACGGGCTGGGGATGGCGCTGCTGGCCGTGGGTGACATCGAAACGGCGCGTGCCCGGCTGCACGCCGCGCTGAGCCTCGCCGAACGGACCGGTGACCGCCGCGAACAGGCCAATGCACACGATGGCCTCGCTCACATCTGCCGCCACGTCGGCGACGTCGGCCAGGCCCGCCGACACTGGGAGGCCGCCCTGGCGGTCTACGCCGAACTCGGACTCCCCGAAGCCGACAGGATCGCAGACCAGATCAACGAGCTGTGACCGCCGGAGCCGACCCGGCGCCGGTCACCGGTCGGCGGAACGGATCACCGCGTCGAGCCAGCGCAGCTGCCGCCGGACGTGGACGGCCTCCCCGCCCTCGTGACCGTTGAACGGGTACGTGTGCATCTCCCGTAGCGGCACCGTCGATCCGGCGGCGGCGTACTGGTTGTAGGCGGCGAAGCCGGTGCTCGGTGGGCAGACCTCGTCGCGCAGACCGATCCCGAAGTGCGCCGGGGCGGTGGCGCGCCGGGCGAAGGTGACGCCGTCGACATAGGACAGCGTGCGTCGGACCGGTTCCTCGGCTTCGCGGTGCACCGCCAGGTAACTGGCGATCTCGCCGTACGGGGACGCCTCGGTCAGTTCGATGGCGCGCTGGATGTCGCAGAGGAACGGGGCGGTGACCAGGAGCGCGGCGAGGCCGTCGACGAGGCCCGCCGCCGCGAGCGCGAGCCCCCCACCCTGGCTGTTGCCCACCGCGGCGACGCGGGCCGGGTCCACCCCGGGCAGTACGCGGACGGCGTCGATCGCCCGGACCGCGTCGGTGATCAGCCGGCGGTAGTGGTAGTCGTCCGGAGACAGGATTCCCCGCGTGGCGGGGCTGGGCCCGCCGGGCGCGTCGTGCGGGTCGGGGGTGTCGCCGCGGCTGAACAGTCCGGCCTGTCCCCGGTTGTCCACCAGCAGGTGGGCGTAACCGGCGACCGGCCAGGTGAGCCGCTCGCCCGGCAGACCCCGGCCGCGCCCGTAGCCGGGGTATTCCACCACGGCCGGCAGTGGCGTGGACACCCCCGCGGGACGGGTGTACCAGGCCCGGACCGGTTCGCCGGCGAAGCCGGCGAACGTCACGTCCCACACGTCGACCAGCCGCAGATCGGTGGGTTCGGGACGGATGCCGACGAGCACCGGGGTGGCCGCGGCGGCGGTGAGGGTGGTGCGCCAGAACCGGTCGAAGTCGGCGGGTTCGACGACGTCCGGCGTGTAGCGACGGAGCTGTTCGAGGGAGATATCAATCGACGCTCTTGACACGATGATAACGATACCCATAAATTTCCGCAAAGCTTACGGCGCATTACCGGAAAGTTCCGGCCGACGTGCAGGCGGGAGGACGAGCTTGGCATCCCCGATCCCGCGCGGTCGTCGTACGCCCTGGCGGCGGGCCCTGCGCCGGGACTGGCAGCTCTACTCGCTGGCCGTCCTTCCGCTGCTGTTCTTCCTGACGTTCCGCTACCTGCCGATGCTCGGCAACGCGATCGCGTTCCGGCGCTTCCAGCCGGGCGGCAGCCTCTTCGGCGAGTACTGGACCGGGCTGCGGTACTTCCGGTTGTTCTTCACCGACCCGACCTTCTGGAGCGTGTTCACCAACACGCTCGTGCTGGGCGCGCTGACGCTGGTGTTCTGCTTCCCGCTGCCGATCGTGCTCGCGCTGCTGCTCAACGAGGTGCGCAACCGCGCGCTCAAGCGGTTCGTCCAGTCGGTGTCCTACCTGCCGCACTTCCTGTCGATCGTGATCGTGGCCGCCATGGTCCTCCAGTTGCTGTCGGTGGACGGCACGGTGAACCAGATGGTGAGTGCCGTGGGCGGTGAGCCGGTCCCGTTCATGCAGCAGGCCGGATGGTTCCGGACGATCTACGTCTCCTCCGAGGTCTGGCAGACCGTCGGCTGGGGCACCATCCTCTACCTCGCCGCGCTCACCACTGTCGACGGCGACCTGTACGAGGCGGCCCGCATCGACGGCGCCAACCGGTGGCGGCAGACCTGGCACGTGACGCTGCCGGGGATCCGACCGACGATGGTGACGCTGCTGATCCTCAACATCGGCACCTTCATGGCCGTCGGCTTCGAGAAGATCCTGTTGCTGTACAACCCGCTCACCTACCCGACGGCGGACGTGATCTCGACCTACCTGTACCGGGTGGGCATCGTCTCCGGGAACCTCAGCTACGCCGCCGCGATCGGCCTGTTCGAGTCCGTGATCGGGCTGACGCTGGTGCTGTCGGCGAACGCGATCTCCCGGCGCACGGTGGGGACGAGCCTGTGGTGAGCACGCAGGCCCGCACCCAGGCCCGTACGCGGGAACCGGCGGTCCGGCCGCGTGGCCCCCGGCCCACCCGGGGCTACCGGGTCTTCCAGGTGGTCAATGCCGTCGTGCTGACCGGCGTCGTGGTGGTGACCCTGTACCCGTTCTTCACCATCGTGGCCCGCTCGCTCAGCGACAACGCGTACATCGTCGCGGGTGAGGTGAACCTCGTACCGCGGGGGTTCAACCTCACCGCGTACCGCGTGGTGACGTCGGACCCGACGTTCTGGGTCAGCTACCGCAACACCGTGTTCTACACGGTGGTCGCCACGCTCATCTCCGTCGTGCTGACCACCTGCTATGCGTACGTGCTGTCGAAGAGACACCTGCGGGGCCGCACCGCGCTGGTCGGGATCGCCGTGTTCACCATGTTCTTCACCGGCGGCCTGATCCCCAACTACGTCCTGGTCACCAGCCTCGGGCTGAAGAACACCGTGTGGGCGATCGCCCTGCCAAACGCCATCAACGTGTTCAACCTGCTGGTGATGAAGGCGTTCTTCGAGAGCCTGCCGGTCGAACTGGAGGAGGCTGCCGCCGTCGACGGGCTGAACACGTACGGCACGCTGCTGCGGATCGTCCTGCCGCTGTCGAAGGCGATGGTCGCCACGATGGTGCTGTTCTACGCCGTCTCGTTCTGGAACTCCTGGTTCGCCGCGTTCCTCTACATGGACCGTCAGGAACTGCTCCCGGTGACCGTCTATCTGCGCAACCTGATGGCGGGCGCAACCGACGCCACGCAGACCGGCGGCGGCCTCGGCAGCGCCGGCGACGTCGTCCAGTCCGCCGCCACCATCCAGTCCGTGACCATCGTGCTGACGATCCTGCCGATTCTCGCGGTCTATCCCTTCATCCAGCGGTACTTCGTCTCCGGGATCATGCTCGGCGCCGTGAAGGGATAGCCGCCCAGGCACCACCACTCCACCACCGGAAGGAAGAATCCATGGCCAAGCTGTCCCGGCGCCAGGTGCTGCTCGCCACCGGCGCGGCCGCCGTCGTCTCCCTGGCGGGTTGCGGCGACGACGCCCCGGACAAGAAGGACCTCGACCGCAACCGTGCGGGCGCGATGGAGAAGTACGGCATCGGGGACCAGTTCAAGGCCACCGAGCCGGTCACGTTCTCGGTCCTCTACAACAACCACCCGAACTACCCGCTCAAGCCCGAGTGGTTGTTCTGGACCGAGCTGGCCCGGCGGACGAACGTCAAGCTGGACCCGGTCGCCGTGCCGCTGAGCGACTACGAGCAGAAGCGCGGCGTGCTGGTCGGCTCCGGCGACGCCCCGCTGATCATCCCGAAGACCTACCACCCGCAGGAGAGCTCGTACGTCTCCTCCGGCGCCATCCTGCCGGTCAGCGACTACCTCGACCTGATGCCGCACTTCAAGGACAAGATCGAACGGTGGAAACTCCAGCCGGAGATGGACACGCTCCGGCAGGAGGACGGCAAGTTCTACCTGCTTCCCGGCCTGCACGAGAAGCCCTGGCAGGACTACACCCTCGCGGTCCGCACCGACGTGCTGGAGCAGTTGAAGATCCCGTCCCCGACCACCTGGGACGAGGTGTACGCCATGCTCAAGGCGATGAAGGCGGCCCACCCGGACGTCATTCCGTTCTCCGACCGGTTCGGCAAGCCCAACCCGGCCGGCAACCTGCTGAACATGCTGGCCCTCGCGCACGGCCTGCCCGGCGCCGGCTGGAACTACCAGCCGACGAGCTGGGACGCCGGGGCCGGGAAGTACGTCTTCACCGGCGCCTCGGACGGCTACCGGCAGGTGGTGGAGTACCTCCACAAGCTGGTCGCCGAGGGGTTGCTCGACCCGGAGACGTTCACCCAGACCGACGACCAGGCCCGGCAGAAGCTCGCCAGCGGCAAGTCCTTCGTGATCAGCTCGAACGCGCAGACCCTGGTGAACGACTACCGCCCGGACATCGCGAAGATCAACCCGAACGCCCGGCTCGGCAAGATCCTCTTCCCGGTCGGGCCGGCCGGCCCTTTCAACGCGGCGAGCCGGCTGGAGAACGGCGTGATGATCTCCAGCAAGGCCCGCGACGGCAAGAACTTCGTGGCCATGATGCAGTTCGTCGACTGGCTCTGGTACTCCGACGCCGGCCAGGAGTTCGCCAAGTGGGGCGTCGAGGGGACCACGTACACCAGGGACGCCTCGGGCAAGCGCGCCCTCGCCCCGGACGTCAACGTCATCGGGCTCAACCCCAAGGGCACCAAGCACCTGCAGAAGGACTTCGGCTTCTACAACGGCGTCTTCGCCTACGGCGGCAAGCTCGACCTGGTGCAGTCGTTCTTCTCGCCCGAGGAGCTGGAGTTCCAGAAGGAGTTGAACGCCCGCCAGGCCGCGCCCTGGGTGACTCCGCCCCCCGCGCCGCTCAGCGACGAGGAGCGGGAGCAGACGACGCTGTGGGCGACCGCGCTGAAGGACCACGTCACCCAGAACACGCTGAAGTTCGCCCTCGGCCAGCGGCCGCTGAGCGAGTGGGACGCCTACGTCTCGGAGCTGAAGGGCAAGAACGCGCAGGCCTACATCGACCTGGTCAACAAGGCGTACGAGCGGTACCGCAAGAGCCACGGCTGAGCGGCGATGCGTGGCACCGTTCCCGAGCGGCCCGTCGGCCGGCTGACCGACGCCTGGCGTACGTGCGTGGGCACCGGCCGGTTCGACCTGGCGCTGCGACGCGACTACCAGGACTCGCTGGCGCTGGTGCAGCGGGACATCGGCTTCCGGCACATCCGCGGGCACGGGCTGCTCAGCGACGGCGTCGGCGTGCACCGCCCCTACACGTACCAGGGCGAGCGCCGGGTGCGGCACACCTTCACCTACGTCGACCAGGTCGTCGACGCCTACCTCGCAGTGGGCATCCGGCCCTTCGTGGAGCTGGGGTTCATGCCCTCGGCGCTCGCCTCCGGCGACCAGACGGTGTTCTGGTGGCGGGGCAACGTGACGCCGCCGGAGTCGTACACCGAATGGGGTGACCTGGTGCGCGCCACGGTGGCCCACCTGGTCGACCGGTACGGCCTCGACGAGGTGCGCGGCTGGCCCGTCGAGGTGTGGAACGAGCCCAACCTGCCGGCGTTCTGGGCGGGCGCCGACCAGGACGCCTACCACCGCCTGTACGAGGTGTCGGCGCACGCCGTCAAGGACGTCGACGCGGCGCTCCAGGTCGGGGGTCCGGCCCTCTCCCCCGGCGCCGACGAGTGGCTGAAGCCGTTCGCCGAGTTCGTCACCGACCGCGACGTACCTGTGGACTTCGTCAGCCGGCACGCCTACACCTCCGGCCCGGCGCGGCACCTGCCGTTCGGCACCCGGCAGACCCTGGCCCCGGCCGCGGAACTGCTGGAGCAGTTCGCCGCGCCCCGCCGGCACCTGGCCGGCACCGCGCTGGCCGACCACCCGGTGCACATCACCGAGTTCAACTCCTCCTACCGGCCGGACAACCCGATCCACGACACGGCCTTCCACGCCGCCTACCTCGCTCCGGTCCTGGCCGGCGGCGGGGACCTTGTCGACTCCTTCTCCTACTGGACCTTCAGCGACGTGTTCGAGGAGGAGGGGGTGCCCACCGCGCCGCTGCACGGCGGCTTCGGCCTGCTCACCCACCGGCAGGTCAAGAAACCCACCTACCACCTGTACGCGTTCATGGCCCGGCTCGGCGACGAGGTGCTCGCGCGCGGGCCGGACCACCTCGTCACCCGGCACCCCGACGGCCGGGTCGCGGTGCTGGCCTGGGCCCCGGTGGACGTCACCGGCCGGGAGCCGGCACCCGAGCGGCACACCCTGTCGCTGTCCGTTCCGATCGGCCCGCCGGGCACCACGTCGGCGTTCCTGCTCCGTTCGTCGGTGAGCGAGGACGCCGGCAACGCCTGGGCGGCCTGGCGGGAGATGGGCAGCCCGCACTCACCACGGCCCCGGCAGCTCGACGCGTTGCGGGAGGCCGCCGAGCCGGCCCGTACCCATCGCGCCGTGCCGGTCGCGGCCGGGCGGGCCGACGTCGACCTCGTCCTCGCCCGGCACGAGGTGACCCTCGCCGAGCTGACCGCGGTGGTGGACGAGACCCCGCCGTGGTGGGACGACAGGCTGCTCGACCCACCCGGGGACCGAGAGTGACCGGCGCGACCGGCGGGCTGCGGGAGTTCGGCGACGGGCCGTTGTCGCGGGCCGCCGCGATGGTCCACACCCTGCTCGTGGTCGAACTGCTGCTCCTGGTGAGCACGCTGCCCAGTCTGGCCGTGCTCGTGCTGCTCGACCGCGACAGCAGCAACCTCCCGCTGGTCGCCGCCGCCGCGCTGCCGGTCGGTCCGGCCGTCTCGGCCGCGCTGTACACGCTGCGGCACCAGCGCCCCGACCTGACCGATCTCCGTCCCGCCGCCGCGTTCCGCCGGGCCTACCGGGCCAACCTGCCGGGCGTGCTGCGCGTCTGGGCGCCGACGCTGCTGTGGCTGGCCGTCATCGCGGTCAACCTGGCGTACCTGCCCGCCGCCGCTGTCCCCGGGTGGTGGGCCGTGCCGCTGGTGGTGGTCGGGGCGGGGGTGGTCCTGGTCGGAGTCAACGCGCTGGTGATCGTCTCCCTGTTCACCTTCCGCACCCGCGACGTGCTCCGGCTCGCCCTGTACTACGTGGCGCGCAAGCCCGGCGTCACAGTCGGCAACGTCGCGCTGCTGGCCGCCGCCGCCGGTGTCACTGCGGTGTTCTCCGAGGCGGTGCTCGCCCTGCTGGCCGCGCTCCTGGTGCTGGCGCTGCTGCGGATCGGCGACCCGATGATCGACGACATCCGGGCGGAGTTCACCGCATGAGCGTTCCGGTCACCGGCCGGGCGTCGGCCGACGCCGGCGAGTCGGCCTGGCACGCCGCCTGGCTACCGCCCGCGGCGTTCCGCGAACTCGGCTCCCGCGGGGTGCTGGTGCACGGCGACGGCCTCCTGGTCGACACCGTCCTCGACGAGGTGAGCCGGGCCTGCGCCCGGTACGGCGGACGGGTCTGGCACGGTCCGCCGTGGCAGGTGGACGCCGAGCTGGTGCTGGCCCTGCGCGAGGCCGGCCCGGTGCCGAACGCGGTGGCGGAGGCGGCCCGGCTCGGTGCGACACCGGCGGTGAACGGCACTGGTGGCGGCGCCCTCGGCGACGAGGGGTACCTGCTGGCACGGGTGAACGGCGTGACTGTGGTCCTGGCCGACGCGCCGGCCGGCCTGCTGTACGGGATGTTCCACGTGGTCCGGCTCGGCGCCGCGGCCTTCGACGACGACCTTCCGCCGCGGCGGCACCGACCGGCGCTGGACCGGCGGATGCTCGACCACTGGGACAACGTGGCCGTACACCCGGTGTCGGGCCAGGTCGAGCGGGGCTACGCCGGCGGCTCCCTGTTCTGGCGTGACGGCGCCGCCCGGCGCGAGCCCGCCCGGCTCCGCGACTACGCACGCCTGCTCGCCGCCTGCGGCGTCAACGCGATCTCCGTGAACAACGTCAACGTGCACGACACCGAGGCGCTCCTGCTGACCGACCGGCTCGGCGACGTCGCGGAGATCGCCGAGGTGCTCCGCCCGTACGGCATCCGGGTTCATCTGGCGGTGACCTTCGCCGCCCCGGTCGTCCTCGGCGGCCTGCCCACCGCCGATCCGCTGGACGAGCGGGTACGGGCCTGGTGGGCCGCCGCCACCCGGCGGGTCTACCAGCGGATCCCCGACTTCGGCGGCTATCTGGTGAAGGCCGACTCCGAGGGCCGGCCCGGCCCTTTCGCGTACGGGCGCGACCACGCCGACGGCGCGAACCTGCTCGCCGAGGCGCTCGCCCCGCACGGAGGCGTGGTGCGCTGGCGGGCGTTCGTCTACGACCACCGTCAGGACTGGCGGGACCGGTCGACCGACCGGGCCCGGGCCGCCCACGACCACTTCGCGCCGCTGGACGGACGATTCGCCGACAACGTGATCCTCCAGGTGAAGTTCGGCCCGATCGACTTCCAGGCACGCGAACCGGTGTCCCCGGTGCTCGCCGCGATGCCGGCCACCCGGCTGGCGGTGGAGGTGCAGGCGACGCAGGAGTACACCGGCCAGCAGCGGCACGTCTGCTACCTCGGACCCTGGTGGAGTGAGGTGCTGCGGTTCCGGCCCTGGGGCGCGGCCGGGGACACGATCGCCGACGTGGCAGCCGGCCGGGCGGGCGCCGGTGGCGGCCTGGTCGCCGTGTCCAACGTGGGCGACGACCCGTTCTGGACCGGGCACCCGCTGGCCCAGGCGAACCTGTACGCCTTCGGCCGGCTCGCCTGGGATCCGCTGCTGGATCCCGGCGCGATCCTCGACGAGTGGATCGACCTGACCTGGCTGCCGGTCACCAAAGGCGATCCGGCACCGGTGCGGCGGACGATGCACGCGATCATGGACGACTCCTGGCGCACCTACGAGCGCTACACCGCCCCGCTCGGCGTCGGCTTCATGGTGCGGCCCGGCCACCACTACGGCCCGGACGTGGACGGCTACGAGTACACCCCGTGGGGCACGTACCACTTCGCCGACCGCGACGGCGTCGGGGTGGACCGCACCCGGGCGACCGGGACCGGCTTCACCGACCAGTACCCACCGCCGTGGTCGGAGGTGTACGAGTCACGCGAGCGCTGCCCCGACGAACTGCTGTTGTTCTTCCATCACGTCCCGTACCGGCACGTGCTGCACAGCGGCCGTACCGTGATCCAGCACATCTACGACACCCACTTCGCCGGGGTCGAGGAGGTGGCGGCGATGCGGGAGCGGTGGCGGCTCGTCGCCGGGGCGGTCGACCCGGCCGTCCACGACCGGGTGGCCGAGCGCCTCGACGAACAGTTCCGCAGCGCCGTCGAGTGGCGGGACCAGATCAACACCTACTTCTTCCGCAAGTCCGGGGTGCCGGACGCGCACGGTCGCCGCATCCACTGAACCGGCGCGTTCACCAGGGGTGCACGGTGCCGTCCGTCAGCCGGTTCACCGGCAGGTAGGCCGGCGCGTACGGGTAGCGGGCCGCGGCCTGTTCGTCGATGTCCACCCCGAGCCCCGGGGTCTCGGCCGGATGCAGGTAGCCGCCGTCGTAGTGGTAGCCGTGCGGGAACACCTCGTCGGTCGCCTCGGTGTGCCGCATGTACTCCTGCAGGCCGAAGTTGGGGATGGCGAGGTCCAGGTGCAGCGCGGCGGCCATGCAGACCGGGGACAGGTCGGTGGCTCCGTGCGAGCCGCTGCGCACGTGGTGCAGCGCGGCGAGGTCGAAGATGCGTCGCAGGTGGGTGATCCCGCCGGCGTGGACCACAGTGGTACGGACGTAGTCGATGAGCTGTTCCCGGATGAGCTGGGCGGCGTCCCAGATGCTGCTGAAGACCTCGCCGACGGCGATCGGCGTGGTGGTGTGCGAGCGGATGAGCCGGAAACCCTCCTGCAGGTCCGCCGGGACGGGATCCTCCATCCAGGTCAACGCGTACGGCTCCAGGCTCTTGCCGAGGCGCGCCGCCTCGATCGGGGTGAGCCGGTGGTGCACGTCGTGCAGCAGCCGGAGGGTGGGCCCGAACTCCTCCCGGACCCGGGCGAACACACTCGGCACGTGGGCCAGGTACGCCTCCGTCGACCAGGCCGTCTCGGTCGGCAACGCGGCGTCGGCGGGCTCGTAGAACATCTTGTCGGCGCTGACGCCGTACGTCCGGGGCAGGCCGGGCACGCCGCACTGCACCCGCACCGCGCGGTAGCCGAGGTCGACGAAACGGGCGACCTCGGTCAGCACCTCGTCGACCGTCTCGCCGTTGGCGTGTCCGTACACTGTCACGCCCTCGCGGGACCGGCCGCCGAGCAACTGGTAGACAGGCAGCCCGGCGACCTTGCCCTTGATGTCCCACAACGCGGTGTCCACGGCGGCGACGGCGCTCATCGTGACCGGCCCGCGCCGCCAGTACGACCCCTGGTAGAGGTACTGCCAGGTGTCCTCGATCCGGGCCGGGTCGCGCCCGATCAGCAGCGGCACCACGTGGTCGCGCAGGTAGGACGCGACGGCCAACTCCCGGCCGTTGAGGGTGGCGTCACCGACACCGGTGACTCCCTCGTCCGTGACGACCTTCAGGGTCACGAAGTTCCGGCCGGGGCAGGTCACGATCACCCGGGCATCGACGATTCTCATCCGGTCTCCCCTGCGGTCCGCGCGCCGGTCACCGCAGAATTATCCATCACCGTCGATCTGCCGGGCGCCCCGGTGCCCGCCGGTCAAGCCGGTTCGGGTACGCCCCCGGGCTCCCCGTCGTCGGGCATCGGCTCGACCGGCGCCTCGGGCAGTTCGCCGGGCGTGTCCGGGAGGAGTTCACCGGGGTCGTCCGGCACGTCCTCACGCGGGTCGATCGGCGGGTACAGCTCGGGATCGAGGTCGGGGTTGGTCATCGGCCCAGTATCCGACGCCACCGCCCGGACCGCCCGCCGAGCGCTCCGGCCCTTTCCCGCTCCGCCTTACGCATCGTCACGGGCTCTCAGCGTCGCCGGCCGCCGGCGTGGACGACCGGTCCGCCGGCTTGCGCAACCACAGCCACACCCCCGCCGACAGGCACGCCGCGCCCCCGATCGCGACCGCTGTCTCGGCCAGTTCGGAGAGATCGTCGAGGAACGGGAAGGTGTGGGTGGCCGCCATCGCCAGCAGCCCGATCAGCAACAGGAGGCCGGCGGCGATCCGCTGGAGAATCATGCGCTTCATTGGATCACGACGCTGCCACAGTCCCGCGGGGCGGGGAGCCGGTCAACGGCGGAAGGGTCCGGCGACGCAGTAGGTGATGCCGCCGGAGGACGAGCCGGTCGTGCCGCGCTGCGACGAGAAGTACAACCGGTGATGTCCCGCCCCCGCCGCTACGGACGCAGATCCGTCCTCGCCTTCCCGGTCGAGGGGTCGTACGGGTAGGAGAGGTGCTGGTGGGTCATCAGCCAGGCCCCGCCGCGTCGCTGGAAGACCCGGGTCCCCCGGGACCAGCTCTCGATCGGCGGACCACCGCTCGGGCTGACCGAGACGCGATTGAGGCCCCACGCGACGGCGAGGTCGCCGTCGACCAGGATCGTCAGGTCGGGCACGTCCCAGGCGACTGATCCGTCACCCGACGCCGCCAGGCCCGCCGCGCAGACCTCGCGGACCGCGTTCGCGCCGACGTATCGCAGCGGCTGGTCGTGCTCGTACGAGATCACGTCATCGGCGACGGCATCCATCAGGGCATCGAGGTCCTTGGCCGCGGTGCCGTCGAACCAGCGCCGGTGGAGCCGGCGCACCTCCGCCTCGGCGGCGGCCACGTCTGGAGCCGGCTCGGCGGTACCGACGAGCGGGAAGGAGTGGTGTTCGTGGGTGACGACCCATCGGCCCTCCCGCCTACACAGGCCGAAGGTCACCCGCAGGCGGTTCTCCGGATCCGCGGCGAAGTCGGCCGGCGTGCCGCAACGCAGGAGCGCGTACGCGAAGGCCACGTCCTCGCCGGCCTCGACGTCCAGCGACTCGACCTCGAACGACGCGCCCTGCGCCTGCCATCCGAAGAACGGCGGCCAGATCTCCCGGTAGGCGTCCAACCCGCGCACGCCCTCGTACGGCGGCGGCACGTCGAACATCACCATGTCCTCGGCATGGTCGGCCAGGACTCCGTCGAGGCTCCCCTCGTGAACCGCGGCGGCCCAGCGCTCGACCAGGGCGCGGATCTGTTCTTCGTTGCTCGGCATGTCGGCTCTGCCCTTCCTGGCTGGTGAACCCGTCAGGACTACAACCCCGGCCGAACCGCTAACTCATCGCCTCCGCGCGAACTTTCCGGCAGCCGGTCCGGTAGGTCGAAGGCAGGCAGGCGCGCGTCGAGGAACGAGACGACCTCGGCCACCCGGTGCCCCCGCAGCACGAGCAGGTCCAGCCCCGCCGGCAGGTAGGCGGCAGCCGCGTCGTTCCACAGGTACGTCCCGAAGGCGAGTTGCCCGTTGGCACTCGTCGGCAGGAACCGCCACCTCCGCCCAGCCGTCACCTCGGCCAGGAAACCGCGGAGCTGTTCGTGGCCCTCGTACCAGACGGTCAGCGGCGGCATCGAGTACCGCGCGTCCTCCGTCAGCATCGCCACGATCGTCTCGACGTCACCGGACTCCCACGCCGCGGCGTACCGCCTGGCCACCTCCCGCTGCCCCGCGTCGCCCAGTTCGGCGAGGATCCGCCGCTGGCTGCCGGACGGCGTCAGCCCGGCGACGATCCGGCGGGCCCGCTGCATCGCGCTGTTGACCGCGGCGACGGTGGTGACCAGCATCCCGGCGGTCTCCTCGGCGGAGTAACCGAGAACGTCACGCAGCAGCAGAACGGCACGTTGCCGCGGCGGCAGGTGCTGCAACGCGGCGACGAACGCGAGTTCCATGGTCTCCCGCGCGATCGCGCGAGTCTCCGGATCCGATTCGACGGACCGGACCGCAAGGCGGTCCGGATACGGTTCGAGCCAGCTCACCTCGGCCCGGGACATGCTCTCGGCAGTGAAATCGGTGGGCAGTTCACGCCGCCCGCGCGCGCCGAGGAGAGACAGGGCGCGGTTGGTGGCGATCCGGTAGAGCCACGGGCGGATCGACATGTGACCCTCGAACCTGTCGACGGCCCGCCATGCCCGGTCCATGGTGTCCTGGACCGCGTCCTCCGCGTCGTGAAAGGAACCGAGCATCCGGTAGCAGTGCGCACGGAGTTCGTCCCGCAGGGGTTCGACCAGGCGACTGAAGGCCGCGCCGTCGCCCGCGCGCGCCGCCGCCAGCATCCTCGCCGTCGCGTCCTCGCCCGACGGACCCGTTTCCGCCAATGGTTCGGCCTGACTCACCCGGCTCAATCTACTGCCCTGCAGCGCCCGGACCGGGAAGGAAACGAAGCTCGTCGATTCCTTGACACCCCAGATGCGATCGCCAACACTTGTCTGCAATGCGCACGTAACAACCAGAAGACATGTGTCTGCCTCGACGCAACGCGCCGGAGCTGCTCGGGCGGCACGTCAACGACGCCAAGACCGCGAAGCTCTTGGTTGTGCATGAATCAGCGATGTTAGCGCTAACAGAGCTGGCGTCCGGGGAGGACTTCACGCTGCCGCACCACGGCGGGCGGCGACGGCTTCGGGCGATCAGTCCGATGTCCGAACCCAGAGAGGCCAGATCAGTGATTGACCACCTCTTGACGCGGAGCACCCGGTCGTTACGCCGGCCGCTGATCGTGCTGGTGGCCGCGATGACGGCGATGGTTGGCGGCGTTGTCGTCATGTCGTCGCCGGCCATTGCCGCCACCAACCAGTTCCGCGGCATGAACTGGGCCGTGCTGGGTGACAACTTCAGCACCGGCCCCCTCGTCGTGCAGGGCCTGAGTTCCTCCGACAGCAACGCGACGGTACGGGCCAAGGCCAACGCCCTCTATGACGACATGGCTTCCACCATGGGGGTCAACACCGTCCGGCTGCCCATCAACACCCACACGGTCGGGACGGCGTGGTGGGACGCCTACCGAGGCGCCATCGACGCCGCCACCGCCCGCGGGTTCAAGGTCATCCTCGCCTACTGGGAGGACGGTGCCGCCTCCGGCGGCAGGATCACGAACCTCGCCGCGTGGAACGCGATGTGGTCCACGGTGACCAACACGTACGGCTCGAACCCCAACGTCTACTTCGAGCCGATGAACGAGCCGCACGGTTACAGCTCGACGGAGTGGCGCAACGTCGCGGCCAACTGGCTCAGCTACCACTACTCGGCGGTGCCCGGCCGGGTGCTCATCGGCGGCACCGGGTTCAGCCAGGACCTGCGGGACATCTGCAACGACACCCGCTTCGCCTCGACGCTGCTGTCCTTCCACCACTACGCCTTCTTCTACGGCGAGATGACCTACGACGCCTTCCGGAGCCACATCCAGACCCGCCTCGGCAACTGCGCCGGCCGGGCCGTCGCCACCGAGTTCGGCGCGCCCATGAACGACGGCCGCAACTACGCCGACGCGAACAGCACCGACAACTTCGTGCGCCACATCCGCGCCATGGCCCAGGTCATGCGCGACAACCGGATGGGCGGCACCTACTGGCCCGCCCTCGGCGGAAAGCCCGGCACCATCGGCTACGACTGGTACTCGATGTACTCGCTCAGCGGTAGCGGCACCGACCTCAACCTGACCGTCCGCAACACCTCCGGCGCCGACCAGATCCGGTATGCCTGGGGTGACACCATCGGCGGCGGCCCCACGACGCCGCCGCCGTCGACTGACACGTTCTACCGGGTCGTCGTGCGGCACAGTGGAAAGGCCATGGACGTCCAGGCGCCGAACACCGAGAACGGCTCGCGCGTCGGCCAGTACACGTACAACGGCAATACGTGGCAGCAGTGGCAGTTCCAGGACGCCGGCAGCGGCTACTGGCGACTCGTCAGCCGCAACAGCGGGAAGTGCCTCGACGTGGTGAGCGCGTCCACCGCCGACGGTGCCGAGCTGATCCAGTACACCTGTGGCACCGGCAGCAATCAGCAGTTCCAGATGGTCGCCAACGGCAGCTACTTCCAGCTCCGGGCACGACACAGCGGCAAGTGCGTGGACGTACCGGCCGCATCGACCGCAGACGGAGTGGTCCTCAAGCAGTACACGTGCAACACCGGCGCCAACCAGCAGTGGTCGCGTACGACCGTCTGACGAGCCCTTCCGGCCGCTGCCGGAAAAACGGGCCGGGTCGAGCAGGCCCACCGGCCACGGTCACCAGCCTGCCGCCCGCCGAGGATGCACGGCGGGCGGCGGTGCGCAGCCGGTGCCGGTCACCGGCGCAGGTGGCCGATGCCGTGCTGGTCGAGCCAGGCAACCGTCCGCGGCACGAACGTCGGCGCTCCCGAGCCGGCGCTGACGTCGGTGGCGACCAGCGGTACCTGGGCGGCGACCGGGAGCAGGGTGGACCGCCAGCAGGCCGGCGTGGCGCAGGCCGAGCGGTCGTCGACGCGCCAGGCCGCTGCCACGCTGCGACCGTCCGGGTCGGCCGGGCGGTACTCCAGCCACCGGCGCAGGTCGTTGCCGCCGTCGATCCCGGCGGCGAGGACCAGGTTGAACGAGCCCCGGACGCGAAGCAGGCGGATCTGCTCCTGCACGCCGAAGTTCGGCAGGCCGGCGCCGGCGCACTCGGTACCGCCGTCGCGCCAGCAGGTCCAGACCGCCGCGGGGTCAGTGCCGCCGGCCGCAGGGAAGTCGTAGGGCGAGATGTCGAAGACCACGGCGTTGTCGTCGCCGAACACCTCCGCCGCCGCGCTCCAGAAAGAACGGGTGGCGAGAATGTCGCTCTGGCGCAGCGACACAACGGGTGTGATGCCGGCCCGGACGAGCCGGTCGACGTACAAAGCCGCCTCGTCGAGGTAACCGACGCGGTTCTGCCTGTCGGCAGCGCTGCCGGTGTAGACGTAGCAGGCGTCGCTCAGCACGACCCGCACCGCGTTGACGCCGCGGGCCCGTAGCGCGCCCACGGACGCGTCGTCGACCGGGCCGTCCCAGCGGATCGGTCCCCACGCGCACTCGCCGGGCGCGGCCGACCTGATGATTCCGCGTGGCCGGTACGGCCTCGGGTCGGCGGTGACGGTGAGGATGCGGTTGCCGAATGCCTTCAGCGCGGGTGCGGCACCTGGTGCCTGCGGCGGGAGCACCCGGATGCCGCGGACCTCGGCGGTGGCCTGGGCACCGCCGCTGTCGTAGGCGGTGGCGGTCACGCGGGTACCGCTGTTCGGCGGCACGCCGCGCCAGTCGAACGCGTACGGCGCGGTGGTGTCCACGGCGAGCAGCCTGCCGCGCTCCCGGAACTCGACCCGCTCGATCCGCCGGCCGGCCGCCGCCGTGGCCTCCGCACGGATCGGGATGACGCCCGGCGCGGCGAAGAAGTCGTTGGGCAGGGGCGAGGTGAGCGCCACCGACGGCCCGCCCGGCAGCGGGCTGGGCAGCGGGCTCCCCGAGGCCGCCGGCGACGAGCCGGTCGGGCTGGCGACGTCCGCGTTGCACGGCTGGCCGCTCAACAGCCAGTCGGTCGGCTCGGGGTCGGCACCCCGGTAGTTGCCGCCGAACCGCACCGTCACCGAGGCGCCGGTCGGCAGCGTGGACCCCGCCGGTGGGCGGAGCATGGTCACCGGGTACATCTCGCCGCTGCCGAGCGTGTATCCGTCGGGCAGCCGGTCGAGGCCCATGGTGATCGTTTGGCCGTTGGCCTGCCGGAACCGCAGCCACCAGTCGGTGACGGGAGAGCCCAGGTTGGTGACCGTGAGCTCGGCCCAGAAGCCGCTGGACCATTCCCGGGTGATCTTGTAGTCCACCGTGCACGCCGTCGCGGCGTAGGCCGGCCGCAGCACCATCGTCATGGCCCCGCCGACGACGACCGCAGCGACCGTGGCCAGCGCGAAGATCCTGCGTCGCATCATGCCCCCCGCATTCATCGATACGCATCGCTTCACACAGCCTCAGCGGTCGGCGCACGTTCTGTCAATACCGCGAGCGCCAGAACGCCACCCATGCGTGGGCCGAGGTCGAACTGCGGTTGGGCAACGCCGCTGACACGTGGAACGCGTGACCCATCTCCTGGCCGCCGATCCGTAAGCTGCCCTCGCGCGCGCCGCTGGTCAGGTCCCCTCAGGACTCGGCGGTCGGCTCCAGCGTGTAGTGAATGGTCTGCGCGACGATCCAGCCGTTTTCGATGATGTACGAGTCGGCGCCGTCGCGGACCCGCACGCCCTGTGCGTCAGCGGTCCATTCCAGGAACCCGATCCGATCCTCGATCAGCACGGTCGTGTAGGTGAAGTGGGCGCCCGGAAGCTCCGCGCTCAGCCACTGAGCCAGCTTCCGCACCCCGGCGTGCCCCCGGAACACTCCCCTACGATCGAGGACAAGGCAGCCCGGCGACACGTTGCGCTCGATGTCCTCGGCGAATCGGCCCTCGTTCGACAGGTGCAGATGCTCGTCGAGCACCTCGCTTGCCGAGCGCGCCCGCAAGTGCTCGGTCATTCACCGCACCCTCTCCCGTACATGGACGACTCACCCCATCATCCAACGCCGATCGGTCGCTGCGTCGCCGATCAAGGATGAGGCCCAGAACCGGCAGTCCATCCGCACCGCCGTGCCGCAGCACCGCTGCGCCGTCGGTCACCCGACCCGCCCCTTTCGCTCGGGGTCGCAATGGCGACAGGCTGTGTTGGGCTGCTCACCCTACGCTCTGGTCGGATGCCCGCGGTGAAGGTCACGGCGGAGTCGGCCGGAGGAGTGTGGGGCCCATGCAGGCAGAGCGTACGGCTGCGCAGTTGCGCTATGACGAGACGGTCACGATCAAGGCGCTGCCGCGGCCGAAGGTGGAACCGACCCGGCCGACGGACAGCGAGAACCGGGTCTGCGGCGATGACCTGGTCTCGGCGTTGGACCGGCAGGTATACAAGACTCCACTGTTCATGATCGAAACCTGGGCGCGGGGGCAACAGGAGGCCTTCGGTCAGCAGCGCCCAGTGATCGCGATCGAGAAGTCGTACCGCAAGTGGGAAGGCACCGCCCACCTGGAGATCGAGTCGCCGGCGCTGCTGTCGGACGAGGGCCTGAAGCTGCACTTCAGCGTGACGGGCAACCCGCGGTACATGGCTCAGCCCCACGACCTGGTCCCGATCTACCTGGAGACGCCGACCGCGGACACGAAGAAGCCGGGCGAGCGGCAACTGTTGGTCGTGGTGATCGAGCCGACGTGGGACTACAACCACTGGGAGATCCGGGTCGAGTACACGCTGCGGCAGTTGGCGACGATTCTCAAGATCGATCCGAGCGGCCCGGTGACCGCTCACACGATCACTCAGCGGTACCGTGAGCTGGGCCTGCGTGCGCAGTGGCTCGGCGTGGCCGACCAGCAGCAGGTCCAGGTCAACGGGGTACGCCACGAGAGCGGCGGGCTGGATCAGAAGGGGGGCTCCGGCAAGCTGCGGCTGGTCCCGTACACCCTGCTGGAACTGACCGGCACCGAGAACCGGCGCAACACGTCCTGGAACATGAGCGAGAAGCTCAACACCAGCCGCCCGGTGTTCAACACCTTCCAGGAGATCCTGCAGGGCGGCAAGGAGATGATGACCACCCTGGAGTGCGAGGCGGAGTACAGGCTCGCCCGCGAGGGCGACCTCGCCCAGGTCATCGTCGCCATGAACAAGCTGCACGACGACGGCGAGATGCAGAAGCGGCTGGGCATCCTCAAAATGACCGGCGAGCAGAAGGTGTACGAGGACACCTACTTCGACCTGCCCAACCCGTACGACCTGCTGGCCAACCGGATCGTGCTGCGCCGACGGCACCGCAGCAGCGACGCCGGGGGCACGTTCCTGTTCGCGCTCAAGGGCAAGACGTACCAGGACGGCGAGGGCCGACGGCTGCGCCTGGCGGCGCAATGCCAGTTGAAGACCACCGCTCTGACGACCACGACCGGTCAGGCGCTGCTGCGGCGGTTCCTCACCGACGACTCGGCCGACAACGCGGTGGGCCGTACGATGCTGCACGCGCTGGACCACATCAAGCCTGTGATCAACCGTCTGAAGCAGGAGGACGTCGTCCCGGCGTTGACGGTCGTGTCGAACCGGGACACGTTCACGATGACGCTGGCCAACGGCACCCAGATCGACTTCAGCGCAGACAGGGCCACCGGCCGGCTCGGCGACGGGCGTTCGGCGACCGTGTACAGCTTCGAGTTCGGGGTGGGCCACCCGGCCCTGACCCAGGCCGCGACGACCGGAGGCCCGACCACCGGAGGGGACGGCGAGACGACCGAGAAGGTCTCGGTCAAAGACATGATCGGCCAGTTCGAGCGCGCCGCGCCGCAGATCGTACGGCCGTACCACGTGCCCGCCGACCTGGTGAACCCGGCGGTGTTCAACCAGCCCGACTACCAACAGTTCGTCAAGCTGCTGCACGCCGTCGTCACCGACGTGTTCCAGCTCGACATCAAACGTCTCGAACTGGGCGGCAACAAGGCCCACGACCTGGCGAAGCTTCTCGGTCTCATCTGACTCCTGGATCGTCACCACCGCTGACGTGGACCCGAGCGTGCTACCAACAGCCCACCACGAGGCCGCCACAGGGTTGACGCTGCCGCGCCTGAGCGGTTGGTGTTGACCTCGTGGCGGCGAGGCGGGTCAGGTCCAGCTACGCCGTGCCCTCACACGACCTCAACCGACCTGCCTGGCGGTACACCCACCTAGGTGAGCGCATGCACCAGTGCGGTCACCGCTCCGGCCAGGAGGGCCACGCCCGTGCCGGCACCGACGACGGCGCTAGGGGTCAGATTGCGTCGCCGGGCGACGGCGGCGCCGAGGAGCGCGACCAGGGTGACGAGCCCGGCCCAGATCGAGAGGGCCGGATACCCCAGAAGTGGCGCCAGGGGGAAGAAGTGCAGGCCGACGATCAGGGCGATCCAGACCGGAACCAGGGACGTGCGGCCGGCCCGCCGGAGCCAGATCGCGCCGGCGGCACAGAGGACCACCTCGATCAGGACGATCACACCGAAGAGCGGCCCCGTCCTCTCGTCCACGGAGTTGCCCTCGTCCCAGGTGCGCTCGGTGACGATGCCGCCGATGATCGCTGCCACCAGCGACAACACCGAGCCGATACCGAGCCACGGACGCCACGCCTTGGGCGGTGCCTCCTGCGCCCAGCCGAACCAGACCATCCCGAAGACTCCGAAGATCGCGGCGGTGGCGGCGGCGTTCGCGGCGAATTCAGCATCCATCGGCGCAGTCTAGGGGCAGATGACCGTCGCTCCGGACGGTGCCCGCGCGGGGCGCCACAACGCAAATCCGCTTGTGAACACGCTCAGGACGGCCCGCACCAGCGCCTCGCGGCAGGACGGAAGCAACAGGTGTCCTGGCCGGTGACACTGATCATTCCCTGGGGGTCGCGACGCACGACAATGACGCCTCCACCTTGGCGGATGGACGGTGCGGATGGCAGGGCAGCGGGTGTCGGCCGCTCGGTGTGGTCAGAGGCCGGCGGCGGCGTCGTACCGGCGCCGCAGGTCGGCCATCTCCGACGGGGGCAACGCTTCCCTGAGGGCCAGCTCCTCGTACTTGTCGGGGAACATCTCGCGAAGCCGGTCGACGAATCGGACGTCGGCGGTCGCCTCGACCACCTCGATGCCGGGAGGTCGGGTGGTCATGTCCATGATCAACGGGCCGACGAGTTTGACCGCTCCGTCCCAATGGCGCTTCTGTTCGGTGACGCCGCAGAGGTGGAAGCCGTAGACCGTCTCGACGTCGGCCAGTGTGGCGGCCCCGGCGGGCTCGTAGCCGTAGACATGGACTCCACAGACGATCGTCGGCGGGGCCTGCTCTCCGGCTGACGCCTCTGGGACGGTATGCCCGGCATGCTGATGATCTTTCGGGTCCGCCTGCTCGAGGGTCGTACGCATCCGGGTCAGGATCTCCTGGCGGAGAACTGCCGGGTCCGTCCTCGGGGTGGTCGAGGTGACCAGGGCGGCCACACCGATCGACGCGGCAAGCAGGCACACCTCGATCCATACGAAGACGCTTCGGTACCAGCCGCTGACGCCTACCCGGGAAATCATGGTCGTTCTTCACCTCATCGCGGTTCCTGGTGGTGGTGCAGGGCAGCAGGCGGGGTCTGTCGTGGTGGCGACCCCGCCGCACTGTCAGCCCCGGCGCAGGGCGACGGTGGGGTGGCGCGTGCCGCGCCACCCCACCGTCGATGCTGTTACCGGGCGGTGCAGGTGAGGGTGGGTGCGGAGTTGGTGCCGTTCCAGGAGGCGTTGAAGCCGAAGCTGGTGCTGGCGTTGGCGCTCAGGGAACCGTTGTAAGCGACGTTCGACGCGGAGACCGACGAACCGCTCGAGGTGACCGTCGCGTTCCAGGCGTTGGTGATGCTCTGGCCGTTGGGCCAGGTCCACGCCACCGTCCATCCGGAGATGGCGGCGTTGCCGGCCTGGACGGTGACCTCGGCGCCGAAGCCACCGGACCACTCGCTGGACTTGCGGTAGGTGGCGGTGCAGGCACCGTTGCCGGCCGGCGGCGGCGTGGTGGGCGGCGGAGTCGTCGGCGGCGGGGTGGTGGTGGGCGGCGGGGTCGTCGGCGGCGGGGTGCCGCCACCGCCGAAGATCACGTCACTGCAGAGGTAGTACGGCTGGTCGAGGTGGGATGCCTGCCAGATGGTGTAGACGACGTGCCGCCCGGTGCGGTTGCCCGCGTTCACCTGCGCCTCGTAGAGCCCGGTGGTCGGGTAGCTGCCGGTGCGCAGCACCAGTTCGAGGCTGTTCCAGGTGAGGGGCTGGGTGGTCGGGTCGAAGCCCTGCTTGGTGATGTAGATCAACATGTAGTCGGCACCGTGCTTGGCACCGTCGGTCAGCGTCAGCGTGAAGTTGTTCGGCATTGGCTTCGCGGTCCACGCGCCGACCGCGTCGAGCGAGGCGTACAGGCCACCCTGGGTGCGACCGCCGCTGCACAGCTGTCCGTCAGGGACGGCGGCCTGGTGGTTGCCGCCGACGTTCTCGCGGTACAGGCCGTTCCAGTTCCACATGGTGTTCGGGTTGGCCTGCCACGCCTGCCAGCACATCGGGTCGGTCTGGGCCATCGTGGGGTTGAGGTGGTCGGAACCCCAGCGCTCGTAACATCCGTAGTTGCGTGACGGCGGGTTGGTGACCGATCCGTGCGCCGAGGCCGGAGCGGCCTGGTTGACCACGACCATCGTGAACGAGGCGACGAGAACTGCAACCGCGCTCAGTCCCAGGCGGCGTGCTGTTCGTGAGATTTTCATCGATGCTCCAGTGGATGCGCCGGCGCCCAGTTGCCCTCGCTGGGTGCCCACCCCGGAGAATGTGACGCCGATCGATTAAAGCCGTCCGAGAGGTGGACGGCACTGCTGCCCAGCAGCGCTTGGCGACTCCCAGCCACGATGTTAGTAGAGACCGCCGTCAATGTAAATCGATACCGATGACACGACTCCCGCCTGGCGGTGGGCAGGTGGCCCGTGGGACGCTCCCGTCATGCGTATCGCCGAGCACATCGCCGTGCTGGATGAGGAGGGCGTCCGACTGGCAGAGGCGGCGCGCCGGGCGGGCCTGGACGCACCCGTGCCCACCTGCCCGGGATGGCAGGTCCGTGATCTGCTGCGCCATGTCGGCGGTGTACATCGCTGGGCCACTGCCCACGTGATCACGGGACGCCGTCAGCCTTTCTCCGATCGGGAAGAGGCGGAGTTCTTCGCCGCAGTCGATGACGACGAGCTGTCGGACTGGTTTCGGGAGGGCCACCGCGCACTCGTGGACACGCTGGCAGCGGCTGACGAGAGCGTGGAGTGTTGGATGTTTCTCCCCGCGCCCTCGCCGTTGGCGTTCTGGGCACGTCGGCAGGCTCACGAGACCGCAGTACACCGCGCCGATGCCGAGTCGGCCATCTCCACGGTTCCGCACTGGGACCCGTCCTTCGCCGCTGACGGCATCGATGAACTGCTCAGCGGCTTCTTCGGCCGGCCCGGTGGGCGTCTGGTGGCCGATCCATCCCGCAGCATGGCCCTGGTGCCCACTGACATCGACGCGGGATGGACCTTCCACATCGAGCCGGCCGGGCGCCGACTGGTCGCCGGTGAGATGCCGGCCCAGCTGACCATCGTGGGACCTGCATCCGAGCTCTACCTCTTGCTGTGGAACCGGAGCGGGACTGAACGCCTTGAACTACGCGGCGACGCGGCCGTCCTGGATCTCTGGCGGACACGGGCCACGGTCACCTGGAACTGACGCGGCATGTGCGGGTGCCTTCGACGTGCTGCTGCGCCGAGTATGAGCAGGCCGCCGCGAGGTGACGGGGAACGGGCCTGTCCGTTCGGTGGCGCCGCCGCCGGGCCACGCTCGGCCGAAGGCGCGACCCGACCCGGATCAGACCGCGAGGGCCGCGCGTACCTCCCGCTCCGCCGTCACTCCCCCGTCGCCGTGCGAGGTGACCCGGCCGGATTCGAGGACGTGGTAGCGGCTCGCCACCCGCAGCGCGAACCCGAGGTGCTGCTCGACGAGCAGCACGCTGAAGCCGGACTGCCGGGTCAGCTCGACGATCCGCTCCTGGATCTCGGCGACCACCGACGGCTGGATGCCCTCGGTCGGCTCGTCCAGCATGAGCAGCCGCGGCCGGGTGATCAACGCGCGGGCGATGGCGAGCTGCTGACGCTGACCACCGGAGAGCAGCCCCGCCCGCCGCCGCAGCAGCGGACGCAGCGCCGGGAACAGGTCCAGCACCTCCGCGGTCACCACCGCGCCGTCGCGCCGGGCGTCGGCGACGAGGCGCAGGTTCTCCGCCGCCGTCAGGTGCGGGAAGCACTGCTGGCCCTGCGGGACGTACGCCATGCCGCGCGCCACGCGCTCGTGCGGCGCGAGACGGGTGACGTCCTCGCCGTCCAGCTCGACGGTGCCGGCGGTCGGGCGCAGCAGGCCCGCCGCGACCCGCAGCAGGGTGCTCTTGCCGGCGCCGTTGTGCCCGAGCACCGCGGCCACCCCGTCGGGCGGGACGGCGAGGTCCACGCCGTGCAGCACCCGGGAACGTCCGTATCCGGCGTGCACCCCACTCAGGGTCAGCATCATGCCTCCAGACCGCTGGGGACCGACCCGGCGTCGACCGGATGGCCGAGGTAGACCTCCTGCACGCGCGGGTCCGCCTGGACCTGCGCCACAGTGCCCTCGCTGAGCACCTTTCCCGCGTGCAGCACGGTGACGCTGCGCGCGAAGCGACGCAGGAAGTCCATGTCGTGCTCGATCACCACCACCGTGCGATCCCGGCTCACCGTCGCCAGCAGGGCGCCCGTGGCGTCGCGCTCCTCGTGGCTCATCCCGGCGACCGGCTCGTCGAGCAGCAGCAGCCGCGCGTCCTGCACCAGCAGCATGCCGATCTCCAACCACTGCTTCTGGCCGTGCGCGAGCGTGCCGGCGAGCTGGTCGGCCCGGCCGGTCAGCCCGATGGTCTCCAGCGCGGCGGCCACCTCGTCGGGGATCCCCCGCCGACGCCGGGCGAGGGTGGCCCAGCTCCGGCGGGCGCCCGCGGCGATGTCGAGGTTCTGCACGACCGACAGCTCCTCGAAGATCGTCGACGTCTGGAACGTCCGGCCGACGCCGAGCCGGCTGATCCGGTGCACCGGGCGACCCAGCAGCTCCTGGTCGCCGAAGCGCACCGAGCCGGTGGCCCGCACCAGACCGGTGATCGCGTCGACAAGGGTGGTCTTGCCGGCGCCGTTCGGCCCGATCAGGAACCGGATGTCACCGGCGGGCACCTCCAGCGAGACGCCGTCCACGGCGGTGAAGCCGTCGAAGCTGACCCGCACGTCACGGACGGACAGCCCGTCCAGCCGGTCGTCGCTCATTGGTGCACCTCCGCCCGCTCGGCACGTCGTCGGCCCAGCACCGGCCAGCCGCGCCGGCTCCGCTCCGGGCCGGCGTCGCGGCGGCGGGCCAGCGCCCACAGCGACGCCAGGCCGCCGGGAAGGAACGCCACCACCACCACGAAGAGCAGACCCTGCAGGTACGTCCAGGTGCCCGGGAAACGTTCGGACAGGGCGGTACGCGCCCAGGCGACCGCCACCGCGCCGAGCACCGGCCCGAGCAGCGTGGCCCGGCCGCCCACCGCCACACCGATGACGAACTCGATCGACGGGACGATGCCGATGAGGGCGGGCGAGATGATGCCCACCGCCGGCACGAACAGCGCGCCGGCGAGGCCCGCCATGCCCGCCGCCACCACGTAGGCGACGAGCTTCACCGACGCCGGGTCGTAGCCGAGGAAACGGACCCGCTCCTCGCTGTCACGTACCGCCACCAGCAGTTCCCCGTAGCGGCTGTGGATGAGCTGGCGGGCCAGCGCGAGCAGCCCGAGCAGGACGCCGGCGATGATGAAGTAGACCATCCGCTGGTTGACCGGGTCGTCCAGGTCGTAACCGAAGAAGCCCTGGATGTCGGTGAGCCCGTTGGTGCCGCCAGTGGTCCCCTGCTGGCCGATCAACAGGATCACCATGGCGGCGGCGAGAGCCTGGCTGAGGATGGCGAAGTACGCGCCCCGCACACGACGGCGGAACACCAGCGAGCCGAGCCCGAAGGCGACGGCCATCGGCAGCAGAACCGTGGCCGGCAGCGCGAACCACGGGCTGGCGAACGGCCGCCACCAGACTGGCAGTTCGTCGAGCTGCCCGTACAGCTGCATGAAGTCGGGCATCCCACCGGGACCCGCGTCGGCGAGCTTGAGGTGCATGGCCATCGCGTAGCCGCCCAGGCCGAAGAAGACGCCCTGGCCGAGGGTGAGCATGCCGCCGCGCCCCCAGGCGATGCCGATGCCGACGGCCACCATGGCGACGCAGAGGTACTTGGCGAGCAGGGCCAGCCGGAAGTCCGACAGCGTCAGCGGCGCGACGGCGAACAGCAGCGCCGCGCCGAACGCGAACCCCGCCGCCGTGCGCAGCCGCGGCCGGTCACCGGACCGGCTCGGAGGCGCGATGTCGGCCGGGGCCGGTGCGCCCCCGGCGGTACTCGGCGGCGCGGGTGTCACGGCGGTCATGCGAGGCTCCTGGTCCGCAGGGTGAACAGGCCCTGTGGCCGCCACTGGAGGAACGCGACGATCGCCACGAAGACGATCACCTTGGCGACGCTGAGGGTCGTGAGGTACTCCCCGGTGGCCTGGAGGACCCCGAGGGCGAAGGCGACGATCACGCTGCCCTTGAGCTGACCGATCCCGCCGACCACGACGACCAGGAAGGCGTCGATGATCAGGTTGGTGCCCATGGTCGGGCCGATCGGGCCGAGGAGGGTGAGCGCCACCCCGGCGAGCCCGGCCAGGCCCGAGCCGAGAAAGAAGGTCGTCCGGTCGACCCGGGTGGTGGGGATGCCGGACACCGCGGCGAGGTCGCGGTTCTGCACGACCGCGCGGATCCGGCGCCCCAACGGGGTGAACCGCAGCGCCAGAGTGAGGGCGGCGACGGCGGCCAGGGCGAGGGCCAGGATGAACAGCCGGTTGTTGGCGACCGTCAGCCCGCCGGGCACCGCCACGTTGCCGGTGAGCAGGTCCGGCGCGCGGGTCTGCACGTTCGGACTGCCGAAGATGTCCCGGGCGAGCTGTTGCAGCATCAGGGACACGCCCCAGGTGACCAGCAGGGTGTCCAGGGGACGGGCGTAGAGCCGGCGGATCAGCAGGATCTCCAGCAGCACCCCCATCGTGCCGGCGACCACGAACGCCACCGGCAGCGCGACCAGCAGCGACAGGCCGGCGCCGGTGATGCTCTGTTGCAGCACGTACGTGGTGTAGGCGCCGGCCATGATGAATTCGCCGTGCGCCATGTTGATGACATTCATCTGGCCGAAGGTCAGCGCCAGCCCGAGCGCGATGAGCAGCAGCACCGCGCCGATGCTGATGCCGGTGAAGAGTTGACCGAAGAGGACTGTCACGGTGGGTACTCCCGTACTGCTGGTCGGGGACCCGGGCGGGGCGCGTCGTCGCGGTGCCCGCCCGGGGCCGGCGTCGTCAGCTCAGGCCGCTCGCCCACGGATAGGTCTTGAGGTACGGGTCCGGCGCGATCGGCTTGCCGGAGTTCCACACCTCGGTGATCAGGCCGTCCGCGCCGACCTTGCCGATGCGGGCGGTCTTGGCGATGTGCTGGGTCTTGCCGTCGACGGTGACCAGGCCCTCCGGCGCGTCGAAGGTGATTCCGTCGGAGGCGCCGCGGACCTTCTCGACGTCGAACGCGCCGGCCTTCTCGACCATCGCCTTCCACAGGTAGACGCTGACGTAGGCGGCCTCCATCGGGTCGCTCGTCGGCTTGTCCGCGCCGTACTTCGCCTTGTACGCGGCCACGAACTTGCCGTTCGCCGCGCCGGGCGTGGTCTGGTAGTAGTTCCAGGCGGTCAGTTGCCCCTCCAGGTACTGGGTGCCGATGCTCTTTACCTCCTCCTCGGCGATGGACACCGACACCACCGGCATCGCGGCGGCGGTCAGGCCGGCCGACTTGTACTCCTTGAAGAACGCCACGTTGCTGTCGCCGTTGAGGGTGTTGAAGACCGCCTTCGCGCCGGACGACTTGACCTTGTTGACGATCGTGCCGAATTCGGTGGACCCGAGCGGCGCGTAATCCTCGCCGACCACTGTCATCCCGTTCGCCGCCGCGTACGCCTTGATGATTTTGTTTGCCGTCCGCGGGAAGACGTAGTCGCTGCCGACCAGGTAGACCGACTTCGTCCCCTGGGCCTTGAGGTAGTCGAGCCCGGGGACGATCTGCTGGTTGGTCGTCGCGCCCGTGTAGAAGATGTAGGGCGACTGTTCCAGACCCTCGTACTGCACCGGGTAGAACAGCAGCGCCTTGTTCTTCTCGAACACCGGCTTGACCGCCTTACGGCTGGCCGACGTCCAGCACCCGAAAACGGCTGCGACCCGGTCCTCGGAGATGAGCTTCTCGGCCTTCTCCGCGAAGGTGGGCCAGTCCGAGGCGCCGTCCTCCCCGACCGGCTGGATCTTCTTGCCGAGGACGCCGCCGGCCGCGTTGATCTCCTCGACGGCGAGCATGATGGAGTCGCGGACGGTGACCTCGCTGATCGCCATGGTGCCGGAGAGCGAGTTGAGCAGGCCCACCTTGACGGTGTTGCCGGAGACGTCGGCGGTGACGCCGGCCGCGCCGCCCTCGTCACTGGTCTTGCTGCCGCACGCGGTCATGGCCGCCGCGGCGACGAGGGTCATGGCACCCGCCAGGATACGGCGGCCCCAAAGAACTGACATCTAATCTCCCTGCGGTGCACTCAAGTATCGAAAGGACGGTCGGTGCGGTCCGGTGGAGTTGGCGATGCCGAGGTCGACGGGTGGACGTCGCCTGTGGTCATCGCATCGGTTACGGGCACGCAAAGCGTTGACCGGCATGATTGCGCGGACGTTTCCCAGTCCTTAATTGACTGTTTCCCGCACACCTGGAGAGAACGCATGACACAACGGCTGACACCGTCGCACGTAAGACGGTTTCAGCCGTGATTAATTCGGTGAAGAATTGCCACCACAATGGTCGGCGGACAGATTCCGCCGACGGTGGACAGACGATCGTGGTATCCGCCCTCAGGGGTAGATACTTCACGCAGGAAGCATCTTATGGCCGGGCCGGGTGGACGTGTCAAGGGTCTGTACCGGGCGGTCAGAGCTGGGCGAGCACTGTGAAGTCGAGACCGTCGGCCTCGGCGAGGTAGATCCGCTGGCGCACGTGCCGTCGACGCAGCTGCAGCCGACCGCGCGGCCCGTGGTACGCCACCGTGTCGGCAGCCGTCTCGATCGCCCGTACGTCGAGGGTGCGGGCCTGCCCGATCAGGGCGGCGAGCAGCATCACGCCCTCGTAGCAGGACTCCCCCAGGCTGCCCAGCGGCGGCGCCTCCACCCCGAACCGGCGGGCGAACTCGCCGTGGAAGTCCAGGTTCTCCTGCGTCACGAGGCCGGCGAAGAAGCCCGCCGTGCTGTAGAGCCGCCGCGTCGCGCCCGCCCCGCTGGCCAGCAGCATGTTCTCGTCCATCAGGGTGCTCAGCCGCAGGCAGCGCTGGTCCATCGCGGCACGCGCGAACGCCCTGTTGAACCGCACCGCGTCCGCGCCGACGAGCAGCATCACCACGGCGTCGGCCGCGCTGCGCTCGATCCGGCGCAACACGTCGTCGAAGTCGTGCGTCTCCAACGGCAGGAACGCCTGCCCCACCACGCGACCACCGCCGCGCAGCGCGTACCGCTGGGCCGCCCGCGCGGTACGCCGGGGCCACACGTAGTCGTTGCCGACCACAAACCAGCGGCGCACGCCCTGCTCCCCCGCGAGCAGCCGCATCGCGGGCCACAGTTGCGCGTCCGGCGTCTCGCTTGTCAGATAGACCCCTTCGGTACGCTCACCGCCCTCGTACAGGGCGGTGTAGACGTACGGCACGCGGTGCGCGACCCGGGGCGCGAGCGCCTGCCGCACCGAAGAGATGTGCCAGCCGGTCACGCCCTGCACGGCGCCCATCGACACCAGCGCCTCCACCTGGGCGGCCACCTCGGCCGGCGGGGCGCCACCGTCGAGGGGCACCAGCCGCACCTCGCGGCCCAGCACCCCGCCACCGGCGTTGATCTCCTCGACCGCGAGCTGGGCACAGAGTTCGCAGGTCGGGCCGAACATTCCCGCCGGCCCGCGCATCGGGTACACCAGCGCGATGCTGACCACGGCCCGATCGACTGTGAGCCACGGCGGTGCCGGCGCGGACATGAGCCCATGATTGCCCGGCCGACGTGGGAAAACCATAGCTCTCCATGGACCGGGACGAGTCGCTACCATGGCAGGGCCACCGGCCCAGGGAGTTCCATGTCAGACGTGCCCGGGGCGCCAGCCGATCTGCTGCGCTCGCTCACCCGCGCCGAACGGCTGCTCTCCCGCCGGTTGGCCGCCGTGCTGGCCGACGACGACCTGACCACGGAGGCGTGGCGGGTGCTCTGCCTGCTCGCCGACGGTCAGGGCCATCCGATGAGCGAGGTGTCCGCCGAGGCGTCGTTGCCGCCGGGGACCCTCACCAAGCTGGTCGACCAGCTCGTCGACCGTAACCTCGTGTTCCGGCGGATCGACCCGCTGGACCGCCGGCGTATCCGGGCCTACCTGACCGCCCGGGGCCGCCGCGAGCACGCCCGCCTCGACGAGCGGGTCCGCACCAGCCTCGCCGAGGCGGACGTACCGGCCGACACCGCCCTGCTCGACCACCTCGCCGAGCTGATCGCCCGCCTCGACCCGGCGGGCCGCCGCGACATCGCCGAGGCGGCCGGCCTTCGCCGTTGACCCTCGTCTCAATCCACCTCGGTGAGCAGCGGGTCGCCTTCGAGGTGGGCGCGCAGCGTGTGCGCGTCGGGAGCGGTGGCTGTCCACAGTGTCGCCGTACCGCCTGCCAGGGGCAGCCGGGCGAGGGTGCCCTCGACAGTCGCGGTCTCGTGGGGAAGCGACGGGTCCACCACCAGCAGTGACCCGGTGGCCGGCGCGCCGCCGAGCACCGCGGGGCCGGCCCAGCCGGGCGCGCCCGGTCCCACGGCAAGCGACTGGCGCAGCAGCGGCCGGCCGTCGTAGTCGACCCGGGTGTGGACGACCGCGCCGCCCGGCGCCTCGCCGTACCGGCCGCAGATCACCTCGTCGCGCCAGGTCAGCCTCGCCCCGGCGGCCAGCTCGACCCGGGACTCGGCGAGGTGGGCGCAGCCGGCCGCGGCGACCAGTTGCTCGGGCAGCCAGTGCAGTGCGCCGCCGTCGTGCACCACGGCGTTGACCGCCATCCGCGACACGACGCCGGGCCGGCCGGGCAGGGCGACCGAGGCGGCGACGGTGTGTACCCGCACCGCCGCCCCCGGTCCCACGTCGATCTCCAGCCGCAGGTCGTCGCCGGCAAGCGGGCCGGCCGCACCGCCGACGACGTACACGGTCGCGACACCACCGCTGCCGGGCGTCTGTCGCAGCAGCAGCGGCGTCTCACCGCGCAGCTCGGCGAGGACCGTGCCGCCCCGGCCGTCGGCCCGGGCCACCAGCCGGGCGTGCGCGCGCATCAGGCCGGGCCGCCCCGCGCGGCGGCCGGGTGCAGAGCCGCGTGGTGGGCCAGTTCGTGGCGGATCCAGTCGGCGACCCGCCCCGCCGCCGGGTCGCCGACGATCGACAGGAACACGGTCGGCAGGTCGCCGCGCCGGGCCCGCGCGTCCCGGTCCATGACGGCCAGGTCCGCGCCCACCATGGGGGCCAGGTCGGTCTTGTTGATCACGAGCAGGTCGGCGGACGTCACCCCGGGTCCGCCCTTGCGAGGCACCTTGTCCCCGCCGGCCACGTCGACCACGAATATCTGCCGGTCCACCAGGCCCCGGCTGAACGTGGCGGTCAGGTTGTCCCCGCCGCTCTCGACCAGCACCAGGTCCAGCGGGCCGACCGCCTCGGCCAACTCGTCCACGGCGTCGAGGTTGGCCCCGATGTCGTCCCGGATGGCGGTGTGCGGGCAGCAACCGGTCTCCACGGCGCGGATCCGGGCCGGGTCCAGCACGCCGGCCCGCTTGAGGAAGTCGGCGTCCTCGGTCGTGTAGATGTCGTTGGTGACCACGCCGAGTCGCAGCTCACCGGCGAACGCCCGGCACAGGGCCGCCACCAGGGCGGTCTTGCCGGACCCGACCGGCCCGCCGATGCCGACGCGCAGCGCCCGGCCGGCTCGGGCCAGCGGCGGATGCGGGTCCACCCCCGGTTCGGGGTGGGTGTGCGGAACGGTCTCGTCGTGCGGGGCAGGATTCCGGCCGGCAGTGGGCGTAGCGGCCGGCACAACGGTGTCAGGACGCAAAGAGACGCACCTCCCAGGTGGCATGAGCTTCGGCATGGATGTCGGCAAGAGGAGCGGCCGCCGCGGGCAGCCGCTCGGGTGGATCGTCGGCGGCCCGGGCCGCCTCGGCGGCGGTGCCGTCGCACAAATCGGCGAGACCGACCAGCAGGGCCTGGACCTGGTACGGGTCGAGGCCGAGCAGGCGTACGGCCGCACTGGCCGCACCGGTCACCGTCCAGTGGGCGGCGACCGTGGCGGTCTCGGCGCGGCTCAGGTCGGCGGCGGCGCAGAGCAGCCCGAGCACCAACGGCTGGTGCGGTCCGCCAGGTGTGGAGGGCAGGTCGTCGAAGGACGCCTGCGGCCAGATGGCCCGGCCCGCGCGCAGCAGAGCCCGTCCCTGGCGACGGGACACCGTGCGCAGCGCCGGTGCCGCCGTCCGGGCGTCCAGCTCCGCGTCGAGCAACGCCAGCGTGGACCCGCGTACGGCGGAGCCGGCCGAGGTCACCGCCCGGTGCGCCGCCGCCGCGAACGCCGCACCGACCAGCCCGGCGGTGGCCAGCCGACCGGCCAGGAACGCCTCCAACGTGGCCAGGTCGGTGACCCGGCCGGAGGCGACGGCCGCCTCCAGGCCGCCTGAGTGGGCGTGCGCGCCGGCCGGGAAGCGACCGTCGGCCAGCAGCAGGAGCAGGCTCGACGTCGCCATCAGAACAGGAAGTACCGCTGGGCCATCGGCAGGCGTGGCACCGGGTCCGGCTCCACCGCCTGGCCGTCGATCCGCACCGTGAAGGTGTCCGGGTCCACCTCGATCCGGGGCATCGCGTCGTTCTCCGGCAGGTCGGCCTTGCCCCGCGAGCGCACGTCCGCGACGGGCACCACCCGTCGCCGCACGTCGAGGCGCAGCCCCGCGTCGAGGGCGGCCGGCGCGACGAACGCCAGGCTGGTGGCCGACGCCGCGGCACCGTACGCCCCGAACATCGGGCGCGGCAGCACCGGCTGCGGCGTCGGGATGGACGCGTTGGCGTCACCCATCTGGGCGTACGCGATCATGCCGCCCTTGAGCACCAGGTGCGGTCGTACGCCGAAGAACGCCGGATCCCACAGCACCAGGTCGGCCAGCTTGCCCGGCTCGACCGAGCCGATCTCCCGGTCCAGCCCGTTCGCCATCGCCGCGCAGATGGTGTACTTCGCCACGTACCGGCGGGCCCGGTGGTTGTCGGCCGCGCCGTCGCCCGGCAGCGCGCCGACCCGCTCCTTCATGACGTGCGCGCTCTGCCAGGTTCGCAGGATCACCTCGCCCACCCGGCCCATCGCCTGGGCGTCGGAGCCGATGATGGAGATCGCGCCGAGGTCGTGCAGCAGGTCCTCGGCGGCCATCGTGGACGGTCGGATGCGGCTCTCGGCGAAGGCCAGGTCCTCCGGCACGGACGGGTTGAGATGGTGGCAGACCATCAGCATGTCCAGGTGCTCGGCGAGCGTGTTGGCGGTGTACGGCCGGGTCGGGTTGGTCGACGACGGCAGAACGTTGGGCTCGCCGGCCACCGTGATGATGTCCGGCGCGTGCCCGCCTCCCGCGCCCTCGGTGTGGTACGAGTGGATGGCCCGGCCGGCGATCGCCCGCAGCGTGTCGGCCACGAATCCGGCCTCGTTGAGGGTGTCGGTGTGAATGGACACCTGCACCCCGGAGGCGTCCGCCACCCGCAGGCAGGCGTCGATCGCCGCCGGTGTGGTGCCCCAGTCCTCGTGCAGCTTGAAACCGCCCGCGCCGGCGCGCAACTGCTCCCACAGCGCCTCCTGCGAGACGGTGTTGCCCTTGCCGAGCAGCAGCACGTTGACCGGCAGCGTGTCCAGCGCCTCGTGCATGCGGGCCAGGTGCCAGGCGTTCGGGGTGACAGTCGTGGCCCGGGTGCCCTCGGCGGGGCCGGTGCCGCCGCCGACGAGTGTGGTGATGCCGCTGGCCAGCGCCTCGGTGACGATCTCCGGGCAGATGAAGTGCACGTGCGTGTCGACGGCGCCGGCCGTGAGGATCCGGCCGTTGCCGGCGATGACCTCGGTGGCCGGGCCGATGACCAGTTCGGGATGGACGCCGGGCATGGTGTCCGGGTTGCCGGCCCGGCCCAGCGCCACGATCCGCCCGTCGCGCAGGCCCACGTCGGCCTTGACCACGCCCCAGTGGTCGAGCACCACCGCACCGGTGATGACGGTGTCGAGGGCGCCCTCGGCGCGGGTCGCCCGCGACTGGCCCATCGACTCGCGGATCACCTTCCCGCCGCCGAAGACCGCCTCGTCGCCGCCCACGCAGTGGTCGGTCTCCACCTCGATCAGCAGGCTCGTGTCGGCCAGCCGGATGCGGTCGCCGGTGGTCGGTCCGTACAGGTCGATGTAGCGGTCCCGCCGCACGGCGCTCACCGCGCCGGCCCGTCGGTCGTCGGCGCCCCGCTCGCCGGCGCGTCTGTTTCCGGCGCGTCTGTTTCCGGCGCGGTCGGTGGCGCTTCGTCCAGCGGGCCGGCGCACTCGCCGCGCAGACCGGGCACGACGCGTGCGCCGCCGAGCGGGACCAGCTCGACGTTGCGGCTCACGCCCGGCTCGAACCGGACCGAGGTGCCCGCCGGAACGGCGAGACGCTGACCCCAGGCGACGGCCCGGTCGAACATCAGGGCCGGGTTGGCCTCGGCGAAGTGGTAGTGCGAGCCGACCTGCACCGGACGGTCGGCGGTGTTGACCACGACCACTGTGGTCACCGGCCGACCCACGTTGATCTCGACCGGGCCGGCCGCCGGCAGGATCTCCCCGGGGATCACGGGATCGGGTGGTGCACCGTCACGAGCTTGGTACCGTCCGGGAACGTCGCCTCCACCTGCACCTCCCTCAGCATTTCGGGGATGCCGTCCTGGACGTCCTCGCGGCCGAGCACAGTCCGGCCGGCGGACATGAGGTCGACCACCGACCGCCCGTCGCGGGCCCCTTCGAGCAGGAAGGCGACGATGATCGCGACGGCTTCGGGATAGTTGAGTCGCAGGCCGCGCTCGCGGCGGCGGCGAGCGACGTCGGCCGCGACGTGGACGAGCAGGCGGTCCTGCTCGTGCGGGCTGAGGAACACGGGATTCTCCGGTGGGGATCGGCGTGGCCCGCTCGCCGTCGGCTCCGCGCGGAGCCACGCCGGGCAGCACCACCCGGAGTACGAGCTGGAGTCACACGACCGCCGCGACACCGTCCACGGGGTGGCCCGGGACTCCACCATCCCGGCCCGCGCGACGGGCACCGGCGGTGTCGGTCGGATGCGGACCGCACCGCCCACCGCTTCAGCAGACCGTAGAGGATCGCCACCGGCGGGGGCAACAGGGTGCTCGGGATGAGGAGGCGAGCCGAGCCGGCGTTTCGGGTCGAGTCAGAACCTTCGCGAGCGACAGGTCGCTCTGGATCGCCTGCACCCGAAACAGATGTGCACATGCAGGACTCCGCCGCACCACACCGACCCAGGCAGAGATCACCACGCTGGTCCGGGCCTCGGGGACATCGCCACAGTGCTCCGCGATGCGGACCTGCCGACAAGGCTCAGGTATATGGCCGACTCGGCCTGCGGTTGACGTACCACCCACAAACGCAAACGGTGCGCGCTGAAGTCGATCTCAGCGCACACCGCAGGGTTATCGTTTGTGTCCGATGATCGACACGAATCGATGCCCACCCTGGCTTGTGTCGTCGACACTGTCCCTGTCAGCTGATCATCGGCCTTCTGGACTGGTAGGACCCAGGCTGTCACCGGGCCCTACCAGTTCCAGGAACTCCATCGCGAGCATCCTCGTAGACGGCTACATCGTAAGGTGCCCGGCGGCCTCCGGACGCTGCCGCACGCATCGTCTCCGTGCATCACAAGATGACAGCCACAAAGGCCACGACGCCGACCACTAGGACGCCTTTGGCCCAGGTGCGGTCCTCTGACGGCAACTGCCCCGCCAGCACCCCGGCGGCCGCCAGGACGGCAGCGGCCTTCACATCAGCGAAGCGAATCATCTCGTTGGCCTGCTGCAGGACAGCTCGTTCCGCTTCCCTCACGGAGCATCAAGCCGTTCCGCTAGGTCAGGACAGTTATAGGAGGAGAAGACTTGCCCCAGCTGCGTAAGCAGATAGCGGCGTTCGACGTCGCCAATCTGCCCAAGAATATCGTCGATCAGCTTGGCTATCACCAGGGACCGGGAATCGCCAACGCCCCCAAACTTTTCGGCGATTCCCTCGAAGTTGATAGTGAGTAGCTCGTCCGGACGGTCGGGATGATGGTAGAGCCAGCGGACCGCAGCGTGAGCATTGCGCGGCTACCGTCACGCTCCGATCGCACGATCTTTACGCAGCCAGCCAGGACCACGTGCACGTGCTGGGTGGTGTCGCCTTGGCGCAGCAGTACGGCGCGGGGCTCGAAGCGTACGGGGATTCCCGTGTCCTGTACCCGGCACCACTCGTCCTGCGGTAGATGTGCAACGAGTCCAGAGTCACCGTAGTCATGCATGCACAGAATGTAGTGTCGAAGGCTCAACGGGGACAGGCAGCGCGCGTTGGGGTTCGAATTACCTCGGAGGCTAGAGCCTCGAAACCGAGGCTGACCTGCGTGTTGGGCTTAGGCTTATGTCGGGATCGACACGAACCGATGCTCACCTCGGGTTGCACGTTATTGGTGCCATCCTGATCGGTTGACGGTCAACCTCCACGGACTGTACGGGTCCCCGGACCGCCAACGGGGACCCGTACGGCACCACGTCGAGGGCTGACCTGAGGTTTGGGCCAGTTGTTCCGCCGGTCGTGCTCGTAGCTGAGCTGCTTCTTCTCCTGCGGGGTCCGATGTACTCTGCGACGCTCACCGTCGATCGTTACCACCCGCCGAGTCCACGGCACTTCCTGGAAGGCGTTCCACGAACGTGCGATACACGGGTGTGCCCGGCAAGCCGTCGCGGATAGCGAACACCACGTGGTCGAACTGGTCGACCACCCGCAGCGCGTCGGCGAACGTGCCGGCCACCGTAGCGGGATCGTTGCGGAACACCCCGCACCCCCACGCGCCCAACACGATCGTTCGACGCCCGTGCGCAGCAGCGACCTCCAGCACCCGCCGGGCACGCCGGGCCAGCACCACCGGCACATCCGCAGCATGCTCGGGCTGGTTACGCACGATCGCACCGAGGTTCGGCGCCGCAGCCGTCAGAAACGACGTCGTGTATGGCTGGTCGAGCAGGTTGCCCTTGTCGTCCCGGAACACCGGCACGGCCGGGGAGTAGATCACCCTGTCGCTGTAACGCAGATCCCGCTGCCCGCGATGGAATGCATAAAAATCCGGTGCGGCAAGTAGACACGGGTACAGCGCCGACGAGCGAGCGATACTCTCCTCCTGCGCCTTCGCCCCGCCCAGGAACCCGCCACCCGGGTTTTTCGCCGACGCGAACACCAGACACGCCGCACCAGGCCCAAGCCGGTACGCCGCCTGCAACGTCGACTCGTACGTCACCTCCACCTTGCCGGCACCGGGCTCCGCGCTTCCCACCGCGAGCACCTCGTCCGGCAGGTAATGACGAGTGCCGGCGACCGCGGTACGTACTGCCCCGCCGATGACGACCTCATCACCTGCGCCATTGCGATAGCGCCCCGACTCGGCGATCGCCACCGTCTGCCGAGCAATCTCACGAAGACGGCCACTCATCCGGGGTACCTGCATGCACCAGGACCAATGATCTGCACGGTGAGCAAGCTAGGCAGTCCCGCCCCGACCGGCAACCGATTAGTGATCCCCGTTGGCGTCAACGTACCGCCGGAGACGCGATACCCGTGGCCCTGGTCTGATCTGCGCAAATCTAGCGGCGCCAAGAAGATCCGGTATCCGGCGCCGGCCGTGATCGGCCAGCGCCGACCAGGGCAGTGCGTCGGGGATCGCCGACGCCGACCACGACCCGGTCCTGGAGGTGGTTGACCAGCAGTCCACCTCGGCCGGTCGAGGCCAGCCCGGAGGCCAGGATCTCTCAAACGTCGATGGATCCAGGGCAGCGTTTTCCCCGGACTGAGGTTCGCTGTCGCCACCGCCGTCCCGACGCGGCGTTCGACGCCTCCGCACACTGCGACGTGACGCAGCCGGAGTTGGTGATGGTCGACCTCATCCGGTCGGATCAGCCGTCAGCGCTGCGCCGTCATGCAAGCGCTGGCGATCGGACAGGGGCGTCGTTCACTGCCCGAGAGGGCGGTAGCGGAGGTGTACGACGCCGTTTCGGAATCGGCGCTCATCGAGGAGTTCGAGGTCGACGCGCATGCCGGTCGGCAGGCTCGGCTTACCTCCGCCGACGACCACGGGCCAGACGAACAGTTGGCACTCGTCGACCAGCCCGGCCTCAAGAGCCTGCGCCGCGAGGTGTGCACCTCCAACGGTGAGATCGCTGCTGGCCGTGGCCTTCAGTTCGTGTACTTCGGCGGGGTCGAAGCGGCGTTCGAGTCGGGTGTCGGCGGTCGACACGGCGGCGAGGGTCGTGGAGTACACGACCTTTCTCGCTGCCTGCCAGGCGCTTGCGAAGTCGGACATGAGGTCGGACTGCGCGGCCAGAGCGGCGTCGGTTTCCCAGACGGCCATCGCCTCGTACAGCCGCCGCCCGTAGAGGAACGTCCCCACGGACCGCAGGAGATCGGTGTAGACAACGAACACCTCGTCGTCCATCGGCAACCAGGCGAACGCGCCGCGTTCGTCCTCCATGTAGCCGTCAAGCGACACGTTATTCACATAGATCAGCTTCGCCACGCCCCTACCTCTCGATGATCAACCGCAACAGCCTGGACACTCATCAGCGTGGTGAACATCTGGAGCCGGCGAACAGAGCCCGGCCCACGAAGGAGCCGTCCTTCACGCAAGGTCGCATCACCCATCACCTCCTGTGACCGCGACAGCACCCTCGTGGGCTGCCCCGCACACTGACTACGAACACCCCTGCCCGAATCCGACGCCTCCGGCCGACACCGACCCAGACAAGTTCAGCCGCGCTCTCACGGCCGCGAACCGGGCGCCTGTCCACCTCCATCGATTACTCATCGCGAGTGGCAGACGTGGGTCTTCGGACCGACCGCCATCGCAGCGCCCAGAACGCTTCACCTCGCCCATCAATCCGTCCTCTCTCAAAGCGAGGTGACGGAGGCCAAGAAGCGAGTGGTGCACGCCCACCGCCGCGTGTGCCGGCCGGGGCGACCGCCGGGCGGCTGCGTACGCTGGTGGCGGAGGTGCTGAGGGAACGGTCGGCCCCGCAGACGATCAGGTGATCGTCGCCCCCGCCGGCCCGCGTGCGGCTCAGGACCTGACGGCGGAAGCCGGACTGTCGGCGGGACCGCCGCGCGGCTGACCAGGAGACCGGAGGAGCGCCCAGGCGCCGCGCACCGCGCGGACTCTGGCGACGTCCCGCCGGACGGGCGGGAACCCGCGCCGTACGCACGGGTTCCCGCGGCCTGTCCCGGGTCCGCCGGGACTTGCCCTACCCCGTCCGCTGCGGGCCGACGACGGTCCAGCAGAGGCCGGCAGGGTCGCGCAACGTGACCTGGTGCGACGGGGCAGCCGGCGGCTCGACATGGGCGCCCGCGGCCACCGCCCGCCGCAGCACCGACTCGGGGTCCGTCCGCTCGATGGTCAACACCTCGTCACGGTTCGCGGCCACCGACGGGTCGCCCGCCTCCCACCACTCGCTCACGATCAGGCGATGACCGCCGACGGCCAGTTCCGCGTGCACGACATGCCCGTCGAGCAGGCACTCCCGTTGGATGGCCACGGCGTCGAAGACGTCCGTGTAGAAGGCGATCGCCTCGCTCGTGTCGCTGACCGTCAGGTGCGGTCCCGTCCGCTGGTCCTGTGCCCGCATGAGACTGCTGCGTCCCTTCGCTACTCGGCGATCCGGGTCCGGCCGGTCCAGCGGAAGACCACCGGCTCGACCGTCGCGGCGGCGGTGCCCCGCTCGAAGTGCTCGTACCCGCCGTAGTACACGATCTTGATCTTCTTCTCGGCCCTGGACACCCGACGGCTGCGCAGATCGGCCGGCAGGCCGGCCGGGCCGCCCTCCAGGACGACATCGATGACGCCGGCGGCGTCCCGGGCGACCGGATCAGCTTGCGAAACATCCTTCATGGCACGACCTCCGTCGCATTCCGCACACCCCACGAGCCGCCGCAGGGGCGACGCGGTTCGGTCCACACAGTCCAACGACACCCGTTGCCGGGTGAACGGACGCTCCGCGGTCGAACGTCCTTGTCCGGTGAGCGGCCACCCGTTCAGCTCCGAACGTAGTGCAGATCACATTTCGTGAGCACCCTTAGCGCACCCCTAGAAACGGCCCTGGGCAGCGACGATGCCCGGACCAGCCCGGTCGGGAGGCGGGCTCACTCCCAGCGGAAGAACCGCGTCGCCGCCAGGGCGGCGACGGTGGCCGTGACGGCCAGGGCGATCAGCTGCGGCAGCTCGGGGTCGGCCCCCGCCCACGCCGCGCCGATGGTGTCGACAGTCGCGCCGAGCGGCGAGTAGTCGGCCACGGCCGCCAGGGCACCCGGCATCCGGTCGCGGGGCAGCCAGGCGCCGGCCAGGAAGAGCAGCGGGAAGAACAGCGCGGGGCCGATCGACTGTGCCGCCCTGGCCGACGGCGCCAGCGCCGCGATCAGCAGGCCGACGGCGAACAGGCACGCGACCCCGAGGAGGAAGGCCAGCACGAACCCGGGCAGGTTGGCTGGCGCCGGCTGGTCCAGCAGGAACCGCACGGCGATCGAGGTGACCACCGCACCGAGCACGCCCATCACGAGGTTGACCACGACCTGGGCGACCAGCAGCAGCGCGGGCTGCACCGGGGTGGTCGCCAGACGGCGCAGGATCCGGCGTTCCCGGTAGATGCCCAGCGCCATCGGCAGAGTGAAGAGCGCGAGCATGCCGATGGTGAGAGCCAGCGCGAGCGACGGCAGGAACGTCTGCTCGGCGTGCTGGCCGGTGTCGGCGGCGGTACCGGCACGCTGCGGCAGGCCGAAGACGAGCATCAGGCCGATCGGCAGGGCGAAGACGAAGAACAACGACACGGGCTCCCGGAGGAACAGCTTCGTCTCGACGGCGATCAGCTTGGACAGGGCGCTCACGACGACCTCCCGTCGGTCGGGGACTGCGCGGCGGCCCGGCCGCCGCGGCCGGTCAGGGCGACGAAGGCGTCGTCGAGGGTGGGCTGCTCGACCCGCAGGTCCGTGTAGGTCGTCCCGCGCCCGTTGAGTACTGCCAGGACCGACTGGAGCACGTCCTTCGTGCCGGTCACCGTCACCTCCGCCCCGTAGCGGCTGACCCCGGTCACGTCGGGCGCGGCGAGCAGCAGGGCATCCTCGACCGGCTCCGCCGGGCGGAAGTGCACCCGGTGCTCGCTGCCGACCCGGGCGAGCAGGCCAGCGGGGCTGTCGATGGCCACCATCCGCCCCTTGTCGATGATCGCGATCCGGTCACAGAGTCGTTGCGCCTCCTCCATGAAGTGGGTGACCAGCACGACGGTGACGCCGCGGTCGCGAATCCGCTCGACGAGATCCCAGGTGTCCCGGCGGCCCTGCGGGTCGAGGCCCGTGGTCAGCTCGTCGAGGATGGCGATCTCCGGCCTGCCTACAAGCGCCAGGGCCACCGACAGTCGCTGCTTCTGCCCGCCGGAGAGCTTCTGGAAGTAGGTGTTGCGCTGCTCGGCCAGGCCGAGGTCGGTCAGCAGCTCGTCGATGTCGGCCCGGTTGCGGTAGAAGGACCGGTACAGGTCCAGCGCCTCCCGCACCCGCACCTTGTCCGGCAGCTGGCTCTCCTGGAGCTGGGCGCCGACGCGCTGGCGCACCTCGGTGCGGTCGCGCACCGGGTCCAGCCCGAACACCCGGACGGTCCCGCCGTCGGGACGGCGCAACCCCTGCACGCACTCCACCGTGGTCGTCTTGCCGGCGCCGTTCGGGCCGAGGACGCCGAAGATCTCGCCCTGCTCGACGATGAAGGAAACGTCGTCGACCGCGACCTTCTCGCCGTACCGCTTCTGCAGATGATCGACCTCGATGACCGGCATCCGGGATGGTCCTCCTTCATGTGCGGTTTGCCGCCGGGAAGGGCGGGCCCCTCGGCTGATCGCGGCGTCGGTTCACGGCAACGGGCCGGACCCGGGCCGACCGACGCCCGACATCATCCGCGCAACCGATGCGCCGATCAACTGATCAGGTGACGAATCGGGGGTGTCGATGCGGGAAACCATCCTCCACAGGGGTGCCGCCCGGCGACAGGGGTGTCGCCCGGTCACGCCAGGTGTCCGGGCGTCCGTCCGGGCGGGCGGCTCCGGGCGGCTTCTCGCCCACGGATACGGTGTGGCTCGTCACCGCCGTGCCGGGCAGAGCGGCAGCAGCTCGTCGAGCCGGGCCAGAACGACGTCCGGGCCGGCCGTGCGCAGCGTCTCCTCGTCGGACTCGCCCCACAGCGCGGCCACCGCCGTCACCCCGGCCGCCCGCGCGCTGGCCAGGTCGCTGGGCGCGTCGCCGACCATCAGCGCCTCCTCCGGCCGGGCCCCGAGCAGGTGCAGCGCCCGCCGTACGATATCGGGCGCGGGCTTCGGGCGGGGCACCTCGTCCGAGCCCACCACGTGGTCGACGAGCGGCAACAGGTCGAGCCGGCCGAGCAGGTCCCGGGCGCGTACGCCGCTGCGGCCGGTGGCCACGGCGAGCCCGATCCCCCGCCGACGCAGGGTGCGCAACAGCTCCGCCGCGCCGACGACCGGGCTGACCCGGTGTGCAAGGCGGTTGCTCTGCCGCACGAACGGCTCGGCGAGCGCCGCCGGCAGACCCATCAGCTCCAGCACCTCCGGCAGGTACCGGCCCGGGTGGCGGCAGTACTCCTCGACCGGGGCCATGCCGTCGCCGACCACCTCGGCGTAGGCGAGGGCGAACGCCTCCCTGGCCACGGCGAGGCTGTCGACCAGCACCCCGTCGAGGTCGAACACCACCGCCCGGACACCGTCGGGTGCCGCCGTCGCCCTCGCGACCACCGATGTCACCTCCCCTCCCGCACGACCGCCACGGCCGGTAGGGGTGGCAGGCCGCAGAGACCCCCGACTACGGTCAGGACCGTTCTCCCGGCCCACCGGCGCGGCGCACTCGCCCACCCGGATCCGGCGGTACCCCACGACCCTACCGGCGTCGCGGCCCCCGGCAGGGCTCGGACCGGGCCGCTGAGAGGATCGCACCATGCCGCTGCTGGGCTGGCTGACGAAGGGCACCGACGAGCACCCGGACGCGATCCGGGTCGACGGCCGGGCGGCGTCCTGGGTGGAGCTTCGCCGCCTTGCCACGGCGGTGGCCGACGAGCTGCGCGGCGTCGACCGGGTGGCGATCGAGGCCACCGCCACCCTGGAGACCGTGGTCGGCGTGGTGGGCGCGCTGACGGCCGGGGTTGCGGTCGTGCCGATCCCGCCGGACGCCGGGCCGATGGAGCGCGATCACATCCTGCGCGACTCGGGCGCGACGGCGCTGCTGGCCCCGGCCGGCGCGGAACGCGCCGTCGGTGACGCCGGCCGGCCCGTCGTACCCGTCGACCTGACCCGCCGGTCGGACACCGTCCACCCCGAGCCGGATCCGGCCTGCACCGCGGTGATCCTCTACACCAGCGGCACCACCGGCGCCCCGAAGGGCGCCGTGATCTCCCGCCGCGCGATCGCCGCCTGCCTCGACGGGCTGGCCGACGCCTGGGCATGGACGCCGGACGACCTGCTGGTGCACGGCCTGCCGCTGTTCCACGTGCACGGGCTGGTGCTCGGCGTGCTCGGACCACTGCGGCTGGGCGGCCGGCTGCACCACGTGGGCCGCCCCCGCCCCGACCGGTACGCCGCTGCCAACGGCACGATGTACTTCGGGGTGCCGACGGTGTGGTCCCGAATCGCCGCCGACCCGGACGCGGCCCGGGCGCTGCGTCCGGCGCGGCTGCTGGTCTCGGGCAGCGCGGCGCTGCCGGCGGCGGTCTTCGCCGACCTCGCCACCCTCGCCGGTCACCGGGTCGTCGAGCGGTACGGGATGACCGAGACCCTGATCACTGTGAGCGCCCGGACGGACGGCCCACGCCGGCCCGGCACCGTCGGGCTGGCGCTGCCCGGGGTCCGTACGCGGCTGGTCGGCGACGACGGCACCTCGCTCCCGGCCGACGGGGCGACGATGGGCGAGCTTCAGGTCACCGGCCCCACGCTGTTCGACGGCTACCTCAACCGTCCGGACGCCGACGCGGCGAGCCGTACCCCGGACGGTTGGTTCCGCACCGGGGACGTCGCCACCGTCGACCCGGACGGCTGGCACCGGATCGTCGGCCGGGCGTCGACCGACCTGATCAAGAGCGGTGGCTACCGGATCGGCGCCGGGGAGGTGGAGGACGCCCTGCTGACGCACCCGGGGGTCCGTGAGGCAGCCGTGGTGGGCACACCGCACCCCGACCTCGGTCAGCAGGTCACCGCGTACGTGGTGGGCGACGGGGTGGGCGAGGCCGAGCTGATCGACTTCGTGGCCCGGCACCTTTCGGCGCACAAGCGACCACGCGAGGTGCGCCTGGTCGACGCCCTGCCCCGCAACGCCCTGGGCAAGGTGCAGAAGACGCGGCTCAGCGCAGACGGTTAGGACGCGACCGCCGGGATGCTGATCGCGGTGACCACCAGCCCCCGCTCGACCAGGAACCTGCCCGCGAACGCCCGCACCTCGGCCCCGCCGAACACCGGACCGGGCACCAGCAGCCGGGCCTCGAACGTGCCGGCCGGGTCGAACACGATGTCCGCCTCGGAGAAGTCCAGCCACTGGCCGGTGAGCGGGAACCACGCCTTGTACACCGCCTCCTTGGCGCTGAACAACAGGCGGTCCCAGCAGACGGCGGGGCGGACCGCGCCCAGCGTGACGGTGCGCGACCGTTCGGCCGGCAGGGCGATCGCTCCAAGCACCCCGTCGGGCAGCGGGGCGTGCGGCTCGGCGTCCACCCCGAGGCTGGCGAACGCCGCCGTACGGCCGACGACCGCCGCCCGGTAGCCATCGCAGTGCGTCATACTGCCGACCACGCCGTCCGGCCAGAGCGGGGCACCGCGTGCGCCGGAGACGATCGGCGCCGGGGCGAGGCCCAACTCGCCGAGGGCCAGCCGGGCGCAGTGCCGCACGGTGGTGAACTCCCGGCGTCGTTTCTCCACCGACCGTGCCACCAGCGCCTCCTCCTCGGGGAACAGGGTCACGCCGGCGGGATCGGTGAAGGACTCGGACACCGCCACGGTGGGGGGCAGGATCTGCTCGATCACGTTGGCCGATGGTAGGCGCTGCGGCACCCCTCGCCGCGGCGGGCCTCGGCGATAGGTGCACCATAGGGGTCGGGTACGGGTGCCGGCCTGCACGGGACAGGTGCCACTCTGAGCGCCGTCCCGGTCCTGCGGGCGGGGCACCTGGATGTGGGGCGGATGGACGCGGGAATGGCGATGCTTACTGGCAAAGTGGTGCGGTTCGACGAGGTGCGGGGCTACGGGTTCATCGCCCCGGACGACGGCAGCGACGACGTGTTCGTGCACGCGAACATGCTCGACGGTGACAAGTGGTCACTGACGCCCGGCGTCCCGGTCGAGTACGACGCGGTGGAGACCGAGCGCGGGCCCAAGGCCGTGCTGGTGCGGGTGTCCGGCGTCGCCCCGGGTGCGGATCGCGTCCCGACGGCCGGTGCCGGGCTGTCCGCCCGGGCCGGCGTCACGGTCGGCGGCGGGCGCAGCAGGGACAGCGGGCAGGCCACGGGTGGCGCGGAGGACGACGAGGGCCTGTGCGACGTCCTCTCCGAGCGGGCCTTCTCCGCGGAGACCACCGAGGCGCTGGTGACCTCCGTGTCGGACCTGACCGGAGCGCAGATCGTGGCGGTACGCGCGAGGATGCTGGAGCTGGCCCGGCGGCACGGCTGGGTGGAGGGCTGACCGTGGCGGGGGCGGGTCACCGCTGCCCGCTGTCCGGCCGTCTCAGCCGCCGGCGATCAGCAGGGACTTCCTGATCCGCCCGAAGGCGCTGCGCGGCAGCTCGTCGACGAAGTGCACCCGCCGGGGGCGCTGGCCCGCCGAGAGGTACCGGCCGACGTGGTCGATGAGCACCTGCGCGGTCACCCCCTCGGCGACGACGTAGGCGGTGACCTGCTCGCCGAGCGCGTGGTGCGGCGTGCCGACGACGGCGGCCTCGCGCACGCCGGGGTGGCTCAGCAACGCCTCCTCGATCTGCCCGGCGGGCATCCGCCGGCCCCGGCTCTGCACCACGTCGAGCCCGCATCGCCCGATGATCCGGTACGTGCCGTCGGGGGCCACGCTGGCCAGGTCCCCGGTGGCGTGCCAGCGACCGGCGGCGAGGCTCCGCCCGCCGACGTACCCGCTGAACAGCATCGGCCCGCAGACGCTCAGCTCGCCCGCCGACTGGCCGTCGGCCGGCACCGGCCGGTCCTCGCGGTCCAGCACGCGCGTCTCGACGCCGGGCAGGGGGGTGCCGACAGCGCCCGGAACCGTACGGTCGCCGGCCCGCCCGGTCAGCGCGACGAGCGTCTCGGTGGTGCCGTAGGCCTGCACCGGCCGGTGCGAGGTGAGCAGTCGGAGCCGCTCGGCCACGGCGCGGGCCAGCGGGCCGTCCGCGGAAACGAGGATCCGCGCCGCGGACAGCGGCCGGGCCCGGTGGCCGTCCAGCGCTATCTTCGCCCACTGGTCGGGCGACGCCAGGTGCACGGAGCCGACCGGCCCGGTGCCGGCGTGGTCGAGGTGGACGAAACGGCTACCGGCCCGCAGCGCGCCGAGCAGGCCGACGACCAGACCGTACGCCCGGAACAGCGGGGTGCCCTGGACGACCACGTCCTCCTCGCTCCAGTGCCACGCACGGGCCAGAAGGTCGAGGTCGGCGGCGATGGCGCGGCGCGAGATGCGCACCCCTCGTGGCGGCCCTGATGCGCCTCCGGTGTAGAGGATGACGGCGTCGCTGCCCGGGGCGGGCTCGGGATGCCGCGTCGAGGCGTGTTCTCGCAGGTCGACCGGGATCGTGGACAGGCCGTCGGCCCCGGACGGGGCACGGCCGAGGATCACCGTCGCTCCGCACTGCCGCAGGATACGGCGGCGTTCGCGTTCGTCGGCGCCGGGAGGCAGCGGTACGAGCGGCGCCCCGGCGAGGAGGGCGCCGAGCATTCCGACCACCGCTTCCAGCGTCGGTGTGCCGTCGACCGCGACCGCGGTCGCGCCCCTGATCCGATCAGCGACGGCGGTGACGCAGCCCAGCAGGGCCTCGCTGGAGAGGGCTTCTCCGGCCACCGTGACCGCGTCGGCCCGATCCGCACCGAATCCACGCAGCACCGGCAGCAGTGTCATCTCCGCTATCCCCTGCGTGGGGCCGCAACGAGTCGCGGCGGCAGCTGGGACATCACGACGGCCACAGAACCCTTCAGGTCTCGGGCCTGCACGGCCCCATGTCCGGCTATCCAGACGGTGGAGACCGGGTGCCCCGAAATTAGGGCCGGGCTATCGTCGGGCACAACCCCTAGCCGCCGAGTCCGAATCCCCCTGTCCGGGCCTACTGGCCAGCTAGGACCGGATCCCGGCCGTCCTGACACAACGGCCGACCCGAGCGCTCACTCCGGCTCGGCGAACAATGCAGAGACCGCATTTATCCTCAGCGAGCGAAAATCGACCGTAAAACGTCTTTCTCGATGGCTGGCAGCTCGCCTTCACGGCTTTATCGCATTGACGCGTGCCGCATGAGATCAGCCTTCAGGCCGGATGGGACCGCAGACCTCCGCAACCAACAGGACACTCGGATGCGTAATTCTTTTTCATACATAATCGCAGAATCTCCCAAACGTCCGAATCGTGGCCCGCCGACGCACACCGAGCCTCGACCGCCGGCAGGGTCGGACCGGCATCGATCGCAGTTCCGGCATCAATGCCTTACATCGCAACAATCGAGCGCCTCCGGCAATTGCCGGAGCCCCGACCAGACCGCACAGCCCCACCCCGGGGGCGGACGGCACCTCCACGCCAGCTTCCGGCACCACGCCCGCACGCGCCGGGATCGGCACGGGCGGGGTCACGAACGCCGAGTTCAACGACGATGACGCTCAGCTCGACGCCTCCGCACGCCGCAACCGCGGCAGCTTCGAACCTCTCGGCCAGAGCGACCGGTAACGCCCGGACGCCGGATTAGGCCGGATTAGCACGGAAGAGCTAATTCGCCAATCAGCAGGCGGGCCGAATAAGCGGAACCATCGGCTCATGAGAGCGCTCTGTCACGGTACGGGACCAGCCGGCGACTTTCCGTCGCCACCCCCGGTCGGGTCACCCGAGACAAGTGACCCGTGTTTGCTCATCCTTTACACAACTCGGCTTGCCGCCCAATTGCCCAACTGCCATACTCCCACCATCAAGGAGGTCGATAGGAAGTGTCGACCCCGAGAGAGCTGGGGAATTATCGCCGACGCACACGGGAACACGGCTCGCAGCAGCCAACCGGTCAAGTCGGTCGATGGCGCACCGGCAAAGCTCGACACCAGTCGATCTTGCCGATAATGGAATGGGTCAAGAATTGCCGGTCTCCAATTTGGTCGAGCTGTCGGGCCGCACCGGGCACGCGGCCCTCCCCCGGAGGGGGCGGTGATGGAGCTGACCGAGCGTTCAAGCCAGCTCGGCCTGCTGGAGCGCCGACTCGCAGACCTGCTCCGCGGCGGCACCTCGCCGACCGACCGGCCGGTGACCGTGCTGACCGGCCCGGTCGGCTCCGGCAAGACCGCGCTCGCACAGGCCTTCGCCCGGCGCGCCTGCGACGCCGGAGCACGGGTCATCGGCGCGAGCGCCTCCCGCGCGGAGCGCAGCGTACCGCTGGAGGTCGTCCGGCAGCTCGTCCGCGCGGTGCCGTCGTGCGCCGCGGACGCCCCCGACATCCGGGCCCGCCTCGCCCGGCTGCTGGACGCGGGCGCCCTCGCATGGATCGACGCCGATCCGGCGGACGCGGAGAACGCCCGGCTCACCGCCGCCATCGGGCGCGCCCTGCTCGAACTGACCTCGCGGGGGCCGCTGGTCATCGTGGTGGACGACATCCACCACGCGGACGTGCCGTCGCTGCGCTGTCTCGATTACGTGGCCCGGCGGCTCTCCGGTCTATCCCTGCTGATGGTCCTGACGGAGGCGCCACGCACCCGGCCGTGGCAGGCGGACGTGCACGCCGAGATGCTGCAACCGGCGAAGCTGCACCGCATCCGCCTGCCGCTGCTCACCGCCGAGGGGACGTTCCAGCTGCTCGCCCAGCGGCTCGACATCCCGCTCGCCCGCAGCATCGCCGAGGAGAGCCACCGGATCAGCGGCGGGAATCCCCTCCTGGTGCATGCGCTCGCCGATGACCAGGCAGCCGCGCCACGGTCCGCCGACGCCCCGGCGGTCGGCGAGTCGTTCCGGGAGGCCGTGCTGAGCTGCCTGTACCGCTGCGACCGCCTGGTGCTCAACGCCGCCCGGGTGCTCGCCGTGACCGGCGAGCCGCTGCACGGCAGCCTGCTGCCGCATCTCGTCGACGCCCGGTTGCACCCCGCGCTGGGCGCTGTCGACAAGTCGACCAGCGCGGGGCTGATCGACGAACAGGGGTTGCGCCATCCGGCGGTGACCCAGGCCGTGATCGACGGGATGACCGCCGAGGAACGCGTACGGCTGCATCTGGGAGCAGCCCGCCTGCTGCACGACGACGGCGCGCCCCCGGCCCGGATCGCGCCGCACCTGGTGGACATCGGCGAGCTGGCCGAACCCTGGATGGCGCAGACCCTGCTGGACGCCGGCGAGCAGGCGCTGCTCGACGGCGAGGTGGAGACCGCCCTGCGGTACCTGCGCCGGGCGCACCGCAGTGGCGTCGGCGAGTGTCTGCGGGCGCGGATCCGCTCCGCGCTGGCGCGCGCCGAGTGGCGACTCGATCCGCAGGCCACGATCCCGCACCTGGTCAGCGTCGCCACCGCCATCCGGGCCGGGCACCTCGGCAGCCAACAGGCCGCCGGCCCCATCCAGTACCTCCTCTGGCACGGTGAGATCGACAAGGCCGTCGACCTGGTCAGGCACCTGAGCGAGCGGTCGGATCCCGCCGATCCGCAGTCCGTGGCCGAGCTGCTCATCATCACCGGCTGGATCTCGACGCTCTATCCCGGGGTCATGGTCGACCGGCCCGCGCCCGCCGTGGCCGCGCGGGATCCGCTCACGCTGGCCCGGGTCAAGCACGGGCTCAGCGGACTCATCCTGCTGTCCGGCGTGCTGGCCCGGGGTGACGCGGGCGTGGTCGAGGAGGCCGAGCGGACACTGTCGACCACCGGGCCGGACGACGAACCGAACATGTGGAGGGTCATCTGCGCCCTCGTCGCCATGATCTACGCCGACCAGCTCGACCTGGCCGACGACTGGTGCGACCGGCTGGACCGCCACCTCGCCACCCCGCACCACCCCACCCCCTCGGCCACGCTCACCGCCCTGCGGGCCGCCGTCGCCGGCCGGCTCGGCGACCTCCCCCGCGCCGGCAAGCTGGCCGACGAGGCACTGGGGCAGCTCTCGCCGAAAGGCTGGGGGGTGGTGATCGGGATACCTCTCGCCGTCCGGATACGGGCCCTGACCTTTATGGACCAGCTCGACACGGCGGCCGCCTGCCTTCAGGTGCCGGTGCCGCCGGCGATCTTCGAGACCCCGCTCGGGCTGCACTACCTGCACGCCCGCGGGACGCACGCCCTCGCCGCGGGAAGCCCCGAGGCCGCGCTGGCCGACTTCCAGCTCTGCGGGCAGCTGATGCAGCGGTGGCAGCTGGACTTCTCGGGCCTGGTGCCGTGGCGCACCGAGTCGGCTCGGGCACTGCTCCGGATGGGCCGCCGTCAGCAGGCGCGCAAGCTGGTGCGCGACGAGTTGGCCCGGCTGCGGCCCGTCCATGTCCGGTACCGGGCCGCGGCCCTGCGGGTTCTGGCCGCGACCGAGGAGGGACAGGAACGGATCCCGCACCTGCGCAGCGCCGTACGGCTGCTGCGGCAGTGCGGCGACCGGATGGAACTGGCGCACAACCTTGCCGACCTCGGTCACGCCTACGAGCAGGCCGGCGACCGGCGGCAGGCCCGCGCCGCGACCCGGTCGGCCCGGGCTCTCGCGGAGGAGTGCGGCATCCCGACGTTGTGGCCCAGCGCCCTGTCCACCAGAGACGGTGCCACCGGCAGCCGGGCAGGTGGGGCGGTCTTGGTCCAGGGCCTGACGGACACCGAATCCAGGATGGCCACCCTGGCCGCCCAGGGTCACACCAATCGTGAGATCGCCGAGAAGCTCTTCCTGACGGTCAGCGCGATCGAACAGCGAATGACGCGCATCTACCGGAAGCTGGACGTCAACTCGCGCAGCGAACTCGCCGGACGGCTGCGGTTCGACCGCCCCGGTACGACGGTGCTGGATCCGCTGAAGCGGGGCACGGACCCCCCGGGCGGCCGTCCGTCCGGCCCTCGGCCCCGCTGATCCCGGTCGGGCTTCCGCACGGAACAGCCGCCGGGCGTCACGCGACTGTCGCCCTCGCCGACCGTCGCGAAGAGTTCGCTCACCACCACTGTGGGTACCGCCGGCATGCGCCGGGAGTCGCGGTGTGGCACCATCAAGCTGTACGCCCCGACACCAGCCGCTCACCGGCGTGTCGCCTCCCCGGGCAGATCGGCTCCAACACCCCTCACCCCGAATCGCGCAACCCCTAAATGCCTTCTGGGACCGCAGGTTTGGGTGCGAAACGATGGGGTCTCACGCCCGTTGTCGCACCGTCATGCCGGTGCCAGACTCGCCTCGACACGCGGACCGTACGGCGAGAAGACCGGTCCGACGAAGGATTTCAGGTCCACCCGGCGTGGCCGCCCGGCGCGCTCCACCCCCACCCGTCGAGACGCGGGCGGAGGGGCGGCTGTCTCCGGCAGGGGTGGCGGTGTCGGGCCGCACCGGCGTTCCAGGCCCGCGCCGCGTACAAGGAGGGCTTACGCGCAGGTGTTGGTTCAGCAAGAGGAACAGATCACCCGTCTGCGGCGCGTGTTCCACGCGTGCGAAGAGCAGCAGCGCGGACACGTCGCGCTGGTCACCGGTGCCGTGGGCAGCGGCAAGACCAGCCTGCTGGAGTCGTTCGGCGAGTGGACGGCCGGCTCCCGCGGGCAGGTGATGAGCGCGACCGGCTCGCGGGCGGAGCGCGGTCTCCACCTGGGAGTCGTCGGGCAACTGTTCCACAGTGCACGACTCGCCCCGGAGGCCGCCGCCCACGTCGAGAAGCTGCTGCGCGACGCCACCTCCGCGGTGCCGTTGCCCGAAGTCGGCGGCGAGGCGTCCGACGGAGACCGGGCCTGGGCACCCCTGCTGCACGGCCTCTTCACCACCCTGATCGACCTGACGGCCAACGGGCCCCTGGTCCTCCTCGTCGACGACGTGCACCACGCGGACCCGGCCTCGCTGCACTGCCTGCTCTACGTGACCCGACGGCTGCGCCACGCCCGGATCATGGTCGTGTTCGCGGAGGCGTCGACGCTGCGCCCGCCGCACCCGCTGTTCCGCGCCGAGCTGCTCAGCCAGCCGCACTTCTCCCGGATCAGCCTGCCACCACTGACCGTCGACGCCGTCGCCCGGCTGGTCGAGGGCGCCGTCGACGACGCCGACACCCGCAGGACCGCGGAACACTACGTCCGGATGACCGGAGGCAATCCACTGCTCACCCGGGCGCTGCTCGACGAACGGGCCGGTGGCGAGGGCAGCGACCACGACCTTCCGTCCGTCGGTGACGCGTTCGACCAGGCCGTGCTCGGGTGCCTCTACCGCCACGAGCCCGGGGTACGCCGGGTGGCCCAGGCGCTCGCCGTGCTCGACCGGCCCGCGTCGACCGAACTGCTCGGCCACCTCCTCGACGTGATGCCCGCGACCACGGTCCCGGCGGTGCGGGTGTTGCGTACCTCGGGTCTGATGGAGTCCGACCAGCTACGCCACTCGCGTATCCTGCACTCGATCCTCGCTGACATGTCGGCCGACGAGCGGCGCGGCCTGCACCAGCGGGCCGCCGAGGTGCTGCACGACCGCGGCGCCGAGGCGAGCGTGGTGGCCGAGCACCTCGTGGCCGCCGGTGCGACGGTGGCCGGCTGGCGGGTGCCGGTGCTCCAGGACGCCGCCGGTCACGCGCTCTCGTCCGGCCGGCCCGACGTGGCGGCAGCCTGCCTGCGGCTGCTCGCCAGCGCGCCGGTGGACGAGCGGCAACGCACCGCCACCACCGAGATGCTGGTGAATGCCCGCTGGCAGCTCAACCCGTTGACGGTGAACGGGCAGCTGACGGAGCTGGTGCAGACGGCGCGGGCCGCCGGCTGGTCCACCGATGCGAGCCTCTCCGCCGTGCCGTACCTGCTCTGGCAGGGCCGCGTCGACGAGGCTGCCGAGGCCGTCGGCGGCTTCTCGGCGGACGAGGAGCAGGCTCCGGCCACCCCGCCCGGCCGCCTGCGGATCATGCAGCTTCTGGTCTCCCTCTCCCACCCGGACCACCTGGCGAGCGTGCGGCAGACCCCGGCCACCTGGAGCCGCGCGGCCGGCGCCCCGACCACCGTCAGCCCGCTCCTGCAGGCGGTCACGGTGCTCGGCACCGCGCTGACGCCGACCGCCGACAACGACACGGTGCCGACCGCCGAGCAGATCCTGCAGCGCCACCACACGGACGACGGCGCCCTCGGCCTGCTGACCGCGCCCCTGCTGGCGCTGCTCTGGGCCGGCCGGTCGGACCGGGCCGCGGTCTGGGGCGACGTGCTGCTCGACCGGCCGGTGGTTCAGCACGCGCCGGGCTGGCGGGCGGTGATCCGGGCGATCCGGGCGGAGGCGGCCCTGCGCGTCGGCGATCTGCCCGGTGCCGAGCACCACGCCCGCGCGGCCCTGGAGGACATGCCAGCCCCCGCCTGGGGAGTGGCGATCGCCGGACCGCTGTCTACCCTGATCGCGTCCGCAACGGAGTCGGGCCGGTTCGCCGAGGCCGACCGGTGGCTGGCCCACCCGACCCCGCCCGGCATGTTCCGCACCCCATTGGGCCTGCACTACCTGGCCGCACGCGGCCGGCACCACCTGGCCGTACGCCGGCCGCACGCCGCCACCACCGACCTACGGCGCTGCGGCGAGCTGATGCGCACGTGGGGGATCGACGCGGCCGGACTGGTGCCGTGGCGGCTGGAGCTGGCCCGGGTGCAGCTCAGCGTCGGCAACAAGACGCAGGCCATGCAGCTCCTGCAGGAGCAACTGCGGGTGCCGCACGGGGTCGACGACCGGACCCGGGGCCGTACGCTGCGCCTGCTCGCCACCACCGCCGCCCAGGACCACCGGCGCAAGCTGCTCTCCGAGGCGGTCAGCCTGCTCCAGTCCAGCGGCGACCGGTTGGAGCTCGTCCGCGCCCTCGGCGACACCGGTCAGACGCTACAGCGCGCCGGAGACTCCGCCCGCGCCCGGCTGCTCGTCCGCCGCGCCTACCAGCTCGCGCAGGACTGCGGGGCGTCGGTGCTGGCTCAGCGGCTGATCCGCCGGGAGCCGGGCAGTGGACTGCCGGCGTACCCGGCCGCCGCCGAACTCCAGGAACCGGACGACGGGCTGAGCGACGCCGAGCGGCGCGTTGCCGCGCTGGCCGCACACGGCCACACCAACCGCCAGATCTCCAGCAAGCTCTTCATCACGGTGAGCACTGTCGAGCAGCACCTGACCCGGGTCTACCGCAAGCTCGACGTGAAGCGCCGGACCGACCTGCCGTCCCGGCTCGTCGTGTACGCCGAGACGCTGGCCGACGAGACACAGAGCGCCACGTCCTGACGGCTGTCGCAGGGGCGCGGTGACCACCGGCCCCCTGCGACACGGGGCGAAAGCGAGGGCCCGAACCGCAGGTGCGGTTCGGGCCCTCGGCGGACCGCGTCCCGGGCGGTCAGTCCATGGCGCGACGCATGAAGCCACGCATGCCGATCGCCGAGAACGCCACGAAGACCCCGGTGAGGACACACATGCACAGCCAGAGCGGCAGCGACTCGACCCCCGGCGGGCCGACGAGCGACCGGGTCGCCTCGCTGATGTAGGTCAGCGGGTTCAGCGAACAGATCACCTGGTACCAGCGCAGCGAGTCCAGGCCGAGCAGCGGGAACTGGGTGGCACCGGTGAACATGATCGGGGTCATCACCACGGTGAACATGATCTGGATGTGCTGCGTGGGCACCAGGGTGCCGAAGGCGAGACCGACCGCCGCGCCGACCAGCGCGCCGATCGCCAACACCCCGACCACCTTGAGCACCACCGCCCAGGGCCAGGTGACGCCGAGCATGAGCATGCCGACCGGGATCAGCACCACACCGGCGATCAGGCCACGGATGCCCCCGAAAACGATCTTCTCCAGCGCCACCAGCGGGGTCGCCATAGGCGCCAGGAGGCGGTCCTCGATCTCCCGGGTGAAGGAGAAGTCCATCATCATCGGCAGCGCGGTGTTCTCCAGGCCGATCAGGAAGGCGTTCAGCGCGATGACGCCGGGCAGCAGCACGTTGGAGAAGTCGTCGCTGGCGTAGCCCAGGTCGCTGAGCACCTTGCCGAAGATCAGCAGCATGAACAGCGGCTGGATGAAGACCTGGAGCAGGAAGCCGACCAGCTCCCGGCCGGTGACGAACAGGTCCCGCGAGAGCACCGCGCGGAAGGTGGCGAGCTGGTCCAGCGCGCGCACCGGCGGCGGCGCCGCGGGCGGTGACGGCGCGGACGGGGGGGCGGGGGCGGTGACGCTCACCGAAGTTCCCTTCCGGTCAGGTGGATGAAGACATCTTCCAGACTGGGCTGGCCGATGTTGAGGTCACGAACCTCGCAACCCAGGTCGGCGAGGATCTTCATCGCCATCGGGATGGCGTTGGCCGGCTGACCGCTGGTGTAGACCCGGAAGGACAGGGGGGCGTCCGAGTCGGCGGGCGCGTCCGGGACCGGGGCGGGCGTCGGCATCGCCGGCATGCCGGGAAACGCCGGCGCGGCGACGGGCACCTTGGCGGTCATCTTGAAGTGTTCCACCCGCTCCACGTCGGGGATCGCATCGAGCGCGGCCCGCACCTCCTCGGCGGAGGCGCCGGGGGTCACCACGAGGGTCAGGGTGCTGCTGCCCGGCAGCGTACGGGTCAGCGCGGACGGCGTGTCCATGGTGAGCAGCTTGCCGTGGTCGACGATGCCGACCCGGTCGCAGAGCTTCTCCGCCTCGTCCATGTCGTGTGTGGTGACCACCACTGTCACGCCGTCCCGTTTCAGCTCGGCGATCCGGTCGTGCACGAAGAGCCGGGACTGCGGGTCGAGGCCCGCCGACGGCTCGTCGAGGAAGAGCACCCGGGGCGAGTGCATCAGCGCGCGGGCGATCATCGTCCGCTGGGCGAGGCCGCCTGACAGGAAGTCGGTGCGGTGGTTCGCGAAGTCCTTGAGCCCCATCTGGTCCAGCAACTCGTCCGCCCGCCGGATGCGCTGCGCCCGGGGCACCCGGTGGTAGGCCGCGTGGAACAGCAGGTTCTGCCGGACGGTCAGCGCCCGGTCCAGGTTCACCCGCTGCGGTACGACCGCCAGCAACTGCCGGGCGGCGGCGGGCGAGCCGATCACGTCCGCGCCGCACACCCGGGCCCGGCCCGAGGTGGCCCGCACCCGTGTGGTCAGCACCCCGATCGTCGTCGTCTTGCCCGCACCGTTCGGCCCGAGCAGGCCGAAGACCTCACCGGCGGCGACGGAGAAACTCAGCCCGTCCACCGCCGGTGGCATATTGGGCTGGTACCGCTTGACCAGCTCCGTGACCACCACTGCTTCGTCCACGTCGTCATGCTCCGTCCTGGAACGTCGGTCCGATAGATGTATGTGCGCCGATAGGGGGCGCTAGGGGCACGCCAGGGGCGGAACCGGTCACAGGCCCCGCGCGGCCAGCCAGCGCTGGACCGTGCCGGCGAGTTCCGGCCCCCGGTCGGCGACCATGCTGAAGTGGTCGCCAGCCGCGTCAACAGCCTCGTGCGGGTAGGGCCAGCGCGACCGCCAGCCGTCCGGTTCGCCGTCCCACTCCCCCAGCGGCTCGGTGGCCCGCACCAGCAGGGTCGCCGCCGCCATCTCGGTCGGCTGCCAGTCCAGGAACAGCGGCAGGTAGCCCGCCCACGCCGTCGTCCGCCAGTCGTCCATCGGCGTGTACGCGGTGTCCCGGTCGATCATCCCGTCGAGAAGCTGCGGCACCCACCCGCCGAGCACCTCGCTGTCGGCCGGGTAGGTGTCCATGAGCACCACCGCGTCCGGCGGGCGGCCCTGGCGTTCCAGCTCCCCGGCGAGCAGGTTGGCCACCATCGCACCACCGGAGTGACCGGCCACCACGAACGGGCCGGCACCGACGGTACGTAGCACCGTGTCGGCGTGCACCCGCAGCAGCGCGTCGAGGTCGGCGGGAAGCTCCTCGCCCACGCCGAACCCGGGGTTGGGCAGGGCCCACACGTCACGTACGCCCCGGAAGCCGGCGGCCAGCCGGGCGTACTCGTGCGCGCCGGAGAGCAGCGACATCGTGCAGCAGCACACCAACTGCGCCCGGGCGCCGCCCTCGGCCAGCCGGAGGATCCCGGCCGGGCGGGTGAGCTGCGCCGGCTCGCGGAAGCTGGGGCGGAACTGGGCGAGCTTGACCAGCAGTTCGGCATAGCCGGCCGGGTCCTCGCGCGCCTTCGGCTGGTTGAACAACCCGCCGAGCAGTCCGCTGCCGGCACTCTCCCCGGCAGGTCCACCGGCGTCGTCCGCGCCGTCCCCGGCCGCCGCCGCGCCGAGGAGCCGGCCGAGCAGGTGAACGGCCAGCGCCGTAGGGGTGGGGTGGTCGAAGAGCAGGGTCGCCGACAGCTCCACCCCGGTCTCCTGGCGCAGCGCGTCGCGCAGTTCCAGTGCGGTCAGCGAGTCGAAGCCGAGTTCCAGGAAGTCCCGGTCGGCCTCGACCGCGTTGGGCGAGGCGTGCCCGAGGACGGTGGCCACCCGCGCCCGGACCAGGTCCAGCAGGATCCGGTGCCGGTCGCCGGCCGGAACGCCGGCCAGCCGCTCACGCAGCGCGCGGGCGGGATCGGTCGCGGCATCGCCGGCCTCCGGCTCCGCGCCGGCCGTCGCCTCGGGCACGCCGCGCAGTAGCGCGCTGGGCCGTACGGCGGTGAAGGCCGGCACGAACGCGGGCCAGTCGAGGTCGGCCACGGCCAGTTGGTCGTCGCCGCGGACCAGAGCCTGCCCCAGCGCGGACAGGGCCACGTCGGCGGGCAGCGGCCGGACCCCCCGGCGGCGCAACTGCGCCGCGTCGGTGATCTCGTCCGCCCAGGGCACCCACGCGACGACGGTGGCCGGGCGGCCGGCGGCACGCCAGCCCGCGGCCAGCGCCGCCAGCCCGGCGCCCACGGCGGCGGCGACCGCCGCTCCCCCGCTGCCCCAGACGGCGGCCGTCGAGGCGAAGACGACGAACTCGTCGACCGGTAGGCCGGCGCAGGCCCGCCCGAGCAGTTCCACGGCGGCGGTACGGGCGGCCACGGCGTCGGCCAGGTCGTGCGGGTCCAGCACCGCCACCGGGTCGCCGGCCCCGTCGGAGTCGGCGACGTGCAGGACGGTGCGGATCTCGCTGCCGGTGGCGGCCAGCCGGTCCAGCACCTCGGGCAGCCCGTCCAGGTCGCCGACGGCGGTGACTGTGACGTCCGGGCCGGGCGGGTCGGCATCCGCCACCGGCCCCACGAGGACGAGGTGCGACGCGCCGCGCTCGGCGAGCCAGCGCAGCAGGTGCGGGGTACGCACCTGCGCGGACCCGTGCACCAGGACCGCGCCGCGGGGCCGCCAGTCCGTATCGGTGGCGCCGGCCGGGGCCCGGCGGAGCCGCCGGGCATACACCCCGCCGTTGCGTACCGCCACCTGGTCCTCGTCGCCGCCGGACGCGACGACCCGGGCGAGCGCGGCGAGCGCGACGTCGTCCGGCTCCGCCGGCAGGTCGACCAGCCCGCCCCACAGGCGCGGCTGCTCCAGCGCCAGCACCCGGCCCAGGCCCCAGAGGCACGCCCCGGCCACGCCGGGAGCGGCGTCGTGCGCGTCGACGGCCACCGCGCCCCGGGTCACGGTCCACATCGGCGTGCCGTTCCCCGCAGCGGCGAGGGCCCGCACCAGCGCGGCCGTCCCGGCGAGCGCGCCGGTTCCCGCGCCGGCCGCCGGGTCCTCCACCGCCAGCAGCGAGACCACGACCGACCAGGTGCCGTCGGCGAGCGGGGCCCGGACGACAGCGTCCAGGTCGTCTCCGACCGTGACCAGCGTCGGGTCCAGGCCCTCGGCGCGCAGCACGGTGAGCACCGCGGTGGCGTCGGTGCCGGCCCCGGCCACCAGCAGGCATCGGCCCGTCGGCGTGGTACGGGCGGGGGACAGGTCGACGCGTTCCCAGTCGGCGCGGTAGCGCAGCCCGTCCAGCTCCGATCCGCGACGCCGCCGGTCCCGGTAGGAGGCGAGGGCGGGCAGCACGTCGGCGAGCGCGTCCTGCCGGTCGGCGGGCAGGCCGAGCGCGGCGGCCAGCTCGGCCGGTCGTCCCTGCGCCACGGCCGCCCAGAACTCCTCGTCCTCTCCGGTAGCGGCGGGCGGGACGAGATCCACTGTGGGCGGGTCCGGCCAGAAACGCTCGCGGTGGAAGGCGTAGGTGGGCAGCTCGACGCGCGCGGCGTCGCTGCCGCCGAAGGGAGCCGCCCAGTCGACCCCGGCACCGCGCAGGTCGACCGCGGCCAGCGCGGCGAGCAGCGTGGTCGCCTCCGGCTGGTCCCGGCGGGCGAGCGGCACGAAGGCCGCCGGTTCCATGTCGGGCAGGCACTCCCGGGCCAGCACGGTCAGGGCGCTGTCGGGGCCGAGTTCCACGAAGGTTCCGACGCCGCCCGCGGCGAGGGTGGCGACGCCCGCGTGGAAACGGACGGTGTCCCGGACGTGGTCGACCCAGTAGCCCGGGTCCGTGGCCTGGGCGGCGGTGAGCGGCTCGCCGGTGCGGTCGGAGACGATCGGAAGGTTCGGCGGGTGCCACGCGACCTTCTCCGCGACGATCCGGAAGTCGGCCAGCATGGCGTCCATCCGGGCGGAGTGGAAGGCGTGGCTGACCCGCAGCCGACGGGACCGCCGGTCCTCGGCGGACAGCCGCCGCCCCGCCGCGAGCACGGCCTCCTCGTCGCCGGAGAGCACCACCGACCGGGGGCCGTTCACGGCGGCCAGGGACACCCGCTCGTCGAGCAGCGGGACCACCTCCGCCTCGGACGCCTGCACCGCCAGCATCGCCCCGCCGGGCGGCAACTGCTGCATGAGCCGGGCCCGGGCGGCCACCAGGGTCGCCGCGTCGGCCAGCGACAGCACCCCGGCGACGTGTGCCGCGGCCAGCTCGCCGACCGAGTGGCCGAGCAGGAACTGCGGGCGTAGCCCCCAGGCGGTGACCAGCCGGTATGCGGCGACCTCGTAGGCGAACAGCGCCGGCTGGGTGAACTCGGTACGGTCCAGCAGATCCGCGCCGGGCGAGTCGGCCTCGGCGAAGACCACCTCCCGCAGCGGCCGGCTCAAGTGCCGGTTCAGCTCCCCGGCCACCTCGTCGAAGGCGGCGGCGAAGACCGGGAACCGGCGGCACAGCTCAGCGCCCATGCCGAGGCGCTGGGCACCCTGCCCGGTGAAGAGGAACGCGACCTTGCCGGCCGGGCGGGCCACGCCTCGCACCACGCCGGGGGTGTCGCGCTCCTCGGCGACCGCGTGCAGGCCGGCCCGCAGCGCGTCGCGGTCCCCGCCGATCACCGCTGCCCGGTACGGCAGGGCCGCCCGGGTGGTGACCAGCGAGTACGCCACGTCGGCGGGGGTCAGGTCGGGGTGGTCGGCCAGATGCGCCAGCAGCCGCCGCGCCTGCCCGGCCAGGGCCGGTGCGGAGCGGGCCGAGACGATCCACGGTACCGGCGGGGCGGGCGTACCGGCCGGCCGGACGTCGTCGGTGTCCGTCGCGGCGGCCTGCTCGATGACGACGTGTGCGTTGGTGCCGCTGATGCCGAACGCGGAGACCGCGGCCCGGCGTGGCTGCCCGGTCTCCGGCCATGGCTGCGGGCCGGTCAGCAGGGACACCGCCCCGGCCGACCAGTCGACGTGCGGGGTGGGCTCGTCCACGTGCAGCGTGGGCGGCAGCACCCCGTGCCGCATCGCCAGCACCATCTTCATCACCCCGGCCACACCCGCCGCCGCCTGCGTGTGCCCGATGTTCGACTTCACCGAGCCGAGCCACAACGGCCGCTCCGCGGACCGGCCCTGCCCATACGTCGCGATCAGCGCCTGCGCCTCGATCGGATCACCCAACGTGGTGCCCGTACCGTGCGCCTCGACGACGTCCACCTGGTCGGCACCCAGCCCCGCGTTTGCCAGAGCCTGCCGGATCACCCGGCGCTGCGACGGGCCGTTCGGAGCGGTCAGCCCGCTGCTCGCACCGTCCTGGTTGACGGCACTGCCGCGCAGCACGGCGAGGACCGGGTGGCCGTTGCGGCGGGCGTCGGAGAGCCGCTCGACGAGCAGCATGCCGGCCCCCTCGGACCAGCCGGTGCCGTCGGCGGCGGCGGCGAACGACTTGCACCGGCCGTCGGTGGACAGGCCCCGTTGCCGGGAGAACTCCACGAAGACGGTCGGGGTGGCCATCACCGACACCCCGCCGACCAGCGCCATCGTGCATTCGCCCAGCCGCAGCGCCTGGCAGGCGAGGTGCAGCGCGACCAGCGACGAGCTGCACGCGGTGTCCACGGTGACCGCCGGCCCCTCCAGCCCGAGAGCGTAGGAGATCCGGCCGCTCGCCACGGCTGCGGCGCTGCCGGTGCCGAGGTAGCCCTCGACGCCGCCGGTGACCCCGGTGAGCAGGGCCGCGTAGTCACCCTGGCTGCTGGTGGCCGCGTAGACACCGGTGGGCGCGCCGCGCAGCCGGGTGGGGTCGATGCCGGCCCGCTCGAACGCCTCCCAGGCGGTCTCCAGCAGCAGCCGCTGCTGCGGGTCCATGGCGAGGGCCTCGCGGGGGCTGATGCCGAAGAACGCCGGGTCGAAGTCCCCGGCGGAGTAGAGGAACCCGCCCTCACGCACGTACGACGTGCCCCGGCTGTCGGGGTCGGGGTCGGGGTCGTAGAGCGCGCCCAGGTTCCAGCCCCGGTCGTCCGGGAACGCCGACATCGCGTCGCCGCCGGCGGCCACCAGGTCCCACAGTTGCTCGGGTGACCCGACACCGCCGGGGAACCGGCAGCTCATGCCGATGATCGCTACCGGTTCGCTGAGCGCGGCGGTGAGCTGCTGGTTCTGCTGCTTGAGCTTCTGGTTGTCGAGCAGGGACGCACGCAGCGCGCCGACGACCTCGTCCAGGGAAACATTCATCGGGCGCTCCTCAGGGCCGGCCGGGTCACGAGTCGGAGCCTTCCAGGGCCATCCGGACCAGGCCGGCGACGTCGAGTTCGCGGATCTGGGTCTCGGGTGCGGACGACGTGACCGGGGCAGCGGACGCCACGGCCGGCGTGCCGGCACTCGTACGGGCCAGCTGGAGCAGCTGGTCGAGCAGGCCCGCCCGCCGCAGCTCGTCGAGCGGGATCGCGGCGAGGGCCCGGCGCACGGACTCCTCGTCGCCGCCGTCGCCGTCGTCCCCCGCAGCGCCCGCGAAGAGCTGCTCGTACAGGTGGCCGGCCAGGCCGTCCGGGGTGGGGTAGTCGAAGACGACGGTGGTGGGCAGGTCGTGCCCGGTCGCCGCGGTGAGCAGGTTGCGCAGTTCCACGGCCGTGAGCGAGTCGAAGCCGAGGTCCAGGAAGCCCCGGTCGGTCTCGATCGCGTCGGCGGAGGGGTGGCCGAGCACCTTCGCCGCGTCGACCCGCACCATCTCCAGCAGTGCGGCCCGCCGCTCGTCGTCCGGCAGCGCCCGCAGCCCGGCGAGCAGGTCCCGGGCGCCGGGCGCGACCGCCTCCGGCGCCTCGGCGGGGGCGGCGGCCAGCCCGCGTACGGCCGGCAGGTCGGCCAGCAGCGGACTGGGCCGCAGCGAGGTGAACAGCGGCTGGAAGGTGGCCCAGTCGACGTCGGCGACGGTGACGCAGCTGTCGCCGACCGCCAGGGCGTGCCGCAGCCCGGCCATCGCCACGCCGGGCGGCATCACCTGGAGGCCGCGGCGACGCAGTTGCTCCGCCGCACCCTCGGTGTACATGCCCGACTCGGTCCACGGTCCCCAGGCGATGGAGGTGGCCGCCCGGCCCTGGCCGCGTCGCCGCTCGGCGAGCGCGTCCAGGTAGGCGTTACCGGCCGCGTACGCGCCCTGTCCGCCGCTGCCCCACACCGCCGAGATGGACGAGAAGAGCACGAACGCGTCCAGTTCGGCGTCGCCGAGCAGCTCGTCGAGGTGTTCGGCGCCGCAGACCTTCGGGGCGATGACGTACGCCAGGTCCTCCAGGGTGGTGTCGGCCAGCGGCACCACCTCGCTGACCCCCGCGGCGTGCACCACCGCGCGCAGCGGCGGCCCCTCCCGCCGGAGATCGGCCAGGAGGTCGGTCACGGCGGCGCGGTCGGCGGCGTCGCAGCGGACCACCCGGCAGTCCACGCCGAGCCCGGCCAGCTCGGAGATCAGCTCGGCGGCGCCCGGGGTGCCGGTCCCCCGCCGGCTGGTCAGCACCACCCGTTGCGCGCCCTCGGCGGCCACCCAGCGGGCCACGTGCCCACCGAGCGCACCGGCGCCTCCGGTGATCAGCACCGTCCCCTGGGGCTGCCATGGCGTGAGCTCCCCGTCGGTGGTGGTGGCCGGTACGAGCCGCCGCACCAGCACCCCGGACTCGCGGACGGCGAGCTGGTCCTCCACGCCGCCGCCGGTGAGGATGCCGCCGAGACGCATCGCCGTCCACGGCTCCAGGTCAGTGGGCAGGTCGACCAGCCCGGCCCAGCGGGCGGGCTGCTCCAGCGCGGCCACCCGGCCCAGGCCCCACAGCATCGCCTGCCGCGGGTTGGCCGGGGTGTCGCCGTCGCCGAGGCCGACGGCGCCCTGGGTGACGCACCAGAGCCGGACCGAGGCGTCGAGGTCGACGAGCTGCTGGAGCAGGTGCACGGTCGCGGCGAGGCCGCGCGGCAGCGCCGGGTGCTCGGCGTGCGGGGCGTCGTCCAGGCCGAGGAAGGACAGGATCGACAGCGGCCCGTCGCCCGCGCCGAGCGCCTCGGTGAGCACGTCGGCGAACCCGCCGCACAGCTCCTCGGAGTCGGCGGCGGTGTCCACGGGCACGATGCTCACCTCGGCACCCAGGGCCCAGGTGCAGGAGTGCAGGTCGGGGTCGTCCGCCCGGTCGGCGGGCAGCAGCACCAGCCACCGGCCGGGGTCCTGCTCCTGCGAGGTCTCCGCGATGGGCTCCCAGACCGCCCGGTAGCGGGTGCCGTCGACCAGGGCCTGCTCCCGGCCGCGCCGGCGCCACGCCGACAGGGCGGGCAGCACGGTGCCGAACGGCTGGTCGCGGTGCACGTCGAGGTCGCGGGCCAGCGACTCCAGGTCCTCGGCCTCGACCGCGGCCCAGAAGCGGCGCTCGACCTCGGTGGCCTCGTCGGCGGCCACGAGGGCGGCCCAGGGCGGCGGCTCCGGCCAGTAGCGCTGCCGGTCGAACGCGTAGGTGGGCAGCTCGACCCGCTGGGCGCCGGTACCGGCGTAGAGGACGGACCAGTCCGGGGAGACGCCGTGGGTGTGCAGCGCGGCGAGCGCGCGCAGCAGGGTGCTCGGCTCGGCGCGGTCCCGGCGCAGGGCGGGCACCACCAGTGGGGCCCGGCCGCCGGCCGGGGCCTCGGCCAGGACGGCCTGGGCGAGGGCGGTGAGCACCCCGTCCGGGCCGATCTCGACGTAGCCGGTGACGTTGCGCTCGCGCAGTGCCACGACGGCGTCGGCGAAGCGTACCGCCTCGCGGGCGTGGCGCACCCAGTAGTCGGGCGTGCCGATCTCCGCCGCGTCGACCGGCGCGCCGGTGACGGTGGAGACCATCGGGATGCTCGGAGCCGCGTACCGCAGCCGTCCGGCGACGGCGGCGAGGTCGTCGAGCACCGGATCCATCAGCGGACTGTGGAACGCGTGGCTGACCGCCAAGCGCCGGACCCGGACACCCCGGGCGGCCCACTGGGCGGCCAGTTCCTCGACGGCGTCGCCGGCCCCGGACACCACGACCGCGGCGGGGCCGTTGACGGCCGCGACGGAGACCCGGTCGGCCCGCTCACCGAGCGTGGCGGTCACCTCGGCCTCGGTGGCGGCGACGGCGAGCATCGCCCCCCCGGCCGGCAGCGCCTGCATCAGCCGGCCCCGGGCGGCGACCAGCTCGGCGGCGTCGGCCAGGGAGAGCACACCGGCGGCGTGGGCGGCCGCGATCTCGCCGACCGAGTGCCCGGCGACGGCGTCGGGGCGGACCCCCCACGCCTCGAACAGCCGGAACAGCGCCACCTCCACGGCGAACAGCGCCGGCTGGGTGAATTCGGTGCGGTCCAGCGCCTCGGCCTCATGCGTGCCGGGCTCGGCGAAGAGCAGTGGCTTGAGCGGGCGGTGCAGGTGCGCGTCGAGGGCGGCGCAGGCCTCGTCCAGGGCGGCGGCGAAGACGGGGAACGCCTCGGCCAGCTCGCGCCCCATCCCGGCCCGCTGGGCGCCCTGCCCCGAGAACAGGTACGCCACCTTAGGCCGGGGCACCGCCACGCCGGTGACCACCAGCGGCGCGTCCTCGCCGGCGCCGAGGGCGCGCAGCCCGGCGCCCAGCGCGATCCGGTCGGTGGCCAGCACGACGGCCCGGTGTTCCAGGGCTGCCCGGGCGACGGCCGACGACCAGCCGACGTCGACCGTACGTGGCGCCTCCAGCCCGGTGAGCTGCTCGGACCAGCGCTGCGCCTGGGCGGCCAGCGCGAACCCCGAACGGCCCGACAGCAGCACCGGCACCACCGGCAGCCGCGCCGGGTCACCAGTCGGCTGCTCGGCTTCGACCGGCTCCGGGGCCTGCTCCAGGATGGTGTGCGCGTTGGTGCCGCTGATGCCGAACGAGGAGACGGCGGCGCGGCGCGGGTGGTCGGTGACCGGCCACGGGCGGCCCTCGCCGAGCAGTTCGACCGCACCGACGCTCCAGTCCACCTGGTCGGTCGGCTCGTCCACGTGCAGAGTCTGCGGCAGGTAGCCGTGCCGCAGCGCCAGCACCATCTTGATGATCCCGGCGACACCGGCGGCGGCCTGGGTGTGGCCGATGTTCGACTTGATCGAGCCGAGCCAGAGCGGCTGCTCGGCGGGCCGCTCCCGGCCGTACGTGGCGAGCAGGGCCTGCGCCTCGATCGGGTCGCCGAGCTTCGTGCCGGTGCCGTGCGCCTCGACGGCGTCCACATCGGCCGGGGCGAGGCCGGCGTTGGCGAGCGCCTGCCGGATCACCCGCTGCTGCGACGGCCCGTTCGGGGCGGTGAGGCCGTTGGAAGCGCCGTCCTGGTTGACGGCGCTGCCCCGGATGACCGCGAGCACCGGGTGACCGTTGCGGCGGGCGTCGGAGAGCCGCTCGACGAGCAGCAGGCCGAGGCCCTCGCCCCAGCCGGTGCCGTCGGCGGCGGAGGCGAACGCCTTGACCCGGCTGTCCGGGGCGAGGCCCCGCTGCCGGCTGAAGCCGACGAACACCCCGGGGGTGGACATGACGGTGACACCGCCGACCAGGGCGAGTGAGCACTCCGAGCGGCGCAGCGCCTGGCAGGCCCAGTGCAGCGCGACCAGCGACGACGAGCAGGCGGTGTCGACCGAGACGGCGGGCCCCTCCAGCCCGAGGGTGTACGACACCCGGCCCGACAGGACGCTGCCGGCATTGCCGGTCATCAGGTGCCCCTCGGCGCCCTCGGCGCTGAACATCAGGTTGCGGTAGTCCTGGTAGTTGGTGCCGACGAATACGCCGGTGGCGCTGCCGCGCAGCGTGTGCGGGTCGATCCCGGCCCGCTCGACCGCCTCCCAGGACGCCTCCAGCAGCAGCCGCTGCTGCGGGTCCATGGCGAGGGCCTCGCGAGGGCTGATGCCGAAGAAGCCGGCGTCGAAGTCGGTGGCGCCGGTGACGAAGCCGCCCTCACGGGCGTAGCTGGTGCCCTCCTTCTCCGGGTCGGAGTCGAAGAGCCGGTCCAGGTCCCAGCCCCGGTCGGTGGGGAACTCCCCGATGGCGTCGCCGCCGGCGGCGAGGAGCTGCCACAGTTGCTCCGGGGTGTCCGCCCCACCGGGCAGGCGGCAGCTCATCGCCACGATGGCGATCGGGTCGTCGTCCTCGGCCGCGGCGGCCGGGGCGGGGGTGGTCGCGTCGGGGACGATCCCGGTGAGCAGTTCGCCGAGGTGCGCGGCGAGCACCGTCGGGTTCGGATAGTCGAAGGCGAGCGTCGCGGGCAGCCGCAGGTCGGTGGCGGCGGCCAGGAAGTTGCGCATGTCGACTGCCGTCAGCGAATCCAGGCCGAGGTCGCGGAAGGGCTGGGTGGCCGGGATGTCGTCGGCGGCGCCGTAGCCGAGGGCCGTCGCCGCGCACTGCCGCACCAGCTCCAGCAGTGTCGCGGTGCGCTCCCCCGGCGCGAGCGCGGCGAGCCGCCGGGCGAGGGCCGATGGTACGCCCGTCTCCTCCTCGGCGGCCTCCTGCCCGGCCGGCTGCGTCGCCTCCTGGGCCTCGGCGAGGTCGCCGATCAGCGGGCTGGGCCGCACCAGGGTGAACGCGGGGGCGAACCGGGCCCAGTCGATGTCGGCGACGACTGTGGTGGGCTCGTCGCGGCGCAGCGCCCGGGCGAGGGCCTCGACGGCCAGTTCCGGGTCCATGCCGATCATGCCGCCCCGGCGCAGCCGTTCCTGGGCGCGTTCGTTCTCGGCGGGCAGGCCGGCCCCGCGCCAGGCGCCCCAGGCCACCGAGAGGGCTGGCAGCCCCTCGGCCCGGCGCCGCTCGGCGAGGGCGTCGAGGAAGGCGTTGGCCGCCCCGTACGCGCCCTGCCCGGCGTTGCCGGTGGTTCCGGCCACCGAGGAGAAGAGCACGAAGGCGTCCAGGTCGAGGTCGCGGGTCAGCTCGTCCAGGTGCAGCGCGGCGACGCACTTCGACGCGGCGACGGTGTGCAGGCGCTGCGCGGTGACGGTGTCGACGATGCCGTCGTCGAGGACGGCGGCGGTGTGCAGCACGGCGCTCAGCGGGGCGTCGGCGGGGACGGCGGCGAGCAGGTCGGCCACCTGTGCCCGGTCGGCGACGTCGCAGCGGGCCACTGTGACCCGTACGCCGAGGCCGGTCAGCTCCGCCTCCAGCTCGGCGGCGCCCGGGGCGTCCGGGCCGCGCCGGCTGGCCAGCAGGACGTGCGCGGCGCCGGAGCGGCCCGCCCAGCGGGCCAGATGCCCGCCCAGTCCGCCGGTGCCACCGGTGATCAGCACGGTGCCGCGCATCCGCCGGGTGTCGTCCGCGTCGCCGGAGTCGGCCGACTCGGGTTCGGTGATCCGGGTGAGGCGGCGGACGAAGACGCCGGAGGCGCGGACGGCGAGCTGGTCCTCGCCCCGGCCGGACTGCTCCGCGCCGTCGTCGCCGAAGGCGTCTTCGCCACCGCTGGCGCCGAGCGCCGCGCAGAGCAGCGCGCCGGCCTGCGCGTCGAGCACGTCGGGCAGGTCGAGCAGGCCGCCCCAGCGGGCGGGGTGTTCCAGGGCGACGGCGCGGCCGAGCCCCCAGACGGAGGCGGCGGCGGGGCGCGGCGCCGGGTCGTCGGCGCAGGCCACGACGGCTCCCCGGGTGGCGCACCACAGCGGCGCCTCGACGCCGAGCAGCCCGAGCGCCTGCACCAGCAGGGCGGTGCCCGAGACGGCCAGCGAGGTGGCCGGGTGCTCCGGGTGCGCCCGCTCGTCCAGACCCAGCAGCGAGAGCACGGCGACGGGTCCGTCCGGGCCGGTGAGCGCGGCGCTCAGCCGCTCGGCCAGCGCCGCCGGGTCGTGTGTGACATCCAGCTCCACCGGGACGACGTCCGCGCCGAAGTTGCCGAGGGCCGACAGCACGTCGGTGACCAGCGGGTCGTCGCCCAGCGCCGCGGGCACCGGCACGAGCCAGGTGCCGGCGAGCCAGGTCAGCGGCAGGTCGGGCAGGGCCCGCCAGGTGACCCGGTAGCGCCAGCGGTCGATGTCCGGGGCGGCGTCGGCCGCGGTGAGGAAGAGCGGCGGCGCGGGCCAGTACCGGTGATGGTCGAAGGCGTACGTGGGCAGGTCGACGGTGGCCGCGGCGGGCAGCACCCTCGTCAGGTCGACGGGCAGGCCGACGGCATACGCGGTGGCGAGGTTGGTCAGCAGCCGGGTCGCGTCGTCGTCACCACGACGCAGACTGCCGATGGTGTGCCCGCTCACACCGGCGTCGTCGAGGATCGCGGTGACCGGCATCGTCAGCACCGGGTGCGGGCTGATCTCGACGAACGTGGTGTGCCCGGCAGCCACAGCCGTCCGCACGGCCGCGTCGAAGAGCACGGTCCGTCGCAGGTTGTCGTACCAGTAGTCAGCGGTCATCACCGCCGGATCCACCCAGTCCCCGGTGAGAGTGGACACGAGCCGGGTATGACCGGCCCGCGGACTGACACCGGCCAGGTCCGCCCGAAGCTGCTCGGCGACCTCCTGCACCGCGGGCGAATGCGACGCGTAGTCCACGGGGATCAGCCGGGCACGAACACCCTCGGCCTCGCACGCCTGCACAAGGCTGGCGACGTGCTCCGGCGGACCCGACACCACGACGGTGGACGGGCCGTTGACCGCCGCGACCCCGACACCCGGGAACGCGGGCAGCCGCTCGGCCACCGCCTCGGCCGACAGGTCCACCGACGCCATCGTCCCGGTACCCCGCAGCACCGTCAGCGCACGCGACCGCAACGCCACCGTCCTCGCCGCGTCCTCCAGGCTCAGAATGCCCGCCACACACGCCGCGCCGATCTCACCCTGGGAGTGACCGATCACCGCGTCCGGAACCACGCCCGCCGCACGCCACACCGCCGCCAGAGCGACACCGACGGCCCACAGCACAGGCTGCACCACCTCGACCCGGTCCAGCCACGACTCGTCCTCGCCCGTGAGCACCGACACGAGATCCACATCGAGATACGGCGCCAACGCCCGCCGGCACTCCGCCAGACACTCGTCGAACACCGGCGTACGACCCACCAGCCCTGCCGCCATCCGCGCCGACTGCGCACCCTGACCCGGAAACACGAAGACCGGACCCGCACCCGGACTCGACGCCACTCCCGTGACCACGTTCCCCGCCGGCTGACCGGCAGCGAAGGCATCCAGCCCGGCGAGCAACCCCTCGACGGACGACCCGACGACAACGACGCGATGATCGAACGCCGATCGGGTAGCCGCCAATGACCAGCCCACCCCCACCGGATCGATCCCACCCCGCTCACGCACGTGCCGCGCAAGCCGGACAACCTGACCGGCCAACGCCGTCCCCGACCGCGCCGACACCGGCCAGGCCACCACATCCGAAGCGACCAACCCCGCCCCACGCCCACACGCACCCGACTCGACCGGCTCAGCCGACTGCTCGATGATCACGTGAGCGTTGGTGCCGGAGATGCCGAACGAGGAGACGGCGCCCCGGCGTACCCGGCCCGTCTCGGGCCACGGGCGGGCCTCCGTCACCAGTTCCACCGCACCGGCCGTCCAGTCGACGTGCGGCGACGGCGCGTCGACGTGCAGCGTCGCCGGCACGAGGCCGTGCCGGATGGCGAGCACCAGCTTGATCACGCCGGCCACGCCCGCGGCGGCCTGGGCATGGCCGATGTTCGACTTCACCGAGCCGAGCAGCAGTGGCGGGGCCTCGTCACGGTCCTGCCCGTACGTGGCGATGAGCGCCTGCGCCTCGATCGGGTCGCCCAGCCTGGTGCCGGTGCCGTGCGCCTCCACCACGTCGACGTCGGCGGTGGAGAGCCGGGCGGAGGTGAGGGCCTGGCTGATGACCCGCTGCTGGGCCGGCCCGTTGGGCGCGGTCAGCCCGTTCGACGCGCCGTCCTGGTTGACGGCGGTGCCGCGGACCACAGCCAGGACGCGGTGGCCGTTGCGGCGGGCGTCCGACAGCCGCTCGACCAGCAGCCAGCCGACTCCCTCGGAGAAGCCGGCGCCGTCGGCGGCGGCGGCGAACGACCGGCAACGCCCGTCGGTGGAGAGTGCGCGCTGCCGGCTGGATCCGATGTAGAGGCCCGGGGTGGCCATCACGGTCACGCCGCCGGCCAGCGCCAGGTCGCACTCCCCCGCCCGCAGCGCCTGCACGGCGAGGTGCAGCGCCACCAGCGACGACGAGCAGGCCGTGTCGATGGATACGGCCGGTCCTTCGAGCCCGAGGGCGTACGACACCCGGCCCGACGCGACGGCCGCCGCGCCCCCGGTCATCGAGTGCCCTTCGTCGCCGTCGGGCGACATCATCAGCAGGGTGCCGTAGTCCTGCCCGTTGGTGCCGACGAACACCCCGGTCCGGCTGCCGCGCAGCGAGGCGGGGTCGATGCCGGCGGCCTCTACCGCCTCCCAGGAGGTCTCCAGCAGCAGCCGCTGCTGGGGGTCCATGGTCAGCGCCTCGCGCGGCGAGATGCCGAAGAAGGCGGAGTCGAAGTCGCCGGCCCCGTCGACGAACCCGCCCTCCCGGGCGTACGAGGTGCCCGGGTGGTCGGGGTCGGGGTGGTAGAGGCGCTCCAGGTCCCAGCCCCGGTCGTCGGGGAAGGGCGCGACGGCGTCCCGGCCGTCCCGCAACAGCTCCCACAGGTCGTCGGGGTTGCGCACCCCGCCCGGCAACCGGCAGCTCATCGCCACGATCGCCACCGGCTCCAGTTCCTGGGACTGGGCCTCGCTGAGTCGGCGGCGGGTGTCGTGGAGATCAGCCATGACCCGCTTGAGGTAGTCGCGGAGCTTGTCTTCGTTGGCCATCGGAGTGCCGCTTCCTCGAAAGAGACGGGAGAGAGCTGAAGCTGGGTCAGGAGATGCCGAGGTCCTTGTCCACCATCGCGAACAGTTCGTCGTCGGTGGCGTCGTCGAGGTGCCGGCCGATGTCGGCGCCACCGCTGTCCTGGCCGAGCCGGGAGAGCATCGCCTGCAGGCGTACGGTGGCCCGCACCCGGGCCGCCTCGTCCCGGGCGACCACGTCGAGGCCCTCGGCGATCCGGTCCAGATCGTCGAGGAGCGCGTTCGGGGTGACCACGTCGTCGTGGGCGACCTCGGCGTAGAGGTACTCCGCCAGGGTCGTCGGGGTCGGGTAGTCGAAGACCAGGGTGACCGGGAGGGCCACGGCGGTGGCCGCGCCGAGCCGGTTACGCAGCTCGACGGCGGTGACGGAGTCGAAGCCCAGCTCCCGGAACGCCCGATGCTCGTCCACGGAGTCGGCGGACGGGTAGTTGAGCACGGCGGCGACCTGGCCACGGACCAGGCCGAGCAGCACGGCGAACCGCTCGGCGGCGGGCAGCCCGGCGAGCCGCTCCCGCAACGACTCCGGGCCGTCGCCAGCCTCCACGCTGCCCATCGCCTCGGCGGCGGCGAGCCGCCGGACGTCCGGCAGGTCGCTGATCAGCGGACCGGGCCGGGTGGCGGTGAACGCGACGGAGAACCGTTCCCAGGCGATGTCGGCGATGGTGAGGAACGCCTCTCCATGGTCCACGGCCTGGTGCAGCGCGGTGATCGCCGCCTCCGGGGTCATCTCGGGTACGCCGTGGCGGTGCAGCAGCTCGCCGAGCGGCCCGTCGGCCATGCCGCCGCCGGCCCACGCCCCCCAGGCGACGGAGGTGGCGGTGAGGCCGAGGCCCCGGCGGTGCTGGGCGAGCGCGTCGAGGAACGCGTTGCTCGGGGCGTAGTTGCCGACGCCGGAGCTGGCCACGCTGCCGGCGAAGGACGAGAACATGACGAACGCGGACAGCTCGTGGTCGAGGGTCAGCTCGTGCAGGTTGTACGCGACGTCGACCTTGGCCTGCAGCACCCGTTCGATCTGCTCGGGCCGGATGTCGTTGATCATGGCGTCGTCGAGGACCGCGGAGGCGTGCACGACCGCGGTGAGCGGGTACTCGGCGGGGATCGCCTCGATCAGCTCGGCCAGGGCGTCGCGGTCGGAGGCGTCGCACTCGACCACTGTGGCCTGGGCGCCCAGCGCGGTGAGGTCGTCGACGAGTTGCTGCGCGCCGGGCGCGGCCATGCCCCGCCGGCTGACGACGACGATGTTCTCCACACCGCTGCGGGCCAGCCAGCGGGCGGCGTGCCCACCGAGCGCGCCGGTGCCGCCGGTGACGAGCGCCGTGCCGTACGGCTGCCACGGGTTGGCGGGCTGACTGTCGCCGAGCGGGACGCGGGTGAGCCGGCGGGCGAGCAGGCCACTCGGGCGTACCGCGATCTGGTCCTCGTCCCCGGCGGTGGTGAGGGCGGCGACCAGCAGGTCGGCACAGCGGTCCTCCACGGCCTCGGGCAGGTCCACGAGGCCGCCCCAGCGCTGCGGGTGCTCCAGCGCGGCGACCCGGCCGAAGCCCCAGACCAGCGACTGCGCCGGGGCGCGCAGCAGGTCGGCCATGCCTACCGACGCGGCGCCGGAGGTGACGCTCCACATCGGCGCGCGCAGGCCGATGTCGCCGAGGGCCTGGAAGAGCGCGACGGTGGCGGCGAAGCCGCCGGGCACGGAGGGGTACAGCGGGTGGGCCAGCTCGTCGAAGGCGAGCAGCGAGACCACGCCGGCGACGTCGGCGGTGGCGTCGCCGCCCGGTGCGGCGGCGAGCGCCTCCTGCAGCAGCTTGCCGAACTGGTCGCGGTCGACGTCGGGCGTGGAGACGGCCACCGGCACGAGCGTCGCGCCGGCCGCCGCGATCGCCTCGACGCAGGCGTCCTGCCAGGGCTCGATGATGTCGCCGGTCGGCATGACCACGACCCAGGTGCCGTCCATGCCCCGGTTGGCGACGCCGGTCAGGGGCTTCCAGGTGTCCTGGTAGCGCCAACTGTCGATGTCGGCCTGCCGGCGCCGCTGCCGGCGCCAGGAGGTGAGCATCGGCAGGGCCGGCAGCAGCGCGTCGAGAACCTCGTGTGCCGGGGTCTCCTCGGTGGCGATGGTCTCGGCGAGGGCCGTGACGTCCCCGCTCTCGACGGCGGCCCAGAAGCCCGCGTCGCCCGGGTCGCCGCTCATGCCCGACAGCAGGGTCTCCAGGTCGGGCCCGCCGCTGCCGTCGAGCCAGAACCGCTGGTGGTCGAAGGCGTACGTGGGCAGCGGCGCGACCTCGGTCTCGGCGAGGACGTCCGCCAGGTCGACGGGCAGGCCGACGGCGTACGCGGTGGCGAGGTTGGTCAGCAGCCGGGTCGCGTCGTCGTCGCCCCGGCGCAGGCTGCCCAGGGTGTGCCCGCTCGCGCCGGTGTCGTCGAGGATCGCGGTGACCGGCATCGTCAGCACCGGGTGCGGGCTGATCTCGACGAACGTGGTGTGCCCGGCGGCGACCGCCGTACGGACGGCGGCGTCGAACCGCACGGTCTGCCGCAGGTTGTCGTACCAGTGCTCCGCACCCATGGTGAGCGGGTCGGCCCACTCGCCCGTGAGGGTGGAGACCAGCCGGGTGTGGCCGGCCCGCGGGGTGACGCCGGCCAGGTCCGCGCGGAGCTGCTCGGCCACCTGCTGCACGGCCTCGGAGTGCGACGCGTAGTCCACGGGGATCAGCCGGGCGCGGACGCCCTGCGCCTGGCACGCCTGCACGAGGTCGGCCACGGGCTGCGGCGGGCCGGACACCACGACGGTGGACGGCCCGTTGACGGCTGCGACACCGACGCCCGGGAACTCCCCCAGGCGCTCGGTGACCGCGTCGGCCGACAGGTCGATCGACGCCATCGTCCCGGTCCCCCGCAGCACCGTCAGCGCCCGCGACCGCAACGCCACTGCCTTCGCGGCGTCCTCCAGGCTCAGGATCCCGGCGACACAGGCCGCGCCGATCTCGCCCTGGGAGTGACCGATCACCGCGTCCGGGACGACGCCCGCCGCGCGCCACACGGCCGCCAGGGCGATGCCGACGGCCCACAGCACGGGCTGCACGACCTCGACCCGCTCCAGCCACGACTCGTCGTCACCGGTCAACACCGCGACGAGGTCCACGTCGAGGTACGGCGCCAGGGCCCGCTGGCACTCGGCCAGCTTCGCGTCGAACACCGGCGTACGACCGACGAGCCCGGCCGCCATCCGCGCCGACTGCGCCCCCTGACCCGGGAACACGAAGACGGGACCTGCGCCGGCGCTGGTGACCGTACCGGTGACGAGGTTCCCTGCCGGCTGGCCGGCGGCGAGGGCGTCCAGCCCGGCCAGCAGCTCGTCGGTGGTCGACCCGACGACGGCGGCACGGTGGTCGAACGTCGAGCGGGTGGTGGCCAGCGACCAGCCGACCGCCGCCGGATCGATCTCGCCGCGCCTGCGCAGGAAGTCCGCGAGCCGGGCCGCCTGCCCGCCCAGGGCGGTCCTCGACCGGGCCGACACCGGCCAGAGGGTCACGTCCGAGGCGACCAGGCCCGGCCGGCGCGCAGGCTCGACGGCGCCGGTCCCGTCCGCCTGCCCGCCGTCGACGGTCGCCGCCTCGGCGACGCGCGGGCGGTACTCCTCCAGGATGACGTGGGCGTTGGTGCCGCTGACCCCGAAGGAGGAGACGCCGCCGCGGCGGGGGCGGTCCAGTTCCGGCCACGGCTTGGACTCGGTGAGCAGGGAGACCGCCCCGGCCGTCCAGTCCACGTGCGGGGACGGCTCGTCGATGTGCAGGGTCTCCGGCATGACGCCGTTACGCAGCGCCATCACCATCTTGACCAGCCCGGCGACGCCGGCGGCGCTCTGGGTGTGGCCGATGTTCGACTTCACCGAGCCCAGCCACAGCGGACGGTCGGCCGGGCGGTCCTGCCCGTACGTGGCGATGAGCGCCTGCGCCTCGATCGGGTCGCCGAGGGTGGTGCCGGTGCCGTGCGCCTCGACCATGTCGACGTCGGCGGAGCCGAGCCGGGCGTTGGCGAGGGCCTGGCGGATGACCCGCTGCTGAGAGGGGCCGTTGGGGGCGGTGAGCCCGTTGGAGGCGCCGTCCTGGTTGAGGGCGCTGCCCCGGATCACGGCGAGGACCGGGTGGCCGTTGCGTTCGGCGTCGGCCAGCCGCTCCACGACGAGCACGCCGCCGCCCTCGCCCCAGCCGGTGCCGTCCGCGCCGGCCGCGAAGGCCCGGCACCGGCCGTCGACGGACATGCCGCGCTGCCGGGAGAAGACGACGAACACGCCGGGGGTGACCATGACGGTGACGCCACCGGCGATGGCCAGGTCGCACTCGCCGCGGCGCAGGGCGTTCACGGCGAGGTGCAGGGCCACCAGCGAGGAGGAGCAGGCGGTGTCCACGGTGACGGCCGGGCCGTTGAGGCCGAGGGTGAACGAGATCCGGCCGGACGCCACGCTCGTGGTGTTGCCGGTGCCGATGTACATGTCGACGCCCTCGGGCACGTTCGGCAGACCCATGCCGTAGTTCGAGGTGCTCAGCCCGACGAAGACACCGGTGGAGCTGCCGCGCAGCGACAGCGGGTCGATGCCGGCCCGCTCGACGGCCTCCCAGGACGTCTCCAGCAGCAGCCGCTGCTGCGGGTCCATGGCGAGGGCCTCACGCGGCGAGATCCCGAACAGGGACGGGTCGAAGTCACCGGCGCCGTCGAGGAACCCGCCGATGCGGGTGTAGCTCTTGCCCGGCTTGTTCGGGTCGGGGTCATAGAGCGCCTCCAGGTCCCAGCCCCGGTCGTCCGGGAACTCGGTGAGCGCGTCCCGGCCGTCGGCGACAAGCTCCCACAGGTCCTCCGGCGACCGCACGCCACCCGGGAAGCGGCAGCTCATCGAGACGATGGCCAGCGGCTCCTGGTCGCGGGCCTCGACGGTCTGCAGCTTGCGCTTGGTGTCGTGCAGGTCGGCTGTCACCCGCTTCAGGAAGTACCGCAGCTTGTCGTCGCTCATCGGGTGGCCCCTGCCTCGATCCGAAGGTTGGTCATCTCAGGAGATTCCAAACTCTTTGCTGATGAAGTCGAAGATCTCGTCGTCGCTGGCCGAGTCGAGGTCTGGCCGGTCCGGTTCGACGGCGGGCCCGGCCGCCAGGTCGGACGCCTTGGCGAGCAGGTCCTGCATCCGGGCGGTGAACCGGGCGCGGGCCGCCGGGTCGAGCGGGATGGCGGTGAGCAGGCTCTCCACCGTGTCGATGCCCTGGAAGAGCGGCTGGGTGGAGGGCGCCGCGTCGGCGGCGATCTCGCTCGTCAGCTTCTCGGCGAGCGCCGTCGGCGTCGGGTAGTCGAACACGAGCGTCGCCGGCAGCCGCAGGCCGGACAGGCTGTTGAGCCGGTTGCGCAGGTCGACGGCGGTGAGCGAGTCGAAGCCCAGGTCGGTGAAGAGCCGGTTCGGGTCGACCGCGTCCGAGCCGGCGTGGCCGAGGACGGCGGCGATGTTCGCGCGTACCACGTCGAGCACCACCTTGAGCCGCTCCGGGGCGGCCAGTCCGGCGAGCCGCCGGCCGAGCTGCACCCCGCCGGAGCGGGCACCGGTGGCGTCCATGGAGCGTCGCAGCGGCACCCGGACCAGGGCCCGGAGCATGGGCGCGAGGGTGCCGGTCTCCGCCTGCCCGCGCAGCGTCCCGACGTCCAGGCGCATCGGCAGGACGGCTGCCGCGTCGAGCCGCCACGCGGCGTCGAAGAGATTCAGCGCCTGCTCGGTGGACAGGCCGGTGGCGCCCTGCTCGGCCATCCGCCGCACGTCGTCGTCGCCGAGGTGGCCCGTCATGCCGCTGGCCTGAGCCCACAGGCCCCAGGCGAGCGAGATGCCGGCGAGCCCGCGTGCCCGGCGGTGCGCCGCGAGGGCGTCGAGGAAGGCGTTCGACGCCGCGTAGTTGGACTGGCCGGCGCTGCCCAGCGTCGCCGCCGCCGACGAGAACAGGACGAAGGCCGCGAGGTTCGCGTCGGCCGTGAGGCGGTGCAGGTGCCAGGCGGCGTCGATCTTCGGCACGGCGACCGCGTCCACCCGTTCGGGGGTCATCGACTCCAGCACGCCGTCGTCGAGGACGCCGGCGGCGTGCACCACGGCGGTGAGCGGGTGCGCTGCCGGCACCCCGGCCAGCAGCGCCGACAGGGCCTCGGGGTCGGCGGCGTCGCAGGCCGCGACGGTCACCTCCGTACCGATGCCGGCGAGTTCGCCGACCAGGTCGCCGATCCCCTCGGCCGCCGCGCCGCGCCGCCCGGCCAGCAGCAGGTGCCGTACGCCGTGGCTGGTGGCGAGGTGGCGGGCCAGGATGCGGCCCAGCACGCCCGTGCCGCCGGTGATCAGCACGGTGCCGGCCGGGTCGATCCCGCCGGGCAGCGGCTCGACACCGGCCGGAACCCGGCCGAGCCGTGGGGTGCGGACCTGCCCGTCGCGCACGGCGAGCTGCGGCTCGCCGGAGGCGATGGCGGCGGCCAGCGCGGCGGCACTGTCCGGGGCGTCGTCGAGGTCGACGATCTGGCACCGACCCGGGTGTTCGAGCTGGGCGGCGCGCAGCAGGCCCCAGACCGGGGCCTGGCGCAGGTTCACCAGCTCCTGCTCCCCCGCCGCGACCGCGTCCCGGGTGACGAGCACCAGCCGCGAGTCGGCGAACCGGTCGTCGGCGAGCCAGGTCCGCAACGCGGCGAGCGTACGGTGCGTGGCGGCGCGCGCCTGCACGGCGAGCTCCGGGTCCGACGGGTTCCCGGCGTCGCCGACCGGGACGATCACCAGTTCGGGCGCCGGCTCACCCCCGGCGAGCAGGTCGCCGAGGGTGTCGAGCCCGACGTCGGTACGCACCCGGGCACCGGCCGCCTCGCAGGCCGCGCTGAGCACCAGGTCGTCGCCGAGCGCCACCCAGCGGATGGCCGCAGGCACGGGGCCGGTGGGCACCGGCAGCACGGGCCAGTCCACCTGGAACAGCGACTCGTGCCGGCCGGAGCGCGCCGCGCCGAGGGAGTCCCCGGAGACACGGCGCATGATCAGCGAGTCGACGTGCAGCACCGGGGCGCCGGTGGCGTCGGCCACCTGGAAGGAGACGCCGACCTCGCCGGCCGCGGCGACGCGCACGCGCAGGGCGGTGGCCCCGGCGGCGAGCAGGGAGACCCCGGTCCAGGCGAACGGCAGACGGGGCACGCCGGCGTCGGCGCCGTCGCCCATCCGGCCGAGGAAGCCGCCGATCGACATGGCCTGCAGCGCGCCGTCCAGCAGCGCCGGGTGCACGCCGAAGCGGCCGGCCTCGGCGTGGTGGCCGGCGGGCAGCTCGACCTCGGCGAAGACCTCGTCGTCGCGGATCCACGCGGCACGCAGACCCCGGAACGCCGGCCCGTACCCGAAGACGGTCGCCTCGATGCCGGAGTAGAAGTCGTCGGACTCGACACGCGTCGCGCCGGGCGGCGGCCACACCCCCAGGTCGAAGGCGGGCGCGGCGTCGGCCGGCTGCGGGCCGAGCAGGCCGGTGGCGTGGCAGGTCCAGGCGACGTCGGCGAGGATCTCGTCGGAGCCGTCCCGGTAGGGCCGGGAGTAGAGCTGGACGGTGCGCCGCCCGTCGTCGTCGCGGTCGCCGACCGTCAGCTGCACCTGGAGCGCGCCAAGTTCGGGCAGGACGAGCGGGGCGAGCAGCGTCAACTCCTCCACCGTCGGGCAGCCGGCCTGCGCACCGGCGTACGTGGCGAGTTCCACGAAGGCGGTGCCGGGCAGCAGGATGTTGTCCATCACCCGGTGCTCGCCGAGCCACGGGTGGGTACGCACCGACAGCCGGCCGGTGAAGACCATCCGCTCGCTGTCGGGGAACGTCAGCGTGGCGCTGAGCAGCGGGTGCCCGGCGTCCTGGAGACCGGCGGAGCTGACGTCCTGCGTCCGGTGCGCCGGCGGCTCGACCCAGTACCGCTGGTGGTCGAAGGCGTACGTGGGCAGTGCCACCACGTCGGTCTCGGCGAGGACGGCCGTCAGGTCGACGGGCAGGCCGATCGCGTGGGCGGTCGCGAGGTTCATCAGCAACCGCGTCGGATCGTCGTCACCACGACGCAAGCTGCCCAACGTATGCCCGCTCGCGCCGACGTCATCCAGGATCGCCGTCACCGGCATCGTCAACACCGGATGCGGGGAGATCTCCACGAAGATGGTGTGACCCGCCTCGACCGCCACCCGCACAGCGGCGTCGAACCGCACCGTCTGCCGCAGGTTGTCGTACCAGTAGTCCGCCGTCATCGAGGACGGGTCCACCCAGTCCCCGGTGAGGGTGGAGACGAGCCGGACGTTGCCCTGTCGCGGCGTCACGCCGGCCAGATCGGCGCGCAACCGCTCAGCGACCTCCTGCACCGCCTCCGAATGCGACGCGTAGTCCACCGGAATCAACCGCGCCCGCACCCCGTCGGCCTGGCAGGCCGCCACCAGGTCGGCAACCGGCTGCGGCGGACCCGACACCACCACAGTCGACGGACCGTTCACCGCCGCGACGCCCACCCCGGGGAAGCCCGGCAACCGCTCCGTCACCGCGTCCGCGCGGAGGTCGACCGACGCCATCGTCCCGGTGCCCCGCAGCGCGGTCAGGGCCCGGGAGCGCAACGCCACCGCCTTCGCCGCGTCCCCCAGCGACAGGATCCCCGCCACACACGCCGCGCCGATCTCACCCTGCGAGTGACCGATCACCGCCACCGGCACCACACCCGCGTGCTGCCACACGGCGGCGAGGGCGACGCCGACGGCCCACAGCACCGGCTGCACGACCTCCACCCGCTCCAGCCACGACTCGTCCTCACCGGTCAACACCGACACCAGATCCACGTCCAGATACGGCGCCAACGCCCGCTGACACTCCGCCAACCGCGCGTCGAACACCGGCACACGACCCACCAGACCCGCCGCCATCCGCGCCGACTGCGCACCCTGACCCGGAAACACGAACACCGCGCCCGCACCATGGGACATGGCGGTGCCGGCGACGACGTTCCCAGCCGGCGACCCCGACGCCAGAGCGTCCAGCCCCGCCAGCAACTCCTCCGTGCTCGACCCGACCACTGCCGCCCGGTGGTCGAACGTCGACCGGGTCGTCGCCAGGGACCAGCCCACCGCCGCCGCATCGACCTCGTCGTGCTCGCGCACGTGCCGGGCCAGCCGGGCCGCCTGGCCGGTCAGGGCTTCCCTCGACCGCCCCGACAGCGGCCATGCCACGACGCCGGAATCCACGAGGCCGGGCCGTGTGTCCACGCGTGCGGCGTCGACCGGCTCGTCACCCTGCTCGATGATCACGTGGGCGTTCGTGCCGGAGATGCCGAACGACGACACCGCCGCCCGACGCGGCCGGTCCACCGCCGGCCACGGCCGCGACTCCGTGGCCAGCTCGACGGCGCCGGAGGTCCAGTCGATGTGCGGGGACGGCTCGTCCACGTGCAGCGTCGCCGGGACGAGGCCGTGCCGGATGGCCTGCACCATCTTGATCACACCGGCCACCCCGGCGGCGGCCTGGGCGTGGCCGATGTTCGACTTGATCGAGCCGAGCAGCAGCGGCCGGTCGGCGGGCCGCTCCCGCCCGTACGTGGCCAGCAGGGCCTGCGCCTCGATCGGGTCACCGAGCGTCGTGCCCGTGCCGTGCGCCTCGACCACGTCCACGTCGGCCGCGGAGAGCCGCGCCGACGCCAGCGCCTGCCGGATCACCCGCTGCTGCGACGGGCCGTTCGGGGCGGTCAGCCCGTTCGAGGCGCCGTCCTGGTTGATCGCCGAGCCGCGCACCACCGCGTACACGGTGCGGCCCTGCCGGCGCGCGTCGGAGAGTCGCTGCACGAGCAGCATGCCCACGCCCTCGGACCAGCCGGTGCCGTCGGCGGACGCGGCGAACGACTTGCACCGGCCGTCGGCAGCCAGGCCGCGCTGCCGGGAGAACTCGACGAAGGCGGTCGGGGTGGCCATCACCATCACGCCACCGGCGAGGGCCATGTCGCACTCGCCGCGCCGCAGCGCCTGACCGGCCCAGTGCAGGGCCACCAGCGACGAGGAGCAGGCCGTGTCCAGCGACACCGCCGGCCCCTCCAGCCCGAACGTGTACGCCACCCGGCCGGAGATGACGCTGCTGGTCATCCCGGTCAGCATGTAGCCCTCGGCGGCCTCCGGCGAGTACGCGAGCAGCGAGCCGTAGTCCTGGCCGCTGGTGCCGACGAAGACGCCGGTGCTGCTGCCCCGTACGTCGGCCGGGTCGATGCCGGCGGACTCGAACGACTCCCAGGTGGTTTCCAGCAGCAGCCGCTGCTGCGGGTCCATGGCCAGGGCCTCGCGGGGCGAGATGCCGAAGAAGCCGGGGTCGAACCGGTCGACGCCGCTGAGGAAGCCGCCGCCACGGGCGTAGAAGGTGCCGGGGGCGTCGGGGTCGGGGCTGTAGAGGCTGTCGAGGTCCCAGCCACGGTCGGTCGGCAGGTCGCTGATCGCGTCGACGCCGTCGACCACCAGCCGCCACAGGTCGTCGGGCGACCACACGCCGCCGGGCAGCCGGCAGGCCATGCCGATGATCGCGAGGGGCTCGTCGTCGCCGACCGGCACGGTGGTCGTCGCGGGTCGCACGGGGACCGGGGTGCCGGCGATCTCCGTACCCAGGAAGCCCGCCAGGTCGTGCGGGGTCGGGTAGTCGAAGACGAGGGTGGCCGGCAGCCGCATCCCGAAGGCGTTGTTGAGCCGGTTGCGCATCTCGACGGCGGTCAGCGAGTCGAAGCCGAACTCGCTGAACGCCCGGCGCGGCTCGATGGCCGCCGGGTCGGGGTAGCCGAGCACGGCGGCGGCCTGCCCGCGGACGATCTCGACCAGCGCGGCGGCCCGCTCGGCGTCGCCCAGCCCGGCGAGCTGCTGCACCAGTGACGCGCCGGTGGTGGCCGCGGCGGCGCGCGCGGGCGTGCGGATCAGCGCCCGGTACAGCGGCGGGATGCTCCCGCCGGCGAACTGCACCTTCATCGCGGCGAGGTCCAGCCGGGCCGGGACGAGCGCGGCGTCGGTGGTGCGGCAGGCCGCGTCGAAGAGCGCGAGCCCCTCCTCGGCCTCCATGGCGGCGACGCCGGAGCGGGAGATCCGGTTGAGGTGGACGTCGTCCAGCTCGGTGGTCATGCCGCTGCGGTCGGCCCAGAGGCCCCAGGCGAGGGTGAGCGCGGCGAGGCCGCGCGCCTTGCGGTGCTGGGCCAGCCCGTCGAGGAACGCGTTGGCGGCGGCGTAGTTGCCCTGGCCCGGGCCGCCTGCGGTGGCGGCCAGCGAGGAGTACGAGACGAACGCCTTCAGGCCGAGGTCGGCGGTCAGCTCGTGCAGGTGCCACGCGGCGTCGACCTTGGGCCGCAGCACGCCGTCCATCCGCTCGGGGGTGAGCGAGGAGATGACGCCGTCGTCGCGGACGCCGGCGGCGTGGACGACGGCGGTGAGGGGGTGCTCCGCCGGGATGCCGGCCAGCAGCTCGGCCACGGCGGCGCGGTCGGCGACGTCGCAGGCGGCGACGGTGACGCTCACGCCGAGCGCCTCCAGCTCGGCGCAGAGCTCCGCGACGCCCCCGGCGGCGCGGCCGCGCCGGCTGGTGAGGATGAGGTGCCGGACGCCGTACGTGCTGACCAGGTGCCGGCTCATCAGCTGGCCGAGGGTGCCGGTGGCGCCGGTGATCAGGACGGTGCCGTCGGAGTCGAACGGGGCGGCCGGCGGCTCGGCCGGGGCGGGAACCCGGGTGAGCCGGGCGCCGGCGGCGACGCCCGCGCGGATCACGACCTGCGGTTCGTCGGTCGCGGCGGCCGGGACGAGCGCGGCGGCACAGCCGGCCACGTCGTCGACGTCGACAAGCACGAACCGGTCGGGGTTCTCCGACTGGGCGGAGCGGAGCAGGCCGATCACGGCGGCGCCGGCCAGGTCGGTCAGGTCGGCGTCCCGGTCGGTGGCGACCGCGCCCGAGGTCAGCACCACCAGCCGGGACACCGCGTAGCGCTCCTCGGCGAGGAACTGCTGGAGCACGGCAAGCACCCGGTGGGTCGCCTCGGCGACGGCGCGCGGCACGTCCGCCGACGCGGGCGGGTCGAGCAACGGCAGGACCAGCACGCCGGGCGCGTCCGTCCCGTCGTCCATCGCCGTGGCCAGGGCCGTCAGGTCGGGGTACGCCGCCACGGCCGTGCCGGTGGCCGCGACCGCGTCGGTGAGCGCCGCGGCGTCGCCGATGACCGCCCAGTCGACTGTGGACGGGCCGGCGGGCAGCGCGAGCGGCGCCCACTCGACCTGGAAGAGCGACTCGGTGCCGCCGCCGGAGGCGGTGCGGAGCTGGTCGGCGGAGACCGGCCGCAGGACCAGGGAGCCGACGGAGATGACGGGCGCGCCGGTGACGTCGGTGAGCAGCAGCGAGATGCTGTCGGGGCCGGTGTGCGAGACCCGGACGCGGGCCGCCGCGGCTCCGGCGCCGTGCAGGGCGACGTCGTTCCAGGAGAACGGCAGCCGGCCGTACCCCGGGGGCATGCCCGCCCCTGAAGGCTCTCCGGCCGGCGTGGTCAGGCCGAGGGTGTGCAGCGCCGCGTCGAGCAGGGCCGGGTGCAGGCCGTACCCGCCGGCCTCGGCGGCGGGGGCCTCGGGCAGCACCAGCTCGGCGAAGAGGTCGTCGCCGCGCCGCCACGCGGAGCGCAGGGCGATGAAGGACGGGCCGTAGTCGTAGCCCTGGGCGGCGAGGTTCAGGTAGAGGTCGTCGGTGCCGACCTCGGTGGCGCCCGGCGGCGGCCAGGTGGTCAGGTCGGACCAGTCGGCGGGGCCGCTCGGGACGGCGAGGCCGCTGGCCAGCACGCCGCTGGCGTTGCGGGTCCAGGTCCGCTCGCCCGCGCCCTCGGTCGGCTCGCCGTCCTGGGCGGAGTGCAGCGACACGGACCGGCAGCCGGTCTCGTCGGCCGGGCCGATCCAGAGCTGGATGTCGACGCCCCCGGTCTCCGGCAGGATCAGCGGCGACTCCAGGGTGAGTTCGCGGACGTGGTCCGCGCCGACGTGCGCGCCGGCCTGGAGGGCGAGTTCGACGAAGCCCGTGCCGGGCAGCAGCACGGTGTCGAAGACGACGTGGTCACAGATCCACGGGTGGGTACGCCGGGCCAGCCGGCCGGTGAACAGGAAGCCCTCGGCGTGCGCGACGCCGACGGCGGCCCCGAGCAAGGGGTGTTGCGCGGGGCGCAGGCCGACGGCGGTGACGTCGCCGGTCCACCCGGCGCCCGCCTCGGGCCAGTAGCGCTGGTGCTGGAAGGCGTACGTGGGCAGGTCCACCCGCCGGGCGCCGGTCTCGGCGAACCACTGCGTCCAAGTCACCGGCACGCCGTGCACGTGCAACTCGGCCAGCCCGCCCAGCAGCCCGTGCACCTCGGGCCGGTCCACGCGCTGCGCGGCGACGGCCAGCACCCCGTCGTCGGCGGGCAGGATGTCGCCGACCATCGCGGTCAGCACGCTGCGGGGGCCGATCTCCAGGAACGTGTCCGCGCCAGCGGCGCGCAGCGCGGCCACCCCGTCAGCGAAACGCACCGCCTGCCGGACGTGACGCACCCAGTAATCGACGGTACGGATCTCGTCGGCGTCGGCCAGCGCACCGGTCACGTTCGACACGACCGGCAGCACCGGCGCGGCGAACTCCAACCCGTCGAGAACGGCCCGGAAACCGGCGAGCATCGGCTCCATCAACGGACTGTGGAACGCGTGACTGACGGTGAGGCGGCGGACGCGTACACCCCGGTCCTTCCAGAGCCGCTCCACCTCGTCGAGGGCCTCAACGCCACCGGAGACCACAACAGCCTGCGGACCATTGACCGCCGCGATCCCCACACCGGCCAACCCGTCCAGCGCAGCCGCCACGTCAGCCTCGGCCGCCGCGACCGCCAGCATCCCACCACCGGCCGGCAGCGCCTGCATCAACCGACCCCGCGCCGCCACCAACGCGCAGGCATGCTCCAGCGACAACACACCCGCCACGTACGCGGCCGTGACCTCACCGACCGAATGCCCACCCACGAAATCCGGCACGACCCCGAAGGACTCGACCAACCGGAACAACGCCACCTCGACCGCGAACAACCCCGCCTGCGTGAACACGGTCCGGTCCAGCAGCTCGGCGTCGGCCGAGCCCTCGGCGGCGAAGAGCACCTCCCTCAACGGGCGCGGCAGCAGCGCATCCAGGTGCCCGCACACCTCGTCGAACGCCGCAGCGAACACCGGAAACTCGGCGTACAACTCCCGGCCCATCCCGGCACACTGCGCACCCTGACCCGAGAACAGCACCGCCAACGAACCCCGGCCGCCGGCCTGGCCCACGACAACCGCACCCGACGGCTGCCCGGCGGCCAGGGCACGCAACCCGCCCAGCAACTCCTCACGGCCGGTCGCGGAGACCACGGCCCGGTGCTCCAGGGTGGAGCGTGAGGTGACCGACGAGAAGGCCACGTCCAGGGGCCGCAGGGTCTCGTCGGCGGCGATCCGGGCCGCCCAGCGGCCCGCCTGCGCGGCGAGGCCGGCCGCGTCCCGGGCCGACACCGGCACCGGCACGACCGGCCGCTCGACCAGCAACGCGGCGGCGGCCGACGGGGACTGCTGGGGCGCCGGAGCCTGCTCCAGGATGGTGTGGGCGTTGGTGCCGGACACCCCGAACGAGGAGACGGCCGAGCGGCGCGGCCGGCTCACCGCCGGCCACGGCGTCGCCTCGGTCACCAGCGACACCTCGCCGGCCGACCAGTCGACCTCGGGCGTCGGCTCGTCCACGTGCAGGGTGGGCGGCACGACGCCGTGCCGCATCGCCATCACCATCTTGATCACACCGGCCACGCCGGCGGCTGCCTGGGCGTGACCGATGTTCGACTTCACCGACCCGAGCAGCAGCGGCGCGGCCTCGTCGCGGTCCTGCCCGTACGTGGCCAGCAGCGCCTGCGCCTCGATCGGGTCGCCGAGCCGGGTGCCCGTGCCGTGCGCCTCCACCACGTCCACGCCGCCGGTGGCGAGGCCGGCGTTGGCCAGCGCCTGCTGGATCACCCGCTGCTGCGACGGCCCGTTCGGGGCGCTCAGGCCGTTGGAGGCGCCGTCCTGGTTGACGGCGCTGCCCCGCACCACGGCGAGGACGGGGTGGCCGTTGCGCTGCGCGTCCGACAGCCGCTCCAGCACCAGGACGCCGACGCCCTCGGACCAGCCGGTCCCGTCGGCGGCGGCGGCGAACGCCTTGCAGCGGCCGTCGGCGGCGAGGCCGCGCTGCCGGGAGAACTCGACGAAGGCGGCCGGGGTGCACATGGCGGTGACCCCGGCGACGATCGCCAGGGTGCACTCCCGCTGCCGCAGCGCCTGCCCCGCCAGGTGCAGGGCGACCAGCGAGGACGAGCAGGCGGTGTCGATGGTGACCGCCGGGCCCTCCAGCCCGAAGGTGTAGGCGATCCGGCCGGAGACCACGCTGCCGGCGTTGCCGGTCATCAGGTGCCCCTCCAGGCCCTGCGCGGCACCCATCAGCACTGTGCCGTAGTCCTGGCCGGTGCTGCCGGCGAAGACGCCGGTGCGGCTGCCGCGCAGCGAGTGCGGGTCGATGCCGGCCCGCTCCAGGGCCTCCCACGATGTCTCCAGCAGCCAGCGCTGCTGCGGGTCCATCGCCAGCGCCTCGCGGGGGGAGATCGCGAAGAAGCCCGGGTCGAAGTCGGCCAGGTCGTGGACGAAGCCGCCCTGCCGCGTGTACGACGTGCCGCTCTGTTCGGGGTCGCTGTCGTAGAGCGACCCGAGGTCCCAGCCGCGGTCCTCGGGGAAGTCGGTGACCACGTCCCGGCCGGACGCGACCACCTCCCACAGGTCCTCGGGAGAGCGCACCCCGCCGGGGAAGCGGCAGCTCATGGAGACGATGGCGACCGGTTCCTGTTCACCGGCCTCCACCTCGCGCAGGCGCTGGCGCACCTGGTGCAGGTCAGCGGTGACCCGCTTGAGGTAGTCGAGAAGCTTCGCCTCGTCAGCCATGGACCGCGCACTCCTTGTGTTGACCCGTCGTCGTAGCAGCGATCACTTCAGGACATCCCCAGCTCGCGGTCGATGAAGTCGAAGACCTCGTCCGGCGTCGCGTCCTGGAGCTTCTCGGTGACGGTGTCGCCGTCCGCCGGGGCGTCGGCCTCGTTGAGGGAGGCCAGCAGCGCCCGCAGCCGTTCGGTGATCCGAATTCGGGCGCTGCGGTCCGGCGCCGAGCCGGAGAGTGCCGCTTCCAACCTGTCCAGCTCACCGAAGACCGGTGCGATCCCGGCCACGCCGCCGTCGACGATCGCGGCCCGCACGTATTCGGCCAGCCCGGCGGCGGTCGGGTAGTCGAAGACCACGGTGGCGGGCAGCCGCACGCCGGTCGCCGCGGTGAGCCGGTTACGCAGCTCCACGGCGGTCAGCGAGTCGAAGCCGAGTTCGCGGAACGCCCGGTCCGGCTCGACGGCATCCATCGAGGCGTGCCCGAGCACCGCGGCGGCCTGCCCGCGTACCAGCTCCAGCAGGGTCTTGCGTCGTTCGGCGTCGGTCTGCCCGGCGAGCAGGGCGGCCAGGGACTCCGCGGAGACGCCGGTGTCCTCGGCCCGCTCGGCGACGGCCCGCCGTGCCTCGGCCACACCCGCGATGAGCGGGCTGGGCCGCACGGCCACGAAGCCGGGCACGTAGCGGGCCCAGTCGATGTCGGTCACCATCGTCGCCGGCTCGCCCCGCGCGACGCACTGCGCGAGCGCCGTGAGCGCGGGCCCGGTGTCGAGGCGGGCCACGCCGGTACGCCGGCGGCGCTCCTCGACGGCCTGGTCGGTGGCGGCCATCCCGCCGGCCGTCCAGGGGCCCCAGGCGACCGAGGTGGCCGGCAGGCCCTGGCGGTGCCGCTGCTCGGCGAGCGCGTCGAGGTAGGCGTTGGCGGCGGCGTAGCTGCCCTGACCGGCGGCGCCGAGCTGGCCGGCCATCGCGGAGAACAGCACGAACGCGCGCAGTTCCCGCCCGAGGGTGAGCTCGTGCAGGTGCAGGGCGCCGAGCACCTTGGGTCGCAGGACGGTGGCGAGCCGGTCGGGGGTGAGCCCGTCGAGCACCCCGTCCTCCAGCACGCCGGCGGCGTGCACGACGCTGGTCAGCGGCGCGTCGGCGGGCACCTCGTCGAGCAGCTTGGCCAGCGCCGCCCGGTCGGCCACGTCGCAGGCCGCGACGGTCACCCGGGTGCCCGCCCCGGTCAGCTCACGGACGAGTGCCGTGGCGCCGGGGGCGTCCGCGCCGCGGCGGCTGACGAGCATCAGGTGCTCGGCGCCCCGGGCGGCCAGCCAGCGGGCCACCTCCGCGCCGAGCGCGCCGGTGCCGCCGGTGACCAGCGTCGTGCCCGGGTAGCCGGCCTCGTCGGTGGGTGCCTCGCCGCCGGGCGCGCGTACCAGCCGGCGGACGAGGACGGTGGCGCCGTCGACCGCTAGCTGGTCCTCGCCGTCAAGGCCGGCGAGGGCGGCGCAGAGCAGGTCCCAGCCGTGGTCGTCCAGGGTGGCCGGAACGTCGACCAGGCCGCCCCACCGCTCGGGGTGTTCGAGGGCCACGACCCGGCCGAGGCCCCAGAGCAGCGACTGCTCCGGGCGGCCGGCGGTGCCGCCCCGGGTGGTGCCGGCGGCGCCCCGGGTGACGCACCACAGCGGCGCGGCGACGTCGAGGTCCCCGAGCGCCTGGATCAGCGCCAGCGACCGGGCGAGGAACGGCGGCACCGGCTGGGTGTCGTCGACCGCGCCGTCGGCGAGGGCGAGCAGGGACAGGACCCCGTCGACCGGGGCCGCTCCGCCGTCGGAGGTACGGGTGACACCGCTCAGGTGTGCGGTGAGGGCGGCCCGGTCGGTCAGGTTCTCCGGCAGCGACACCAGCCGGACGTCGGCGCCCCGGCGGGACAGCTCGGCGACGGCGGCCTCGCCCTCCTCCGGGTGCCGCGCGTCGGCGATCACCCACCAGGCGCCGGGGAGGAAGCTGACGGGCGTGCCGGTGTACGGCTGCCAGACGGTGCGGTAGCGCAGGTCGTCCAGGGCGGACCGGTTGCGCTGCCGGCGTCGCCAGGAGGCGAGCACGGGCAGGGCCCCGCCCAGCCGCTCCAGGGATTCCGTCGCGTCCTGCTCGGTGAGTTCCGCGAGCGCGGCCAGGTCCTCGCGTTCGACGGCCGCCCAGAACGCGGAGTCGACGCCGTTCGGGGTCTCCTCGGCGCCGTCCTGCCCGGTCACGGCGGTGGGCCAGAATCGGCCGCGGTCGAAGGCGTAGGTGGGCAGTGCCACCACGTCGGTCTCGGCGAGGACGGCCGTCAGGTCGACGGGCAGGCCGATCGCGTGGGCGGTCGCGAGGTTCATCAGCAACCGCGTCGGATCGTCGTCACCACGACGCAAGCTGCCCAACGTATGCCCGCTCGCGCCGACGTCATCCAGGATCGCCGTCACCGGCATCGTCAACACCGGATGCGGGGAGATCTCCACGAAGATGGTGTGACCCGCCTCGACCGCCACCCGCACAGCGGCGTCGAACCGCACCGTCTGCCGCAGGTTGTCGTACCAGTAGTCCGCCGTCATCGAGGACGGGTCCACCCAGTCCCCGGTGAGGGTGGAGACGAGCCGGACGTTGCCCTGTCGCGGCGTCACGCCGGCCAGATCGGCGCGCAACCGCTCCGCCACCTCCTGCACCGCCTCCGAATGCGACGCATAGTCCACCGGAATCAACCGCGCCCGCACCCCGTCGACCTGGCAGGCCGCCACCAGGTCGGCAACCGGCTGCGGCGGACCCGACACCACCACAGTCGACGGACCGTTCACCGCCGCGACGCCCACCCCGGGGAAGCCCGGCAGCCGCCCCGCGACCGCCTCAGCAGACAAGTCGACCGACGCCATCGTGCCGGTGCCCCGCAGCACCGTCAGCGCCCGCGACCGCAGCGCCACAGCCCTCGCCGCATCCTCCAGGGAGAGAATCCCGGCCACGCACGCGGCACCGATCTCACCCTGCGAATGACCGACCACCGCCACCGGGGTGACCCCGGCGTGCTGCCACACCGCCGCCAACGCCACACCGACAGCCCACAGCACCGGCTGCACGACCTCCACCCGCTCCAGCCACGACTCGTCCTCACCGGTCAACACCGACACCAGGTCCACATCCAGATACGGCGCGAGGGCCCGCTGACACTCCGCCAGGCGCGCGTCGAACACCGGCACACGACCCACCAGGCCCGCCGCCATCCGCGCCGACTGCGCACCCTGACCCGGAAACACGAACACCGCACCGGTTCCGGAGGCCGTACCCGTGACGAGGTTCCCCGCCGGCGCGCCGACGGACAGAGCGTCCAGCCCCGCCAGCAACTCCTCCACGCCCGACCCGACCACAGCCGCCCGCTGGTCGAACACCGACCTCGTGACGGCGAGAGACCAGCCCACCGCCGCCGTGTCGATGGCAGCGTGCGCGCGGACATGCCGGGCCAGGCGGGCGGCCTGACCGGCCAGGGCGCCCTTCGACCGCCCCGACACCGCCCAGACGACGACGTCGGAAGCCACGAGCCCCGCGCTCCGGCCGGCGGCGGTCTCGGGTTCCGCGCTCTCGGTGGGCAGGTCCTCGGGCAGTTCGATGATCACGTGGGCGTTCGTGCCGGAGATGCCGAACGACGACACCGCCGCCCGGCGCGCCCGGTCCACGGCCGGCCACGGCCGCGACTCGATCGCCAGCTCGACGGCCCCGGAGGTCCAGTCGATGTGCGGCGACGGCTCGTCCACGTGCAGCGTCGCGGGAACCACGCCCTCCCGCATCGCCAGCACCATCTTGATCACACCGGCGACACCGGCGGCGGCCTGGGTGTGGCCGATGTTCGACTTGACCGAGCCGAGCAGCAGCGGCTCCTCGCGCTCCTGCCCGTACGTGGCGAGCAGGGCCTGCGCCTCGATCGGGTCACCGAGCGTCGTGCCGGTGCCGTGCGCCTCGACCACGTCCACGTCGGCCGCGGAGAGCCGCGCCGACGCCAGCGCCTGCCGGATCACCCGCTGCTGCGACGGGCCGTTCGGGGCGGTCAGCCCGTTCGAGGCGCCGTCCTGGTTGACGGCGCTGCCCCGCACGATCGCCAGCACCTCGTGACCGTTGCGCCGCGCGTCCGACAGCCGCTCCACCAGCAGCACGCCCACACCCTCGCCCCAGCCCGTGCCGTCCGCAGCCGCCGCGAACGCCTTGCACCGGCCGTCGGCCGCCAGGCCCCGCTGCCGGGAGAACTCCACGAACAGCCCGGGCGTCGCCATCACGGTCACGCCACCGGCGAGGGCCAGGTCGCACTCGCCACGCCGCAGCGACTGCACCGCCAGGTGCAGCGCCACAAGCGACGACGAACACGCCGTGTCCACCGACACCGCCGGCCCCTCCAACCCCAACGCGTACGCCACCCGACCCGACACCACACTCGCGGCGTTGCCCGTCCCCGCGAAGCCCTCCACCTCGTCCCCCGCCACCATCAGCAGGGCCCCATAGTCCTGACCATTCGTGCCCACGAACACCCCTGTTCGCGAACCCCGCAGAACCCCAGGCTCAACCCCTGCCCGCTCGACCGCCTCCCACGAAACCTCCAGCAACAACCGCTGCTGCGGGTCCATGGCCAACGCCTCGCGGGGGGAAATCCCGAAGAAACCGGCATCAAACTCCGCCGCCTCGTAGAGGAAGGCGCCGCTGCGGACGTAGGAGGTGCCGGTGGAATAGGGGTCGGGGTCGTAGAGGCGCTCGACGTCCCAACCCCGATCGCCGGGGAGGTCCGACACGGCGTCGCGGCCGGCGTGCAGCATCTGCCAGAACCGCTCGGGATCGTTGGCCCCGCCGGGGAAGCGGCAGGACATGGCCACGATGGCCACCGGCTCGTCGTCGCCGAACGCCACCGGGGCGGCCTCGACGGCCACGGCGGCCTCCCCGCCCAGTTCCTCGTGCAGGTGCCGGGCGAGCGCGGTCGGCGACGGGTAGTCGAAGACCAGGGTCACCGGCAGCCGCAGCGAGGTGGCGGTGGCGAGCCGGTTGCGCAGCTCCACCGCGGTCACCGAGTCGAAGCCGAGGTCGCGGAACGCGTGGTGCGGGTCGACGGCCTGGCCGTCGGCGTACCTGAGGACCGTGGCCGCCTGGTCGCGGACCAGGTCGAGCAGCGCCTGCTGGCGCTCGGCGGCGCTCATCCGGGTGAACGCGCCGGCCGGGCCGGCCTCGTCGGTCTCCTTCGTCTCGGCCAGTCCCTTGGTGGCCTGCAACCGCTGCGCCTCGGGGATCTCCGAGATCAGCGGGCCGGGTCGGGTGGCGGTGAACGCGACGAAGAACCGCTCCCAGGCGATGTTCGAGATGGTCAGGAACGTCTCGTCGTGCTCGACGGCCTGGTGCAGGGCCGCGACGGCGAGCCGCGGCGGCATCTCGGGTGCGCCGTGGCGGTGCAGCATCCGGCCGAACTCGCCGTCGGCCATGCCGCCGCCGCCCCAGGCGCCCCAACCGATGGAGGTGGCGGGCAGGCCGAGGGCGCGGCGGTGCTCGGCGAGGGCGTTGAGGAACGCGTTGCCGGGGGCGTAGTTGCCCACGCCGGAGCTGCCGACGGTGCCGGCCATCGACGAGAACAGGATGAACGCGTCGAGGTCCAGCTCGCGGGTCAGCTCGTGCAGGTTCAGCGCGGCGGTGACCTTCGCGCTGAGCGCGTAGTCGACCTGGTCCAGCGTCAGCGAGTTGATCACCGAGTCGTCGAGCACGGCTGCGGTGTGCACGACGGTGGTCAGCGGGTGCTCGGACGGCAGGTCGGCGAGGACGGCGGCGAGCGCCGAGCGGTCGGCGGCGTCGCAGGCGGCGACGGTCACCCGGGCGCCCAGTGCGACCAACTCGGCCTCGAGGTCGGCGATGCCCTCGGCCTGCCGGCCGCGCCGGCTCACCAGCACCAGGTGGGCGGCGCCGTTGGCGGCGAGCCAGCGGGCCATGTGCCCGCCGAGCGCGCCGGTGCCGCCGGTGACCAGGGCGGTGCCGGAGGGCCGCCAGGCGCGCGGGGCGGGCGTGTCGCCGAGCGGGGCGTGCAGCAGTCGCCGGCCGAACGCGCCGGCCCACCGCAGCGCGACCTGGTCCTCCCCGTCGGCACCGGCGAGGACGCGCACGAGCCGACGGCCGGCCGCATCGTCGAGCTCGTCGGGCAGGTCCACGAGGCCGCCCCAGCGGTCCGGGTGCTCCAGCGCGGCGACCCGGCCGAAGCCCCAGGTGAGCTGCTGGAGCGGGTGCGGCAGCGGGTCGGCTGGGCCGGTCGCGACGGCGCCCCGGGTGAGGCACCACAGGGGCGCGCGGACGCCGGCGTCACCGAGCGCCTGCACGAGGGTGACGGTGCCGGCGAAGCCGACCGGCACGGACGGGTACGCCGGGGCGGGCGTCTCGTCGAGCGACAGCAGCGACACGATCCCGGCGGGGCGGGGGCCGCCGTCGGCGAGGTCGCGCAGCCGGGCGGCGAGCGCCGCGCGGTCCGTGCGGTCGGCGTCCAGCGCCAGCGGTACGACGGTGCCGCCGTGGCGCCGCAACGCCTCGGCGCAGAAGTCGGCCTCGGCCGCGCCGGTGTCGTCGGGGCCGGTAAGCAGCCACCAGGTGCCGGTGACGGCCGGCTCGCCGGAGGCGTCGGGGGCGACGGGCGTCCAACTGTCCCGGTACCGCCACGAGTCCACGGTGGCCTGGTCGCGGTGCCGGCGACGCCAGGCGGCGAGCACCGGCAGCACGTCGGCGAACGCCGTCTCCGGGACGGGCCTCGGCTCGGTCGTGGCGGAGAGTTCGGCAGTGAGTGCGGTCAGGTCCTCCGCCTCGACGGCCGCCCAGAACCGGGCGTCGACCTCGTCGTCGGCCACGGCACCGGCGGTCCCGACCGCGGGGGCGGGCGCGGTCGACGGCTGCGGCCAGTAGAGCTGCCGCTGGAACGGGTACGTGGGCAGGTCGAGGCGACGCCCGGCGAGGCCGGCGAAGGCGGGCCGCCAGTCCACGGCCGTACCTCCGGCCCAGACCTCGGCCACGGCGCGCAGGAAGCGGCCGAGGCCGCCCTCGCCCCGGCGCAGGCTGCCGGTGACGGTGACCGCGTCCGGGTCGGCGGCGGCCAGCTCGACGCTCTCCTGCACGGCCATCGTCAGCACGGGGTGGGCGCTGACCTCGACGAAGGTCTGGTAGCCGGCGGCGACGAGGCTGCGTACCGCCTTGTCGAAGCGGACGGTCTGCCGCAGGTTGCGGTACCAGTAGTCCGCGTCGAGGGCGGCGGTGTCGAGCCAGTCCCCCTCGACGGTGGAGCGGAACCGGACCTCGCCGGTGCGGGGCCGCAGCCCGGCGAGCAGTTCCAGGAGCTGCTCGCGCAGTTGCTCGACGTGGGCGGAGTGGGAGGCGTAGTCCACGGGGACGCGGCGCACCCGCACCTCGCGGGACTCGTAGTGGGCGACGAGCTCGTCGAGGGCGGCGCCGTCGCCGGAGACCACGACGGAGGTGGGTCCGTTGACGGCGGCCAGGGCGATGCGGCCGGCCCAGCGGGCTATCGTCGCGGTGGCCTCGTCGGCGGTGGTGGCGACCGAGACCATGCCGCCGTCCCCGGCGATGCCGGCGATGATCCGGCTGCGCAGCGCGACCACGGCCGCCGCGTCGTCGAGGGTGAGGCCACCGGCGACGTACGCGGCGGCGATCTCCCCCTGGGAGTGGCCGACGACGGCTCCGGGGCGCACCCCGTACGACTCCCAGAGCGCGGCGAGCGAGACGCTGACCGCGAACAGGGTGGGCTGCACGACGTCGACGCGCTCCAGCGACGGGGCGTCGGGCGCGCCGCGCACCACGTCGGCCGGTGACCAGTCGACGTACGGGCGCAGCGCGTCGGCGCAGGCGGCGAACGTCTCCGCGAAGACGGGGGCGGTGTCGAGCAGCTCGGCGGCCATCCCGGCCCACTGCGATCCCTGGCCCGGGAAGACGAACGCGACCTCGCCCGGCGTGCCGGGGACGCGGGTGACGGTCTGCGGGCCGGGCCGGCCGGCGGCGAGCGCGTCGAGGGACGCGGCCAGGTCGTCGCGGTCGGCGGCGAAGACGACGGCCCGGTGGTCGTGGGCGGCGCGCGTGGCGGCCAGCGACCAGCCGACGTCGGCGAGCGCGTCGTCGTCCACTGTGCCAAGGTGCTCGCGCAGGTCCCGGGTGCGGGCGGTGAGGGCGTCGACGGTGCGCCCGGAGAGCACCCAGGGCAGCTCCCCGGTCGGCACGTCGGCCGCCGGTCCGGGCTTCGGCTCGTCGGCGGGGGCCTGTTCGAGGATGGTGTGCACGTTGGTGCCGCTGATCCCGAACGAGGACACGGCGGCGCGGCGTACCCCGTCGGCCGGCTCCCACGGCCGGGCGGAGGTGAGCAGCTCGACGCTGCCGCCGGTCCAGTCGACGTGCGGGGTGGGCTCGTCCACGTGCAGCGTGGGCGGCAGCACCCCGTGCCGCATCGCCAGCACCATCTTCATCACCCCGGCCACACCCGCCGCCGCCTGGGTGTGCCCGATGTTCGACTTGATCGAGCCGAGCCACAACGGCCGGTCGGCGGGCCGGTCCTGGCCGTACGTGGCGATGAGGGCCTGCGCCTCGATCGGGTCGCCGAGGGTGGTGCCGGTGCCGTGCGCCTCGACGGCGTCCACCTGCTCGGCGGTGAGTCCGGCGTTCGCGAGGGCCTGCCGGATCACCCGCTGCTGGGCGGGGCCGTTGGGGGCGGTGAGGCCGTTGGAGGCGCCGTCCTGGTTGACGGCGCTGCCGCGCAGCACGGCGAGGACCGGGTTGCCGTCGCGGCGGGCGTCGGAGAGCCGCTGGAGCACCAGCAGGCCGACGCCCTCGCCCCAGCCGGTGCCGTCCGCCGCTCCGGCGAACGGCTTGCACCGGCCGTCGGCGGCGAGACCGCGCTGGCGGGAGAAGCCGACGAAGATGCCGGGGGTGGCCATCACGGTGGCGCCGCCGGCCAGGGCCAGGTCGCACTCCCCCGTCTGAAGGGCCTGCGCGGCCAGGTGCATCGCGACCAGCGACGACGAGCAGGCCGTGTCGACGGTGACGGCCGGGCCGTGCAGCCCGAAGGTGTACGCCAGCCGGCCGGAGATGACGCTGGCGGAGGTGCCGGTGGCTAGGTAGTTCTCGTCGACGTCCCCGGTGGCCATCAGCAGCGAGCCGTAGTCCTGGCCGTTGGTGCCGACGTATACGCCGGTGCGGCTGCCGCGCAGGGCGGTCGGGTCGATCCGGGCCCGCTCGAACGCCTCCCAGGTGGTCTCCAGCAGCAGCCGCTGCTGCGGGTCCATGGCGAGGGCCTCGCGGGGGCTGATGCCGAAGAACGCCGGGTCGAACTCGCCGGCACCGGCGACGAAGCCGCCCTCCCGGACGTAGCTGGTACCGAGGTGCTCGGGGTCGGGGTGGTACAGCTCGGCGAGGTTCCAGCCGCGCTCGCCGGGCATCAGGCTCAGCGCGTCGGTGCCGGTGGCCAGCAGGTCCCAGAGCTGCTCGGGCGAGGTGACCCCGCCGGGGAAGCGGCAGCTCATCGCGACGATGGCGATCGGTTCGCGGTCACGGCCGGTGCCGTCGGCGACCACCTCGCCGGTGGTGTGCCCGGCGGTGAGGCCGTGCAGGTGGGCGGCGAGTTCGGCGACCGTGGGGTGGTCGAAGACCAGCGTGGCGGGCAGGGTCATACCGGTCTCGGCGGTCAGCCGGTTGCGCAGCTCGACGGCGGTGAGCGAGTCGAAGCCGAGGTCACGGAAGGTGCGCTCGGGCAGCGGCCGCCCGGCCGGGTAGCCGAGCACGACGGCGGCCTGGGTGCGTACGAGGTCGGCGAGCTGCGGCAGGGACCGGCCGACCACCACGGCGCGGACGGGACCGGTGGGCACGGCGGGCACCCCGGGCAGGGCGGCGATCAGTGGCGTGGGCCGGCCCCAGGAGGCGGCGAGGCGTCCCCAGTCGACGGCGGCGACGGTGACCGCCGGCTCGGCGGTGTTGACCAGCCGGCCGAGGGCGGTGACGGCCTCGGCGGCGGGGAGCGCGTCGACCCCGCCCCGGGCGAGCCGGGCGGTCAGGGCGGCGGCCATGCCGTCCTCGGCCCAGGCGCCCCAGGCGATGGCGGTGGCGGGCAGGCCCTGGTCGCGTCGCCAGGCCGCGAACGCGTCGAGATAGGCGTTGGCCGCCGCGTAGTTGCCCTGCCCGGCGCTGCCGATGACGCCGGCGAGGGAGGAGAAGAGCACGAACGCGTCGAGGTCGCGGTGGGCGGTGGCCTCGTGCAGAACCCGGGCGGCGCGGACCTTGCCGTCGAGGACGGCCTGCATCCGGGTCAGGTCGAGCCCGTCGAGGACGCCGTCGTCGATCACGCCGGCGGTGTGCACGACGGCGGTCAGCTCCGGCAGCCCGGAGACCAGAGCCTCGACGGCGGCCCGGTCGGTGACGTCACACCCCACCACCCGCACCGCACCCAACTCGGCCACCAACTCCGCCGCACCCGGCACTCCCGGACCCCGCCGCGAAGCCAGCACCACCTCACCGGCCCCGTTCGCCAGCAACCAACGCGCCACATGCCGACCCAACGCACCCGTACCACCGGTCACCAGCACCGTCCCGGCAGGCCGCCAACCCACACCCACCGGCGGCACGGCCGGCACCAGCCGCCGGCCGAAGATGCCGCTGCGCCGGACGGCCACCTGGTCGTGCCCGGCGTCGGCGAGGACGGCGAGCAGCGCGTCGGCCGTGGCGCGGTCGGCGCGGGCGGGCAGGTCGACCAGGCCGCCCCAGCGGTCCGGCTGTTCGAGGGCGACGACCCGCCCGAGGCCCCAGGCCAGGGCGGCCCACGGGTCGGTGAGGGTCTCGCCGGCCCCGGCGCGCACGGCGCCCCGGGTGAGGCACCAGAGCCGGCCGGGCAGGCCCGCATCGGCGAGCGCCTGGGTGAGGGTGAGCAGCAGCGCGGCGCCGACGGAGACAGCCGGGGCGTCCGGCAGCGCCCCGTCGGTCGCGGGCAGCACGCAGAGCACGCCGGCCCAGCCCTGCTCGCTGTGGCCGCGCAGCAGCCCGGCCAGCTCGGCGCGATCGACGCCCGGGGCGACGGTCAGGGTGTCGACGTGGGCGCCGGCACCGGTCAGCGTGCCGGCCACCCCGGCGTCGTCGTTGTCGGCGGTGACGACGAGCCAGCGGCCGGTCAGCGCCGGAACGGCGGCGGGGCGTACGGGCTCCCACTCGACCCGGTAGGTCCAGCCGTCCACCACGGCGTCGCGCTGCCGGGCCCGCCGCCACGACGACAGCACCGGTACGGCCGGGGCGAGCGCCTCCACTGCCGCGGGATCGTCCTGCACGGCCAGGTGGGCGGCGACCCCGGTCAGGTCGCCACGCTCCACGGCCGCCCAGAAGTCCCCCTCGGCGGCGTCACCCGGTACGGCCGTCACGGCGGTGCCGCCGACCTCGGGCCAGTAGCGCTGGTGCTGGAAGGCGTACGTGGGCAGGTCCACCCGCCGCGCGCCGGTCTCGGCGAACCACCGCCGCCAGTCGACCGCCACCCCGTGCACGTGCAACTCGGCCAGCCCGCCCAGCAGCCCGGGCACCTCGGGCCGGTCCACGCGCTGCGCGGCGACGGCCAGCACCCCGTCCCCGCCCGGCAGCACATCGCCGACCATCGCGGTCAGCACGCTGCGCGGCCCGACCTCCAGGAACGTATCCACACCCGCCGCCCGCAGCGCCGTCACCCCATCGGCGAACCGCACAGCCTCGCGCACGTGCCGCACCCAATACTCCGGCGTGCAGATCTCATCGCCAGCCAGGGCACCCGTCACGTTCGACACGACCGGCAGCGACGGCGCGCCGAAGGTGAGCTTGTCGAGCACCGCGCGGAACCGGGCGAGCATCGGCTCCATCAACGGACTGTGGAACGCGTGACTGACGGTGAGGCGGCGGACGCGTACACCCCGGTCCTTCCAGAGCCGCTCCACCTCGTCGAGGGTGTCGACGGCACCGGAGACCACGACGGCCTGCGGACCGTTGACCGCCGCGATCCCCACACCGGCCAACCCGTCCAGCGCGGCCGCCACGTCGGCCTCGGCCGCCGCGACGGCCAGCATCCCACCACCGGCGGGCAACGCCTGCATCAACCGGCCCCGCGCCGCCACCAGCGCGCAGGCGTGCTCCAGCGACAGCACCCCGGCCACGTACGCGGCCGTGACCTCGCCGATCGAGTGGCCGCCGACCAGGTCGGGGGCGACGCCGAAGGACTCGACCAACCGGAACAACGCCACCTCGACCGCGAACAACCCCGCCTGCGTGAACACGGTCCGGTCCAGCAGCTCGGCGTCGGCCGAGCCCTCGGCGGCGAAGAGCACCTCCCTCAGCGGACGCGGCAGGGCCCTGTCCAGGTGCCCGCACACCTCGTCGAACGCGGCGGCGAACACCGGAAACTCGACGTACAGCTCGCGGCCCATCCCGGCGCGCTGCGCACCCTGACCGGAGAAGAGCACCGCGAGCTGGCCGCGCGACGCGCCGGCGCCGAGCACGACGGTGCCGGCCGGTTCCCCGGCGGCGAGGGCGCGCAGCCCCGCGAGCAGGTCGTCGCGGCCGGTCGCGGACAGCACGGCGCGGCGGTCCAGGGTGGAGCGGGAGGTCACCGACGAGAAGGCCACGTCGAGCGGGCGCAGGGTGTCGTCGGCGGCAAACCGGGCGGCCCAGCGGCCGGCCTGGGCGGCGAGCGCGGCGTCGGAGCGGGCGGAGAGCAGCACGGGGGCCACCGTGCGGGCCGCCGGGCCCTTCGGCTCGGTCTCGGTCTCGGCGGGAGCCGGGGCCTGCTCGATGATGGTGTGCGCGTTGGTGCCGGAGACGCCGAACGACGACACGGCGGCCCGGCGCGGCCGGTCCACGGCCGGCCACGGCGTGGCGGCGGTGGCGAGGGTGACGGCCCCGGCGGTCCAGTCGATCTGCGGCGACGGCTCGTCGACGTGCAGGGTGGGCGGCACGACGCCGTGCCGCATCGCCATCACCATCTTGATCACACCGGCCACGCCGGCGGCTGCCTGGGTGTGCCCGATGTTCGACTTCACCGACCCGAGCAGCAGCGGCGCGGCCTCGTCGCGGTCCTGCCCGTACGTGGCCAGCAGCGCCTGCGCCTCGATCGGGTCGCCGAGCCGGGTGCCCGTGCCGTGCGCCTCCACCACGTCGACCTGCTCGGGCGTGAGCCGGGCGTTGCCGAGGGCCTGGCGGATGACCCGCACCTGGGAGGGGCCGTGCGGGGCGCTGAGCCCGTTGGACGCGCCGTCCTGGTTCACCGCGCTACCGCGTACCACGGCGAGCACCGGGTAGCCGTGCCGCTGCGCGTCGGAGAGCCGGGTGAGCAGCAGCATGCCGATGCCCTCGGACCACGAGGTGCCGTCCGCGCCGGCGGCGAACGCCTTGCACCGCCCGTCGGCGGCGAGACCGCGCTGCCGGCTGAAGCCGACGAAGACCGCCGGGGTGGGCATCACCGTCACGCCGCCCGCCAGGGCCAGCTCGCAGTCGCCGTTGCGCAGGGCCTGCGCGGCCAGGTGGATGGCGACGAGCGAGGACGAGCAGGCGGTGTCGACTGTGACCGCCGGCCCCTCCAGCCCGAGGGTGTACGCGACACGGCCGGAGATGACACTGGTGGCGTTGCCGGTGAGCAGGTGGCCCTCGCCGTTCTCGGCCTGCGCCATCATGCCGTCGTAGCCGTGCGACGACGCCCCGACGAAGACGCCGGTACGGCTGCCCCGGACGGCCGGCAGCGGCAGCCCGGCCCGCTCGAACGCCTCCCAGGAGGTCTCCAGCAGCAGCCGCTGCTGCGGGTCCATGGCGACGGCCTCGCGGGGCGAGATGCCGAACAGGTCGGCGTCGAAGTCGGCGGCGGAGTAGACGAAGCCGCCCTCGCGCACGTAACTGGTGCCCGGGTGGTCGGGATCGGGGTGGAAGAGGTTCTCCAGGTCCCAGCCCCGGTCGGCGGGGAACGGCCCGATCCCGTCGCCGCCGTCGTGCACGAGCTGCCACAGCGCCTCGGGGCTGTCGACGCCGCCCGGGTAGCGGCAGCTCATCGCCACGATGGCGATGGGCTCGGAGTCCCGGCTCTCCAGCTCGCGCAGCCGACGCCGGGTACGCCGCAGCTCCGAGGTCGTACGCTTCAGGTACTCGACGTACCTCTCGTCCTCGTTGCTCACCGTGGACCTACCTCACTCGGCATGCCGATGTCGTTGCGGCTGGTGGTCACGACGTCTCCAGCTCGCGGTCGATCAGGTCGAAGATGTTCTCGGCGGTGGCCGACTCCAGGTCGTCGTCGCCGTCCGCGTCCGCCTGCCGCTCGGTCAGCCGGCCCAGCAGGCCGTGCAGCCGGTCGGTGATCCGGCGGAACTCGTCGTCGGCCGGGTCCAGCCCGACGAGCGCCGCCTCCAGCCGGTCGAGTTCCCGGCCCGCCGCCGACGGCTCGCCGGCCGGGCTCACCGGGGCGAACTGCCCGGCCAGGTGGACGGCGAGCGCCTCGGGCGTCGGGTTGTCGAAGACCAGCGTCGCCGGCAGCCGCAGCCCGGTGGCCGCGCCGAGCCGGTTGCGCAGCTCCACGGCGGTCAGCGAGTCGAAGCCGAGTTCCCGGAACGCGCGGGTCGGCTCGATGCCGACCGGGTCGCCGTGGCCGAGGACGACCGCCACGTGCGCCAGCACCAGGTCGCGCAGGGCGCGTACCCGCTTGTCGTCGGGCAGGGCGCGCAGCGTCTCGGCGTACGCCTGCCCGTCGGCGGCCTCGCCGGCCGCGGCCCGGCGGCCGGCGGCGCGGACCAGGTTGGTCAGCAGCGGGTGTACGGGCGACCCGGGCGCGGCCACGCCGGTGACGATCTTCGCGGGCATGAGTGTCGCCCGCTCCGAGCGCCAGAGAGCGTCGAACAGGGCGAGCCCCTCGGCGTCGGAGAGCGCCGCCATGCCGCCCCGGTCGAGGCGGCGGATGTCGGCCGAGTCGAGGTGGCCCGTCATGCCGCTGGCCTGTGCCCAGCGGCCCCACGCCAGCGCGACCGCCGGCAGGCCGAGGGCCCGCCGGTGCTCCGCCAGGGCGTCGAGGAACGCGTTGCCGGCGGCGTAGTTGCCCTGGCCCGGACCGCCGAACACACCCGCGGCGGCGGAGAAGAGCACGAACGCGCTCAGGTCGTGGCCGAGGGTGGCCCGGTGCAGGTTCCACGCCACGTCGACCTTGGGCCGCAGCACCGCGGCGAGGCGGTCGGGGGTGAGCGACTCGACGGTGGCGTCGTCGAGGACGCCGGCGGCGTGCACGACGGCGCGCAGCGGGTGCCGCCGGTCCACCATGGACAGTACGTCCGCCACGGCGTCCGGGTCGGCCAGGTCGGCGGCGACGATCGACACGTCCGCGCCGAGCGCCTTCAGGTCGGCGAGCAGTTCGTCGGCGCCCTCGGCGTCCGGGCCGCGCCGGCTGACCAGCAGCAGCTGCCGGGCGCCGTGCGCGGTGACCAGGTGCCGGCAGAGCAGCGCGCCGAGGGTGCCGGTCGCCCCGGAGACCAGGACCGTGCCGTCGAGCCGGGGCGCCTGCGGAATGCTCAGGGCCAGCTTGCCGACGTGCCGGGCCTGGCTGAGGAAGCGGAACGCCTCGGGGGCGCGCCGGACGTCCCAGGTGCGCCGGGGCAGGGGCCGCAGCGCACCGGCGGCGAAGAGCGCCATCAGCTCGCCCAGCATCGCGCCGATCTTCTCCGGGCCGGCCTCGATGAGATCGAAGACCTGGTAGCTGACGCCCGGGTGGTCGGCGGCGACCCGCCGCGGGTCCCGCTTGTCGGTCTTCCCCATCTCGACGAACCGGCCGCCGTCGGCGAGCAGCCGCAGCGACGCGTCGACGTACTCGCCGCGCAGGGCGTTGAGCACCACGTCGACGCCCCGCCCGCCGGTGCGGTGGGCGAACTCGTCGGCGAAGTCGAGGCTGCGGGAGGAGGCGAGGTGCGCGTCGTCGAAACCGGTGTCGCGCAGCGCCGGCCACTTGCCGGGGCCGGCCGTGCCGTAGACCTCCGCGCCGAGGTGGCGGGCGATCTGCACGGCGGCCATGCCCACGCCGCCGGCCGCCGCGTGCACGAGCACGGACTCGCCCGCGCGCAGCCGGGCCAGCTCCACCAGGCCGTACCAGGCGGTCAGGAAGACCACGGGCACGGCGGCGGCGTCGGTGTAGGACCAGCCGTCGGGGATGCGGGTGACCAGCCGGCGGTCGGTGACCGCCGCCGAGGCGAACGAGCCGGAGAAGATGCCCATCACCCGGTCGCCGGGGGCGAGGTCGGCGACGCCCGGCCCCACGCCGAGCACCACGCCGGCGCCCTCGTTGCCCAGCACCTCCTGGTCGGGGACCATGCCGAGGGCCAGCACCACGTCGCGGAAGTTCAGCCCGGAGGCGCGCATCCCGACCAGGACGTGGCCCGCCGGCAGCTCCCCGCCCGCCTCGGGACCGGGCAGCAGGGCGAGGTTCTCCAGCGTGCCCTTCTCGGTGACGTCGAGACGCCACGGCACCTCGTCGGCGGGCAGCGGCAACACACCGGCGTCGCGGGCCCGGGCCAGCCGGGGCACGAGCGGCGCGCCGTCGCGCAGCGCGAGCTGCGGCTCGCCGGAGGCGACGGCCGCCGGGACGGCCGCCAGGGAGGCGGCGGCGTCGTCGGTGTCGAGCAGCGTGAACCGGCCGGGGTGCTCGGACTGCGCCGAGCGGACCAGCCCCCACAGGCTCGCCTGGGCCAGGTCGCACGGGGCCTCGCCCGGGGCCGCGCCGACGGCGCCCCGGGTGTGCAGCACGAGCCGGGACCGCTCCAGCCGGGGCTCGCCCAACCACTGCCGCACCAGCGCGAGGGCGTCGCGGGCCGCGTCGTGCGCGGCCTCACCGGCCCGCTGCGGGTCCGACTCCGCGCCGGAGCGCAGGTCCAGCACCACATCGGGTACGTCCCCGGACTCCCCGATCTCGGCGACCAGCGCCGCCAGGTCGGCGTAGGACCGCACCGGGTGCCCGGCGGCGGCGAGCGCCCCGGCGAGGCCGAGGGTGTCGTCGCCGAGCAGCGCCCAGCGGGCCTCCCCGGCCGCCGCGCCGGTGTCCGTCAGCGGCGTCCAGTCCAGGTGGAACACCGACGTGCGGCGCAGGGCGGCGGCCTCGTCGGCCCGGCCCGCGGCGACCGGGCGGAACGTCAGCGACTCGACGGTGGCGACCGGCTGGCCGGCGGTGTCGGCGAGCGTGACCGCGACGGTGTCCGGGCCGAGCGGGCGCAGCCGCGCCCGCAGCCGGGTGGCGCCGTGGGCGTGCAGGGCGACCGAGCGGAAGGCGAACGGCATCCAGCCCGCCCCCGAGGTGTCCGCCGCGTCGCCGAGCAGGGCGGTGACCCCGCTGGCCTGGAGGGCCGCGTCGAACAGGGCCGGGTGCAGCCCGAAGCGGGACGCGTCGGCGCTCGCCTCCTCGGGCAGGGCCACCTCGGCGTAGACCTCGCCGTCGCCGCGCCACACCCGGCGCAGCCCCCGGAAGGAGGGGCCGTAGCCGAGGCCGCCCTCGGCCGTCTGCGCGTACCAGGCGTCCAGGTCGGCGTCGACCTCGACGGCGTCGGCCGGCGGCCACTGCCCCGGTACGGCGGTCGGGGCGGGCAGCTGCGGCAGCAGGAGTCCCTCGGCGTGCCGGGTCCACTCGGCGTCGGCGTCCTCTTCGGGGCGGGAGTGCACGGTGACGCTCCGCTCGCCGGTGTCGGCGGGCGGGCCCACTCGTACCTGCACCTGCACCGCGCCGGTCGCGGGGAGCACCAGCGGGTTGATCAGCGTGAGGTCGCCCACCTGGCCGGCGTCGACCTCGTCGCCGGCCCGGACCACCATGTCGACGACGCCGGTGCCCGGGACGATCACCGCCCCGCCGACGGCGTGGTCGGCCAGCCACGGGTGGGTACGCACCGACAGCCGCCCGGTCAGCACCACCGTCCGGTCGTCTGCGACGGGTACGGCCGCGCTGAGCAGCGGGTGGCCGGTGTCCTGGAGGCCGGCCGAGCCGACGTCGCGTACGCGGTGCGCGGGCGCGTCCAGCCAGTAGCGTCCCCGTTCGAAGGCGTAGGTGGGCAGTGCCACCACGTCGGTCTCGGCGAGGACGGCCGTCAGGTCGACGGGCAGGCCGATCGTGTGGGCGGTCGCGAGGTTCATCAGCAACCGCGTCGGATCGTCGTCACCACGACGCAAGCTGCCCAACGTATGCCCGCTCGCGCCGACGTCATCCAGGATCGCCGTCACCGGCATCGTCAACACCGGATGCGGGGAGATCTCCACGAACATGGTGTGACCCGCCTCGACCGCCACCCGCACAGCGGCGTCGAACCGCACCGTCTGCCGCAAGTTGTCGTACCAGTAACCGGCGTCCATCGACGCCGGATCAACCCAGTCACCGGTCAACGTCGACACCATCCGGACATGGCCGGGCCGCGGAGTCACGTCGGCCAGATCGGCGCGCAACCGCTCAGCGACCTCCTGCACCGCCTCCGAATGCGACGCGTAGTCCACCGGAATCAACCGCGCCCGCACCCCGTCGACCTGGCAGGCCGCCACCAGGTCGGCAACCGGCTGCGGCGGACCCGACACCACCACAGTCGACGGACCGTTCACCGCCGCGACGCCCACCCCGGGGAAGCCCGGCAGCCGCCCCGCGACCGCCTCAGCAGACAAGTCGACCGACGCCATCGTGCCAGTGCCCCGCAGCACCGTCAGCGCCCGGGAGCGCAACGCCACAACCCTCGCCGCATCCTCCAACGACAAAATCCCGGCCACGCACGCCGCACCGATCTCACCCTGCGAGTGACCGATCACCGCCACCGGCACCACACCCGCGTGCTGCCACACGGCGGCGAGGGCGACCCCGACGGCCCACAGCACCGGCTGCACGACCTCCACCCGCTCCAGCCACGACTCGTCCTCACCGGTCAACACCGACACCAGATCCACGTCCAGATACGGCGCCAACGCCCGCTGACACTCCGCCAACCGCGCGTCGAACACCGGCACACGACCCACCAGACCCGCCGCCATCCGCGCCGACTGCGCACCCTGACCCGGAAACACGAACACCGCGCCCGCACCATGGGACATGGCGGTGCCGGCGACGACGTTCCCAGCCGGCGACCCCGACGCCAGAGCGTCCAGCCCCGCCAGCAACTCCTCCACGCCCGACCCGACCACAGCCGCCCGCTGGTCGAACACCGACCTCGTGACGGCGAGAGACCAGCCCACCGCCCCCGCGTCCACCACGGCTCCGGCGGCCCGCCGGAGGTGGCCGGCGCCGCCGTCGCCGCGCTCGCGCAGGAAGTCCGCGAGCCGGGCCGCCTGCCCCGCGAGCGCACTCTTCGACCGTGCCGACACCGGCCACACCACGACATCCGAGGCAACCAGGCCCGGGCCGTGCCCGACCGGAGCGGCGGCGTCGACCGGCTCGTCGGCCTGCTCGATGATCACGTGCGCGTTCGTGCCGGACATGCCGAACGACGACACCGCCGCCCGGCGCGGCCGGTCCACCACCGGCCACGGCCGCGACTGCGTCGCCAGTTCGACCGCGCCGGAGGTCCAGTCGATGTGCGGAGACGGCTCGTCCACGTGCAGCGTCGCCGGTACCACGCCCTCCCGCATCGCCAGCACCATCTTGATCACACCGGCGACGCCCGAGGCGGCCTGCGTGTGGCCGATGTTGGACTTGATCGAGCCGAGCAGCAGCGGCTCGCCGCCCTCGCGGCCCTGGCCGTAGGTCGCCAGCAGGGCCTGCGCCTCGATCGGGTCGCCGAGCGTCGTGCCCGTGCCGTGCGCCTCGACCACGTCGACATCCGCGCTGCCCAGCCGGGCGCCCGCGAGGGCCTGCCGGATCACCCGCTGCTGCGACGGGCCGTTCGGGGCGGTCAGCCCGTTCGAGGCGCCGTCCTGGTTGACCGCCGACCCACGCACCACCGCCAGGACCCGGTGCCCGTTGCGCCGCGCGTCCGACAGCCGCTCCACCAGCAGCACGCCCACACCCTCGCCCCAGCCCGTCCCGTCCGCAGCCGCCGCGAACGCCTTGCACCGGCCGTCGGCCGCCAGGCCCCGCTGCCGGGAGAACTCGAAGAAGGTGCCGGGGGTGGCCATGACCGTGACGCCGCCGGCGAGGGCCAGGTCGCACTCGCCACGCCGTAGCGACTGCACCGCCAGGTGCAACGCCACAAGCGACGACGAACACGCCGTGTCCACCGACACCGCCGGCCCCTCCAACCCCAACGCGTACGCCACCCGGCCCGACACCACACTGGCGGCGTTGCCCGTGGCCCCGAACCCTTCGGCCTGCTCCCCCGCAGCCATCAGCAGGGCCCCATAGTCCTGACCATTCGTGCCCACGAACACCCCTGTTCGCGAACCCCGCAGAACCCCAGGCTCAACCCCTGCCCGCTCGACCGCCTCCCACGAAACCTCCAGCAACAACCGCTGCTGCGGATCCATCGCCGCCGCCTCGCGCGGCGAGATCCCGAAGAAACCGGAATCGAACTCGCCCGCCCCGTGCAGGAAGCCGCCCTTGTCGGCGTACGTGGTGCCGGGGTTGGCCGGGTCGGGGTCGTAGAGCCGGTCGAGGTCCCAGCCCCGGTCGGTCGGGAAGTCGCCGATCGCGTCGACGCCGTCGGCGACGAGGCGCCACAGCCGTTCGGGGCCGTCGACGCCGCCGGGGTAGCGGCAGGCCATGGCGACGATGGCCACCGGCTCGTCGTCGCCCACGGCGGCCGGGACGGCGACGGGAGCCACCCCGGCGTCGACGCCGAAAAGGCCGGCGAGCAGGAAGCGGGACAGCACCACCGGGGTGGGGTGGTCGAAGACCAGGGTGGTGGGCAGCGCCTGCCCGGTGGCGGTGACGAGCCGGTTGCGCAGCTCCACGGCGGTCAGCGAGTCGAAGCCGAGGTCGCGGAACGCGGTGGTCGCGCCCACGGCGGCAGCCCCGCCGTCGTGGCCGAGCACGTCGGCGGCGAGTTCGCGGACCAGGTCGGCGACGGTCTCCTCGCGGCGGGCCGGGGTCAGCGCGGCGAGGCGCCGGCGCAGCGTGGCCGCGGGGCCGTCGGCGCCGTCGTCGGCCGCGGCGCCGCCGTCGAGGGCGGCCCGCGCCTCCGGTACGCCCTCCAGCAGCGGCCGGCGGCGCGCGGAGGCGTACGCGGGGGCGAACCGGGTCCAGTCCACGTCGGCCACCGTCACTGTGACGTCGTCGTGGTCGAGGGCCTGCTGCAACGCGGCCATGGCGACGGCCGGGTCCATGGCGGGCAGGCCCCGGCGGCGCAGGTTCCGCTCGGCGTCGGCGGCGTGCATGCCGCCGTCGGACCAGGGGCCCCAAGCGATGGCGGTGCCGGCCCGGCCGTCGGCGCGCCGCCGCCGCACCAGCGCGTCCAGGTAGGCGTTGCCGGCCGCGTACCCGGCCTGCCCGCCACTGCCCCAGGTGGCGGCGATGGACGAGTAGACGACGAAGGCGTCCAGCTCCCGGTCGGCGAGCAGGTCGGCGAGGTGGGTGGCCCCGGCGGTCTTGCCGACTGTCACCTCGGCCAGCTCGGCGGGGGTGACCTCGGCCAGCGGGGTGGACTGCGCGACGCCGGCGGTGTGCACGACGGTGCGCACCGGCGGGCCGTCGGCCTCGACCCGGTCGAGCAGGTCGGCGAGGGCGCCCCGGTCGGCGATGTCGCAGGCGGCGACGGTGACCCGGGCCCCGAGGCCGGCCAGCTCGGCCTCCAACTCGGCGGCGCCGGGGGCGTCGGGTCCGCGCCGGCTGACCAGCACGACGTGCTCGGCTCCGGCGGCGGCGAGCCAGCGGGCGGCGCGCGCGCCGAGCCCGCCGGTGCCGCCGGTGACCAGGGCGGTGCCGGTGGGCGTGAACCGGCGCGCCGGCGGACGGTCGCCGAGGGCGGCGCGGACGAGGCGGCGGGCGAAGACGCCGGGGCCGCGTACGGCGAGCTGGTCCTCGCCGGTCGAGCCGGTGAGGATCGCGGCGAGCCGGAAGGCGGCCCGGTCGTCGGGGTCGGACGGCAGGTCGACCAGGCCGCCCCAGCGGTGCGGCGCCTCGACGCCGACGACCCGGCCGAGGCCCCAGATCGCGGCCTGCGCCGGGTCGGCGAGCCGGTCGTACGAGGCGGCGGCGACCGCGCCCCGGGTGACCAGCCACAGCGGCGCTGCCACGCCGGCGTCGCCGAGCGCCTGCACGAGGGCGAGGGTGGCGGTCAGGCCGGGCAGGACGGTGCCGTCGGCGGTGCGTGGTTCCCCGGCGAGCAGGGACACGACGCCGGCGGGCTCGGTGCCGGCGAGGGCCGCCGCGAGGCCGGCCCGGTCGGCGTCCGGCTCCACTGTCAGCGGCAGCACGTCGGCGCCGGCGCCGGCCAGCGCGGCCCGGACGGCCCGCGCCGCCGGGTCGTCGGCGTCGTCGGCGGGCAGCGCCAGCAGCCAGGTGCCGGCCAGCCGGGCAGGGGCGGGCTCGGGGGCCACCTGCCATTCCTCCCGGTACCGCCAGCCGTCGAGGACCGAGTGTTCCTGCCGCTGCCGCCGCCAGTCGGCGAGGACGGGCAGCAGGGTACGCAGCGACTCGGCGGCGGCGGTGTCGGTGACGGCGAGGGTGTCGCGCAGCGCGTCGAGGTCGGCGCGTTCGACGGCCGCCCAGAACCGGCGGTCGAGCGCGCCGGGCCCGCCCGTCGTGGTGTCGTCGGCGGGCGCCTCGGCCGGCACCCAGTAGTGCTGCCGCTCGAACGGGTAGGTGGGCAGGTCGACGAGCCGGCCGGGCCGGCCGGCGAGGACGTCCGCCCAGTGCGGCGTCGTGCCGACGACGTGCAGCTGGGAGAGGGCGGCGAGCAGGGCACGGCGGTCCGGGCGGTCCCGGCGCAGCACCGGCACCACCACCACGGCGGAGGCGGCGTCGGCGGCGTCGGTCTCGATCCCGGCGAGGGTCTCCTGGACGCTGGCGGTGAGCACGGCGTCCGGCCCGACCTCCACGAAGGTGCCGACGCCGTGGGCGCGCAGGGCGCGTACGCCGTCGGCGAAGCGGACCGCCTCCCGGACGTGGCGCACCCAGTAGCCGGGGTCGGTGAGCTGCGCCGGGTCGGCCAGCTCGCCGGTCACGTTGGACACCACCGGCAGAGTGGGGGCGCGCAGGTCGAGGCGGGCGGCGACGGCAGCGAACTCGGCGAGCATCGGCTCCATCAGCGGGCTGTGGAAGGCGTGGCTGACCCGCAGCCGCCGCACCTTCACCCCCCGGCCGGTCCAGAGTTCCGCCAGCTCGTCGATGGCCGCCGCGTCGCCGGAGACGACGACGGCGTCGGGGCCGTTGACGGCGGCGACGGCGACCCGGCCGGTCAGCGCGGCGATCGACTCGGCGACCCGGGCCTCGTCGGCGGCCACGGCGAGCATCGCGCCGCCGGTGGGCAGGTCCTGCATGAGCCGCCCCCGGGCGGCGACGAGGGCGCACGCGTCGTCGAGGCTGAGCACGCCGGCCACGTGGGCGGCGGTCAGCTCGCCGACGGAGTGCCCGGCGACCATGTCGGGGGCCAGCCCCCAGGAGCCGAGCAGCCGGTGCAGCGCCACCTCGACGGCGAACAGCGCGGCCTGGGTGAAGACGGTCTGGTCGAGCAGGTCGGCCTCGGCGGTGCCGGGCTCGGCGAACAGCAGCGGCTTCAGCGGCCGGGGCAGCCGGTGGTCGAGGTGGCCGCAGACCTCGTCGAGCGCCTCCGCGAACACCGGGTACGCCTCGTACAGCTCCCGGCCGGCGCCGGCGCGCTGGGCGCCCTGGCCGGAGAACAGGAACGCGACCCCGCCGCGTTCGGCGGCGGCGCCGGTGACCAGCCCGGGGGCGGGCCGGTCGTCGGCGAGGGCGTGCAGCGCGGCGAGCAGGCCGTCGCGGTCGTCGGCGAGCACGACCGCCCGGTGCTCCAGGGGCGAGCGGGAGACCGCCGAGGTCCAGGCGACGTCGGCCGGGCGCAGGTGCGCGTCGTCGGCGACGTAGGCCGACCAGCGCTCGGCCTGGCGGCGCAGCGCGGTGCGGGTGCGGCCGGTGAGCAGCACCGGCGCGGGCGCGGGCGGCACCGGGTGGTCCGCCTCGACGCCGGCCGGTTCGGGCTGTTCGAGGATGAGGTGGGTGTTGGTGCCGCTCATCCCGAACGACGAGACGGCGGCCCGGCGCGGCCGGTCCACGGCCGGCCACGGCGTGGCCTCGGTGACGAGGGTGACCGCGCCGGCGGCCCAGTCCACGTGCGGGGTGGGCTCGTCAACGTGCAGGGTGGCCGGCACGACGCCGTGCCGCATCGCCAGCACCATCTTGATCACACCGGCGATGCCGGCGGCGGCCTGGGTGTGCCCGATGTTGGACTTGATCGAGCCGAGCAGCAGCGGCGCGGCGTCGCCCCGCTCCCGGCCGTACGTGGCGAGCAGCGCCTGAGCCTCGATCGGATCGCCGAGGGTGGTGCCGGTGCCGTGCGCCTCCACCACGTCGACCAGGTCGGGGGTGAGCTTCGCGCCGGCCAGGGCCTGCCGGATGACCCGCTGCTGGGAGGGGCCGTTGGGGGCGGTGAGGCCGTTCGACGCGCCGTCGGAGTTGACCGCCGAGCTGCGGATGACGCCGAGCACGGGGTGGCCGTTGCGGCGGGCGTCGCTGAGCCGTTCCAGCAGCAGCATGCCGACGCCCTCGGACCAGCCGGTGCCGTCGGCGGAGGCGGCGAACGACTTGCACCGGCCGTCGGCGGCGAGGCCCCGCTGCCGGGAGAACTCGACGAACGGGCCGGGGGTGGCCAGCACGGTCGCGCCGCCGGCCAGGGCGAGGCCGCACTCGCGCTGGCGCAGCGCCTGGCAGGCGAGATGGATGGCGACCGACGCCGACGAGCAGGCGGTGTCCACGGTGACCGACGGGCCTTCGAGGCCGAACGTGTACGCCAGCCGACCGGACACGACACTGGCGGCGGTGCCGGTCAGCACGTACCCCTCGACGCCGGGCGCTCGGTGCAGCACGGCGGCGTAGTCCTGCCCGGAGGTGCCCACGAAGACGCCGGAGCGGCTGCCTCGCAGCGACAGCGGGGCGATGCCGGCGCGTTCGAACAGCTCCCAGGTGACCTCCAGCAGCAGCCGCTGCTGCGGGTCCATGGCGACCGCCTCACGCGGCGAGATGCCGAAGAGCGCGGCGTCGAACTGCCCCGCGTCGCGCAGGAACCCGCCGGCGGTGGTGTACGAGGTGCCGGCGTTGTCCGGGTCGGCGTGGTAGAGCCGGTCCAGGTCCCAGCCGCGGTCGGTGGGAAAGTCGCCGATGGCGTCCCCGCCGGACGAGACGAACTCCCAGAGCTCCTCCGGCGAGCTGATGCCGCCCGGGTAGCGGCAGCTCATCGCCACGATCGCCACCGGCTCGGACTCCTCGGCGGTGACCTCGCGCAGCCGTTGGCGGGTCTGCTGCAGCTCGGCGACGACGCGCGTCAGGTATTCGCGCAGCCGATCTTCGTCCGCCATGACATCTCGCTTTCTCGTGACACCACAGATCCCCGGGCGGCTCAGGAGAGCCCGAGGTCCTGGTCGATGAGGTCGAACAGCTCCTGGTTGCTGGCCGCCCGCAGCCGGCCGGCCACCTCGGCGGTGTCCTCCCGGCGTTCCTCGGCGGCGCCGAGCCGTTCGAGCAGGCTGTGCAGGCGCATCGTGATCCGCACCCGGCCGATGTCGTCCGGGTCGCGCAGCGCGAGGGCGCCCTCCAACTGGTCCAGCTCCGCGAGGGTGGGCAGCGCCTCCACCGACGCTTCGTCGAGCAGTTCGGCCCGCAGGTGCTCGGCCAGCGCCTGCGGGGTCGGGTGGTCGAACACCACCGAGCTGGGCAGGCTGAGCCCGGTCGAGCGGGCCAGCCGGCCCCGCAGCTCCACGGCGGTGAGCGAGTCGAAGCCGAGGTCCCGGAAGGGCCGCCCGGCCTCCACGGCGTACGGGCTGTCGTGGCCGATGACCTCGCCCGCGGCGGTGCGGATGAGATCGACCAGCAGCCGTGCCTGTTCGGCCTGCGACAGCTCGCCGAGCCGCTTGCGCAGTTCGCCGGCGACCTGGTCGCCGTCCTCGGCGTCGGCGCGCGCCGCCGCGGCCTGGGCGGCCACCTCGGCGATCTCGCTGATCAGCGGCCGGGGCCGGGCGGAGGCGAACACCGGCGCGAAGCGTTCCCAGTCGATGTCGGCGACGGTGAGGGCGGTGTCGTCGCCGTCGAGGCCGGCGCGCAGGGCGGCCATCGCCGGTTCCCGGTCGAGCAGGGACACCCCGCGCCGGCTCATGGCCGCCGCGTGCGCGTCGGTCACCATGCCGCCGCCGGCCCACGGTCCCCAGTTCACCGAGAGGTGCCGGGCCCGCCCGGCCGGCCGGGACTGCGCCCAGGCGTCCAGGAAGGCGTTGCCGGCGGCGTACGCCCCGTGGTCGCCGACGCCCCAGACGGCCGCGATGGAGGAGAAGTGCACGACCAGGTCGAGCGGCTCCGGGTCGAGGAACTCGTCGAGGTGCCGCGCGCCGGCGATCTTGCCGGAGACGACGTCGGCGAGTTCCGCCTCGGTCACGGCGGCGACCGGGTTGAGCTGGCCCACCCCGGCGGCGTGCACCACGGCGTGCACGGTCTCACCGTCGGCGCGCAGGCCACGGACCAGATCGGCGACCGCGTCCCGGTCGGCCAGGTCGCAGGCCAGCACCCGCGCCTCGGCGCCGAGGGCGGCCAGTTCCGCCACCGCCTCGTCCGCGCCGGGGGCCGCCGCGCCGCGCCGGCTGACCAGCAGCAGTCGCCGCGCGCCGTGCCGGGCGAACCAGCCGGCGGCGTACCGGCCGACGGCGCCGGTGCCGCCGGTGACCAGGACGGTGCCCGGCGCCTGCCAGCCGGCCGGCGCCTCGGCGCGGGGCGCGCGCTCCAGCCGCCGCAGGTACGTCCCGGAGTCGCGCACCGCGAGCTGGTCCTCGTCGCCGGCGGCGGTGAGGGCCGCCAGGACTCCCTCGGCGGCGGCGGTGTCCAGGGTGGCGGGCAGGTCCAGCAGGCCACCCCAGTGCCGGGGGTGTTCCAGCGCGGTCACCAGGCCGAGGCCCCACGTGGTGGCCTGGGCGGGGTGGGCGACGGGGTCGTCGGCGCCGGTGGCCACGGCCTGCCGGGTGAGCAGCCACAGCGGCACCGGTGGCAGGGCGTCCGTGACCGCCTGCACCAGGGCCAGGTTCGCGGTCAGGCCCAGCGGCACGGCCGAGCGGTCGGGGTGCGCCCGCTCGTCGATGGCGAGCAGCGACACGATCCGGGTGGGCGCCGCCGCGGCGAGCTGCCCGGCGAGCGTGCTCCGGTCGGTCGTCGCCGGGTCGACGGCGAGCTGCCGCACGGTGCCGCCCCGCGCGGTGAGCAGTTCGGCGAGCCGGTCGACGACCGGCTGGTCCGTACCGCTGTGCACCAGGGTCCACGTGCCGTCGACGGCACCCGCGACGAGAGCCCGCGGGCGCCAGGTGATCCGGTAGCGCCAGCCGCCGGCGAGGGTGTCCTCCTGCTGCTGGCGCCGCCACCGGTCCAGGTCCGGCAGCAGTTCCCGCAGCGGCCGGTCCGCGTCGAGGCCGAGCCGGCCGGCGAGCGCGTCGCCGTCGCCGGACGCCACGGCCCGCCAGAACGCCGAGTCGACGTCGTCGTGCGCGGCGGCGGGGGTGTGGGTCGCCGCCGCGTCGAGGGTCGGCCAGAACCGCTGGTGGGCGAACGCGTACGTGGGCAGGTTCACCGGGGCCGCGGCGCCGGGCAGCAGTGCCGGGAAGCGTACGGGCACGCCGTGGCAGTGCAGCCGGGCCACCGCGCCGAGCAGGGTGGCCACCTCGTCCTGGCCGGGCCGCTGCACGCCGGTCACGACGACCGGCGCGTCCACCGGCAGCGCGGCGGCGGTCAGGGCGGTCAGCACGGTGTCCGGCCCGATCTCCAGGAACCGGGTCACCCCGTGGGAGTGAAGGTGGGTGACGGTGTCGGCGAAGCGAACCGCCTCGCGGACGTGGCGGACCCAGTAGTCGGGTGTGCAGAGCTGCTCGGGGTCGACGACCGTACCGGTCAGGTTCGACACCAGCGGCACCGTCGGCGGGGCGTACGACAGGGTCGCCGCGACGGCCGCGAACTCGGCGAGCATGGGCTCCATCAGCGGGCTGTGGAAGGCGTGGCTGACCCGCAGCCGCTTGGTGCGTACGCCGAGGTCGGCGAAGTGGGTGGCCAGTTCGGTCAGCACGTCCTCGGCGCCGGCGACGACGACGGCGGCCGGCCCGTTGACGGCGGCGACGGCGGGCTGTCCCGGCGTGCCGGACAGGGCCCGCAGCACGTCGACCTCGGGCGCGGCGACGGCGAGCATCCCGCCGCCGGGTGGCAGGGCCTGCATCAGGCGCCCCCGGTTGCCGACGAGCGCGCAGGCGTCGGCCAGGTCGAGCACTCCGGCGACGTGGGCCGCGCTGATCTCCCCGACGGAGTGCCCGGCCACGAAGTCGGGCCGGATCCCCCAGTGTTCGAGCAGCCGGAACAGCGCCACCTCGACGGCGAAGAGCCCGGCCTGGGTGAAGACGGTCTGGTCGAGCAGGTCGGCCTCGGCGGTGCCGGGCTCGGCGAACAGCACCGTGCGCAGCGGCCGCGGCAGGTACGCGTCCAGGTGCTGGCACGCCTCGTCGAGGGTCGCCGCGAAGACGGGGAACGTCTCCCACAGGCGTCGGCCCATCCCGGCGTGCTGCGCGCCCTGGCCGGAGAAGAGCGCCGCCAGCGCGCCGCCGGGCTCGGCGGTGCCCCGGGTGAGCCCGGGGTGGTCCTGCCCGGCGGCCAGGGCCCGCAGGCCGGCGAGGGCGGCGTCGGCGTCGGCGGCGAGCAGCACCGCGCGGTGCCGCAGCGGGGACCGTCCGGTGGCCAGTGCCCGGGCCACGTCGGCGGCGGGCGTTCCGCTGCCCGGCAGCCAGTCGGCCAGCCGGGCCGCCTGCGCCCGCAGGCTGTCGGCGGTGTCTGCCGATACGACCCACGGCAGCAGCGGCGTCCCGTCGGCGGCGCCGAGCGTGCCGCGGCTGGAGCTGGTCGTGGGCGCGTCGGCGCTGGCCGGACGGGGGGCGGCGGTGTCGGCCGGGGGCGTGGCGGGCGCCTGTTCGAGGATGACGTGCACGTTGGTGCCGCTGACCCCGAACGACGACACGCCGGCGCGGCGCGGCCGGTCCACGTCCGGCCACGGCTGCGCCTCGGTCAGCAGCGCGACAGCGCCGGCCGACCAGTCCACGTGCGGCGACGGCTCGTCCACGTGCAGGGTGGGCGGCAGCAGGTCGTGCTGGAGGGCCAGCACCATCTTGATCACGCCGGAGACACCGGCGGCGGCCTGGGTGTGGCCGACGTTCGACTTCACGGAGCCGAGCCAGAGCGGCCGGTCGGCGGGGCGCTGCCGCCCGTACGTGGCCAGCAGGGCCTGCGCCTCGATCGGGTCGCCGAGCCGGGTGCCGGTGCCGTGCCCGTCGACGGCGTCCACGTCGGCGGCGCTCAGCCGCGCGTTGGCCAGCGCCTGGTTGATCACCCGTTCCTGCGCGGGCCCGTTGGGGGCGGTCAGGCCGTTGCTGGCGCCGTCCTGGTTCATCGCCGAGCCGCGCACGACGGCGAGGATCCGCCGGCCGTCGCGCCGGGCGTCGGAGAGCCGCTGCAACATCACCAAGCCGACGCCCTCGCCCCAGCCGGTGCCGTCGGCGGCCCCGGCGAACGACTTGCACCGGCCGTCGAGGGCGAGCCCCCGTTGCCGGGCGAACTCCAGGAACGGGCCGGGGGTGGCCATCACCGTCACGCCGCCGGCGACCGCGACGTCGCACTCGCCCTGCCGCAGGGACTGGCAGGCCAGGTGCAGCGCCACCAGCGACGACGAGCAGGCGGTGTCGACGCTGACGGCGGGGCCCTGCAACCCGAAGTGGTACGCCAGCCGACCGCTGATGACGGCGGCGACGTTGCCCGTGGCCTGGTAGCCCTCGGTCTCGACCCGGGCGGCCATCAGCAGCGTCGCGTAGTCCTGGCCGTTCGTGCCGACGAAGACGCCGGTGTTGGTCTCCCGCATGTCGGCGGGCGCGGTGCCGGCCCGCTCGAACAGCTCCCAGGCGCTCTCCAGCAGCACCCGTTGCTGCGGGTCCATCACCATCGCCTCGCGCGGGGAGATGCCGAACAGGGCGGCGTCGAAGCCGGCGGCGTCGGTGAGGAAGCCGCCCTCGCGCACGTACGAGGTGCCGGGCCGGTCGGGATCGGGGTCGTAGATGGCTGCCAGGTCCCAGCCCCGGTCGGTCGGGAACTCCGCTATGCCGTCGCGTCCCTCGGCGACGAGTCGCCACAGGTCCTCGGGGCCGGCGACCCCGCCGGGGTAGCGGCAGCTCATCGAGACGATGGCGATCGGCTCGTCCAGCGCGGTGGCGGCCCGCACGGGCTCGGCCGCCGGGGTGTCGTCGCCCGCGAGCCTGCCCGCCAGGTGCTCCGCGAGGGCGTCGGGCGTCGGGCGGTCGAACACCAGGGTCGCCGGCAGGTTCAGTCCCACCGCCTCGGCGAGGCGGTTGCGCATCTCGACGGCGCTGAGCGAGTCGAAGCCGATCTCCCGGAACGACCGGTCCGCCGCCAGCGCCTGCGGCGAGGACATGCGCAGCACCGCCGCCGCGTGGACGCGTACGAGGTCGAGCAGGACCCGACGGCGTTCCGGTGCGGCGAGGCCGGCCAGCCGGCCGCGGAGCGGGGACCCCGCGTCGGGCGTGCCGCCGTCGCGCTGCCCGGCCGCGAGCAGCCGGGCCACCTCGGGGATGTCGGCGATCAGCGGCCGAGGGCGGGCCAGCGTGTAGGTCTGCAGGAACCGGTCCCAGGCGATGTCCGCCACGGTGAGCGTGGTGTCGCCGTGGTCGAGCGCCTCGGCCAGGACGGAGACCGCGAGGTCGGGGCGCATGGCCCGGACGCCCGAGCGGAACATCTGGTCGGCGGCGCCCTCGGCGTCGACCATGCCGCCGCCGTCCCAGGCGCCCCAGGCGATGGCGGTGGCGGCCCGTCCGCGCCGTCGCCGGTCCTCGGCGAGCGCGTCGAGGAAGGCGTTGGCGGCGGCGTAGCCGCCCTGGTGCCCGCCGCCCCAGACGCCCGCGCCGGAGGAGAAGAGCACGAACGCCGACAGTTCGTCGCCGCACGCCTCGTCGAGGTTGACCGCGCCGGCCACCTTGGCCCGCAGGGCGTCGGCGAGGTCGGCGACGTCGGTGGCCGCGACGGGCGCGGCGTGGGCGACGCCGGCGGTGTGGAACACGGCCCCGATGCGGGTGCCCTGCCCGGCGAGCCGCTCGACGAGGGCCCGTACGGCGACCGCGTCGGCGACGTCGCAGGCGGCCACGGTGACTGTGGCGCCGGCGGCGCGCAGTTCGTCGGCCAGCTCGTCCGCGCCGGGCGTGGCGGGGCCCTGGCGGCCGGTCAGCACCAGCTCACCCACGCCCTCGCGGGCCAGCCAGCGCGCCACCTGGGCCCCGATGGACCCGAGGCCGCCGGTGACCAGGACGGCGCCGCTGGCGGGACGCCAGTCCTGCGTCGCGGTGCGCTCGGCGCGGGCGCGGACCAGTCGCCGGGCGAACACCCCGGAGGGGCGCAGCGCCAGCTGGTCCTCCGCGTCGACGCCTGCCAGCACCGCCACGAGCCGGGCCCGGTCCCGGGGGTCCAGCTCGGCGGGCAGGTCCAGCAGTCCGCCCCAGCGGTCCGGGTGCTCCAGGGCGACCACCCGGCCGAGCCCCCAGAGCATCGCCTGGCGGGGGCGGTCGAGCTGGTCGGCGCGGCCGGTCGAGACCGCGCCGGCGGTGGCGCACCACAGCGGGGCGGTGACGCCGGTGTCGCCGAGGGCCTGGACCAGGGCGTACGTGGCGGCGAGACCCGCCGGGACGACCGGGTGGGCCGGGTGCGGCGCGTCGTCCAGGCCGAGCAGGGAGAGCACCCCGGCGACGGGCCCGCCGGTCCGCGCCAGCCGCTCGGCCAGCACCGGCCGGCCCGTCTCCGGCACGTCGATCCGGACGACCTCGGCCCCGCCCTCGCCCAGCGTCCGGGCGACGCCGTCGACCAGGGGGTGCTCGGCTTCGGCGGCCGGCACGACCAGCAGCCACGTGCCGGCGAGGGTGGCCTCCGGCGCGACGGTCAGCGGCTTCCAGGTCACCCGGTAGCGCCACGAGTCCACGGTGGACTCGTCGCGGCGGCGCCGGCGCCAGGAGGAGAGCAGCGGCAGCGCGGGGTCGAGGGAGCTGACCGTGGCCTCGTCGATGCGCATGGCGGCGGCCAGCGCAGACGCGTCGGCGCGTTCCACGGCCTCCCAGAAGTGCCGGTCCGCCTCGTCGGTGCCGGCGGGGGCGGGGGCGGCCGCCGCCGTCGGCTGCGGCCAGTAGCGCTGTCGCTGGAAGGCGTACGTGGGCAGCGGGAGCGGCGGGCCGGTGGGGGCGCCCAGGATCGCCGTCCAGTCGACGGGCACGCCGTGCACGTGCAGCCCGGCGAGGACCGTCAGCATGCGCTGCCAGCCGCCGGTCACGGTGTCGTCGGCGGCCACCACGACGGCGTCGTCGGCCCGCGCGCTCTCGCGGATGCCGACGGCGAGGACGGTCGCCGGGGCAGCCTCGAGGAGGACCCGGTGGCCCTCGTCGAGCAGGGCGCGTACGGCCGGTTCGGCGTCGGCGTCGGCGTCGGCGTCGGTGGTCAGGTCCCGGTACCACCGGGCGGCGTCGAGGCCGTCGGTGTCGACCGGGCCGCCGGTCGTCGCCGAGTACAGCGGCACCTCGGCCGCCCGGAGGGTGATCCCGGCCAGCGCGTCCGGGCCGTCCTCCGCCGGGCTGGCGAGGGCGATCGTCCTCGCCGCGTCCTCCAGCGACAGCGCGCCGGCCACGCAGGCGGCCGCGAGCGCGCCGTGAGCGTGCCCGAGCACGGCGGCGGGTCGTACGCCGAGGGAGCGCCACCAGCGTCCCAGCGAGACGGCCACGGCCCACCGGACGGCCGGCGCCACCCCGGGGTCGGCCGGGGTGGGGGCGCCGTCCGCGCCGCGCAGCACGGAGGCGAGCGACCAGTCCACGTGGGGGGCGAGGGCCGCCTCGCAGGCGGCGATCGCGGTGGCGAACTCCGGTGCCCGGTCCAGCAGCTCGACGGTCGCGGCGGGCCACGGGTCGCCGTGGCCGGGGAAGACGAGGACCGGGTCGGCGGCGCGCGCCGCGACGCCGGTGACGGCGGCGGTGGCCTCGCCGAGGTGGAACGCCTCCAGGGCCCGCGTCAGGTCGACGGTGTCGCGGCCGAGGACGACGGCGCGGTGGTCGAACGTGGCCCGGGTGGTGACCAGGGCGTGCGCGACGTCGGCCGGCGCCAGCTCCGGGTGTGCCGCGAGGTGCGCGCCCAGCCGGGCCGCCTGGTCGCGCAGCGCCGGGGCGTCCACGGCGGAGAGCACGAGGGGTACGACGTCGGCGCGCGGCCGGTCGGTGGGCCGCGCGCCGACCGTCTCGGCGGGCGGCTGCTCGATGATCACGTGCGCGTTGGTGCCGGAGATCCCGAACGACGACACCGCCGCCCGACGCGGCCGGCCCACCCGCGGCCACGGCATCGCCTCGGTCGCCAGAGCGACCGCCCCCGCCGACCAGTCGACATGCGGGGACGGCTCGTCCACGTGCAGCGTCGCCGGCACCAGACCGTGGCGCATCGCCATGACCATCTTGATCACACCGGCCACACCGGCAGCCGCCTGCGTGTGCCCGATGTTCGACTTGATCGACCCGAGCAGCAACGGCCGATCCTGCGGACGCTCCTGCCCGTACGTCGCCAACAACGCCTGCGCCTCAATCGGGTCACCCAGCGTCGTACCCGTGCCGTGCGCCTCGACCACGTCCACGTCGGACGGCGACAGCCGCGCCGACGCCAGCGCCTGCCGGATCACCCGCTGCTGCGACGGACCGTTCGGCGCCGTCAGCCCGTTCGACGCACCGTCCTGGTTCACGGCGCTGCCGCGTACGACCGCCAGGATCCGCCGGCCCTCACGCTGGGCGTCGGAGAGCCGCTGCACCAGCAGCACACCGACGCCCTCGGACCAGCCCGTACCGTCCGCCGACGCCGCGAACGACTTACACCGACCGTCGGCCGACAGACCACGCTGCCGGGAGAACTCGATGAAGGTGCCAGGCGTCGCCATCACCGTCACACCACCGGCCAGCGCGAGGTCGCACTCGCCACTGCGCAGTGCCTGCGCCGCGAGGTGCAGCGCCACCAGCGACGACGAGCACGCCGTGTCGACAGTGACCGCCGGGCCCTCCAAGCCGAACGTATACGCCACCCGACCCGACAACACGCTGCCCGACGTACCCGTACCGACGTAGCCCTCCACCTCATCGGCCAACCCCATGAGCTGCGACGCATAGTCGTGGTACATGACGCCGGCGAACACACCGGTCCGGCTGCCCCGCAGCCGCTGCGGATCAAGCCCAGCCGACTCGAACGACTCCCACGACGCCTCCAACAGCAACCGCTGCTGCGGATCCATCGCGAGGGCCTCACGCGGCGAAATACCGAAGAAACCCGGGTCGAACTCCGCAGCCCCATACAGGAAACCACCACGCCGCGTGTACGACGTACCACTACGCCCCGGATCCGGATCGAACAGCGACTCCAGATCCCAACCGCGATCCGCCGGGAACTCCCCGATCCCCTCGCCGCCGCCGGCCAGCAACGCCCACAGTTCGTCGGGGGATTCCACCCCGCCCGGGTAGCGGCAGGCCAAGCCCACGATCGCGATCGGCTCGTCGGCGCGGGTGGTGGTCCGCGCGCCCGGCGCGGCGGGGCCACCTGCGGCGCCGGCCAGTTCGGCGTGCACATGGGCGGCGAGCGCCTGCGGCGTCGGGTAGTCGAATACGAGCGTCGAGGGCAGCCGCAGGCCGGTGGCCGCGTTCACACGGTTACGCAGGTCGACGGCGGTCAGCGAGTCGAAGCCCAGCTCGCGGAACGCCCGGTCGGCGGGCACGGCTTCCGCCCCGCCGTGCCCGAGCACCTGCGCGACGAGGCCGCGTACCAGCACGTCGAGCTGGGCGCGCGCCTCGTCGGCGGTCAGGCCGCCGATGCGGGTCGCCCAGGTGGTGCCCTGTCCCGCCTGGCGGCGGGTCGTGGTCGTACCGACCAGGTTGCGGAGCATCGGCGGCACCAGGCCGGCGCCGGCCGCGGCCCGGAGGGCGGCCAGGTCGATCACGGCGGGCACCAGGGCCGGCCGGCCGGCGGTCAGGGCGGCGTCGAACAGCCGCAGCCCGGTGTCGGCGCTCATCGCGGTGATGCCGCCCCGGGTCGATCGCGCCCGGTCCGCCTCGTCGAGGGACGCGCCCATGCCGGGGGTGTCCCACATGCCCCACGCCAGGCTGACCGCAGGCAACCCGAGCTGCCGCCGGTAGACCGCCAGGGCGTCGAGGAACGCGTTGCCCGCCGCGTACGCCGACTGACCCGGCGAACCCAACACACCCGCCACCGACGAGAACACCACGAACAAGTCGAGACCAAGACCCGCCGTCGCCTCGTGCAACAACCAACCCGCCGACACCTTCGGCGCCAGCACCGCGCGAAGCCGCTCGGCGGTCAGCCCTTCGACCACGCCGTCGTCCAGGACACCGGCGGTGTGCACCACACCCGCCAACCGGCCCCCAGCGGCAACCTCACCGACCAGCCCGAACGCCTGATCCCGGTCCGTCACGTCACAGGCCACCACCCGCACCGACGCACCCAGCGCGGACAACCGCTCCGACAACTCACCCGCACCCGCAGCCTCCGGACCACGACGCGACACCAACACCAGCGACCGCACGCCGTACGCCGACACCAGATGTTCCGCCACCAACGCGCCCAGCGCGCCCGTACCACCGGTCACCAGCACCGCACCGTCACCCACAACCGGCGTCTCCACCGACACCGGGGCGACCGCACGCACCAGACGCGGCACGAACACCTCACCCGAGCGCACCGCGACCTGACCACCGAACGCCACCGGCTCGTCGGCCACGGAACTCAGCACAGCCAGCAGCCCCGCGTCCACGTCAGCGTCGACATCCGCCAGGACGATGCGACCCGGATGCTCCGACTGCGCCGAGCGCAGCAGACCCCAGACCGTCGCTGCGGCCAGGTCGGTGATCCGGTCTCCGTCCCCGACCGACACCGCACCCCGGGTCACCACGACCAACCGCGACTCCGCCAGCGCGTCGGCCGCCAGCCAGGACCGCACCGTCGCCAGCACCTGCGACGTCGCCGCCCGCACCGACTCGGGGCCATTGTCGACGGCGGCGGCGTGCATCTCACCGGGGACCGAAGCAGGTTCCGTCTCGACGTGAAGGGCCCGGCGCAGGCCACCCACCGGCACCAGCAACAGACGCGGCGCCACAGCCGACGCCACGGCGACCGCCTCGACGTCGGCGTACACCGGCAGCTCAGCGACGGCCGGCAGGTCGGCGGCGGCGGCGGGCGAGCCCAGCAGCGCCCACCCGGAGGCGTCCCCGGCCGGGGCGACCTCCTGGGCCTGCCAGGCGACCTCGAACAGCGACCGGGCCGACGCGTCCGGGGACGACGACACCCCGGTCAGCTCGCGCAGGGCGAGGGTGTCCACCGACACCACGGCCGCGCCCGACTCGTCGCACGCGACCAGGCGCACCGCCGAACCCGCGCGCGTGAGCCGCACCCGCAGCACCCGCGCACCCGATGCCCACACCTGCACACCCTCGAACGCGAACGGCACACGCGCCCCACCCGAACCCTCCGAGCCGGGCAGCAACCCGATCGGATGCAGCGCGGCGTCCAGCAGCGCCGGGTGCACGCCGAAGCGAGCCGCCTCCACCGCCGCGTCGTCCGGCAGCACCACGTCGGCGTACACGTCCTCGCCGACGGTCCACACCCGGCGCAACCCCCGGAACACCGGCCCGTACGACAGGCCACGCTCCGCCAGGGTCGGGTACCAGCCCGTGACGTCCACCTCGACGCCGTCGACCGGCGGCCACTCCCCCACGCCCGGCTCGTCGGCCGACGCCGGCTCCAGCACACCCTCCGCGTGCGAAACCCACTCTGCCTCGGGATCACCCTCGGACTGGGAGTGCACGGCCACGACGCGGATGCCGGCCTCGTCGGCGGCGCCGACGCGTACCTGCACCCGCACCGCACCCACCTGCGGCAGCACCAACGGCGCGGCCACGGTCAACTCCCGCACCCGCGACGCACCCACCTCGTCACCCGCCCGCACCGCCAACTCCACCAGGGCAGCGCCCGGCACGATCACCGCGCCGGAGACGACGTGGTCGGCGAGCCACGCGTGCGTCGACGTCGAGAGGCGACCGGTCAGCACCACCATGTCCTCGCCCGCCACGGAGACGGCCGCGCCGAGCAGCGGGTGCCCGGCCGCGCCGAGGCCGGCCCCGGAGACGTCCGTCCAGCGGCCCGCCGGCTCCAGCCAGTAGCGCTGGTGCTCGAAGGCGTACGTCGGCAGGTCGACGTGCCGGCCGCCGGCCCGGTCGAGCAGGCCCGCCCAGCCGACGGCGTGGCCGTGCACGTGCAGCGACGCGAGGGCCTCCAGGAGGGCCTGCGGCTCAGGCCGGTCGTGGCGCGACACCGGCACCAGCAGGGGCGCCGGCTCGTCCTCCGCGCGCTCGGCGAGGCAGTTCTGCGTCATGGCGGTGAGGACGCCGTTCGGCCCCACCTCCAGGTAGGTGTCGACCTCCTCGGCGCGCAGGCAGTCGACGGCGTCGGCGAAGCGAACGGTGCCGCGTACGTGGCGCACCCAGTAGCCCGGGTCGCAGAGCTGGTCGGCGTCGGCGACGCGGCCGGTCAGGTTCGACACCACGGGGATCGTCGGCGGCCGGAACGTCAGTCCCTCGGCGACGGCCGCGAACTCGGCCAGCATCGGGTCCATCCGGGCGCTGTGGAAGGCGTGGCTCACCCGAAGGCGGCGGGTCTGCACACCCTGCTCGGACCACACCCGCTGCACCTCGTCGAGCGCCTCGACGTCACCCGCGACCACCACGGCGGCGGGGCCGTTGACAGCGGCCAGGTCGAGCTGGCCGGGCAGCCCCGCCAGGGACGCGGCGACGGCGGCCTCGGCGGCGGCCACGGCGAGCATGCCGCCGCCGGCCGGCAACGCCTGCATGAGCCGACCCCGCGCCGCGACCAGCGCGCACGCGTCGGCCAGGGAGAGCACGCCCGCCACGTGCGCCGCCGCGATCTCACCGATGGAGTGCCCGGCCACCAGGTCCGGCACCACACCGAACGACTCGACCAACCGGAACAACGCCACCTCGACCGCGAACAGCCCCGCCTGCGTGAACACCGTCTGATCCAGCAACCCCGCCCCGGGCGTGCCCGCCGCGGCGAACAGCACCTCCCGCAACGGACGCGGCAGCAGCGGATCCAGGTGACCGCACACCTCGTCCAGGGCCGCGGCGAACACCGGGAACGCCCCGTACAGCTCACGACCCATACCGGCGCGCTGCGCGCCCTGGCCGGAGAAAAGGAAGGCCACCCGGCCACGCGGGGCCGACGCGCCGGTGGTGACGGCGCCGGTCGGCTCGCCCGCGGCGAGGGCCCGCAGCCCGGCGAGCAGGTCGTCCGCGTCACCGGCCAGGACGACCGCGCGGTGTTCGAGCCCCGCGCGGCTGACCGAGGAGACCGCGACGTCCACCGGACGTGGGGCGTCGACGCGGGCGAGGTGGTCGGCCCAGCGGCCGGCCTGCCCCGCGAGCGCCTCGGGCGTACGGGCGGAGAGGAACACCGGGGCGAGCGGGAGCGCGACCGGCGCGTCGACGGCGGAGGGTGCCTCGTCGGTGGACGGGGCGTCGTCGCCGGGCGCCTCCTCCAGGATGACGTGCGCGTTCGTACCGCTGATGCCGAAGGACGACACGGCAGCCCGGCGCGGCCGGTCGGTGGCCGACCACGCGCGCGCCTCGGTCAGCAGCGAGACCTGCCCGGCGGACCAGTCGATGTGCGGGGACGGCTCGTCGACGTGCAGGGTGGCGGGCATGGTGCGGTGGCGGATCGCCTCGATCATCTTGATCAGGCCGGCGGCGCCCGCGGCGGCCTGGGTGTGACCCAGGTTCGACTTGACCGAGCCCAGCCAGAGCGGCCCGCCGTCGCCCCGGTCCTGCCCGTACGTGGCCAGCAGCGCCTGCGCCTCGATGGGGTCGCCGAGGGTGGTGCCGGTACCGTGCGCCTCGACCACGTCGACGTCGGCTGGCGAGAGCCGGGCGTTGGCGAGGGCCTGCCGGATCACCCGCTCCTGCGACGGGCCGTTGGGGGCGGTGAGTCCGCTGCTGGCGCCGTCCTGGTTGACCGCGCTGCCCCGGACGACGGCGAGGATACGCCGGCCGTCGCGGCGGGCGTCGGAGAGCCGTTGCAGGAGCAGCACGCCGACGCCCTCGGACCAGCCGGTGCCGTCGGCGGCGGCGGCGAACGACTTGCACCGGCCGTCGGAGGCCAGGCCCCGCTGGCGGGAGAAGTCGGCGAAGGTGCCCGGGGTGGACATGACCGTCACACCGCCGGCGAGCGCGAAGTCGCAGTCCCGCTGGCGCAGCGCCTGCGTCGCGAGGTGCACGGCGACCAGCGACGACGAGCATGCCGTGTCCACAGTGACGGCCGGGCCCTCCAGCCCGAAGGTGTACGCCACCCGGCCGGACACCACGCTGCCGGAGTTGCCGGTGCCGATGTAGCCCTCGACGCCGTCGGGCAGGTCCAGCACCCGCGACGCGTAGTCGTGGTACATGACCCCGGCGAAGACGCCGGTCCGGCTGCCACGCAGCGCCTGCGGGTCGATGCCGGCGTGCTCGAACGCCTCCCAGGAGGTCTCCAGCAGCAGCCGCTGGTGCGGGTCCATCGCCAGGGCCTCGCGGGGGCTGATGCCGAAGAAGCCCGGGTCGAACTGTGGCGCGTCGTAGAGGAAGCCGCCCTGGTTGCTGGTCGACGTGCCCGGGTTGTCCGGGTCGACGTTGAAGAGCCGCTCCAGGTCCCAGCCCCGGTCGGTCGGGAAGTCGCCCACCCCGTCGCCGCCCCGGTCGACGAGGTCCCACAGCTCGGCCGGGCTGGACACCCCGCCCGGGAACCGGCACGCCATGCCGATGACGGCCATCGGCTCGCGGTCCTTGGCCTCCACCTCGCGTACCCGCCGGCGCGCGTCGCGCAGGTCGGCAGTGGCACGCCGGAGGTAGTCGAGGAACTCTGCCTCAGTGGGCATCGGGCCACTCCGTATCGGGGTTCGAGGTGTGCGACATGCCGGATCAGGCCGAGCCGAACTCTTCGTCCAGCAGGCTGAAGATCTCCTCGGCGGAGGCCGACTCGAGGCTGGTGCCCTCGTCGGCGGCGGAGTCCGCACCGGCCTCGGTGTAGGTCCACAGGGAGAGCAGTTCGCGCAGCCGGACGCCGACGGCGGCCCGGTCGGTGTCGCCGGTGGACACCGCGCGCATGGCGTGCTCCAGCTTGTTCAGCTCGCCGAGCACCGTCAGCGCGGACGTGCTGCGCTCCGCCAGCAGCGCGCCGCGCAGGTACTCGACGAGCGCGGCCGTGGTCGGCCGGTCGTAGATCAGCGTGGAGGGCAGCCGCAGGCCGGTGGCCGCGTTGAGCCGGTTGCGGAACTCGACAGCGGTCAGCGAGTCGAAGCCCAGCTCGACGAAGCCGCGCTCGGCATCGATCGAGCGGATCGACGCGTAGCCGAGGACGGCGGCGGCGTGGGTCCGCACCAGGTCGGAGAGCACCTGGTCGCGGTCGGCCTCCGCCGTGGCGGCGAGGGTCTCCCGCAGCGCCTCTGCCGGGTTCCGCTCGGCGGCCCGGGCCGCGCCGGTCGCCGCCGGCCGCACCAGCGACCGCAGCACCGGCGGCACCGCCGCCGGCCCGTGCCGGCCGATCAACGCGAGGTCCAGGTCGACCGGTACGACCACCGGCTCGGCGAAGCGCAGGGCCTCGCTGAACAGGTCCATGCCCTCCTCGGCGCCGAGCGGCACAAAGCCGCCCCGGTTCATCCGGGCCTCGTCGACGTGCCCGGTCTGCCCGTCGCCGGTGTCGTTGACCCACGGGCCCCACGCCAGCGAGAGCGCCGGGAGTCCCCGGTCGTGCCGGTGCTGGGCGAGGGCGTCGAGGAAGCAGTTCGCCGCCGCGTGGTTGGCCTGCCCGGGGCCGCCGAAGAGGCCGGCCGCCGAGGAGAAGAGCACGAACGCGGCCAGGTTCAGCTTCTCGGTCAGCTCGTGCAGGTGCCAGGCCGCGTCGACCTTGGGTCGCAGCACGGTGTCGAAGCGCTCCGGGGTGAGCGCCGGCAGGACACCGTCGTCGAGCACCCCGGCGGCGTGCACCACGCCGGTCAGTGGCAGGTCGGCGGGGAGCTGGTCGACCAGCAGGGCGAGCGCGTCGCGGTCGGTGACGTCGCAGGCGGCCACCCGGACGGTGGCGCCCAGTCCGGCCAGCTCGTCGACCAGCGCGGCGACGCCCGGGGCGTCCGCTCCGCTGCGGCTGACCAGCAGCAGGTGCCGTACGTCGTGCCGGGTGACGAGCCGGCGTGCCACGAGCCGCCCGAGCAGGCCGGTCGCCCCTGTCACCAGGACGGTGCCGGCGGCCAGGTCGGGGCCGGACGCCTCGGCCGGGGGCGGCCCGAGGCGGGTCAGCCGGGGCACCCGGAGCTGCCCGGCGCGTACGGCGAGCTGGGGTTCGCCCGTGGCGAGGGCGGCCGGCAGCAGCGCGGCGGCCGGGGCGTCGTCGTCGACGTCGAGGAGCACGATCCGGTCGGGGTTCTCCGACTGGGCGGAGCGCAGCAGGCCCCAGGCGGTGGCGGCCGGCACGTCGGCGATCCGCTCGTCCGGGTCGACCCGGACCGCGCCGCGGGTGACCACCACCAGCCGGGCGGCGATCAGGGCCTCCTCGGCGAGCCACTGCTGGGCCAGTGCGAGCATCCGGTGGGCGACCCGGTGCGCCTGGGCGGCCGGGTGCGGCTCGTCGGCGGCGGCTCCGGCGCAGGTCACCACCACCGCGTCGGGCGCGGCGGCGCCGGCGCGTACGTCGGCGACCAGCGTCGACAGGTCCGGGTGCCGGTCGGCGCCGGACCAGTCGGCGCCGAGGACGACCAGCCGGGAGGCGGTGTCCGCGCGGCCGGTGGTGGGGGCGAGCCAGTCGAGGCGGTGCAGGGACCGGCTGACGGAGCGGCGGGCGGCGCTGAGCTGCTCGCCGGAGATGGGCCGCAGGACCAGACCGTCGACGGAGGCGACCGGGGTCGCGCCCGTGTCGGTGACGGTCAGGGCCACGGAGCCGGCGTCGGTGGCGCGCAGCCGGATCCGCAGCTCGCGGGCACGGGTGGGCCGGATGGTGACGCCCGACCAGGTGAACGGCAGGCCCGGGCGGATGCCGGGGCCGCCCTCGGTGCCCGACGCGCCGCTGGCGGGGTCGCCGGCCGGGTCGTCGGCCGTGGCGCTGGCGCCGATGGCGTGCAGCGCCGCGTCCATCAGGGCCGGGTGCACCGAGAACGCCGTGGTGTCGGTGGACGCGTCGGCGTCCAGGGCGACCTCGGCGAGGATGTCCCGGCCCGAGCGCCAGGCGGCACGCAGCGCCCGGAAGGTGGGGCCGTAGTGGTAGCCCTGGGCGGCGAGCCGGGCGTAGAGCCCGTCGAGGGCGATCGGCTCGGCGTCGGCCGGCGGCCACACGGCGGCCGGCGCGGGGTCCGGGTCGGCGGTGTCGGCGAGTTGCCCGGAGGCGTGCCGCTGCCAGGGCCGGGAACCGTCGGCCGCGGTGTCGTCGTCGCGCCGGGTGTGAATGGCGACGGGCCGGTGCCCGGTCTCGTCCGGCGGGCCGACGCGTACCCGCAGGTCGATTCCTCCATCGGTGGGGATCGCCAGGGGCGCCTCCAGGTTCAGCTCGGCGACGGTCGCCGCGCCGGCCTGCCGGCCGGTCCAGGACGCGAGCTCCACCAGGGCCGTCCCGGGCAGCAGCACCGTGCCCAGCACGGCGTGGTCGGCGAGCCAGGGGTGGGTGGTGAGGGTGATCCGGCCGGTGAACAGCAGGCCCTCGTCGCCGGGCAGGTCGGCCACCGCGCTGAGCAGCGGGTGGTCCACCACGTCGAGGCCCACGGCGGGCAGGACGGAGCGGTGCGCGCCGGTGCGCTCCAGCCAGTAGCGGTGCCGGTCGAAGGCGTACGTGGGCAGGTCGACCGGTTCGGACTCGGGCAGCAGCCGGCGGTGCTCCACCGGCAGGCCGAGGGCGTGCGCGGTGGCGAGGCCGGTCAGCAGCCGGGTGGCGGCGTCGGCCGAGCCGCCGAGGGTGTCCAGGACGTGTCCGGGGGTGCCGGCGGCGTCGAGCGCGGCGGCGATCCCGGCAGCCAGTGCCGGCTCCGGCGAGACCTCCACGAAGGTCAGGTGTCCGGCCGCGACGGCGGCACGCAGGGCGGCGGCGAGCCGCTCCGGCCCCCCGTCCCCGGCGCCGGGGACGGCCGGGGCCGCGCCGGGGGTGGCCGGGTCGGTGCCCAGGGTGGCCGGGTCGGTCCAGTGGTCGACGCCGAGGCCCGCCGCGTCGGCCCAGTCCCCGGTGACAGTGGAGGCCAGCCGGGCGGTCCCGGGCTGCGGCGCGAGCCCCGCCAGGGCGGCGCGGAGGCCGTCGTGGTCCAGGCCGCCGGCGGCGGCGCGGGCCCGCATCGCCACCGTGCGGGCGGCGTCGGGCAGGGACAGCAGGCCCGCCACGTACGCGGCCACGACCTCGCCGTCGCCGGTGCCGACGACAGCGGCGGGGGTGACACCGGCGTGCCGCCAGACGGCGGCGAGCGCCACGCCGACGGCGAACCGGACGGGCCGGGCCAGCTCCGGCCGGTCGGCCCAGGCAGCGTCCGCGCCGGTGAGCAGGGCGGCCGGATCGACGTCGACCCAGGGCGCGAGGGCCTGCCGGCACTCGGCGAGGGTGTCGTCGAAGACCGGGCAGCGGCCCACCAGTGCGGCCACCGCGCCCGCCGGGGTGGCGCCCGGGAAGACGAACACCGGTCCCGCGCCGTGGTTGGCGACGGTGCCGGTCACGACGTTGCCGGCCGGGGTGCCGGCGGCGAGCGCGTCCAGGCCGGCCAGCAGTTCGCCGGGGGTCGCGCCGAGCACGGCGGCGCGCCGGTCGAACGCCGAGCGGGTCGCGGCGAGCGACCAGCCGACCGCCGCCGGGGCGAGGCCGGGGTGCGCGCGCAGGTGCCGGGCCAGCCGGGACGCCTGCGCGGCCAGGGCCGAGGTGGAGCGGGCCGAGACGGGCCAGGCCACCACGTCGGCGGTGAGCAGCCCGGCGGGGCGTTCCCCCGCCGCAGCGGCTGGCGGCGGCATCGGTGCGTCGGCCGCCTCGGCGCCGGCGGGCGCGTCGGCGGGCAGCTCGACGACCACGTGGGCGTTCGTGCCGGAGATACCGAACGAGGAGACCGCCGCGCGGCGGGGCCGGTCGGCGGCCGGCCACGGCCGGGACCGGGTCACCAGCTCCACGTCGCCGGCCGACCAGTCGATGTGCGGCGACGGCTCGTCCACGTGCAGCGTCGCCGGTACGGTGCCCTCCCGCATCGCCAGCACCATCTTGATCACGCCGGCCACACCGGCGGCGGCCTGCGCGTGGCCCATGTTCGACTTGACCGAGCCCAGCAGCAGCGGGCCCGCGTCGCCCCGGTCCTGCCCGTACGTCGCCAGCAGCGCCTGCGCCTCGATCGGGTCACCGAGGACGGTGCCGGTACCGTGCGCCTCGACGACGTCCACGTCGGTGACCGCCAGCCCGGCGCCGGCCAGCGCCTGCCGGATCACCCGCTGCTGGGAGGGGCCGTTGGGGGCGGTCAGCCCGTTCGACGCGCCGTCGGAGTTGACGGCGGAGCCGCGTACCACGGCGAGGACGCGGCGGCCCTGCCGCCGGGCGTCGGAGAGCCGCTGCACGAGCAGCATGCCGACGCCCTCGGACCAGCCGGTGCCGTCCGCCGTCGCGGCGAAGGACTTGCACCGCCCGTCGGAGGCGAGTCCGCCCTGGCGGGAGAACTCCTGGAACGCCGTCGGGGTGGCCATCACGGCCACGCCGCCGGCCAGCGCCAGGTCGCACTCGCCGCGCCGCAGCGCCGCCCCGGCGAGGTGCAGCGCCACCAGGGACGAGGAGCAGGCCGTGTCGACGGTGACGGCGGGGCCCTCCAGCCCGAGGGCGTACGCGACCCGGCCGGAGATGACGCTGTGCGCGGCGCCCGTCATCAGATAGCCCTCGACGCCCTCGGGTACCTCGGTCAGCCCCGTGCCGTAGCCGGAGGTGGAGGCGCCCACGAAGACGCCCGTACGGGTGCCCCGCAGCGACGCCGGGTCCACCCCGGCCCGCTCCAGCGCCTCCCAGGACGTCTCCAGGGTGAGCCGCTGCTGCGGGTCCATGGCGAGGGCCTCGCGGGGCGAGATCTCGAAGAACGCGGGGTCGAAGTCCGCCACGTCGTGGAGGAAGCCGCCCGCCGGCGGGTGCGTCCCCTCGGCCGGCTCGGGGATCTCCCAGCCCCGGTCGGTGGGGAACGGCGAGATGGCGTCCACGCCGTCGGCGACCAGCCGCCAGAACGCCTCCGGCCCGTCGACGCCCCCGGGGTAGCGGCAGGCCATGCCGACGATCGCGACGGGCTCGTCGGCGTCGACGACGACGGCCTGCGGGGCGTCGGCCGGGGCGGCGCCGGAGACCAGCTCGCGCAGGTGCGCGGCCAGCTCGGCGGGGGTCGGGTAGTCGAAGACCAGCGTGGTGGGCAGCCGCAGGCCGGTGGCCGCGTTCAGCCGCCCCCGGAAGTCCACGGCGGTCAGCGAGTCGAAGCCGAGGTCCTTGAACGGGCGCCCGCGCAGCTCGTCGGGGGTGGCGTGGCCCAGCACCGCCGCGGTCTGCTCGTTGACCAGCCGCAGCAGCTCCCGCTCCTGCTCCGCCGCCGGGAGCGCCGCGAGGTGGCGCAGCGGCGCCGCGACCCCGTCCGCCGGCGCGGCGGCCTCCTCCTGCGCGACGAGCGCCCGCACCTGCGGCAGGTCGCCGAGGAACGGGCTTGGCCGGGCCACCGTGAACGCGGGGTGGAACCGGCTCCAGTCGACGTCGGCGACGGTCACGCAGGGCGTCGGCCGCCGCAGCGCCCGGTCGAGGGCGACGAGCGCCTTCTCCGGATCGACGGGCGGCAGGCCCATCCGGTTGAGCTGCTCGGTGGCGACGTTCTCGGCGGCCATGCCGTGCGCGCCGCCCCAGGCCGTCCAGGAGACGGCGGTGGCCGGCCGGCCCCGGTCGCGCCGGTTGACGGCCAGGGCGTCCAGCAGGGAGTTGCCGGCGCCGTACGCGCACTGCCCGGCGCTGCCCCACACGCCGGAGATGGAGGAGAACATGACGAACGCGGCGAGGTCGCGCTCGGCGAGGCAGGCGTCGAGGTGCAGGGCGCCGAGTACCTTGCCCGCGACGACGTGGGAGAACTCGTCGAGGGTGGTGTCGGTGATCGGGGTGAGCTGGTCGGTGCCGGCGGCGTGCACGACCGCCGTCAGGTCGGGCAGCGAGCCGACCAGGTCCGCCACGGACCGCCGGTCGGTGACGTCGCAGGTGGCGACGGTGACCCGCCCGTCGGCGCCGTACCGGTCGAGCAGGTCCGCCACGGCGAGGGCGGCGGCGCCCCGGCGGCTGGCCAGGACCACCCGCCCGGCGCCCCGGTCGAGCAGCCAGCGGGTGACGTGGCCGCCGAGGGCGCCGGTGCCGCCGGTGACCAGGACGGCGCCGGACCACCAGTCACCGGCCGGGTTCTCGTCGATCGGCGGCGGGGCCGGGGTGAGCCTCCGGGCCCAGGTGCCGCCGGGGCGCACGGCCACCTGGTCCTCGCCGCCGTGGCCGGCCAGCACGGCGGCGAGCCGCCGGGTGGTGGCGGCGTCGACGGTGGCCGGCACGTCGACCAGGCCGCCCCAGCGGTGCGGTTGCTCGACAGCCGCCGCGCGGCCGAGGCCCCAGACCTCGGTCTGCAGCGGGTGCGTGACCCGGTCGCCCGGGGCCGCCGCCACCGCGCCGCTGGTGACGCACCACAGCGGCGCCACCAGGTCCAGGTCGGTCATCGCCTGGACGAGGGCGAGGGTGCCGGCGGCGGCGAGGGTCACGCCGGGGTGCCCGGGCAGCAGCCGGTCCTGGCCGGCGACGACGGCGAGCACGCCGTCGACAGCGCGGCCGCCGGTCAGCACCCGGAGCCGGGCGGCGAGCGCCGCGCGGTCCAGGTCCGCGGCGCCGACGCGCAGCACCAGCGGCTCGGCGTCGCCGAAGAGCCCGGCCAGGCCGTCGGCCCACGCCGGCGCGTCCTCGGCGGGCAGCACGACCAGCCACCGGCCCGCCGGGGCGTCGCCGTCCCCGACCGGCACGGGCTGCCAGCTCACCTGGTACGACCAGCCGTCCACGAGGGAGCGTTCCCGTCGGGACCGGCGCCAGGAGGACAGCACGGGCAGGGCCGGCAGCAGCGCCCGCACCTGCTCGTCGTCGTCGCCCAGCTCGCCGCGCAGCGTGTCGACGTCCGCCTGCTCCAGGGCGGCCCAGAACTCCTCGTCGCCGTCGGCGGAGGCGGTGTCGGGGCCGGCGGGCGGCGGCTCGGGCCAGAAGCGCTGGCGGCGGAAGGCGTACCCGGGCAGCGGCACCCGCGCGGTCTCGGCGCCCGCGTACAGCCGCGTCCAGGCGACCTCCACCCCGCCGACGTGCAGCTCGGCGAGGGCGGTGAGCGCCGACGTGGGCTCAGGGCGGTCGCGGCGCAGCAGCGCCACGGCGGCGGTCTCGTCGTCGGCCAGGACGTCGCGGGCCAGCGCGGTGAGCACCCCGCTGGGGCCGACCTCCAGGAACGTACGCACGCCCAGGGCCCGCAGCTGCTCGACGCCGTCGGCGAAGCGGACCGCCTCCCGCACGTGCCGCACCCAGTACTCGGCGGTGCGGATCTCGTCGGCGTCGGCGACGGCGCCGGTCAGGTTCGACACGATCGGCAGCGCCGGCGGTTGCAGCTCCAGCCGGCGCACCACGGCGGCGAACTCGGCGAGCATCGGTTCCATCAGCGGGCTGTGGAAGGCGTGGCTGACCCGCAGCGGCCTGGTACGTACGCCCTGGTCGGCCCAGCGGCGTTCGAGTTCCTCGACGACGACTGCGGTGCCGGAGACGACGACGGCGGTGGGCCCGTTGACGGCGGCGACGGCGACGGCGTCCTCGACGCCGGCCAGCGCGGCTCGGACGGCGTCGGCGGGGAGCTGGACGGCCAGCATCGCGCCGCCGGCCGGCAGGGCCTGCATCAGCCGGCCCCTGGCAGCCACCAGCGTGGCGGCGTCGGGAAGCGACAGCACACCGGCCGCGTGCGCGGCGGAGAGCTCGCCGATCGAGTGGCCGAGCAGCATGTCCGGGACGATCCCCCAGCTCTCCAGGAGCCGGAACAGCGCGACCTCGACGGCGAACAGGCCGGCCTGGGTGTAGAGGGTCTGGTTGAGCAGCCCGCCGGCCTCGTCGCCTTCGGGCGCGAAGAGCACCGGGGCGAGCGGGCGGGGCAGGTGCCGGTCCAGCTCGGCGCAGACCTCGGCCAGCGCCCGGTCGAAGACGGGGAACGCGGCGGCCAGCTCGCGGCCCATGCCGCTGCGCTGCGCGCCCTGGCCGGAGAAGAGGAACGCGAGCTTGCCGCCGCGCGGGCCCGCACCGGTGACCAGGCCCGGGGCGTCGCCGCCCGCGGCCAGCGCGCGCAGGGCGGCGGTCAGGTCGGCGCGGTCGCCGGCGAGCAGCACGGCGCGGTGCTCGAGGCTGGCCCGGGTGCTCGCCGACGACCAGCCGACATCGGTCAGTCGCGGCTCGGGGCGCTCGTCGAGCCAGTCGGCCCAGCGGGTGGCCTGCGCGGTCAGGGACGCGGCGTCGCGGGCGGAGACCAGCACCGGCACCAGGCCGGCACCGTCGACCGGGGCGGTGACGGGCACGGTGACCGGATCGGTCGTGGCGGCGGGGCCGTCCGGGGCGTCCGCCGGGGCCGGGTCGGCGGCGGGCGCCTCCTCGATGATCACGTGGGCGTTGGTGCCGCTCATGCCGAAAGAGGAGATGCCCGCGCGGCGGGGCTGTTCCCCGGCGGGCCACGGCTGCGGCTCGGTCGCCAGCGACACCGCGCCGGCCGTCCAGTCCACGTTGGGCGTCGGCTCGTCGACGTGCAGGGTGGCGGGCACGGTGTCGTGCCGCAACGCCATCACCATCTTGATCACGCCGGCCACGCCGGCGGCGGCCTGGGTGTGGCCGATGTTCGACTTCACCGAGCCGAGCCAGAGCGGCCGGTCGGCCGGCCGGCCCTGCCCGTACGTCGACAGCAGCGCCTGCGCCTCGATCGGGTCGCCGAGGGTGGTGCCGGTGCCGTGCGCCTCCACCACGTCGACCTGCTCGGGCGCGAGCCGGGCGCTGGCCAGCGCCTGGAGCACGACCCGCTGCTGGGACGGGCCGTTGGGGGCGGTCAGACCGTTGCTCGCGCCGTCCTGGTTGACCGCGCTGCCGCGTACGACCGCGAGGACGGGGTGGCCGTTGCGGCGGGCGTCGGAGAGCCGCTCGACGAGCAAAAGGCCGGCCCCCTCGCCCCAGGCGGTGCCGTCGGCGGCGGCTGCGAACGACTTGACCCGGCCGTCCATGGCCAGGCCACGCTGGCGGCTGAAGCCGATGAAGGCGGACGGGGTGGACATGACGGTGGCCCCACCGGCCAGTGCCAGGGTGCACTCGCCCTGCCGCAGCGCCTGGCAGGCCAGGTGCAGCGCGACCAGCGACGACGAGCAGGCGGTGTCGACGGTGACGGCGGGGCCCTCGAGGCCGAGCGCGTACGAGATCCGGCCGGACACGACGCTGGCCGCGGTGCCGGTGAGGATGTAGCCCTCGGTGCCGGGCGGCGGCTGCTGGAGCAGCCCCACATAGTCCTGGCCGGTGGTGCTGGCGAACACCCCGACCTGGTGGCCGCGCAGCGTCGAGGGGTCGATGCCGGCGTGCTCGAACGCCTCCCACGACGTCTCCAGCAGCAGCCGCTGCTGGGGGTCCATGGCCAGCGCCTCGCGCGGCGAGATGCCGAAGAACGCGGCGTCGAACTCGGTGGCGGAGTCGACGAAGCCGCCCTCGGCCACGTACGACGTGCCGGGGTGGTCGGGGTCCGGGTGGAACAGCCGTGCCAGGTCCCAGCCGCGGTCGGCGGGGAACGCGGAGCAGGCGTCGCGGCGGGAGTCGACGAGCTCCCACAGTTCCTCGGGCGAGGCCACCCCGCCCGGGAAGCGGCAGGCCATGCCGACGATGGCGATCGGCTCGCGGTTGGCCGCCTCAAGCTCGCCGAGCTTCCTCCGGGTCTGGTGAAGGTCCGCCGTCACCCATTTCAGGTACTCCCGGAGCGTATCTTCAGTCGCCATTGACGCCACCTCTTCGGGTCGGAGAGAAACAGCGACCCAATACCGTCCACGGACGCCACAAGCCGCGAAGATCCAAACCCATTCAGCCGACCACGAATTGCCAGACAAAATGGCGTTTCAGCCCCCCACCAGGTCTTACGCGCCGGACGAAAGGTAATTGTCGCCGGACGGCGGTCACAACCCCTAGCGTGCCCCTACGGGTGCCCCTAGGTGGCGGGGGCGCAGGCTGGGCCGACCCGCCCCGCGAGCGGTGTGGCGCACCGCCCTCGCGGGGTGCGGCCGGGCGGGTGCGCGGACCCGCCCGGCCCAGCGTGTCACGACCGTCGACAACGGTCGTACGACACCATTCCTAGATCCCCGGAAAATTGCCGCCGGGGCCACCCAGCTCGCGGTGGATGAAATCGAAGATCTCGGCATCGGTGGCGTCGTCGAGGGTGTGCGTGGCCGATTTCTCCTCGACGGGACCACGGTCGTCGCCCCACCGGGCGACGAACGCCTGCAGCTGCACCAGCAGCTTCTGCCGGGTCAGCCGGTCCGGCGCGTCGGCCGCGAAGACACCGTCGAGCCGTTCCAGCTCGGCGAGCAGCGGGGCCGCCGCGGCGGCGCCGTCCTCCGCGAGCCGGTCGCGCAGGTGCCGGGCGAGGGCCGCCGGCGTGGGGTAGTCGAACACCACGGCGGCGGGCAGTTGGACGCCGGTGGCGGCGCGGAGCCGGTTGCGCAGCTCCACGGCCGTCATCGAGTCGAACCCGACCTCGCGGAACGCCCGGTCGGGCTCCAGCCCCGCGTCCCCGCCGTGGCCGAGCACGGTCGCCGCCAGGCCGCCCACGAGGTCGACGAGGACGCCTTCGCGTTCGGCGGGGCTCAGCGGCCGCAGCCGCTCCCGCAGCGCGGTCGCCGCCTCGTCGTCCGCCGGCTGGCGCTCGTCGTCGGCGGGCATCGCCGCGCCCGCCTCCGGGACCCCCGTCAGCAGCGGGCACGGCCGCATCGACGCGAACGTCGGCACGAACCGGTCCCAGCGCACGTCGGCGACGATCAGCCCCGTCTCCGCCCGCAGCGCCTGGCCGAACGCCTCGAGGGCCAGCTCCGGGGGCAGCCCCGGCAGGCCCCGCCGACGCAGCTGCGCCTGCTCGGGCGACTCGGGGTCGTCGCTCCACGGGCCCCACGCCACGGCGGTGGCCGCCAGTCCCCCGTGCCGCCGGTTCGCCGCGAGCGCGTGCAGCAGCGCATCGCCGGCGGACTGGCCGGCCCGGCCGCCCGCGCCCCACACCCCCGTGGTCGAGGTGCACAGCACGAACGCGTCGAGTGGGCGGTGTGCCAGCTCGTCGGCGTACCTGGGGACGTCGCCGACGGTGGCGGCCAGGTCGGCGGCCAGGCCGGCGAGGGTCAGCTCGGCGAGCGGCACCGAGCCGGTCTCGGCCGGGACGTGCACGAGCGCGGTCACCGACCGTTCCTCGGCGGCGAGCTGCTCCATCAGGTCGCCGAGCTTGGCCGTGGCTGGCTCGGCCAGCGGGAGCACCTCGGCGCCGTGGCGTCCCAGCCAGTCGGTGGTGTGCCGGGCGAGGGCGCCGGTCCCGCCGGTGAGCAGGACGGTTCCGTTCGGCCGGTAGCCGTCGCCCGCCGCCGGCAGCCCGGTGTCGCGGACCAGCCGCCGGGTGTGCACGCCGGCCTCCCGGACGGCGAGCTGGTCCTCACCGTCGACGTTGACCAGCGCCCCGACCAGGGCCGCGTACGCCGCCTCGGCCGGGCCCGCCGGTAGGTCGACGACTCCGCCGACGTGCCGGGGGTGCTCCAGCGCGGCGACGAGGCCGAGGCCCCACGTGGTGGCCTGCGCCGGGTGCGCGACCGCTTCCCCGTCGACGGCGACGGCGCCGGTGGTGGCCAGCCACAGCGGTACGGCCGGGCCGGAGCGGCCGGTGTGCGCCTGCACCAGCAGCAGGTTCGCCGCCAGGCCGGTCGGCAGTGCGGTCTGCTCCGGGTGCGGCGCCTCTTCCAACGCCAGCAGGGACAGCAGCGCCGTCGGCTGGTGCGCGGCGGCGAGCCGGTCGAGGTCGGCGGCCAGACCGTCGCGGGTGGCGGTGGCCGGGTCGACGGTCAGCAGGTGCACCGCCGCGGCACCGGCCGTGAGGGTGGCGAGCACCCGGTCGGTGACCTGGTGCGGCGGGGCCACCACCAGCCACGTGCCCGGGTCGGCGCCGGTCAGCGCCCGGCGTTCCCAGGTGACCCGGTACCGCCAGCCGGCCAGGGTGCCGTCGAGCTGCTGGCGACGCCGCCACGACTCCAGTTCCGGCAGCAGCTCGCGCATCGGCTGGTCCGGGTCGAGGCCGAGGCGGCCCAGGTCGCCGTCGGTGACGGCCCGCCAGAACGCGTCGTCGACCGGGTCGGCGGCCGGTGCCGGCAACGTGTCGAGGGTCGGCCAGTAGCGCTGCGGCCGGAACGCGTACGTCGGCAGCTCGGGCAGCAGGCGGGGATCCGGGCGGGGGCCGGCCAGCGCGGCGAGCACCGCCGCCCAGTCGACGTCCCGCCCGGTGCCGTCCACGACGGCCAGCGCGGCGAGCAGGGCGGCCGGCTCGTCGGCGCCGGCGCGCAGCGCCGCCACGGCAGTGCCGTCCTCGTCGCCGGGCAGCAGGCCGGCGGCCATCGCCGTCAGCACCGCCTGCGGTCCGAGCTCCAGGAAGGTGTCCACGCCCGCGTCGCGCAGCGCGGCGATCCCGTCGGCGTACCGGACGGCCTCGCGGACGTGGCGCACCCAGTAGTCGGGCGTACGGATCTCGTCGGGCTCGGCGAGCCGCCCGGTCAGGTTCGACACGATCGGCAGCAGCGGCGCGGCGAACGCCAGTCCGTCGAGGACGGCCCGGAACTCGGCCAGCATCGGCTCCATCAGCGGGCTGTGGAACGCGTGGCTGACCCGCAGCCGGCGGGTGCGCACCCCGCGTTCCCGCCAGAGCCGCTCCAGCCCGTCGAGGGAGTCGACGGCCCCGGCGAGCACCACGGCGGTGGGGCCGTTGACGGCGGCGACGCCGACCCGGTCACCCAGCCCGGCCAGGGACTCGACGACGGCCGCCTCCTCGGCGGCGACGGCGAGCATTCCGCCCCCGGCGGGCAGGGCCTGCATGAGCCTTCCCCGGGCGGCCACCAGCGTGGCGGCGTCGGCGAGGGACAGCACGCCGGCGACGTGCGCGGCGGTGATCTCGCCGATGGAGTGCCCGGCGACGTGCCCGGGCACCACCCCGAACGACTCGACCAGCCGGAACAGGGCCACCTCCAGCGCGAACAGCCCCGCCTGGGTGAAGACCGTCTCGTCGAGCAGCGCCGCCTCGGCGCTGCCTTCGGCCGCGAACAGCACCGGCTTCAGCGGCTGCGGCAGCTGGTGGTCCAGGGCCGCGCAGACCTCGTCGAGGGCCGCCGCGAAGACGGGGAACGTGTCGTACAGCTGGCGGCCGGCGCCGGGGCGCTGGGCGCCCTGGCCGGAGAACTGGACGGCGAGGCCGCCGGCGCGTCGCCGGGCGGTGACCACCGCTGGATGCTCCTCCCCGGCGGCCAGGGCGCGCAGCGCGGCCAGCCGGGTCTCCCGGTCGGCGGCGATCACGGTGGCCCGCCGGCCGAGGTGGGCGCGGCCGTCGGCGAGCGCCCAGGCGACCAGGCCGGCCGGGTCGTCGCCGATCGCGACGCGGTCAGCCAGCCTCCCGGCCTGCTCGCGCAGGGCGGGCAGATCGGCGGCGGAGAACGGCCACGGCAGGGCCACGGCGCGGTGGTCGCGTCGCGCTTCGCCGTGACCCGCGGTCACTTCGAACGCTGCGGTGTCGGCGGCGGCGACCGGCTCCGGGGCCTCCTCGATGATCACGTGGGCGTTGGTGCCGCTGATGCCGAACGAGGAGACGCCGGCCCGGCGGGGTCCGTCCGTGGCGGCCCACGGTCGTGCTTCGGTGAGCAGCGCCAGCGTGCCGGAGGACCAGTCGACGTGCGGGGTCGGCGCGTCGACGTGCAGGGTCTTCGGCAGCACCTCGTGTTGCAGGGCCAGCACCATCTTGATCAGGCTCGCCGCGCCCGCCGCGGCCTGGGTGTGGCCGATGTTCGACTTCACCGACCCGAGCCACAGCGGCCGCTCGGCGGTTCGGTCCCTGCCGTACGTGGCCAGCAGCGCCTGCGCCTCGATTGGGTCGCCGAGGGTGGTGCCGGTGCCGTGTGCCTCGACGACGTCCACGTCTGCGGGGGTGAGGCCGGCGTTGTCCAGCGCGTGCCGGATGACCCGCTGCTGGGCGGGCCCGTTCGGGGCGGTGAGGCCGTTGCTCGCGCCGTCGGAGTTGACGGCGCTGCCCCGTACGACGGCGAGGATCCGGTTGCCGTCGCGCTGGGCGTCGGAGAGCCGCTGGAGCAGCAGGACGCCGACGCCCTCGCCCCAGCCTGTGCCGTCGGCGGCCTCGGCGAACGCCTTGACCCGCCCGTCGGCCGCGAGGCCGCGCTGCCGGGAGAACTCCAGGAACGCGCCCGGGGTCGACATCACCGTCACGCCGCCGGCGAGGGCGAGGTCGCACTCGCCGCTGCGCAGCGCCTGCGCGGCCAGGTGCAGCGCCACCAGCGACGACGAGCAGGCCGTGTCGACGGTGACCGCCGGGCCGTGCAGCCCGAACGAGTACGCCAGGCGGCCCGAGACCACCGACGCGCCGTTGCCGGTCGCCTGGTAGCCCTCCACCTGCGAGCGGGCGCCCAGCAGCAGCGTGGCGTAGTCCTGCCCGTTGGTGCCCATGAAGACGCCGGTGGCGGAGCCGCGTACCCGGTGCGGGTCGATGCCGGCGCGTTCGAAGACCTCCCAGGTGGTGTGCAGCAGCAGCCGCTGCTGCGGGTCCATGGCGAGGGCCTCGCGCGGGTTGATCCCGAAGAACGCGGCGTCGAACCCGACGACGTCGTGCAGGAAGCCGCCGCTGCGGGTGTAGCTGGTGCCGACCCGCTCCGGGTCGCTGTCGAACAGGCCGTCGAGGTCCCAGCCCCGGTCGGTCGGCATCGGCGTGACCGCGTCCACCCCCTCGGCCAGCAGGCGCCACAGCTCCTGCGGCGACGACACGCCGCCCGGGAAGCGGCAGGCCATGGAGACGATCGCGATCGGCTCGTCGGCCGCCGGCCGGGCAGAGGCCACGCCGCCGGTGACCAGGCCGCCGTCCGCGCCGATGACGATTTCGGTACGCAGGAAGCGGGCCAGTTCCGCCGCCGACGGGTGGTCGAAGACCACTGTCGACGGCAGGGTCAGGCCGGTGACCCGGCCCAGCCGGTCCCGCAGTTGCACGGCGGCGAGGGAGTCGAAGCCCAACTCCCGGAACGCCCGGCCGGCGGGCACCTGGTCGGTGGTGGGGTGGCCGAGCACGACCGCCGCCTCCGCGCGGACGAGGTCGACCAGCAGCGCCTCCTGGCCGGTCGTCGGCAGCGTGGCGAGCCGGTTGCGCAGCCCGTCGGTGGCGGCGGCGCTCTCCGGCCGCTGCGGCTCCCCGGCGACGGCGGGGGCGACCCGGTCGAAGAGGTGGCTCGGCCGTGCGGCGGTGAACGCCGTGACGAACCGGGACCAGTCGACGTCCACGATCACCGGGGCCGCCTCGGGGGCGTTCACCCAGCGGCCGAGCGCCGCGACGGCGGCGTCGGGCGCGAGCGGGCTGAACCCGCGGCGGCGCAGGCCGTCGGCGGTCTCCCCGGCGGCCATGCCGTCCTCCGCCCACGGGCCGTACGCCAGCGCGGTGGCGGGCAGGCCCTTCGCCCGGCGGGCTGCGACGAGGGTGTCGAGCAGGGCGTTGCCGGCCGCGTAGCCGGCCTGCCCGCCGCCGCCCCAGACACCGGCGACCGAGGAGAACACCACGAACGCGTCGAGGTCGCGACCCCGGCAGGCGGCGTCGAGGTGCAGGGCGCCGAGCACCTTGCCGGCCAGGGTCTCCGACAGCTCACCGTCGGTCATCTCGTACGCCGGGGTGGTGCCGCCGGACGCCCCGGCGGCGTGCACGACGGCGGTCAGCTCCGGCAGCCCGGAGACCAGAGCCTCGACGGCGGCCCGGTCGGTGACGTCACACCCCACCACCCGCACCGCACCCAACTCGGCCACCAACTCCGCCACACCCGGCACCCCCGGACCCCGCCGCGAAGCCAGCACCACCTCACCGGCCCCGTTCGCCAGCAACCAGCGCGCCACATGCCGACCCAACGCACCCGTACCACCGGTCACCAGCACCGTCCCGGCAGGCCGCCAACCCACACCCACCGGCGGCACGGCCGGCACCAGCCGCCGGCCGAAGATGCCGCTGCGCCGGACGGCCACCTGGTCCAGGGTGCCGTCAGCGAGGACCGCGACGAGCCCGGCGCGGGCGCCGCGGTCGGCGCGGGCGGGCAGGTCGACCAGGCCGCCCCAGCGGTCCGGCTGTTCGAGGGCGACGACCCGGCCCAGGCCCCAGGCCAGGGCCGCCCAGACGTCGTCGACCCGTTCGCCGGCCGTGACGGGCATCGCGGTCCGACTGAGCGCCCACACCCGTCCGGCCAGGCCGGTGTCGGTGAGCGCCCGGACGAGGGTGAGCAGGGCGACCGTGCCAGCGGGCAACGCCGGCGTGTGCGCCGAGGGCCGGTCCTGGCGGGGCAGGACGCAGAGCACCCCGGCCCAGCCGTCCCCGCTGATCCGGCGCAGCCGCTCGCCCAGGTCGGCGCGGTCGAGGGTGGACGACACGGTGAGCGTGTCCACTCGGGCGCCGGCCTGGGTGAGGGTCTTCGCCACGCCCGCGTCGGCGCCGCTGTCGACGGTGACGATCAGCCACCGCCCGGACAGCCTGGTCTTCGGGTTCGGCCGGACCGGCTCCCACCCGATCCGGTACGACCACCCGTCCAGCGCGGTGTCCCGGGACCGGTGACGACGCCAGCGCGAGAGGACCGGCAGGGCCGGGCCGAGCGTGTCCAGGACGTCGGGGTCGTCGCCGAGTTCGGCGGCGAGGGCGGCCAGGTCGCCACGCTCGACGGCGGTCCAGAACTCGACGTCGCCGCCGTCCGGGGCGGCCCGCTTCTCGGCCGTGCCCTCGGGCCAGTAGCGCTGGTGCTGGAAGGCGTACGTCGGCAGGTCGACGCGGCGCGCGCCGGTGTCCGCGAACCACGACTGCCAGGTCACCGGCATCCCGTGCACGTACAGCTCCGCCACGGCGTGCAGCAGCGCGTGCGCCTCCGGACGGTCCCGGCGCTGCACCGCGACGGCCAGCACGGCGTCGTCGCCGGGCAGCACGTCGGCGGCCATCGCGGTCAGCACACTCTGTGGGCCGACCTCCAGGAACGTGTCCACCCCCGCCTCGCGCAGGGCGGTGATCCCGTCGGCGTACCGGACGGCCTCCCGCACGTGCCGCACCCAGTAGTCGGCCGTGCGGATCTCGTCGCCGGCCAGGGCCCCGGTCACGTTCGACACGACCGGCAGCAGCGGCGCGGAGAACGTCAACCCGTCCAGGACCGTGCGGAACTCGTCGAGCATCGCCTCCATCAGCGGACTGTGGAACGCGTGGCTCACCGTCAGCCGGCGCGTCCGCACACCCCGCTCCCGCCAGACCCGCTCCACCTCGTCGAGAGCCTCGACGGCACCGGACACCACCACTGCGGCCGGACCGTTGACCGCCGCGATACCCAGCCGATCGGTCATCCCGGCGAGAGACTCCGCCACCGCAGCCTCGTCGGCCGCCACGGCCAGCATGCCGCCGCCCAAGGGCAACGCCTGCATCAACCGACCCCGCGCGGCCACGAGGACGCACGCGTCGGCCAGGGACAACACCCCGGCCACGTACGCCGCCGTCACCTCACCGATCGAGTGACCAGCCAGCATGTCCGGCACGATCCCGAACGACTCCACCAGGCGGAACAGCGCCACCTCGACCGCGAACAACCCGGCCTGCGTGAACACCGTCTGATCCAGCAACTCCGCCTCGGCGGTGCCCGCCTCGGCGAACAGCACCTCCCGCAACGGGCGCAGCAGCAGCGGGTCGAGGTGTCCGCACACCTCGTCCAGCGCGGCGGCGAACACCGGGAACCCGGCGTACAACTCCCGGCCCATCCCGGCGCGCTGCGCGCCCTGGCCCGAGAAGAGCAGCGCGAGCTGGCCGCGTACGGCGGTGGAGCCGGTCACGACGGTCCCGGAGGGCTCGCCCGCATCGAGGGCCCGAAGCGCGCTGAGCAGGTCGTTGCCGTCGGCCACCACGGCGACGGCACGCTGTTCCAGCGCGGGCCGGGTGGTGACGGAGGACCAGGCCACGTCCAGCGGACGCGGGGCCTCCTCGACGCTCAGCCACCGCGCCCACCGGCCCGCCTGGCCGGCGAGTGCGGCGGCGTCGCGGGCCGACAGCAGCACCGGCACGACCGGCGGCACGTCGCCGGCGACGATCTCGCCCTCGATCGTCTCAGCCGGCGGCTGCTCGATGATCACATGCGCGTTCGTGCCGGAGATCCCGAACGACGACACCGCCGCCCGACGCGGCCGGTCCACCCGCGGCCACGGAGTCGCCTCCGTAGCCAGGGCCACCGCCCCCGCCGACCAGTCCACATGCGGCGACGCCTCGTCCACATGCAACGTCGCCGGCACCAGACCGTGCCGCATCGCCAACACCATCTTGATCACACCGGCCACACCGGCAGCCGCCTGCGTGTGCCCGATGTTCGACTTCACCGACCCGAGCCACAACGGCTCCCGCCCCTGCCGGTCCTGCCCGTACGTGGCCAGGACAGCCTGCGCCTCGATCGGATCACCCAGCGTCGTACCCGTGCCGTGCGCCTCCACCACGTCCACGTCGGACGGCGACAGCCGCGCCGACGCCAGCGCCTGCCGGATCACCCGCTGCTGCGACGGACCGTTCGGCGCCGTCAGACCGTTCGACGCACCGTCCTGATTCACCGCCGTGCCCCGCACCACGGCGTAGATCTTCCGGCCCTCGCGCTGGGCGTCGGAGAGCCGCTGCACCAGCAGCACGCCGACGCCCTCGGACCAGCCGGTGCCGTCGGCGGACGCCGCGAACGACTTGCACCGGCCGTCGGCCGACAGGCCGCGCTGACGGGAGAACTCGATGAACGTCCCCGGCGTCGCCATCACCGTCACACCACCGGCCAACGCCAGGTCGCACTCACCGGAACGCAACGCCTGCGCGGCGAGGTGCAGCGCCACCAGCGACGACGAGCACGCCGTGTCCACCGTGACCGCCGGCCCCTCCAACCCGAAGGTGTAGGCGACCCGACCGGACAGCACGCTGCCGGAGGTGCCGGTCCCGACGTAGCCCTCCACCTCGGTCGGCAGGTCCATGAGCCGGGAGGCGTAGTCGTGGTACATGACACCGGCGAAGACACCCGTCCGGCTGCCCCGCAACCGCTGCGGGTCCAGCCCAGCCGACTCGAACGACTCCCACGACGCCTCCAACAGCAACCGCTGCTGCGGATCCATCGCCAGGGCCTCACGCGGCGAGATCCCGAAGAAGCCCGGGTCGAACTCCGCCGCCTCGTACAGGAAACCACCATGGCGCGTGTACGACGTACCGCTGCGGTTTGGGTCCGGGTCAAACAACGACTCCAGGTCCCAGCCCCGGTCCGCCGGGAACTCGGAGATCCCGTCCCCACCGGCGGCCAGCAACGCCCACAGTTCGTCGGGGGATTCCACCCCGCCCGGGTAGCGGCAGGCCATGCCCACGATCGCGATGGGCTCGTCGGTGCCGACGACCGTGCCGGCGACCGGTGCGGTGGCCGACGCGCGAACGCCGGCCAGCTCCGACCACAGGTGCTCGGCGAGCACGGCCGGGGTCGGGTAGTCGAACACCAGCGTCGAGGCCAGCCGCAGCCCGGTGGCCGCGTTCAACCGGTTACGCAGGTCCACCGCCATGAGCGAGTCGAAGCCCAACTCCCGGAACGCCCGGTCCGCCGGCACCGACTCCGCACCACCGTGCCCCAACACCTGCGCAACGAGGCCCCGTACCAGCACGTCGATATGGGCGCGGCCCTCGTCCTCGGTGAGCCCGGCGAGCCGCTCGGCCCAGCCGCCACCGCCCTGCCCCACCTGGCGGCGGGTGCTGCTCACGCCGATCAGGGTGCGCAGCACGGCCGGCACGGTGCCGCCGGAGGTCGCCGCCCGCAGTGCGGGAACGTCGATCACGGCCGGTACGAGGGCCGGACGGTCGGCGCCCAGCGCGGCGTCGAACAGCTCCAGCCCGACCTCGGCGCTCATCGGCGTCAAGCCCGCCCGCGCGGACCGCGCCCGGTCCGCCTCGTCGATCGAGGCGGCCATGCCGGCGGTGTCCCACATCCCCCACGCCAGACTCACCGCAGGCAACCCGAGCTGCCGCCGGTGGACCGCAAGCCCGTCCAGGAACGCGTTGCCCGCCGCATACGCCGACTGACCCGGCGAACCCAACACACCCGCCACCGACGAGAACACCACGAACAAATCGAGACCAAGACCCGCCGTCGCCTCGTGCAACAGCCAACCCGCCGACACCTTCGGCGCCAACACCCCCGCCAACCGCTCCGCCGTCAGCCCCTCCACCACACCGTCATCCAACACACCAGCCGTGTGCACCACACCCGCCAGCCGACCCCCGGCAACGACCTCCGCCACCAGACCGAACACCTGGTCCCGGTCCGTCACGTCACAGGCCACCACCCGCACCGACGCACCCAACGCGGACAACCGCTCCGACAACTCACCCGCACCCGCAGCCTCCGGACCACGCCGCGACACCAACACCAGCGACCGCACACCATGCGCCGACACCAGATGCTCCGCCACCAACGCACCCAACGCACCCGTACCACCGGTCACCAGCACCGCACCGTCACCCACGACCGGCGTCTCCGCCGCCGTGACGCCGGCCCGGACCAGGCGCGGCGAGTACACCGCACCCCCTCGGACGGCCAACTGGCCGCCGGTCGCGGCCGGTTCCCGCAGGACGCCGTCCAGCAGGGCAACCAGCGCGGCGTCCAGGTCGCCGTCGACGTCCGCGAGGACCATACGGCCCGGGTGCTCCGACTGCGCCGAACGCAGCAGACCCCACACCGCCGCGCTCGCCAGGTCGGTCACCCGGTCGCCGTCGCCGATCGACACCGCGCCCCGGGTCACGACCACGAGCCGCGAGTCCGCCAGGGCATCCGCCGCGAGCCAGGACTGCACCGTCGCCAGCACGTCGGAGGTCACCGCCCGGACCGATTCCGGCGTCGCCGCGCCGGGCGCGGGGAACACCGGCAGCAGCAGCGTCCGGGGGACGGACTCCTCCCCCGCGGCCGTCGCCACGTCGGCGTACGTGGGCATTCCGACGGGTGCCGGCAGCTCCAGGCCGCCGGTCACCAGCGCCCATCCGGAAAGCTCCCCGGCGAGTGCGGCCTGCACGGCCGGCCATCGCAGCTCGAACAGCGACCGCGTGGCCACGCCCGGCGCGGCCACGCCGGTCAGCTCCCGCAGGGCAAGGGAGTCCACCGACACGACCGGCGCGCCCACCTCGTCGTACGCGGCCAGCCGCAGCCCGGAGCCGTCGCGGGTCAGGCGTACCCGCAGCGCCCCCGCTCCCGAGGCGTGCACCTGCACGCCCTCGAACGCGAACGGCACCCGTGGCCCGCCCGGCTCCTCGCCGCCCAGCAGCAGCCCGATCGGGTGCAGGGCGGCGTCCAGCAGCGCCGGGTGCACGCCGAACCCGGCGGCCTCCGTCGCGTCGTCCGGCAGGACCACCTCGGCGTACACCTCGTCGCCGCCGGTCCAGGCACGCCGGAGCCCCTGGAAGGCCGGCCCGTACGTCAGGCCGTGTTCCGCCAGCGTCGGGTACCAGTTCGCCAGGTCCACCTCCGCCGCGCCGGCGGGGGGCCAGGTGACCGGGTCCGGCTCGTCGGCGGTGGAAGGCTCCAGCACGCCCTCCGCGTGCCGGGTCCAGCCCGCCTCGGGATCGTCGTCGGGGCGGGAGTAGACGGCGACGGGACGCTGCGAGGACTCCGACGTGGACACCCGCACCTGGATCCGTACGCCTCCCGTTCCGGGGAGGGCCAGCGGGGCGGCCATGGTCAGCTCCCGCAGCCGGGAGAGGCCCACCTCGTCGCCGGCCCGCACCGCCAGCTCGACCAGGGCGGTGCCCGGCACCAGCGTCAGCCCGGAGACCGTGTGGTCGGCCAGCCACGGGTGCGTGGTCAGGGAGAGCCGGCCGGTCAGCACCATCTCGTCGTCGCCGGCCAGGTCCACCGTCGCGCCCAGCAGCGGGTGCCCGGTGCGGCCGAGCCCGGCCCCGGACACGTCGCCCGTACGCGCCCGGCCGGCGGTGGGCCAGTAGCGCTGGTGCTGGAAGGCGTACGTGGGCAGGTCGACGCGGCGCGCGCCGGTGTCGGTGAACCACTGCGTCCAGGTCACCGGCACGCCGTGTACGTGCAGCTCCGCCAGGGCGTACAGCAGCGCGTGCGCCTCCGGACGGTCCCGGCGCTGCACGGCCACCGCCAGCACGGCCTCGTCATCGGGCAGCACATCGCCGGCCATCGCGGTCAGGACGCTCTGCGGCCCGACCTCCAGGAACGTGTCGATACCGGCGGCCCTCAGGGCGGTGATCCCGTCGGCGAAGCGCACGGCGTCGCGGACGTGCCGCACCCAGTAGTCGGCCGTGCGGATCTCGTCGCCGGCCAGGGCCCCGGTCACGTTCGACACGACCGGCAGCAGCGGCGTGGCAAAGGTGAGGCCGTGCAGGATCGTGCGGAACTCGTCGAGCATCGGCTCCATCAGCGGACTGTGGAACGCGTGGCTCACCGTCAGGCGGCGAGTGCGCACGCCCCGGTCGCGCCAGTGCCGCTCCACCTCGTCGAGGGCCTCGACGGCACCGGACACCACCACTGCGGTGGGTCCGTTGACCGCAGCGACGCCCACCCGGTCGGTGAGCCCGGCGATCGACTCGACCACTGCGGCCTCGTCGGCCGCCACGGCCAGCATGCCGCCGCCCAAGGGCAACGCCTGCATCAACCGACCCCGCGCGGCCACGAGGACGCACGCGTCGGCCAGGGACAACACCCCGGCCACGTACGCCGCCGTCACCTCACCGATCGAGTGACCAGCCACCACGTCGGGCACGATCCCGAACGACTCCACCAGGCGGAACAGCGCCACCTCGACCGCGAACAACCCGGCCTGCGTGAACACCGTCTGATCCAGCAACTCCGCCTCGGCGGTGCCCGCCTCGGCGAACAGCACCTCCCGCAACGGACGCGGCAGCAACGGATCGAGGTGTCCGCACACCTCGTCCAGCGCGGCGGCGAACACCGGGAACCCGGCCGACAGCTCCCGGCCCATCCCGGCGCGCTGCGCGCCCTGGCCGGAGAAGAGCAGGGCGAGCTGGCCGCGCTGGCCGGTGGCGCCGGAGACGACCGTACCGGTGGGTTCGCCGTCGGCGAGGGCGGTCAACGCCGCGACCAGGTCGTCCCGGTCGGCGGCGGTGACGACCGCCCGGTGTTCCAGCGCGGGCCGGGTGGTGACTGAGGACCAGGCCACGTCCAGCGGACGCGGGGCCTCGTCGGCGGTCAGCCAGCGCGCCCACCGGCCCGCCTGGCCGGCCAGGGCCGCGTCGGAGCGCGCGGAGAGCAGCACCGGCACGACCGGCGGCACGTCGCCGGCGACGATCTCGCCCTCAACCACCTCAGCGGGCGGCTGCTCGATGATCACATGCGCGTTCGTGCCGGAGATCCCGAACGACGACACCGCCGCCCGACGCGGCCGGCCCACCCGCGGCCACGGAGTCGCCTCCGTAGCCAGGGCCACCGCCCCCGCCGACCAGTCGACGTGCGGCGACGCCTCGTCCACATGCAACGTCGCCGGCACCAGACCGTGCCGCATCGCCATGACCATCTTGATCACACCGGCCACACCGGCAGCCGCCTGCGTGTGCCCGATGTTCGACTTCACCGACCCCAATAGCAACGGCCGATCCTGCGGACGCTCCTGCCCGTACGTCGCCAACAACGCCTGCGCCTCAATCGGGTCACCCAGCGTCGTGCCCGTGCCGTGCGCCTCCACGGCATCCACGTCCGCCGGGGACAGGCGCGCGTTCGCCAGCGCCTGCCGGATCACCCGCTGCTGCGACGGACCGTTCGGCGCGGTCAGCCCGTTCGACGCGCCGTCCTGGTTCACGGCCGTGCCACGTACCACCGCCAGCACGCGGTGCCCGTTGCGCCGCGCGTCCGACAGCCGCTCCACGAGCAGCACGCCGACGCCCTCGGACCAGCCCGTGCCATCGGCGGACGCCGCGAACGACTTACACCGGCCGTCGGCCGACAGACCACGCTGCCGCGAGAACTCGATGAACGTCCCCGGCGTCGCCATCACCGTCACACCACCGGCCAACGCCAGGTCGCACTCGCCGGAACGCAACGCCTGCGCGGCGAGGTGCAGCGCGACGAGGCTGGAAGAACAAGCGGTGTCGACGGTGACCGCCGGGCCCTCGAGCCCGAAGGTGTAGGCGACCCGACCGGACAGCACGCTGCCCGACGTGCCCGTGCCGACGAAGCCCTCGGCGTCCGGCGGCAGGTCCATCAGGCGGGAGGCGTAGTCGTGGTACATGACGCCGGCGAAGACACCGGTCCGGCTGCCCCGCAGCCGCTGCGGGTCCAGCCCCGCCGACTCGAACGACTCCCACGACGCCTCCAGCAGCAACCGCTGCTGCGGATCCATCGCCAGGGCCTCGCGCGGCGAGATCCCGAAGAAGCCCGGGTCGAACTCGGCCGCCCCGTACAGGAAACCACCATGGCGCGTGTACGACGTACCGCTGTGCTCCGGGTCCGGGTCGAACAGGCTCTCCAGGTCCCAGCCGCGATCGGTGGGGAACTCCGAGATCCCGTCGCCGCCGCCGGCCAGCAACGCCCACAGCTGGTCCGGACTATCGACGCCACCGGGGTAGCGGCAGGCCATGCCCACGATCGCGATCGGCTCGTCGGTGCCGGCGGTGAGCACCGCCGTCTGGCGGGCGGTGATCTGCCCGGAGACCTGCTCGTGCAGGTGGTCGGCGAGCACGGCCGGGGTCGGGTAGTCGAACACCAGCGTCGAGGCCAGCCGCAGCCCGGTGGCCGCGTTCAACCGGTTACGCAGGTCCACCGCCGTCAGCGAGTCGAAGCCCAACTCCCGGAACGCCCGGTCCGCCGGCACCGACTCCGCACCACCGTGCCCCAACACCTGCGCGACCAGACCTCGCACCAGCACGTCGACCTGGGCGCGCGCCTCGTCGGGCGCCAGGCCCGCGAGCTGGTTGGCCCAGTCGCCGCTCCGCGCGGCCCGTCGCCGGGCCGCCGTCGACCCGATCAGGGTACGCAGCACGGCCGGCACCGGGCCGGCGCCGAGCGCTGCGCGCATCGCCGGCACGTCGATCACGGCCGGCACCAACGCCGGCCGCTCCGCCACCAGGGCGGCGTCGAACAGCTCCAACCCGATCTCGGCGCTCATCGGCGTCAGACCCGCCCGCGCGGACCGCGCCCGGTCCGCCTCGTCGATCGAGGCGGCCATGCCTGCCGTGTCCCACATCCCCCACGCCAGACTCACCGCAGGCAACCCGAGCTGCCGCCGGTAGACCGCAAGCCCGTCCAGGAACGCGTTGCCCGCCGCATACGCCGACTGACCCGGCGAACCCAACACACCCGCCACCGACGAGAACACCACGAACAGATCCAGATCAAGACCCGCCGTCGCCTCGTGCAACAGCCAACCCGCCGACACCTTCGGCGCCAACACCCCCGCCAACCGCTCCGCCGTCAGCCCCTCCACCACACCGTCATCCAACACACCAGCCGTGTGCACCACACCCGCCAGCCGACCCCCGGCAACGACCTCCGCCACCAGACCGAACACCTGGTCCCGGTCCGTCACATCACAGGCCACCACCCGCACCGACGCACCCAACGCCGACAACCGCTCCGACAACTCACCCGCACCCACAGCCTCCGGACCACGCCGCGACACCAACACCAGCGACCGCACACCATGCACCGACACCAGATGCTCCGCCACCAACGCACCCAACGCACCCGTACCACCGGTCACCAGCACCGCACCGTCACCCACGACCGGCGTCTCCACCGACACCGGGGCGACCGCGCGCACCAGACGCGGCACGAACACCGCACCCGCACGCACCGCGACCTGACCGCCGTGCGTCGACGGCTCGTCGGCCACCGTGGTCAGCACACCCAGCAGCCCGGCATCCACGTCACCGTCCACGTCCGCCAGCACGATGCGACCCGGGTGCTCCGACTGCGCCGACCGCAGCAGACCCCACACCGCCGTACCGGCCAGGTCCGACACCCGGTCGTCCGCCGCCACCGACACCGCGCCCCGCGTCACCACCACGAGCCGCGACTCCGCCAGCGCATCGGCTGCCAGCCAGGACCGGACGGTCGCCAGCACCTCCGAGGTCGCCGCGCGTACCGCGTCGGGGACGGCCGTCTCCGGCCCGTCGAGCGGCAGCAGCAGCGCCCTCGGTGCGACCGTCCGGCCGGCGTCGACCGCCGCGACGAGCGCCTCGACGTCGCCGTACGCCGGCAGGTCGGCGGTTGCCGGCGAGCCGACCAGCGCCCACCCGGAGAGGTCCCCGGTGGCGGCGATCTCCTCGGCCTGCCAGGTGAGTTCGAACATCGCGCGGGCCGCCGCGCCCGCCGCGGTCACGCCGGTCAGCTCGCGCAGGGCGAGGGAGTCGACCGAGACCACGGCCGCGCCCGACTCGTCGCACGCGACCAGACGCACCGCCGAGCCCGTACGCGACAGCCGCACCCGCAGCACCCGCGCGCCCGAGGCATACACCTGCACACCCTCGAACGCGAACGGCACCCGCGGCCCACCCGAACCCTCCGCACCCACCAGCAGCCCGATCGGATGCAGCGCCGCATCCAGCAGCGCCGGGTGCACACCGAAGCGCGCCGCCTCCGTCGCCACCTCATCCGGCAACGCCACCTCGGCGAACACCTCGTCGCCGCCCGTCCACACCCGGCGCAGCCCCCGGAACACCGGCCCGTACGCCAGGCCACGCTCCGCAAGCACCGGATACCAGCCCGCCACGTCCACCTCGGACGCACCGACCGGCGGCCACTCCCCCACGCCCGGCTCGTCGGCCGACACCGGCTCCAGCACACCCTCCGCATGCCGCACCCAGTCAGCCTCCGGATCACCCTCGGACTGCGAGTGCACCGCCACGACCCGGGTGCCGGTCTCGTCGGCCGCACCGACGCGCACCTGCACCCGCACCGCGCCGGACTCCGGCAGCACCAGCGGCGCGGCCACGGTCAGCTCCCGCACCCGCGACGCGCCCACCTCGTCGCCCGCCCGGACCGCCAACTCCACCAGAGCGGCACCGGGAACGACCACCACACCGGACACGACGTGGTCGGCGAGCCACACGTGGGTGGTGAGGGACAGCCGGCCTGTCAACACCACCATGTCCTCGCCCGCCACGGAGACCGCCGCGCCGAGCAGCGGGTGCCCGGCCACGCCGAGGCCCGCCCCGGACACGTCGGCGGTACGCGTCTGGCCCGCGCCGAGCCAGTACCGCTGGTGCTGGAAGGCGTACGTCGGCAGGTCGACCCGGGCGGCGCCGGCGTCGGTGAACCACTGCGTCCAGGTCACCGGGACGCCGTGGACGTGCAGGTCGGCGAGGGCGTGCAGGAGTGCCTGCGCGGCGGGCCGGTCCCGGCGCTGGACGGCCACCGCGAGCGCGTCCTCGGCGAGCAGGTCGGCGTTCATCGCGGTCAGGACGCTCTGCGGGCCGATCTCCAGGAAGGTGTCGACCCCGGTGGCCCGCAGGGCGGCGATGCCGTCGGCGTAGCGGACGGCCTCCCGCACGTGCCGCACCCAGTACTCGGCGCGGGTGATCTCCTGCGGGTCGGCGAGCGCGCCGGTCAGGTTCGACACCACCGGCAGCAGCGGCGCCCGGAACGTCAGCCCCGCCAGGACGGCGCGGAACTCGTCGAGCATCGGTGCCACCAGCGGGCTGTGGAACGCGTGGCTGACGGTGAGCCGGCGCGTACGCACACCCCGGTCCCGCCAGACCCGCTCCACCTCGTCCAGGGCCTCGACGGCACCGGACACCACCACTGCGGCCGGACCGTTGACCGCCGCGATACCCAGCCGATCGGTCATCCCGGCGAGAGACTCCGCCACCGCAGCCTCGTCGGCGGCCACGGCCAGCATGCCGCCGCCCGTAGGCAACGCCTGCATCAACCGACCCCGCGCGGCCACGAGGACGCACGCGTCGGCCAGGGACAACACCCCGGCCACGTACGCCGCCGTCACCTCACCGATCGAGTGACCAGCCACCACGTCGGGCACGACCCCGAACGACTCCACCAGACGGAACAGCGCCACCTCGACCGCGAACAACCCGGCCTGCGTGAACACCGTCTGATCCAGCAACTCCGCCTCGGCGGAACCCGACGACGCGAACAGCACCTCCCGCAACGGACGCGGCAGCAACGGATCGAGGTGTCCGCACACCTCGTCCAGCGCGGTCGCGAACACCGGGAACCCGGCCGACAGCTCCCGGCCCATCCCGGCGCGCTGCGCGCCCTGGCCGGAGAAGAGCACGGCCAGCTGCGTACGCGTCGCGCCCGTGCCGGTGACCAGGGTGGCGGCCGGCTCACCGTCGGCGAGGGCGCGCAGCCCGGCCAGCAGTTCGTCCCGGTCCGTCGCGGTGACCACCGCGCGGTGCTCCATGACGGCCCGGCTGACGGTCGACGACCAGCCGACGTCGAGGGGGCGCAGTTCCTCGTCGCCGGCGATCCAGCGGGCCCAGCGCTCCGCCTGGGCCGCGACGGCGGCCTCGGAGCGGGCCGACAGCAGCACCGGCGACGGCAGCTGCCCGGCGGTGGGCGTCGGCGCGCCCTCGCCCCGGGTCGGCTCCGCCTCGGCGGGCGGCTGCTCGATGATCACATGCGCGTTCGTGCCGCTGACGCCGAACGACGAGATCGCGGCGCGACGGGGGCGGCCCGCCGCGGGCCAGTCGCGGGCCTCGGTGAGCAGGGAGACCGCCCCGGCGCTCCACTCGATGTGCGGGGACGGCTCGTCGACGTGCAGCGTCGACGGCAGCTCGCCGTGCCGCATCGCCATGATCATCTTGATGATGCCGGCCGCCCCGGCGGCGGCCTGGGTGTGGCCGATGTTCGACTTGACCGAGCCCAGCCAGAGCGGCCGGTCGGCGGGCCGGTCCTGCCCGTACGTCGCCAGCAGGGCCTGCGCCTCGATCGGGTCGCCCAGGGTCGTGCCGGTGCCGTGCGCCTCGACGGCGTCCACGTCGGCGGTGGTGAGCCGGGCGTTCGCGAGGGCCTGCCGGATGACCCGCTGCTGCGACGGGCCGTTGGGGGCCGTCAGCCCGTTCGACGCGCCGTCCTGGTTCACGGCGCTGCCCCGTACCACCGCCAGGATCCGCCGGCCCTCCCGCTGCGCGTCGGAGAGTCGTTGCACGAGCAGCACGCCTACGCCCTCGGACCAGCCCGTGCCGTCCGCCGACGCCGCAAAGGACTTGCACCGGCCGTCGGCCGACAGGCCCCGCTGCCGGGAGAACTCGATGAACGTCCCCGGCGTCGCCATGACGGTCACGCCGCCGGCCAGGGCGAGGTCGCACTCGCCGCCGCGCAGTGCCTGCACCGCGAGGTGCAGCGCGACCAGCGACGACGAGCACGCCGTGTCGACAGTGACGGCCGGGCCTTCGAAGCCGAAGGTGTACGCCACCCGGCCGGACAGCACGCTGCCGGAGGTGCCGGTGCCGAGGTAGCCGCCCACGCCCTCGGGCAGGTCCTGCACGCCGGAGGCGTAGTCGTGGTACATCAGGCCGGCGAAGACGCCGGTCCGGCTGCCGCGCAGCCGCGACGGGTCGAGGCCGGCCGACTCGAACGTCTCCCAGGACGCCTCCAGCAGCAGCCGCTGCTGCGGGTCCATGGCGATCGCCTCGCGCGGCGAGATGCCGAAGAAGTCCGGGTCGAACTCGGCGGCCCCGTACAGGAAGCCACCGTGGCGGGTGTACGACGTCCCGGGGTTGTCCGGGTCGGGGTGGAAGAGCCGGTCGAGGTCCCAGCCCCGGTCGGTGGGGAACTCGCCGATGCCGTCGGCGCCGGCGGCGACCAGGTCCCACAGCTGCTGCGGGTTCGTCACGCCGCCCGGGTAGCGGCAGGCCATGCCCACGATGGCGATCGGCTCGTCGACGTTTGTCGCCCGCACGGCCTGCTGCTGCGCGGCGACCTGGCCGGACAGCTGCTCGTACAGGTGCTCCGACAGGGCAGCGGGGGTCGGGTAGTCGAAGACGAGCGTCGACGTGAGCCGCAGTCCGCTCGCGCTGTTGATCCGGTTGCGCAGCTCGACAGCGGTCAGCGAGTCGAAGCCCAGTTCCCGGAACGCCCGGTCCGCCGGCACCGCCTCGGCGCCGCCGTGGCCGAGGACCTGCGCGATCATTCCGCGCACCAGCAGCGCCACCTGCGTACGCGCCTCCTGCGGGTCGAGGCCGGCCAGCCGGTCGGCCCACGCGCCGGTGCCGGAGCGGCGGCGCTTCGCGGCCGGTCCCACCAGGCCCCGCAGCATCACCGGCACCCGGCCGGCGGCGGTCTGCGCCCGCATGGCGGGTAGGTCGACCACGGCCGGCACCAGCGCCGCGCCGCCGTGGGTCAGGGCGGCGTCCCACAGCCCGAGCCCGACGGGGGCGGTCATCGGGACCAGGCCGGCCCGGGTCACGCGGGCCCGGTCGGTGTCGTTGATCGACGCCGCCATGCCGTCGGTGTCCCACATGCCCCACGCGAGGCTGACGGCGGGCAGCCCGCGCTGCGCCCGCAGCACGGCGAGGGCGTCCAGGAAGGCGTTGCCGGCCGCGTACGCGGCCTGGCCGGGAGAGCCGAGCACCCCGGCGACGGAGGAGAAGAGCACGAACAGGTCGAGGTCCAGCTCGGCGGTCGCCTCGTGCAGCCACCAGCCCGCCGTGACCTTCGGGGCCAGCACGTCCGCCAGCCGGTCGGCGGTGATCCCGCTGACGATGCCGTCGTCGAGGACGCCGGCGGTGTGGACCACCCCGGCCAGGCGGTCGTCGGCGGTGATGGACCGGACCAGCTCGCCGACGCGCTCGCGGTCGGTCACGTCCGTGGCGACCACGCGGGCGGTCGCGCCCAGCGCGGCCAGCCGCCGCACCAGTTCGTCGGCGCCGGGGGCGGCCGGCCCCTGCCGGGACACCAGCACCAGCGAACGCACGCCGTACGCGGTGACGAGGTGTTCGGACACCAGGGCGCCCAGCGATCCGGTGCCGCCGGTCACCAGGACGGTTCCCCCGTCGAGGGTCGCCGGGGTCCGCGCGGCGCCCGTGGCGCGGACCAGCCGCGGCAGGTACGCCGTTCCCGAACGCACCGCGACCTGCCCGCCGAGGGCGGGGTCGTCGGCGGCTGCGGCGAGCAGGGCCAGCAGGTCGGCGTCCAGGTCGGCGCCGGGTTCCAGGTCGGCCAGCACGAGCCGGCCGGGGTGCTCCGACTGGGCCGAGCGCAGCAGGCCCCAGACCGCCGCCCCCGCCAGGTCGCTGACGCGGTCGTCGGCGCCGGTGGCCACGGCGCCGCGGGTCACGACGACCAGCCTCGAGTCCGCCAGCGGCTCGGCCGCCAGCCACGCCTGCACCGCGCCGAGGACGTCCGTCGTGACGGAGCGCACCGCGTCGGGCACGTCCGTCCCGGAGGTCGCCGGGGTGACGGGTAGCAGCAGCGCCGCCGGGGCGGTGCCGTCCGTCGCCGCCGTGGTCAGAGCGGCGACGTCGGCGTACGCCGGGAGCTGCGGCGCGCCGTCGAGCGGGCGGTCACCGAGCACGGCCCAGCCGTACGCGCCGTCGGGCGCGGCGATCTGCTCGGGCTGCCAGGAGACCTCGAACAGGGATCGGTACGCCTCGTCCGGCGCGGCCGCCAGGCCGGTCATCTCGCGCAGTGCCAGCGAGTCCACCGACACCACGGGCACGCCCGTCTCGTCGGCGGCGACCAGCCGCACCGAGTTGCCGGAGGCGGTGAGGCGGACCCGGAGCGTCCGGGCGCCGACGGCGTGGACCTGCACACCCTCGAACGCGAACGGCACCTGGGGCCCGCCGCCCGACTGGTCGGCGGGCAGCAGCCCGACGGGGTGCAGGGCGGCGTCCAGCAGCGCCGGGTGCACCCCGAAGCCCGCCGGGTCACCGGTGACCTCGTCGGGGAGGGCGACCTCGGCGAACACCTCGCCGTCGGCGGTCCACGCCCGGCGCAGGCCCCGGAAGACCGGCCCGTACGCGAGCCCGTGCTCGGCGACCGTCGCGTACCAGCCGGTGACGTCCACCTCGGACGCGCCGGGTGGCGGCCAGGCGCCCAGGGTGGGCTCGTCGGCAGTGGGGGCGCCGACGAGGCCGTCGGCGTGCCGGGTCCAGCCCGACTCGGAGTCGTCCTCGGGCTGGGAGTGCACGGTCACCGAGCGGCTGCCGGTCCCGTCGACGGGACCGACCCGGACCTGGACCCGTACCCCGCCGCCGGTGGCGGGCAGCACGAGCGGGGCGAGGACGGTCAGCTCACGGACACGGGAGGCACCGACCTCGTCGCCCGCCCGGACGACGAGGTCCACCAGGGCGGTGCCCGGCACGACCACGGCGCCGGAGACGACGTGGTCGGCGAGCCACGGGTGCGTCGACACCGACAGCCGGCCGGTCAGCACCACCATGTCCTCGCCGGCGACCGACACCGCCGCGCCGAGCAGCGGGTGCCGCGCCACGCCGAGGCCGGCCCCGGAGACGTCGGCGGACTGGCCGGTGGGCGGCAGCCAGTACCGCTCCCGCTGGAAGGCGTACGTGGGCAGGTCGACCCGCCGCGCGCCGGTCTCGGCGAACCACGACTGCCAGGTCACCGGCACGCCGTGCACGTGCAACTCGGCCAGGGCGTGCAGCAACGCCTGCGCCTCCGAACGGTCACGGCGCTGCACAGCCACCGCCAGCACGGCCTCGTCATCGGCGAGCAGGTCGGCGTTCATAGCGGTCAGCACGCTCTGCGGGCCGACCTCCAGGAAGGTGTCAACCCCGGCAGCCCGCAGGGCGGCGACCCCGTCGGCGTACCGCACAGCCTCGCGCACGTGCCGCACCCAATACTCCGGCGTGCAGATCTCATCGCCAGCCAGGGCACCGGTCACGTTCGACACGACCGGCAACAACGGCGCCGCAAACGCCAACCCACCCAGAACCGCACGGAACTCATCAAGCATCGGCGCCATCAACGGACTGTGGAACGCGTGGCTGACGGTGAGCCGGCGGGTACGCACCCCCCGATCCCGCCAAACCCGCTCCACCTCGTCCAACACCTCAACCGCACCCGACACCACCACGGCGGCAGGCCCGTTGACAGCGGCGATGCCGGCGCGGTCGGTCAGCCCCGCGATCGACTCCACCACCGCCGCCTCATCAGCGGCCACCGCCAGCATCCCGCCACCGGTCGGCAACGCCTGCATCAACCGACCCCGCGCCGCCACGAGGGCGCACGCATCCGCCAGGGACAGCACACCCGCGACATGCGCCGCCGTCACCTCACCGATCGAATGACCGGCCAGCATGTCGGGAACAATCCCGAACGACTCCACCAGGCGGAACAACGCCACCTCGACCGCGAACAACCCGGCCTGCGTGAACACCGTCTGATCCAGCAACCCCGCCTCAGCGGAACCCTCCGACGCGAACAGCACCTCCTTGAGCGGACGCGGCAACAACGGATCCAACTGCCCACACACCTCGTCCAACGCGGCGGCAAACACCGGGAACAGGGCGGACAACTCCCGGCCCATCCCGGCACGCTGCGCACCCTGACCCGAGAACAGCAGCGCCAGCTGGCCGCGCTGGCCGCCCGGGCCGGTGAGCACGCCGGCCGAGAGCTCGCCCGCCGACACGGCTTCGAGGCCCGCCAGCAGTTCGTCCCGGCTCGCCCCGGACACGACGGCCCGGTGCTCCAGTACGGAGCGCGACGCCACCGACGACCACGCCACGTCGAGCGGGCGCGGGGCCCCGGTGCCGCCGAGCCACTGCGCCCAGCGGCCGGCCTGCGCCGACAGCCCGGCCGCGTCGCGGGCCGACAGCAGCAGCGGCAGCACCGCCGGCACGCGGGACGGCTCGTCACCGGTGACCGGCTCGTCGCCGTCGGCCGGCTCGTCCGCGTCGGTCGGCGTGGGCGGCTGCTCCAGGATCAGGTGCACGTTCGTACCGCTGATGCCGAACGACGACACGGCGGCCCGGCGCGGCCGGTCCACCGCCGGCCAGGGGCGCGCCTCGGTGAGCAGGGAGACCGCGCCGGCGGACCAGTCCACGTGGGGGGTCGGCTCGTCGAGGTGCAGGGTCCGTGGGAGCAGGCCGTACCGCATCGCCTGCACCATTTTGATCATGCCGGCGACGCCGGCGGCGGCCTGGCTGTGGCCGATGTTCGACTTGATCGAGCCGAGCAGCAGCGGCCGGTCGGCGGGGCGGCCCTGACCGTACGTGGCCAGCAGGGCCTGCGCCTCGATCGGGTCGCCGAGCGTCGTTCCCGTGCCGTGCGCCTCGACCGCGTCCACGTCGGCCGTGGTCAACCGGGCGTTCGCGAGGGCCTGCCGGATCACCCGCTGCTGGGCGGGGCCGTTGGGGGCGGTGAGGCCGTTGGACGCGCCGTCCTGGTTGACGGCGCTGCCGGCGAGCACGGCGAGCACCTGGCGGCCCTGCCGCCGGGCGTCGGAGAGCCGCTGGACCAGCAGCACGCCGACGCCCTCCGACCAGCCGGTGCCGTCGGCGTCGGCGGCGAAGGACTTGCAGCGCCCGTCCGGGGCGAGGCCGCCCTGGCGGGAGAACTCGACGAAGGCACCGGGGGTCACCATGACGGTGACGCCGCCGGCCAGCGCCATGTCGCACTCGCCGCCGCGCAGCGCCTGAGCGGCCAGGTGCACCGCCACGAGGGAGGACGAGCAGGCGGTGTCGACCGTCACCGCCGGGCCCTCCAGCCCGAAGGTGTACGACACGCGGCCGGAGATGACGCTGTGCGCGCCGCCGGTGAGCTGGTAGCCGGCCAGCTCGGCCGGTGTGTCGGTGGTGCCGTAGCCCGACGGGGAGGCGCCGACGAAGACGCCGGTACGGCTGCCGCGCAGCTCCTCCGGGTCGATGCCGGCCTGCTCCATGGCCTCCCAGGACGCCTCCAGCAGCAGCCGCTGCTGCGGGTCCATGGCGACGGCCTCGCGCGGCGAGATGCCGAAGAAGCCCGGGTCGAACGTAGTGGCGCCGTCGACGAAGCCGCCCTCGCGGGTGTGTGAGACGGGTTGCCCGTCGGCGTCGACGGCCAGCAGCCGGCCCATGTCCCAGTGGCGGTCGTCGGGGAAGCCGCTGATGCCGTCGCGCCCGGTGGCGACCAGCTCCCACAGGTCGTCCGGGTTGGCCACGCCGCCCGGGTAGCGGCAGCTCATACCGACGATGACGATCGGGTCGCCGTCCACCGGCCCGGCGGGGCCCCAGGCGGTCACGGTCTCGACCTCGTGCAGGCGCAGCGTCGCCGACAGGTGGTCGGCGAGGGCGGCCGGGTTCGGGTAGTCGAAGACCAGGGTGGTGGGCAGGGTGAGGCCGGTGGCGGCGCCGAGCCGGTTGCGCAGCTCGACGGCGGTCAGCGAGTCGAAGCCGAGTTCCTTGAACGCCCGGCCGGCCTTGACCAGGTCCGTGCCGGAGTGGCCGAGCACGGCGGCGGTGTGCGTGCGTACGAGCTCGGTCAGGTGGCGGTCCTGCTCGGCGCGGGGCAGCGTCAGCAGGTGCTGCCGCAGCCCGCCGCCGACGGTGCCCTCCGGTTCCGCGTCGACCACGCGCAGGGCGTCGCGCGCCTCGGCGACGTCGTCGAGCAGGGGGCGGGCGCGGGCGGCGGCGAACGCCGGGGTGAACAGGGACCAGTCGACGTCCGCCACGGTCACCGACGGCACGGCCCGGCCGACGGCGCTGCGCAGCGCGTACACGGCCTGGGCCGGCGACATCGGGCTGAGGCCGCGGCGGGCCAGCAGTTCCTGCCCCTCGCCGCTGGCCATGCCGCCGTCGGCCCAGGGGCCCCACGCCACGGCGGTGGCGGCCAGGCCGCGGGCGCGGCGCCGCTCGGCGAGGGCGTCGAGGAAGGCGTTGCCGGCGGCGTACGCGGCCTGGCCGCCGCTGCCCCAGATGCCGGCGATCGAGGAGAACAGCACGAACGCGTCGAGCGGTCGGTCGCCCAGCAGCTCGTCCAGGTGCACGGCGCCGGCGATCTTGCCGTCGAGCACCCCGGCCAGGCCGGCGAGGTCGGTGTCGACGAGCATGGTCAGCTGGCCCACCCCGGCGGCGTGCACCACCGCGGTCAGCGGCGCCGGGTCGGCCTCGACGTCGCGCAGCAGCGCCTCGACGCGGGCGCGGTCGGCCATGTCGGCGGCGACCAGGGTCACCCGGGCGCCGAGCGCGGTCAGTTCGTCGCGCAGCTCGGCCGCCCCGGGGGCGTGCTCGCCGCGGCGGCTGGTCAGCACGAGGTGCTCGGCGCCGTTGGCCGCCGCCCAGCGGGCCACGTGCGCGCCCAGCGCGCCGGTGCCGCCAGTGACGAGGACGGTGCCGGACGGCTGCCAGCGGTCGACGGCGCCGACGGCCGCCGGCGTGGCGCGCACCAGGCGCCGCACGAAGACGCCAGAGGGCCGCACGGCAACCTGGTCCTCGGGGCCGCCCCTGGTCAGGACGCCCACCGCGTGGTCCCAGTCGTCGCGCCCGGGCGCGTCCGGCAGGTCGACCAGGCCGCCCCAGAGCTGCGGGTGTTCCAGCCCGGCGACCCGGGCCAGGCCCCACAGCCCGCCCTGGGCGACGCTGCGCACCGGGTCGGTGTCGCCGGTGCCGACCCCGCCCCGCGTGAGCATCCACAGTGGTGCCGCGACGTCGGCGGCGTGCAGGGCCTGCACCAGCGTCATCGTGGCGGCCGTGCCGAGCGGCACCGCCGGCTGGCCGGGGTGGGGTCGCTCCAGCAGGCCCAGCAGGGAGACGATCCCGGTGAACGGGGGGTCCCCCACGGCGCCGGCCAGCCGCGACGTCACCTGGTCGCGCTCGGCGAGCGGGTCCACCGCCAGCCGGGACACCTCGCCGCCGGCGGCGCTCAGCGCCCCCGCGAGCGCCCCGGCCCACTCGGTCGTGGCGGCGTCGTCGGCGGGCTCCACGAGCAGCCAGCGTCCCGGCGGGGTGAGCGGTGCGGGGACGGTGGTCCGCTTCCACACCACCCGGTACGACCAGCCGTCGACGACGGCGTCCCGCAGCCGCGCCCTGCGCCAGGACGACAGGACCGGCAGGGCCGGGGCCAGGACGCCCGCCCCGTCGGTGCCGAACTGCGCGGCGAGGGCCGCCACGTCGGAGCGCTCGACGGCCGACCAGAACTCGACGTCCACCACGTCCGGGCTGACCGGGCCGGTGGCCGAGGCCGGCATCTGCTCGGGCCAGTAGCGCTGCCGCTGGAACGCGTACGTGGGCAGGGCGACCGGGGTCGCTCCGGTGCCGGCGTAGAGGGCCGCCCAGTCGACGGGTGTTCCGTTGACGTGCAGTTCGGACAGGGCGGCGAGCAGGGCCCGCGACTCGGGGCGGTCGGCGCGCAGGGCGGGTACGGCGACGACCGGGGTGTCGTCGTCGGCGTCCGCCGGCTCCCGCCCGCTCAGCACGTCCCGGGTCATGGCGGTCAGGACGCTGCGCGGGCCGATCTCCAGGAACGTGTCCACCCCGGCGGCGCGCAGCGCGGCGACCCCGTCGGCGAAACGCACAGCCTCCCGCACGTGCCGCACCCAGTAGTCGGGACTACGGATCTCGTCGACGTCAGCCAGCGCACCGGTCACGTTCGACACGACCGGCAACGCCGGCGCCTCGAACGTCAACCCGTCCAGGACCACCCGGAACTCATCCAGCATCGGCTCCATCAACGGACTGTGGAACGCATGACTCACCGACAACCGGCGCGTACGCACACCCCGCCCACGCCAGACCCGCTCCACCTCGTCGAGCGCCTCCACCGCACCGGAGACCACCACCGACGTCGGCCCGTTGACAGCCGCGACCCCCACACCGGTCAAGCCGTCCAGCGTCGCCAGCACATCGGCCTCAGCCGCCGCAACGGCCAACATCCCACCACCGGCCGGCAACGCCTGCATCAACCGGCCCCGCGCCGCCACCAACACACACGCATCCGCCAGCGACAACACCCCCGCCACATGCGCGGCCGTGACCTCGCCGATCGAATGACCGCCGACCAGGTCGGGGGCGACGCCGAACGACTCCACCAGGCGGAACAACGCCACCTCGACCGCGAACAGACCCGCCTGCGTGAACACCGTCCGGTCCAGCAGCTCCGCCTCGGCGGAACCCTCGGGTGCGAACAGCACCTCCTTGAGCGGGCGCGGCAACAGCGCGTCGAGCTGTGCGCACACCTCGTCCAGCGCGGCGGCGAAGACCGGGAACTCCGCGTACAACTCCCGGCCCATGCCGGCACGCTGCGCGCCCTGACCGGAGAAGAGCACCGCGAGCGGACCCCGGTCGGCGGCCTGCCCGGCGACCAGCGCGCCGGACGGCTGGCCGGCGGCGAGGGCGCGCAGCCCGGCCAGCAGCTCCTCGCGGTCGGTGGCGGTGAGCACCGCGCGGTGTTCCAGCGCGGAGCGCGACACGACCGACGACCAGCCGACGTCCACGGTGCGGAGGGCCTCGTCGTCCTCCAGCCACCGGGCCCAGCGGCCCGCCTGCGCGCCGAGCGCGGCCTCGGAGCGGGCGGAGAGCAGCACGGGCACCGCCGGCAGGGCGACGGTGGGTGCCGGTCCGGCGTCGGCGGGCTCGGCGGCATCCGGGGTCGGTGGCTCCTCGATGATGGTGTGCGCGTTCGTGCCGGAGATGCCGAACGACGACACGGCCGCCCGGCGGGGACGGTCGGTCGCCGGCCACGGCGTCGCCTCGGTCACCAGCGACACCTCGCCGGCCGACCAGTCCACCTTCGGCGTCGGCTCGTCGACGTGCAGGGTGGACGGCACGAGCCCGTGCCGCATCGCCATCACCATCTTGATCACACCGGCCACGCCTGCGGCGGACTGGCTGTGGCCGATGTTCGACTTGATCGAGCCGAGCAGCAGCGGCCGGTCGGCGGGGCGGTCCCGCCCGTACGTGGCCAGCAGGGCCTGCGCCTCGATCGGATCGCCGAGGACGGTGCCGGTGCCGTGCGCCTCGACGGCGTCCACGTCGGCCGTGGTCAGCCGGGCGTTCGCGAGGGCCTGCCGGATCACCCGCTGCTGGGCGGGGCCGTTGGGGGCGGTGAGGCCGTTGGACGCGCCGTCCTGGTTGACGGCGCTGCCCCGGATCACGGCGAGGATCGGGTGTCCCTTGCGCTGCGCGTCCGACAGCCGCTCCACCAGCAGGATGCCGACGCCCTCGGACCAGCCCGTGCCGTCGGCAGCGGCGGCGAACGACTTGCAGCGGCCGTCCGGGGCGAGCCCCCGCTGCCGGGAGAAACCCACGAACGGGCCGGGGGTGGCCATGACGCACACGCCGCCGGCCAGGGCCAGGTCGAAGTCGCCCTGCCGCAGCGCCTGGCACGCCAGGTGCAGGGCGACCAGCGACGACGAGCAGGCGGTGTCCACGGTGACCGCGGGGCCCTCCAGGCCGAGGGCGTACGCGATCCGCCCGGAGACGACACTGGTGGCCGTACCGGTCAGCAGGTAGCCCTCGTCGGCGCCCTCGGCCTCGCTCTGCGGGCCCATGCCGTAGCCGTTGGCGGCGGTGCCGACGAAGACGCCGACCTTCTGCCCCCGCATCGAGGCGGGCGCGACGCCGGCGTGCTCGAACGCCTCCCACGACGTCTCCAGCAGCAGCCGCTGCTGGGGGTCCATCGCCACGGCCTCGCGCGGCGAGATGCCGAAGAACTCCGCGTCGAAGTCGGCCGCGTCGTAGAGGAAGCCGCCCTCGCGGGTGGTGGAGCGGCCGGCCCGGTCGGCGTCCGGGTCGTACAGGTTGTCCAGGTCCCAGCCCCGGTCCGTCGGGAAGCCGCCGATCGCGTCGCCGCCGGAGGCCACCAGGTCCCAGAGCTGCTCGGGGCTGGCGACGCCACCTGGATAGCGGCAGGACATCGCGACGATCGCGATCGGTTCCCGGGCGGCGGCGGTCAGCTGCTGGTTGAGCTGACGGAGGCGGCCCGTCTCCTTGAGCGACGCGCGAAGCGCCTCGACGACCTTGTCTGCGGACGTAGACATCATGAGCTCCGTACTGGGGACAACGGTCAGGAATCGGTTCCGTCAAGCGCCAGCCTGACGAGGGCGTCGGTGTCGAGGTCGTCGAGGTCCAGGTCCTCGTCGGTGGACTCGTCACCGTCGTCGCCGTCGGTGTCGGCGAGGTTGAGCAGCAGGTCCAGCAGCCCGGCCTCACGGAGGCGGGCCAGCGGGATCGCCGCGAGCGTCTGCCGGACGGCCGCCTCCGCCGGGTCGCCGTCGTCCGCCTGCGCCGCCTCGGGCAGCAGGCCGTCGAGCAGGTTCTCGGCGAGCACGGCCGGGTTCGGGTAGTCGAAGACGAGGGTCGCGGGCAGCGACAGGCCGGTGACGCCGGTCAGTCGGTTGCGCAGCTCGACCGCCGTCAGCGAGTCGAATCCGAGCTCCTTGAACGCCCGCTGCGGCTTGACCCGGTCCGTGCCCGCGTGGCCGAGCACGGCCGAGGCGTGGGTACGGACCAGGTCGACCATGTGCCGGACCCGCTCGGGGCGGGGCAGGGTTAGCAGGTGCTCCCGCAGGGCGTCGGCGGCACCGCCGGGCTGCTGCTCCACGGCGTGGGCGTGCAGCGCCTCCCGGGCCTCGGCGATGTCGTCGAGCAGCGGCCGGGGGCGGGCCGAGGCGTACGCCGGGGCGAAGACCGCCCAGTCGACGTCCGCCACGGTCAGCGCCGCCCTGGGCAGGCCGGCGGCGTACCGCATGGCGTGCACGGCGTCGGCCGGCGCCATGGCGGTCAGGCCGCGCCGGGCCAGCATCTGCCGGGCTTCGCCGGTGGCCATGCCGCCGTCGGCCCACGGTCCCCAGGCCACGGACGTCGCCGCCAGGCCCCGGCCGCGCCGCTGCTCGGCGAGCGCGTCGAGGAAGGCGTTGCCGGCGGCGTACGCGGACTGCCCGCCGCTGCCCCACACCCCGGCGATGGAGGAGAAGAGCACGAACGCGTCCAGCGGCCGGTCGCCGAGCAGGGCGTCCAGGTGCAGCGCGCCGGCCACCTTGCCGTCGAGCACGCCCGCGAACGCGGCCAGGTCGGTGTCGGCGATCAGCCCGGACTCGCCGGCGCCCGCCGCGTGGACCACGGCCGTCAGCGGCGCGGGATCCTCGTCGAGGCGGGCCAGCAGCTCCGCCACCTGGTCGCGATCGGCGACGTCGCAGGCCACGACCGACGCCCGTACGCCCTGGGCGGTGAGCTCCTCGCACAGCTCGGCCGCCCCGGGGGCGCGCTCGCCGCGGCGGCTGGTCAGCACGACGTGCTCCGCCCCGTCGGCCGCCGCCCAGCGGGCCACGTGCGCGCCCAGCGCGCCCGTGCCGCCGGTGACCAGCACGGTGCCGGACGGCCGCCACCGCTGCGCCGTGTCGGGGGCGGCGGGCGCCGAGCGGACCAGGCGACGGACGAACACCCCGGAGGGGCGTACGGCAAGCTGGTCCTCGTCGCCGGCGCCGGTCACCACCCGCGCCAGCCGGTCCCAGGCCGTCGCGTCGGCCTGCTCGGGCAGATCCACCAGCCCGCCCCACAGGTGGGGGTGTTCCAGGCCCGCCACGAGCCCCAGGCCCCAGAGCCCGCTCTGGACGGCAGCGTGCACGGTGTCCCCGTCGCCGGTGCTGACCGCGCCCTGCGTCAGGCACCACAGCCGGGTCGTCGCCCCGGTGTCGTGCAGCGCCTGGAGCAGCAGCAGCGTGGCGGCCGTCCCGACCGGCACGGCCGGGTGGGCGGGGTGCGGCTGGTCGCGGAGGCCGAGCAGGGAGAGCACGCCGGTGACGGGACCGTCGGCCAGCGCGTCGCCCAGCCGCCGGGCGAGGCCCGCCCGGTCGGTGCCGGCCGGGTCGACGGTGAGCCGGACCACGTCGGCGCCGACCTCGGCGAGGGCCTTGGTGACCGCCTCCGCCCGGGTGCCGTCCGCCAGGTCGTCCTGCGCCGTCACGAGCAGCCACGCGCCGGGCCGCGCCGGGCCGGCGGTGATGTCGGCGCGCTTCCATCCGACGCGGTACGACCATGCGTCCAGGACGGCCCGCTGCGTGCGCGCCCGGTGCCAGGTCGACAGGACCGGCAGGGCCGGGGTGAGGGCGTCCAGGGCGGCGCCGTCGTCGCCGAACTGGGCGGCGAGGGCGCTCAGGTCGCCGCGTTCGACGGCGTTCCAGAAGTCGGCGTCGCCGCCGTGGGTCGCCGTCTGCCGCGGCCGGCTCGCCGGCTCGGGCCAGTACCGCTGGTGCTGGAAGGCGTACGTGGGCAGGTCGACCCGGGCGGCACCGGTGTCGGTGAACCACTGCGTCCAGGACACCGGCACCCCGTGGACGTGCAGCTCGGCCAGGGCATGCAGCAACGCCTGCGTCTCGGACCGGTCCCGGCGCTGCACAGCCACCGCGAGCGCGTCCTCGGCGAGCACGTCGGCGTTCATCGCGGTCAGCACACTCTGCGGGCCGACCTCCAGGAACGTATCCACCCCAGCAGCCCGCAGGGCAGCGACACCGTCGGCATAGCGCACAGCCTCCCGCACATGCCGCACCCAGTACTCCGGGCTGCGGATCTCCTCGGCGTCAGCCAGCGCACCGGTCACATTCGACACCACCGGCAACAACGGCGCCGCGAAAGCCAGCCCCTCCAGCACCGCCCGGAACTCCGCCAGCATCGGCTCCATCAACGGACTGTGGAACGCATGACTCACCGACAACCGGCGCGTACGCACACCCCGACCCCGCCAGACCCGCTCCACCTCATCCAACGCCTCCACCGCACCCGACACCACCACAGCAGCCGGACCGTTGACCGCCGCAACACCGACGTCCGCCAACCCCGCGATCGACTCCCCCACCGAAGCCTCGTCCGCCGCCACCGCCAACATCCCGCCACCCGCCGGCAACGCCTGCATCAACCGACCCCGCGCCGCCACCAACACACACGCATCCGCCAGGGACAACACACCCGCGACATGCGCCGCCGTCACCTCACCGATCGAATGACCGGCCAGCATGTCGGGAACAATCCCGAACGACTCCACCAGGCGGAACAACGCCACCTCGACCGCGAACAACCCCGCCTGCGTGAACACCGTCTGATCCAGCAACCCCGCCTCAGCACTACCCGCCTCAGCGAACAGCACCTCCCGCAACAGACGCGGCAACAACGGATCGAGGTGTGCACACACCTCGTCCAGCGCGGCGGCGAACACCGGGAACAGGGCGGACAACTCCCGGCCCATCCCCGCACGCTGCGCACCCTGACCCGAGAACAGCAGCGCCAGCTGGCCGCGTGCGGCGGCGGAACCGGTCACGACAGCCCCCGACGGCTCGCCGGCCGCCACTGCCGCGAGGCCCGCCAGCAGTTCGTCCCGGCTCGCCCCGGACACCACCGCCCGGTGCTCCAACGCCGACCGGGACGCCACCGACGACCAGGCCACATCCACGCCACGTCGGGCCTCGTCGACGCTCAGCCACCGCGCCCACCGGCCCGCCTGGCCGGCGAGTGCCGCGTCGGAGCGCGCGGACAGCAGCACCGGCACCACCGGCGGCACGTCGCCGGCGACAACCTCCCCCTCAACCACCTCAGCAGGCGGCTGCTCGATGATCACATGCGCGTTCGTGCCGGAGATCCCGAACGACGACACCGCCGCCCGACGCGGCCGGTCCACCCGCGGCCACGGGGTCGCCTCCGTAGCCAGGGCCACCGCCCCCGCCGACCAGTCCACATGCGGCGACGGCTCGTCCACATGCAACGTCGCCGGCACCAGACCGTGCCGCATCGCCAACACCATCTTGATCACACCGGCCACACCGGCAGCCGCCTGTGCGTGCCCGATGTTCGACTTCACCGACCCGAGCCACAACGGCTCCCGCCCCTGCCGGTCCTGCCCGTACGTGGCCAGGACAGCCTGCGCCTCGATCGGATCACCCAGCGTCGTACCCGTGCCGTGCGCCTCCACCACGTCCACGTCGGACGGCGACAGCCGCGCCGACGCCAGCGCCTGCCGGATCACCCGCTGCTGCGACGGACCGTTCGGCGCCGTCAGACCGTTCGACGCACCGTCCTGATTCACCGCCGTGCCCCGCACCACGGCGTAGATCTTCCGGCCCTCACGCTGGGCGTCGGAGAGCCGCTGCACCAGCAGCACACCGACGCCCTCGGACCAGCCCGTGCCATCCGCCGACGCCGCGAACGACTTACACCGACCGTCGGCCGACAGACCACGCTGCCGGGAGAACTCGATGAACGTCCCCGGCGTCGCCATCACCGTCACACCACCGGCCAACGCCAGATCACACTCGCCACTGCGCAACGCCTGCACCGCGAGATGCAACGCCACCAGGCTGGACGAGCAGGCCGTGTCCACGGTCACCGCCGGGCCCTCCAGCCCGAAGGTGTACGCCACCCGGCCCGACAGCACGCTGCCCGAGTTGCCGGTGCCGATGTAGCCCTCGACCTCGGGCGTCTCCATCAGGCGCGTCGAGTAGTCGTGGTAGATGACGCCCGCGAAGACACCGGTCCGGCTGCCCCGCAGGCCCGACGGGTCCAGGCCCGCCGACTCGAACGTCTCCCAGGACGCCTCCAGCAGCAGCCGGTGCTGCGGGTCCATGGCGAGGGCCTCGCGCGGCGAGATGCCGAAGAAGCCGGGGTCGAACTCCGCCGCGCCGTACAGGAAGCCGCCGTGGCGGGTGTACGAGGTGCCGGCGTGGTCGGGGTCCGGGTCGTACAGGGACTCCAGGTCCCAGCCCCGGTCGGCCGGGAACTCCCCGATGCCCTCCCCACCGGTGCTGACCAGCTTCCACAGCTCGTCGGGAGACTCCACCCCGCCGGGGTAGCGGCAGGCCATGCCGACGATCGCGATCGCCTCGTCGGCGTCGCCGGTCGCCGCCTCGTCGGTCGTGACGGCGCCGGGCCGGGTGCCGGCGAGTTCCGCGTACACGTGGGCCGCCAGGACCTGCGGGGACGGGTGGTCGAACACCAGGGTCGAGGTGAGGCGCAGGCCGGTCGCGCCGTTCACCCGGTTGCGCAGCTCGACGGCGGTCAGCGAGTCGAAGCCCAGGTCCTTGAACGCCCGGTCGGCCGGCACCGCCTCGGCGCCGCCGTGCCCGAGAACCTGCGCGACCAGGCCCCGGATCAGCTGGTCGACCTGCGCGAGGCCGTCCTCTGCGCTGAGGCCGGTGAGGCGGTCGGCCCATCCGCCGGGGGCGCCCTGGCCGGCGCGGCGGCGGGTCGTCGCCACGTCGACCAGGTTGCGCAGCATCGGCGGTACGACCGCGCCGGCGGCTGCCGCCCGCAGCGCGGGTACGTCGATCGCGGCCGGCACCAGCGCCGCCCGCTGTGCCCCCACGGCGGCGTCGAAGAGTTCCAGGCCGGTGTGGGCGTTCATCGGTCGGAGTCCGGCGCGTGCCGTACGGGCCCGGTCGTTGCCGCCGATCGAGGCGGCCATGCCGGCGGTGTCCCACATCCCCCACGCCAGACTCACCGCAGGCAACCCGAGCTGCCGCCGATGGACCGCAAGCCCGTCCAGGAACGCGTTGCCCGCCGCATACGCCGACTGACCCGGCGAACCCAACACACCCGCCACCGACGAGAACACCACGAACAGATCCAGATCAAGACCCGCCGTCGCCTCGTGCAACAGCCAACCCGCCGACACCTTCGGCGCCAACACCCCCGCCAACCGCTCCGCCGTCAGCCCCTCCACCACACCGTCATCCAACACACCAGCCGTGTGCACCACACCCGCCAGCCGACCCCCGGCAACGACCTCCGCCACCAGACCGAACACCTGGTCCCGGTCCGTCACGTCACAGGCCACCACCCGCACCGACGCACCCAACGCGGACAACCGCTCCGACAACTCACCCGCACCCGCAGCCTCCGGACCACGACGCGACACCAACACCAGCGACCGCACACCATGCACCGACACCAGATGCTCCGCCACCAACGCCCCGAGCGCACCCGTACCACCGGTCACCAGCACCGCACCGTCACCCACGACCGGCGTCTCCACCGACACCGGGGCGACCGCGCGCACCAGACGCGGCACGAACACCGCACCCGCACGCACCGCGACCTGACCGCCGGCCGGGTCCGCGGCGAAGCGGGCCAGGACGCCCAGCGTGCCGGGGTTGATCGCGTCGTCGACGTCGGCCAGGACGATGCGACCGGGGTGCTCGGACTGCACGGAGCGCAGCAGGCCCCACACGGCCGCGGCGGCCAGGTCGCTCACCCGGTCCCCGGCGCGGACGGCCAGCGCGCCCCGGGTCACCACCACGAGCTTCGAGTCGGCCAGCGCGTCGACGGCCAGCCACTCCTGCACCAGGCCCAGCACGTCGGCGGTGACCGTGCGTACGGCCTCCGCCGGGTCGCCGTCGTCGGCGGGCGACGCGGCCGGCGTGAAGAGCAGCAGGCGCGGCGGGGCGATGCCGGCGTCGATGGCGGCGCGCAGCTGCCGGATCGTCTCGGCGGAGGGGCCACCGGGGACGCCCGGCAGGGCCGGCCCGCCCAGCACCGCCCAGCCCGACGCGTCGTCGACCGGGTCGGCCTCCTCGGCCTGCCAGGCCACCTCGAACAGGGAACGCGACGCCGCGTTCGGGGCGGCCACGCCGGTCAGCTCCCGCAGGACGAGGGAGTCCACCGACACCACCGGCGCGCCCGCCTCGTCGCGGGCGGTCAGCCGCACCGCGGAGCCGTTGCGGGTCAACCGCACCCGCAGCAGCCTCGCGCCGGAGGCGTGCACCTGCACGCCCTCGAAGGCGAACGGTACGCGCGGCCCGCCCGTCTCCTCGGCGCCGGGCAACAGCCCGATCGGGTGCAGGGCGGCGTCCAGCAGCGCCGGGTGCACGCCGAAGCGAGCCGCCTCCGCCGCCGCGTCGTCCGGCAGGACCACCTCGGCGAAGACGTCGTCCTCGCCGGTCCACACCCGGCGCAGCCCCTGGAACGCCGGCCCGTACGACAGGCCGTGTTCAAGGAGCGCCGGGTACCAGCCGGTCAGGTCCACCTCGGTGGCGCCGGCGGGCGGCCAGGCGGCCGGCTGCGGTTCGTCGGCCGTGGCCGGTTCCAGCACGCCCTCCGCGTGCCGGGTCCAGCCCGCCTCGGGGTCGTCGTCGGGGCGGGAGTAGACGGCGACGGGGCGCTGCAGCGAATCCGACGCGGACACCCGCACCTGGATCCGTACGGCGCCGGACTCGGGGAGCACCAGCGGCACGAGCACCGTCAGGTCCCGCAGCCGCGGCAGGTCCGCCTCGTCGCCGGCGCGGACGGCCAGCTCCACGAGGGCCGTGCCCGGGACCAGCGGCACGCCGGAGACGACGTGGTCGGCCAGCCAGGGGTGGGTGGTCGGGGAGATCCGGCCGGTCAGCACGATCTCGTCGTCGCCGGCCAGGTCCACGGCAGCGCCGAGCAGCCCGTGCTCGGCCACGCCGAGGCCGGCGCCGCTGACGTCGCCGGCGCGCAGCCGGCCCACGGCCGGCCAGAAGCGCTGCCGCTGGAACGGGTACGTCGGCAGGTCGACGGGGCGGGTTCCGGCCGGCAGGAGGGCGGTCCAGGTGACCGGCGTGCCGTGCGCGTACAGCTCCGCAAGCGCGTGGACCAGCGACGCCGGCTCGGGTCGGCCGGGGCGCAGGGTCGCCACGACCGCCGCCGCGTCGTCGTCCGGCAGGCAGGCGCCCACCATGCCGGCGAGCACCGCGTCGGGGCCCAGTTCGAGGAAGGTACGGACGTTGCGCTCGCGCAGGCTCGCGATCCCGTCGGCGAACCGGACGGTCTCGCGTACGTGGCGGACCCAGTAGTCGGGGGTGCCGATCTCGTCGGGGTCGGCGACCTGCCCGGTCAGGTTCGACACGATCGGCAGGACGGGCCAGTGGAACGTCAGCCCGTCGAGCGTCTGCCGGAACTCGGCCAGCATCGGCTCCATGAGCGGGCTGTGGAACGCGTGGCTGACGGTGAGCCGGCGGGTACGCACACCCCGGTCCGTCCAGGCCCGCTGCACCTCGTCGAGGGCCTCGGCGGCGCCGGAGACCACCACGGCGGTGGGGCCGTTGACGGCGGCGACGCCGACCCGGTCGGCGAGCGGGACGATCGACTCGGCCACCGCGGCCTCGTCGGCGGCGACGGCGAGCATGCCGCCACCAGCCGGCAGGGCCTGCATCAGCCGACCCCGCGCCGCGACCAGCGCACACGCGTCGGCCAGGGAGAGCACGCCCGCCACGTGCGCCGCCGCGATCTCACCGATGGAGTGCCCGGCCACCAGGTCCGGCACGACACCCAACGACTCGACCAGCCGGAACAACGCCACCTCGACCGCGAACAGCCCCGCCTGCGTGAACACCGTCTGATCCAGCAACCCCGCCCCGGGCATATCCACCCCGGCGAACAACACCTCCCGCAGCGCACGCGGCAGCAGCGGATCCAGGTGAGCACACACCTCGTCCAGGGCCGCGGCGAACACCGGGAACGCCCCGTACAGCTCACGACCCATACCGGCGCGCTGCGCGCCCTGGCCGGAGAAGAGGACGGCGGTGCGGCCGCTGCGGGCGATTCCCCGCACGACGGCGGCCGAGGGCTCGTCGTCGGCCAGCGCGCCGAGGGCGGCGAGCAGTCCGGCGCGGTCGCCGGGCAGCAGCACGGCGCGGTGCTCGAAGGCGCTGCGGGCGGTGGCGAGCGCCCGGCCGACGTCGGCGATGGTCAGGTCCGGCTCGCCGTCGACGAGGGTCCGCAGCCGGCGTGCCTGCTCGTGCAGGGCGGCGGCGTCGCGGGCCGACAGGACGCAGGCGACGAGGTCGCCCGGGACGCCCGTGGCGGGTGCGGCCTGCGCCGGGGCGGGCTCGGGGGCCTGCTCGACGATGGTGTGGGCGTTGGTGCCGCTGATGCCGAACGACGACACCGCCGCGCGGCGGGGCCGGTCGACGGCCGGCCACGGCCGCGCCTCGGTGAGAAGGGCGACCGACCCGGCCGTCCAGTCGATGTGCGGGGACGGCTTCTCGGCGTGCAGGGTCGGCGGCAGGATGCCGTGCCGCATCGCCAGCACCATCTTGATCACACCGGCGACACCGGCCGCCGCCTGGGCGTGGCCGATGTTCGACTTGACCGACCCCAGCCACAGTGGATGGTCCTGCGGTCGGCCCTGCCCGTACGTGGCCAGCAGCGCCTGCGCCTCGATCGGGTCGCCGAGGGCGGTGCCGGTGCCGTGCGCCTCGACGGCGTCGACGTCGGTGGTGGCGAGCCGGGCGTTGGCGAGCGCCTGCCGGATCACCCGCTGCTGAGCGGGGCCGTTCGGCGCGGTCAGGCCGCTGCTGGCGCCGTCCTGGTTGACGGCGCTGCCCCGGACGACGGCGAGCACCCGGTGGCCGTTGCGCTGCGCGTCGGAGAGGCGCTCCAGCAGGAGCATGCCGACGCCCTCGGCGAAGCCGGTGCCGTCGGCGCCTGCGCCGAACGCCTTGCACCGCCCGTCGGGCGACAGGCCGCGCTGCCGGGAGAACTCGGTGAGCATGCCGGGGGTGGACATGACGCTCACCCCGCCGGCGAGGGCGAGGCGGCACTCGTCCTGCCGCAGCGCCTGGGTGGCCAGGTGCAGCGCCACCAGCGACGACGAGCAGGCGGTGTCGACGGTGACGGCGGGGCCCTCCAGGCCGAACAGGTACGAGATGCGGCCGGAGGCGACGCTGCCGGCGCTGCCGTTGCCGACGTGGCCGTCCAGGTCGTCGGTGCCGCCGGCGGCCTGGGAGGCGTAGTCGTGGTAGATGAGCCCGACGTAGACGCCGGTGCTGCTGCCCCGCGCCGAGTGGGGGTCGATCCCGGCCCGCTCGAATGCCTCCCAGGAGGTCTCCAGCAGCAGCCGCTGCTGCGGGTCCATGGCCAGGGCCTCGCGGGGGGAGATCCCGAAGAAGGCGGCGTCGAACTGGGCGGCGTCGTGGAGGAAGCCGCCCTGCCGCGGTACGGCGTCCGGGTCCTGGCCGCCGGCGCGCAGGTCGTCGAGGTTCCAGCCCCGGTCGGTGGGGAAGGGCGAGATGACGTCGGTGCCGGCGGTGACCACGTCCCACAGCTGCTCGGGGGTCTGCACGTCGCCGGGGAACCGGCAGGCCATGCCGATGATGGCGATCGGTTCGTCGAGGGCGGCGGCGGTGCCGACCGCGGCGGGCCGGTCCACGACTGCCGCGCCGCCGAGCTCCCGGTCCAGGAACTCGGCGAGCACCACCGGGGTCGGGTAGTCGAACGCCACGGTGGCGGGCAGCCGCAGGCCGGTAGCGGCGGAGAGCCGGTTGCGCAGCTCCACCGAGGTGAGCGAGTCGAAGCCCAGCTCCTTGAAGGCGCGCTGGGCGTCGACGGTCTCCGCCGAGCGGTGCCCGAGCACTGCCGCCACGCTGGCGGCCACCAGGTCGAGCAGGTGGGAGCGCCGCTCGGCCGGGCCGAGCGTCGCCAGCCGGTCGCGTACGGAGGCGGTGTCCGCGAGGCCGCGACCCACCGCGCGCCGGGCCGGTCCGCCCGCGCGGACCAGGTCCCGCAGCAGGCTGGGCACGTTCTGGCCGGTCGCCCGCGACGCCGGCGGCAGGTTCATGAGGACGAGGTGCGCCGCGCCGCGTTGTCGCGCCAGCTCGTACAGCGCCATGCCCTGCCGGTCGGTCAACGGGGCGCTGGTGGCGCGGATCGCCTTGCGGTGCTCGTTGCCGCCCAGGTGGGCGGTCATGGCGCTGCTGGTCGCCCACAGCCCCCAGGCGAGGCTGGTGGCGGGCAGCCCCTGCTCACGCCGGTGCCGGGCGAGGGCGTCGAGGAACGCGTTCGCGGCCGCGTAGTTGCCCTGCCCCGGCGAGCCGAGGGTGGCCGCCACCGACGAGAACAGCACGAACGCCGACAGGTCCAGGTGCCGCGTGGCCTCGTGCAACGCCCACCCGGCGTCCACCTTCGGCGCCAGCACCGTACGCAGGGCGGAATCGTCCAGCGAACCGATGGTCGCGTCGGCGATCACGCCGGCGGTGTGCACCACAGCCGTCAGCGGGTGCGCCGGGTCCACCAGTTCCAGCAGCCGGGTCACCTGCGCGGGGTCGGTCACGTCGGCGGTGCCGGCGGTGACCCGGGCGCCCGCGCGGGTCAGCTCGTCGACCAGCTCCCGGTAGTGCTCGGGGCCACGGCGGGAGGCCAGCAGCAGGTGCCGGGCCTGGCCGGTGGCGACGAGGTGCCGGGCGAACACGCCGGCGAGGGCGCCCCCGGCGCCGGTGACGAGCACGGTGCCGTCCGGGTCGGCGGGGGCGGGCACCCGCAGGACGACCTTGCCGATGTGGCGGGCCTGACTCATGTGGCGCAGTGCCTGCCGGGCCTGGCGCACGTCCCACGCCCGCAGGGGTAGCGGGCGCAGCGCGCCGCGCGCGAACAGGTCGAGCAGCTCGGTGAGCATCTCCCCGATGCGCCCGTGCCCGGCCTCGTTGAGGTCGAACGCGCGGTAGGTGACGCCCGGATGCCCGGCGGCGACCGTTTCGGGGTCGCGTACGTCGGCCTTGCCCATCTCCACGAACCGGCCACCGCGCGGCAGCAGCCGCAACGACGCGTCCACGAACTCACCGGCGAGGGCGTCGAGCACCACGTCGACGCCGGCACCGCCGGTGGCCGCGCCGAAGACCTGCTCGAACTCGGTGGTCCGCGACGACGCGATCCGCTCCTCGGCCACCCCGAGTTCCCGCAGCACGCCCCACTTGCCGGGGCTGGCGGTGGCGTGGACCGTCGCGCCCCAGTGCCGGGCGAGCTGGATGGCGGCCATGCCTACGCCACCGGCGCCGTTGTGGATCAGCACCGACTCGCCGGACCGCAGCCCGGCGAGGTCCCGCAGCGCGTAGTACGCGGTCAGGAACACCACCGGCACGGAGGCGGCCTGCGCGAACGACCAGCCGGCGGGGATCTTCGCCACGAGGTCGCGGGTGGCGATCACCTCGGGGGCGAAGGCCGGCTCGAACATGCCGAGCACGCGGTCGCCGGGCGCCAGGTCGGTCACGCCGGGGCCGACCTCGACCACGACGCCCGCGCCCTCGCTGCCCATCACGGCCGCCGGATCCGGGTACATGCCCAGGCCGATCAGCACGTCGCGGAAGTTCACGCCGGCCGCGCGCACCGCGATGCGCACCTGGCCCGCGTCCAGGGCGGCGGAGGTGGCGGGCACCATGCCGACCCCGTCGAGGGTGCCGGGGCTGACCGCCCCGACCCGCCACAGTCCGTCCGGCGGGACTAGTTCGTCGGCGGCCTGGCCGGCGGGCCGGCCCAGGCGGGGCGTGCGCACCTCGTTGCCGCGTACGGCCACCTGGCCGCCGGTCGGCGACGGGTCCTGGGCCACGGTGGCCAGCACGGCGAGGGTGGCCGGGGTGAGTTCCCCGTCGACGTCGGCGAGGACGATCCGCCCCGGGTGCTCGGACTGGGCCGAGCGCAGCAGGCCCCAGACCGCCGCGCCGGGCAGGTCCCGCACCGCGTCCGCCGGGGTGGCGGCCACCGCCGCGCGGGTCAGCACCACGAGCGTGGTGTCGGCCAGCGCCTCACTGTCCAGCCAGGAGTGCAGCACGGCCAGGACTCGGGCGGTGGCCGTACGGACTTCGTCGGGCAGGTCGCCCTCCGGGGTGCCGGCGGGCACGGGGACCACGAGCGCGCGGGGCGCCTCGACCGTACCGGCCGAGACCGCCGCGGTCAGCTCGCCGACGGTCGGGAACACCGGCGTGACGAGGTCCGCCGGGGCGGGTCCGTCGCCGAGCAGCACCCAGCCGGAGACGTCCCGCGCCGGGGTTACCGTCTCGGCCTGCCACGTCACCTCGAACATCGACCGCTCCGCGGCCTCCGCGCCGGTGGCGTCGGTCATCTCCCGCAGGGCGAGCGACTCGACTGACACCACGGGCACGCCGGACTCGTCCCCGGCCACCAGCCGCACGCGCGAGCCCGCCCGGGTCAGCCGCACCCGCAGCGTCCGGGCGCCGGAGGCGTGCACCTGTACGCCCTCGAACGCGAACGGCACGCGCGGTCCGCCGGAGCGCTCGGCCAGCAGCAGCCCGACGGGGTGCAGGGCGGCGTCCAGCAGCGCCGGGTGCACGGCGAAGCCGTCGGCGTCGCCGGCCGCCTCGTCCGGCAGGGTCACCTCGGCGTACACCTCGTCGCCGGCGGTCCACAGCCGCCGCAGGCCCCGGAACGCCGGTCCGTAGGCCAGGCCGCGCTCCGCGAGCGCCGGGTACCAGCCGGCGAGGTCCACCTCGGTGCCTCCGGCCGGCGGCCAGGAGCCCAACGCCGGCTCGTCGGTGGCCTGCTCCAGCAGACCGTCGGCGTGCCGCGTCCAGGGGTCCTCGGGGTCGCCGTCGGGCTGCGAGTGCACCGCCACGCTCCGGGTTCCGGAGCCGTCGGCCGCGCCGACGCGCACCTGCACGCGGATCGCGCCCGGGTTCGGCAGCACCAGCGGCGCGGCGACGGTCAGTTCCCGCACCCGGGAGGCGCCGACCTCGTCGCCGGCGCGCACCGCGAGCTCGACGAGGGCCGTGCCCGGCAGCACCATGGCGCCGCCGACCACGTGGTCGGCGAGCCACGGGTGCGTGGACGCCGACAGCCGGCCGGTCAGCACGACCTCGTCGTCGCCGGCGAGGCGCACCGCCGCGCCGAGCAGCCCGTGCCCGGCCGCGCCCAGCCCCGCGCCCGACACGTCGCCGGTGGCGGAGCGGTCGAGCACCGGCCAGAACCGGTCCCGCTGGAAGGCGTACGTGGGCAGGTCGACAGGGGTGGCGCCGGAGCCGGCGAAGACGCGCGACCAGTCGACGGGCACGCCGGCGACGTGCAGCTCGCCGAGGTTGGCCAGTAGCTGACGGGGCCCGTGCCCGTCGCGGCGCAGCGAGCCCACCACCACGCCGCCGTCGGTCTTCCGGTCGAGCGCGTCCTGCACGGCGATCTTGAGTACGGGGTGCGGGCTGACCTCGACGAACGTCCGGAAGCCCTGCTCGATCAGCTGGTCCACGACCGGCGCGAGCCGGACCGGCTCCCGCAGGTTGCGGTACCAGTAGTCGGCGTCGAGCCCGGCGGTGTCGATCGGCTCGCCGGTGACTGTGGAGTGGAAGGGCACGGTGCTGGAGCGGGGGTCCACAGTGCCGAACCGGGCGGTCACCTCGTCGCGGATCGGGTCGACGTGGCCGCTGTGCGCCGCGAAGTCGACGGCGATCTGCCGGGCGCGGACGTCGCGCTCGGCACAGTGCGCGAGCAGTTCGGCGACCGACGCCGAGTCGCCGGCGACCACTGTCACGGCGGCGCCGTTGAGGGCGGCGACGGAGAGGCTGCCCCGCCACGGCGCGATGAGCCGCTCGGTGTCGGCGGCCGGGAGCGGCACGGAGACCATGCCGCCGCGACCCGCGATCGACAGCAGGCCGCGGCTGCGCGCCACGACGAGCCGCGCGGCTTCGGCGAGGGTCAACGCGCCGGCGACGCAGGCCGCGGCGAGTTCCCCCTGCGAATGCCCGATGACGGCGGCCGGTTCGACGCCGCACGCGCGCCAGAGCTGCGCGAGGGACACCATGACGGAGAAGAGCGCGGGCTGGACCACGTCCACCCGGTCCAGGGGCGGCGCGCCGGGCGCCTGCCGCAGCACGTCCCCCAGGTTCCAGTCGACCAGCCGGGACAGCTCCTCGGCGCACTCGTCCATCCGCTGCCGGAAGACCGGCGAGGTCTCCATCAGGTCCAGCGCCATCGAAGTCCACTGGGAGCCCTGGCCGGGGAAGACGAAGGCGACCTTCGACGCGGCGTCCACGCCCGCCGGGGAGGTGTCGCCGTCGGCGAGGGCGGCCAGCCGGGCGAGCGCGTCGTCCCGGCCGGTGGCCACGACGACCGCGCGGTACGGGTGATGCGCCCGCTGGGTGGCCAGGGAGAAGCCGAGGTCCCGCGGGTCGAGGTCGGCGTCGCCGGCGAGCCGTTCGCCGAGGCGGGCAGCCTGCGCCCGGAGCGCGCGGGGGCTTCTGCCGGAGACCGGCAGGGGTACGGCGGCGGGCCCGACAAGGCCGGGAACGTGCCCCGCCGGCACGGGCGTCGGGGCCGGCTCGCCGGGCGCCTGCTCGATGATGGTGTGCGCGTTGGTGCCACTGATGCCGAACGACGACACGGCGGCCCGGCGGGGCCGGTCGACGGCGGGCCACGGCCGGGCCTCGGTGAGCAGGGCGACGGCTCCGGCACTCCAGTCGACGTGGGGCGAGGGCTCGTCCACGTGCAGGGTCGGCGGCAGCACGCCGTGCCGCATCGCCAGCACCATCTTGATCACGCCGGCCACCCCGGCGGCCGCCTGGGAGTGGCCGATGTTCGACTTGATCGAGCCGAGCCAGAGCGGCTCGCCGGCGGCACGGTCCTGGCCGTAGGTGGCCAGCACCGCCTGCGCCTCGATCGGGTCGCCGAGGACGGTGCCGGTGCCGTGCGCCTCGACCGCGTCCACGTCGGTCGGGGCGAGCCGCGCGTTCTCCAGGGCCTGGCGGATGACCCGCTGCTGCGACGGGCCGTTCGGCGCGGTCAGCCCGTTGGACGCGCCGTCCTGGTTCACGGCGGAGCCACGCAGCACGGCGAGCACCCGGTGCCCGTTGCGCCGGGCGTCGGAGAGGCGCTCCACGAGCAGCATGCCGACGCCCTCGGACCAGCCGGTGCCGTCCGCGCCGGCGGCGAATGCCTTGCACCGCCCGTCCGGGGCGAGGCCGCCCTGCCGGGAGAACTCGGAGAACATGCCGGGCTGCGCCATCAGCGCCACCCCGCCGGCCAGGGCCATGTCGCACTCGCCGCCGCGCAGCGCCTGGGCGGCGAGGTGCAGCGCCACCAGCGACGAGGAGCAGGCGGTGTCGACGGTGACCGCCGGGCCTTCGAGGCCGAACATGTAGGCGACCCGCCCGGAGGCGACGCTGCCCGCCGTGCCGGTCAGCAGGTGCCCCTCGAGGCCGTCCAGGTCGTCGCGTCCGCTGGTGGCGTAGCCGGATGAGGCGGCGCCGACGAAGACGCCGGTGGCGGTGCCGCTGAGGGCGGCGGGGTCGATGCGGGCGTACTCGAAGCTCTCCCAGGCGGTCTCCAGCAGCAGCCGCTGCTGCGGGTCCATGGCGAGGGCCTCACGGGGGCTGATGTTGAAGAAGCCGGCGTCGAAGTCGGCCGCGTCGTAGAGGAAGCCGCCCTGGTGGGTGACGGTGCCGCCGGCCTGGTCGCCGTCCGTGCCGTACAGCCGGTCGAGGTCCCAGCCGCGGTCCGCCGGGAACTCGCCGATGGCGTCGGCCCCGGAGGTGACGAGCTGCCACAGCTGCTCGGGGGTGGCGACGCCGCCGGGGTAGCGGCAGGCCATGCCGATGATGGCGATCGGCTCGTCGGCGTCGGCGGTGACGACCGTACGGACGGTGGCGCCGGCTCCCGTGGCCGGGCCGAGCTGCGCGAACAGGTGCTCGGCCAGCCGGGCCGGGGTGGGATGGTCGAAGGCCAGCGTGGCGGTCAGCCGCAGCCCGGTGGCCGCACCGAGGCGGTTGCGCAGTTCCACCGAGGTCAGCGAGTCGAAGCCCAGGTCCTTGAAGGCGCGGGCGGCGGGGACCGCCTGTGGCGAGGCGTGCCCCAGCACCGTGGCGGCCTGGCCGCAGACCAGGTCGACGAGCGCCTGCCGGGCGTCCGCCTCGGACAGGCCGTCGAGCCGCTCCCGCCACGACGCCCCGGCACTCGGCCGATCGGTGGCGGTGCGGCGCCGGCCGCCGCCGCGCAGCAGGTGCCGCATCAGCGGCGGCACACCGCTCGCCTCGCCGGTGACGTGGAGGCGGGCCGCGACGAGCACCGGTCGGGCCGCCGGCAGGGCGGCGTCGAAGAGTTCGGCGCCCTCGGCCGGGGAGAGCCGGCTCATCCCGACGCGCCGCAGCCGCTGCTGGTCGTCGCCGTCGAGGTGGGCGGTCATCGTGCTGTCGGTGGCCCACATGCCCCAGGCGATGCTGGTGGCGGGCAGCCCCTGCTGCCGGCGGTGCTGCGCGAGGGCGTCGAGGAACGCGTTCGCCGCCGCGTAGTTGCCCTGCCCCGGCGAGCCGAGGGTGGCCGCCACCGACGAGAACAGCACGAACGCCGACAGGTCCAGGTGCCGCGTGGCCTCGTGCAACGCCCACCCGGCGTCCACCTTCGGCGCCAGCACCGCACGCAGGGCGGAATCGTCCAGCGAACCGATGGTCGCGTCGGCGATCACCCCGGCGGTGTGCACCACAGCCGTCAGCGGGTGCGCCGGGTCGATCCCGGCGACCAGCTCGGCGACCTGGGCGGGGTCGCTGACGTCGACGGCCGCGGCGGTGACGTCGGCGCCCGCGGCGGTCAGTTCCCGGACCAGGGTGGCGTACGCGTCGTCCCGGCCGGGTGCGCGGCGGGAGGCCAGCAGCAGGCGGCGGGCCTGGCCGGTGGCGACGAGGTGCCGCGCGAGCACGCCGGCCAGGGTTCCGGCCGCGCCGGTGAGCAGCACGGTGCCGTCGGGGTCGGCGGGCGCGGGGATGCGCAGCACCACCTTGCCGACGTGGCGGGCCTGGCTGACGTGCCGCAGCGCTTGCCGGGCCTGACGCACGTCCCACGCCCGTACGGGCAGCGGACGCAGCGCGCCCCGCGCGAAGAGGTCGAGGATCTCGGTGAGCATCTCGCCGATGCGGGTGCTGCCCGCCTCGTTCAGGTCGAACGCGCGGTACGCCACGCCCGGGTGGTCGGCGGCGACCGCCTCCGGGTCGCGTACGTCGGCCTTGCCCATCTCCACGAACCGGCCACCGCGCGGCAGCAGCCGCAGCGACGCGTCCACGAAATCGCCGGCGAGGGCGTCGAGCACCACGTCCACGCCGGCACCGCCGGTGGCCGCGCCGAAGACCTGCTCGAACTCGGTGGTCCGCGACGACGCGATCCGCTCCTCGGCCACCCCGAGTTCCCGCAGCACACCCCACTTGCCGGGGCTCGCCGTCGCGTGGACGGTGGCGCCGAGGTGGTGGGCGAGCTGGATGGCGGCCATGCCTACGCCACCGGCGCCGTTGTGGATCAGCACCGACTCGCCGGACCGCAGCCCGGCGAGGTCCCGCAGCGCGTAGTACGCCGTCAGGAAGACCAGGGGGACGGACGCCGCCTGGGTGAAGGACCAGCCGACGGGCATCCTGGCGATGCGCCGGCGATGGGCGACGGCCTGCGGGCTGAACCCGAGTTCGAACATGCCCATCACCCGGTCGCCGGGCGCCAGGTCGGTCACGCCGGGGCCGACCTCGACCACGACGCCCGCGCCCTCGCTGCCCATCACGGCCGCCGGATCCGGGTACATGCCCAGGCCGATCAGCACGTCGCGGAAGTTCACGCCGGCCGCGCGCACCGCGATGCGCACCTGGTCCTCGCCCAGTTCCGCGGGCGTGGCCGGCACCGGCGCGATCCCGTCCAGGGTGCCGCCGGTGACGGGGGCGAGGTGCCACGGGCCGGGCGGCGGGGTCAGTTCGTCGCCCACCGGCCGCGCCAGCCTCGGCACGAGGGTGCGCTCGCCGCGCACCGCGAGCTGGCCGCCGGAGACCGACGGGTCGACGGCGGCCCCGGCCAGCACGGCGAGGGTCGCGGGGGTCAGTTCGCCCTCGACGTCGGCGAGGACGATCCGCCCCGGGTGCTCCGACTGCGCCGAGCGCAGCAGGCCCCAGACGGCGGCGGCAGCGAGGTCGGTGACCTGGTCGTCGTCCCCGCTGGCCACCGCGCCCCGGGTCACCACCACGAGCTTCGTGTCGGCCAGCGGCTCGGCGGCGAGCCAGGACCGCAGCACGTCCAGCACACCGCTGGTGACCGCCCGCACGGCCTCCGGCACGGCGACGCCCGGAACGCCGGCGGGCACCGTCAGCAGCACCTGCCGGGCCGTGGCCCCGTCCGCCGCCAGGGTCGCCACGTCCGCGAAGACCGGTACCTCCGGCAGCGCGTCCGGTGCCGGCCGGCCCAGCACCGCCCACCCCGGAAGGTCGTCGACGCTCTCGATCTGCTCGGCCTGCCAGGTCACCTCGTACAGCGACCGGGCGGCGCCGCCCCGGGTCGCCGTCGCGATCATCTCCCGTAGCACCAGCGAGTCCACCGACACCACCGGCGCGCCCGAGCCGTCGCAGGCGACCAGCCGCACCCCGGAGCCGTCCCGGGTCAGCCGCACCCGCAGCGTGCGGGCGCCCGAGGCGTGCACCTGCACGCCCTCGAACGCGAACGGCACGCGCGGCCCGCCCGTGGCCTCGGCCTCGAGCAGCAGCGCCACCGGGTGCAGCGCGGCGTCCAGCAGCGCCGGGTGCACCCCGAACGCGCCCGCCTCGCCGGCCGCCCCGTCCGGCAGCGCCACCTCGGCGTACGCCCCACCGTCGGCCGTCCAGGCCCGCCGTACGCCCTGGAACACCGGCCCGTACGACAGGCCGTGCTCGGCCAGCGCCGGATACCAGCCGGTCAGGTCCACCTCGGTCGCGCCCGCCGGCGGCCACTCACCGAGCCCCGGCTCGTCGGACGACACCGGTTCGAGCAGGCCGTCGGCGTGCCGCACCCAGTCGGTGTCGTCGTCATCCTCGGGCTGGGAGTACACGGACACCGTCCGCACGGCGGAGTCGTCGGCAGCGCCGACGCGCACCTGCACGCGTACCGCCCCGGACTCGGGCAGCACCAGCGGCGCCGCCACGGTCAGCTCCCGTACCCGCGACGCGCCCACCTCGTCGCCGGCGCGGACCGCCAGCTCCACCAGGGCGGTGCCCGGCACCACCACGTTGCCGCCGACCACGTGGTCGGCCAGCCACGGGTGCGTCGACGTCGACAGCCGGCCGGTCAGCACCACCTCGTCGTCGCCGGCGAGCCGCACCGCCGCGCCGAGCAGCGGGTGCCCCGCGACGCCGAGGCCGGCGCCCGACACGTCGCCGACCCGCCACGGCAGCACCTCGGGCCAGAACCGCTCCCGCTGGAAGGCGTACGTGGGCAGGCCGACCCGGGCGGCGCCGGTGTCGGCGAACCACTCCCGCCAGGACACCGGCGACCCGTGCACGTGCAGCTCGGCGAGGGCGTGCAGCAGCGCCTGCGCCTCGGGCCGGTCCCGGCGCTGGGCTGCGACGGCGAGCACGTCGTCGTCGGGCAGCACGTCGGTCGTCATCGCGGTCAGTACGCTCTGCGGGCCGACCTCCAGGAAGGTGTCGACCCCGGCGTCGCGCAGCGCGGCGAGCCCGTCGGCGTAGCGGACCGCCTCGCGGACGTGCCGTACCCAGTAGCCGGCGGTGCGGATCTCGTCGGCGTCGGCGAGCGCACCTGTCACGTTCGACACGATCGGCAGCGTGGGGGCGGCGAGGTCCAGCCGCTCGACGATGCCGCGGAAGCGCTCCAGCACCGGCTCCATCAGCGGGCTGTGGAACGCGTGGCTGACGGCCAACCGGCGGGTACGCGCGCCCCGGTCGCGCCAGACGCGGTCCACCTCGTCGAGGGCGTCGACGGCGCCGGAGACCACGACGGAGGCCGGGCCGTTGACGGCCGCGATGCCGATTCGGTCGGTCAGCCCGGCGATCGACTCCGTCACGGCCGCCTCGTCGGCGGCCACGGCGAGCATGCCGCCGCCGTCGGGCAGCGACTGCATGAGCCGGCCCCGCGCCGCCACCAGCAGGCAGGCGTCCTGGAGGGACAGCACCCCGGCCACGTGCGCGGCGGCGATCTCACCGATCGAGTGCCCGCCCACGAAGTCCGGCACCACGCCGAACGACTCCACGAGGCGGAACAGGGCCACCTCGACGGCGAAGAGCCCGGCCTGGGTGAACGCGGTCTGGTCCAGCAGCTCCGCCTCGGCGGAGCCCTCCGGCGCGAACAGCACCTCCTTGAGCGGGCGCGGCAGCACCCGGTCGAGATGCCCGCACGCCTCGTCGAGGGCGGCGGCGAAGACGGGGAACTCGGCGTACAGCTCGCGGCCCATGCCGGCGCGCTGCGCGCCCTGGCCGGAGAAGAGCACCGCCAGCGGACCCCGGTCCCCGGCCTGGCCCGTGACCACCGTGCCCGACGGCGCGCCCGCCGCCAGGGACTCCAGGCCCGTCAGCAGGCCCGCACGGTCCCCGGCGAGCACCACCGCACGCCGGTCGAGCGTCGAGCGGGACACCACCGACGACCAGGCCACATCGAGCGGGCGCGGCTCCTCGTCGTCGCTAAGCCAACGGGCCAGCCGGTCCGCCTGCGCGGCTAGCGCGGCCGGCTGCGCGGCGGAGAGCAGCATGGGCACGACGGCGGGACGGCGGGACGGGGTGGCGTGGTCGCCGGCCGGGTCGGGGGCCGGCGCCTGCTCCAGGATCAGGTGGGCGTTCGTGCCGCTCATGCCGAAGGACGACACACCCGCCCTGCGGACGTGCTCACCGCCGGCCCACGGGCGCGCCTCGTCGAGCAGGGCCACGGCGCCGGTCGACCAGTCGACGTGCGGTGAGGGCCGGTCCACGTGCAGAGTGGGCGGCAGCACGCCGTGCCGCATCGCCATCACCATCTTGATGACGCCGCCGGCGCCGGCCGCGGCCTGCGGGTGGCCGATGTTCGACTTCAGCGAGCCCAGCCACAGCGGGCGGTCGGCGGTGCGGCCCTGCCCGTACGTGGCCAGCAGCGCCTGCGCCTCGATCGGGTCGCCGAGCCGGGTGCCCGTGCCGTGCGCCTCGACGGCGTCCACGTCGGACGGACTGAGCCGGGCGTTCTCCAGCGCCTGCCGGATCACCCGCTGCTGCGCGGGGCCGTTGGGGGCGGTCAGCCCGCTGCTCGCGCCGTCCTGGTTGACGGCGCTGCCCCGGATCACCGCCAGGACGGGGTGCCCGTTGCGCCGGGCGTCGGAGAGCTTCTCGACGAGCAACATGGCGACGCCCTCGGACCAGCCGGTCCCGTCGGCGTCGGCGGAGAACGCCTTGCACCGCCCGTCGGAGGCGAGCCCCCGCTGGCGGGAGAACTCGACGAAGGCGCCCGGCGTGGCCAGCACTGTGACGCCGCCGGCCACGGCGAGGGAGCACTCACCGTCGCGCAGGGCCTGGCCGGCGAGGTGCAGGGCGACCAGCGACGAGGAGCAGGCGGTGTCGATGGTGACGGCTGGCCCCTCCAGTCCGAAGGAGTAGGCCAGCCGGCCGGACATGACGCTCGCGGCGGTGCCGGTGAGGACGTAGCCCTCCGTGCCCTCGGGCAGTTGCCGCAGCACGGACGTGTAGTCCTGCCCCGCGGTGCCGACGAACACCCCCGTACGGCTGCCCCGCACCGACGCGGCGTCGATGCCGGCCCGCTCGAAGACCTCCCAGGTCACCTCGAGCAGGAGCCGCTGCTGCGGGTCCATGGCCAGCGCCTCGCGCGGCGAGATCCCGAACAGGGCCGGGTCGAACAGGCCGGCGTCGCGCAGGAAGCCACCCCGGTTGCTGTACGTGGTGCCGGGGTGGTCGGGGTCGGGGTCGTAGAGCCGGTCGAGGTCCCAGCCCCGGTCGTCGGGGAACGCGCCGGTGGCGTCCACCCCGCCGGCGACGACGTCCCAGAGGTCCTCCGGTGAGGCGACGCCACCGGGGAAACGGCAGGCCATGCCGACGATCGCGATCGGCTCGGCGTCCTCGTCCTCCAGCTCGGTCAGGCGCCGACGCGCCAGGCGGAGCTCGGAGGTCACCCACTTCAGGTGTTCGAGGAGCTTGTCTTCGTCCGCCATGACCCACCCGCCCAGAGCTTGCTATCGATCGGAATCTGCCGATTCGTTGACCACACCACCGCCGGCGGGCCGGCTTCGTGCACAGGTGGGTGCAGACGCGGCCGTTCGGCTCACGAACCCCACACCTGTTCCTGATTCCGGTCGTCGTGCCTGCTCAGGCGCCCGTCCCGCCGGACAGTCCCGCCGACACACGCCCGCCACCGTGACTGGACGGTACTGAGCGCCCAACACCCGCCCAACCCCTAGAGAACCCCTGATCGACCGGCCCGCGGGCGGCGTCACGGCAGGCTCCGGGAGCGGCGGTGACCAGCGCCACGAGGGCCATTCAGGCGGCCGACGGCAGGATGCGGCGCAGCCGGCCGGGGGGCGTCGACCGGCGGCGCCACTCCCGCGGGTAGCCGACCGAGACCTCTTCGAACCGGACCCCGTCGTACCAGGTGGTGCGCGGGATGTGCAGGTGACCGTAGACGGCGACGCGGGCGTCGAAGCGGACGTGCCAGTCGGCCGTGGTCTCGGTGCCGCACCACTGGGCGAACTCCGGGTACCGCAGGATCCGGGTGGGCTCGCGCACGAGCGGGAAGTGGTTGACCAGGACGGTGGGCAGCCCGCTGCGCTCGGCGGTGAGCCGGCGCTCCGTCAGGGCCAGCCGCGCCCGGCACCAGGCGTCCCGCGTCGGGTACGGGTCCGGGTGCAGCAGGATCTCGTCGGTGCAGACCACGCCGACCTCGTGGGCCCGTGCCAGGGCCTGCTCCTTCGTGTACGTCCCCGGGGGCCGGAAGGTGTAGTCGTAGAGCAGGAACAGCGGCGCGATCAGGACCGGGTCGTCGCCCTGCGGGTCCCAGACGGGGTACGGGTCCTCCGGGGTGATGACCCCGAGCCCTCGGCACAGTTGCACCAGGTGCTGGTAGCGCGCGTCCCCCCGCAGCTGGATCGGGTCCTCGCGGGGAGTCCACAGCTCGTGGTTGCCGGGGGCCCAGATGACCTTGGCGAAGCGGCGGCTGAGGAGTCCCAGCGCCCACTCGATGTCGCCGACGAACTCCCCGACGTCGCCGGCGACGACGAGCCAGTCGCCGTCGCGCTCCGGCCGCAGCCGCTCGACGATGGCCTTGTTCTCCGCGTGCATCACGTGCAGGTCGCTGATGGCGAGCAGTTGAGGCAAGCCGGATCCGGCCATGCGGACCTCCCGTCCATCCGGGGCACCGCACGCACCCACATCCGTACCGCTCGGCTGCCGGTGGGCAGGGCGAGACGGCCTGGCGTGCTCCGACCCTACGGAGCCGGGCCCGCACCGGCACACCCCTAGACGGGATACGTGGACCCCTAGGCAGCCGCGCCTGCCCGACGGCGCCGGTCAGGCGTCCGGCGCCGTCGGGTGTCCCTTTTCCCGGCCCGTCCCGCCCGGGGTCGGGCAGTGTCCGCTCAGGACTTGCCGAACTCCCGCTGGATGATGTCGAAGAGCTCGTCCCGGCTGGCCGACTCCAACTCCTCTCCGGCGGCCGACGCCGGTGCGGTGGCGGCGGGTCGGCCCCGCCACCGGGTCAGCAGGTCCTCCAGCCGACCGACGACCGCGTCGTCGACCTGGTCGCCCGGCAGCCCGCCGAGGAGCTTGTCGAGGCGTTCGATCTCGGCCACGATCGGCAACGCCGGCTGCTCGGGCGCCAACTCGGCCCGCAGGTGACCGGCGAGCGCGTTCGGGGTGGGATGGTCGAAGACGAGGGTGGCGGGCAGTCCGATGCCCGTTGCGGCGGTCAGCCGGTTGCGCAGCTCGACTGCGGTGAGCGAGTCGAAGCCCAGTTCGAGGAAGCCGCGGGCGGGCCTGATCCCGCTCGGCGTGGCGTGTCCCAGCACCGCCGCGGCGGTGCCGCGGACCAGGTCGAGCAGGATGCGGTCGCGCTCCGACCCGGAGGCGGCGGCGAGCCGCTCGCGCAGCGCCGACGCCGCGCCGCGGTCCTCGCCCTTCGGCACCTCCTCGGCCTGTGCGGGCTGTGCTTCGGGGATGTCGGTGAACAACCGCGACGGACGCAACGCCGTGAACGACGGCACAAACCGATCCCACCGCACATCCGCCACCACCACCTGCCCCTCACCACCATCCAACGCCCGCTGCAACGCCGCCACCGCCAACTCCGGAGCCATCCCCGGCAAACCACGCCGACTCAACTGCTCCCCCGCCACCCCCACCGCCATACCCGCCTCAGCCCACGGCCCCCACGCCACCGACGTCCCCACCAACCCACGCCCACGCCGCGACACCACCAACCCATCCACAAACGCATTCGCCGCCGCATACCCCACCTGACCCGCAGAACCCCACACCCCCGCAATCGACGAAAAAACCACAAACGCATCCAAATCCAAACCAGCAGTCAACTCATCCAACACCACCGCACCACCAACCTTCGCCCGCAACACCTCCTCCACCTCACCCACACCCACCTCACCCAACGGCGTCAACTGCGCCACACCAGCCGCATGCACCACCGCCCGCAACCGCTCACCCCGACCCACCAAATCCCCCAACAACCCCGCCACCGCACCACGATCCGCCACATCACAACCCACCACCGACACCCGCACACCCAAACCCTCCAACCGCCCCACCAACTCACCCACACCCGGCGCACCACCACCACGCCGACTCACCAACACCACATGCTCCGCACCCACACCCACCGCCCACAACGCCACCCGCGCACCCAACGCCCCCGTACCACCCGTCACCAACACCGTCCCCGACAACCGAAAACCACCACCCGCACCCGCACCCGCACCCGCCGGAGAGCCCGCACGCACCAACCGCCGCACAAACACACCCGACGACCGCAACGCCACCTGATCCTCAACCCCCGACAACAACACCCCACACAACCGACCCCACACACCACCACCCAACACACCCGGCAAATCCACCAAACCACCCCACCGCAACGGCACCTCCAAACCCACCACCCGACCCAAACCCCACACCGCAGAACCCGCGACATCCGCCAGCTCGTCCGAGTCGCCGACCGACACCGCCCCGCGCGTCAGCCACCACAACCGGCCCGACCCACCGACGTCGGTCAGCGCCTGCACCACGGCCAGCGCCGTCGACACCTCGGCGGCGGCCGGAGCCGGGGACGCCTCCCGCGGCTCGGCCAGCGACAGCAGGGACACCACGTGGGCGTCCCGGGCGTCGGAGCTCATCGCCTCCAGCAGCAGCCGCGCCACCCGGTCGCGGTCGGCGCCGGCCGGGATCAGCACCGGGACCGCCCGGTCGGCCCGGGCAGCCAGCGCCGCGGCCACCGGGTGGTCCTCCTGCCCGGGCGCCATCAGCAGCAGCCAGGTTCCCGCCAACGTCGTGGAGTCCGGCACGGCGGCCGTACGCCACGTCGCCCGGTACCGCCAGGAGTCGACGACCGCCCGCTGCTGCGTCGCCCGCCGCCACCGGGCGAGCTTGGGCAGCAGCGCCGTGGACGGCTCGTCCGCGCCCACGGCGAGATCCTCGCCCAGCACGCCGAGGTCCCCGGACTCGACCGCCGCCCAGAACTGCTCGTCGGACGGGGCGTCGGCCCGCTCCGGAGCCGAGCCGGGCTGGGGGTCCTCCAGCCAGTAGCGCTGCCGGTCGAAGGCGTAGGTGGGCAGTTCCACCGCGCGCGGCCGGGTGCCGGTCTGGCCGAGGTACGCCGCCCAGTCGACGGCCACGCCGGCGGCCCAGAGCTGCCCGGCGGCACTGGTGAGGGTGGTGACGTCGGGCTGGCTGCGGCGCAGCGTGGCGACGTACCGCACGTCGTCGGCGGTGTCCGCCTCGGCGGCCATGGCGGTGAGGACCGCGTCCGGGCCGATCTCCAGGAAGGTGTCCACCCCCTGTGCCCGCAACGCCACCACACCGTCGGCGAAGCGCACCGGCTGCCGCACGTGCCGCACCCAGTAGCCGGGCTCGGTGATCTCTGCGGCGTCCGCGACCGCGCCGGTCACGTTCGACACGATCGGGATCCTCGGCGACCGCCAGTCGAGCCCCGCCACCACCGACGCGAACTCTTCCAACATCGGATCCATCAACCGCGAATGGAACGCGTGACTGACCGCCAGGTCCTTGACCCGCCAACCCCGCTCACGGCAGGCCGCCACCACCACCGCAACCTCATTGGCGGCACCCGACACCACCACCGACGCCGGACCATTCACCGCCGCCACGTCCACCGCCGCACCCGACACGCCGATCAACTCGGCGACAGCCTCCTCCGACGCACCCACCGCCGCCATCACCCCACCAGCCGGCAACGCCTGCATCAGACGACCCCGCGCCGCCACCAACGTGCACGCATCCGCCAACGACAACATCCCCGACACGTACGCCGCCGTCACCTCACCGATCGAATGACCCGCCAGGTAGTCGGCCCGCACACCCCACGACGCGAGCAACTCCCACAACGCCACCTCGACCGCGAACAACCCCGCCTGCGCGAAGACGGTCTGATCCACCAGAGCCCCATCGGCGGTGCCCAGCTCGGCGAACACCACCTCGCGCAACGCACGCGGCAGGCGCGGATCAATCTCCGCGCACACCGCGTCGAACGACGCCGCGAACACCGGGAACGTCTCGTACAGCTCCCGGCCCATACCCACGCGCTGCGAACCCTGACCCGTGAACAACACCGCCCGACGACCCGCCGACACCACACCCGACAACCGACCCTCGGCCACCGCCGACAGACCCGCCGCCAGCTCGTCCACGTCCGAGCCCCACACCACCGCCCGATGCTCCAACGCGGCCCGCGACGTCACCAACGACCACGACACATCCACCGGCGACAGACCACGACCACGCACGAACGACGCCAACCGCCCCGCCTGACCCGACAGACCCCGCTCCGAACGACCCGACACCACCCACGGCACCGGCAACCCGACCGGTGCGACGGGCGCGACCGGTACCGAAGCGGACTCCGGCTCCGGCTGCTCGATGATCACGTGGGCGTTCGTGCCGGAGATCCCGAACGACGACACACCCGCACGCCGGGGACGCTCCACGCCCGGCCACTCACGGGACTCGGTCACCAACTCCACCGCACCCGACGACCAGTCCACATGCGACGACGGCACATCCACATGCAACGACGCCGGCACCACACCATGCCGCATCGCCAAGACCATCTTGATGACGCCCGCCACCCCCGCAGCAGCCTGCGTGTGACCGATGTTCGACTTCACCGAGCCGAGCAACAACGGCACATCCCGACCCTGCCCGTACGTCGCCAACAAAGCCTGCGCCTCGATCGGATCACCCAACGACGTGCCCGTACCATGCGCCTCCACCACATCCACATCAGCCGCGCCCAGCCCCGCACTCGCGAGGGCCTGCCGGATCACCCGCTGCTGCGACGGACCATTCGGCGCCGTCAACCCGTTCGACGCGCCGTCCTGGTTCACCGCCGTGCCCCGTACCACCGCAAGGACCCGGCGCCCGTCACGCCGCGCATCCGACAACCGCTGCACCACGAGCACCCCGACACCCTCGGACCAGCCCGTGCCGTCCGCGGCGTCCGAGAACGACTTGCAGCGGCCGTCGGCGGACAGGCCGCCCTGGATCGAGAACTCGGCGAACGTGCCCGGTGAGGCCATCACGGTGACGCCGCCGGCCAGGGCCAGGTCGCACTCGCCGGACCGCAGCGCCTGCGCCGCCAGGTGCAACGCCACAAGCGACGAGGAACACGCCGTGTCCACAGTCACGGCCGGGCCCTCGAAACCGAACGAGTACGCCACCCGGCCCGACAACACGCTTGTCGCGTTGCCGGTGAGCAGGTGGCCGCCGACCTCCTGGGCCCGACCGACCGACCCGCTGGCGTACCCCTGGAAGCTGGCCCCGGCGAAGACGCCGACCGCGCCGCCCCGCAGGGTGGTCGGGTCGATTCCCGCCGACTCGACGGCCTCCCACGAGGTCTCCAGCAGCAGCCGCTGCTGCGGGTCCATGGCGAGGGCCTCCCGCGGCGAGATGCCGAAGAACTCGGCGTCGAACTCGCCGGCGTCGTAGACGAAGCCGCCCCTGCGGGCGAAGGACGTGTCGGACAGGCCGCTGCTGAGGAAGCTGTCCCAGCCCCGGTCGAGGGGGAACTCGGAGATGCCGTCGCGTCCCGTGGCGAGCAGTTGCCACAGTTCTTCCGGGGACGCGACGCCACCCGGGAGGCGGCAGCCCATGCCGACGATCACGATCGGGTCGTCGTCGACGGTGGCGACCCTGCGGGCGGCCGGCGCGTCGCCCGATGCTCCGAGCACGGTCTCCTGGATGAAGGCGACCAGGGCGGCCGGCGTCGGGTGGTCGAAGGCGAGGGTGGAGGGCAACGCGAGGCCGGTTTCGGCGGTCAGCCGGTTGCGCAGCTCGACTGCGGTGAGCGAGTCGAAGCCGAGACGCTGGAACGCCCGGTCCGGCCGCACCGCCTCCACGGTGGCGTGGCCGAGCACCGTGGCGACCTGGGAGCGTACGAGGTCCAGGAGGGACGCCTCGACCTCCGGCGGCGTCAGGGCCGCGAGCCGCTCGCGCAGTGCGGAGGCCCGGTCGGTGGGGCCGGTCTCGGCTCGGGACGCCGCCTCGATCGCCGCCTGTGCTTCGGGGATGTCGGTGAACAACCGCGACGGACGCAACGCCGTGAACGACGGCACAAACCGATCCCACCGCACATCCGCCACCACCACCTGCCCCTCACCACCATCCAACGCCCGCTGCAACGCCGCCACCGCCAACTCCGGAGCCATCCCCGGCAAACCACGCCGACTCAACTGCTCCCCCGCCACCCCCACCGCCATACCCGCCTCAGCCCACGGCCCCCACGCCACCGACGTCCCCACCAACCCACGCCCACGCCGCGACACCACCAACCCATCCACAAACGCATTCGCCGCCGCATACCCCACCTGACCCGCAGAACCCCACACCCCCGCAATCGACGAAAAAACCACAAACGCATCCAAATCCAAACCAGCAGTCAACTCATCCAACACCACCGCACCACCAACCTTCGCCCGCAACACCTCCTCCACCTCACCCACACCCACCTCACCCAACGGCGTCAACTGCGCCACACCAGCCGCATGCACCACCGCCCGCAACCGCTCACCCCGACCCACCAAATCCCCCAACAACCCCGCCACCGCACCACGATCCGCCACATCACAACCCACCACCGACACCCGCACACCCAAACCCTCCAACCGCCCCACCAACTCACCCACACCCGGCGCACCACCACCACGCCGACTCACCAACACCACATGCTCCGCACCCACACCCACCGCCCACAACGCCACCCGCGCACCCAACGCCCCCGTACCACCCGTCACCAACACCGTCCCCGACAACCGAAAACCACCACCCGCACCCGCACCCGCACCCGCACCCGCCGGAGAGCCCGCACGCACCAACCGCCGCACAAACACACCCGACGACCGCAACGCCACCTGATCCTCAACCCCCGACAACAACACCCCACACAACCGACCCCACACACCACCACCCAACACACCCGGCAAATCCACCAAACCACCCCACCGCAACGGCACCTCCAAACCCACCACCCGACCCAAACCCCACACCGCAGAACCGTCCAGGTCGGTCAGAGGCTCGGAGTCGTCCACGGAGACGGCACCGCTGGTCAACCACCACAGCCGACCCTCGACCTCAGTGACTGCAAGCGCCTGCGCGACCGCCAGTGCCTCGACGACACCGGCGCCGGCCAGCGACATCAGCGAGATCATCCCGGCGACCGGTCCTGCGGCCGCCGAGGCGGCGGACAGCCGACGCGCGATCCCGTCCCGGTCCAGCTCGTCCAGCACCACGGGGATCATCTCGGCACCCCGCTCAGCCAGCCCGGCCAGCAACGGGTGGTCCTGCTGGCCGGGGACCATCAGCACCAGCCAGGAGCCGGTCAGGTTCTCGCTCCCGGTCACGTCCTGGCGCCGCCACACCACGCGGTAGCGCCAGGAGTCCACCGTCGACCGCTGCTGTGCGGCCCGCCGCCACTGCGCGAGCTTCGGCAGGACCGCGCTGAACGGTTCGTCCGCGCCGACGCCCAGCTCGCCGCCGACCAGGTCGGGGTCGCCGGACTCCACGGCCGCCCAGAACCGCCCGTCGAGAGCTTCGCCGTGCACGTCCCGGCGGGCCGCGGGCGCCGCCTCGGGCCAGTACCAGGTGTGGTCGAAGGCGTACGTGGGCAGGTCGACCACGCCCGGCCGGGCACCGGTCTGACCGTGGTAGGCAGCCCAGTCGACCGGCACACCCGCCACCCACAACTGCCCCAACGCAGCCGTCACCGCAGCGAGCTCCGACTGGTCCCGCCGCGACACCGGAACCCGCCGCACCCCCGCATCCGCGACGATCTCCGCCACCATCGCCGTCAACGTCGCATCCGGGCCGACCTCCAGGAAGGTGTCCACCCCCTGCCCCCGCAACGCCGCCACACCGTCGGCGAACCGCACCGGCTGCCGCACGTGCCGCACCCAGTACTCCGGATCCACCAACTCCAGCGGCTCCGCGACCGCGCCGGTCACGTTCGACACGATCGGCACCCGCGGCACCCGCCAGTCCAGCCCCGCCACCACCGACGCGAACTCCTCCAACATCGGATCCATCAACCGCGAATGAAACGCGTGACTCACCGCCAGTTCCTTGACCCGCCAACCCCGCTCACGACAGGCCCCCACCACCGAAGCGACCTCGTCAGCCGCACCCGACACCACCACCGACGCCGGACCATTCACCGCCGCCACATCCACACCCGCGCCACTCGACGCGATCAGCTCGGCGACAGCCTCCTCCGACGCGCCGACCGCCGCCATCACACCGCCAGCCGGCAACGCCTGCATCAGACGACCCCGCGCCGCCACCAACGTGCACGCATCCGACAGCGACAACATCCCCGACACATACGCCGCCGTCACCTCACCGATCGAATGACCCGCCACAAAATCCGCCCGCACACCCCACGACGACAACAACTCCCACAACGCCACCTCCACCGCGAACAACCCCGCCTGGGCAAAGACGGTCTGATCCACCAGGACAGCCTCATCCGACCCCGCCTGCGCGAACACCACACCCCGCAACGCACGCGGCAACAAACCATCGAACCGGACGCACACCTCGTCGAACGCCGATGCGAACACCGGAAACGCCTCGTACAGCTCCCGACCCATACCCGCACGCTGCGAACCCTGACCCGTGAACAACACCGCCCGACGACCCGCCGACACCACACCCGCAGACCGGCCCTCGGCCACCGCCGACAGACCCGCCACCAGCTCATCCACCGACGAACCCCACACCACCGCCCGATGCTCCAACGCCGCCCGCGACGTCACCAACGACCACGACACATCCACCGGCGACAGACCACGACCACGCACGAACGACCCCAGCCGCCCCGCCTGACCCACCAGACCCCGCTCCGAACGACCCGACACCACCCACGGCACCGGCAAAGCCACGGAAGCGCCCCCGGCAGACGCCGGGGCAGACTCCGGCTCCGCCGTGACCTCGGGGACGGCCTCGGGCTCCGGCTGCTCCAAAATCACGTGCGCGTTCGTGCCGGAGATCCCGAACGACGACACACCCGCACGCCGAGGACGCTCCACGCCCGGCCACTCACGCGAGGCCGTCACCAGCTCCACCGCACCCGACGACCAGTCCACATGCGACGACGGCACATCCACGTGCAACGACGCCGGCACGGTCCCGTACCGCATCGCCAAGACCATCTTGATGATCCCGGCCACCCCCGCAGCCGCCTGCGTGTGACCGATGTTCGACTTCACCGACCCCAACAACAACGGCACATCCCGGCCCTGCCCGTACGTCGCCAGCAAAGCCTGCGCCTCGATCGGATCACCCAACGTCGTACCCGTGCCGTGCGCCTCCACCACATCCACATCAGCCGCCGACAAACCCGCAAACGCCAGAGCCTGCCGAATCACCCGCTGCTGCGACGGACCATTCGGCGCCGTCAACCCATTCGACGCACCATCCTGATTCACCGCCGAACCCCGCACCACCGCCAGAACCCGACGCCCGTCACGTTGCGCATCCGACAACCGCTGCACCACCAGCACCCCGACACCCTCGCCCCACGCGGTGCCGTCCGCAGACTCAGCGAAGGCCTTGCAGCGGCCGTCCGCCGACAGCCCACCCTGGCGGGAGAACTCGATGAAGGCGCCCGGGGTGGACATCACCGTGACGCCGCCGGCCAGCGCGAGGTCGCACTCGCCGGACCGCAGCGCCTGCGCCGCCAGGTGCAACGCCACAAGCGACGACGAACACGCCGTGTCCACAGTCACCGCCGGGCCCTCGAACCCGAACGAGTACGCCACCCGACCCGACAACACGCTCGCGGAGGCACCCGTCGCGCCGTACCCGGTGAGCGACTCACCGGCCTCGCGTACGACGGTCTCGTAGTCCTGGCCGTTGGTGCCGGCGAACACCCCGACGCGGCTGCCGCGCAACGCGAGGGGTTCGATCCGGGCGTCTTCGAACGCCTCCCAGGAGACCTCCAGCAGCAGCCGCTGCTGCGGGTCCATGGCGAGGGCCTCCCGCGGCGAGATGCCGAAGAACTCCGCGTCGAAGCCGCCCGCGTCGGCCAGGAAGGCCCCGCGCGAGACGTAGGAGTCGGTGCCGGCCAGCGACTCCAGGTCCCAGTGCCGGTTGGCCGGGAAGTCCGACATCGCGTCGGCACCGGCCGTCAGCAGGTCCCAGAGCCCCTCCGGGGACTCGGCTCCGGCCGGGAAACGGCAGCCCATGCCGACGATGACGATCGGGTCGTCGCCCACGACGGGGCCGGTGGCGGCGGGGACGGGCAGCGCCTGCCCGCCGAGCAGCTCGGCGTGGATGTGGCCGGCCAGAGCCGCCGAGTTCGGGTAGTCGAAGGCGAGCGTGGTCGGCAGCGCGAGGCCGGTCGCCGCGTCGAGCCGGTTGCGCAGCTCGACAGCTGCCAGCGAGGTGAAGCCGAGATCCTGGAACGCCCGGTCCGGCGCCACCCGCTCGACGGACTCGTGGCCGAGCACGGCGGCGACCTCGGCGCGTACCAGCTCACCGAGGACGCGCAACTGCTCCGTGCCGGGCATTCCCGACAGGCGCAGGCGCAGGTCGCCCGCCGGCACTGGGGCGTCGGCGGGCACCGCCGCGCCGGCCTCGGCCAGCAGGTCGCGGACCAGCGGGTGGGCGCGCCGAGGACCGGTGGCGGCCACCCGGGCCCAGTCGATGTCGGCCACGACGAGGTACGTCTCGTCGCGGTCCAGCGCCCGGTTGAAGGCGCGCACGGCTGTCTCCGGCGCCATCGCGCCGAAACCGGTACGGCTGAGCCGCTGTTCGAAGTCGCCCGCGCTCACCCCGCCGTCGGCCCACAGGCCCCAGGCGAGCGAGGTCGCCGGCAGCCCCTCCGCGCGGCGGCGCTGCGCCAGGGCGTCGAGGAACGCGTTGCCCGGCGCATACGTGGCCTGGCCGGCGGCGCCCATGAGGCCGGCGAGGGAGGAGAAGAGGACGAAGGCGGAGAGGTCGCTGCCCCGGGTCAGCTCGTCCAGGTTGCGCGCGGCGTCGACCTTCGCCCGCAGGGCGGTGGCCAGCTGGTCGACACTCACGGCGTCGACGACGTTGTCGTCGAGGGCCGCGGCGGTGTGCACGACCGCGCTCAGCGGAAGCTCGGCGGGGATCGAGTCGAGCAGCGTCGCGAGCGCGGCCCGGTCGGCCACGTCGCAGGACGCGAGGGTGACCCGGGTGCCGAGCCCGGCGAGTTCCTCGGCGAGGGCGGTCGCGCCGGGCGCCTCGCCACCCCGCCGGCTGACCAGGAGGAGGTGTTCGGCTCCTTCGGCGGCCAGCGCGCGGGCGACGTGTCCCCCGAGTGCCCCGGTGCCGCCGGCGATCAGCACCGTGCCGCGTGGCGTCCAGGAACCGCGCGCACCGGTGTCGCCGTACGTCGCACGAACGAGCCGGCGGGCGTGGCCGCCGGTGCCGCGCAGGGCGATCTCGTCCTCCCGGCCGGTGCCGGCGATCAGCGTCCGGAGCATGCGCACGACGCCCTGGTCGGGCTGCTCGGGGAGGTCGACGAGCCCGCCCCACCGGTGCGGGTGCTCGGCGCGCAGCACGCTGCCGAAGCCCCACGCCATGGCCTGCACGGGGTCGACGTGCCGGTCGCGGGATCCGACGGAGACCGCGCCGCGGGTGGCGATCCAGAGCCGGGCGGTGATCCCGGCGTCGCCGAGGGCCTGCGCGAGCGCGACCGTGCCGGCGAGGCCCGTCGGCACGGAGGCGGCACCGGCGTACGACCGGGTGTCGAGGGCCAGCAGGGAGAGTACGGGCAGCACGTCCCCGTCGCGGCCGGTCGACGCCTCGGCGAGGTCGTGGGCGAGGCGCTTGCGGTCGCACGTGGCGTCGACCTCGACGATCCGCCCGCCGGCGGCGCCGAGGGCGGCGGCCCAGTCCGTCACGGCCACGTCGGCGTCGGCCGGTACGACGAGCAGGAAGTCGGTCGCCTCGGCGCGGGCGGCATCGTCCGTGAGCGGCTGCCAGGCCACCCGGTAGCGCCAGGAGTCGAGGGCCGCCTCGGCGTCCCGGCGGCGTCGCCAGGTGGACAGCGCCGGCAGCACGTCCGCGAGGGGGGCGTCGGCGTCGACGGCCAGGCTCTCGGCGAGGGTCGTCAGGTCCTCCGCCTCGATCGCCCGCCAGAAGTCCTCGTCGGCGGCGGTACGCCGGGCTGCGGGGGGACGGTAGGAGCGCGTCGTCGCGTTGATCCAGTAGCGCCGGTGGTCGAAGGCGTACGTGGGCAGGTCGACCACGCCCGGCCGGGCACCGGTCTGACCGTGGTAGGCAGCCCAGTCGACCGGCACACCCGCCACCCACAACTGCCCCAACGCAGCCGTCACCGCAGCGAGCTCCGACTGGTCCCGCCGCGACACCGGAACCCGCCGCACCCCCGCATCCGCGACGATCTCCGCCACCATCGCCGTCAACGTCGCATCCGGGCCGACCTCCAGGAAGGTGTCCACCCCCTGCCCCCGCAACGCCGCCACACCGTCGGCGAACCGCACCGGCTGCCGCACGTGCCGCACCCAGTACTCCGGATCCACCAACTCCAGCGGCTCCGCGACCGCGCCGGTCACGTTCGACACGATCGGCACCCGCGGCACCCGCCAGTCCAGCCCCGCCACCACCGACGCGAACTCCTCCAACATCGGATCCATCAACCGCGAATGAAACGCGTGACTCACCGCCAGTTCCTTGACCCGCCAACCCCGCTCACGACAGGCCCCCACCACCGAAGCGACCTCGTCAGCCGCACCCGACACCACCACCGACGCCGGACCATTCACCGCCGCCACATCCACACCCGCGCCACTCGACGCGATCAGCTCGGCGACAGCCTCCTCCGACGCGCCGACCGCCGCCATCACACCGCCAGCCGGCAACGCCTGCATCAGACGACCCCGCGCCGCCACCAACGTGCACGCATCCGACAGCGACAACATCCCCGACACATACGCCGCCGTCACCTCACCGATCGAATGACCCGCCACAAAATCCGCCCGCACACCCCACGACGACAACAACTCCCACAACGCCACCTCCACCGCGAACAACCCCGCCTGCGCGAACACCGTCTGATCCACCAAGCCGGCATCGGAAGTACCCGTCTCGGCGAACACGACCTCCCGCAACGCACGCGGCAACAAACCATCAAAACGGGCGCACACCCCGTCGAAGGCCTGCGCGAACACCGGGAACGTCTCGTACAACTCCCGGCCCATGCCCACACGCTGCGAACCCTGACCCGTGAACAACACCGCCCGACGACCCGCCGACACCACACCCGACACCACCGACCGGCCCTCGGCAACAGCCGACAGCCCCGCAACCAGCTCGTCCACGTCCGAGCCCCACACCACCGCCCGATGCTCCAACGCGGCCCGGGTCGTCGCCAACGACCACGACACGTCCACCGGCGACAGACCACGACCACGCACGAACGACCCCAGCCGCCCGGCCTGACCCGACAGACCCCGTTCCGAACGCCCCGACACCACCCACGGCACCGGCAAAGCCACGGGCGCGGCAGACGCCGCGGCGTGCTCCGGCTCCGCCTGTTCGATGATCACGTGGGCGTTCGTGCCGGAGATCCCGAACGACGACACGGCAGCCCTGCGTGCGCGGCCCGCACCCGGCCACTCGCGCGCCTGGGCCACCAGCTCCACAGCGCCCGACGACCAGTCCACATGCGACGACGGCGCATCCACGTGCAAGGTCGCCGGCACCATCCCATGCCGCATCGCCAAGACCATCTTGATGACGCCCGCCACCCCGGCAGCAGCCTGCGTGTGACCGATGTTCGACTTCACCGACCCCAGCAGCAGCGCGTCCCGGTCGTCGCGGTCCTGCCCGTACGTGGCGAGCAGCGCCTGGGCCTCGATGGGGTCGCCCAGCGTCGTGCCCGTGCCGTGCGCCTCCACGACGTCGACGTCGGCGACGCCCAGCCGGGCGTTCGCGAGGGCCTGGCGGATCACCCGCTGCTGCGACGGACCATTCGGCGCCGTCAACCCGTTCGACGCGCCGTCCTGGTTGACGGCCGTGCCCCGCACGACCGCGAGGACCCGGCGCCCGTCACGCCGCGCGTCCGACAACCGCTGCACCAGCAGCACACCGACGCCCTCGGACCAGCCCGTGCCGTCCGCCGCGTCGGAGAACGACTTGCAGCGGCCGTCGGGGGCCATGCCCCGCTGGCGGGAGAAGTCGATGAACGTCTCGGGTGTCGCCATCACCGTGACGCCGCCGGCCAGCGCCAGGTCACACTCCCCCGACCGCAGCGCCTGCACCGCCAGGTGCAACGCCACAAGCGACGACGAACACGCCGTGTCCACAGTCACCGCCGGGCCCTCGAAACCGAACGAGTACGCCACCCGACCCGACAACACGCTGCTGGCCGTGCCGACGCCGAGGTAGCCGTCGAGGGTCTCGGGGACGTCGGCCAGCCCTGCGGCGTGGTTGTGGTACATCATGCCGGCGAACACGCCGACCGGCCGGCCACGCAGCGCAAGCGGGTCGATCCGGGCGTCCTCGATGGCCTCCCACGAGGTCTCCAGCAGCAGCCGCTGCTGCGGGTCCATGGCGAGGGCCTCGTGCGGCGAGATCTTGAACAGGTCGGCGTCGAAGTCGGCGGCGTCGGCCAGGAAGCCGCCCTCGCGGGCGTAGCTGCTGCCCCGGCGCGCGCCGGACGGGTCGTACAGGTCGTCGACGTCCCAGCCGCGGTCGGCGGGGAAGCCGGTGATGCCGTCGCCACCGGAGACGAGGAGGTCCCACAGTTGCTCGGGGCTGCGTACGCCGCCGGGGTAGCGGCAGCTCATGCCGACGATCGCGATCGGCTCGTCGAGCGCCGCGACGGCGGCGACCGGAGCCGCCCGGGTGCCGGCGTCCGTTCCGGTCTCGGCGTCCAGGTGGTCGGCGAGGGCGAGCGGGGTCGGGTGGTCGAAGACCAGCGTCGCGGGCAGGCGCAGGCCGGTGACCGCGCCCAGCCGGTTGCGCAGTTCGACGGCGGTGAGCGAGTCGAAGCCGAGCTCGGTGAACGGACGCCCGGCCTCGACGGCGGCGGCGTCGGCGTACCCCAGGACCGTCGCGACCTGGTCGAGGACGAGCCGCAGCAGGGCCGCGGCGCGCTCCTCGCGGTCGAGGCCGGCGAGCCGCCCGGTCAGCGCGGCGGTCTCCGCCGGGCCGGACCGCGCGGCGCGGCGCCGGGGCGCCCGGACCAGGCCGCGCAGGACCGACGGCAGGGTGCCCGCCTCGGCCTGGGCGCGCAGCGCCGGCCCGTCCAGCGCCATTGGCACCGTCGCGGGCAGGCCGGTGAGCAGGGCGGCGTCGAGGAGCGCGAGGCCGTCCGCCTCGGGAAGCGGCCGTACGCCGGCCCGGGCCAGCCGGTCGGTGTCGGCGCGGTCGAGGCCGGCCGTCATGCCGCCGCCCGACTCCGCCCACGGGCCCCAGGCCAGCGAGTGCGCCGGCAGGCCCGCGGCCCGCCGCCGGTGGGCGAGCGCGTCCAGGAAGGCGTTGGCCGCCGCGTAGTTGGCCTGGCCGGGGCTGCCCGTCACGCCCGCCGCCGAGGAGTACGTGACGAAGAGCGCGAGGCGGCTGGCGGCGGTCAGCTCGTGCAGGTTCGCGGCGGCGTCCACCTTCGGCCGCAGCACGTCGCCGAGGGTCCCGGGGGTGAGCGAGGTCAGGGTGCGGTCGGCCAGCACGCCGGCGGTGTGCACCACGCCGGTCAGCGGGTGCGCCGGGTCGATCCGGTCCAGCAGCGCGGCGAGGGCGGCCCGGTCGGCGGCGTCGCACGCCTCGACCGTCGCGGTGGCCCCCAGGTCGGCGAGGGCGGCGACCAGGTCGGCTGCGCCGTCGGCGTCGGCGCCGCGCCGGCTGGTCAGCAGCAGGTGCCGGGCCCCGTACCGGGTGACCAGGTGGCGGGCGGTCAGCGCGCCGAGGGCACCGGTGCCGCCGGTGACCAGCACCGTGCCCTCCGGGTCCAGCGCCGGCGCCGGCGCGTCGGGTTCCGGGGCGGCGACGAGCCGGGGCACGCGGAGCGCCCCGTCGCGTACCGCCGCCTGCGGCTCGTCGGCCGACAGCAGGCCGACGAGGACGGCCGCGCAGTTCTCCTCGTCGTCGACGTCGACGACGAGGAAGCGGCCGGGGTGCTCGGCCTGGGCGGAGCGGAGCAGGCCCCACACGGCGGCGCCGGCCAGGTCGGTGACCTCCGCGTCGTCGTCCACGGCGACGGCGCCGCAGGTGAGGACCACCAGCCGGGAGTCGCCGGTGTGCGGCTCGGCGGCGAGCCAGCCCTGGAGCACGGCGAGGACCTCGGCGAGCAGGTCGTGGACGGCGCCGGGGCCGGTCGCGCCGGCCACCGGGTACAGCACGGCGTCGGGTACCCCGGCGTCGCGGAGCGCGTCGAGGTCGGCGTACCGGGCGGCGGGCGGGCCGGACGGCAGCGGGGCGGGACGTTCGCCGAGCACCGCCCAGGTCGTGCCGTCGGCGGCGCCCCCGGCGACGGGGTGCCGGAGCCAGTCGAGGCGGAACAGCGAGCGCCGCCACGCGGACCCGTCGGCGGTGAGCTCCCCCGCCGGCAGGGGCCGCAGCACCAGGGAGCCGACCCGGGCGACCGGCGCCCCGGTGGCGTCGGCGACCAGCATGGACACCGTGTCCGGACCGGTGGGGGTCAACCGTACCCGCAGCGTGTCGGCGCCGTGGGCGGACAGCGTCACGTCGGACCAGGCGAACGGCATCCGGGCCTCGCCGGGGTCGACGATGCCCAGCCCGACCGCCTGCACGGCGGCATCGAGCAACGCCGGATGCAGCCCGTACCCACCGGCGTCGCCGGCCGCCGGATCGGGCAGCGCCACCTCGGCGTACACGTCCGCGCCGACGCGCCAGGCGGCACGCAGCCCGGAGAAGGCCGGGCCGTACGCGAACCCGGCCCGTGCCGCCCGCCCGGCCAGCTCCGACACGTCCAGGGAGGTGGCGTCGCTCGGCGGCCACTGCGCCGGCGCGCCCGTGTCCTCATCCGGCTCCTCGGTGAGCAGGCCGGTGGCGTGCCGTACCCAGATGTCGTCGGTGCCGGCGCGACGGGCGTGGACGGTGAGCTGCCACGCTCCGCCGCCGGTGCGTTCGGCGGCGACCTGCACGTCGACGCCGCCGGTCTCGGGCAGCACCAGCGGCGCCTGGAGGGTCAGCTCGGCGAGCCGTTCGGCGCCGACCTCCGCGCCGGCCCGCATCGCCAGCTCCACGAACCCGGTGCCGGGCAGGAGCACGACGTCGCGCAGGGCGTGCTCGGCCAGCCAGGGCTGGGTCTCCACGGACAACCTGCCGGTGAGCGTCACCTCGTCGCCGTCGGCCGAGCGGAACACCGCGCCGAGCAGCGGGTGGCCGGTCGGGGTCAGCCCGGCGGCGGTCACGTCGGCGGGCTGCGGCAGGGGCAGCAACCAGTAGCGTTCGCGCTGGAACGCGTACGTGGGCAGGTCGACCGGCACGGGCGGGCCGGCGAACAGGGCCGCCCAGTTCACCGGCACGCCCCTGGCCCACACGGTGGCCGCGGCGGCCAGGGCGGTCGTCGCCTCGTCGTGCTCGGCGCGCAGCACGGGGGCGCAGACCGCCTGGTCCGCGCCGACGATCTCCTGGGTGAGCGCGCAGAGCACTCCGCCCGGGCCCACCTCGACGTACGCGCCGACACCCAGCTCACGCAGCGTGGTCACGGCGGCGTCGAAGCGGACCGTGTCGCGGACGTTGCGCAGCCAGTACGCCGGGGAGCACACCTCGTCGGGGTCGAGCACCGCTCCGGTCACGGTGGAGACCACGGGGATGCGGGGCGCGGCGAAGGTCAGTTGCCCGAGCACGTCGCCGAACGCGTCGAGCATCGGGTCCATGCGGGCGGAGTGGAACGCGTGGCTGACCCGCAGCCGCCTGGTGCTGCGGCCGAGGGCTGCGAAGTGTGCGGCGACCGCCAGCACGGCGTCCTCGTCGCCGGAGACGACGACGGACTCCGGGCCGTTGACGGCGGCCAGCCCGGCGCCGGGCGTCCCGCCGACGGTGGCCAGGTGCGCGCGGACCTCCGCCTCGGTGGCGCGGATCGACACCATGGCGCCACCGGTGGGCAGCGCCTGCATCAGGGTGCCCCGGGCGGCCACCAGGCGGGCGGCGTCGGGCAGCGACAGCACGCCGGCGATGTGCGCGGCGGCCACCTCGCCGACCGAGTGCCCGGCCACGAAGTCCGGCACGACACCCCAGGACTCGACGAGCCGGTAGGCGGCGACCTCGACGGCGAAGAGCGCCGCCTGGGCGTACCCGGTGCGGTCGAGCACGTCGGCGGGGCCGTCGAGCACGCCGCGCAGCGGCCGGTCGAGGTGCATGTCCAGCTCCGCGCAGGCGGCGTCGAAGGCGTCGGCGAAGGCCGGGAAGGCGGCGTACAACCGCTGGCCCATGCCGACGCGCTGGGCGCCCTGGCCGGTGCAGAGCACGGCGACGCGGGTGGGACTGGCGACCCCGCGCCGCACGGACGCGGCCGGAACCCCGTCGGCCAGCGCGCCGAGCCCGGCGAGCAGTTCGTCCCGGTCGGCGCCGAGCAGCACCGCCCGGTGTTCCAGGACGGACCGGCCGGTGGCCAGGGCCCGGCCCACGGCGGCCGGCGCGGCGTCGGGGTGCTCGGCGAGCCAGGAGCGCAGCCGGTCGGCCTGGGCGCCGAGCGCTGCGGCGCTGCGCGCGGAGACGACCCACGGCAGCGGGTCGGGGCCGGTGACGGCGTCGGTGGCCGGCTGCGGCGCGGGCGGGGCGGCCTCGACGATGACGTGGGCGTTGGTGCCGCTGACACCGAACGAGGAGACGCCCGCGCGCATGGGCCTCGTCGCGCGCGGCCACGGGCGCGGCTCGCGGAGCAGGCTCACCGCGCCGGCCGACCAGTCGACGTGCGGGGACGGCTCGTCGACGTGCAGGGTGCGCGGCAGGACGCCGTGACGCATCGCCATGACCATCTTGATGACGCCGGCGACGCCGGCCGCGGCCTGGGTGTGCCCGAGGTTCGACTTGATCGACCCGAGCCACAGGGGCTGGTCGTCGGCCCGGTCCCGGCCGTACGTGGCGAGCAGGGCCTGCGCCTCGATGGGGTCGCCGAGGCGGGTGCCGGTGCCGTGGGCCTCGACGGCGTCCACGTCGGCCGGGGCGAGCCGGGCGTTGGCGAGGGCCTGGCGGATCACGCGTTGCTGCGACGGGCCGTGCGGCGCGGTGAGGCCGTTGGAGGCGCCGTCGGAGTTGACCGCGCTGCCGCGCACCACGGCGAGCACCCGGTGGCCGTTGCGCCGCGCGTCGGAGAGCCGCTCCAGCAGCAGCAGCCCGGCGCCCTCGCTCCAGCCGGTGCCGTCGGCGGTGGCCGCGAAGGACTTGCACCGCCCGTCCGGGGACAGGCCACGCTGGCGGCTGAAGCCGACGAACGTGTCGGGGCTGGACATGACGGTGACGCCGCCGGCCAGCGCGAGTGTGCACTCGCCGGAACGCAGGGCCCGGACGGCGAGGTGCAGCGCCACCAGTGAGGACGAGCAGGCGGTGTCGACGGTGACGGCCGGGCCCTCGAAGCCGAACGTGTACGCGATCCGGCCGGAGACGACGCTGCCGTGGTTGCCCGTGCCGACGAACGCCTCGACCTCCTGCGGCACGCCGTTGAGCCGGGAGACGTAGTCGTGGTACATGACGCCGGTGAAGACGCCGGTGCGGCTGCCCTTGAGCGAGTCCGCGGCGATGCCGGCCCGCTCGACCGTCTCCCAGGCGACCTCCAGCAGGAGGCGCTGCTGCGGGTCCATGGCCAGCGCCTCGCGGGGCGAGATGCCGAAGAAGCCGCCGTCGAACTCGCCGGCGTCGTGCAGGAAGCCGCCCTCGCGGGTGTACGACTTGCCGTGCGCGTCCGGGTCGGGGTCGTAGAGGCTCTCCACGTCCCAGCCCCGGTCCGCCGGGAAGGGTGTGACGGCGTCGACGCCGGACTCGACCAGCCGCCACAGCGCCTCCGGAGTCCGCACCCCGCCCGGGTAGCGGCAGCCCATCGCCACGATCGCGATCGGCTCGTGATTCTGCTCGTCGACGGCCCGCAGGCGCTCGCTGGTCTCGTGCAGGTCAGCGGTGACGCGCTTGAGGTACTCGCGGAGCTTGGCTTCGTTCGCCATCGGGTTGATCACCTGTCGCTAAGGGGCAAGCGGCGGACTCGTGGTCAGGATCGGCCGAACTTCTGGTCGATGAAGTCGAACAGCTCGTCGTCCGAGGCGTCGTCGAGGGCCTGGCCGACGTCGTCGGTCCGGTCGGTGGTGTCGCTCCACCGGGTGACCAGCGCCCGGAGGCGGACCGCCACGGCGGTACGCGTCTCGTCGTCGGCGGCCAGCCGCTCCAGCTCCTCCGGCGCGGTCGCGGCGAACGCGGCCTCCAGCCGGTCCAGCTCGGCGAGCAGGCCCGGTTCGGGCTTCGGCGGGGCGGCGTCGACCAGCAGGAAGTCGGCGAGGGCCGCGGGCGTGGGGCAGTCGAAGATGAGGCTCGCCGGCAGCCGGATGCCGGTGAGGGCGGTCAGCCGGTTGCGCAGCTCCACGGCTGTCAGCGAGTCGAAGCCGAGGCCGGTGAACGTCTGCCCGGACGGCACGACGGTGGCCGACGGGTAGCCGAGCACCTCGATGACCTGCGCCTTGACCAGGTCCTCCACCAGCCGGCCGCGTTCGGCCTCGGGCGTGCCGGCGAGGCGCTGCGCGAAGGACGGGCCGCCGTCGCCGCCGCCCTCGACGACGCGCCGCCGGGCCCGGACCAGGCCGCGCAGCGGCGCCGGGAGCTGGCCGGCGTCGGCCTGGCGGCGCAGCGCGGCGAGGTCGAGCAGCGCCGGCACCAGGTGGGGGCGTCCACCGTGCAGGCTGGCGTCGAAGAGGCGCAACGCCTGGCCGGTGCCGAGCGGGCTGAGGCCGTTGCGGCTCATCCGCTGCCGCTGGGCGGCGTCGAGTGCGCCCGTCATCCCGCTGTCCGCGGCCCAGAGGCCCCAGGACAGGGACGTGGCGGCGAGGCCGCAGGCGTGCCGATGCCCGGCGAGGCCGTCGAGGAACGCGTTCGCGGCGGCGTAGTTGCCCTGCCCGGGGCCGCCGAGGACACCGGCGACCGACGAGAAGAGGACGAACATCGCCAGCGGCCGCGATCGGGTCAGCTCGTGCAGGTGCCAGGCGGCGTCGGCCTTGGCGGAGAGAACGGCTGACAGCCGGCCGGGGGTCAGCGCCGAGATCACCGTGTCGTCGAGGACACCGGCGGCGTGCACCACGCCGGTGAGCGGGTGCTCGGCGGGAACGTCGGCCAGCACCGCGGCCAGGCGGTCCCGGTCCGCCACGTCGGCGGCGACCAGGCGGGCCTGCGCACCCAGCGCGGTCAGCTCGGCGAGCAGCTCCGCCGCGCCGGGGGCGTCGGTTCCGCGGCGGCTGACCAGCAGCAGGTGGCGCACCTTGTGCGTACTGACCAGGTGCCGGGCCAGCAGGCCGCCGAGGGCGCCGGTGGCCCCGGTGACCAGGACCGTCCCGTCGGGGTCGAGGGCGGCGGCCGGCGCCGGGTCGAGGACGGCTGGCGCGAGCCGGGGCGTCAGCACCTGCTCGTCCCGGACCGCCAGTTGGGGTTCGCCGGTGGCGACCGCACGGGCCACCAGGTCCACAGTGCAGGACTCCGGCTGCCGCGCCTCGTCGAGGTCCACGAGCACGAAGCGGTCGGGGTGCTCCGCCTGGGCCGAGCGCAGCAGGCCCCAGACCGCCGCGCCGGGCAGGTCGCCCGTACGACAGGTGTCGCCGGCGGCGACGGCCCCGCGGGTCAGCACGACCAGCCGCCGCTCCGCCAGCCGGTCGTCGGCGAGCCAGCCCTGGACGGCGACCAGCACCGCCGTGAGCCGGCTCCGCGTCGCGGCGGGAACCGGGGCGTCCTCGTCGTCGGCGTACGCGGCGAGCAGCACCAGTTCCGGGTCGATCCGGCCGGAATCGACCGCCTCCGCCAGCTCGGCGAGCCTGTACCTGGCGATCTCGGACAGGTCGGACGGCGCGTCGCCGAGGAGCACCACCCGGACGGTCGCCGGGGTACCCGGCCGCACGCTCTGCCAGTTGACGGCGTACAGCGGGTCGGCTGCGGAGTCACCGCCGCGCACCTGGTCGGCGGTGACGGGGCGGGAGACCAGGGAGTCGATCCGGGCGACGGGGGCGCCGGCCGGGTCGGTCAGGGTCAGGGTCACGCCGCCGCCGCTGCGCCGGGCGCGTATCCGCAGCGCGGTCGCGCCGACCGCCGAGAGGGTGACGCCGGTCCAGGCGAAGGGCAGGCGTACGCCGGAGGCATCCTCCGCGTCGGAGTCGAGCAGGCCGACGACGTGCAGCGCGGCGTCCAGCAGGGCGGGATGCAGGCCGAAGCCGGCGACCTCGGTGCCGTCGGGCACCGCCACCTCGGCGCACACCTCGTCGTCGGTGCGCCAGACGGCGCGCAGGCCACGGAAGAGAGGGCCGTATTCGACGCCCAGACGGGACAGCTCGGTGTAGATCCCGTCGACCGCGACGGCGGTGGCGGCGCTGGGCGGCCACGGCGCCGGATCGGACCGGTCGGGCTGCGGTACGGCGGGGGCGAGGACGCCCGCCGCGTGGCGGTCCCACTCGCCGTCCGGTTCGGCGGCGGCGCGGGAGTGGATGGTGACCGTCCGGCGACCGTCCTCGTCCGCCGCGCCCAGTTTCACCTGCACCGCCCGGGTGCCGTCCTCGGCGAGCGCCAGCGGGGCCTGGAGGGTCAGCTCGTCGAGGGTGTCGCAGCCGACCTGCGCGCCCGCGTGCAGGACCATGTCGACCAGGGCGGCGCCGGGCACCACCACCGAGTCCCAGACGACGTGTTCGGCGAGCCACGGGTGTGTCAGTACGGAGAGTTCGGTGCCGAAGACCCGTACGTCGTCGTCGGCGACGCGTACGGCGGCGCCGAGCAGCGCGTGGTCGACGGGGCGGGCACCGAGCCCGGGCACCGTCTCGACCCCCGCGCTGGCGTTGAGCCAGTAGCGCTGCTGGTCGAAGGCGTACGTGGGCAGGGCGATGGCGCGGGGGCGTGCCTCGGCTGCCCGCTCGGGGCCGGCCCCGTCGAGGGCGGCGAGGTATCCGGTCCAGTCGACGTGGTCGCCGGTGACGTACCGCTCGGCGAGGGCGGTGCGCAGCGTGTCGGCCTCGGAGTGCCCGGCGCGCATCGTGGCGGTGAACCGGACTTCGCCGGCCGCCTCGACGCAGTCCTGCGCCATGGCGGTGAGTACGGCGTCGGGGCCGACCTCCAGGAACTGGGTGACGTCCTGCTGGTGGAGGGTGCGCACCGCGTCGGCGAACCGTACCGGCTGGCGCACGTGCCGCACCCAGTAGCCCGGGTCGGTCAGCTCCGCCGCGTCCGCGACCGCACCGGTCACGTTCGACACGATCGGGATCCTCGGCGACCGCCAATCCAGCCCGGCCACCACCGAAGCGAACTCCTCCAGCATCGGCTCCATCAACCGCGAATGGAACGCGTGACTCACCGCCAGTTCCTTGACCCGCCAACCCCGCTCACGACAGGCCCCCACCACCGAAGCGACCTCGTCAGCCGCACCCGACACCACCACCGACGCCGGACCATTCACCGCCGCCACATCCACACCCGACGACGCGATCAGCTCGGTGACAAACCCCTCCGCCGCACCCACCGCCACCATCACACCGCCAGCCGGCAACGCCTGCATCAACCGGCCCCGCGCCGCCACCAGGGAACAGGCGTCCGCCAACGACAACATCCCCGACACATACGCCGCCGTCACCTCACCGATCGAATGACCCGCCACAAAATCCGCCCGCACACCCCACGACGCGAGCAACTCCCACAACGCCACCTCCACCGCGAACAACCCCGCCTGCGCAAACACCGTCTGATCCACCAGGGCAGCCTCACCCGAACCCGCCTCGGCGAACACGACCTCCCGCAACGCCCGCGGCAACAAACCCTCAAACCCCGCACACACCCCATCGAAGGCCGTCGCGAACACCGGGAACGTCTCGTACAACTCCCGGCCCATGCCCACACGCTGCGAACCCTGACCCGTGAACAACACCGCCCGACGACCCGCCGACACCACACCCGACACCACCGACCGGCCCTCGGCAACAGCCGACAGCCCCGCAACCAGCTCGTCCACGTCCGAGCCCCACACCACCGCCCGATACTCCAACGCAGCCCGCGACCTCACCAACGACCACGACACATCAGCCACCGACAGGTCAGACCGACCCCGCACGAACGACGCCAACCTCGACGCCTGACCCACCAGAGCACGCTCCGAACGCCCCGACACCACCCACGGCACCGGCACACCCACCGGCAGCGCGACGGGCTCGGGATCGGCTTCGGCCTCCGGCTGCTCCAGGATCACGTGCGCGTTCGTCCCCGAGATGCCGAACGACGACACACCCGCCCGCCGAGGGCGCTCTACGGCCGGCCACTCCCGCGTCCGCGTCGCCAACTCCACCGCACCCGACGACCAATCCACATGCGACGACGGCACATCCACATGCAACGACGCCGGCACCACCCCGTGCCGCATCGCCAAGATCATCTTGATGACGCCCGCCACCCCCGCAGCGGCCTGCGTATGACCGATGTTCGACTTCACCGAGCCGAGCAACAGCGGCACATCCCGACCCTGCCCGTACGTCGCCAGCAAAGCCTGCGCCTCGATCGGATCACCCAACGTCGTGCCCGTGCCGTGCGCCTCCACCACATCCACATCACCCACGCCCAGCCGGGCGTTGGCGAGCGCCTGCCGAATCACCCGCTGCTGCGACGGACCATTCGGCGCCGTCAAACCATTCGACGCACCATCCTGATTCACCGCCGAACCCCGCACCACCGCCAAGACCCGACGCCCGTCGCGCCGCGCATCCGACAAGCGCTGCACCAGCAGCACACCGACCCCCTCGGCGAGCGCCGTGCCGTCCGCCGCGTCGGCGAACGCCCGGCACCGGGCCACCGGGGACAGGTTGCCCTGCCGGGTGAAGTCGACGAACACCGCGGGAGTGGGCATCACCGTCACGCCGCCGGCCAGCGCGAGATCGCACTCCCCCGACCGCAGCGCCTGCACCGCCAGATGCAACGCCACAAGCGACGACGAACACGCCGTGTCCACAGTCACCGCCGGCCCCTCGAACCCGAACGAGTACGCCACCCGACCCGAGGCGATGCTGCCCGCGTTGCCGAGACCGAGGTAGTCCTCCACGCCCGCCGGCGGGGTCTCCGGCGGGTGGGCGTACCCGCTGTGGGTCATGCCGGCGAAGACCCCGACCCGGGCGCCCTTCAGGCTTGTGGGGTCGATCCCCGCCGTCTCGACGGCCTCCCACGAGGTCTGCAGCAGCAGCCGCTGCTGCGGGTCCATCGCGAGGGCCTCGCGCGGCGAGACCCCGAACAGCCGAGGGTCGAACTCGGCGGCGTCGGCCACGAATCCGCCCTCACGGACCGAGGAGGTGCCCGGCCGGGACCGCTCCGGGTCGTAGAGCGCGTCGAGATCCCAGCCGCGGTCGGTGGGGAAGGAGGCGATCGCGTCACCGCCGGACGCGACGAGATCCCACAGTTCCTCGGCGGTGCGCACCCCGCCGGGGAACCGGCAGCCGATGCCGACGATCGCGATGGGCTGCTGCGCGTCGGCCTCGACGTCCCGGAGCCGTTGCCGGGTCCGCCGCAGGTCGGCGGTGACTCTCTTCAGGTACTCCCGGAGCTTCTCTTCGGTGTCCATCAACCCAGCCCATCGCGATTCACGGCGGAGACTCGACGTAAGCGACGGTACGAATGCGCAGAAGTCTCAGGCGACACCTGTATCTGTCGTTCGGCTCGCTCGGCCGAGAGCCACGCAGATCCCCATCTGCCGGGAGAAGTTATTGGTTGCGCGCGAGCGCGGACAACCCCTAACCAGGCAACCGACCAGCTAGGGGTGTCCGGTCCCGACCCGTCGCACTAGCGTCGCCTCGACCGGGTCCGCGCCGATCCGGTCGGCAACCGCAGCCGCCGGAAGGACCACCAGAGGATGACGACGCCAGATACCGACAACGGCTTGTGGGTGCGACGCTTCCACCCCGCTCCGGGCGGCGCGAGGCGGTTGGTGTGCCTGCCCCACGCCGGCGGGTCGGCAAGCTTCTACTTCCCGGTGTCCCGCGCTCTCTCCCCCGCCGTGGACGTGCTGTCGATCCAGTACCCGGGGCGGCAGGACCGGCGCCACGAGAAGTGCATCGGCGACATCCACGACCTCGCGCGCGAGGTGTTCACCGTGCTGCGGCCCTGGCGGGACGAGCCGCTGGCCATCTTCGGGCACAGCATGGGGGCCAGCCTCGGCTTCGAACTCGCCCGGCTCATCGAGCAGGACGGCGGCAGCGTCGCGCACCTGTTCGCCTCCGGGCGCCGGGCGCCGTCGAAGTCACGGCACGAGACGGTGCACCTGCTCGACGACGAAGGGCTGCTGGCCGACGTCCGGAAGCTGAGCGGCACCAACTCCGCCGTCCTCGGGGATCCGGAGATGCTGCGCGCCGCGTTGCCGGCGATCCGCAACGACTACCGGGCCGCCGAGCGGTACACCTACCGGCCGGGGCCGCCGCTGAGCTGCCCGATCACCGTCCTCACCGGTGACGACGACCCGAAGACGACTGTCGAGGAGGCCCGGGCGTGGTCGGACCACACCACCGCAGCGTTCGACCTGAAGGTCTACCCGGGCGGGCACTTCTTCCTCGCCGAGCACCAGCCGGCGATCCTGCGGGCCATCTCGACGGCACTGAGCGCGGCGCCGGCGGTCTGATCCCACCGGACGAGGGGCCCGTCCCCCGGTCGTCACGACCGGTCGGCGGGCCCCTCGTCCGTGCGCGGTGTCACCGCTTGTGGCCGACCGCGATCACGTAGTCGAGCTGCGCCAGCTCACGCTTCATGAGGTCCTGGTTCTTCCAGTGGGCCGCCATGCTCTTGCGGACGGCCGGCTTGACGACGGCCCGGAACGCGGGGTCGTTGGTCCGCTCGGCCATGTACGCCCGCCAGCCCTCCCAGGTCTGCTCCTTGATCGAGCGGACCTCCGGGTTGGCGAAGCCGGCCTCGACCAACTGCTGCCGGTACGTGTCCCGGTCGTGCCAGTTCTCCTTCGGGATGCTGAACTTGACGAAACTCAGCGGGCCGGACTGGATGGCGGCGCGGACGACGTCGCCGCTGACCGGGATGATGTCGGCCGTGGCGAGCACGCCGCCCGGGCGCAGCACCCGCAGCGCCTCGGCGAAGAACGCGCTGCGCGGGTAGAAGTGGAAGGCGGACTCCAGGGCGACGACCCGGTCGAAGGTGTTGTCTCCGAAGGGCAGTTCGGTGGCGCTGCCGAGCCGGAAGTCGGTCCGGTCGGCGAGCCCCTCCTCCTGCGCCCGGCGCTGCGCCGCCTCGACGTGGTGCGGGGTGATGTTCAGGCCGTACACCTTGGCGACCTGGCGCTCCCGCAGCCACTTGAAGTCCTGGTCCCCGTAGCCGAAGCCGACGTCGAGCACGGTGTCGTCCGGCTTGAGCCCGGCGGCGTCGGCCAGCTTGTCGGCCAGCGCGTCGGCGGCCGTGTCGATGTCGGTGACCCCGTCGGACCAGTAGCCCACGTTCATGTAGTGGGTACGGCGGGCCGCGAACTCCACGTCGGGTGACTGGATCTCGTAGAAGCGCCGGACCCGGGTGATGGGGTCGGCGGTGAAGACCGTGCGGATCGCCCGGCCGGCGATCTTCAGGTTCTCGAACATGTCGTTTCCTTCCGGTGGGTGGATGCCGATCAGCCGCGCCGGATCTGCCGGCGCAGATCCTCGACGAGCGCGGGCACAACGGCCGGGTCGGCGGCGGTGCCGAAGACGTAGAAGTCGGGCCGGACGAGCACCGCCACCGCGTCGTACCGCTTGAGGTGGGGCAGGTACACGTCGTCGAGGTCGAAGGCGGTCGGCGCGGCGCCGGATCCGGGTACGGGCGCGCCGGCGGGAACGATCCGGACGACCCGCGTGCCGAGCGCGTCCAGGAAGGCCCGGGCGTCGGCGTCGAGCAGGTCGTCGGGGTCCTCGGCGCAAAGCAGGACGAAGCCGGTGCCGACGACCTCGTCGAAGAGCCCGGCGCGGCCGTCGACCTCGACGCGGCCCTGCGGCATCGGGGCGCCGGCGGCCTCGCAGCCGCTGTGCAGGATCCCGCCGGACAGGGGCTCCAGCAGGGACCGGGTGCGCGGGCGGGCGGTACGCCGGCGCAGCTCGGCGAGCATCGCGGCGTCGCGGCCGGCCGCGGCGGCGCGGTCGGTCTCGCAGATCACCGTGCCCGAGTCCATGGACATCCGGATGGCGTGCTGCACGTGCGCGCAGCGCTCCTCCTGGTAGGTGTCCAGCAGGGCCTCGTCGGCGAGGCCGCGGTGCACCAGGTCGAGCTTCCAGGCGAGGTTGAGGGCGTCGCGGAAGCCCGAACTCATCCCCTGCCCCATGAACGGCGGCATCACGTGCGCCGCGTCGCCGGCGAGCAGGATCCGCCCGGAACGCCAGCGCCCGGCCGAGCATGCCTGGGTGGTGTAGACGCCGTACCGCTCCAGGGTGGCGTTGTCGGGGGTGATGTCGAAGAGGCCGAGCAGCCGCCACACGCTGGCGGCGCTCTCGAACTCCTCGCGGCTCTCCCCCGGCACCCGCATGAACTCCCACCGCCGGTGCCCCGGGCCGGCCGACACGGCCGTGCGGGGCCGCGCCGGGTCGCAGACCTGCAGGTTGTTCGGCTTGAACTCGCGGGCCTCGTGCGGGACCACGTCGCAGACCAGCCAGTCGTACGTGAAGCCGAGGTCGGTGACGCCGCTGCCCAGGTGCTCCCGCACGAAGCTGTTGGCCCCGTCGCAGCCGATGACCCAGCGGGCCGCGCGGACCTCCTCGCCGTCCGGGCCGGCGATGGTCACCTCGACCCGGTCGTCGTGCTCGACCAGGCCCGTCACCTGGTACGGGCGCAGCACCGTGACACCCGGCAGCTCCGCGCCCCGCTCGGCGAGCAGCGCCTCCAGTCCCGGCTGGTAGAACGAGACCGAGTCGGGCCAGCCCATCGGGCCGTCGCCGGTGACCTTGACGTGCAGCAGGGTCCGGCCGAAGCCGTTCTTGAAGGTGTACTCGCCGGACGACTCCACCACCGGCCCGAGGCGGTCGGCGACGCCGGCGGCGGCCAGGACACGGCTCGCCTCCCCGTCGTACGACACCGCGCGGGGGAAGTTGTACGGAGTGGCCCACCGCTCGACCGCCGTGACGGTGAGCCCTCGCTGCGCCAGCAGGATCGTGAGCATCTCACCGACGGGGCCGTAGCCCACGATCAGGACGTCGGTCGTCAGCATCGGTATCGGTTCCTCAGAGGTCGGTCGGACACAGGGTCGGCTTGCGGCGTGCGGGGCGGCCGGACGGCCATCAGATACCGAGTTCGGAGTCGATGAGGTCGAACAGGTCGTCGTCGCTGGCCAGTTCGAGATCGAGGTCGGGATCGCCGCCCGTGCCGGCGCGCATCGTCCGCCACTTGGCGATCAGCACCTCCAGGCGCGACCCGATCTGGTCGTGCAGCTCCGGTTCCACAGTGGCCTCGGTCAGCGAGCGCTCCAGGTTCTCCAGGTCCGCGAGGACCGACGGGGCCGCCGGTCCGGTGTCCGGCGCCAGCTCGGACACCAGGTACGTGGCCAGCTCGTTCGGATCCGGGTAGTCGAAGATCAGCGTGGCCGGCAGGCGCAGGCCGGTGGCCGTGGTCAGCCGGTTGCGCAGCTCGACGGCGGTCAGCGAGTCGAAGCCGATCTGGCTGAACGCCCGGCCCGGGGCCACCGCCACCCGGCTGCCGTGCCCGAGCACGCTCGCCGCCTGCTCGCGTACCAGGTCGACCACGAGGGTGTGGCGCTCGGGCCCGTCCAGCGCCGCCAGCTCGTCGGCGAGCGTGCGCCCGCCGCCGGCCGGGGTGGCCGCCCGCGCCGTCGGCCGCTCCCGGCGCAGCAGCCCGCGCAGCAGCGCCGGGGGCCGCTCGGCCCGCTCGCCGAGCGCGGCGACGTCGATCCTCGTCGGCACCAGCACCGGCTCGGCCAGCCGCAGGCCCGCGTCGAACAGGGCCATCCCCAGCTCGGACGGGATGGCGAGCTGCCCGTCACGGGCGGTGATCCGGGGATCGGTCCGGTCCAGCTTGGCGGTCATCTCGCTGGCCTGCTCCCACAGCCCCCAGGCGAACGACCGGCCCGGCAGCCCCTCCGCACGGCGGGCCAGGGCAAGCGCGTCGAGGAACGCGTTGGCCGCCGCGTAGTTGGCCTGACCGGGGACGCCGAAGACTCCGGCGCCGGAGGAGAAGAGCACGAACCCGGCGAGGTCGAGGTGGCGGGTGAGCTCGTGCAGGTGCCACGCGGCGTCGAGCTTCGGCGCGAAGACGGTGTCGACGCGCTGCGGGGTGAGGGCGGTGACCACCCCGTCGTCGAGCACCCCGGCGAGGTGCACGACGGCGGTCAACGGGTGCCGCTCCGGTACCGCCGCCAGCACCCCGGCGAGGTTGTCGCGGTCGGACACGTCGGCCGCCACCACCGTGGCCTCGGCCCCCAGGGCCCGCAGTTCGTCGAGCGCCTCGATCGCGCCGGGGGCCCGCTCGCCGCGGCGGCTGACCAGCAGCAGCCGCCGTACGCCGTGCGTCTCGACCAGCCGCCGGGCGACCAGCCGGCCCAGGGTCCCGGTGCCGCCGGTCAGCAGCACCGTGCCGTCGGGGTTCCACGCCCGGGGCATGGTGAGCACCACCTTGCCGACGTGCCGGGCCTGGCTGACGTGCCGGAACGCCTCCGGCGCCTGGCGGACGTCCCACACCTGGGTGGGCAGCGGGGTGAGCGTCCCCCGTTCGAAGAGCCCCAGCAGGACGACCAGCATGCGCTGCACCTCGTCGGGCTCCTGCAGGGTCAGGTCGAAGGCGGTGTAGGCCACCCCCGGATGGTCGACGGCGACGCGGGCGGCGTCGCGGATGTCGGTCTTGCCCATCTCGACGAACCGCCCGCCGCGCGGCAGCAGCCGCAGCGAGGCGTCGACGAACTCGCGGGCCAGCGAGTCCAGCACGACGTCCACGCCCCGGCCGCCGGTGGCGTCGGTGAAGCGGGTCTCGAAGTCGAGGGTCCGGGACGAGGCCAGGTGCTCCTCGTCGAGACCGAGCGCGCGCAGGGCGTCCCACTTGGCGTGGCTGGCGGTGGCGTACACCTCGGCCCCGAGGTGGCGGGCGAGCTGCACGGCGGCCATGCCGACGCCGCCGGCCGCCGCGTGCACCAGCACCGACTCGCCCCGGGTGAGCCCGGCCAGGTTGACCAGCCCGTGGTACGCGGTCAGGAAGACCACCGGCACGGACGCGGCCTCGACGTACGACCAGCCGGCCGGCATCGGGGCCAGCAGGCGGCGGTCGGTGACCGCGACGGGTCCGAAGCAGCCCACGAAGACCCCGAAGACGCGGTCGCCGGGGCGCAGGTCGGTCACCTCGGTGCCGACCTCGACGACCTCGCCGGCGCCCTCGCCGCCGAGCGGGCCCGCGTCGCCCGGGTAGAGGCCGAGCGCGTTGAGCACGTCGCGAAAGTTGAGGCCGGCGGCGCGGACGCGGACCCGGACCTCGCGGGGGCCGAGCGCGGCGTCGGCGGCGTCGGTGGCGACCAGGGTGAGGTTCTCCAGGCTGCCGCGCACCGGCGCGTCCAGCCGCCACGCGGCGGCGGGCGGTGCGGGCAGCTCGCCGGCCGACCCGGCCCGCGCCAGCCGCGGCACGTACGCCGCGCCGACCCGGATCGCGGCCTGCGGCTCGTCCGCCGCCAGGAGGGCGGCCACCTCGTCGGGGCCGATCCCGTCGTCGTCGACGTCGACGACGACGATCTGGCCCGGGTTCTCCGACTGGGCGGAGCGCACCAGGCCCCACGCCGCCGCGGCGGCCGGGTCGGTCACCTCGCCGGCGTGGTGCACGGCCACCGCGCCCCGGGTCACCAGCAGCAGCCGCGACGTCGCCCAGCGGGGCTCGGTGAGCCAGCGCCGGACCAGGTCGAGGGCCTGCACGGCGGCGTGGCGCGCCGCGCGGGGGGTGGGCTGCGCGGGGTGCGCGCCGAGCGGCACGAGCACCGCCCCGGGCAGGGCCAGTCCGGCGTCCACCGCGTCGGCGAGCCCGTCCAGCCCGTGGTGCAGCGGGAACCCGTCCAGGCCGGGGGCGACGGCCACGGCGTCGACCGGGGTGGCCGTCCCGACGGGCGGCAGCGGCGTCCAGTCGACGCGGAACAGGGCGTCGCGGGTGGCCCGGTCGTCGGTGACGGCCAGCTCGGTGGTGGAGATCGGGCGCATCGTCAGGGCGGCCACCTCGGCCACCGGGGCGCCGGTCGGATCGGCGACGGTCAGCGCGATGGCGTGCGGCCCGACCCGGGTCAGCCGTACCCGCAGGGCGGTGGCCCCGGTGGCGTGCAGGCTGACGCCGTTCCAGGCGAACGGCAGCAGGAGCTGGCCGGCCCCGGCCCCGGCGAGGCCGCCGAAGTGCGCGGCGTGCAGGGCGGCGTCGAACAGGGCGGGGTGCAGGCCGTACCGGTCGGCGTCGACCCGCTGGGCCGCCGGCAGCTCCACCTCGGCGTAGACCTCGTCGCCGCTGGTCCACACCGCGCGCAGGCCCTGGAACGCCGGCCCGTACGCGTACCCGTCGGCTTCCAGGCCGGCGTAGAAGCCGGTCAGGTCGACGGGCCGGGTGTCGGGCGGCGGCCAGGCGGTGAGCTGCGGCGACACCGCGGGCTGGTCGGCGCGGAGGGTGGCGCTGGCGTGCCGGGTCCACGGCTGTCCCGCCGGCGCGTCGGCGGGCCGGGAGTGCACGGTCACCGGGCGGCGTCCGTCGCCGGCGCCCGCGCCGACCGCCACCTGCACCTGCGTCGCGCCGTCGGCGGGCAGGGTCAGCGGGGCCTCGATGACCAACTCGTCGAGGAACGGGTGGCCGACCTCGTCGCCGGCGCGCAGGCAGAACTCCACCAGGCCGGTGCCGGGCACCAGGACGCTGCCGGTGACCCGGTGATCGGCCAGCCACGGCTGCGCGTCGGCCGACAGCCGCCCGGTGAACAGGTGGCCCGTCGTCTCGGCCAGCACGACCGACGCGCCGAGCAGGGGATGACCGGCGGCGTCCAGACCGGCGGCGGCGACGTCGCCGGGGCCGGAGACCGGCCGGGGCCAGTAGCGGCGGTGGGCGAACGCGTACGTGGGCAGGTCGACGCGCCGGCCGCCGGCCAGTGCGGGCCGCCAGTCCACCGCCACCCCGGACACGTGGAGCTGGGCCAGGGAGAGCAGGAACCGCTCCCGGCCGCCCTGGTCGCGTTGCACCGAGCCGACCACCACGGCATCGCCGTCGTGGTCGGCGAGGGTCTCCTCCACGCCGACGGTGAGCACCGGGTGGGGGCTGCACTCGACGTACGCGTCGTGGCCCTCGGCGGCCAGCGCGCGGATCGCCCGTTCCAGCTCGACGGGCCGGCGCAGGTTGCGGTACCAGTAGTCGGGCCCCATCTCCTCGCCGTCGAGCCAGCGCAGGTCGGTGGTGGAGAACAGCGGCACGGCGGCCGGGCCGGGGGCGATGCCGGCCAGCACCTCGGCCAGCTCGTCGCGGATGCGTTCCACCTGGGCGGAGTGGGAGGCGTAGTCGACGGCGATGCGCCGCACCCGGGCCTGCTCGCCGGCCAGCTCGGCGAGCAGCTCCTCGACCGCCTCCGGCTCGCCGGAGACCACGACAGCGGCCGGCCCGTTCACGGCGGCGACCGAGATCCGCTCACCGAAGCGGGCGATCCGGTCGCGGACCGTGTCGGCCGGCAGCGCGACGGAGGCCATCGCCCCGTGCCCGGCCAGAGCCCGTAGCGCGCGGCTGCGCAGCGCCACCACCCGGGCCGCGTCGGGCAGGGAGAGCACCCCGGCGACGCAGGCGGCGGCGATCTCGCCCTGGGAGTGGCCGACCACGGCGGCCGGCTGCACGCCGTACGAGCGCCACAGCTCGGCCAGCGACACCATCATCGCGAACAGGGCGGGCTGCACGACGTCGACCTCGTCGAGGCCGGGCGCGCCCGGCGCCTGGCGCAGCACGTCCAGCAGCGACCAGTCCAGGTACGGCCGCAGCGCCGCGTCGCAGGCCGCCATGCGTTCGGCGAACACGGGGGCCTGGTCGAGCAGGTCCAACCCCATGCCGAGCCACTGGGAGCCCTGCCCGGGGAAGACGAAGACGCACCGGCCGGTGGGCCGCGCCTCGCCGCGCGTGACCGCCGGGTCGGGCCGGCCCTCGACGAGCGCGTCGAGGGCGTCGGCGACCCGCTGCGCGGACGCGGCCACCAGCACCGCTCGGGAGTCGAAGGTGCCCCGGCTGGTGGCCAGCGACCACGCCACGTCGAGGGGCCGCTGGTCGGGCCGGGAGGCGAGGTGCTCCCGCAGCCGCCGCGCCTGGCCGGCGAGCGCCTGCGGGGTACGCGCCGACAGCAGCCACGGCAGCGCGCGCTCCTGCGGCGGCTCGGATTCGGCGGCCTCCGGCGGCGCTTCGGCGACCGACTCGACGATCACGTGGGCGTTGGTGCCGCTGATGCCGAACGACGAGACGCCGGCGCGCACCGGCCGGTCCGCCGCCGGCCACGGGCGGGCCTCGGTGAGCAGCTGCACCGCTCCCGAGTCCCAGTCGATCCGCGAGCTGCGGCGCTCGGCGTGCAGGGTGCGGGGCAGCCGCCCGTGCCGCATGGCGAGGACCATCTTGAGCACGCCGGCGACGCCGGCCGCGGCCTGGGTGTGCCCGAGGTTGGACTTGACCGAGCCGAGCAGCACCGGCGCGGCGCCGGCCGGGCGCTGCCCGTACGTGGCGAGGATCGCCTCCGCCTCGATGGGGTCGCCGAGCGACGTGCCGGTGCCGTGCGCCTCCACCACGTCCACGTCGGCGGCACTCAGCCCGGCGGCGCCCAGCGCGGCCTTGATGACCCGTTCCTGCGACGGCCCGTTCGGGGCGGTCAGCCCGTTCGACGCGCCGTCGGAGTTGACCGCCGAGCCGCGCACGACGGCCAGCACGGGGTGGCCCCGGCGGCGGGCCTCGGAGAGCCGCTCCACCACCAGCATCCCGACGCCCTCGGACATGCCGAAGCCGTCGGCGTCCTCGGCGAACGCCTTGCACCGCCCGTCGGCGGCGAGACCGCGCTGGCGGCTGAAGCCGGTCAGCCCGGCCGGGGTGGACATCACCGACACCCCACCGGCCAGCGCCAGGTCGCAGTCGCCCTGGCGCAGCGCCTGGACGGCCAGGTGCAGCGCCACCAGCGACGCCGAGCAGGCGGTGTCGACGGTGACAGCTGGTCCCTCCAGCCCGAACGCGTACGCGACCCGGCCGGAGAGGACGCTGCCGGCGGTGCCGGTCAGCAGGTGCCCCTCGTCGGCGGTGACCTCGCCGTCGTCGGAGACGACACCGGGGGCGACCCGGTCGGCGTAGTCCTGCCCGTGGGTGCCGGCGAAGACGCCGGTGCGGCTGCCCCGCAGGGTGGCCGGGTCGATGCCACCGCGTTCCAGCGCTTCCCAGGAGGTCTCCAGCAGCAGCCGGTGCTGCGGATCCATGGCGAGGGCCTCGCGGGGGCTGATGCCGAAGAACTCGGCGTCGAAGTCGGCGATGCCGGTGAGGAACCCGCCGGAGCGCACGTACGTCCGGCCGGGAGTGCCGGGCACCGGGTCGTGGAGGTCGGCCAGCGGCCAGCCCCGGTCGTCGGGCAGGTCGCCGATGACGTCGTCGCCCGCGTCGAGCAGCCGCCACAGCTCCTCCGGGGAGCCGATCCCGCCGGGGAAGCGGCAGGCCATCGCGACGATGGCGACCGGCTCGTCCAGGGCGACGGTGCTCGCGTCGGCGACCTCGGTGGCGGCGGTGCCGAGCAGCCGGGCGTGCAGGTGCGCGGCGAGCAACTCGGGGGTGGGGTGGTTGAACACGGCGTGCGGGGCGAGCCGGACCCCGGTGACGGCGGTGAGCCGGTTGCTCAGTTCGACGGCCATCAGCGAGTCGAAGCCGAGGTCCTTGAACGGGCGGCGCGGCTCGACCTGCTCGGGGCCGGTGTGCCCGACCACTGTGGCGCACCGGGCGCGTACGAGGTCCAGCAGCAGTTCGGCGCGCTCGGGCTCGGCGAGTTCGGCCAGCCGGTCGGCGAAGCCCTTCGCGGCGGCGGGCGCGGAGGCGGCGTTGACCGCCCGGCGGGGCGGCGGGGGCAGCAGCGCCCGCAGCAGGGCGGGCACCTCGCCGGAGGTCCGTACGGCGGCCAGGTCGAGCCCGATCGGCACGAGCGCCGGCCGGTCCACGTGCAGGGCGGCGTCGAACAGCGCCAGCCCGGCGGCCGTGTCGAGGGGGCGGGTGCCGCCGCGGGCGAGCCGGGCCAGGTCGGCGGGGCTGAGCCGGCCGGCCATCCCGTCCTCGGCGGCCCACAGCCCCCAGGCCAGGGCGCTCGCCGGCCGGCCCTGGGCGCGGCGGTGCGCGGCGAGCGTGTCGAGGAACGCGTTGCCGGCCGCGTAGTTGCCCTGGCCGGGGCTGCCGAAGGTGGCGGCGGCCGAGGAGAAGAGCACGAACGCGGCCAGGTCGAGGCCGGCGGTGAGCTCGTGCAGGTGCCAGGCGCCGTGCACCTTGGCGCGCAGGGTCCGGGCCCAGCGGGTCGGGTCGAGGTCGGTGAGCAGGGCGTCGTCGGTGGCCCCGGCGGCGTGCACGACCGCGACGAGCCGGTCGGCCAGCGGGGCGATGACCTCGGCGAGCGCCGCCCGGTCGGCGACGTCGGCCGCGACCACCCGCACTGTGACGCCGGCGTCGGTCAGCGCGGTCGTCCAGTCGCCGGCCCGGCCGCTGCGGCTGACCAGCACCAGTTCGGTGACGCCGTGCGCGGTGGCGAGGTGGGTGGCGACGTGCCGGCCGATCCCGCCGGTGCCGCCGGTGAGGAGCACGGTGCCGCCGGCCAGGGCCGCGAGCGGCGCGCCGGCCGGGGGCCGCTCGACGGGGCGGAGGCGGGGCAGCAGTGCGCGGCCGTCGCGGACGGCCACCTCGGGTTCGTCGTCGGCGGCGGCCAGCGCCGAACGGATGGCGGCGTCGTCGGTGGTGTCGAGGCTGAGCAGGAGGAAACGGTCGGGCTGCTCGGCCTGGGCGACGCGGAGCAGCCCGGCCACGGGGGCGTGCACCGGGTCGCCGTCGCGCACGGCGAGGGCCAGGCGGGTGGTCTCCGCGCGGGGGTCGGCCAGCCAGGTCTGGAGCACGTCGAGCACGGCGAGGCCGACGGCGTGCGCCCGGTCGGGCACCGGCCGGCCCGGCTCGCCGTCGCCGACCCGCAGCACCAGCAGCGGCGGGAGCGGCCCGTCCGGCGGCGTGCCGTCGGCGAGCGTCCAGGAGGGCGCCGGGGTCGCCGGGAACGCGGCGGGCAGCCAGTCGACGGCGTACAGCCCGGCGGGGGTGGCCGCCGGCGCCGGCGGGTCGGCGGACGGCAGGTCCACCGGCCGCAGCACCACCCGGTCGGCGTCGAGCACGGGCCCGCCCGCGTCGTCGACGGCGCTCAGCGTCACCGCGTCCGCCCCGGCGGGGGCCAGGCAGACGCGCAGCGCGTGCGCCCCGACGGCGTGGCGGCGCACGCCCGCCCACTCGGTGGGCAGCAGCCGGGCGGTGGGCCCGGCGTCGGCGACCGACGCGAAGCCGGCGAGCGGGAGCAGGCGCAGGGCCGCGTCCAGCACCAGCGGGTGCACGCCGTACCGCTCGGCGTCCGGGTCGCGGGCGTCGTCGGGCAGGCGTACGTCGACGTAGAGCCGGTCGGCGGCGACCCACGCGGCACGGGCCAGCTCCCCGGCCAGCGCCCGGTGCGGCGGGGCGCTCAGGTCCACCGGCCGGGCCCCGGCAGGTGGCCAGGCGGGGGCGAGGGCGCCCCGGCCGCTCTCCGGGTCGACGGGTGCGAGCACGGCCTCGGCGACCTCCCGCCAGGGCAGCCCCTCGCCGGCCCGGACGTGACAGTGCGCCACCCGGCGTCCGTGCTCGTCCGGCGCGCCCACGTCGATCTGCACCTCGAGGGTTGCCTCGGCGGGCAGCGGAACCGGCTCGGGCACGCGCAGCCGCCGCACGCTCGGGGCGCCGAGCTGGTCGCCGAGGTGGGTGAGCATGTCCAGCAGGGCGGTGGCGGGCAGCAGCGGCGCCGTGCCGTCGCCGGGCGCGGCCAGCCACGGCGAGGTGGCCGTGGCGATCTGCCCGGTGCAGACCACCTGCCCGGTGCCGGCGACCGCCAGCAGGCCGCCGAGCAGCGGATGCCCTGCGTCGGCCAGTCCGGCGCCGACGGGACCGCCGGCGCCGGTGGGAGCGGGCAGCCAGTAGTGCCGGCGCTGGAAGGCGTACGTGGGCAGGTCGACGCGGCGGTGCGGGCCGGGGCCGGCGAGGGCGGCACGGTCCACCGCGACGCCCCGCACGTGCAGCCGCGCCACGGCGGCGAGCAGCGCCTCGGCCTCGCCCGCGGTGCCCCGTACGGCGGGGACGAAGGCCAGCTCGTCGGCCTCGGCGACGAGGCAGTCCCGGGCCATCGCGGTGAGCACACCGGCCGGGCCGATCTCCAGGAAGGTGGTGACGCCCTGCCCGTGCAGGGCCCGTACGCCGTCGTGGAAGCGGACGGTGCCCCGCACGTGCGCCACCCAGTGCTCGGGCGAGCAGAGCCGGGCCGGGTCGACGGGGTGGCCGGTCAGGTTGGACACCACCGGCAGGTGCGGGGTGCGGTACGTGAGGCCGGCCGCGACCGCGCGGAACTCGTCGAGCATCGGGTCCATGCGCGGCGAGTGGAACGCGTGCGACACCCGCAGCCGGCTGGTGCGGCGCCCGGCCGCGCGCAGGGTGTCCGCGACGGCCAGCACCGCGTCGGTGTCGCCGGACAGGACGACGCTGGTGGGGCCGTTGACGGCGGCGAGGCCCACCCGGTCGGTCAGGTGCGCGGCGACCTCGGCCTCGTCGGCCTCGACGGCGACCATCGCGCCCCCGGCGGGCAGCTGCTGCATCAGCCGGGCTCGGGCGGCGACCAGCGCCGCCGCGTCGGCGAGGGAGAACACCCCGGCCACGTGCGCGGCGGCAAGCTCGCCGACGGAGTGGCCGAGCACCGCGTCGGGGCGGACCCCCCAGTGCTCCAGGAGGCGGTAGAGCGCCACCTCGAAGGCGAACAGGCCCGGCTGGGTGTACAGGGTCTCGTCGAGCAGTTCGGCCGCTGCGGTGCCCTCGGCCGCGAGGACGACGTCCGCGACGGGGAGCGGGGCGTGGCCGGCGAGGCAGCGGTCGAGTTCGGCGCAGGCCGCGTCGAAGGCGGCCGCGAAGACGGGGTACGCCGCGTGCAGCTCGTGGCCCATGCCGGCGCGCTGGCCGCCCTGCCCACCGAAGAGCAGGCCGAGTCGGCCGTCGACGACCCGGCCGGTCAGCACGCCCGGCAGGTCCGGGTCCGGTCCGCCGCGGGCCAGCGCGCCGAGCCCCGTCCGGGCGGACTCCGCGTCGCCCACCAGCACCACGGCCCGGTGTTCGAGAGCGGCGCGGGTGGTGGCGAGGGCGTGCCCGGTGTCGGCCGGGTCGGCGTGCGCCCCCGGCCCGTCGAGCCAGGCCAGCAGGCGGGCCGCCTGGTCACGCAGCGCCTCGCCGGAGGCAGCCGCGAGCAGCCACGGTACGGGCGGCCGAGCGGTGCCGGTCGACGGCCGCGCTGCCGCGGTGGCGGGCGGCGACTGCCGGGCGGCGTCCCCGGCGGCGGTCGGCGGATCGGCGAGGGCCTCGACGATGACGTGGGCGTTGGTGCCGCTGATGCCGAACGACGAGACGCCGGCCCGGCGGGGCCGGCGTACGTCGGGCCACGGGCGGGCCTCGGTGAGCACCTCGACCGCGCCGGCGGACCAGTCCACCTCGGACGTCGGGGCGTCCACGTGCAGGGTGCGCGGCAGTGTCCCGTGCCGCATCGCGAGCACCATCTTGATCACCCCGGCGGCCCCGGCGGCGGCCTGGGTGTGGCCGAGGTTGGACTTCAGCGAGCCCAGCCGCAGTGGTTCGGCGTCACCGCGGCCCACCCCGTACGTGGCGAGCAGCGCCTGCGCCTCGATCGGGTCGCCGAGGGACGTGCCGGTGCCGTGCGCCTCGACGGCGTCCACGTCGGCGGTGGAGAGCCCGGCCGCGTCCAGCGCCCGGCGGATGACCCGCTCCTGGGCGGGCCCGTTGGGGGCGGTCAGCCCGTTGGACGCGCCGTCGGAGTTGACGGCGGAGCCGCGCAGCACGGCGAGGACGGGGTGCCCGTGCCGGCGGGCGTCGGAGAGCCGTTCCAGCAGCAGCACGGCGACGCCCTCGGACCAGCCGGTTCCGTCGGCGCCGTCGGCGAACGCCTTGCACCGGCCGTCCGGGGCGAGCCCGCGCTGCCGGCTGAACTCCACGAACGCCTGCGGGGTGCCCATCACCGCCACGCCGCCGGCCACGGCGAGCGAGCAGTCCCCGGCGCGCAGCCCCTGGGCGGCCAGGTGCAGCGCCACCAGCGACGACGAGCACGCCGTGTCGACGGTGACAGCCGGCCCCTCCAGCCCCAGCGCGTACGCGACCCGGCCGGAGACGACGCTGCCGGCGGTGCCGACGCCGAGGTAGCCCTCGGTGCCGGGCGGCGCCTGGCGCAGGTTCGCGGCGTAGTCGTGGTGCATGACGCCGGTGAAGACGCCCGTGGCGCTGCCGCGCAGCGAGGTGGGGTCGATGCCGGCCCGCTCGAACAGTTCCCAGGACGTCTCCAGCAGCAGCCGCTGCTGCGGGTCCATGGCGAGCGCCTCGCGCGGGCTGATCGCGAACAGGGTGGCGTCGAAGTCCGCGGCGCCGGTGAGGAAGCCGCCCACCCGGGCGTACGAGGTGCCGGGGCGGTCGGGGTCGTCGGAGAACAGGTTCGCCAGGTCCCAGCCCCGGTCCGTGGGGAACTCCGTGAGCCCTTCCCGGCCCTGGTCGACCAGCTCCCACAGCTCCTCGGGGGAGGCGACGCCGCCGGGGAGCCGGCAGGCCATGGCGACGACGGCCACCGGATCGTCCCCGGTGGACGGCACCACCGCCGGGTCCGTCGTGGGAGCGGCCTGCGCGGCGGCACCGCGCAGCCGGGCGGCGAGGTGCCGGGCGAGGGCCTGCGGGCTGGGCCGGTCGAACGCGGCCGTGGCGGAGAGCCGTACCCCGGTGGCCCGGGCCAGCCGGTCGCGCAACGCAACCGCCGCGACCGAGGTGAAGCCGAGTTCCTTGAAGGCGCGGCCGGGGCGGACCGCGGCCGGGCCGGGCAGCCCGGCCACCTGCGCGGTGGCGGCGCGGACCAGGTCGAGCAGGAGCCCGTCCCCCTCGGCGGTGGTGAGCCCGGCCAGCCGGCGGCGCAGCTCGGCGGCGTCCCGGTCGTCCGTGGCGTCGCCGGGCTCGGCCACGGGCCCGCGCCAGGCGGGGTACGCGGCGTCGGCGTGGCCCGCCGGGCGGGCGAGCACGACCAGGTCGGCGCCGTCGTGGGCCACGTCGAACGCGGCGAGGTCGGCCCGGACGGCCGCCGACGCGGTGCCCGCTGCGGGTCCGGTCGCCGCCGGCCCGCGCTCGGCGGGCGCGGTCGTGCCGACGAGCCGGGCCGGGTGACCGGCGGCCCGGCGGCGGGCGGCCAGGGCGTGCAGGGCGCCGACGGCCGAGGCGGCCCGTTCCCGGCCCGCGGCGCCCAGCAGGAGGGCGGACGGCGCGAGGACGGTGAACGCGGCCCCCGGGTGCCGGCTCGCGGCGTCCAGCGTCGCGGCGAGGCCGAGCAGCCGGGCTGCGGCCTCGGCGTCGGCCAGGTCGTCGTCGCACGGGCAGAGGAAGACGGCGCCGAACGCCTCGTCGCCCGCCCGCTCGGCGGGCAGTGGAACGGCTTCCGCACCGGCGGCGGTGAGTTCGGCGGCCAGGTCCGCCAGGGCCGGGGCGGGCGTCGCGCCAGCGTGCAGCAGCCGCAGCCGGCGGGCGCGGTGCGCGGCGACGAGGTGCCGGGCCAGCGCGGCGCCGGTCGGTCCGTCGGCGCCGGTGACCAGGACGGGACGCTCCGGGTCGGCCACGGTCGCCGGCCGTCCCGGCACGGTCGCCGGGGCGGGCACGAGGGCCGCGTGCCGGGCCGCCCCGACCCGCAGGGCGACCTGCGCGGCGCCGGCGTCCACGACGGCGGGCAGCAGGGCGAGCGAGCGGTCCGCGGCGTCGTGGTCGACCAGCACGATCCGGTCCGGGTACGCGGCCTGCAGGCTGCGCCCGACCGCCCAGACGGCGCCGGCCGCCGGATCGGGCCCGGCCCACCCGGCGGCGTCGCCCCCGGTGGCGGCTCCCCCGGCGACGTCTCCCGCAGTGGCCTCGCCTGCGGCGGCGTCTTGCGCGGGGGCGTCGCCCGCGCTGCCGGCACCGCTCGTGCCGGGGCCGTTGGCCGCGTCGCCGGCCGGGCCGGTCAGCAGCATCAGCCGGGTGCCGGCGAAGCGGTCGTCGTCGAGCCAGCCACGCAACCGGTCGGCGAGGTCCGCCGCGTCGGCGTCGGCCGGCCCGGCCAGCAGCACCGTCACGTCGGGCGCGTCGGGAGTCTCGCGCAGGGTGGCCAGATCCCGGTGGGCCCGGAACCGCTCCCCCGGCGACGCCGCGCGCAGCGGCTCCACCAGCGGCTCGCTCCCGGCGCCGACGAGCGCCCAGCGGCGGGCCGGGGCGGCGGCGTCCTGCGCGGCCGCCGGGACGGGCGTCGCCACCGGCGGTACGGCGGCCAGGTCCAGCGGTCGCCAGGCGAGCAGGCTGAGCGCCTCGTGGTGGCTGCCGTTGACCGCCCGCAGCCGGGCCGGCCCGTCGAGCAGGAGCCGGCGGGTGACCTTGCCGGACGCGGTGCGGGGCACCTGCCCGATCTCGTACAGCGCCTCGGGGACCTTGTGGTAGCTGAGCCTCTCCCGGCAGGCCGCGTACCCGGCACGGGGGTCGAAGCCCTCCGGCCCCGGCACCACGAACGCCACCGGCACCTCGCCGAGCACCTCGTGCGGCCGGCCGGTCACCGCCACGTCGGCGACGCCGGGCACCGCGCGCAGCGCCTCCTCCACCTCGCCCGGGTGGATCTTCTCCCCGCCCCGGATGATCAGCTCCTGGTGGCGGCCGGTGACGAAGATGTTGCCGTCGGTGTCGCGGCGGGCCAGGTCACCGGTGCGGTACCAGCTGTCGCGCAGGGCGGCGGCGGTGACCTCCGGCAGGCCGTGGTAGCCGAGCATGACGCTCGGACCGCTGACCCAGACCTCCCCCTCGGCGCCGGTCGGCACGTCCAGACCCGTCTGCGGGCTGACCAGGCGCACCTCGACGCCGGGCACCGCGCGCCCGCAGGAGCCCTCGACCCGGGGCTGCTCCGGCCGGGTGACGGCGATCGAGCCGCAGGTCTCCGTGCTGCCGTACGCGTCGAGCAGCGGAGCGTCGAAGACCTCGTCGAACGCCCGCCGCAGCGCGCCGGTGGTGATCGCCCCGCCGACCAGGCAGACCCGCAGGGCCGGGGCGCGGAAGCCGGTCTCCCGGGCGGCGGTGACCAGGTGGTGGTACATGGCCGGCACACCGGCGAGCACGGTGGCCTCGTCCTCGTCGACCGCGCGCAGCACGTCGTCGGCGGAGAAGCCGTCGATGAGCCGGGCCGTGGCCCCGACCGCCGTCACGCTGAGCACGCACCCGATGTGGGAGAGGCTGTGGAACAGCGGCAGTGGCCAGACCACCCGGTCGGCGGCGGTGAGCCCGGGGATCGGCACGTAACAGGCGGCGACCGACCAGAGGCAGGTGCGCTGGGTGGAAAGGACACCCTTGGGCCGGCCGGTGGTGCCGGAGGTGTAGAGCATCCAGGCCACCTCGTCGAGGCCCAGGTCGTCGCGGGCCCCCACGGACGGCTCGGTGTCGACCAGGTCGCGCCAGGCGACGACCCCGTCCGGAACCGGGTTGTCCCCGGTGACCACGATCCGCAGGGCCGGCCGGCCGGTACGCAGCCGCAGCATCTGGTCGAGGTGACGCGGGTCGGTGACCACCAGCACCGCGCCGGAGTCGTCCAGCAGATGGGCCAGTTCCGCGTCGGTGCTGTGCGGATTCACCGGCACGCCGACCGCGGCGGCCCGCGTGACGGCCAGCCAGGTCTCCACCGTCTCCACGCGGTTGCCGAGGCAGAAGGCCACCCGGTCGCCCCGGGCGACCCCGGCTGCCGCCAGGTGACCGGCCAGCCGACGGGTCCGCGCCGCCAGATCGGCGTATCCGACCGCCCGGCGGTCGTCGCGGAATGCGACCTTGTTCCCCGACCTGGCGGCGTGCGCCTCGATCAGATCGGACAACGGCTGGATCAGGTCGCTCCGAAGCATGTCACCACATCCATCCGTCGGCGAGACTCCTCATCCGCGGCGTAGACCTCGCTCGCCGTAGCGGCCCAAGTCTTCCGAGCACCCTGCCGGTGTCCTACCCCTGCCACCCCCTAAGTCGTCCCCAGTTCGGAGCGCCGATCGGGTGGTGGAACGGGCCCGCGGGCCGATGATGGGGCGACCCCCGCGGACCGTCGAATCCCGTGCTCCACCCGCCCGTCAGCCGAGGTGCCGTCGTTGGAACGCTGCTGGTTGTTCGCCCGTTCGGCCGTACCGGCCGGCGGCTGCCCGGGCACGCGACTGACCGAGCTGGTCGGCACCGTCCTGACCGGGCTGGTCGCCGCCGCCCGCCGGGCCGATCCCGGCATGGACTGGTTCTTCGACCCGGAGGACTCCCCCGCCGGGCGGCTGAGCCTCGGTTTCCATGCCGCCCCCGCCGCGCTCGACGCGGTACGGGCAGGACTGCTCGCCTACGACCCGGGGACGTCCCTCGCCGGGGACCGGTACGTCGTGCGCGATCCCGCGCGGGGCGGCCCGCTCGCGTTCGCGGGCAGCGAACTGGCCCTCACCCTGCTCGGCGGCGACGTGCCCTGGCTGGCCGGCGGCGAGTTGCCGCTGGCCGTGGCGCACCTGCGGCACCTGACCGGGCTGATGCCGGCCGCCGACCGCCTGGCGTTCCTGTTCCTGCACTGGCAGGAACGCGGCCAGCGGCTCACCGGCGCGCAGCGGCGGGACCTGGCCGCGCAGGCCGACGCCGGGGCGGAGAAGATCGTCCTGTCGGCCGGTGACCTACCGCTGGGCGGGGACGTGGCAGTGGCGTGGCAGCGCTACCTGGACCGGGTGACCGACGTGGTGGGCCACGACCACCCGACGGCGCCTCCCGGGTTCCTGCTGGCGCACCACGCGCAGCTCACCCACGATCGGTGGGGCATCCGGCCGGAGGTCGACTCGCTGGCCGCGCTGGCGCTGCGCCTGTCGATGGTGCGGGGCAGCCCGGCCGCGACCGCGCCGGCCCGCGTTCCGCAGAGGAGGCAGCAGCCACATGCGCGCACCGGTACCTGACCGTCCCGCCAGCGAGCCGGCCCGCGTCGAGGTGGCACTCGGGGAACGGTCGTACCCGGTGCTGATCGGTCCCGGCGTGCGCCACCGGCTCCCGGCGGAGGTGGCGCGGATCGGCGCCCAGCGGGTCGTGGTGGTCTCGGCCCGGCCACCGGAGTGGACGCCCGACCCGGGCGTGCCGCACCGGGTGGTGCCGGTCCGCGACGGCGAGCACGACAAGAACCTGACCACTGTGGAACAGCTCTGCCGGGCGTTCGCCGAGTTCGGGCTGACCCGGACGGACGCCGTGGTCTCCTGCGGCGGCGGCACCACCACGGACGTGGTCGGGCTGGCCGCCGGCCTCTACCACCGGGGCGTACCGGTGATCCACCTGCCGACCTCGCTGCTGGCCCAGGTGGACGCCAGCGTCGGTGGGAAGACCGCCGTCAACCTGCCGGAGGGCAAGAACCTCGTGGGCGTGTACTGGCAGCCCCGGGCGGTGCTCTGCGACACCGAGCACCTGGGGACGCTGCCGCAGCGGGAGTGGCGCAACGGGTACGGGGAGATCGCCCGGGCGCACTTCATCGGCGCCGGTGATCTGCGTGACCGGCCGGTGGCGGAGCAGATCGCCGCGTCGGTGGCGTTGAAGGCCCGGGTGGTGGCCGCGGACGAGCGGGACTCCGGCCTGCGGCACATCCTCAACTACGGCCACACGCTCGGGCACGCGTTGGAGCGGGCCACCGACTTCGGCCTGCGCCACGGTGAGGCGGTAGGCGTCGGCACGGTCTTCGCGGGCCGGCTGGCCGGCGTCCTCGGCCGGGTACCGGCCGACCGGGTGGCCGAGCACCACGACGTGGTGGCGGGCTACGGGCTCGACACCACGCTGCCCGCCGGCGTCGACCACGACGAGCTGATCGCGCTGATGCGCCGGGACAAGAAGGCCACCTCGGGCCTCTCCTTCGTCCTGGACGGACCGGGCGGAGTCGAGCTGGTCGCCCGCGTCCCCGAGGCCGCTGTGCGTACCGCACTTTCCGGCATGTGAGGCCGACACCGCCGGGTGCCCGTTCGCCGGCCGGCGCCGCGGGGGCGGCCGGGCCGGCGAACGGATGACGAGCCGCCGGAGCCGAGCGGGCCCGGACCGGCGGCGTCAGGTGCCCAGGGCCCGCTGGATCTGCGCCACCAGCACGCCGCAGGCGTACCGGTCCGCGGCCCCGACCATGCCGACGATGGTCGCCGGCAGCGGGCCGTTGTCCGTCTCCGCCGGGTCGTGGTGCATGAACACGACGAACTGCCCCCGGTCGATGAACGGCGCGAGGATCGGCTCGGCGTCGACGCCGGGGGCCAGTGAGAAGAACGTGGTCATGGCGCACGGATGCCGGCCCAGCAGCGAGCTGCGGTGCAGCAGCGAGGTGGTGGCCCCGCTGACCCGGAAGTTCGGGTCGATGACCCGCAGGGCGCCGTCGCGGCCGATCCCGGCGTCGAAGGAGCAGTAGCCCCGGTACCCGAGCGCGCTGGCCTTTCGGACCCCTACGGTCAGCGCTTCGACCAGTTCCTCCGGGGGCTGGTCGTCGTCCATCACACAACCGACCCACGTCGAGGTGGGCTGCGGCAGGTGTACCGACGATCCGAAGTAGTGCACCGATCCGCTGTCGGTCACGCCGAACTGGATACCCCAGATCGTCTGGAAGGGCACCTCCTCCTCGACGATCCACTGCTCGCTCACCTGTTCCAACTGGTTGAACAGGGAACGGTTCCGCCGGTCCCGCAACCGACGGGTGAAGATCGCAATTCCGCTGGACACCTCGACCCCGGCCGGTTTGATGACCGCCGGCCGGCGGTCCCGCGCCACGATCCGGCGGACCTCGGCGGGGGTGGCGACCTGCCGGCGGGGCAGGTACTCCGGCGCGACCAGAGTCTCCAGCACGGTCTTGTTGTTGAGGCGGGCGACCAGATCCGCGGGCACCCGGGCGCGAGCGGCCCGCAGCAGCGGGTCATGCGGAGGAAACTGGAACTCCAGCGTCTCGCCCCGCTCGACGGCTTCCCGCGCGTACCGCACCGCCTGCGCGCCGGAACGGAACTTCCGCAGGTCGCTGGGCGTCTTCAGACCACTCCGGCTGAGCAGACGCAGCGACTTGTCCGCGCTGGAGCCAGTGCTGCAAATCGCCGCCGACTGGTGCGGAAGGGTCAGGTGCAGACCCGTGATCATGTCCAGGCCGTTGTAGAGAGCGGCGCCCGCGCCGGCGAGATAGGGGCTGTCGGCGGTGGCCGACGGGTCGGGCGGCCGGGCCAGGACCACCCCGTCGTGTGCGAACACCTGTACCTGGATGGGCACCTGCATCTGGTCTCCTGACATGCCGGCCCGGTGCGGGCCTCGGGGTGGCGGTGAAACCGGTGCGCCACGGCCACGAACAGCGGAGAACGTGGCCGAAGGGGTGGGCTCCCGGTCCTGATGCGGCCGCTCGGCCGCGAGAGCCGGGCGTGCCGCGTGCACCGACCGGACGGTCGTGAGCTGGACCGGCCGGGAAGCCGGCTGGCTCATGGCCAGCGTTGCGGCGGCGAGGTGCACACCGCCGGTCAGCGGTTGAGTTTCCAGCCACCGACCGGCGTCATGATCGAAAGATGATAGTCACTACGCATTGCCCCGGGATGGGCCGGACAGGCGAACGCGGACGGCTCTTTCGCCGCCGAGGCCGCCGATACTCCTAGCGGGGCCATCGACTCGGGCTGACCGAAAAGCTGTTCTTCAGAAGGGCTGGAGTCGCCGGACGGCGCTGTCGCAGCCCGCGCTGTCGAGTGCCCGGATTCCGACGGCCGCGCCCCCTGCCAGCTCACATCGCCGACCCGGCCTCGACGCGGCCGGCGGGCACCGCCGAAACGTCCCAGGCCTGCCCGAGGAGGAGATCTCCGGCTGATGCGCTAGGGGTCGACGTGCCGATCTCTAGGGGTGTACGTCACTGCACAGCGCTTCGTATGGTCGGGCCCCGTCGGCTCGTCGTTGCCACTCTCAGCGCACCGGATCGGGTGGCCCGCGAGCGGTGCCGCCCGTCGACGCGCCTCGCGTCACCCCCCACCGTCCGGCGTACGGCATCCCGGCTGACCGATCGTCGCGGCCCTGAGCCTTTCGGTCGTCCCCTTTCGATCGGAGGTCGAGCTGTTGTCTGTCGGGTTCGGTGGCGCCCAGGCCGCGGACGGCGCGGTTGCTCTGGAACTCGTGGGGGACCTGCGGAGGCCGGCGGTGTGGCCCGCGCGGGCGGCCTCGGTGCACCGGGTGCTTCCCGCCTGGCCGTCGCACGTGATGCCGGCCGGGCACGTCGTGGTGGCGGGGCTCGTGGCGGTCCTGGCCCGCTGGACCGGCCAGGACGAGGTGGTGCTCGGGCTGGCCCCGGCCGGCGGGTCGGTGGCGCGGGTGGACGTCTCGGGCGACCCGGGATTCGGGGAGTTGGCGGCGCGGGTGGGACTGGCGTGGACGGCGCCGGTGGCGGGCCCGGACCGGCCGGGCCCGGTGGCGGTGGAGTTCACCGACGGTCCGGTGGCGGAGACGGGACCGGCCGTGGTGGACGTCGACATGGTGGTGCGCGTGGCGGCGGACGGGTCCGTGCTGCGGGTGGACTACGCGGTGGAGGGATTCTCCGCGCAGTTCGTGCGGGGACTCGTGGATCAGGTAGTGGTGCTCGTCTCCGCCGGGACGGCGGCGCCGCAGGTCGCCCTGTCGCGATTGCCGTTGCTGGATGCCGCGGAACGGGAGCGGTTGCTGGCGTGGGGGCGCGGCCCGGTGTGGGAGATCCCGGGTGAGCCGATCCACGAGCTCGTGCTGAGCTGGGCGCGGCGGTCGCCGGAGGCGGTGGCGGGTGTCGCGGGCGACGAGGTGCTGACGTACGGGGAGCTGGATCGCCGGTCCGGGCTGCTGGCGGCGTACCTGCGGTCGGTGGGTGTCCGTGCCGGTGACGTGGTGTCCGTGGCGTTGGAGCGCGGGTTGTGGTCGCTGGTGGCGGCGATGGGCGTGCTGCGGGCGGGTGCCGCGTACACGCCGATGGACGTGTCGTGGCCCGCGGAGCGGATGCGGGTGCTGCTGGCCGACCACGGCGCGCGGGTGGTGTTGACGGTCGGTGCGGTAGCGCCCCGGATTCCCGCCGGGGACGGGGTCACGGTGGTGGCGCTGGACGACGGCTGGCCCGCGGTACCGGCCGGTGCGGTGGCGGATCTGCCTGCGGTGCCGGTGGACGCGCCGGCGTTCGTCATCTACACGTCGGGTTCGACAGGCACGCCGAAGGGCGTGGTGCTGTCACACGAGAGGCTGGCGAACTTCCTGGCGTGGATGACCGGCGAATGCGCCATCGGCCCCGGCAGCCGGATGCTGCACTCGGCGGCACCGGTCTTCGACGCCGCGTTCGGGGAGATCTTCGCCGCGCTCACCGGCGGAGGCCGCGTCGTCGTGTGCCCGCGCGACGATCTGCTCGACGCGCGCCGGCTCACCGACCTCGTCAACACCCAGGGCGTCACGCACACGTTCGGACCGGCCACCAACATCGCCCCGCTCGACCCGGCCGCCTGTCCCGGCCTCCGCTGCGTCATCTTCGGCGGCGAGGCCGTCCCGCCGCGGCTGGCCCAGCGGTGGCTGACGGCGGGCACGCGGGTGGTCAACGCGTACGGGCCGGCCGAGATCGCCGTGGCGTGCACCTGGTTCGACGCGTCGGCCGGGTGGGGTGGCGCGTACGTGCCGATCGGCTGGCCGATGCCGAACCGGCAGGTCCGCGTCGTCGACGCGAACCTCGACCTCATGCCGGCCGGGGTTCCCGGGGAGATCCTGATCGCCGGCTTCGGCGTCGCCGACGGTTACCTCAACCGCCCCGAACTGACCGCCCAGCGGTTCGTCACCGACCCGTACGGCGGCGGGCTCGCCTACCGCAGCGGCGACCTGGGGAGGTGGAACAGCGCCGGCGCACTGGAGATCCTCGGCCGGATGGACCACCAGGTGAAGGTCAACGGCATCCGCATCGAGCTGGGCGAGATCGAGAGCATCCTCGCCCAGCACCCGGAGGTGGAGACCGCAGTCGTCGTCCGCCGCGAGGACCGGGGCGTGGCCCGGCTCGTCGCGTACGTCACCGGGCGCGACGGCCGCACCCCGGCCACCGGCGACCTGCGGGACCACGCCACGGCCCACCTGCCCGGCTACATGGTCCCCGCCGCCGTCGTCGTCCTCGACCGCTTCCCCCTCGGCGGCACCGGCAAGATCGACCGGAGTGCCCTTCCCGCACCCGGCGCCCAACGCCCCGACCTCGGCGTGCCGTACGTGGAGCCGGCCACCGAGGGCGAGCGCCTCGTCGCGGAGGTGTTCGCGAGCGTGCTCGGCATCGAGCGGGTCGGTGCCCGCGACGGCTTCTTCCACCTCGGCGGCACGTCGTTGCAGTCCGCCGCCGTCGCCGTCGCCCTCGACGAGGCCGCCGACGTGGTGGTGCCCGTCTCGCAGATCCACCGCACGCCCACCCCGCACGAGCTGGCCCGCTGGCTCGCCACCGCCCCCCGCCGTACGGACACCGGCCCGACCGCCGGACAGGCCCGGCAGCGCCCGGGACCGGTCCCGCTCGCGCAGCAGGTGGCGAAGTGCCTGATGTCGCCGCTGGAGGTCGTCGTCCCGGTCACCTGGTGGATCGAGGGTGAGCTGGACCTACGGGCCCTGATGGCCGCCCTCGGCGACCTACACCACCGCCACCAGGCCCTACACGCCCGCTACCGGCGCACCGACCCACCAACCGCAATCATCCCACCCAACCCCGGCATGCCCCAGCTACGGCTACTCGCCAACGCCGCCACCGAACACGACGCCCTCGACCAACTCGCCGAAGCAGTACAACAACCCCTCGACTACACCCAGGGCCGCAACTGGCGCGCCGCCCTGATCCGAAACAAAACCACCAACCGAATCCTCTTCGGCATCGGCATCCACCACATCGCCTTCGACGGCTGGTCATACGGACTACTCGTACGAGACCTCAGCCACGCCTACACCGCACGACACACCGGCCACACACCCACCTGGACACACCCCGCACCCACACTGCACCAGTCCTACGACGAACACACCCGCCTCCGCGACGCCGCCGACCTGCAAACCCAACGAACCTACTGGCGCGAACAACTACGCGACCTACCCCGCCAAGGCGAAGGCCCGGCCACCGCGCCCCTGGAGCAGGCCCTCGCCTGGGGACCGAAGGCGGGCCACACCGTCACCGTCACCCCCGAGGTGCTCGACCGCTGGGACCGGGCCGCCCGCGACCAGCGCTTCAGCCGCTCCAGCTACTTCGTGGCGGCCTTCGCCTCGGCGCTGCGCGCCATCCACGCGCAGGACGACATCGCCCTGCTGATGGTCGTCGCCAAGCGCGGTAGCCGCGTCCTCGACTCCGCGTTCACCACCCGGCTCAACCTCAACTGCGTGCGGGTGCGCTTCGACGGGCCGCAGGACGACAAGCTGGTCCTGCGGGTCGACGAGACTATCCGCGATCTCATGCGGGCCCAGGACGTTCCCTTCGCGGAGACCGCCGACGATCCCGCCGCCGGGCTCTCCGGCGAGGTGGTCGCGAGCCTGCCGACGTTCGTGTTCCAGGACAACGTGGTGGTGCCGCTGGAGCTGCCCGGCTGCCGGGCCGAGGAGGTCGTCGACCCGTACGCCCGGGAGGTGCCAAACGGGCTCACGGTCGAGGTGCTGCCCCGCGTCGACCATGCTCTCCTGCGCGTCACCATCCGCACCGACTACCTGCCGTACAGCTTCGCCGAGGAGCTGAACCACCACATGCTGCGCTTCCTCGAAGACGGGCCGGCGGGTACGCCCACCGCCGGCTGACCGTCCGCCTTTGCGTACCGGTCCGCTCGTCGTCGGTGGCACGCGGCCCGTTGTCCCGAGAGTTCGTGGTTGTCCCCTCCGGCGCACCCCTCTGGGTGGCGCCGGCCCTGATCGGAGGCTGGCTCAATGTCTGTCGGAATCGTCGGTGCGCACGCCACGGATGTCGCTGGGCCCGGCTTCGAGATCCTCGACCTGATGGGAGACCTGCGCCGGCCGGCCGCGTGGCCGGCCCGGGCGGCCTCCGCGTACCGGCCGGTCGACCTGCCCGTCCCGGCGGGGGCGCGCTCCCCCGGCGCGGTGCTGCTGGCCGGTCTGCTGGGGGTGCTGGCCCGGTACACCGGCCAGGCCGAGGTGGCGGTCGGCCTGTCGTCGGGCGGCGTGCTGCGGGTCGACGTCGCGGACGAACCGGGCTTCGGCGAGCTGACGTCGCGGGTGGCCACGGCGCTGGCCGGACCGGTCGCGCGCAGCGCGGGCGCGGCGGGGCCGGTGGTGGTCGGGCTGGTGGACGCCCCGGTGGCCGAGGTGGGGCCGGACGTGGTGGACGTGGACATCGTGGTGACCGTCGCGGGGGACGGGTCGGCGCTCCGGGTGGACTACGCCGCCGACGGCTTCTCGGCGGACTGGGTGCGGGGCCTGGTGGACCAGACCGTGTCGTTGCTGTCGGCCGGGGTCCGGGAACCGGGGGTGCCGCTGGGCGCGCTGCCGCTGCTGGGCGCGACCGAGCGCGAGCGGCTGCTCGCGTGGGGCCGGGGCCCGGCCCGCCCGGTGCCGGGTGCGCCGCTGCACGAGCTGGTGCTCGAATGGGCGCGACGCACGCCGGACGCGGTGGCCGGCGTCGCCGCCGGGGAGGTGCTGACGTACGCGGAGCTGGCCCGTCGCTCGGGGGAGTTGGCCGCGCGGCTACGGTCGATGGGCGTACGGCCCGGGGACGTGGTGTCGCTGGCGCTTGACCGCAGCATGTGGACGCTCGTCGCCACCCTGGCGGTGCTGCGGGCGGGGGCGGCGTACACGCCGATGGACGTGTCCTGGCCGGCGGAGCGGATGCGGATGCTGCTGGCCGACCACGGCGCCCGGGTCGTCCTCACCGTCGGCGAGGTCGCCCCGCGTGTCCCCGGACCTGACGGCGTACGGGTCGTCGCCCTCGATGCCGACTGGCCCACCGTGACGGCGGCCGAGGCGGCCGACCTGCCGGTGGTGGCACCCTCCCGGCCGGCGTTCGTGATCTACACGTCCGGCTCGACCGGGACACCGAAGGGTGTCGTGCTGACCCACGAGCACCTGACGAACTTCGTCACCTGGATGCGGGAGGAGTGCGCGGTCGGGCCGGACAGCCGGATGCTCCATTCCTGTTCCCCGGTCTTCGACGTGGCCCTCGGCGAGATCTACACCGCGCTGACCTCCGGTGCCCGCGTCGTCGTCAGCTCCCGCGACGATCTGCTCGACGCCCGCCGGTTGACGGAGCTGATCGCCAAGGAGCAGGCCACCCACGCGTTCTGCCCACCCACGAACCTCGCCGCCGTCGATCCCGCCGACTGCCCCAGCCTGACGTGCGTGACCCTCGCCGGGGAACCCATTGCGCCCCGCATGGCACGCCGCTGGACGGCCGCCGGTGCCCGCCTGATCAACGCGTACGGGCCCGCGGAGGCATCCGTCGCCTGTACCTGGTACGACGCGTCGAAGGGCTGGCCCGGCGCGTACGTGCCCATCGGCCGACCCATGCCCAACCGGCAGATCCGCGTCGTCGACGCCAATCTCGACCTCGTCCCCATGGGCGTCCCCGGCGAGATCCTCATCACCGGCGCCGGCGTCGCCGACGGTTACCTCAACCGCCCCGAACTGACCGCCCAGCGGTTCGTCACCGACCCGTACGGCGGCGGGACCGCCTACCGCACCGGCGACCTCGGCCGGTGGAACGCCGCCGGAGCGCTGGAGATCCTCGGCCGGATGGACCACCAGGTCAAGGTCAACGGCATCCGGATCGAACTCGGTGAGATCGAGGCGACTCTCGAACAGCACCCGGACGTCGGCACCGCCGTCGTCACCCGTCGCGAGGACCAGGGCACCGCCCGGCTCGTCGGCTACGTCACCGGACGCGACGGCCGCGTCCCCGTCACCGCGGACCTGCGGGCACACGCCGCCGCGGTGCTCCCGCCCTACATGGTCCCCGCCGTGATCATGGTCCTGGACCGGTTCCCCACCGGCGGCACCGGCAAGATCGACCGACGGGCGCTACCAGAACCGGGCTCGCGCCGTCCCGATCTCGACGTGCCGTACACCGAACCGGCCACCGACTCCGAACGCCTCGTCGCGGGGATCTTCGCGACGGTGCTCGGGCTGGACCGGGTCGGGGCACTCGACGGGTTCTTCCACCTCGGCGGCACGTCCCTGCAGTCCGCCGCCGTCGCTGTCGCCCTCGACGAGGCCGCCGACGTCGCCGTGCCCGTCTCGCAGATCCACCGCACCCCCACCCCGCAAGGGCTGGCCCGCTGGCTCGCCACCGCTCCCCGCCGCCCCGGGGCCGAGCCGGCGCCGTCCGTCACCGGCCGTCCCGGCCCGTCGAAGCCCGTCCCGCTGACCCCGTCCGTCGCGAAGTGCGTCGTGCTCCCCTTCGAACTGGTCTGCCCGACCACCTGGTGGATCGAGGGTGAGCTGGACCTACGGGCCCTGATGGCCGCCCTCGGCGACCTACACCACCGCCACCAGGCCCTACACGCCCGCTACCGGCGCACCGACCCACCAACCGCAATCATCCCACCCAACCCCGGCATGCCCCAGCTACGGCTACTCGCCAACGCCGCCACCGAACACGACGCCCTCGACCAACTCGCCGAAGCAGTACAACAACCCCTCGACTACACCCAGGGCCGCAACTGGCGCGCCGCCCTGATCCGAAACAAAACCACCAACCGAATCCTCTTCGGCATCGGCATCCACCACATCGCCTTCGACGGCTGGTCATACGGACTACTCGTACGAGACCTCAGCCACGCCTACACCGCACGACACACCGGCCACACACCCACCTGGACACACCCCGCACCCACACTGCACCAGTCCTACGACGAACACACCCGCCTCCGCGACGCCGCCGACCTGCAAACCCAACGAACCTACTGGCGCGAACAACTACGCGACCTACCCCGCCAAGGCGAAGGCCGGCCGCAGGAGATCCTGGAACAGACCCCGACCTGGGGCCCCAAGACCGGGCACATCGTCGCCGTCTCGCCCGAGCTGGTGGGGCGCTGGGACCGGGCCGCCGTCGAACACCGCTTCAGCCGTTCCACCTACTTCGCCGCCGCCTACGCCTCGGCGCTGCGCGCCATCCATCAGCAGGACGACATCGCCCTGCTGATGATCGTCGCCCAGCGCGGCAGCCGAGTCCTCGACTCCGCCTTCACGAGCAGGATCAGCAGCAACTGTCTCCGGGTCCGGTTCGGCGGCCCGGAGAAGGACCTGATGCGCGCCCTCCAGCAGACCGCGGACGAGCTGATGGCCGCCCAGGACGTCTCCTTCCTGGAGATGGTCACCGACGACCCGGTCCTCGACCTGCCCCGCGAGGTGATCAACAGCCTGCCCTCGTTCGCCTACCAGGACAACCTCGTCCTCCCGCTGGACCTGCCCGGCTGCCGGACCGAGGAGGTCGTCGAACCGTACGCCCGGGAGTGGTCCGGTGCCTGCGTCGCCGAGGTGCTGCCCGGCGACGAGAGTGTCCTCCTGCGGGTCACCATCCGTACCGACCTGGTCCCGGCCCCCGTCGCCGAGGTCCTGGCCACCGGCATGCTGCGCTTCCTGGAAGCCGGCCCCGAGGCGGTCAGCGACACACGCTGACCGCCGCTTGCCGGCAGGCTCGGCGGCAGCGCGCCGTGCGGCCCGCGCGAGCAGCCCGGCGCGCTCCGGTCCGGGTCAGTGGACGAGGGCCGCCGGGCAGTGCGCCAGCAACTCCGCCGGGGCGTGCACGACCAGGTCGGGGCCGGCGGCGAGCAGCGCCGCGATGTCCCCGCCGTGCCACGTCGTGGCGACGGCCGTCGCCCCGGCGGCCCGGCCGCTGAGCAGGTCGATCACCGCGTCGCCCACCATCATGGCCTCGTGCGGCGGCACGTCGAGGTTGCCCAGCGCCTGGAGCACGATGTCCGGGGCAGGCTTGGGACGGGCCACCTCGTCGGAGCCGATCACCTGGCCGAAGAGGCCCAGCACGCCGAGTTGGTCGAGCAGGGAGCGGGCCCGCGGGCCGGCCTTGCCGGTGGCGATCCCCATCCGGATGCCACGCGAGTGCAGGGTCTCCAGGGTCTCCCGGACGCCGGGGAAGAGCGGCACGAGGTGGGCCATCCGGTAGCTCTCGCGGACGAACGGCTCCTCCATCTCCAGGGGCAGCCCCATCAGGCGCATGATGTCCGGGAAGTATCGGCCCATGTGCCGGTTGTACTCGTCGAACGGTGCCGGCCCGTCGCCCACCACCTCGGCGTACGCGATGCTGAACGCCTCACGCATGACGGCCGAACTGTCGACGATGACGCCGTCGAGGTCGAACACGACCGCGCGGATCGGGCCGCGCGCCGGCGAGGGCGGGGTCACCTCGACTGTGGACGATGGATGGCTCATGGCTGCTCCCGGAAGGGGTTGGGGCCGACGGTGGTTCTCACCCGGCGCGATGGCCCACCAGTGCGTGCTGGCGCTCCGGCCGGGTGGGCCGGGCGCACTGGTAGATCCGTTCGATGATGTCGATGGTCCGGCGGGCCTCGACGACGGCCGCGCCCCGGGCGGCCGGGTCGGCGAGCAGCCCGGGCAGGGCGTCGAGCTGGTGGTCGTACTCCGCGCCGATCGGCTCCCCGGGCAGCGGCAGCCGCGCGGTCCGGCCGTCGCGGGTACGCGTCAGCACCGGCGTGGGCTCCCGATTGGGACTGAAGCCGAACGTGCAGCGCAGCGTCGCCGACCCCGCGGCGCCGTGCACGGTGACGGTGGTGCGGTCCAGCGACTCGTGCGAGGCCCAGCAGGCGTGCAGGGCGACGGAGGCGCCGGTGTCGGTGAGCAGGAACCCCCGGGCGGTGTCCTCGACGTCGCCGGGAACGTGGCCTGCGGTGTCGGCCCCGCCGCGCCAGGCGGCGTGGGCGGCGCTGTCGTTGACGAAGTCGTCCGAGACGCTGCCTATCGCGTGAGTGACCCGGGCCGGGCCGAGCAGCGGCAGCACCGTGTCGAGCAGGTGCCAGCCGAGGTCCACCAGCGCGCCCCCGCCGGACTGGTCGCGGCGGGTGAACCAGCCGCCCGCGTCGGGCACCCCTCGGGCGCGAACCCAGGCCACATCGACGTGCCGGATCGGGCCCAGCCCGCCGGCCACGTCGGCCAGCGCCCGGATGTCGGCCCGGTAACGGGCGGCGCTGCCGGCCAGCAGCACCGCGCCGCCGTCGCGCTCCGCGTCGGCCAGGATGCCCGCCTCGGCGGAGGTCAGGCAGACCGGCTTCTCCAGGAACACCGGTACGCCCCGGCGCAGCAGCCGGACGGCGACGACCGCGTGCAGGTGGTTCGGTACGGCGACCACCGCCAGGTCGACCGTTCCGGCGGGCAGGTCCTCGACGTCGGCGTACGCGGACGCGACGGCGTGGGTGTCGCGGGCCTGATCGCGCACCACGGGCTGCGGGTCGACCACGGCGACCACCTCGAAGCCGGGGTGTGCGGCGAGCCGGGGCAGCCAGATCTCCCGCCCGGCCCAGCCGAGGCCGACCACCGCGACCCGCACCGGCCGGCCGGCCGCGGCCGGGGGCCGGGCCGTCATCCGGCGAGGACGTCGGCGAGCACGGCGGCGATCTCGTGCATCTGCTGCTCCGTGCCGAGCAGGGTGCGGTGGTGCAGCCAGACGCAGTCGGAGTGGATCTGCTCGGTGTTGGGGCAGCGGGCCGCGATCACCTCTACCGACTCGTCGGACGCGTCGGCCATCCAGAAGCCCTCGCACCGGTAGATCGCCCGGAACGCCACGAACGCCGGGACGCCCCGGGCGATGAGCGCGTCCACCACGGCACGGCGGCGCTCGATGCCGATCCCGGGAATACGGAACATCGCCATGTAGTGCGGGTTGCGGTCGGTGCGGGGGTCGGTCGCCTGCGGGACGACGCCCGGGATCTCGGCGAGCAGGCTCGACAGCAGCGGCCAGCGCTGCTCGCGCAGCGCGATCTGCTCGTCGAGGCGGGGCAGCTGGGCGCGTAGCACAGCGGCGGTGAACTCGCTCATCCGGTAGTTCGAGCCGGTGGTGCTGTGCAGGTATTCGCGGTCGGTGCGGGGCCGACCGCAGCTGTGCACGAGGAATGCCCGCTCGCGCAGTTCCTCGTCGGGGAAGACGACCGCTCCGCCCTCGCCGGCGGTCATGAGCTTGCCGTTCTGGAAGCTGAAGGCGGCCACCGAGCCGAGCGCGCCGGCCCGCCGGCCGCGCCACTGCGCGCCGTGGGCGTGTGCCGCGTCCTGCAGCAGAGCCACCCCGGCGTCGGCGGCGAGCTTGTCGAGCGCGTCCATGTCGGCGAACTGCCCGGCCATGTGCACCGGCATGATCACCTTGGTACGGGGCGTGATCGCGGCCTCGACGGCGGCGGGGTCGACGCAGTAGGTGTCCAGGTCGACGTCGACCGGCACGGCGACCGCGCCGAGACGCTGCGCGGCCAGCGAGGACGAGATGAACGTGAACGCCGGGACGATCACCTCCGTACCGGGGCCGACGCCGAGCACCTCCAGCGCGACTTCCAGCGCGTGGGTGCCGTTGGTGACGGCAAGCGCGTGGGGGCTGCCGTGGTAGTCACCGAACTCCCGCTCGAAGGAGTCGACCTCACTGCCGCCCATCCGCCACCACTGACCCTGTTCGAGGGCGCGGATCAGTCCGGTTCGCTCCTCGTCGCCGTACTGCGGCCACTCGGGGAACTCGGACACCGTCGAGGGCTGACCACTCATGACTTCCCACTTCCCAACTCGGGCAGACCAGGGGCTTGGGCGGACCATCGGGCGGGACGACCCGAGACCGCCGGTGCGCGGTCCGGGCGCAGCGGAGCACCGGATGGCCGCGCGGTACGTGACGCCTCCGTCTGGAGCCGGCGGCGTCGCTTCAGCAGGGAGGACGGTAACCGACGCGGATACGCGGTCACCGCCCCTAACAGCCCCTAGCCACCCCTTAGTCCGCCCGTGCGTCGGGCGCCGCCGGTTCGCCGGGAGCCGTCGGCGTAGTAAGACTGCGGTGACCAGTCATCAGGCTCTGCGGGACCAGGGCCGTGCCCCACGAGGTGAAGCGTGTCGGACGTACTGCTGCTGAACGGCCCGAACCTGGGCATTCTCGGCCGGCGGGAACCGGAGATCTACGGCACCGACACCCTGGACGACATCGAACGCGCCGTCGGCGAGGAGGTCGCCGCCCGGGGCTGGGGTGTGGTCGCCGAGCAGCACGACTGCGAGGGTGCGCTGATCCGTACGATCCAGAACAGCTACGACACGGTGGGCGCGATCGTCAACCCGGGCGCCCTGATGATCGCGGGCTGGAGCCTGCGCGACGCGCTGGCCGACTACCCCCGGCCCTTCGTCGAGGTGCATCTGTCCAACGTGTGGGCGCGGGAGAGCTTCCGGCACGACTCGGTGATCGCCCCGCTGGCCAGCGGGGTGATCGTCGGGCTCGGAGCGCTGGGCTACCGGCTGGCCGCGCGCGCCCTCACCGCGACCGTCCGATGACGACCGGGCACCCCGCCGTCCGGTGCCGTGGGCGCCGGCGTGCCGGCGGTACGGTCGTCCGCACGTCCCGACTCTTCCCGAAGGACCTCACGTGGAGATTCCCGTCCTCGTCCTGACCCTCGTCCTCGCGGCCGTGTTCGCGGGCACCGCCGTGCCGAAGCTCACCGGGCAGGCACAGATGCGCGAGCGGATGGACCACCTCGGCGTCTCGCCGGGGCTGACCCGCGTGCTGGGGGTGCTGGAACTCGCCGCGGTCGCCGGGCTGCTGCTCGGCCTGCTCTGGCCGCCCCTGGGCATCGCGGCGGCGATCGGTCTCGCCCTGCAGATGACGGGCGCGGTCGTCTACCACGCCCGGGCGAAGGACCCGGCCGCGACGATCCTGACGCCGGTGATCTTTGCCGTGGCCGCCCTGGCGCTCGTCTACCTGCACGTGCGGCTGGGCTGAGGCCGGCCGTGTCCGGTCCGCAGCGCCACGGCGGCGTCCTCGGCATCGACGTCGGCGGCACCAAGGTCGCGTTGCACGCGGAGGCACCCGGGCGGCCGGCGTACGACCGGACCTTCCGCTGGCCCCGTGGGGCCGCCGACCCGGCCGACGACCTGACGGTGCTGGCCGTCGAAGTGGACCGGCTGCTCGACCGGTGGGGACCGGTGGACGCGGTCGGGGTGGCCATGCCGGCGACCACTGACACCGGGGGCACCGTCACCACCTGGCCCGGGCGCCCCGGCTGGGCGGGCCTCGACCTCACCGGCGCGCTGCGCCGCCTCTTTCCCGACGCGGCGACCGCCGTCGCCGACGACGGTGATCTCGCCGCCCTGGCCGAGGCGCGCTGCGCCGGCGCGGACGACGTGGTCTACCTGGGCGTCGGCACCGGGATCGGCGGCGGCATCGTACTGGCCGGCCGGCCGGTGCCGGGCCGGTCCTCCGCCGAGATCGGCCACATGGTCGTCGCCCTCGACGGTGAGCGCTGCGACTGCGACCGGCACGGCTGCCTCCAGTCCGTCGCGTCCGGCCCCGCCACCCTGCGCCGCGCCGCCGCCCGCCGGGGCGGCGAGGTGGGCTTCGATGACCTACGGGCCGGACTCGACGGGCGCGAGCCCTGGGCGGTGGCTGCGGTCGAGGAGAGCTGCCGGGCGCTGGCGGCGGCGGTGGTGAGCCTCGGCGAGATCCTCGATCCGGCGCTGGCAATCGTGGGCGGCGGGTTCGCCGCCGGCCTGCCTGGCTTCGTGCCGCTCGTCGCGCAACGGGCACGCCGCGCCGGCCGGCCCGGGCGCCCGGCGCCACCGGTGCGTCCCGCCGCCCTCGGCGGGCTGTCGTCCCTGCACGGCGCGGTGGAGCTGGCTCGTGACCTGACCGGCACGCCGGCTCCCGCGCGCCCCGTCCCCATCGCGTAGAGGAGAGCAGCATGGTCAGGATCGGTGTCATCGTCGGCAGCACGCGCCCCGGCCGCAAGGCCGACGCCGTGGCCCGCTGGGTGCGCGACGTCGCCGCCAAGCGGGGCGACGCCACTGTCGAGCTGGTCGACATCGCCGACTACGCCCTGCCACACTTCGACGAGGTGCTGCCGCCGTCGATGGCGCCGTCGCGACGCCCGGCCGTACGCCGCTGGGCGACGACCGTGGCCGGGTTCGACGGCTTCGTCTTCGTCACGCCGGAGTACAACCACTCCATCCCGGGCGCGCTGAAGGATTCCCTCGACTTCCTCTACCAGGAGTGGCAGCACGCCGCCGCCGGCCTCGTCAGCTACGGCGTGCACGGCGGCACCCGGGCGGCGGAGCACCTGCGGCTGGTGCTCGGGCAGCTCGGCGTCGCCGACGTCCGCTCCCAGGTCGCGCTCTCTCTGACGACCGACTTCGTCAACTTCCGCGACTTCCGGCCGGCCGCGCACCACGAGCAGGCCCTCGGCACCATGCTCGACGAGGTGGTCGCCTGGGCCGGCACACTGCGGACGCTGCGCCGGGCCTGACGCCGCTGCGGCTGCGCGGGCCGGTGACGGGGGTCGGGCACCCAGCGTCGACCCGCCCGCCCGCCCGGCCCGGCACGGCACCGGTCGCCTGGGTCGTGGCCGGGCCCCGCCCGGTCGTGAGCCAGCGGGGCGGGGGCTGCCCGCTCAGGCTCCCGGTGCGACGACCAACCGCTCCGCGGCGACCTGCGCCGCGTCGGTGCGTACGACGCCGGCGAACTCGCGGGCGCGGGCGGCCACCTCCGGCCGCAGCGCGGCGCCCAGAGCCTCGGTCAGCGACTCGACGGTCGGCACGGAGCCGGGGTGTGCGGTGCCGATGCCGAGCGCGGACACCCGGCGCGCGAAGTAGTGCTGGTCGTACACCTGCGGTACGACGACCTGCGGCGTCCCGGCCCGCGCGGCCGTGGTCGTGGTGCCCGCGCCGCCATGGTGGACCACCACGGCCACCTCCCGGAACAGGTCCTGCTGGTTCACTTCGCCGACCACCAGGCAGTCGGGGGACCGGTCGACCGGCGAGAGCGGTGCCCAGCCCCGGGAGACGACCAGCCGGCAACCGACCGCGCGCACGGCCCGCACGGCCGTCTCCAGCAGACCCGGGGGTGCGGCGACGCTGCCGAATCCGACGTAGACGCACGGCCCGCCGGCGTCCAGGAAGGCCGTCAGCTCGGCGGGCAGGGCCCGCTTGTCGGGCAGGAGCCAGGCGCCCGGTTGGTAGACGGCCGGATCGGCGACGTCCGGCCAGGGTGCCAGGGTCGGGTCGGTGGCCAGCCACGGCCGGTCGGTGTGGATGTGGTCGCTGACGTCGTCGACCGTGCCCAACCCCACCGCCGACCGCAGCGCGTTGAGGGGCGCGGCGAAGGTGTCGTTGACGTGCCGCAGGTTGGCGGCCCACAGGTCGCTGTTGTCGGCCGACGCGGGCGCCGGGACCTCCCCGAGCACCGGCAGCGGCAGCGGGGGGTGGTGGGGTGAGGGAAGGGCCGCCGGGCAGAGCGCCGCGAAGACGTACGGGATGCCGCGCTTCTCCGCCACGGTGCGGGCGGCGATCTGGAGGCCCGTCGACGCGACGAGGACGTCACAGTCCCGGGCTGCGGCCGACAGCACCTCGAACTGGATGCCGATGGAGGACTCGGCGAGCTTGCGTACCTGCGCGGGCGAGGGTTTTGGCACGGCGGCCCGCGACCTGGGCGCCGCCGACCTGCGCCAGGGCGGGCCGACGGGCACGAAGGGAATCCTGAAGCTGGCCACCCAGCGGGCGAAGTCGGGCGGGGCGCAGAGGCGGACCTGATGGCCGAGGGCCGTCAACCGCGACGCGAGCGCCACCAGTGGTTGGACATCGCCACGCGACCCGAGAGTCGACAGCAGTACGCGCATGGTACTCGCCTTTCCGTCTTTTGCTCCGGATCCGGGCGCGGTTGGGCCAGGCCCGACAGCGTTGTCGGGCCTGGCCGCACCGTCGATCTGCTATCCCCGCGTCGTGGAGCGCCCCGGCACCAGGGCAGCGGGTCGCGCCCTGGCGGCGGTCTGAGCGGGTACCCGGCGCGCGGCGCCGGGCGCGGGTCGGAGGGGCCGCAGGATCAGTACGTGGCCGAGCCCTTCGACCGCGCGCAGCTCGGCCGTGCAGGCTGCGGCCTGCGCCTGACGCAGGTAGTCCAGCGTCTGCGGGTCGGCGGCGCACATCCCCGGCGTCGAGTCGGCGGTGGCGACCAGGTGGACCTCGCCGGCCAGCAGCAGCGAGGCCGAGATGAACTGGCAGAGTTCCGGCCACAGCAGGTACCGCCAGAAGTCCACGCTGATCACCGCGTCCAGGCTGCCCGGCGGCATGGGCGGGGCGACGCCGAGCAGGTGGAAGTTGGTCCGCCCGATGGGTGCGGCGTAGTCGAAGGTCAACGCCGAGGTGGGCAACCCGGAATCGGCGCGGCCGGTGCCGATCCAGAGCGTGCGGTGCCCCCGCACCTGGCCGGCGAGGCGCGCGGCGGCGGGCCCGATGGCGCAGGCCGACCGCTCGACGCACTCGTCGATGAGCGCGCGATAGTGCAGGATGCGCCGGATCGCCTCGTACCCCATGACGGCGGTAAGGAACTCCCACTCCAGGCACGGATAGAGCCGGGCCGCCTGCTGGAAGTTGGCCTTCATCTCCATCCAGTTGCGGGTGATGTTCTTGTGGTGCGGCAGGTGGACGACCCGGGCGTCGTCGTGGTAGCCGAAGTTGACGCCGTCGGGGAGGCTGCGGTCGACGCGGTAGAACAACTCGACGTCCTCCACGCCGTAGCTCAGACCGAACGCCTCGCGGTAACCACCGACCTGCGCGAAGTGCGCGCTGGACAGCGAGATGTTGTGCGTGTAGGCGATGACCCAGCCGGCCCGGAGCCACTCGCCCCCGTCGTCGGGAAGCCCCGTGGCGAACCGCAGGTCGCCGCCGTGCGGGAAGGCGCGTGCGACCGCGTGCGGCTCTCCGGCCAGCACTGCCGGCAGGTCAGCGAGGCCGATCTCGTCCCGCCGGCCGATCAGCACCGCCGCGTTGCCGGGCACGCTGTGCCAGGCCAGGTGCCGCTCCAGCAGGTCGGGCACCGCCCACGAGTCGGCGTCGAGGAAGACCAGCAGAGGTGCGCAGGCACGGCGCGCCCCCTCGTTGCGGGCGACGGAGCGGCCCTTGCGCTCGGCGAGTTCCAGCACGCGCAGGCGGAGACCGGCACCCTCGGCGAGCGCCTCGGCGTACCCGTCGGACGAGCCACCGTCCCGGACCACGATCACCTCGAAGCGTTCCGGCGGCAGCGTCTGCCGGGTCAGCGCCTTGAGGGTCAGCGCGAGGCACTGCGGATCCTGGTAGGTCGGCATCACCACGCTCAGCGCCGGAGGGTTGGTGGGCAGCGACATGGCGATCCTCTCCGTCAGGCGATCTTGCCGTCGAGGGGCGGCGACATCGTCAGACGATAACGCTCCGCGACGACATCCTTACGCATCAATAGGGGTCTATAGGGGTGCACTGTCCCAACACGACAGTCGCCGCCTGACCGGAACCTACCCACGCGCAGGAGCAGCAGCCGCGATAGGAAGCAGAGGGGTTAGATCAACCCGATTCGGCTGGCGAACTCACGTACGCCTGGCAGGTTGCCATCGGTCGCACCGCTGCTCGGCGCTGCTCAGCCGGCGGCGCATCACACCCACCTGGGCATGGCTGGCACGACCGGCGGCGGGTCGGACGACGAGGACGACCGGCGGCTGCGGAGCCTGCTGGAGTCGTTGGCCGCCGCGCTGGCCGGGGACGAGCTGGCCGCGCTGCCGGGTGGGGGCAGTAGCAAGTTCGAGCGGTGGGTGGAGGCCCTCATCCAGCGGGCCGGGCGCAACCACCACGTCGGCTGAGGCGTCGCCGACCCGCAGCGACCCATCGACGATCATCCATTGATGATGTTAACGATAACATGTAACCTTCCCAGGGACGGAGCGAAGGGCACGCTCCCCATCGGATCGCGGTGCCGCGAGGGCAACCGGGCAGTGCGGCCATCTCCGGCTGGACCGTCACCTGGACCTGGGCAAACGGCCAGACCATCAGCCAGTCGTGGAACGCCACGGTCAGCACCAGCGGCGCCACCGTCACCGCTCGCAACGTCAGCTACAACGGCGCGTTGGGAGCCGGAGCCAGCACCGAGTTCGGCTTCCTCGGCTCCGTCGGCGGCACCAACACCATCCCCACGCTTCGCTGCGCCGCAGCCTGACCACTCATCGGAGGAGAGCGTGCACCGCATCAGACGACTCTGGACGGCCAGTCTGCTGGCCGCCCTGCTGACCACGACCGGGGCCGCGTTCGTCGCCTCATCCGCCCAGGCCGCCAGCGGCTGCCGGGTGACCTACACGATCAGCAGCTCGTGGTCGGGTGGCTTCGGTGCCAACGTGGACATCACCAACCTGGGCGACCCGGTCAACGGCTGGCAGCTGACCTGGACCTACGGCGCCGGCCAGACCATCCAGCAGCTGTGGAACGGCAGCTACACCCAGTCCGGGGCGAACGTCACCGTCACCAACGCCGCCTACAACGGCGCGATCGGCACGAACGCCAGCGTGTCCTTCGGCTTCAACGGCGGCTGGACCGGCAACAACCCGGTGCCGACCAACTTCGCGCTGAACGGCGTCGCCTGCGGTGACACCCCGCCGACGACGTCGCCGTCGCCGTCGCCGACGACCTCACCCACCACCTCGCCGTCGCCGACGAACTCACCGACGCCGCCGCCGACCACGCCGCCGCCCAACGGGCCGTGGCCGCCGTCGCCGACCTACACCAACCCGGTCGTGTGGCAGGACTTCGCCGACGGCGACATCATCCGGGTGGGCGACGTCTACTACTACTCGGCCTCCACCATGCACTACTCCCCCGGCGCACCGATCCTGCGCTCGTACGACCTGGTGAACTGGGAGTACGCCGGGCACTCGGTGCCGAATCTGGACTTCGACTCGAACAACTACAACCTGACCGGGGGTCGGGCCTACGTCAAGGGCATCTGGGCCTCGGCGTTCAACTACCGCAAGAGCAACAGCACCTACTACTGGCTCGGCTGTGTGGAGTTCAACCGGACGTACGTCTACACCGCGTCGTCGGTGGACGGCACCTGGCAGAAGAAGGCCCGGATCAACAACTGCTACTACGACGCGGGGCTGCTGATCGACGACAACGACACGATGTACGTGGCGTACGGCAACAGCACGCTCAGCGTGGCCCAGTTGTCGGCGGACGGCACCAGCCAGGTCCGCTCCCAGCAGGTGTTCACCACGCCGTCGAACCCCGGGACGCTGGAGGGCTCCCGGTTCTACAAGCGGGGCAACTACTACTACATCTGGGTGACCAAGCCGGCCAACGGCCAGTACGTGCTGCGCTCGACCAGCCCGTGGGGGCCGTACGAGATGCGGCAGGTGCTGCTCAACATGCCGACCCCGGTCTCCGGCGCCGGCATCCCGCACCAGGGTGGTCTGGTGCAGACCCAGAACGGCGCCTGGTACTACATGGCGTTCGTCGACGCGTACCCCGGCGGCCGGATCCCGGTGCTGGCGCCGATCAACTGGAGCTCCGACGGCTGGCCCAGCGTCCAGACCGTGAACGGCGGTTGGGGCGCCAGCTACCCGTACCCGAACGTGCCGCGGCCACCACGCCAGGTCAAGTCCATGATCGGCCCGGACACCTTCGCCGGCCCGACACTCGACCCGCGGTGGGAGTGGAACCACAACCCGGACACCACGAAGTTCTCGATGAACAACGGGCTGCGGCTCCAGACCGCCACGGTCACGAACGACCTGTACGCCGCCCGCAACACGTTGACGCACCGGATCCAGGGACCGACGTCGACCGCCACGATCCAACTGGACTACTCGACAATGCGTGACGGTGACCGGTCCGGCCTGGCCATGCTGAGACATCTCTCCGCCTGGATCGGCGTCCGCCGCGACGGCGGTCAGACGCGGGTCTCGATGGTCGACGGCCTCGCCATGGACAGCAACTGGAACACCACCAGCACCGGCACCGAACGGGCAAGCGCGGCGGTGTCCGGCGGCCGGATCTGGCTGCGTGTCAACGCGGACGTCAGACCCGGCGCCGGCCGGCAGGCAAGGTTCTCCTACAGCACCGACGGGGTCACCTTCACCTCGCTCGGGCCGGCGTACACGTTGAACAACGACTGGCCGTTCTTCATGGGCTACCGGTACGGCATCTTCAACTACGCCACGTCGTCGCTCGGCGGTTCGGTCATCGTCAACCGCTTCGACCTCACCACTCCCTGACCCGACGCCGTGGGCCGGCGACCTCGGTCGCCGGCCCACCCCGTTCGTCGGTCGCCGCCCTCGGCCCCGGCGCGGCCACCCGTCCGTGCCGAGGTTGCTCCCCGGGCGCGCCACCAGGCATCAAGGGCCACCGATGACTCATCACTCACCCTTCGCCTAACCGGTGATCACCGGCCAGGCGTAGGCCAGCAGGGCGCACGCCGCTCCGAGCAGGGCGAGCGAGACGCCCCGGGTACGGAAGGGCAACGCGGCGAGCGCGAGCAGGATGACCGAGACAAGGTAGAGAAACGCTTGTACCGACATGGTTGTCTCCTCAGGGTCTGCTGGCGGGCGGTGCACCTCTACCCCTGCCGGTCCGGCCACGAAACCGGTCGACCGGCGAACGGTCGGTTCGCGCGGGACATCGGAACGGCGCGCCGGGTGGGACGATCTGCCGCATGCGACGCAGATCCCTGATCGTCGGGGCGGCGGCCGGCATCGCCGCGCCCGTCGTCGTCTCCGGCGCGACGCCGGCAGCGGCGGCGTCTCCCGACGCCACCACCGACCCCCCACGTCCACGACACCGCACCTGGACGCCGAGCAACAAGGCAAGCGGTCTGCGCACCCTGCCGGCCACCACGCGGCAGGTCGTCGTGGTGACCGCGGCGAGCTGGAATACCAGCTACGCCACACTGGAGACGTTCGCGAAGGCCGACGGCCGCTGGACCGCGGTCTCGGGGGCGCTGTCCGCGCGGATCGGCTCCCAGTTCTTCAGCGACAACCACGTCGAGGGCACCCCGACCACGCCTACGGGGGTCTACGCGTTCGGCCCGAGGATGTACGGCATCGCCGCGAACCCGGGCGTGAGATATCCGTACCACCAGGTCGTCACCGGAGACCAGAGGGGTGAAGACCCGCTCGGCCAGCGGTGCGGCGGTGAGGAAGCCGACCGGGACCATCAGCCAGGTGAGCATCAGGTTGGTGGCGAGCACCCGCCCCTGCAGCTCCAGCCCGACCTTGGCCTGCACCAGCGCCAGGAGGTGGGTGTTGACCAGCGCCGACGTCAGACCGAGACCGAACAGGCCGATGGCCGGGAAGACCGGGTTCGGCCGCAGCCCCGCCACGATCATCGCCACGCCCAGGGACGACCAGGAATGCGTTCGCCGCGGATAAAATGCGCGGCCGTCTATTGACGGCGGACCCGTTCCACGCCGTTACACCGGGGTAGGACGCCGCTGACGCCCCGCCACCGCACGTCCGCGCTCCACCAGGCCAGCGGGGTGGGCGAGCGACGGATCAGATCAATCGCACGGGCTCGGCGGTCTGCTCCCAGAGGGAGCGCATCTCCTCGAACGCCTGCTCCATGAGCTGCACCATCGCCAGCCGGGCGCGCTCGCCCTCGTGCCGCTGGATCGCCTGGGCCACCTCGGCGTGCAGGCGCAGCGCCTCCTCGTGTGGATGGTGCGGCATGAGGTGGTGCTTGTGCCGGCCGGTCAGCACCTCGGCGACCAGGTCCTGCAGCCGGACGAACATCTCGTTGCCGGAGGCGAGCAGCACCCGGCGGTGGAACTCGATGTCCAGGCGCAGGAAGCGCTCCTCGTCGCCGGCCTTGCCGGCGGCCCACATCTTCGCCGCCAGGCCGACGAGGTCGCTGGCCTCGTCGTGACCGGCCCGGTCGGCGGCCAGCAGGGCGGCGTGCGGCTCGATGGCGGTGCGCAGCTCGGTGATGGAGCGGAGCTGGGCGAGCCGGCTGGCCGAGGCCAGCCGCCACCGGATCACCTGCGGATCGAAGACGTTCCAGTCGTGCGCGGGCCGGATCGTCACCCCGACCCGTCGGCGGGTCTCGATGAACCCGATCGACGCCAGGACACGCAGCACCTCGCGGACCACCGAGCGGGAGACCTCGTACCGGTCGACCAGGTCGTCGATGTTGAGGACTGCCCCGGGGGCGAACTCTCCGCCGCAGATGGCGGTGCCGAGGTGCTCGAGGACGCGGGCGTGCAGCCCGACCTCGGGCGGAGCGGGCTGGGTGCCGACGCCCCCGGAGGAGTGCGATTCCACGCCATGGATCATATCAGTTCGGTCAACCCCTTGAATAAATCAGCTTTTTCGACCTAGCATCCCGTGGTTAAGCGGACGTTACAGCGTTGTGGCGCTCTTCCCCCGGGGCGGCGACCACGAGAAATGGAGAGATGACGTGCAACGTCGATCGATAATCGGTACGTCTCTGGCCGTGGTGGTCGCCATGGGCCTGGCCGCGTGCGGCGGTGGAGAGGACAGCGGCGGGTCGAAGACCGTGCGCGTGACGCTGGTGAACCACGTCTGGACGGAGAACGTCAAGAAGGCGCTGCCGGAGTTCGAGAAGCAGACGGGCCTGAAGGTCGAGGTCACCCAGCTCGGTGAGGACCAGCTGTCCGACCAGTACAACGTCAAGCTGAACGCGGGATCCAGCGACCTCGACGTGATGATGTACCGGCCCCTGCAGGAGGGCAAGCAGTTCGGCAAGAACAAGTACCTGGCCGACCTGACCGAGCGGTCCAAGTCGGACAGCGCCTTCGATTTCAGCGACTTCCAGGCCGCCCCGGTGCAGGCCACCACGTACGACGACAAGGTGGTCGGCGTGCCGATCATCACCGAGTCGGAGGTGCTGTACTACCGCAAGGACCTGCTGAAGAAGTCCGGCTTCGACGCCCCGCCGAAGAGCCTGGACGAGCTCAAGGCGCAGGCCGCGAAGGTCGAGGCCGACAACCCGGGCGTCGCGGGCTTCGTCTCCCGCACCGGCAAGGCCGCCGCCGTCACCCAGTTCTCCAGCTTCCTGTTCAGCTTCGGCGGTGACTTCGTCGACGCCAACGGCAAGGCCGCGGTCAACACCGAACAGGCCAAGCAGGCGTACGCCTACTACGGCGGACTGCTGCGCGAGCACGGCCCGAACAACGTCAGCACCGACATGAGCTGGTCCGAGGCCATGGCGATCTTCACCCAGGGCAAGGCGGCCTTCTACACCGAGGCCAACTCGCTCTACAAGAACGCCACCGACCCGGCCAAGTCGAAGGTCTCCGACACCGTCGGCTTCGCGCCCTTCCCGGCCGGCCCGGCCGGCTCGAAGCCCTACAACATCCCGTCCTGGGCGCTGGGCATCAACGACCAGTCGAAGAACAAGGACAACGCCTGGAAGTTCATCCAGTGGGCGGCCGGCAAGGAGCAGTCGCTGGCGCAGCAGGAGGCCGGCGTCCCCGGCGCACGCGCCTCTGTCTGGGCCAACCCGCAGGCCATCGCCACCTACCCGAAGGACCTCGCCGAGGCCACCACGGCCAGCACCGCCAACGGCGTCGGTCACGACCGCCCGCTGGTCGTGAAGGTCGCCCAGGCGCGCGAGATCGTCGGCCAGCCGATCGTCGACGCGATCACCGGCAAGGACCCGTCCGCCTCGGCGGACGCGGCGAACGAGGCGTTCCAGAAGTTCCTCGACGACGAGGCGAAGTAACCCGACCGCGGGACGGCGGGGCCGACCGGCCCCGCCGTCCCCGCACCGGGTCCCGGCCCTGACCACTCGGAGACCTCATGTCAGCCGTCACCACACCAGTCACCAGACCGTCGCAGGCCGGCCCGGCCCCGGCGGAGTCGGGCTGGTCGCGCTGGGCCAACGCGCACCGCAAATGGCTCTTCGCGGCCCCCGCCATGGCGTTCGTCGCCGTGCTGATCATCTTTCCGGTGGCGTGGACCGGATACCTCAGCCTCACCGACGCCGAGGGTTCGGTCCGCGCCGAGAGCGAGTTCATCGGGTTCCAGAACTACCTCGACGTGCTCGCCGACACCGACCGGTTCTGGCCGGCGGTGTGGCGCACCGTCCTGTTCACCGGCGTCGTGCTCGCCGTCGAGGTGGCGCTCGGCATGGCGATCGCCCTGCTGCTGTGGCGGCCGTTCCGCGGTGAGCGCTGGGTCCGGGTCGCCATCCTGCTTCCGCTGGTCGCCACCCCGGTGGCGGTCGGCATGATGTGGCGGCTGATCTTCGACCCCACCATCGGCATGGCCAACCAGGTGCTCAGCTGGGTCGGGATCGGCCCGCAGCCCTGGCTGTCCGGCCAGAACAGCGCCCTGCCGACGACGATGTTCATCGACATCTGGCAGTGGACCCCGATGGTAGTGCTGATCCTGCTCGCCGGCCTCACGTCGCTGTCGGACGAGCCGCAGGAGGCCGCCCTCATCGACGGCGCCAGCACCTGGCAGCGGTTCCGGCACGTCACGCTGCCGCTGCTGATGCCCACGGTGATCGTCGCGATCCTGCTGCGCGGCATCGATGCGCTGAAGACCTTCGACATCCTCTACGCCACGAAGGGTCGCGGCGGCGGGTCGTTCCACGAGGTAGAGACGCTCAACGTCTACGCGTACGGGCTGAGCTTCGACTACAACGACTACGGCGTCTCATCGACGGTCCTGATCATCTTCTTCCTGATCATCATCGGGGTGATGTGGGCCCTGACCTACCGCAAGAAGGGGCTGGACCGATGAAGCCGGGCAAGCCGTTCAAGGTCTTCCGGGCGGTGGCCCTGGCCGTCGTGGTGCTGGCGCTGATCGCGCCGCTGCTGTGGATGATCGCCGCGTCGTTCAAGACAAACGTCGACATCTACGACACCGGCAAGGCCTTCGTCTTCTCGCCCACCCTGGACAACTACGGCAACGTGCTCCAGCAGGCCAACTACGTCCAGTTCATCGGCAACAGCCTGTGGGTGGCGTTCGCCGCCACGCTCTTCTCGCTCATCCTCGGCGTACCGGCCGCCTACTCGATGAGCCGGTTCAGCATGAAGAAGTCAGCGCTCGTGGTGCTCATGGCCCGGATCATCCCGGGTGTGTCGCTCCTGGTGCCCTGGTACTACGTCTTCTCGAACCTGCAGATGGTCGGCGGGTACACCGTGCTGATCCTCAGCCACATGTTCGTGTCGCTGCCGTTGATCGTCTACATCATGATGGGCTTCTTCGACAGCCTGCCGGAGGACCTGGAAGAGGCGGCGCTGGTCGACGGGCTGACCCACATCGGCGCGTTCCGGCGGATCACCCTGCCGCTGTCCGTGCCCGGCGTGGCGACCGCCGGCATCCTGTCCTTCATCTTCTCCTGGAACAACTTCATGTTCGCCCTGGTGCTCTCCGGCGCGGACACGAAGACCCTGCCCGTGGCGATCTTCGACTTCGTCGGCTACGCCAGCATCGACTGGGGCGGCCTGATGGCCGCGGCCACCGTGGTCACTCTGCCGATCATGGTGATCGCCCTGTTCGTGCAGAAGTACATCGTCTCCGGGCTCACCGCCGGCGCCACGAAGGGCTGAGGACGCCATGACAACGATCGCACGGGTGGAGACGTTCCTCGTCGCGCCGCGGTGGCTGTTCGTCCGGGTCGAGACCGTCGACGGGATCGTCGGCTGGGGCGAGGCGACCTGCGAGGGCCGCTCCGAGACCGTCCGCACCGCCGTCGGACAGCTCAGCGAGCTGCTGGTCGGCCGGGACGCGCTGCGGATCGAGGACCACTGGCAGGTGCTGACGAAGGCCTCGTTCTACCGGGGCGGGCCGATCCTGGCCAGCGCCGTCGCCGGGCTCGACCAGGCACTGTGGGACATCGCCGGCAAGCACTTCGGCGCCCCGGTGCACCAGCTGCTCGGTGGCCCGGTCCGCGACCGGATCCGGGTCTACGGCTGGGTCGGCGGCGACGAGCCCGCCGAGGTACGCGACCAGATCAGCGCCGCCGTCGAGACGGGGTTGACCGCCGTGAAGATGAACGCGTCCGGGCGGATGAGCCCGGTCGCCTCGGTCGCCGAGCTCGACGGCGTGGTCCAGCGGGTGGCCGCCGCCCGGGAGGTGCTCGGCGACGAGCGGGACGTCGCCGTCGACTTCCACGGCCGGTTCAGCCTGGCCACCGCCCGGCGGGTCGCCCCGCTACTCGAGCCGTACCGGCCGTTCTTCCTGGAGGAGCCGGTGGTGCCGGAGAACTCGCACCTGATCGGCGAGTTCGTACGCGCCACGACCACTCCGGTGTCCACCGGGGAACGGCTCTACAACCGGCAGGAGTTCCTGCCGGTGCTGCAGGCCGGCATCGCTGTCGCCCAGCCGGACCTGTCGCACGCCGGCGGCATCACCGAGGTCCGCAAGATCGCCGCGCTGGCCGAGGTGTACGACGTCCAACTCGCCCCGCACTGCCCGCTGGGCCCGATCGCCCTGGCGTCCTGCCTGCAGGTCGGCTTCGCCACGCCCAACTACCTGATCCAGGAACAGAGCATCGGCATCCACTACAACCTCGGCGCCGAGGTGCTCGACTACTGCCTCGACAAGACCCCGCTGACCTTCGTCGACGGGTACGTCGAGCGGCTCACCGCGCCCGGTCTCGGCATCGAGATCGACGAACAGGCGGTGCGGGCGGCGGACAAGCGCGGCCACTCCTGGCGCAGCCCCACCTGGCGGCACGCCGACGGCTCCTACGCGGAATGGTGAACAACATGACTGTCAATCTCGTCGCCGAACTCGCCGCCGCCCGGATTCTCGCGGTCATCCGGGGGACCGACACCGCGGGCGCGATCGCCGCCGGCACCGCCCTGCTGGAGGAGGGCGTACGAGTCGTGGAGGTGGCCCTCACCACGCCGGACGCGGCGCGAGCCGTCGAGGCGCTGCGCGCGGTCGCGCCGGCCGGCTCCCTGGTCGGCGCCGGGACGGTGCTCACCGCCGCGGACGTCGCCGAGGTGGCGGCGGCCGGCGCGCAGTTCGTGGTGACGCCCGCGGTGGTCGAGTCGATCGCCGAGGCGGCGCGGCTCGGCCTGCCCGTCGCCGCCGGGGCGTTCACCCCGACCGAGGCGTACACCGCGATGCGGCTGGGCGCGTCGGCGATCAAGCTGTTCCCGGTGTCGGTGGGCGGCCCCGCTTACCTGAAGGCGGTCCGCGACCCGTTCCCGGACATCCCCTTCGTAGCGGTCGGCGGCGTCGGCCTGGCCGACCTGCCCGGCTACTTCGCCGCCGGCGCGATCGCGGTCGGCGTCGGCGGCCCGCTGGTCGGTGACGCCGCCTCCGGCGGCGACCTCGACGCCCTGCGCCAGCGCGCCCGCGCCTACCTCTCCGCCGTCGCATGAGCGCCGCCGGCCTGCCCGTCGCGCACCCGCGCGACACCCGCCCATCCGCCGCGCACCCGCGCGCCGGCGGCTACCCGGCCACCGCGTCATGACCGCCGTCGACCTGCTCACCTTCGGCGAGGCCCTGGTGTCGCTGCGCACGGCCGGGCCCATCGTCACCGGTGGCGCGCTCACCCCGCACCTGGCCGGGGCGGAGGCCAACGTGGCCGTCGGGGTGGCCCGGCTCGGCCACCGCGCGGCCTTCGCCGGCCGGGTCAGCGACGACGAACTCGGCGAGTTCCTGCTCCGGCAACTGCGCGCCGAGGGGGTAAGCCTCGAGCACGTGGTCCGCGATCCGGACCGCCCGGCCGGGCTGATGTTCCTGGAACGGCGGACCGCCGACCTGACCCGGGTGATCTACCAGCGGGCCGGCTCGGCCGGCTCGGCGGTGTCCGTCGAGGACCTGCGGCCTGCCCTGGCCGCCGGCGCCCGGGTGCTGCACCTGACCGGGATCACCGCGGCGCTGTCCGACGGTGCCCGGGAGGCCACCCGGTGGGCGGCCGTGACCGCCGCCCGGGCCGGGACGCTGGTCTGCCTCGACGTCAACCACCGGACGAAATTGTGGAGCCGGGACGCGGCGCGGGCCGCGCTCGCCGACATCGTCGGCCACGCCTCGGTCGTGGTCGCCTCCGCCGACGAGCTGGACCTGGTCGGCACGGCGGGCGCGGACGAGCTGACCGTGGTCGCCGAGCTGCTGGACCGGGGCGTGTCGACGGTGCTGGTGAAGCTCGGCGGCGACGGCGCCCGCGCGTACACCCGGGAGGGCGTGCGGCAGGCGGCGGCGGTGCCCGTGACGGCGGTGGACACCGTCGGCGCGGGGGACGCCTTCACCGCCGGCTACCTCTCCGGCCACCTCGACGGTCTCGACCTGGCCGGGCGGCTGCGCCGCGCGGTCACCCTGGGCGCCTTCGTCGTCGGCGGCCACGGCGACTGGGAGACCCTGCCACGCCGCGACGAACTGTCCCTCCTGAACGACGTGCAGCCCGGCAGCACGCTGCGCTGACATCACCCCTGAGAAAGGCATCGGCATGAAGATCGTCGCCGCGGACGTCATCGTCTCCAGCCCCGACCGGAACTTCGTCACCCTCAAGATCACAACTGACGAGGGACTCACCGGACTGGGCGACGGCACCCTCAACGGGCGCGAACTGGCCGTCGCGTCGTACCTGGCCGACCACGTCGTCCCGCTGCTGATCGGGCGCGACCCGCATCAGATCGAGGACACCTGGCAGTTCCTCTACCGCTCGGCCTACTGGCGGCGGGGGCCGGTCACCATGGCCGCCATCGCGGCCGTGGACGTCGCCCTCTGGGACATCAAGGCCAAGGCCGCCGGAATGCCGCTCTACCAGCTCCTGGGCGGCGCCTCCCGGACCGGGATCCTGGCCTACGGGCACGCCTCCGGGCGGGACCTGCCCGAGCTGTTCGACTCCATCCGCCACCACCTGGAGCAGGGCTTCCGCGCCATCCGGGTGCAGACCTCGGTGCCCGGCATCAACGCCGTCTACGGCGTGGCCGCCCAGCCCAGCGTCGACGGCAAGCGCTACGACTACGAGCCGGCCCAGCGCACGCCGCTGCCCGCCGAGGAGGACTGGGACACCCGCTCGTACATGCGGCACCTGCCGGGGGTCTTCGAGGCCGTTCGCAACGAGTTCGGCCCCGAGCTGCCCCTGCTGCACGACGGGCACCACCGGATGACCCCCATCCAGGCCGCCAAGCTGGGCAAGGCGCTCGAGCCGTACGACCTGTTCTGGCTGGAGGACTGCACCCCGGCGGAGAACCAGGAGGCGCTGCGGCTGGTCCGGCAGCACACCACCACCCCGTTGGCCATCGGCGAAGTCTTCAACACCGTCTGGGACTACCAGACGCTGATCCGCGAACAGCTCATCGACTACGTGCGCTCCGCCGTCACGCACACCGGCGGCATCACCGCCATGCGGAAGCTGCTCGACTACGCCGCCCAGTACCAGATCAAGTCCGGCATCCACGGGCCGACCGACATCTCCCCGGTCGGCATGGCCGCCGCGCTCCACCTCGACCTGGCCATCCACAACTTCGGCATCCAGGAGTACATGCGGCACGGGGCGCTCACCGACGAGGTGTTCCGACAGTCGTTCACCTTCGCCGACGGGTACCTGCACCCGGGACAGCAGCCCGGACTCGGCGTGGAGCTCGACGAGGAGGCCGCGGGCCGGTTCCCGTACCAGCCGGCGTACCTGCCGTTCAACCGGCTCAAAGACGGCACGGTCCATGACTGGTGACCGTCGTCCGCCCACCCGGCACGTGGTGGTGATGGGCGTGTCGGGGGCGGGCAAGACAACGGTGGCGCGGGGGATCAGCGAGTTGACCGAACTGGTCTTCGCCGAGGCGGACGAGTTTCACCCGCCGGCCAACGTGGCCCGGATGCGCGCCGGCATCCCGCTGGACGACGCGGCACGCTGGCCCTGGCTGCGCGACCTCGCGGCCTGGATGGCCGGCCGGCACGCCGAGGGCGTGTCCACGGTGCTGGCCTGCTCGGCGTTGAAGCGCTCCTACCGGGACGTGCTGCGCCAGGGACCGCCCAGCGTGGAGTTCGTGCACCTGGCCGGCCCGGCCGAGCTGATCCGGGCCCGGATGACCGGGCGGGTCGGGCACTACATGCCAGCCAGTCTGCTCAACTCCCAGCGGGCCACCCTTGAGGATCTGACGCCCAACGAACCCGGGGTGGTGCTGGACGTGGCCGTGACACCGGAGGAGCTGGTCGTCGCGGCGGTCGACCGGCTCGGCCTGCCCCGACGGACATTCGTCGGCACCGGTTCACCCGGCGACGCCGACGGGAGACCGCGCGGGACGATGGCGCAGTGACCGCCAGGTCGGCAACGCGCTCGCCGCACCGCGAGGGACAGGCAGAGCCCACCACCCCACCACCCCGCCGGCCACGGACCACGGCGCCACCAGATCGACCGGTACGCCGGCCTGCTCGGCGAGGCCGGCACGGATGCTCAGCAGGCCGACGAACGCGACAACACCGCCGAGCAGCACCACCAGGGCGGACTCGGCCGTGACCAGCCAGACGACCTGCTTCCGGGTCGCACCGGCCAACCGGATCAGCCGCAGGTCTGCCGTCCGGCCGGCGGCGGCCGTCAGCAACATGTTCGCCACCGCGACGGGCTCCGTAGCCGGCCGAGACCGACCAGCAGCAGCGTGAAGAGCCAGACGAGGCGATCCTCGGCGCGGCCCGCCTCGGCCGCCCACTGGGACACGTCGACGATCCGCGCTCCGATCGGAGGCCGATCCGGTCCTGCACGTACACCGCGGAGGTGAACGCCGAGAGGTCGTGCGCCCGCACCACGGATCGGGGCAGTAGCAGGTCGCCGGGGATCGCGTCGTCGGTGACGACCGCGACGACGCGCAGCGACACCAGCTCCCCATCGGCGAAGACCAGCGCGTACGGCTCGGCCGGCTGCCGGTTCGCCGAGGCCGGGAGGACGGCGGTGTCGTCGCCGCTCAGGTCGTCCAGTGAGCCGGCGACGACGGTGAGCGCCCGGTTCGCGGCGGCGAAGACCGCCGCGTCCACGCCGAGCGCGGTCAGTGGCCGGTTCTCCGGTGGCGAGTTCGGGTCCCTCTCGAAGACCGTCGTCGGGAGGAGGGCGATGCCCCCGGTTGCCGCGACGGCCTGGTCCGACTGGCCTGGGCCCAGCGCACCGGTCGGCTCGTCGGCGAAGACCACCGCCGGTCGGGTGATCAGCGCGCCGGCCACGGCGACGCACTGCTGCTCGCCGCCGGACAGCTCACTCGGACGATGCCCGGCCCGGTCGGCTAGACCCACCGCGTCGAGCGCAGGGGGCGACGTCCCGGGCCGGCGGGCGGCCAGGCGCAGCGGCAACTCGACGTTCTGCGCCGCGGTCAGCGTGGACACCAGGCTGACCGCCTGGAACACGAACCCGATCCGGGCGCGGCGCAGCCGGGTCAGCTCGTCCTCACCCAGATCGTCGAGGCGGATGCCGTCGATCGTGACGGTCCCCTCGGTCAGGCGCTCCAGCCCAGCCGCGCAGTGCAGCAGGGTGGACCTGCGCGAGGACGCACTTACCGGCCCGCTCGGCACTTGGCTGGCCTCCGCCTTCGCGCCCCACCGCATCGCGCACACGATCACCGCGATGGCTGACGCCCAACCCCTCAACCATCCGCCCACAACGGGCACCGCGACCCAAGCGACCAAACGGTGCGCGCTGAAGTCGGTCTCAGCGCACACCGTGGGGTTATCGTTTGTGTCCGAGGGGGGACTTGAACCCCCACGCCCTATACGGGCACTAGCACCTCAAGCTAGCGCGTCTGCCATTCCGCCACCCGGACCTGCACGTACCAGCCTACCCGGTCGGCCAAGGTGATCATCTCACCGCATCGGCCGGCCTGGCGGGCCGCACGGGGGATTACTGTACACGGCCCGGAACGATCATGCACATCAGCACCAACGCCGCACGTTTCCGCAGGTCAGCGGCCATAACAATCGTGTGGGTAGCGCGCAACTGGCGATTCCGGGCAGCATTGCTCACGTGTCCCACCCCTCCCCGTTGATCGCCACTCAACACCAGGCCCTCGCGATGCGCGCCGCCGGCGACCTGACCAGCGCCCGCCGCCTGCTCGCCGACGCGATCGTCGCGGCCCGGCCGGCGTACGGCGAGGACCACCAGGACGTCCTGGCCACCGGCCACCTGCTGGCCCGGCTGCACCGCGAGGCCGACGACCCGGCCGCCGCCCGGCGCGTACTCGAAGAGGCCTACGCCGCCGGCGAGCGCCGCCGGGGCGACGGCGACCCCCTGATGCTCGCCCTCAGCTTCGACCTCGCGGGGGTCGCCGAGGAGCTGGGCAACCGGCACGAGGCCCGCCGCAACTACAGCCGCGTGGCCACCGCCGGGGCCGCCGTGCTCGGTCCGGACCATCCCGCGGTACGCGCAGCCCGCCAGTACCTCGGCGGCTCCGCCGCCGCTCCCGCCGGCTACGGCCCACCTCCCGGCGGCTCCGCCGCCGCTACCGGCGTGCACCCCAATCCGACCCTGCCCGGACGCCCCAATCCGACCCTGCCGGGACACCCCAGCCCGGCACCGCCAACACACTCCGGTCCGCCCCTGCCAGGACCCCCCAACCCGGCTCTGCCGGGGCACTCCGGTCCGGCCGTGTCCGCACAGCCTGGACAGGTCCTGCCCGGACAACCCAATTCCGCTTCTCCCGGCCACTCCGGTCCCGCTCTGTCCGAGCCCACCGTGTCGCTGCCGGCCATCACGCCGCCGTACCCACCCGCGCCGGCCCGCCCCGCCGCCCCGGGAACGCCTGCCGCGACTCCGCCGGCACCCGGCGCACAGTGGGCACCCCGCCCTGCCCCGGCGTCCCCGGCGCCCGGCGCCGCGCAGCCGCCGTATCCCGTGCCGAACCCGCAGGGCACTCCCCCGCAACCGTCCCCTCCGGTCCCGCCGCACCGGCATCCCGCCGTGCGGCCGGACGGCTCGGCGAGTCCGTGGGCGCCGCCCTCGCCACCCTCTTCGCCGCCCGCGGAGGCGACGACCCGCTTCGCGCCGATCTCCGAGGAAGCGACCGCCCGGTTCCCGGTAGTGCCTGCCGAACCCACCGCCCCGCTGTCGCCACCTTCGGCCGCCGGGGCGGCCCCGCAGATTCCCGGTGTCCGGCCGGTGCCCCCGGCCCACGGTGTCACCCCCGTCGCGCCGGGAACGCACGGTCGGCAGCCCGCCGCCCCCGGGGTGACTCCGGTGCCACCCCGCCCCCCGGTGGTCCCACCTCCGCACCCGGCGGTCGCCGGCACCGTGGTGCCTCCAGCGGCGCCCGGAACGCCGACGGCAACACCTGGAACGCCGACGACCGCGCCCGCCGCCGGAACGCCGGTGCACGGACGCCCGGTGGCGCCGCCCGTACCTGGCCCGGCGTCCTCGCTGCCGCCCCCGCCGGTCATCTCGCCGCCGTCCGCGAGGCCGAGCACCGAGGCGCCTCCGGCGTCCGTCACCCCGCCTCCGTCGCGGGTGCCGGCGGCGGGAGTCGTGCCACTGCCGCCTCCGCCGATCGTGCTGCCGTCGGCACCGCGCATCCCCGCACCGGCGAGCGGGGTCCTACCACCACCAGTGACGGTCGCCCCGCCGACCCCCACCTCGGCCCCACCCGCTCCGCCGCCGGTCACCACGCTCGCCTCCACGACGTCTCCGGCGGGTGCCCCTCGGCCCGTGGCGGATTCCACGCCGCCCACTGCTCCCACTCCGGCACCGACGTCGGCCCCCGTGACGCCACGGCCGGCACCCGTCCAGCCGGTCACCGAGGCCGCAGCCGCTCCCCCGTACCCCGCCACGGACCGCACGGCCGGGACCGGGACGGCGGCGACTTCGGAAGCTCACCCCGCAGCGATCGAGGCGAGCGCGAGCGGCCCCGGCGCGGGTACGCCACCGACCGTCCCGGGTGGACGTGGACCGGGCTGGGACAAGCCGACGATCCAGGTACAGCAGATCGGCCCGCTGCTGGAGGAGGAGTCGGAGCGCCAAGCCGCGACAGCGGCCGCCGGCACCACGGCCAGGCCCTCGGCATCCGGGTCCGTCAGCGAACCCCCGGTGAGCACGCGGCCGGTGGACGGCCCTCAGAGCAGCGGACCTCCGGCCGACGCACCCGTGGTGAGCGGACCCCCGGTCAACACACCCCCGGTTGGCGGATCGCCGGCCAGCGCACCGCCGACCATCCCACTCCAGGTCAGCGCGCCGGGGATGGCCGCGCACTCGGTGAACGCAGCCCCGGCGAGCGGACCAACCGTCAGCACGCACCCGACGAGCGGGCCGCCCATGAACCAGGCGGGTGCGAGCGACCCCGGCCAAGGTGGCGCACGAACCACGGACGCCGCTGCGAGCGCGAAGCAGACAAGCGCAGGCGCGCCCGCCGCCAGTACGCCCCCGCGTGAAGCACGACCGCACGCCGGCCCATCGCCGGCCGGCTCACCACCCACGCACACACCGCCGGTGAGCGCACCATCCGTCGGCACGCCCGCGCCGCATCCCGTCAGCGCGCCGCCCACACACCCGGTCAGCGGCCCTCCGGGGCATCCGGTGAGCGGAGCTGCCGCGTACCCGATCAGCGGAATTCCGGTCAGCGGCTACCCGCCGGTCAGCGGACCGCCCGGGCACGGCGACTACCCGTCACTGGCGGGCCAACCACATGCCGCGCCCGTCAGCGCCGCGCCGGTCAGCGGAAGCTCCGTGCCGCCCTGGGGCATGGTCGCGCCGCCGTGGAGCAGCGTGGCCCCGTCCCAGCCGGTCGACCGGCCCGACCCCGAGCAGGACACAGACGAGCCCGACACGGACGAGCCGGCACCCACCGACCGAGCGGCAGAGCCGGAGGGGGATGCACCGGAGCGGAACCGGCCGATGCCGATCTACGAGGACCTGCTGGACTTTCCCGAGTCCACGCGACCGGAGCCGGTGGCGCAGCCGGGGCCGGGCGCCTGGCCGGTGAACCCGCCGATGTTCCACCAGCCGGCGCCGGTCCAGCCTCCGGGCGCGTACCCGATGGAGCCGGAGCGCCCGGGCCGCAACCGCACGGTGCTGGCCCTGGTGGTGGGGGGTGCGGTGCTCGCGGTGGTGGCGGCGGTCGGTGTCGGCGTGGTGTTGCTGAACCGGGAGGCGGCGCCGCCGCCGGCTCCCGTGCCCGCGTCCGGCGCCGCGACGCCGAAGGTGGCCGGGCCGCCCCCGGGTGACCTGGCGTTGCGCGACGACACCACGACGGTCACGGTGTCCTGGACCGACCCGACGAACGGTGGTGTGCCGTTCGTGGTGGCGGGTGGCCGGGCCGGGCAGAAGCTCGGTGTGATGGCCACTGTGGAGGCGGGGCAGACCCGCTACACGGTGAACGGGCTGAGCGCGAAGCTGGACTACTGCTTCACCGTGCTGGCCGTTTACTCGACCGATTCGTACTCGACCTCGGGTCAGGTCTGCACGGACCGGGAGGGCGGCGCCACGCCGAACTGACGGTCCAGGGGCGACACGCTCGGTGTCCACAGGGGGACGGTGCGGGTTTCACCGGCTCCGGGCGGCACCTATGATGGCTCCCGGCTCTGGGGAGGGTCGACCGCGCGCGGGCGGGCCTCCCCCACCGACACGGGGAGGCAGCCGGCAGTGACCACCATCGAGGACGTCACGGGCACCGGGCCGGAGCCGGCCCGTCCACGGTCGCGGATGCGGGGCGGGCTGGTGACCGTCGGCACGGTGGCCGCGCTGCTGGCCGCGATGGGGTTGACGGTGCTCGGGCTGGGCGCCGCCGACAACGCGGTGGCGAGCTTCGACGCGTCCTCCTGGCTGTGGAGCACCACCCGCGGCGAGCTGGCCCGGGTCAACGGCGTCACCGCGCGGGTGGACACCCGGATGGAGGTGCCGGGCGGGCGGCGGCACCAGACGCAGGTGGCCCAGACCGACCGGCTGCTGATCCTGCGCGACCTCAAGACCGGCCAGGTCAGCTCGCTGGACCTGGCGACGTTGCAGATCACCGCGACCACGCCGACCGCGCCGGGGCTCGGGGTGAGCGTGGCGCTGCACGAGGACGCGGCGTTCGTGGTGGACGCGGTGCAGGGCATCGTCCGGCAGCTCGACCCGCGGGCGCTCACGCCGGTGGGTGAGCCGGTCCGCTACCCGCCGGGCATCACCGGCGGCGCGTTCGACGGCGCCGGCAAGCTGTGGATCGCGGTGCCGAGCGAGGGCACCGTCTCGGCGGTCACCGCCGCCGAGCTGCCGGAGACGCCCGGTGAGGCGCCGCCCGCCGGGCTCAGCCCGAAGCGGGTCGAGACGTACGACGTGGCCGAGCCGGCGCACGAGCTGGTGGTGTCCACGCTGGACGAGGGTGTGGCGGTGCTGGACCGCACTTCGACGTCGCTGGTGACGGTGGTGGGCGGCCGGACCGAGCGGGCCGAGCTGACCATGACCGCGCCGGGCTACCTGCCGACCCGTAGCAGCGGGCAGCAGGTGCCGGTGACGGTTCCTGGTGAGCGGTCGGTGCACGTGGTGCGGGACAGCCGCGAGGTGAAGCGGTTCACGGTGCCGGGCGACGGCATCCGGCTCAGCCCGGCGGTGGCGTGGGCGGGCCGGTTCTACTGCGCCGACGAGACGACCGGCACGGTCTACGCCTTCGACGCCGAGGGGCAGCTCGTGCAGACCGTGAAGGGCTCCGGCCGCCCCGGTCCGGTCGAGCTGGAGGTACGCGAGAACCACCTGTTCATCAACCCGCCGGACTCGTCCACCGCGCAGGTGGTCGACGACCAGAACCGGGTGCGCGAGGTCAACAAGTACGCCAACGACGTGCTCGGCGGGGATCCGCCGCCGGTCGCTCCGCCTCCGCCCCCGCCGAAGAAGCCGAAGGTGGGCAAGCCGGGCGCGCCGAAGTCGGTCACCGCCGCCGCCGGTGACGCCTCGGCGCGGGTGAGCTGGCAGGCCGCCGCGTCGAACGGCGCCGAGATCACCAGGTACGTGGTGGAGGGCGCCGGCCAGACCCGCCAGGTCGGCGCGAACCAGCGCTCGCTGGAGGTGACCGGCCTGACGAACGGTGAGACGTACACGTTCTCGGTGCACGCGGTGAACGCCAAGGGTGAAGGGCCGGCGCGGCGCAGCAACCCGGTGGTGCCGACCGCGGAGGTGCCGGACCCGCCCGCGTCGGTGACCGCCGAGGCGCGGCCGGACGGCACGGTGCGGGTGAGCTGGCCCGAGGCCGACGGTCAGGGCAACAAGATCGCGAAGTACGCGGTGACGGCGACCTCGGCGGGTGCGAGCGCCCCGGCGGGCGAGTCGGCGAAGACGGAGCTGGTGGTGGCGGCCGGGCAACTGGAGTACGGCACCCAGTACGCGTTCACAGTGACAGCTGTCAGCGAGAAGGGCGCCGGGTCGAAGGCGTCGCCGGTGAGCAACACGGTGGTGCCGTTCACGGTGCCGAAGGCGCCGGGCGAGCTGCGCGCGTCCACCGTCGCCGACCAGCCGGGCACTGTTGCGGTGCAGTGGTCCCCGGCGGTGGACAACGGCCGCCCGGTGACGAAGTACGTGGTGGAGGCCGCCGGGAAGTCCGTCGAGGTCACCGACGTGCGGGCCACTGTGGGCGGGCTGGGCAACGGGCAGAACGTCACGGTGAAGGTAAAGGCCGTGAACGAGGCCGGCGCCGGGCCGGAGGCGAGCACCACCGCGCGGACAGTGGCCGAGCCGCGGATCACGGTGACCGGCTCGTCCGCGGACGCCACGTCGGTGACTGTCACGTTCACAGTGGACGCGGGCGGCGGGCGGGCCACCTGCACGGCGGCGACCGGCGGGAAGACGGCGAGCGGCAGTTGTTCCAGCCTGCGGGTGACCGGCCTGGCGCCGGGTACCGCGTACACGGTGACGCTGACCGCGTCGAACGCCGCCGGTAAGGGCACGGCCGAGCGCGCCCAGACCACCGACCCGGTGTACGGCATCGCCACCTGTAAGAACGGTCCGGACGGCGACCAGCGGACGTACTGTGACAAGGATGTGCCGGGCCGCAACGGCAACGAGATCTTCGAGGTCACCCGGCAGGACAACGACCGTCAGGCCGGCTGGGTGCCGGACGGCCGGCGGCTGCGCACGTACTGCAAGGCCAAGGGCGAGGACGTGGACGCCTGGATCTACAACAACAACAAGAAGAGCACCTGGTGGATTCAGGTGGAGTACAAGGGCAAGACGTACATTCCGTGGGCCTGGCTCAACCTGGAGGGCGGCGACGACCTGGACGTGCTGCCCACCTGCTGACCGCACCACCCCGAGAGGCGCATCCGTGAACACGCACGAACCGCTCAGTCAGCCGGAGGTGCAGGGCTTCGCCGCCCTGGCCGCCCGGCTGGCCGACAACGTCAACGCGGTCGTGCTCGGCAAGCCGCAGGTGGTGCGGCTGGCGCTGACCGCGCTGTTCGCGCAGGGGCACGTGCTGCTGGAGGACGTGCCGGGCGTCGGCAAGACCACGCTGGCGCGGGCGATCGCGGCGACAGTGAAGGGGCAGTGGCGGCGGATCCAGTTCACGCCGGACCTGCTTCCCTCCGACGTGTCGGGGGTGACCATCTTCAACCAGGCCAGCCGGGGGTTCGAGTTCCACCCGGGGCCGGTGTTCGCCAACATCGTGATCGCCGACGAGATCAACCGGGCGTCGCCGAAGACGCAGTCGGCGCTGCTGGAGGTGATGGAGGAGCGCACTGTCACGGTGGACGGCGTACGCCATCCGGTGCCGCAGCCGTTCCTGGTGGTGGCCACGCAGAACCCGGTGGAGATGGACGGCACCTACCGGCTGCCCGAGGCCCAGCTCGACCGGTTCCTGGTGAAGCTCTCCGTCGGCTACCCGGACGAGGCGGTCGAGGTTGAGGTGCTGCGCGGCGCCACGGTCCGCTCCCCCGACTCGCTGACCGCCGTCACCGACACCGCCACTGTGGGCGAGATGGTGAACATGGCCCGGCGGGTGCACATCGCCGAGCCGCTCTACGCGTACGCGGTGCGGCTGGCCGCAGCGACCCGTACCCATCCGCAGGTGCGGGTCGGGGTGAGCCCGCGTGGGGTGATCGCGCTGACCCGGGCGGCGTGCGCGTACGCGCTGATCGACGGCCGCGGCTGGATCATGCCGGAGGATCTGAAGGCGCTCGTCGAGCCGGTGTTCGCGCACCGGCTGCTGCTCACCCCCGACGCGCAGGTGCGTGGTGTGACGTCCGCCGAGGTGCTGCGCCAGGCGGTCGCGTCGGTGCCGGTGCCGTTGCCGACGGGCCAGGCCACGCCGGTGCACGGCTGAACGTGGGGATCACCGCCCGTGGCATCGGGCTGCTCGTCGCCGCCCTGGTGCTGCTCGGCGTGGGGTTCCGGTACGCGTACCCGGAGCTGACGGTGCTCGGCGCGGCGGCCGGGGTGGCGGTCGGCTACGCAGTGCTGAACGCGGCCTGGCGGCCCCGGCTGAGCGTGGCTCGGCGGGCCGACCCGGACCGGGTGGCCCGGGGTGAGCCGGCGGCGATGGAGCTGACCGTGCGCAACACCGGGCGGCTGCGGGCGGCGAACCTGGTGGCCGAGGACCGCTGCGCCGGGACGCTGGTGCCGGTGCCGCTGCTGCGGTTGCGCCCGGGCCGGGACACGGTGGTGCGCTACGACGTGCCGACCCAGCGGCGTGGGGTGGTGCCGGTGGGTCCGCTGCGGGTGGTGCGCCGGGACCCGCTGGGGCTGATGGCGCTGGCGCGCGGCTACGGCGGCACGGTGCCGGTGTGGGTGCACCCGCGCATTCACCCGCTCTCCGCGGTGCCGACCGGTGCCGGGCGCAGCCTGGACGGGCGCACCGACAGCGTGCCGCACGGGTCGATCACGTTCGACTCGCTGCGGGAGTACGTGGTGGGCGACGAGCTGCGCCGCGTGCACTGGCGCACCAGCGCCCGGGTGGGTGAGCTGATGGTGCGGGAGAACGTGGACACCAGCCTGCCGCGCCTGGTGGTGGTGCTGGACAACCGGGCCGCGGCGCATCCGGACCGGGTGGGCGGTGTCGCGGAGTCGTTCGAGGCGGCGTGCGAGGCGGCGGCCTCGGTGGTGGCCGCAGCGGTGCGGGAGGACCTGCCGGTGCAGCTGCTGCTGGTCGTACCCGCCGAGGTGGAGCCGGAGGGCGCGGCCGGGCCGCTGGACCAGCTGGCCGCCGTGGAGCTGGCGGACGCCGGGCCGCAGGTGCTGCCGTCCGCGACCGGGCGGCTGCGCCGGGACCGGCTCGGCGACACGCTGGTCTTCCTGACCGGGCCGGGTAGCCGCGACGACCTGGGGCACGTCGGCGCGCTGCGCGGCGCGTACCCGTCGGTGGTGGTCGGGATGTTCGGCGCGGACGGGCCGACGGCGGCCGGCGCGGCGGGCCTCACGGTGCTGGACGCCGCGGACGGCGCGGCGTTCGCCGCCGAGTGGGACGGGGTCCGCCGGTGGTGACGCCGCCAGGGACGGAAGCGGCGGCGGAGCGCGTGGCCCGGGTGTTGCGGGCCGTGCCGGTGCCGGCCGTGCTGATCGTGCTTGTCGCGCTCTCCGGCGTGGTGCTGGGCCGGGTGTACGCGGACCCGCTGCTGACCCGGCTCATGGCCGGCGCGGCGGTCGGCTCGGTGCTGGTCAGCGTCGCCGCGCGGCGGCTGCCGTCCTGGCTGGTGGCGCCGCTGTCGGTGGCCGCGCTGGCCGGGTGGACGCTGCTGTCGCTGCGGCTGGCCGCCACGCACGCGGCGCTGCCCGGCGGGCTCGGCGAGGTGGCCGCCGACGCCGCCCGCAACGCGATCCCCCGGCTGCTGACCGCGATGATCCCTGTCGAGCCGGCCCCGGACACCGTGCTGGTGCCGGTGGTGGCCGCCTGGCTGGCCGGGCTGACCGCCGCCGAGGTGGCGCTGCGCGCCGGGCGGGTGCTGCTGGGCTACCTGCCGCCGGCGCTGCTCTACGCCGGTGCGCTCTACGTGGTCGGGCCGAACGCGGAACCGGCGGTCGGCGCCACTGTGGTGTTCGCGGCGGTAGCGGCGGCCGGCCTGGCGACGCCCGGACGCCCGTCCGGCCCGGCGTCCGACCCGGTCGCCGGTCTGACCCCAGCGGTACGCGCGGCGGTGCGGCTGCGGCTGGTGGCGGCGAGCGCGGCCGGGCTGGCAGTGGTGGTGGCGCTGGCGGCACTGCTCGCCCCGGTGGTGGCCGCCCAGGTCGACGAGCGGCCGGTCGATCCGCGCCGTTACGTGGAGCCGCCGCGGGTGGAGTCGCTGGACGAGAACCCGTTGATCCGGATCTCCGGGTGGGCGTTGAACCCGGATCAGCGGCTGCTGGACGTGCGCACTGTCGATGGCGCGAGCGCTGACGGGCCGCCCCGGATCCGGCTGGCGGTGCTCAGCGACTACGACGGCGTGACCTGGCGGGTCGGCGCCACGTACCGCAACGCAGGGCGGATCCTGCCCGCCACCGACCCGGCCCCGGGCGCCACCACGGAGGCGGTGACCCAGGAGATCACCGTGGCGGACCTGACCGGGCGGCTGCTGCCGGCGGTGCCCACGCCGCGCGAGGTGACCGGCGCGCGGGTGGCGTACGACCCGGCGAGCGGGACACTGATCCGCCCGGAAGGGCTCACTCCGGGGCTGCGCTACGAGGTGTCGTCGGTGCGGGAGCGCCCGGACGCGAACCTGCTGAGCACGGCGAACGTGCCCGCGGGTGACGAGGTGGCCCGGGTGCTGCGGGTTCCCGACGGCGCGCCGGAACCGTTGCGCCGGCTGGCCACCCAGCTCGCCGAGTCGAACGGCGCCCCGTACGCGCGCGCCGACGCGATCGCCACGTTCCTCGCCGAGCACTACCGGGTGACAGCTGACGCGCCGAGCGGGCATGCGTACCCGAACCTGGCGTTCTTCCTGTTCGGACCGCGCAACGGCGGCGGTCAGCGGGGCACGTCGGAGCAGTTCGCCGCCGCGTTCGCGGTGCTCGGCCGCCTCGCCGGCCTGCCGACCCGGGTGGTGGTCGGGTTCGGGCCCGGCAGCGACGGGCCGGTGCGGGCCGCCGACGCGTACGCCTGGCCGGAGGTGCTGTTCGACGGCGTCGGCTGGGTGCCGTTCGACCCGATGCCACGTCCTGACGAGGAGCCCCGCCCGGTGGAGGAGGACTTCCGGCCGCAGCCGGAGGACCCGCCGCCGTCGGAGGTGCCCGCGCCCACCGAGGAGCCGAGCACCACTCCCCCGGCCGCCGCGCCCGCGCCGGGCCGCGAGCAGGGCAGCCCGGGTACGCCGGTGCTGGTCGGCGGCGGCGTCGGCGGGCTGGCGTTGCTGGTCGGCGCGGTGCTGGCGGCCCTGTACGCGATGCGCCGCCGGTTGACCCGCTCCCGTCTGGACGCCGCCGACCCGGGTGAACGGGTCGCGGGCGCGTGGCGGGAGCTGACCGACGCGCTGCGCCTGGCCGGGGACCCGGTCGGGCCGGACCTGGCGGCGGCGGAGGTCGCCGAGCGGGCCCGCCGGACGCTCGCCGAGGCCCGCACGGCGCGGCCCGGAGAGGGCGCGGCGATCGACGAGCCGGATGGCGCAGCGGTGGACGAGCTGGCCGCTCTGCTCAACCAGGCGAGCTTCGCGCCGGGCAGCGTCACGCCGGAACAGGCGCAGCGGGCCGTCGGGCTGAGTGTCGGCTTCGCCGACGCGCTGCGCTCGGCCCACTCCCGGTGGCGACAGTTGCTGTGGACGGTCCATCCGGGGCCGCTTCGGTGGCGACGCTGATCAACAGCCGTAACCGGATCGCCGAGCCGGTACCGCCACGAGTCCTCCTGAGCATCTGCTGACCTCCTGGTCGTCGAACGCCTGTGGGACACCGGCAGCCGGCGTCACGGAAGTAAGGTGAGCGGTGATCTGCATCAGGAACCGGCGTTTCGGTCTGCTCTGGACCAGCACGCTGTTGTCCAACCTGGGCAACTGGCTGATGATCGTCGCGGTGCCGGTCTACGTCTACACGATGACCGGGTCGACGCTCAGCAGTGGTTTCGCCTTCGTCGCGCAGACCCTGCCCGCGATCGTCTTCGCGCCCCTGGCCGGGGTGCTGGCCGACCGGTGGGATCGGCGAGCGGTGATGGTCGGCGCTGACCTGCTGCGCATGGTCGTCGTGCTCGCGCTGATCGTGGTCGATGATCCGGGAATGCTGTGGCTGCTCTACACGGCGATGTTCTTCGAGAGCGCAATCGGGCACGTCTTCCAGTCCGCGGCCCGGGCGGTGGTGCCCGCCGTCGTCGGCCGGGGCGGCGACCTGGAGGCGGCGAACGCCTGGAACACGGTTGCGAGCGGCATCGTTCGCCTCGCCGGAGCACCCCTGGGCGGCGCGCTCTACGCCCTCGTGGGTTTCGACGGCCTGGTGCTGATCGACTCCGCGACGTACCTGCTCTCGGCCTTACTGATCTTCGGAATGGGCCGGCTGCGGGTGACCGACGACGGGCAGCAGCCGGACGCGTCCTCCTGGCTGGCCGCTTTCCGGGGGCAACTCCGGGAGGGACTGGCCTTCCTCTTCGGGCATCCGATCCTCCGCACGACTCTCGTCGTCTCCAGCCTCTTCCTGTTGGCAAACGCCGCTCTGAACGTGCTTCTGGTGCCGTACGTCATCAGCGTCCTCGGCGGCGACGCCGGCGACGTCGGTGTGCTCATGGCAGCGCTCGGCGGCGGCTTCCTGGCCAGCGCGTACGTCGGCAACGTGCTGTCCCGTAGCGGGCTCCTCCGGCTGTCGTTCACCGGTTGCCTGGCGGCGATCACCCTCTGCTTCGCCGGGCTCTTCCTCATCCACCACTTCGCCGCCGCGCTGGTCTTCATCGCCCTGGCCGGCCTGCCCGGTGGCGCGTTGCTGATGCTGGTCCAGGTGCAGGTCCAACGCCATACCCCGGACCGTCAGCTCGGCCGGGTCGGATCCGCCTTCTCCGCCGCCGAGATGGCCGCGACCGTGGTGGGTGCCTCGGCAGGCAGCATCGCCGGACAACAGCTGCCCCTCACCACCACGGTCTGGCTCGTGATCGGCGTACTGGCGGCCGGCGCAGTGGTCGCCGCCCTGCTGCTACCCACCCGATCCGGACCGCCGGCGGCGGCGGAGCCGGCGGCGACGGCAACCCCGCCGGTGATGGCGAGAACCGGTGACGATGGCTGAATCCGCATCCGTCCGCAGCACGACGCCCACGTCGTTGGCCCGACCCACATGAAGCCCGCCCTTGGCCCACTGGCGGTCTCCCGGCGTGCGTCGACGGGCAGGAGATCCCTCAGGACGTGGCGGAGTTCGCGCGCAGCTTCCGGACGAGTTTGCGCAGCCCGGCCTGCCAGCCGTCCGGGTCCTCGGCGCGGCGCCGCGCGTAGTCGGCCACCTCGGGGTGCGGCAGGATCAGGAACCGCTCCTCGGCCAGCCCGGCGATCACCGCGTCGGCGACCTGGTCCGGGGTGAGGATCGTCCCGGACGCGGCGATCACCCGGGCGCCGAGGTGCCCCTCGGTGAGGCCGTCGGCGAGCATCGGGGTGTCCACGCCCTGCGGGCAGAGCGCGCTGACCCGGATCCCGGCGTCCCGGTAGGTGATCGCCAGCCATTCGGCGAGCCCCACCGCGGCGTGCTTGGTGGCGGTGTACGGCGCGTCGCCGACCGCTGTGAGCAGGCCCGCCGCCGAGCAGGTGAGCAGCAGGTGGCCCTGGCCCCGGCTGAGCATGCCGGGCAGCACCGCGCGGGCGCTGTGCAGGTGCCCGAGCACGTTGACCTGCCAGGCCCGGTCCCAGTCGGCGTCCGGCGCGTCGATGCCGCCGCCGGTGGCCACTCCGGCGTTGGCGCAGAACAGGTCGATCCGTCCGTGGCGGCGCTCGGTCTCGTCGACGAGCGCGCGTACCGCCGCCTCGTCGGTGACGTCGAGCCCGACGCCGGTGGCCACCGAGCCGACTGCCTCGGCCGTGGCGCGGGCCGCGTCGGCGGCCAGGTCGGCCAGGACGACGGCGGCGGCGCCCTCGGCGGCGAACCGGCGGCCCAGCGCCGCGCCGATCCCGCCGGCGCCGCCGGTGATCACCACCACCCGGTCGGTCAGGTTCATCTCAGGCCACCTTTCCGGGGCCGAGCCGAGGCAGCAGCTCCATCCAGGCCGCCGCGCCGCCCTCGGTGATCTCGGGCGTGGGCAGCACGGCCAGTACCGGCACGTCGACGCCGTTGTCGGCGTAGCGGCGGACGGCGGCCGCGCACTGCTCGGGTGAGCCGTGCAGCACCAGCGCGTCGACCACCTCGTCCGGTACGGCCGCGGAGGCGCCCCGCCGGTCCCCCGCGGCCCACGCCTGCCACATCGGACCGAGCGAGTCCTCGCGGCCCAGCCATCTGTGGAAGGCCGCGTACGCGGGGACGGTCAGGTAACCGGTGATCATGCGGCGGCCCAGCGCGCGGGCGTACACGGCGTCCTCGGTGGGGCAGACGAAGATGCGGGCGGCGACCTCGAACCCGGGGCGGCGCTCGCCCACCTCGGCGAGCGCTGTCGGCACGTCCTCGGCGGCCAGCCAGTTGAGGATGACCCCGTCGGCCTCGGCGCCGGCCAGGCGCAGCATGCCGGGGCGCAGCGCGGCCAGCACGACCGGCGGCGGCACGCTCGGCGGGCGCTCCAGCGTGAAGCGCCGTACGGCGAACGTGTCGAACGCGCCGTCGACGGTCTCGCCGCGCAGCGCGGCCCGCAGGAAGCGCAGCACGTCGCGGGTCCGCTTGAACGGCTCGTCGAACCCGATCGCGTTCCAGTCCCGGACCAGCACCGGCGACGAGGCGCCGACGCCGAGCGCGAAGCGGCCCGGCGCGGCCTCGGCCAGCGCGGCGGCGCTCATCGCCAGCAGTCCCGGGCCACGGGTGAACACCGGCGTGATCGCGGTGCCGAGGCGCAGCCGCGGCGACCAGGCGGCGGCCAGGGCCAGCGGGGTGAACGCGTCGGCGCCGGCCACCTCCGAGGACCACACGTCGGTGAACCCGGCGTCGTCGAGCGCCGCGTAGACCGCGGCATGGTCGGCGAGCGGAATGCCGCCCAACGGCACGGTCATGCCCCATCGGTTCGTCACCCGTCGATGGTGCCCGTCCGGCACCGCCGCGAGCAAGATCCAGGCCGATATGGGCGATTAAGACCGAGACGCCGGGAAAGAGTGTTACGACTGCCGGATGAGGCGGACCGGGGACGGGGCAGCGCGGTGAGGACCGCCGAACCGGCAGCGCTGCGCACCTCCGGCGGCGGCCCCGGCCGGGCCACGTTCCTGGAGCTCTTCTTCGACCTGGTCTACGTGTTCGCGCTGACCCGGATCTCGGCGCGCGCCTTCGAGGACCTGGCGCTGGAGGACGGCCAGGTCGGCTGGGCGGCGGTGACCGGCGGCGGCAAGACCCTGCTGCTGCTTCTCGCGCTCTGGGGCGTCTGGCAGGGCACGGCGTGGACCACCAGCCGCTACGACCCGCACCACCTGTGGTTGCAGATCATCGTGATCACCGCGCTGATCTCGGCGATGGTGATGGGGGTGGCGGTCCCTCGCGCGTTCGGCCACAGCGGCCTGATGTTCGCCACCGCGTACGTGATCGCCCAGGTGAGCCGTCCGGCGATCCTCATGCTGGTGCTGCGCAAGGTCCAGTACCGCCGGCTCAAGCTGCGGATGCTGATCACGTTCGCGGTGACCGGCGTGCTCTGGCTGGCCGGCGCGCTGCTGCCGGTGAACGCCCGGGTGGTGCTCTGGGGCTCGGCGATGCTGCTGGAGTACCTCGGTGGCCGCTTCGGCTGGCCGGTGCCGGGCCTGGGCCGCTCCACGGTCTCCCGCTGGGACATCCACGGCGAGCACCTGGCCGAGCGCTACCAGCAGATCTTCCTGGTCGCGCTCGGTGAGACGATCCTGCTGGCCGGCCTGTCGTTCACCCGCTCCCCCACCAGCCCTGGCATGGTCACCGCGTTCGCCGTCGCGCTGGCCACCTCGGTGCTGCTGTGGCGGATCTACGTGCAACGGGCCGGGCAGATCCTCGGCGATGCGGTGACGCGGGCAGCGCACCCGGCCGCCGTCGGCCGCTCCGCCGCCGACACCCACCTGGTCATGGTGATCGGGGTGGTCGCCACCGCGATCGGCTACGAGCTGGTGATCGAGCACCCGATCGGGCACAACGAACTGCCCTGGCTGGCCGTGATCCTCGGTGGTCCGGCGCTGTTCCTGGCCGGCCGGGCCCGCTTCGAGTACGAGGTGTTCGGCCGCGTCTCCCCGTCCCGGCTGGTGGGGATCGCCGCGCTGCTGCTGCCCGTACCGCTGCTGGTGCGCCTCGCGCCGCTCGTCGCGGCGGGCTTCGCCGCGGCGGTCCTGACGGCCGTGGCGGTGGCCGACGCCCGGCGTGCCTGGGGCCGCCCACCGGAGGACGCGGCGCCGCCGTTCTGAGCGGTGCCGCCGGAGCGGGACGCCACGCCCGCCCTCCGGGCTACGATCCGCGCGTGACCTTCTCGCTCGTCGCCCGCTCCGCCGACGGGCGCCTGTTCGGAGTGGCAGTGGCCAGCCGGTTCCTCGCCGCCGGGGCGCTGGTGCCGGCCGCCGAGGCGCTGGTGGGGGCGGTCGCCACCCAGGCGCACGCCAACCTCGCCTACCGGGCGCAGGCGCTCGCGCTGTTGCGTACCGGCGTCAGCGCCATCGACGCGGTGGCCGGGCTGGTGGCCGCCGACCCGGGACGCGACGACCGGCAGCTCGCCGTGGTCGGCGCGACCGGCGACGGGGCCACCTGGACCGGGCCGCGCTGCCATCCCTGGGCCGGCGGGCAGGCCGGCGACGGCTGGGCGGCGCAGGGCAACATCCTGACCGGCCCGCAGGTGATCGACGCGCTGCGCGACGCCTGGCTGGCCCGCGAGGACCTGCCGTTCCCGCAGCGCCTGCTGGCCGCGCTCACCGCCGGTGACGCGGCCGGCGGCGACCGGCGCGGGCGGCAGAGCGCGGCGATGCTCGTGGTGCAGCGCCACGGCGGCTACGCCGGGACCGGCGACGAGCTGGTGGATCTGCGGGTGGACGACCATGTGGACCCGGTCTCCGAGCTGCGCCGCCTGCTCGGCATCCACCACATGCTGTTCGGCCGCCCCGACCCGGCCACGCTGCGCGACCTCACCGGCCCGCTCGCCGCCGAGGTGGCCGGGCTGCTCGCCGCCACCGGGCACCCGGTCGGCCCGGCCGGCCTGGACGAGGCGCTGGCCGCCTGGACGGGTCTGGAGAACCTGGAGGAACGCTTCGTGCCCGGCCGGATCGACCCGATCGTGCTGGATCACCTGCGGCGCTGCGCGGCGCGCTGAGGAGGCTCAGCCGCCGAAGGCCAGCCGGCCGATGCCGGCGCGGGCCAGCTCGGCCTGCTCGTCGCCGGTCAGCGGCAGCCGCCCGGTGGCCTTGCGCAGCACGGTGAGCGCGTCCCAGCGCAGTCCCGGCGGCACCGGCGCGCCGCCGGTGAGCACGCCGACCACCACGTCCGCCGCCGGTGGGGTCAGCCACGGCGTCCGGTCCAGCGCGTCGGCCAGGTCCAGGCCGTGCACCGCGACCTCCACCACCCGGGTACGCAGGAACTCCGGCAGCGCCATCGCGTCACCGTGGCGGGTGCGCACCACCCGTGCGGGCGGCTCGGCGGCTACCGCCTCGTCCGTGGCGCGCCAGGCCCGGCCGAACTCCCGGGCCACCTCGGCCGCGCCCGGGTGCTCCCGGGCCGCCCGCCGGGCGGAATCGACGCGGTCCCGGTCGACCGGCGGGCTGAACTTGGCCGCGCCGAAGTAGGCGGCGGCGTCCACCTCGGGCCGGGGCGGCGCGGGCTCGGTGAGCATGCCGGCCAGGCGCCCGGCCCCGGTGCTCACGTGCGCCACGAGGTCCCGTACCCGCCACGGCGGGCACGGCGTGGGCCGGTCCAGCGCCGCGTCGTCCAGTTCGCGCAACACCCGCTCCAGGCTGTCGCATTCGGCCCGGAACGCCGCCCGCACCGTCTCCATCCGCCGGGTCAGCCCTTCCACCTGGGCACCAGCCGGTGCACCACGACCAGCACCAGCGCGGCCACCACGGCGATCGTGCCGCCGATGCCGGCCGCGCTGCCCGCGTACCCGACGAAGAGCTGACGGCGGCTGAGGGCCTCGACGGGGATCGTGGAGCGGTCCACCAGCCAGGACAACGCCAGCGCGGAGGCCAGCAGCGCCACCGCGCCGACGCCGCCGAGCACGGCGGCGGCCACCCGGTGCGCGTCGCCGGGCTCGACCACCGCCTGCTCCCGCTGGAAGACCAGCAGCATCAGCCCGGCGACCGCGGCCCACGCGCCGACCACGAGGTACGCGGCGACCGCGTCGCTGGGCCGGTGCCAGCCGGCGGAGAGCGTGGCGACGCCCGCGGCGGCGGCGTACCCGGCGCCGAGGAACGCCCCGGCCGCCCGCAGCTTGCGCGGCAGCACCAGGATCAGCGCGACCGCCACCGAGGCGGCCACCGAGGTGTGGCCGCTGGGCAGGCTGTTGCCGGCGGCCGCCCGCTCCGGGTCGATGCCGAAGTCGGGCCGGACCAGAAAGTGCTTGAGCAGTTGCGTGGTCACGTTCGCCCCGGCGATCAGCAGCGTCGCGGTGACGGCCAGCGCCTTGCGGCCCCGGATCAGCGCGATGAAGCCGATCACCGCGGTCGCGGCCAGCAGTGACACCACGGACATGGCGTTGAGGAGCGTGTCCACCGGACCGTCGATGCGGTCCTGGCCGATCCGGTTGCCGGTCAGCGCCACCGTGTCCAGCCACTGGCCCAGTTCGGTGTGCACGGCGAAGCGCCACACCAGCACGAACGCAGCCGTCTGCAGCAGGGCCAGCACGACCAACCAGACCGCCGTCCAACCCCTCGCCGTCTCCCGCACCCGGACAACTTAACGGTAGGGCCGCCGACGCGCGCGGCGGAGCGCCATCGGCTGCGGCGTACGGTGAGGCGGGCGATTCGAGGAGGTGGGGCGTGACCGGCGCGCCGCAGCGGGAACCGGAGGCCGGGCCACGGCCGGAGTCGCTGGCCGACCTGCTCGGCGGCCGGCGCGGGGCGGTCGACGCCACGCTGCCCCCGCTCGCGTTCGGGCTCGGCTGGGTGCTCGGCGGACTGGGCGGCGGCGTGCTCGCCGCGGTGCTGACCGGCACGGCGGTGGCGGGCTGGCGGTGGCGGCGCGGGGACCGGCCCCGCTCGGTGCTGGTCGGGCTGCTCGCGGTCTGCGTGGCCGCGCTCGTCGCGTTGCGCACCGGCCGGGCCGAGGACTTCTTCCTGCTCCAGATCGCCGCCAACGCGGCGAGCGCGCTGGCCTGGGCGGTGAGCATCGTGGTGCGCTGGCCGCTGCTCGGTGTGGTGGTCGGTACGGCGCTGGGCCAGCGGACCGGGTGGCGGCGTGACCCGGCGCTGCTGCGGGCGTACGGCCGGGGCAGTTGGGTGTGGGCGGGCACCTACGTGCTGCGGCTGGCGGTGTTCATCCCGCTCTGGCTGGACGGGCAGGTGGTCGCGCTCACAGTGGCGCGGGCGGCGCTCACCTGGCCGCTGATCGCGGCGGCGCTGGCGGCGAGCTGGGTGGTGATCCGGCGGTCGCTGCCGGCCGGGCATCCGGGACTGCGGCATCCGGTGACGGCGCCGGTCGGCGGCGGTGAGCCGGCCCGGGAAGAGTAATGGAGAGGCCGCCACGGGGGGAGCGGCCTCTCCGTCAAATACGTTACTCCGTCCACGGCCCGGATGTGATCCCGTGGACCGCTGATTTTTGCGTGCCTTTTCGCGCCATGGGTCGTCGCCGGGCGGAGTGGTGGGCCGGCCGGTCCGCTGCGTCGGCCGGACGGCCGGCCCACCCGGCCTGACCGTGGGCGTCAGGCCGTCCACCGACCCGGCCGCTCCGTTCCCCCATCGGCCGGGTCGGCCTCCTTCGTGGGCGGGCTCGCACCCGCCCACGAAGGAGAGGTCACCTCACCCCTGCGGGAAGTAGGTGCCGTAGTCGGCGTACGCCATGGCGATGTCCGCCTGCGCCCAGAACCGGTGGTAGTTGAAGACCGGCTCGGGACCGCCGTCCAGGTACGCCTGCACCTTCGGCCAGTCCGGGTCGTTCTTGTAGAACGAGCGGATGTCCAGGAAGCTCTTGCCCGGGGCGATCGCGTCGCCGTTGGGCATCTTCCCGGTCCAGCCGTTGGGGACGTAGAGGCCCTGGCCGTCGGCGGCGTTGTAGACGTCGTCGAAGCGCTTGTAGTCGCCGCGCTTCTCCGGCGTCGAGACGCCCTTGCTGTCGGCGGACGCCGAGAGCGCGTCCAGCAGGCCCTTCGCGGTGTCCTTCGCCGCGGTGTTGCCGGACTTGGCCGCGTACGCGATGAGCGTGCGGGCGTAGGCGCCGGCGACGCCGACGTCCTGACCCTTGACCGTCACCTCGACGTGCAGGTTGGTGTTCGGCTGCGGGCTGCTCGGGTTCCAGTTGGCCGGCTGGCCCGTCCACTTCATGTCCGACGGGATCGACCAGTTGGTGCCCAGCGTGGTGTTGGCGATCGCCCACGGCACCCACTTGTCCAGCAGCGCCTTGGCCTTCGCGTTGCCGGTCTCCAGGTACAGCTCGGCGATGCGCTGCATCGACCAGGCCTGCATGCCGAACCACTGGTTCGACGGCGGGTCGTTGTAGACCGGGTCGACGTCGTAGAACATGCCGTAGAAGGTGGCGGTGCCGCTCGGCGGCTGGGCGTAGCTGCCGTCCCAGCTGTTCGTGGCGCCACCGGCGATGCCGCCCTCGGCGGACTGGAGCCAGGTGTAGAACTCCAACTGCCGGTCGAGGCTCTTCTGCCAGTCGGAGGCCGCGGTCGGCGACTTCGGCTTCAGCTCCGCGACGTTGGTCATCACCCAGGCCGCGAACGGGTTCTGGTAGCCGAAGTGGCTGTGGCTGGAGCCGATCCGCCACGACCAGTTCTGCGAGGTGTCGTACGCGCCGCCCCAGGCGTAGTACCAGGAGAGCAGGTAGTGCGCCGAGTCACGGCCGCTGGCTGCCGGGCAGGTGCTCGCGCCGACGCAGTTGCCGATCTTCTTGAAGTACTTGTCGAACAACGCGTAGCGCAGGTAGTCGCCCATCTTGGCGGCCTTGGCCACGGTGGCCGCCACGTCGGCCGCCTTGCCCTGCGCCTTGGCCCAGGTCAGCGCCCAGTAGGCGGCCTGGACGGCACGCGCGTCGGCGTCCGGGGCGTTGGTGTACTTCCACTGCTTGGCCGGGGCGCTGGACTCCTTGACGAACAGGTCCAGGTAGCCGCTCGGGCCGCCGTGCTTGAACGTGTCGCAGGACGGCTGCGGCACGGTCTCCCACACCGACTCCTGGGTGCCCCGCTGGAACGTGTTGATGTATGCGGGCCGGGTGGTGCCGTCGCCGCAGCGGCCGAAGCCGTAGGTGTTGTCCACGTCGAGCAGCCAGTGCATGCCGTAGATGTCACCGGTGCCGTAGGTGGACTGCAGTTCCGAGCGCAGCGGGTCCTGGCCGACCGGGACGTTGGCGTCCAGCGTCGACGGGTACTGGCTGGGCAGGTTGTGCTCGGCGGCGTACTGCGGGGTGCCGGGCGAGCCGGCCGTCGCCTGGTCTGAATGATTCGGAATAATATATTTTTCCATCACCGTCCAGGCGTTGTTGAACGGGGCCCAGTTCTGGGTGACCCGGCCGTACTGCGCCTCCAGCCAGAGCCAGAAGCTGAACGCCTCCGAGGTGGTCTCGTGGCCGTGGTCGGGCGCCTCGACGATGAGCGTCTCGATCGAGTGGTACGGCACGCCCTCGGGGCTGAAGTACCCCGAGTTCTTGATCTTGCCGTACTGGTCGAGGAACTTCTTGATGTAGGCGTTGTCGCCGCCGGGGCTGTCGTTGTCCGCCTCGGTCGCGACGACGGAGATCGGCGCGTAGCCGCTGGCCGACGCGGTGATGGTGGCGGTGCCGCCGACCGTGTCGGCGTCCTCCGCGGCGGAGACCGTGGCGGTGACCCCGGTGCTCCAGTTGCTGGAGGTGAGCGTCAGCGTGGTCGGCGAGACCGTGATGTCGCTGTCACCGGTGACGGCGAGGGTCACCGGCACGTTGGCGGTCGGCGCCGCGCTGAGCGTGTACCGGACCGTGGCGCTGCTGCCCTCGCCCACTGTGACCGCGGACGGCGTGGCGACCAGCTTCGGCCCGGTGGCCGCGGTCACGGTGAACGACTTCTCCGACACCGCCGAGGCGCCGGCGTTGTCGTACGCCTTGGCCTGCACGGTGTAGCTGCCGGCCGGCAGGTCGAGCAGGTCGTAGCCGTACGGCGCGGTGGTGTCGGTGTTGACCAGCAGGCCGTTGCGGTAGAACTCGACCTTGCTGATGGTGCCGTCGGGGTCGCTGGCGGTCGCGGTGAGCGGGACGTCCGCCGGCGCCTCGAACGGGCCCGACGGGACGCCGAGCGAGACCGTCGGCGGCTGGTTGGTCTGCGCGCCGTTGCACGCCACCCCGTTGAGGGTGAACGCGGTGGGCTTCGGGTTGCTGCCGCTGTAGCTGCCGTTGAAGCCGATGCTCGTGGACGCGCCGGTGGGCAGGCTGCCGTTCCACGACTCGTTCGTCGCGGTCACCTCGCTGCCGGACTGGCTCCACCGGGCCGACCAGCCCTGGACCACGCGCTGGCTGCTGTTCGGGAAGGTGAACTTCAGCGACCAGTTGTTGAGCGCGTCGCCCAGGTTCTTGATGGTCACGTTGGCGGTGAAGCCGTTGTTCCAATCGCTCGACGCATAGGTCACGTCGCAGGCGGGCGCGGCCTGTGCGGCACCAGCGGGCAGGGCCACCCCGCCTATGACGAGGGCGGCGGCGGCGAGCATCGCCGTACGGCGACGTCTGGCCAGAAGTCTCATGTGGGCGGTGTCTCCTCGGACCGGGCCGGGACCTCGGGGTCCCGGCGGGGCGCCTCCACGCGACGACGGGGCGTACGCGGGGGGACGGAGGCGTCCGGAAAGATGGTCGTCCCGGCCGTGCCGGGGATCGGGGCGCCGCACCGGTTCGTCACCGGGTGCCCTCGGCGGCCCGCGCTCGCGTTAACTGGCTCCACGTGGCGTGACGAGAGTGTGACATGGAAGCGCTCCCACCACAACGGCCAGCGCAGATACGAGCTTCCATGTTTCGATCTCGTTTAGGGGCTTTTCCAAACCCGTGACGGGCGTTACAGTCGCAGCATCGCCGATGGGAGCGCTTCCATCGACGGAGATGCAAGTACTGGATCGCCGGGTACGCCCGTGCCCGGCGCGTCGGCCCAGAGGCCGGCGGCGGACCAGCCCGGACACCGCCACCGGCCACCACCCGCCAGACGGAGGGAGGTGGAACCAGAGCCACTCGCGTGGCCCGGCTCCCGCGCGACGCGCACGACGGACGCCAATTCCACTTCGTGCGTGTGTGCACCATCGGTGGGGACGGGGGTTGCCCTCCCCCGTCCCCACACTAAACCCCCGTTGTCGACGGCAAAAGAGGCCGACGGGACAGGCGTGACACGCCACCCGGACGGCCTTTCTCGCTATCCACCCCATCCCTCGCCGCTCACGCCGCCCCGAGCGGCGTTCCCGAGCGACGCCCCCGCCCACCCCACATTCCGGCCGCCCGCCGGCCGCGCCGCACCTCGCCGCGACCGCCGGATCAGGGCCGGCCGCTCCCTGGCTATGATGGGAGCGCTCCCGGCCCAGGGCGGCCCGTCACTCCGAGGAGAGACCTCATGTCGTTACTCACCCGACGGCGCCTGCTCCGCCGCGCCGCCCTGTCCGCGACCGCGGCCGGCGCGGCCCGGACCGGGCTCGCCGGCGCCACCGCGGCGACGACCGCCGCGTCGACCGCCGCGCTCGGCGGCTGCGACAGCCCGCCCGAGCGCGCCACCGACCCGGAGCAGGACCGCGGACTCCGCTTCCCGGACGGTTTCGGCTGGGGCGCGGCGACCTCGGCGTACCAGATCGAGGGGGCCGCCAAGGAGGACGGGCGGGGTGAGTCCGTCTGGGACACCTTCAGCCACACGCCGGGGCGCATCCGCAACGGCGACACCGGCGACGTCGCGGCCGACCACTACCACAGGTACGCGCAGGACCTCGACCTGATGCGCGACCTGGGACTGCGCAGCTACCGGTTCTCCATCTCCTGGCCCCGCATCCAGGCCGACGGCTCCGGCCGCCCCAACCAGCGCGGCCTCGACTTTTACCGCCGCCTGGTGGACGGGCTGCACGAGCGCGGCATCGCGCCGATGGCCACGCTGTTCCACTGGGATCTCCCCCAGGCCCTCCAGGACGCCGGCGGCTGGGAGAACCGGGACACCGCCGAGCGCTTCGCCGAGTACGCCGACGCGGTGTTCCGCGCCCTCGGCGACCAGGTGCCGGTCTGGCTGACCGTCAACGAGCCGAAGACCGTGGTGCAGAACGGCTACATCTGGGGCCACCACGCCCCGGGCTTCCAGGACGAGGACGCGGCGTACCTGGTCGCCCACCACCTTCAGCTCGCCCACGGCCTCGCCGTGCAGGCGCTGCGGGCCTCCGGCGTCACCGGCCGGATCGGCCCCGCCCTCAACCTGCACCCCTGCTACCCCGCCGACGACACCGCCGAGGCTGCCGCCGCGACCAGGCTCCACGACGGCTACGAGAACCGCCTCTACCTCGACTCGATCTTCAAGGGCGCGTACCCGCAGGACGTGCTGGACGACCGCGGCCCGGACAGCCGGATGGTCCGCGGCGTCCGTGACGGCGATCTGAAGATCATCTCCAGCCCGGTGGACCTGCTCGCCGTGCAGTACTACACGCCGATCTACGTCACCGGCGACGGCAGCACGGTCCGCAAGTGGCCCACCTCCGAGGCGGAGTGGCAGCAGATCTACCCCGAGGGCATGTACGACATCCTGACCCGGGTCACCCGCGACTACGGCCGGGTGCCGATCACCATCACCGAGAACGGCCTGCCCTGCCCCGACGTGCCCGGCGCGGACGGCAACGTCGACGACGCCGGCCGGGTCAGCTTCCTGCGCGACCACTTCGCCGCCGCCCACCGGGCGATCCGCGACGGCGTGCCGCTGGAGAGCTACCACGTCTGGTCGCTGCTGGACAACTTCGAGTGGGCCGAGGGGTACGAGCAGCGCTGGGGCCTGGTCTACGTGGACTACCCGAGCCAGCGGCGGGTGCTCAAGCGCAGCGCCCACTGGTACCGCGACGTGATCCGCCGCAACGGGCTGTAGACGGCGCGGCCCGGCCGGCTGCGTGCCGGCCGGGCCCCGCGTCGGCGGATCAGCGCCGGGCCGTGCCTAGCGCGGCAGCGCCTGCTGGAGTTCGGCCCGCAGCGCCGGGGTGAGCATCTCGCCGGCCTGCTTGGCCAGCCGTGCCATCTCGTAGCCGACCACGCCGATGTCGGCGTCCGCCCCGGCCAGCGTGGCCAGGATCGAGCCGTCCCGGATCTGCATCACCAGGAAGTAGCCGCGCCCCATCTCCACCACGGTCTGCTTGACGACGTCGCCGTCGAACATCTGGGCCGCGCCCGCGGTGATGCTCATCAGGCCGGAGGTCACCGCGGCGAGCTTGTCCGCGTGGTCCCGGGGCAGATGCGCCGAGATCGCCACCAGGAGCCCGTCGGAGGACACCACCACCGCGTGCGCCACCCCGGGAACGCGCTCCGCGAACGCGGTCACCAGCCAGCTCAGGTCGCGTGCCTCCTGGCTCAACGTCGTCACTGTCGTCGTCCTCCTTCGTCGCGCGGCAGGTACATCTCGGTGGTCTCCTCGGCTTCGGCGCGCCGCACCCCGCTGTAGAGGCGCGACAGCATGCCGCCGACCGCCTCCGGGTCCGGCTCGTGCCGCATCACCGGACGGTCGGCCGGGGACGCCGGGGCGAGCTGGGCCATCGGCACGCGTACCGGAAGTCCGCGCTCGTTGGTCCCCCCGGTCACCGGCGTCGACGCCGGGGCGGGCGTCACACCCAGTGGCGACGCCGTCGGCCCCTGCCGGCTGAACCAGCCGCCACCAGCGGGGCCGGCGGCAGCCGGGGTCAGGACGTCCTCGGCCCGGCCCGGCCGGGGGCGCGGCACAGCACCGGCCGGCGCGGCGGGCACCGGCGACCCGGCCGGCGGCGCCTCCGGCCCGTCACCGAGCGGACGCCCGGTCAGCGGCGACACCGGCAGCGCCGCCGGCTGACCGGGCGCCGGACGCCATCCGGCCACCGGCAGCTCGGCCGTCGGCGCGGCGAGCGCCCCGGACACCGCGGCCGGGCCGGCGAGCACGCGGGCGGCCTTGTCCGTCCCCGGCGTGAGCCGGGCCGGGGACGGCCGGCCCGCCTCCGGCGCGGGCGCCTCGGCCAGCAACTCGGCCGGGATCCGCACCCGGGCGACCAGGCCCGCGCCGGCGGCCTGCAACCACACCCGTACGCCGTTGCGGGCGCCGAGGTGGCTGACCACGAACAGGCCCATCCGTTCCGAGGCCGACACGTCGGCGGCCGGCGGCTCGGCCAGCACCGCGTTCGCCTCCGCCAGCGCCGCCGGGCTCATGCCCAGCCCTTCGTCGACGACCTGCACGAGCGCGCCCCGGCCGTCCGGCTCGACGACGACCCGCACCGTGGTCTCCGGGCGGGAGAAGGCGGTGGCGTTCTCCAGCAGCTCCGCGAACAGGTGCACCAGGTCGCCCACCGCGTGCCCGACGACGTGCAGGTCCGTCCGGTTCTCGTGGCGTACCCGCTGGTACTGCTCGATCTCCGCGCTCGCGGCCAGCAGCACCGCGCCCAGACCCACCGGGCGGTTCCACCGCCGGGTCGACTCGCTGCCGGCGAGCACCAGCAGGCTCTCGTCGTTACGGCGCATGCGGGCGGCGAGGTGGTCGAGCTTGAACAGGTTCTCCAGCTGGTCCGGGTCGCTCTCCTCGCGTTCGAGGTCGTCGAGGAGCTCCAGCTGGCGCTCGACGAGCACCTGGCTGCGCCGGGCCAGGTTGACGAACATGGCGTTGACGTTGCGCCGCATCATCGCCTGCTCGACCGCCACGTCCACGGCGCTGCGGTGCACCGCGACGAACGCCTCCGCCAGCTCGCCGATCTCGTCCTGCGAGTCGATCACCGCGGGCGGCACGTCGATCGCGCCGACCGGGCGGTCCACCGTACGCAGCCGTTCCAGCGTCAGCGGCAGGTCCACCTGCGCGATCCGCAGCGCCTGGCCCCGCAGCTGCCGCATGCCGCGGGCCACCGACCGGCCGACCAGCAGCGAGATCAGCACCGCCACCAGCAGCACGGTGGCGATACCACCGGCCACCAGCAGCGTGTCGCGCAGCTGCCGGGCGCTGGCGTCGTCGGCCCGGCTTACCGCGTCGTCGACGACCCCGCTCTCCATCTGGCGCAACAACTCCTGCCGCTGCTCACTCGCGGCCCACCACTGCGCCGCGTCGAGCAGGACCGGCTTCGCGTCGCCGCCGCCGGGCAGGGTCCGCTCCTCCATCCGGGTGGCCGCGACGAAGGCCGGGTCGACCGAGGTCTGGTCGTAGCGGCGGATCTGGTCGGCGGTCGCCGCGACCCGGAACGCGCCGAGCGCGGTGAGCTGTTGGGCCCGCAGGTCGCTGAGCGTCACCTGGTCGTCGGCCTCGTACCGGCCGGACCGGGCGGCGGCGTAGAGCTCCGCGCGGATCCGCGAGGACAGCTCCTTGACGCGGGACAGCTGCACGTAGCGCAGCACCGCCTCGGTCAGCTCCTGCCGGCCGCCGCCGGGCGACGGCTCGGCCAGCAGGTTCAGCAGCGCCGCGACGGACCGGTGGTAGTTACTCAGGACGGTGTCGCTGGACAGCACCGCCGGCACCACCGCCGACCTGATGTTGACCACCTGGTCGTACGCCTCCAGCGCCTCCGAGTAGGACACGCGCCAGGCGGCGTCGGCGTCGGCCAGCGGCGCGGCCGCGGCGCGCAGCTCCGCCACCGCGCGGTCGGTCGCCTCCTGGAGGGGCTTGAGCGCGGCGACCGCGGCGTCCCGGTCGGCGCCGGTGCCCGCGCGGCGAAGTCCCGCCAGCTCCCCGGCGGTGCGGTCCCGCTCGTGCTGGAGCCGGTCGACGGCGACGGCGATCTGCCGGCCGATGCCCACCTGCTCGGCGAAGGCGCTCAGCGTGGTGGTCTGCCCGACCAGCCCGCGCGTCTGGATGCCAGCCAGGACGAGGAACGCCAGCGACGGGATCACCAGCACGGTGGCGAGCTTGGTGCCCATCCGCCAGTCCCGCAGCCGGAACCCGGAGCGCCGCCGGTTCGGCTGCGGGACAGCGCCACGAGCCGGGTCGGGACCTGCGCCCACGCGTGCCTCCTCGTCCCACTCCACCACGTCGGGGAGCGGAGTCCATCCAACCAGGCCGGCGGTCGGTGTCAACGGCCGCCCGGACGGCACGAGCAGGCCGGTCAGGGCTCCGGACCGGCAGTCACGCGTGCGAGGCGGTCTCGTCCGTTCGACCGATGCCCCCGATGTGGGCCGCCTCGGGCAGACGGCCCAGCGCCACGAGCGCCGCGCCGGACGCCCCGATCTCCGGGTTGCGCTGCCACCGCACCTCGCGCGGGGCGAGCACGTCGGCGAACGCGGCGCGCCACCACGGCGAGGCGGTCAGCGCCCCGCCGCCGAGGACCACAGCCATCGGCTCGCCGACACCGCCTTCCAGCAGGGCCAGGTCGTCGGCGACGAGCCGGCACAGGCCCTGCATCAGCCCGGCGAGGACGTCCACGGCGGTGGTGCCGAAGCTGAGCCCGCGCAGCTCGCCCGAGCCCGCCGGGGCCGTGCCCGGCGGCCGGTCACCGCCCAGCCGCGGGTTGGCCCGCACCGACCCGGCGGTGCGGCGCAGCGCCTCCTCGAGGGCCGCGCCCTCCGGCAGCCGCAGCTCCCGGTTGGCCCAGGCGAACAGGTTGCCGCCGCTGGAGTACGCCGCGCCGGTCACCACGTGGTTATGGTCGACCCGGTAACGCCAGAGCTGCTCCGGCAGCGGCGGCGGCTCCGCGCCCGCCGGTACGGCCTGCATCATGCGGACCGCGGCGGAGGTGCCGACTGTGACCGCCGCGCGGGTCGGGTCGACGCAGCCGGACCCGACGCTTGCGGCCGCCCCGTCACCGACCGGCGGTGCCCACCGTGCCCCCGCCAACCCCGGCCAGCGCCGCGCGTACTCCGCGTTCAGCCGGCCGTGCCAGCCGTCCGGAGCCAGCCGCAGCAACTCCTCCGGGCGTACGCCGGCCAGCTCGCACGCCTCCGGGTCCCAGTCCAGGCGCCGCAGGTCGAGCAGTCCGGTGCCGGAAGCCATCGACATGGACATCGGCACCTCGCCGAGCAGCGCGCCGAGCACGTACTCGGCCAGCCCGGTGAAGCGGGCGTTCCGCGCGCCGTGCTCCCGCAGCCAGGGCAGCCGCACCGACCAGTAGCAACGGTGCCACCAGGTGCCGGTACGCCTGTGGAAGTCCGCCGGGTCGGCCGGGCCGACCGCGCCGGCGAGCGGCTCCGGCCGGGTGTCCAGCCAGGTCAGCACCGGTCCCGACGGGGTGCCGTCGGCGGCGAGCGGCAGCACCGAGTGCCACTGCGCGGAGGTGGCCACCAGGTCCACGTCCCGCAGGTGCCCGCCGGCGGCCAGCTCGTCCAGGCACTCCACCAGGCACGCCAGGTAGGCCGGGCCGTCCAGCGTCCCGGTGCCGTCGTCCCCGGTGACCAGGTGCACCCGGCGACGGGCCAGTGCGCCCGGGCGCGGCACGGCGTCCGCGTCGAGCACCAGCCCACGCACCGAGGAGGTGCCCAGGTCGAGAGCGAGAATGTCCATCGCGGGTCAACCTACCCGGCGCGACCGGCTTACCGGAGGCGGGCCGATCGCGTACAGTCACGGTCATGCTCGCGCACCTGTCCTGCTGGTGGCCCGCCGACCCGGCGGCCCACTCCCGCGCGTAGCTTCCCCACGCGGCCGCCCGACGAGGCGGCCGCCGGTCTTCCCCGGCATCCCGGGTCGCCCCAGTCGGCGGCCACCGGCCCACCGAGGAGACCAGATGACCCGCCCGTCCGACCCGCTCGCCGCCGTCGCGGCCGGCCGCGACCCCGGTCCGTTCGCGCTCGTCCGCCGCGAGGGCGCCGACCACGTCGACTTGTTCACCGGCCCGGTACGCACCGCCGACCGGCTCGCCGACCTGCCGCTGCCCGACGACGGCGCGGGACCGCGCACGCTCGCCCTGGTGCCGTTCCGGCAGGTCACCGAGCGTGGCTTCGAGTGCGTGGACGACGGCATGCCGCTGGAGTTCCTGACCGTCGAGGCGCACCGGCGGATACCGCTGGCCGAGTTGCTCGGCGCGCTGCCCGACGCCGCCGTACGCACCACCGACGCGGGTTTCGACATCGCCGACGACGAGTACGCGGCGGTGGTGGACCGGGTGCTGGCCGACGAGATCGGCCGGGGTGAGGGCGCGAACTTCGTCATCCACCGCACCATGCGCGCCACCGTGCAGGGCGATCCGCTGGCCGCGGCCCTGGCCGCGCTGCGCCGGCTGCTGCTGCGCGAGCGGGGCGCGTACTGGACGTTCCTGGTGTACACCGGCGCCCGGATCCTGGTCGGCGCCAGCCCGGAGCGGCACGTCAGCGTCGCCGACGGCCTGGTCGAGATGAACCCGATCAGCGGCACGTTCCGGCACCGGGGCGAGACCGTCGACCGGGCCGCGCTGCTGCGCTTCCTGCACGATCCGAAGGAGGTGGAGGAGCTGTACATGGTGCTGGACGAGGAGCTGAAGATGATGGCCGTGGTCGCCGAGCACGGCGGCCAGGTGGTCGGGCCGTACCTGAAGGAGATGGCGCATCTGGCGCACACCGAGTACCTGCTGGCCGGGCGCTGCTCCCGGGACGTACGCGACGTGCTGCGGGAGACCATGTTCGCGCCCACCGTGACCGGCAGCCCGATGGAGAACGCCTGCCGGGTGATCGCCCGGCACGAACGCGCCGGCCGGCGCTACTACGCCGGGGTGCTCGCGCTGCTCGGCCGCGACGAGCAGGGCCGGCAGACGCTGGACGCGCCGATCCTGATCCGGACCGCCGAGATCTCCCCCGAGGGCGCGCTGCGGGTGCCGGTCGGCGCCACGCTGGTCCGGCACTCGACCACCGCCGGGGAGGTGGCCGAGACGCACGCGAAGGCGGCGGGCGTGCTGGCCGCGCTCGGCCTCGGTCCGGACGCGCCGGGCGCCGGCGCCGAGCCGGTCGTCAGGTACGCCGACGACCCGGAGGTGCGCGCCGCGCTGGCCGCCCGTAACGCGCCGCTGGCCCGGTTCTGGCTGGAGCAGCGCCGGCCCGGGGCGCTCGCGCTGCGCGGGCTGGCCGGACGGCGGGCGCTGATCGTCGACGGCGAGGACACGTTCACCGGCATGCTCGCCCACCAGCTCGGCGCGCTGGGCCTGGCGGTGACCCGGCGGGACTGGCCGGACCCGGGCCCGCTCGACGGTCACGACCTGGTGGTGGTCGGCCCCGGGCCGGGCGACCCGCGGGACCCGGCCGCGCCGAAGATGGTGGCGCTGCGGGCGCTGCTGGCCGAGCTGCTCGCATCCGGCCGGCCGACGCTCGCGGTGTGCCTGGGCCACCAGCTGCTCGCCGGGCTGCTGGGCCTGCCGCTGCACCGCCGCGACGCGCCGTACCAGGGGTTGCCGCGCGACGTGCCGGTGTTCGGGGTGACCCGCCGGGTCGGCTTCTACGCCAGCTTCACCGCCCGCGCCGACGCCGACCGGATGACCGGCCCGTACGGCCCGGTGGAGCTGTCCCGCGACCCGGCCGACGGCGCGGTGCACGCGCTGCGCGGGACGGGTTTCGCCGGGGTGCAGTTCCACCCGGAGTCGGTGCTCAGCCAGGACGGCACGTCGGTCCTGGCGGATCTGCTCGGACATCTGCTCGACCGGCCCGCGCTGAGCGCGCATGGAGCAGCCGATCGCGGGTAGGGCGAGGGGCGACCGGTGGTCCGGACGGGTTCGAGAGCCCTCGTCCGGCCACCGGTCGCCGTCTGCCGGTCAGCCGGTCATGCCCCGCTTCAGCGCGGCGCCCATGAGCGTGGCCCGCTTGGCGGTCAGCGCGGTGGCGGTCAGGGCCACCTGGTCCGGGGCCACCTCGCCGTTGTTGCTGGTGTGCGAGGCGCCGTACGGGTTGCCGGCGACGAACTGGCTCGGGTCGGTGTAGCCGGGGGTCACCACGACTCCGCCCCAGTGGTAGAAGACCGTGTACAGCGACAGCAGCGTCGCCTCCTGGCCGCCGTGCGAGGTCGCGGTCGAGGTGAAGCCGCTGTAGACCTTGTCGGCGAGCACACCGGCCGCCCAGAGCGGGCCGGTGGTGTCGATGAACTGCTTGAGCTGGGCGGCGATCATGCCGTACCGGGTGGGCGAACCCATGATGATCACGTCGGCCCAGGAGAGGTCGTCCGGCTGGGCCTCCATCACGTCCTGGGTCTCCAGCCGGTGCGCCTGCCAGCCCGAGTTGGAGCGGATCGCCTCGTCGGGCGCCAGCTCACGCACCTTGCGCAGGCGCACCTCGGCACCGGCTTCTTCCGCCGCCTCGACGGCCGACTGGGCCATCTGGTAGGTGATGCCGGTCGCGCTGTAGTAGATCACCGCGACCTTGACCTGGCCATCCATCAGACGATCCCTCCTTGTTCGGGGTCAACTCCCGCGACTACCCGTTACTTGTCGCGTCAAACGGCGGGCGTGCTGCCCGGGAACACCCGCCGGTCGCGTCATGGCGGTCGCCGGGCCTCGCCGGCCGAGGCTCAAGATTTGCGCAAGTTCCGCGCGAAACCGCTTTCCCGGTCCAGCTCAGCGAGGATCCTGGGCAGACCGGTGCCGGCCGTTGCGGCCGCCCCCGCGCCGGGAACCTGAACGGGGGATCGCGCTTCGTCGGCAGCGCGGCCGGCGCAGCGCGATCAGGGGCTGTCGTACCCCGGGCCTAGGCTGACGCCCGTGACCGTTCGCCTCAGCCGCGCCGAGGCGCTCGCACTACGGATGACCGGCCTGCTGCTGCGCCCGCACCCGACGGCCCGTCCCGAGGGCGTCGCCGACGTGGTCGAGTGGTTCGGCGCCATGCAGGCCCAGGACGCCGCGAGCGGGTTGTGGTCGCTCGGCTTACGCCTGCCCGGCGCCACCCAGGACGACGTCCGCGCGGCGCTGGAGCGGCGGGAGGCCCTGCGCACCTGGCCGATGCGCGGCACCGTGCACCTGGTGCCGGCGCGCGACGCGCGGTGGATGCTGGAGCTGACCGGGGTGCGGACGCTGGCCGGGATCGCCTCGCGGTGGCGGCAGCTCGGGCTGACCGTCGCCGACGGGCGCCGCCGACGTGCTCGGCGCGACGCTGGCCGGCGGTGGCCGGCTCACCCGCGCCGAGTGCCTGGCCGCGCTGCGCGCCGCCGGGCTGGACACGGACGGTCAGCGCGGCTACCACCTGCTCTGGTACGCCAGCCACCGTGGGATCACCTGCATCGCCCCGCACGTCGGCACGGAACAGACGTTCGTGCTGCTCGACGAGTGGGCGCCCGGCCAGCACAGCCCGGAGCGGGACGAGGCGCTGGCGATGCTGGCCCACCGCTACGTACGCGGGCACGGCCCGGTGACGCGGCACGAGCTGGCCCGCTGGAGCGGCCTGACCGTCACCGACGCGACCCGCGCCGTCACGCTGGCCGGTGACCTCCTCGCCCCGGTCGAGGTGGACGGCGAGCCGGCGGTGGTCGACGCCGCGCTGCTCGACGCGCCCCGCGCGCCCGTCGACGACGTGCACACGCTGCCCGGCTTCGACGAATACCTGCTCGGGTTCAAGGTCCGCTCGTTGATGCTCGACCCGGCCCACGCCGCAGCGGTGGTCCCCGGCAACAACGGGATGTTCCGCTCCACAGTGGTGCGCGGCGGGCGCGTGGCCGGCACCTGGACGCGGACGATCGGCGCGAGAGCGGTGAACGTGACGGTGCACCAGCTCGTGCCGTTCGACGCCGCGCTGCGCACCCGCGTGGACGCCGCGCTGACGGGTTACGCCCGCTTCCTCGGGCTCGGGTTGCGGCACTCCTGGTGACAGTGCGGGTCCCCGCCGCCGCTTCCCGCGCTGCCGGCTCCTCCCCGAGTTCTCGGCGACTGGTGGTCCCGCCCGAGCAAGAGCTCGCCAAGATCTCCCCGCCCTCGTGCCGGGTGGAACGCCATAGGTGTCAAAACCGCGCTGAGACACCCATGGCATTCCACTCACGCCGTTGGCCGACGACGGGGCGGCGGCCGGCAGAGGGTGGTGGGTGGCGGGGTGGGATGGTGTGGGGCGCCCGGCGTGGTGAGGAAGAAGCTGGCAGTTGGGTGTCGTGCAGCTCGGCCCTCGTGACGAGCAGGGCAGGGCGGCCCATCGGGGATGGATGCTGGCCGGACGCGTGCGAAGGGCCGGCGGCGCGCACGCCACCGGCCCTTCGCACGCGTCCGGGATCAGTCGGCCAGGGCGCCAGCCGAGCGGCCCTCGTGCAGCGTCAGGTTGCGGCCGCTGCCCGGGTCGAACAGGTGGATCTTCTCCAGGTTGAACCACACCCGGCGCGACTCGCCCTCGCGTACCGGCGACTCCGCCGACAGGCGGGTGACCAGGTTCGACCCGGCGCCGGCGAAGTCGGCGGCGCCCGTGTCGGCGGCGAGTTCCTCCAGTTCGGCGGCGGTGGCCCGCTCCCCCTCGACGGTGAAGTAGACGTACTTGTCCGAGCCCATCGACTCGACGATGTCGACGGGCGCCTCGAACTCGACGCCCCGGCGGCGGGTCTCGTCGTCGATCAGCTCGGCGTCCTCGAAGTGCTCCGGACGGATGCCGATGATCAGCTCGCGCGGCGCGTCGCCGGCTTCCAGCTCGCGGCGGACCCGCTCGCCGATCGGCACCTCACCGAGCGCGGTCCGCAGCCGGCCCTCCTCCACCACGGCGTGCAGGAAGTTCATCGACGGCGAGCCGATGAACCCGGCGACGAAGAGGTTGCGCGGGTGGTCGTACAGCTCCTGGGGCGGGCCGACCTGCTGCACCGCGCCGCCGCGCATGATGACCACCCGGTCCCCGAGCGTCATCGCCTCGGTCTGGTCGTGGGTGACGTAGACGGTGGTGGTGCCGAGCTGCTTCTGCAGCCGTGAGACGACAGTGCGCATCTGCACGCGCAGCTTGGCGTCCAGGTTCGACAGCGGCTCGTCCATCAGGAACGCCTTGGGCTGGCGGACGATCGCCCGGCCCATCGCCACCCGCTGCCGCTGGCCGCCGGAGAGGTTGGCCGGCTTGCGGTCCAGCAGCGCGGTCAGCTCCAGCACCTTCGCCGCCTCGTCGACCTTCTGGTTGATCGTCTCCTTGTCCAGCTTCGCCAGCCGCAGCGGGAACGCCATGTTCTCCCGTACGGTCATGTTCGGGTAGAGCGCGTACGACTGGAAGACCATGGCGATGTCCCGGTCCCGGGGCGCCTTGTCGTTCACCCGCTCGCCGCCGATGCGCAGCTCACCGGAGCTGATGTCCTCCAGCCCGGCGATCATGTTCAGCGTGGTGGACTTACCGCAGCCCGACGGGCCGACCAGGATCACGAACTCGCCGTCGGCGATCTCCAGATCGACGTCCTGCACCGCGGTGGTCCCGTCCGGGAACCGCTTGCTCACCTTGTCCAGCACGATGTCGGCCATTGCTATCACCTATCCCTTGACTGCGCCGGAGGTCAGACCGGAGACGATGCGGCGCTGGAAGAAGAGCACGAACAGGATGATCGGCACGGTGATCACCACGGCGGCGGCGCAGATCGCCCCGGTGGGGTCCTCGAACTGCGACTCGCCGGTGAAGAACTGCAGGGCCACCGGGACCGTGCGGGACCGCTCGGTCGAGGTGAGCGTGATCGCGAACAGGAAGTCGTTCCAGCAGAAGATGAAGACCAGGATGGCCGTGGTGAACACGCCCGGCGCGGCCAGCGGCGCGATCACCCGCCGGAACGCCTGGGCCTGGGTGGCGCCGTCCATCTTCGCCGCCTTCTCCAGGTCCCACGGGATCTGCTTGAAGAACGCCGACAGCGTGTAGATCGCCAGCGGCAGCGCGAACGTGATGTAGGGCAGGATCAGCCCCGGCCAGGTGTCGAACAGCCCGAGCTGCCGCTCGATCTCGAACAGCGGCGACACCAGCGACACCTGGGGGAACATCGCGATCAGCAGCGAGACGCCGACCAGCAGCTTCTTGCCGGGGAAGTCCAGCCGGGAGATCGCGTACGCGGCCATCGTCCCGAGCACCACGGCGATGGTGGTGGCGATCAGCGCGATGCCGATCGAGTTGATCAGGGCCCGGACGAACTGGTCGGTGTCGAAGATGGTCCGGTAGTTGTCGAGCGTCCACTCCCGCGGCCAGAACTTGCCGTCGGTGAGCGTGGCCGGGGTCTTGAACGACAGCGAGGCGATCCAGAGCACGGGGACCAACGCGAAGACGACGACCACGACGTCCAGCAGGCCCCAGCGCAGCTTCGCCCGCGTGGTGGTTTCCACTGCCATGTCAGCGCCTCTCCCCATCGTCGCTGCCCGGGGCAGCGGTGCCGAACAGCTTCACGAACACGAAGGCGATGATCGCCACGGTGATGAAGATCAGCACCGACATCGTGGAGCCGATGCCGAGGTTCAGGCCCCGGATCAGGTTGTTGTAGGCGAGCATCGACACCGACGACGTCTCGTTGCCGCCGTTGGTGAGCACGAAGATGTTGTCGAAGACCCGGAACGCGTCGAGCGTGCGGAACAGCAGCGCGACCAGGATGGCCGGCTTCATCACCGGCAGCATCACCTTGGTGAACCGCTGCCACGCCGTCGCGCCGTCGGTGGAGGCCGCCTTGAGCAGGTCCTCCGGCACCAGCGCCAGCCCGGCCATCAGCAGCAGCGCCATGAACGGCGTGGTCTTCCAGATCTCCGCGAGCATGATGATCGCCAGCGAGCTGGCCCGCTCGGTCAGCGGGGCGCTGCCGTCGAACAGGTTCGCCAGGTAGCCGGTGCCCGGCGTCCAGGCGTACCGCCAGGAGAACGCCGCGACCACGGTGACGATGCCGTACGGGATCAGCGCGGCGGTGCGGACGATGCCCCGGCCGACGAGGGTCCGGTGCATGATCAGCGCCAGGCCCATGCCGAGCACCAGCTCGACCGCGACGGTGACCACGGTGATCAGGGCGGTCACCCCGAACGCGGTCCACCAGAAGTCGTTGGTGAGGACTGTGACGTAGTTCTCCAGCCCGACGAACTGCCGCTCGTCGGGGAAGCGCAGGTCGAAGCGTTGCAGCGACAGCCAGACCGAGTACAGGATCGGGTACGCGGTGACCAGCACCATGACCAGCGCGGCCGGCGCGCACAGCAGCCAGCCGAGCCGCCGTTCGGCCCGCTTGTTCTCGCTCAGCGGGGCGCGGGAGCCGCGCCGGGACCGCTGCTCCGGCACCGCGGCGTGCCGGCCGCCGGGCTGCTCGGCCTCTGCCTCGGCAGCGGCCTGTGCGCCGGCCGGGGTGGCGTTCACGCTCATGGCAGAACCCCCTTCGACTCCAGCGCGTCGGAGATCGCCTTGCGCAGCTCGTCAGCGGTCTGCTCGGGCCGGATCGCCGACGGCGGCGACAGGATCGCCGACATCACCGTGGAGATGCTCTGGTAGGCCGGGGTCAGCGGCCGCACCGCCGGCTCCTTCAGCTCCTCCAGGATGGTCTCCTTCATCGGGTACGCCTCGGTCATCTCCGGGTCGTCGTAGACGGCCTCGATGGTGGGCGGCACGCCGTCGTTGACGGCGGAGAACTTCTGGTTCTCGGCGTTGCGCAGGCAGCGGGCCACCTCGAACGCCTCCTCCGGGTGCTTCGAGTAGCTGCTGACCGCCAGGTTGACCCCGCCGATGGTGACCTTGCTGGGGGTGCCCGGGTCGATGCCCGGTACCCGGGCCCACTTCACGTTCTTCGCCAGTTCGGGGTTGGCCTCCTGGAGCGCCGGGTAGACGAACGGCCAGTTCACCTGGAACGCGCCCTTGCCGGACTGGAACTCCAGCCGCACCGGGTCCTCCAGCGCGTTGCTGAACGACGGCGAGGTCACGCCGGACGTGGCGAACTTCTTGAGCTGGTCGAGCGCGCGTACCGCGCCGGCGTCCATCTCCGCCTTCTTGCCGTCGTCACTGAGGATCTTGCCGCCGGCGCTCTCGGCGAGCGTGTTGTAGAGGACCACGAGGCCCTCGTACTGGGCGCCCATGGTCAGCACCTGGTACGGCTTGCCCTGCTCCTTGAGCTGCTGGGCGGCGGAGATCATCTCGTCCCAGGTCTTCGGCGGCTGCGACACCAGGTCGGTCCGGTACCACAGCAGCTGCACGTTGGTGTTCTTGGGCGCGGCGTAGAGCTTGTCCTCGTACCGGGCGGTGTCCAGCGGGCCGGCCAGCGTGCCCTGCTCCACGTCGGCCTTGTCCTGGCCGGTCCACTCCCGGATCCACTTCGCGCTGGCGAACTCCTGGGTCCACGTGACGTCCAGGCCGAGCACGTCCATCCCGCTGTCCTGCGCGGCGAGCCGCCGGACCATCTGCACCCGCTGCTCGTCGGCCTCGCGCGGCAGCACCCGGTAATCGATCCGGTACCGGCCCTGCGCCGCCGTGTTGCAGTTGTCGACGACCTTCTGCAGGTTCTGCTCCGGCGGGTAGTACAGGTTGATCGTGGGGACGCCGCCGTCGCCGCCGGACCCGCAGGCGGCCAGCGGGGCCACCAACGCGAGCGCGGCGGCTGCCGCCGCCGCGCGTCCGGCCGGCCGTCGTGCGGCCGTGTCGGGGACTGTCGTCATCACCCTCCCCCTCTCTTCGGCGAAGAACCGGGGAGTGACCCGTGCCCCGGCGCACGGCGATCCGGCCGGAGTATCGGCCCGATCGCCGAACGCCCCCGGGCGTGTCGTGCGGCTGAACGTGCCCGACCTGCGACGGAGCGAAACATCACGGACATGTGACGGTGACGGCCCGCACACCGTCGGCAGCGCGACGACGGGCACGGCCGACACGCCGTCCCACGTGGTGAAACGGCGAGGCTACCGAGCGTCAGCGGTCGTGCATTAGCGTGGAGCTGGCTCCGTAGCCGGCGCGTCGCCGTCGACGTCGATACGCCTCCGGCCGTCCCCCACTGCCCGCCCGATCGGTTGGTTCTGTCGGGAAAGTGCCGCCCGCTCGTTCCCCGGTTGGGCAGGATTCGCCCCGAGGAGGTGCCGTCGTGCAGGACACCCGCGCTCTCGCCCTGACGTTCGAGGTGAGCGGCCTGCCCCCGGTCAAGACCGAGGCCCTGTCGATCTTCGCCGCCGGGCACCGGCAGGCGACGAGGGTCCGCACCCTGCTCCAGGCCGCCTGCACGGCGGCCCAGCGCACCGGGTGGACCCCGCTCACCGGCCCGGTCGAGGTGGACCTGACCCTGCGCTGTCCGCCCGGGCACCGCACCTCCGACGCGAGCACCCTGCTGGGCGGCGTGTGCGCGGTGCTCCAGGACAAGAAGCGGGTGGCCACCATCGGCCTCGCCCACCTCGGAGTGCTCGTCGACGTCGCGCTCTGGTCCGACGACCGGCAGATCCGCCGGCTGTCGTACGTCGAGGAGCCGGCGGAGGAGTTCTCGTACCTGGTCCGGGTGTCGGCCGTACCGACGATGGTTTGACCGACGTCCGCGGTGGGGTACCGCGGACGCCGACGAAGGGAGCGCCGATGTCGGAGCCACATGTCACGCTCGATCCGAGCGGGCTTGACCCTGTGCAGCAGAAGCTGCGTGGCCCGCTGGAGGATCAGCTCACCTCGGCCCTGCAGGCCGCCGCGGACCGGGTCCGCTCCGGCTACGCGGGCGAGCCGGTGGAGGACGTGTGCCGCCGCCTGCTCGACGAGACCCGCTCCGGCCTGCACCCCGACATCGCGGCCGGCTTCCAGCCCGACATGGACGAGTTCTGCCGGGTGGCGGTGGCGATCGTGCGGGGCGAGCTGACCTGAGGCCGGGCCGCCCCCGGAATTGAGTACGCGTACCGATGACGGGCCCGCCCGGGGCGGCGAGAATTCTCCCCGTGCGAATTCGAATCATGACCGTTCTTGCCGTGCTCGGACTGGCCGGCCTGATGGCGACCACCGGCTGCTCGCTGCGGCAGAGCATCTGCGGCAGCGACGAGTACCCGGTGATCGCGGTCGGCCCGCAGGGCGGCAGTTCCTGCGTGCCGGACGGCCAGGAGCCGTCCCCCCCGTACGTGCGCTACCCGGAGGGCAAGGTGCCGCAGCACGTCGACGACGAGTGGGACGTCTACTGGCGCACCCACGGCATCGACGAGAACAACAACATCATCGACCGCTGACCCCGTCGGCCCGTGCCGCTCCCGCCGGCGCGGGCCGGCGTCAGCTGCGCCGCACGTCGACGACCACGACGTGCGTACCGTCCGGGCGGGTGGACTCCCCCAGCCGCACCGGCAGGCGGCCGCCGTCCGGCGGCAGCAGGCCGAGCCCGAAACTGAGGTGCCCCTCGAAGTCGCCGGCCACCGCCCATCCGCGCAGCGTCGGGAAGCGGATCGCCGCCGGCGGCAGGTCCGCCGTTCCGCCGCCGCGTGCGTCGTGTGCCTGGGCCGGCTCGAACCGCACCGACAGGTACGCCGTACCGGGCAGCGCGACCGGCGCGCCCCGGCCCTCGGTCACCACCCGCGGCACATAGGCGACCTGGTAGGACGGGGTGGGCCCGCGGAACGCGAAGGTGATCCGGCTGAAGCCCTCCGCCGGGTGGTCGCCGACGTCCACCGCTACCAGGACAGGCAGCGGCTCCCCGGGCGGCGGCGTGACCGGCACCCGTACCCGGTGGGCCACCCGGGCCGGCTGGCCGGGCACGGCCCAGTCCCAGGTGACACGCCACGAGCCGCCCGTCGAGGCCGCTTCGGTCGGCACGGGCGGAGTGGGCGTGGTCTGCGTCGCGGTCGCCGCGGGGACCGCCGCGGCCGTCGGGGTGGGCGCCGTGGACGCGCCGTCGTGGCCGGTCGCCGTGCAGGCCGCCGCGAACAGCACGACCAGGCCGGCGAGCAGCGGTACGCGCTGAGGAGTCATGACTCAGTGTCGCTCCGTGACCGGCCCGCGCACCAGAGGCGTCCCACCCCGATTCCGGTGCCGATCCGGCCGTCAGGCGGCCCACGGGTCGAACAGATGCTCGGCCGCCTCGCGAACGGACACGTGGCCCACCGCTGCCAGTTCGGCGGCGTAGTCGCTCACCAGCGTCGGCAGCCGGTAGCCGCCGTGCCGGTCCCGCTGCGCCAGGTGCGCGTCGACCAGGTCGTCCAAGGCGCGGTGCGCCCGCTGGGGGGAGACGCCGAGCTGGTCCGCGGCCGTGTGCACCGGCGTGCCCGGCCGCGCGCCGAGCAGTTCGAGCATCCGGCCGGCCAGCTCGTCGTCGGAGCGGACCACCGCCACGCCGGTGGCCAGGCTCGCCCGTACCGACAGGTCCTCGTAGGCCAGCAGGTCCAGCCGGGCCCGCCCGTCCCCCAGCTCGGCGACGAGGGTGGACACCGACGCACCGGACCGCCGCCCCAGCCGGGCGCCGGCGATGCGCAGGGCGAGCAGCGAGCCACCGCAGATCCGTACCAGGTCGGCGGTGGCCGCCGGCTCGGCGGCCAGCTGCTCCGGCCCGGCGAGGGTCGCCAGCAGGTCGCGGGCCTGCGCGCTCCCGACCGGGCGCAGCGCCACCCGGCGTACGCCGTCCAGGCTGCCCAGGTGCCGCTGAGCGACGGTGATCAGCGCCGGGCCGGGGCCGGCGGGCAGCAGCGGGCGCACCTGCGCCGCCCGGGTGACCCCGTCTACGACGAGCAGCAGCCGGCGGCCGGCCACCAGCGAGCGGAACCAGCCGGCCCGCTCGTCGGTCTTCTCGGGGACGTCGGCGGCCGGCACGCCGAGCGCGCGCAGCACCCGGGCCAGCACCTCCCCCGCCGTCACCGAGGTCCGGTACCCGAGGTCCACGAAGACCTGCCCGTCGGGGAACAGGTCGGACACGGCGTGCCCGGCGCGTACCGCGAGGGTGGTCTTGCCGCTGCCCGGGGCGCCGGTGACGACCACGGCGGCCGGGGCCTCCGCTGTCAGCGCCGCCACCACGTCGGCGGTTTCCCCGGTACGCGCGACGTAGGTGAGCGGGTCCGCCGGCAACTCCCGCGGCACCGCCCAGCCGACGGCGGGGCGAAGGTCCGCGACCGGCGCCGAGGCGGTCACGGCAGCGCCTCCCGGCTCGACGTACGACAGCTCCGGCGCGCGGTCCAGCATCGCCCGGTGCAGCCGGGCCAGTTCCGCGCCGGGTTCGAGGCCGAGCTGCTCGTCGAGGACGGCCCGGGCGTCCCGGTAGACGGTGAGCGCGGCCGGCACGTCCCCGCACCGGTAGAGGGCGAGCATCAGGTGCCCCCAGGCCCGCTCCCGCAACGGGTGCGCGGCCAGGTGCGCGCGCAGCTCGGACAGGAGGTGGGCGTGCTCACCGGCGGCCAGCCGCGCCTCGGTCAGTTCCTCGAAGACCTGTAGCCGCTGCTCGTCGAGGGCGGCCCACCGGTTGTCCAGCGCGGTGCTCCGGGGCAGGCCGTCACCGGACGGGCCCCGCCACCAGGCCAGGGCCGAAGTGAGCGTGTCGATCGCGCCGGCCGGATCGGCCGACGCGAGCAGTGACCGCCCCTGCCCCGCCAGTCGCTGGAACTCGGTCACGTCCAGCTCGTGCGGCGCCAGCCTCAGCTCGTACGCCTGCGGACGGGCGACCAGCCGGTCGCCCATCGTGCGCCGCAGGCCCGCCGCGTGAGTACGGAGGTTGGCAGTGGCGGACGTCGGCGGGTGGTCGGACCAGACCATCCGGGCCAGCCGGGGCAGGGAGACCGAGTGGTTCGCCTCGATCGCCAGCCCGGCCAGGACGGCCCGTCTCTTCGCCGCGCCGGGCGTGACGGTCTCGCCGTCGACGCACAGCTCCACTGTGCCCAGAAGCCGAATCTGAAGTTCCATCGCGCCGCTCCCCGTAAACCCTAGACGCGCCGCCCACGCTAAGCGCCTGGTTCGCGGCCAACAAGGGTGGAACCGGACAATTAAGCGTGATGAATGTCAATGTTGTTGGCGGTGTGTCGAGGTAACAAAAACACCACTGGGGACGCTTCGGGTTGGCCACGCCGCGTGACGGGAGGCAGAGGCCGGTCGCTCCGGTCCACGGAGGTCTCGGTGCCGTCGCGGTACCGGCATCCCCGCAGCGTACATACCGCCCGCCTGGCGCGCCTCAGCACCGCGCACAGGTCGCGCCGACGCAGATCGGGTCACCGGCACAAGTGTGGGTACAGCAGCTCCCGCGCGGTGGAATGACAAGGGGTTTGAACGAGTCGGACAGGGAGCGGCGGTAGCGCGCCTCATCCAGGTAGCCGTAGACGGTGTGCACCGACTCGCTGAACATGCTTCACCGATGACGGCTTCGAGCAAAAACGCGGAGAGTGGTTGACCGTAGTCACGCCAGCGAGCCGCAGAACCGCTATGGGCGTCCTTCCACTTCATCTCGGAATCCAGGCCGCCGTCACAGGGAAAACCCCATAGCACACTTCCCTGATTCTCTTCGCGAATTACCGGGATGTCGGGACCGTCCAGGTAGAACTCGTCAGGTCTCAACATCGGGTCCTGCAGCCGCAAGGCGTCCTGTCTTTTTCCCAACAAACCGTGGAAATCCCGGAGGAGGGGTGGGATCGAGAATCCGAGAGCGCGCTCGGTAGCCTCCAGCTCAGCAGCCGAGACGCCATCGCCGGCCTCGACCCCACCCATCCACTCAGCCATGAAGGCGCGGCACAACCCCAGCGCCTGCTGGGGATCCCATGAACCGGTGGTGACGGCCTTCATGAAGCTCACCCTTGCGTCAACTCGGCTTTCGAGGGTTCGGGTTGGATCCCCATGTCACGGACTTTGGGCACCCCGGACCTGAGGAGCGAAGCGACCGCAGAGCCGCGATTCGGGTGCCGTGATCCTCTCAGTGCGGCATCGCCTCACGAACGAGCCTCTTCTGAAAAGCAATCGTCTCCACGCACCTGGCATTCGCCCGCTCAGCCTCCTCAGTCCACTCCGGGACTTCCTCTCGATCGAGAAGACCTTCGTAACAAAAGGAAAGAACGCCGTACAGGACTTCGCCGGTGAGGCCGTCGGGTGCGTCGGCACAGGCCAGCAAAGCCGACATCATGTGCGAGGTGCCGGGCTCCTCCGCCAGATCCAGCACATCCTCGTACTCGTCGAGCACCTCGTCGGAGAGCTCGATCTTGTCTCGACCGGCGGCCACTGCTTCGCGCCCGGCCGCCATACCTCGATCCAGGTAGCCGCGAACTTCTTCTACCTCGATCTGACCCATTGCATTACGGGTCCACTCCATCGCCGTCATTGCAAGAGCGAGCCTTTGCGAAGGCTGAATATTCTGCAGTTCACCCCGCAGCGGCTGCATCTCACGATCCCAGAGTAGCACCTGGTCCTCCAGTTTCTATAGCCAAGTTACGCAAATCCGAACCACACGGCGGGCAATTTCGACCCGACTGGAGACGGCGCCGGTTGATGACATGACACGCTTCATTTACCAGGCTGCACGGCCACTGCGGGCATAGCACCAATCATACCGAACCCGACAACGAGCTGCTCACCTGCACACCGACACCCCGCGGACCTTCTTTGCGCAGCACACGACTGGGCGTCGGCGCCCGCCGGCGAAAGGCGTGAGACCCGCGCGCCAGCCGTCGCCTCCCTGAATGTGGGAGGCGACGGCTGGGACGGGTCTAGCCAGAGTTGTCAACCAGCAATGCGGAGCTAACCTACGCCGGCCCCCCATCTACCAACTACCCGGATATTCGGATACTTACCACTCCCGATTCTGCCGCCACAATCCTGGCCCGGCTTGCCGGTTGGCCGCACCGCGCCACAGGGAATTCTTGAGGTTGCAATACGACCGTTGGACCCAACCCGACCCTTGTCGACGGCATTCAGCAGAATCTGCTCAGCATCCGTCTGGTTAGGGCCCCGCAGATCCGATCCGGCCACTCGCCGATATCCGAGCTGCTCGGCCAGAGCCCGGGCGTCCGGATTGGTGTTGTTTCGATTGACGGTGTAGACAAGTTCTCCATTCAGGTGGCCCGTACTCACCGTCGTCCCGTTGTACGCACGGTCCCCGTACCTGGTACGCCAGGTCTCGGCAATCGCGTCGGCGTCCTCCTGGAGCTGTGCATCCGACTTGGTCGGACAGGCATCGTTGTGGGCGAGTACGGGGGTTTCGCCGACCAGGACGTAGTAGGTGTGCTGTCCGTCAACGGTGAAGTTGTGTACTCGCTGGACCTGGGTCTTGTGCCGGATGGCAGAGATCTGGACCCAGGTGCCCGACGACGTCTGGAGCCAGGCGCCGGCCTTGAGCTGGCCTGCGGTGACCCAGACCCCGGAGTCCGGCAGGTAGAACCGGTGACCGTCAGTGGCCACGATGGTGCCGGTCTTGTCGCCGGACTTGCCGTCGGTGTCCACGACGATGGTCACGAGCTTCTTGACCCCGGCACCCGGGATCAAATGGGTGACCGGACGGCTCTGCCGGTCGCCCGACTCGACGTCGGAGGCGAGGACCCGGTCCCCGACCTTCACGTCCTCGATCGCCTTGGTCGAGCCGTCGGCCAGCAGCACCCTGGTGCCCGGGACGAAGCTGTTGCACTTGGTCGGCTTCGCCGGGGTCTCGGTCTTCGGCTTCGGGGTGTTGGTGGGCAACGCCTTGGAGGCGTCGGTGGTCGCCTCGACGCCCTTCTTGACGTCGTTGGCGGTGTCGATACCGTCGGCGATCTTCTTGCCGGTCTTGGCCAGCTTTGCCGCCGTCACCGCGTTGCCCGCCAGCGGGATCGCCGAGGCCATCGACAACGCCGCGTCGACGTAGTTGCCCTCGGCCGCGTACCAGATGCCGTTGGCGACGTCGGCTACCTCACCGACCACCGGCACCATGCCGACCACGTCCAGGGTGGCGTGGCCGATGTCCGACCACGACATCCCGAACAGGTGCCCGTCCAGCTCGATGAAGCTGATCGGGTTCCCGCCGGCGAACGCGTACCGGTTACCGGTGAACGGATCCATCCCCAGCGCCATGTCCGCCATCGCGCCGCCGTAGGTGTCCCGCGTCAGGAACCGGTTCAGGCCCGGGTCGTAGTTGCGGAACCCCATGTCGTACGTGCCCGAACCCGCGTCCCACCGGGAGGCGTTGAACCGGAACGCGTTGTACGGCTCCTCGCCCTCCGGCTGCGCGCCCGGCTTGTCCACGCCGGTGAACTGCGACGAGTCGTCCTTGCCGTACGCGGTGTACCCGTACGTCGCCCGGGTCTTGCCGTCCTCCTTCGTGATGCCGATGACGTCGCCGCGCGGCCGGTAGATGAACTGCGAGTACTCCCGCGCCCCGTCGTCCTTGTGCTTGATCTGGGTCAGCTGCTGACCCCACGGCGCGTACTGGTACGACTTCGTCGCCTTGCCCGCGACCTCCTCGCGCAGCACCTGGTTGTCCATCCCCAGGTACGTGAACAGGGTGGTCTTGCCGGCCGTCGTCTGCGACACCGTCCGGTCGAACGGGTCGTACACGTAGGTGGTCGACTTGGCGTTGGCGCCGATGCCCGCTGTGGTCTTCGCGGTCCGGTCGAAGCCGTCGTAGTAGTACTTCTGCGCCCGCTGGCCACCGACCGACACCGTGTCGAGGCGCCCCAGCGGGTCGTAGTTGTACGTCGAGGTCACACCCGCCGTGGTGGTCGAGTGCAGCCGGTTCCGGTCGTACTTGCTGGTACTTGTCGTCCCCCCGACGGTCTGCGACACCGTGTTGCCGTTGGCGTCGTAGGTGTAGGTCTCCGTGGAGGTGCTGTCACCGGTCTTGTCCAGCTTGGCGATCCGGTCCTGCGGGTCGTAGCTGAAGACGTACGTGTTGTCGATGTAGTCCGACGAGTTGTCGGCGTTCATCAGCTTCAGCACGTCCCGCGACGGGTGCCCGTTGGCCTGGTACTGGAGGTTGTGCTCGGCGACCGTGGCGCCGCCGGACGTCTTCTCCAGCTGACGCTTGGTGGCGCCGTCGAGGTAGTACTCGAAGTCCACCGTGTTGCCGTTGGGCTTGGTCTGCTTGAGCACCTGCCCGCGGTTGGTGTAGGTGAACGACGAGATCTGCTGGTTGCCGGCCGTCGGCGAGTCGGCGTTGGTGACCTTGGCGACCATGTCCCGCGGGTCGTACTCGATCTTCGACCAGGTGAGGTCGTGGGTCGAGGTGAGCGGGTTGCCGTTGTCGTCGTAGGTCAGCGCCGTGGTGTTCTTCGCGCTCGTGTCGCTGAGCCCGGCGAACTCCTTCACCGTGGAGATCTGGTTGAGCTGGTCGTACGCGATGTCGTACCGGCCGATCTTCGCGCCCGGGCTGAGGTCCTTGACCTCGACCATCATCCCGTTCGGGTTGTACCGGTAGGTGAACTCCTTGCGCTCGTTGTCGACGTCCGCGGCGTTGTCCCGCACCAGCTTGACCGCGTCGGCCAGCACCTTGCCGGTCGCCTGGTCGGTGACGGTGATCTTCTGGGCGCCCTCCTCCTTGAAGGAGTAGCTGCCCAGGCTGATCCAGGCGCCGGTGTTCTGCGTCTGGTTCACCGTCTTGGTGACACTGCCGCCGTCGTGGGTGATGGTGAACTTCGCGTCCGTCGCGGCACCGGTGACCTGCGGGTGCCTGACGAACACCTCGTACGTGCCGTCGCGCGGGATGGTCAGCTGCCAGTTGAACTGCGCCGACCCGCTGCCGGCCGGGGCGGTGGCGACGTCGTAGCCCCACTGCCCGGTGGCGGCCCCGTTGGTCCAGGTGCCCTGCGAGGCGGTGTTGTTGGTGTCGGTGTTGTCGACCAGGACCACGTCCTTGCCGACCGGCAGGCCGTCCTCCGACCGTCCCTTCTCGTTGCCGGACTGGTAGTACTGCCAGGTCATCGTCCGCGTGGTCGACCCGCCGGCGGAGCTCAGCGTGTTCTTGGTCTGCTGGCCCAGGTCGTTGTAGTCGTAGGAGTTGACGATGTCCCACGGGTCCTTGGACGTCCGGGTCCACCCGTTGTCGTAGTAGGTGTACTCGGTGTCGTTGCGGACCGTCTGCCCGTCCGACGGCGGCGCGCTGACCTTCGTCAGGTTGCCGATCTCGTCGTAGCTGTAGAAGGTCTTGTCGGGCTTGTTGTAGCGGCTGTCGTCCTTGTCGTAGGACGACCACTCCTCCTTCTTTCGGTTGAGCGCGTCGTAGACGGTCACCACGGAGAAGTCGTCGGCGTCGTCGGTGGTGTCCACCCCGCGCGGGGTGATCAGCTTCGTCTGGTTGCCGACCTGGTCGTACTCGTACTTGGTGGTGCGGTAGGTGACGGTGCCGGAGCCGTCCTTGCTGTGCGGCACCTTCGACTCGACGAGCGCGCCGCGGGCGTCGTACGTCGCCAGCGACTCGTTGCCGTCGGCGTCGGTGGTGCCGAGCGTCAGGCCGTCCTTGTCGTAGCGGGCGGTGGTGAACTTGCCCGCCGCGTCGGTGGTCTTCACGACCCGGCGGTTCAGGTCGTACTCGTACTTCGTGGTGAAGTCGTCCGCCGCACTGGCGGTCTTCTTCGCGTCGTACAGGACCGTGACGTTGCCGACGTTGTCGTACTCCGACTTCACCTTCTGGCCGAGGCCGTTGGTGACCTCGGTCGGCTGGTAGATCGCGTCGTACTTCGTGGTCGTGGTGTAGTCGCCGGCCGTCGAGGTCAGGTTGCCCTGCGGCTCGGTGACGGTGAGGACGTTGCCGACCTTGTCGTACGTCGTGGTGGTCTTCCGCTCCGGGTCGCCCGACTCGTCCTTCGGGACGAGGGTCTCGACGACCTGGTCCGCCTTGTCGTAGACGGAGGTCGACACGGCGCCGTTCGCGGCGTACGCGGTGGTGATGTTGTCGTTCGGGTCGTACACCGGGGCCTTGGTGGTGATGAAGCGGTTGTTCGCCGCGTCCATCGGCTCCACCTTGGTGGTGGGCCGGCCGAACGTGTCGTACGCCTGGGTGACCTTGGCGTTCTTGCCGTTCTTGACCTCGGTGACGTTGCCCCGGTCGTCGTAGGTGAAGTACGACTTGCCGGTGCCCGCGTCGGTGATGGTCGTCGGGTAGCCGCTCGGGTGAAACGGGCCGTACGCCGTGGTGTTGCCGTTGGCGTCCCGGGCGCTGAGCAGCTGGCCCCACTCGTCGTAGGTGTTGACGCTCGTGTAGTCGCCGTCGGCCGGCGTGGTGTTGCCGACCGGGTCGGTGACCGTCGCGACGTCGCCCTCACCGGTGTACGTGAAGGTCCACTTGCGGCCCTCGGAGCTGGTCTTGCTGGCCACCTCGGCCACGTAACCGTTGAGCTGGCGCTGGTAGGTCAGCACCGTGCCCGGCCAGCCGTTCTTGACCGCCTCGGCGTCCCGGATCTGGGTCGGGTAGCCGGTCTTCGGGTCGAACGACCAGGTGGAGACGGCGGTGTTGGCCTCCTCCAGCCGGATGACGTTGTGGTCGTCGTCCCAGCCGGTCCTGGTGACCTCGTTCTTGGCGTTGGTGACCTGGTACGCCCGGCCGTAGCCGTCCAGCAGGTACTGGGAGGCGTGGTTCTCCGCGTCGGTGACAGTGGTGTTGATGTTGTTGCCCTGCGGGCCGTCCGGGTCGACGTAGGCGAACTGGGTCAGGTGGCCGAGCCGGTCGGTGTAGGACTTCGTGGTCCAGTGGAACTTCGGGTCGTCCCCGTTCTGCGGGTAGTTGTAGACCAGGCCTGTCGCGTTGCCCCGCGGGTCGGTGACCTTGACCAGCTTGACGTTCTTGTTGCCCTGGGTCATGTCGTAGGCGAACTTGAACGTCTTCGGCGTGCCGTTCGTCGAGCCGGCGCCGTCGATCAGCTCACCGAGCAGGCCCTTGTCCGTGTAGGTGAACGTGAGCTTGCGTCCCGAGACGTCGGTGATCTGCGAGATGTGGTCGATGATCTTCGGGTTGGTCAGGTTCGTCGCGCCGGAGACCCGCGTCCAGGTGGTGTCGTTGATGTAGTCGTACGTCTGACCCTTGGCGTAGTAGTCGATGGTCAGCGTGATCCGGCCGATCGGGTCGGTGATGTACCGCAGGAACTTCGTCGGCTTGTTGTTGGACTTGCGCTCCTCGTAGGTGAAGAGCATCTCGTTGCCGTTGTTGTCGACGACGCTCGACAGGAAGCCCTCGCAGTCGTAGAAGAACTGCGTCCGGTCCGGCCGGGTGAGCACCCACGCCTTCGGCTCGTCGGTGTTGGGCTTGCAGTCCACGCTGCCGTACTTCTGCAGGTAGAGGTGCACACCCTTCGGGCTCTTCCACTCGTTCGCGGTCGCGTCCCAGGTGAACCGGTGGCTGGTGCCGTCACCGTCGGTCAGGGTGACCTTGGTGGGGTTCGGGTTGGGGTGGAAGTCCAGCGGGGCGCCGAGGCGCATCATCGACGACGCCTGCAGCGACCAGCCGTACCCGGCCACCGTGTCGGTGGTGTCCAGCGAGTTGTAGGACATCCGGACGAACGTCGACAGGCCCCGGGACGGGTTGTTGAACGCGTTGTACGACCAGACCGTGTTGCCGGAGTACAGGTTGTTCATCAGGCTGCCGCCGGCGCCGGTGTTCTTCCCCGCGTACGAGTAGAACTTCTCCAGGCCGAGCTGGTCGGAGGTCGGCTCCTCCACCGAGATGTTCTGCGGCAGCGCCGGGATCGACGCGGTCTCCGACAGCTTCTTGCCGGTGAGCTTGTTGCGCAGGTCCCACTGCAGGACGTAGTCGGTGCGCTCGTTGCCCTCGGTGGACGACGGCGGCGTCTTCACCTGTGCGGCCACGTCGACGGTGCCGCCGGCCGGGACGCTCTTCGGCAGTGCGGTCCGCAGCTCGTAACTGGCGTCCGCGCCGTCGGTGACCCCGTCGGCCCGCTTCCAGTCGTAGGCCAGTTCCCAGTCGGTCGGGTTCCAGGCCGTGAGCGTCGGGTTCGACAGGGTCACCGGCACCGTGTACGTGGAGTTGGCGGTGGCCAGCGCCGGCGTCGAGGCCGCGTAGTACGTCGACTCCGCGGTCTGCTCAAGGTAGGTGACCTCCAGCGTGGGCCGCAGCAGCGGTTCCTGCGCCTCGGACGACAGCAGCACCGCCCGTGCGGTCTGGTTCGCCTCGTCGCGCTGGCGCAGCAGCAGGCCGAAGTTCTTCGTCGGGTCCTTGACCCAGCCGTCGGCCGCCGGGGTCACGTCCCAGGAGGCCCACTTGGGGTCGTTCGTGAACTGGTTGTAGCTCGCCTTCCAGGTCGTGTCGTAGTCACCGCCGGCGGTGGTCCACGCGTTGGTGCCGTCGTAGGTGTTCCACGTCGCGCTGGTCTCGGTGAAGTTCCTGGTCAGCTTGTGGACGTCGACGTGCTCGTCGGTGTCGGTGCCCGGGTAGAGCCCGCTGCTGTACAGCCGCAGGTCGGCGTCGACGACCTTGGCGTTGGCCGGGATGCCGGTCAGCGTCGGGAACTTCACCAGGCCGCGGGTGTCCCCGTAGTAGGGCGAGTTGTTGCCCGGGCTGACGTACGGGTCACCGTCGTAGACGTCCACGTTCTCCGTCGGGCGGGCCTGGGACAGCGTGGTGTCGGTGGTGCCGGTGCGGTAGATCCGGGTGATCTGGCCCGCCTTCGGCAGGATCGCCGACTGGGTGGGCCCGGCGAGGACCTGCCCGTCGCGGGTCTTCACCGCGACCATGTAGTAGTAGAACTTCCGCGCCAGCGGGTCGGTGTTGTCCGCCGCCGTCGGGATCGCCGTGGTGTCCTGGTAGGTGCGGGTGCTCGTGGACACCGGGGCGATCAGGGTCGCCGCCGACGGGGTGAAGTTCTGGTAGATGCTGCGGTGCACCTGGTACTCCACCGCGTCGTCGGCGGTGGACGACGACGGGTCGGCGTACGCCGGCCAGTCCAGCACCGCGCCGGTGGCGGTGAGCGTCGTCGGCGGGCTGACCGCCACGCCCGGCCGGCCGTACGTGATGACCAGCTTCGGCAGGTTGTAGTCCCGGCGGGCGTTGTTGTACGCGTACTCGGAGGCCTCGTAGATCGGGCCGCCGCGCCCCTTGTCCGCCTCGTCGACCGCCTTCACCATGAAGCCGTTGTTGGCGTACGCGCCGTTCACCCAGTCCTGCACCACGTTGCGGACCGGGAAGGAGCTCCACACGTTGGAGACCGAGGCCTTCTTGGTGGCCGCACCCCACTTGGTGAACCGCACCGCGTCGGCGATCACCGACTTGCCGGACACGTCCCCGAGGACGACCTTGCCGGTGGTGCCGGCCGCGAACGGGTGCACGCCGAGGGTCTTCCACTCGCCGCGGGCGCTGCCGGTCTGGTCGACCGTGTACGTCTTCGAGCCGCCGTTGTAGTGCACGGTGTACGGCGCGTTCGTCGGCCGGTCCGACTCCGACACGTAGTGGACCTCGACCTGGTAGTTGCCGGCCTCGGTGATGGTCGGCACCCAGGTGTGGGTGTGGCCGGTGGTGGTGTCGTTGTTGTAGCGGTAGTCGCCGTTGACTGCGAGCCCGGTCAGCGCCGTGTTGCCCGAGTACGACCAGGTGCCGGACACCGAGGTGCCGGCGTCGCCGTCGTCCTGCGTGACCATGTTGCCGGCCGGCTGGGCGGCCATGTTGGCGTTCATGTTCGCCCAGGTCGCGGTACTCTCGCTCCAGGGCTGGGTGACCCGGCGGGCCTCCATCGCCACGTCGAAGCCCCACGCGTGGTGGGTCTGCGAGTAGTACATCTGCAGCTGCGCGTCGTCGATCGGCGTGTTCCGCGGGATCGAGCCGACGTCGAACTTGACCAGCGTGCGGTACGCGTTCGACGCGTCCGTGCCGACCTTCAGCTGGTAGGTGTCGTTGTAGTTGGTGGTCGTGGCGCCGGAGTAGATCTGCACGTCCTGCGCGTCGGTGGGCACCGGCTGCAGCTTGATCGTCGGGTCGATCACCACCGGGTAGACCCGGGACCGGTCGGTCAGCCAGGCGGTGTCCGCGGTGACGGTGACCGTCGACGTGCCACCCGAGCTGGTCACCTTCTGGGTGACCTTGTCCGACCACACCTTGCCGTGCGGGGAGGACTTGTCGTCCTTGCTGTCGTACATGAACGGCGGCGGCATGACGAACACCGGAGCGCCGCCGTCGCGGCCGAGGAACGCGATCGAGCCGTCCGCGCGCTGCTGCGCGGTGAGGCCCGCCGTCTTCAGGGTGAACGTGTAGGACGCCGGACCGGCCGGCGCCTGCCGCAGGACGATCTTCTCCTTCAGCGCGGTGCTTGTGACGTCGTAGACCACGTCCGCGCCGCCGGCCAGCCCCGGGTACGTCACAGTGGAGCCCGAAACCTTCGGGCTGACGTCCTTGGCGGCGCCGGCCAGGCCCAGCTCGATCGCGCGGCCGTCGCGCTCGAAGCGGACCAGCTCGTCCGAGCTGTCGCCGAAGAGACTGGTGTAGGCGTTGGTCAGGTTGCCCTGCGCGTAGCCGGGCTCGTCCACCGGACGGACCGTGGTGTCGATGGGCTGCCACCTGCCCTTGCCGTCCCGGTAGTGCAACGGCGTGGCGGAGATCTCCGCCTGCAGCCGGCCGTCGGCCAGCTGATAGACCTTGGCCTTCTCGGTCCGTCGGCCGGGCAGCTCCTTGACCCGCTTCTGCGCCGGCCACTTCCGGCCGGCGACGGGCTTCTCGTCGCGGTGGAGACCGGCGCTGACCACCTCGGGCCGGGCCCGGTTGCCGCCACCGGCGACCAGGCCGCGCGCGGCGTCGCCGAGCCGGTCCAGCAGTCCGCTGTCGTCGTTCTTCCCGCTCGGCGCGGCGGCCTGTTTTGTTGCGGCTGGGTCGCGGTCCGGTAGGACCGCTGCCCCGCCCAGCGTGGCCACCATGGCCAACGCCAGGCCCCCGATCAGGGCGCCTCGTGATGGTCTCCTCACCCGTTACCCTCCGGTCAACTCCGGTGACAGGACGGGTGAAGGCTAGGAACCGCACATACACGCTGGGCTATCCGTCAGCTACTTCCCGGTCGGCGGCGGGAGTGCGGGCAGCCGCGCCGCGAGCAGGCAGAACTGTCCCGCTGACGGCGGGCGCATCGATCGGGAGAGGTGCCGGTGGCGAAGCGGGGCGGCAGGGCCGGACGGGTCAGGACCGGGTCCGCAACTCCCCGGCCCTGACCCCGGCCGTCCGGTTGGGTAGCGGTCTGCGCCGTGGGAACACGGCAGGCGTGGCACGACGCCGTTCGCCGGGCTCCGCGCGGCGAGCCGGTATGCCCGCACTCAGCTCCACGGTGCTCTTACCACCGGACTCCGGTGCGCCCCCGTCTCACCCCGACGAGGCGCGGACGCCGGCTCAGGTTAGGCGCGTACGCGCAGGCCGGACAAGCGATGACCGGCGGCTGCGCTTGTGATTGATGTCTATGCGGAATTTCGGCATGTCGGCGTAACGGGGTCAGCCGGTTCCGCGCTGTTCGGCTTCGAGGTGCGTACTGCGCCCGGCCGGTCGCGGCGCGGCGGACCGGGCGGCGAGAGCGCCGGCGACGAGCGCCAGCGCGACCACGTGCAGCGCCCGTACGCCGGCCGGGCCGGGCACGTCCGCCGCGGGCAGCGCGGGCAGCAGCAGCGCGCCGAGCCCGGTGACCGCCAGCGCGACCCGCCAGAACACGGACGGGTTCGCCTCCGGCAGCGGTGGCGCCGCGCCCTCGGCCGGCTGTCCCCGGCGGGCCTCCCCCACGGCCAGGACGACCACCAGCAGACCGCCGCCGAGCCCGGCCGTCACGTCCACGAACTGGTACCAGTACACGCCGGTCAGGGCGTGGAAGTCGGCGATGCCGAGCAGCCGGGGCAGGCGTTCGCTGTGGCTGACCCGGTCCCACGCGATGTGACTGAACGCCCCGATGAGCGCCGAGCAGACCGACACCTGCCAGGGGTGCCGCACCCCGGCCAGCGTCGCGTACCAGGGCCAGCCGAACAACCGCCGCCCCGGCAGGTGCGCGGCGACGCCGGCGACCACGCGGCGCGCCACCCAGGCGTACGCGAGCGCGACCGGCAGCCCCCACCAGAGCAGCCCGCCGAGCGTGTGCGTGCGCATGCCCAGCGCCAGCGGCGTGCCGGTGAGCAGGTACGCCGCATCCGGCGCCACCGCACCGGCGCACAGCGCCACCCCGTCGAACCAGCGGGGCCGCCACAGCTTCAGCGGCAGCACCGGCGCCAGGTGCGACGGGAAGGTGAGTGGCACCCACCGGACGTTACCTGCCGCCTCAGAAGTGCTGGACCAGGTCGGGAAACGCGGCCAGCCGGATCACCTGGGAGTCGGACGGGTCCAGCTCGTCGTGCTCCAGGATCCAGGTGTTCTCGTTCGGGATGAAGACCGCGTTCATCCCGGCGGCCCGGGCGGGCAGGATGTCCGAGCGCGGGGAATTGCCGATCATCCAGGCGGCGGCCGGGTCGAAGGCGTGCTCGCGGGCCAGCCAGCGGTACGTGTCGGCGTCCTTCTCCGGCACGATGTGCGCGGAACGGAAGTGGTGCAGCAGTCCGCACGCGTCCAGCTTGCGCTGCTGCTCCTCGCGCTCGCCCTTGGTCAGCAGCAGCAGCTCGTGCCGCCCGGCCAGGTCGTCGAGCGTCTCGGCCACCCCGGGCATCAGCTCGACCTGGTGCCCGATCAGCGCCGCCGCGAGCTGCTCGATCTCGGTGCGCTCCCGGGCGGTGGCCGGACGTTCGCGCAGCTTCTCCAGGCACTCGCCGAGGCTGCGCAGGAACACCTTGCTGCCGTAGCCGTGCGCGACGGCGTTGGCCCGCTCGATGTCGTCGAGGACCGCGCGGATGCGGGCCCGGTCCAGCGTGGGATGGTCGAGCCAGGTGAGGAAGTCGTCGATCACCCGCTCGAACAGGACGTTGTTCTCCCAGAGCGTGTCGTCGGCGTCGAAGATCAGCACGGCGGCATCCCGGCGCGGCATGAGGCTCCCTCCCTCGCGGACCTCGCACACCGTACTGCCCGATCTCCGGACGGACCATGTGGATTATCCGGTCGGCGGCCGGTTACCGGCGGCTACCCGACTGCGCGATCCCTGGTCGGGCGACATGCTTCGGCCATGACGATCTCACCCGATCATCCACTTGGGCGCAGACGGGCCGCGGCGCTCGCCGTGGCCGCGACGCTCGCCGTCGCGGGCGCGGCGCTGCCGGGATCCCCGGCGCTCGCCGTGAACGCCGCACACACCACAGTCGTCGGCACGAACCCGGTCGACTGGACGCCGCACGCGCTGGACGGCACCGTGCACCGGATCCTCCAGATCGGCAACCGCGTCTACGTCGCCGGCACGTTCACCAAGGTGCGCAACGCCGGGCAGTCGGCCCAGCTCGCGATGCCCCGCCTGGTGGCCCTCGACGCGACCACCGGCCGGATCGACACCACGTTCCGGCCGCAGGTGAACGGCGCGGTGAAGGCTCTCGCCGCCGCGCCGGACGGCCGCTCGCTCTACATCGGTGGCGCGTTCACCACTGTCAACGGCGCCGCGGCGTCCCGGCTGGCCCGGATCGACGCGGCCACCGGCGCCCGGGTCGCCGGGTTCACCACGCCGGCGCTGAACAACCAGGTGAACGACATGCGCCTGGTCGGCAACCGGCTGATCGTCGGCGGCGCGTTCCAGACCGTCGGCGGGGTGACCCGGCGCGCCCTGGCGGCGGTGAACGCCACCACCGGGGCGGCCGACGCGTCGGTCAACCTGAACCTGGCCGGGCCGCGCACGACCACCTCCGGCGCCACCGCGCCGGTGAAGATCGAGGCCCTGGACGTCTCCGCCGACGGCCGGCGGCTGGTGTTCGTCGGCGGCTTCAGCAGCGTCGCGGGCGTGGCGAGGCACCAGATCGCCGTCGCCGACCTGAGCGCGTCGGGCGCCACGCTCTCCGGCTGGGCCACCGACCGCTATCAGCCGCAGTGCGCGCGGACGATGCCCGTCTACATGCGCGGCGTCGACATCTCGCCGGACGGCACCTGGTTCGCGGTGGTCACCACCGGCGCGGCGTTCCCGGGCACGCTCTGCGACACCGCGGCGCGCTTCGAGTTCGGCACGGCCACCGGCGGCAAGCAGCCGACCTGGGCCAACTACACCGGCGGCGACACGCTGCTGTCGGTGGCGGTCACCGGCGCGGCGGTCTACGTCGGCGGGCACCAGCGCTGGCTGGACAACCCGCAGGGCCGCGACTCGGCCGGTCCGGGCGCGGTGTCCCGGCCGGGTATCGGGGCGATCCACCCGACCACGGGCAAGGCACTGCCGTGGAACCCGACCAAGGACCGGGGTGTCGGCACCCAGGAGCTGTACGCCACCGACAGTGGCCTGTGGGTGGGCAGCGACACTGTGACGGTGGCCGGCGAGTACCACGCCCGGCTGGCGTTCCTGCCGCTGCCGTGAGCGCGCGGGGCGCGGCGGGCCTTCCCGTCGCGCCCCGCGCGTCAGCGGCGCAACGTGAGGATCAGGTCGGCGACCAGCGCGGTCCATCCGGTCTGGTGCCAGGCGCCGAGCCCGGCGCCGTTGTCGCCGTGGAAGTACTCCGGGAAGCAGATCAGGTCGCGCCAGTCCGGATGGGTCTGGAACAGCTGCGCGGCGCCGTAGATCGGTCGCCGTCCCCACCCGTCGCGGGTGAACAGCGAGATCAGCCGCGCGGAGAGGTCGTCGGCGATCTCGTCGAGCGACCGCTTGACCCCGGAGCGGGTCGGGTACTCGACCTGGAGGTCGTCGCCGAAGAACGCGGCGTAGTCGCGCAACGCGCTGATCAGCAGGAAGTTCGTCGGCATCCAGATCGGGCCGCGCCAGTTGGAGTTGCCGCCGAACAGGCCGCTGGTCGACTCGGCCGGCTCGTAGCCGACGCTGAACTCCTGCCCGCCGAGGGTGACGGTGAACGGCTTGTCCAGGTGGGCGCGGGACAGCGTACGCAGCCCGTACTCGGAGAGGAACTCGTCGGTGTCGAGCATCCGGGCCAGCAGCCGCACCACCTGGTCCGGGGCGACCATCGACAGCAGCCGTTGCTGGCGGCCGTCCGGCCCGATCCGGCGGCCGCCGATCACCTCGGCGTACTCGGGGCGGTTGGTGAGGAACCAGCGCAGCCGCGCGCCCAGCTCGGGCAGGCGGCGCATGGTGCGGGCGGTGAGCCGGGTGACGGCTGCCAGCGGCAGCAGCCCGACCACGGAGCGGACCTTGAGCGGCACCTTCGTGCCGTCGGCCAGGCGCAGCACGTCGTAGAAGAACGCGTCCTCGGCGTCCCAGAGCCCCTGCTCGTACGCCGCCGCGGCGATGTACGCGAAGTGCTCGAAGAACTTGGTGGCGGTGTCGGTGTACGCGCGGTCGTGCTCGGCCAGCACGATCGCCATGTCGAGCAGGTTGAGCGCGTACATGGCCATCCAGCCGGTGCCGTCGGACTGCTCCAGCACCCCGGCGACCGGCAGCGCGGCCGAGCGGTCGAACGGGCCGACGTTGTCCAGCCCGAGGAAGCCGCCCTCGAAGACGTTGTTGCCGCCGGTGTCCTTGCGGTTGACCCACCAGGTGAAGTTGAGCAGCAGCTTGTGCATGACGCGGGCGAGGAACTCGTGATCACGGGAGCCGTCGATCTCGAAGACCTTCAGCGCCGCCCAGGCGTGCACCGGCGGGTTCACGTCCCCGAACGCCCACTCGTACGCCGGGATCTGCCCGTTGGGGTGCAGGTACCACTCGCGCAGCAGCAGGAGGATCTGCTCCTTGGCGAAGCCCGGGTCGACCCGGGCGATGGTCACGCAGTGGAAGGCCAGGTCCCAGGCCGCGTACCAGGGGTACTCCCACGGGTCCGGCATGGAGATGACGTCGAAGCTGTTCATGTGCCACCAGGCGCTGTTGCGCCCGTGCCGGCGGCCGGCCGGCGGTGGCGCGGAGCCGGGGTCGCCGGCCAGCCAGCGCTCGACGTCGAAGTGGTAGAACTGCTTGCCCCACATCAGCCCGGCGATGGCCTGGCGGGCGACCAGGGCCTCGTCGGCGGTGGCGGCGGCCGGGATGACGCTGTCGAAGAACCGGTTCGCCTCGGCCCGGCGCGCCCAGAGCACGGCGTCGAACCCGTCGCCGAGGTCGGCCGGGGCGGGCGGCCCGGCGGCCGGCGGCGGCGCGGTGCGGGTCAGCCGCAGCCGGATCTGCCGCTGCTCGCCGGCCGGCACGTCGAGCACGTAGTGCAGCGCGCCCTTGGTGCCGGTGCGCTCCGGGTTGACGGTGGCCGCGCCGTTTACCACGTGGTCGTTGATGCCGTCCTTCGGGTACGCGGACCGCCCGGGCAGCCCCCACAGCCGCTCGGCGTTCGTCTCGTTGTCGCACAGCAGCGGCACCGGGTCGCCGTCGCCCTCCAGCAGCAGTTGCCCGAGCACCCAGTGCTCACCGACGAGCCGGGAACCCGTGCCGACCAGCTTCGGCACCCGGTCCGTGCCGGGCAGCCCCCAGGCCCAGGTGTTGCGGAACCAGAGCGTGGGCAGCACGTGCAGGGTCTCGTCGGTGTCACCCCGGTTCGCCACGGTGATCACCACGCACATGTCGGTCGGCGACGCCTTGGCGTAGTCGACCGTCACCGCCCAGTACCTGTCGTCGTCGAAGATGCCGGTGTCGACCAGCTCGTACTCGGTGTCGTCCCGGCCGCGCAGCGCGTTCACCGCGACCAGCTCGTCGTACGGGAAGGCGGCCTGCGGGTAGTGGTAGCGCCAGCGCATGAAGGAGTGCGTGGGGGTGCTGTCGAGGTACCACCAGTACTCCTTGGCGTCCTCGCCGTGGTTGCCGCCGTCGCCGCCGAGGCCGAACATCCGCTCCTTGAGGATCGGGTCGCGCCCGTTCCACAGCGCGAGGGCGAAGCAGAACGTCTGCCGGTCGTCGCAGACGCCTCCCATGCCGTCCTCGTTCCACCGGTAGGCTCGGGACCGCGCGTGATCGTGGGGGAAGTAGTCCCAGGCCGTGCCGTGCTCGCTGTAGTCCTCACGTACCGTCCCCCACGCCCGCTCGGACAGATAGGGGCCCCATGCGCGCCAGTCCTGCTCCCCGGCGTCGGCCTGGGCGAGCCGGTGCCGCTCGGGGTCGGGGGACGCGGAGGTCGACCGGTCGGTGATCACTGGCACATCTTCGACGCCGCCGGGGTACTTCTCCACAGCGGCCATTCTCGTCGTGGCATGTCACACCTCGCTGCCGGTGGAGGAAAGTTGATCGACATCCGTTTCGGGCCACGGGTCTGCGGGGAGCTGTCCGCCGCCGCCGCGCGGGAATGGCTGGTCACGGACGGGCTCGGCGGATACGCCATGGGTACCGTCGCCGGGCTGCGCACCCGCCGGTACCACGGACTGCTCGTGGTGGCCGGCGACACGCCCGCGTCCCGAAAGGTGGGACTCGTCAGCCTCGACCCGGCGGTGACCCTGCCGTCGGGGCGGCAGGTCCGCCTCGGCGCGCACGAGTGGTCCTCCGGCGTGGTCGACCCGCGTGGCTTCGAGCTGCTGGAACGCTTCGACCTCACCGACGGGGTGCCGCGCTGGCGGTGGCGCATCGGTGACGTGGTGATCGAACGGGAGGTCGCCATGACGTACGGCCGCTCGTGCGTCGCCGTCGTACACCGGTTGATCTCCGGCGGCCCGGTGCGGCTGGACCTCGCGGCGGCCTGCACCTGGCGAGACGCGCACGGAGAGCGGCGGGCCGACGGCCCGGCGCCCCGGCTGGAGCCGGCGGCCGGCGGCGCGGTGGTCGACGGCGCGTACCGGCTCGCCGGGCCGGACTGGACCCCGGAGGGGCAGTGGTGGCACGGGGTGCGCCACCGGACCGAGGCCGAGCGCGGCCTGCACCCCGACGAGGACCTCTGGTACGCGGGCCGGTTCACCGGCGCGCTCGACGAGCCCGGCGCGACCGTCTCGGTGCTGGCCTGGGCGGACGACCTGGCCGAGGAGCCGCCACCGGCGACCGCGGTGGTCGAGTCGACCCGGCGGCGCAACCGGGCGGTGGTGGCCGCGGCGAAACCCGGCGACGCGGTCGACGCGACGCTCGCGCTCGCCGCCGACGCGTTCGTGGTACGCACCGCCACCGGCCCGGACGTGGTCGCCGGCTATCCCTGGTTCGGGGCCTGGTCGCGGGACACGATGATCTCCTACGAGGGCCTGTTCCTGTGCACGAACCGGGCCGACGAGGGCCGGGACCTGCTGCGGGCGTACGCGGCCACGCTGAACGAGGGGATGCTGGCGAACACCGCGGACACCGGCCGGGTCGAGTACAACACCGTCGACGCCACGCTCTGGTTCCTGCACGCGGTCAGCCGGCACGTCACTGTCACCGGCGACACCGACCTCGGCGACGAGCTGCTGCCCGCGCTGCACGGCGTGGTCGAGGCGCACGTGGCGGGCACCCGGTACGGCATCGGCGTCGACCCGGCCGACGGGCTGCTGGCCCAGGGCGGCCCGCCGGACGTGGCGCTCACCTGGATGGACGCCCGGGTGTACGGGGTGCCGGTGACCCCGCGTACCGGCAAGCCGGTCGAGATCAACGCGCTGTGGATCAACGGGCTGGCCGGGCTCGCCGAGCTGACCGAGCTGGCCGGACGCGACGCCGCCGGGCTGCACGCCCTGCACCGGCGGGCCGCCGCCGCGTTCCGGGAGCGGTTCCCCGCCCCGGCCGGCTGGCTGTACGACGTGGTGGACGCCCCCGCACCGGCGTACCCGCTGGGCGGGGCCGCGCACCACGACGACGACCTGCTGCGCCCCAACCAGCTGCTCGCCTGGTCCCTGCCGTACGCGCCGCTGGAGCCGGACGAGGGCACGCTGCGCCGGCTCACCGAGGCGCTGGTCACCCCGCTCGGGCCGCGCAGCCTCGCCCCCGGCTCCCCCGGCTACACCGGTCGGCACCGGGGCGGCCCGGCCGAGCGGGACTCCGCGTACCACCAGGGCACGGTCTGGCCGTGGCTGACCGGGCCGCTGCTCGACGCGTACCGCCGGGCCGGGCTGCCCGCCGACGACCTGCTGGTGGGGCTGGAGGGCCACCTCGCCGAGGACGGCCTGGGCTCGGTGAGCGAGACCGCCGACGGCGCCGCCCCGCACGCGGCCACCGGCTGCCCGTTCCAGGCGTGGTCGGTCGCCGAGCTGCTGCGCGCGCGGCGCTCCCGCCGGTAACGCGTTACAGACCGGCAACCGGCGCGTCGCCGCCGGTTATCGACCCCTCGGCAGGATGGGTGGCGGCCCCACCGGACGCCCGCGGCGACGCCGCCGGAGGTGGGGACACCACAACTCAAAGGGGGCCGCGTGTCAGCTGACGCCGAAGTGATCGACATCCAGCCCGCCCGGCGCCTGCGGGTGCTGCTGCTCTCCTGGGAGTACCCGCCGGTGCTCGTCGGCGGCCTCGGCCGCCACGTCCACGCGCTGTCCGTCGCGCTGGCCGCCGCCGGGCACGAGGTCACGGTCGTCACCCGCCACGCCGAAGGCGCACCCCTGGAGGAGTACGCCGACGGCGTACGCGTCGTCCGCGCCGCCGAGGACCCCGTCCGCTTCCCCCTCGCCACCGGCTCGCTGCTGGCCTGGACCATGGCCTTCAACCACACGCTGACCCGGGCCGCGCTGCGCGCCACCTCCTCCGGCGCCTACGACGTCATCCACGCCCACGACTGGCTGGTCGCGCACACCGCCGTCACGCTGGCCGAACACCTGGACGTGCCACTCGTGACCACCATCCACGCCACCGAGGCCGGCCGGCACCAGGGCTGGCTGCCGGAGGAGATGAACCGCACCATCCACGGCGTCGAGCACTGGTTGAGCAACGCCTCCGGGCGGGTGATCGCCTGCTCCGGGTACATGCGCGACCAGGTGGCCCGGCTGTTCGGCGTACCGTCCGGGCGCATCGACGTGGTCGCCAACGGCGTCGACAACCGGGCCTGGCGGGCCCGGCCGCACGCGGTGGCCTCGGCCCGGGCCCGCTTCGCGGCGGGCGGGCCGCTCGTCGGGTACGCCGGCCGGCTGGTCTACGAGAAGGGCGTGCAGCACCTGGTGCACGCCGTGCCGCGCCTGGCCGACCGGCACCCCGGCCTGCGGGTGGTGATCGCCGGGGACGGCCCGTACAAGGACGAGCTGGTCGACCAGGCGCGGCGGCTGCGCCTCGGCGACACGATCCGGTTCGCCGGCTTCATGGACTCCACCCAGCTTCCCGCCGTGCTCGCCGCCACCGACGCCACGGTGATCCCCAGCCTCTACGAGCCGTTCGGCATGATCGCGCTGGAGGCGGCGGCCGCCGGCGCGCCTCTGGCGGTGGCCCGCACCGGCGGGCTGGCCGAGATCGTCGAGCCCGGGGTGACCGGGGTGACGTTCCCGCACGGCGACCCGGACGCGCTGGCCGGCGCCGTCGACCGGCTGCTCGCCGACGAGGTCTTCGCCCGCCGGGTGGCGCGCCGGGCCCGGACCATGGTGACGCAGCGGTACGCCTGGTCGGCGATCGCCGCCCGCACCGCGGGCAGCTACGCCGCCGCGCGCCGCGACCACGACGCGTTCCATGCCCGCCGGGCCACCGCCCTGCTGGCCCGGGATCGTTCCGCGATCACCATTCCGGAAGGGAATCTGCTTGCCGGTACGGCCAGTTAGGGCATGACGTTCCGCCAGGCGATAGGTACCGTCCGATCCGTTGGCTATTGTGGACCACTGACCAGCGGTGAGGAGTGCGGTGCGGGACGTAGTGATCGCCGGACGGTACCGCCTGCTCGACCTGGTCGGCCGGGGCGGGATGGGCCAGGTCTGGCGGGCGCGCGACGAGGAGCTGCACCGTGAGGTCGCGGTGAAGCAGGTCGTGCCGCCGAACTGGCTCGCCGAGAACGAGCGGGACGAGTTGCGCGCCCGGACGCTGCGCGAGGCGCGTACGTCCGCGCGGCTCAACCACCCCAACGTGGTCCGCGTCTACGACGTGGTCCGGGTCGAGGGCGACCCCTGGCTGGTCATGGAGTACGTCCCGTCCCGCTCCCTCCAGGAGATCGTCGAGGCCGACGGGCCACTGCCGCCCGGGCGGACCGCCGAGATCGGGCTGGCGGTGCTCGCCGGGCTGCGCGCCGCGCACGACGCCGGGGTGCTGCACCGGGACGTGAAACCCGCCAACGTGCTGCTCGCCCGGGACGGCCGGGTGCTGCTCACCGACTTCGGGCTGGCCGTGTTCCAGGGCGGCGACGGCGCCATGACCCGCCCCGGCCTGGTCCTCGGCTCCCCCCAGTACGTGGCGCCGGAGCGGGCCGCCGAAGGCGTGTCGAGCGTCGAGGCGGACATGTGGTCGCTCGGCGCCACGCTGCACGCCGCCGTGGAGGGCCGCTCGCCGTACGCCCGCAGCACCGCCATGGCGACGCTCGCCGCGCTCGCCACCCGGCCGCCCGACCCCGCGCCGCACGCCGGTCCGCTGACGCCGGTGCTGGCCGGGCTGCTGCGGCGCGACCCGCGCGCCCGGCTCGGCCACCACGAGACCGCCCGCCTGCTCGGCGTGGCCGCGGTGTCCGACGCCGACGCGACGGCGGGCAGCGGGTCCGTGGGCCGGTCCGCCGTACCGCCCGACCGGCTGTCCGCCGGGCGCGAGGGCGACGCTCGGGGACGTCCCCCTGGCGCGGGCGCCGGTGACGAGCCGGCGACCCGGGCGGCGGGCGCCGTGTACCCGGACCTGATGCCGCCGGCCGCCGCCGCCCGCGCCTGGAGCCGGGCGGCGAAGCGCAGCGAGTGGGCCCCGCCCGCCGAGGGCGACCAGGCGACCCCGGCCGGTGCGTCCGACTCCGCCGACCTGCCCGGCCCCTCCGGCGAATCCGGCCGGTCCAGCCCTTCCGGCGCCGCCGCCCGCTCCGGCCAGTCCGGGCACACCGGGCCGGTGGACCGCTCCGGGCAGTCCGGCCCGGTGGGCTCGGCGGATCGACCCGAGCCGCCGCCGCGACCACGCTCCGAGCCACCGCAGCGGGACCGGTCCGGCGAGCTGGGGCGGGCGGAGCCCGCCGCGACCGCGCCGGCGGAGCCGCCCCGGGAGGCCCCGGACCGTCCGGGTCCGGTCAGCCTCGGCCCGACGGTCCTCACCAGCTTCGTCGACCCGGGAAGCCCGACCGGCCCCGAGTCCGCGCCCCGCGCCGACGCGCTGAGCCCGGTGCGCATCGCCGGCCCGGACGCGGCGCCGGTCGCCCGCCCGGCCCCGGTCGCCCACAGCGGCCCCGCCGACAGCGGCGCGCTGCGGGCCGGTCCGCCCTCGCCCACCGGGGTTCCCCGCCCCGCTGACCGCCCGCTCGACGCCGAGGATCAGAAGCGGCTGCAACGCTGGGGTCTCGCCGTGGGCGCGGTGCTGCTCGCCGTGGCGACCGGCGTCGGCACCGCGCTGGCGGTCACCGACGGCGCCGACGACCATCCGGAGGCGCGCAGGTCCAGCGAGACCGTCGTGCAGCCCTGGGACCGCCCGCCCGGCGGCCCGGGCGCGCCCCCTCCCCCCTTTCCCTGTGTCCGGCCGGACGTGACGGGCACGCCGGTCCGCAAAGGCCCACCCCCCGAGGACCCGGCGGTGAACGTGCCGGCCGGCTGGGTCTGGCCCGCCGACACCGGCGGCTTCCACATCGCCCTGCCCGCCGGGTGGCTGCAACTGCGCTCCGGCGACACGACCTGCTTCCAGGACCCGGCCACCCGGCGCATCCTCGGCGTCGAGCCGTACCCGGGTGGAGATCCGGTGGGCCGGCTGCGGTCGTCCGAGCGGGACCTGACCTCCGCAGGGCGGCTGCCGCAGTACGAGAAGGTCCGGCTGGCCGCCGACGGTCCGGGCGCGGAGTGGGAGTGCCGGTGGACCGCGCCGTACGGCGAGCGGATGCACGCGTTGCGCGTACTGCCCGGTCAGCGGGCCGGGTGGACGCTCGGCCTGACCACGTCCGACGACGACTGGGCCGCCGCGTCGAAGCAGTTCGCCGTCATCCGGGCGAGCCTCGGAACGGTCCGGCCCACCCGTACCGCGGGCTGAACGCCACCCGTCCCATCACCGACAGTCGGCGTGGCGCCGGCCGCCCGTCCCGCCATACTTCCGGGTGACCGCGGTACGCCGTCGGGCGCCCGCGGCACCCCTTCCCCAGTGGACCGTCCGGCTGATGCCCCGCTGTCGCACGGGCTGACTACAGTGGCGTAGTTTTTGTGGATCAAGATCTTCGGGAAGGGCGAGCCGAGATGATGGGACCGTCCCACGCGCTCTCGGGCGCGTCGGTGTGGCTGACCGGCTCCTGGGCGATGGCCCAGTTCGCGGACTACCACCAGACACCGCTGGCGCTGGCGGTGGGCACCGCGGTATGCGCGGGCGGGGCGCTCTTTCCCGACCTCGACCTGTCCGGGAAGGTCACCCGCAATCAGGGCGGCGCGACAGTGGCCCGTACGTTCGGCGTGTTCAGCCTCTTCGTCGCCGAGGTGATGGAGAAGATCTCGCTCGGCGTCTACTACGCCACCAAGCTCAGCAAGGATCCGCGCCGCAACAACGGGCACCGCACGCTCACCCACACCATCCCGTTCACGGTGCTGGTCGGCTGGGGCACCACCGCGCTCTGCGCCCACTACGGCAAGTGGGCGGTCGTCGGAATCCTCTTCTTCATGATCGGCCTGGCGTTGCGCGGGCTGTTCGACAGGTGGGCCGAACGCGCCGGCTGGGTGGTGGTCACGCTGGTGTCCGCCGCCGCGGCCTGGTTCACGTTCGCCAACCTGCCCGGCGACCGCGGCTATCCGATGATCGGCCTCGCCGTCGGCGTGGGCTGTTTCGTGCACATCCTCGGCGACATGATCACCCGGGCCGGGGTGCCGATCCTCTGGCCCATCCCGATCAAACGCCGCATGTGGACCATGATCGGGCTGCCCAACAAGATCGCCCTGCGTACCGGCAGCAAGGCCGAGACGGTGGTGCTGCGCACCGCGATGACGATCCTGTCCGTGCTGGCCGCGGTGGGGCTGGTCGCGCCCTCGGTGCTGCAGCGCTTCGACATCCAGGTGTAGCCCGGGCGGGTCAGCCCGCCTCGGCCCGCACCACCCGGGCGTCGGCCACCCGGCGCCGGATCAGCCGGGCCGTCCACCCCACGCCGCGGGCGGTGAGCGCGTACGCCGCCGTCGGCGCGAGGGCCAGCAGCGCGCTGATCCCGGCCACGAGCGGCACCCAGGTGCCGGGCACGTCGGTGGCGACCGCCACCGCGGCGGCGTACCCGGCGGCCAGCACGACCGCGACGAGCCCGGCGTACGCCAGCGCCGGCGCGGCCCGACGCCGGCTCGCGGCCTCGCCGAGCGCGACAGCCGGCGCGAACAGCAGCGGCAGCGCGGCCACGCCGAGCAACGCGGCGATCAGCACCAGCAGCGGTCCGGCCAGCGGGCCGCCCGGGTCGGCGCCGGTGACCAGCGCGTACGCCAGCAGGCCGAGGTAGCCGACGACCGCCTCGGCCACGACGACGAACCAGGCCGCCGTGGCTCCCGCGAGATGACGAGCGATGGTGGTGCCCATGTTGTGCCCTCCCCCGTGGCGGACGTCCCGGTGACCGTCCCCCCAGGACGGTAGCGCCTCACCTCACCGCGGCGTCAGCAGGCAGAACTCGGTGCCGTCCGGATCGGCCAGCACCAGGTCGTCGGCGGTGTGCCGGCCCGCGCCGGCCCGGCTCGCGCCGAGCGCGAGCAGCCGGTCGACCTCCGCGTCCCGGTCATCGGCCGCGACCAGGTCCAGGTGCAGGCGGTCGCGGCCGTCGCGATCCATCAGCGGCGGGCCGCTCCAGGTGACCTTCGCGCCACCTCGGGGCGACTGGATCGCGGTCTCCTCGTCCTGGTCCCAGACCAGCGGCCAGCCCAGCGCCTCGCTCCAGAAGCAGCCGGCCGCCCGCGTGCCGTCGCAGTTGACCGCGCCGAGCGGGCCGCAGCCGGCGAGGAAGGTGTTGCCCGCGCCGATGACGCAGAACTCGTTGCCCTCGGGGTCGGCGAGCACCACCTGGTCGTCGTCCGGGCCCTGGCCGATGTCGATGTGCCGGCCGCCCAGCGCCAGCGCGCGGCCGACCGTCTCCCGCTGGGCCTGCGGCGACGCGCTGGTCAGGTCGAAGTGGATCCGGTTCTGCGCGGTCTTCGGCGCGTCGCTGGGCAGGAACCGGATGCGGAAGTCGCTGTGGGCGTCGCCGCCCAGCGCCACGCCCTCGCGCGGGTGCTCGACGATCTCCCGGCCCAGCACCACGGACCAGAACCGCGCGAGCCGCAGCGGGTCGCCCGCGTCGAGGCTGACCGCGTAGAGGTGAACCGCCATCCGCCGTCTCCGATCCCCCGCTGCCGACTGGCCGCAGCGTAGGACGGGCCGGCCCGGTCGCGCACCCGGATATCCGGCGGGCTACTTCGCCGGCAGCGTGCGCGCGGAGCGGACACCCCGGTCGACCCAGCGGGCCAGGTCGGCGTCGCGCTCGCAGGCGTCCGACGACACGGTGACCCAGCCGCGCATTTCCCGGCCCCGCATGACAGTCGCCTCGGCGCCGGGCTCGCCCCGCGCACTGTCGGCCTCGGCCGGGTCGACCCGGACCATCAGGCCGCCCGCGCCGCGCACGACCACCGCCATGTTGCCGCGCAGCATCATCGCCAGGCCGCCGAACATGCGTCGCTCGGAGATGTCGGGCTCAGGGCCGAGAAGTTCGCGCACCCGGTTCGCCAGGTCCTCGTCGTAGGCCACGGTCCGATCCTGGCACCCGGGTCCGACAAGCGGGGGTGCCTCAGGCGCCGACGCGCTGCTCGGGGATGGACAGGCCGTAGAGCGCCATCAGCTCCGGGCTGTCGATCCGGCTGCCGTCGGCCACCGAGTCGCAGGCGATGTCGACGATCTGGTCCTTGTGCGCCAGCAGGTACGGCCGGGCCCCGACGTCTGCGCTGGCGAGCGTGGCGATGCCGGACCAGTGCCGGCGGCCGAACAGCATCGGGTAGCCTCGCAACCCGTCGTAGGTGGCGCAGACCAGCACGTCCGGGTACGGCAGGGCGGTCACGCGGCGGACCGCCGTCGCGGTGAGCCCGGGCATGTCCACCGGGACCACGACGACGGCCTCGATGTCGTCGTCGGTGAGCGCGGCGAGCCCGGCCCGGATCGAGGAGCCGACGCCGGTGCCCCACGCGCGGTTGACCACGACCGTGGCGCCGGTCAGGTCGGTGGTCTGCCGCACCTGCTCGGCCGCCGCGCCCAGGACGACCACGACCTGCGCGCAGCCTGCCTCGGCCATCGTGTCGATCATCTGGCTGACCAGCGGCTTCTCTCCCTGGTGCAGCAGCGCTTCGGGTCCCCCGATGCGGCGGCCGCCACCGGCGGCGATGATCATTGCAGCGATCCGGTTCAGCGGTGCCCCCTCGATCAGGGGACGGACCGGGCACAGCCGCCCGGTCCGTCCCGTCGTACGCACACCGGGCCCAACGAGCGCGACCAGGGGTGGGTAGCGGGGCAAAACGGAAATTTGCGTGACTATGCCGCGTCTGCGTAGCAGTCGACAGTGGACAGGTCGAGCGGGAACCGGACCGGAGTGTCGCCGAACAGCAGCCGGGTGGCCCGCGCGCCGGCCGCGGTGACCGCCTCGGCGACCGCCGCCGCCTGCCCGGCCGGACAGTGCACGACCACCTCGTCGTGCTGGAAGAACACCAACTCCGCCTCCGTGCCGGCCAACTCGGTGCGGAGCGTGGCCAGCAGCGTGGAGGCCCACTCGGCGGCGGTGGCCTGGATGACGAAGTTGCGGGTGAAGCGCCCGCGTGAGCGCGCCGCCCGGGCCGACGGGCTGTGCGGGTCGGCCTCGCCGTCGGACAGCGTCTCCTCCCCCTCGGCGAACCCCGCCGACCCCGGCGGGCAGGTGCGGCCCAGCCAGGACCGGACCAGCCCGCCCGCCTCACCGGTGCGCGCCGCCGCCTCGACGTAGCCGAACGCGGTCGGATAGTTCTTCCGCAACACCGCCAGGGCCGGCACCGCTGCCCCGCCGGTCTGCCCGTACATCGCCCCGAGCAGGGCCACCTTGGCCCTGGCCCGGTCACCGGCGAACGCGTCCCGGGCCAGGGCGGCGTACAGGTCACCGGCGCCGCCCGCCGCGGCGAGCCGCTCGTCACCCGAGACCGCCGCCAGCACGCGCGGTTCGAGCTGGCCCGCGTCGGCCACCACGAACGTCCAGCCCGGGTCCGCCACCACTGCCTGCCGGATCACCTTCGGGATCTGCAACGCCCCACCGCCCCGGGTCGCCCACCGGCCGGAGACCACACCGCCTGGTACGTACTCCGGGTGGAACCGGCCGCCGGAGACCCAGGCGTCGCGCCAGGCCCAGCCGTGCGCCGTCCAGATCCGGTACAGCTCCTTGTACTCCAGGACCAGCGGCGCCGCCGGATGCTCCACCCCACGCAGCACCCAGGCCCGCGTGTTCGGCAGCTCCACACCCGCCCGGGCGAACGCCCGCAACAGCTCCGCCGGCGAGTCGGCGTGCACCTGGCGTACGCCGAACGCATCAGCGATCCGCGCCTGCAACTCGGCCAGCCGGCGCGGTGGCCCGCCGACCGGTGACGCCTCACCGAGCAGGTCGGCGAGGATCGCGTCGTGCACGTCGGCGCGCCAGGGCAGACCGGCCGCGCCCATCTCGGCGGCCACCAGCGCGCCCGCCGACTCGGCGGCCACCAGCAGCCGGAACCGGCCGGGGTGGGTGGTCGCGGCGATCCGGGCGAGCTGGTCGGCGTACACCCGGGTCAAGACCGTGATGCCCGGACCGGGCGGGCCCGACGGCGGCTCGAAGAGCGCGGCCTGGGCGTGGCCCGGCGGCTCGGGCGGGCGGGGCGCCGGATCCGGCGGAACCGGCGCGCCGGTCAGCCGGGCCCAGGCGGCGGGCAGCGCTCGGGGCTCGCCCCAGCGGCCCGCGTGCCCGAGCAGCAGGGCCTCGGTCAGCTCGACGTCGTGGCAGCGGTCGAGCCGCACCCCGGCGCGCAGCAGCGCCGGGTAGACGCCCGCCCAGGCGGCCCAGAGCCAGCGGGGGTGCCCGGCGGCCTCGCGGGCGGCCACGGCGGCGGCCAGGTCAGCGACCTCCTCGGCCGGGCCGGACGGGGTGCCGTCGGCGTGCAGCGGTTGCAGCACTCCGCCGCCCCGCTCGTCCGCCACCACCGCCATCAGCACGGACGCATTCTGCCCCCTCCCCCTGACACGCTCCGCATGTAAGGAAGGGCCCCCTCTTAACGCCTGCGGTAGAGGAAGGGCCCCTTGTTAACGCTGCGCGTTAACAAGGGGCCCTTCCTTACATCCGGGGGATTACTTGCCTACGCCGGCGGTGAGGCCGGACTGCACCTGGCGCTGGAACACGATGTACACGATCAGCACCGGCAGCATCGCCATGGTGACACCAGCGAACAGACCGGACCAGTCGGACTTGTACCCCTGATTGACCGACAGCTCGATCAGGCCCTGGGCGATCACCTGGTTCTTCGGCTCGCCGGAGACCGACTGCATGAGCAGCGTCGGCAGGTACCACTGGTTCCACTGGCCGAGCACGTTGAAGATGCCGATGCTGATCAGGCCCGGCTTGGCCATCGGCAGCATCACGCTGAAGAACGTACGGGTGTGCGAGGCCCCGTCGACCTGTGCCGCCTCGGCGATCGAGTCGGGCAGCGTCCGGAAGAACGAGTGCATGAAGAAGATCGTGAACGACAGCGACCAGGCCACGTAGACCAGGATCAGCATGAGGTGCTTGTTCGGGCCGAGCAGCGGAAGGCTCACCCCGGTGTTGTAGACGCCCTTGAACAGCGGCACCGCGGCCAGGTAGATCGGCAGCGTCAGCCCGGACAGGAACATCCAGTAGATCAACCGGTTGCCGCGGAACTCGTAGCGCGCCAGCACGTACGCGGCCATCGAGCCGAGCAGCATCGTCAACGTCACGCTGAACACGAGCACGAGCAGCGTGTTGAGGAAGAAGCTGTCGATCCCGGCGGTCCAGGCGCGGGCGAAGTTGTCCCACTGCAGCGAGTCGGGGATCAGGGACAGCGGTTCGCGGATCACCTCGGAGTCGGTCTTGAGCGCCGACATCACCACCCACAGCAGCGGGTAGACCACCATGATCGCCCAGACCGCGAGGAACAGGTGCGAGAAGCCGTTGAAGATCCGGCCGCCGAAGCCGTTGCCGACGTCCTTCGTACGCCGGTCCACCGGCGGCCGGTCCGGCGGCGCCGTGTCGGACCGGGCCGGACCGGAGGTGTGGGTCACAGTGCTCATCGTCCAGACCTCCTCAGTACTCGATCCGCTCACGGCGGGTGATCCTCAGCTGGAGCGCGGCCAGCAGGATGGTGAAGATGGCCAGCGCGACAGCGATCGCGCAGGCGTAGCCGAACTGGCCCTTCTGGAACGCGTTGAACTGGATCACCGAGGCGAAGATCTCGCTGGCGTGGTTCGGCCCGCCCTGGCTCGGCGTCATGACGAAGACCAGCGCGTACATGTCCAGCGCGATGAAGCCCAGATACACCCAGGCGACCGAGATGCTGTCCCGCAGCAGCGGCAGCGTCACCCGGAAGAACGTGTGGAACCGGCCCGCGCCGTCGAGGATGGCGGCCTCGTAGATGTCCTTCGGGATCGACTGCATCGCGGCGGAGAACAGCACCATGTAGAAGCCGGCGCCGCTCCACACCGCGATGAACAGCAGCCACCAGAGCACCGCCGGCACGCCGAGGAACGGCTCCGGGTCGGCGGTGAAGGCGATCGGGTTGTCCGCGTCGACCAGCCCGATCTTGATGAGCAGGCCGTTGATCAGGCCCTGCCCGTCGGTGCGGTAGATCTGCTGCCACATGACGGCGATGACCACCAGCGACAGCACCTGCGGGAAGAAGAAGATGACCTTGTAGATCCCGGAGCCGAACACCCCGCGGATACCGGCCCTGTCCTCGCGTCCGCCCACGTTGAGCAGGAACGCGAGGAACAGGGCCAGCGCGATCGTGAACAGCGGCACGGTGACCAGGAAGAAGACGTTGTGCCAGAACGCCTTCCGGATCAGCTCGTCGGAGATCAGCCGGACGTAGTTGTCCAGCCCGACGAAGCGCTGGGAATCCGAGTACCCACCCCAGTCGGTCAGCGAGTACCCCGCCGCCTGGGCGAACGGCCACACCACGTAGAACAGGTACAGCGCGACGGGCAGGGCCAGGAAGCCCGTGACGAAACGCGCGACTCCGTGCCGCATTGGACTCACTTCCTCGCGGTGATCAGGCGGTGCGGGTCTGCTTCTTGACCGACGAGTCCTTGGCGACCTTGTCGGCGGCCGCCTGCATCTTGTCGACGAACTGCTGCGCGGTGAGGCGGCCGGCCATCAGCTCCTCGGAGAGGTTCTGGCTCTCCTTGTCCAGGTCGGCGTAGAAGTCCGGGAACTTGACCGAGATCAGGTCCGAGCTGCCGTTCTTCATCAGCGAGTTCGCCGAGGCCAACGCGGTGTCCTGGACGTTGTCGCCGGAGCCCTTGGTGGAGGCCAGCGACTTGGTCAGCTCGGCGAACTTCGCCGAACCGGCCTTGGACAGGATGGCCCGCAGGAACTCCTTCGCGGCCTCCTTGTTCGGTGCCTTGCTCGGCACCACGAATCCCTCGCCGGAGGAGGCGAAGACGTCCTTGGCGGCCTTGTCCCCGCTCTTGCTCCAGTAGTCGGAGATGGTCATCTCGAAGCCCGGCGGGATGGTCGCGGCCATCTCGTTCTTCAGCCAGGTGCCGACCTGGATGAAGGCCGCCTTGCCGTCCAGGAACGCCTGCTGCGACTGGGTGTGGTCGAGCTTGCCCGGCAGGAGCAGCTTGTCCTTGACCAGCTTCTCCCACGGCTCCAGCGCCGCGACGATGCCGTCGGCCTTCCAGGCGCCGTCCTTCAGGTTGTCGATGTCGACGACGGCCTGCTTGCCGACCGCCTTCCAGATGCTGGCGAACAGCGCCCAGCGCGGGTAGTAGCCGTGCACCGCGTCGTGCACGTACGGCGCCATGCCCTTGGCCTTGATCTTCGGCGCGAGCGCGAAGAACTCGTCCCAGGTGGTCGGCGCCGTCCACCCCTCCTTCTTGAACAGAGCGGCGTTGTACCAGTTGCCCCAGACCGTGTACGCCACGTTGACCACGTAGAACTTGCCGTTCTGCGTACCGTCGGCGACGGTGCCCGGCAGCAGGCTGTCGGCCACGGTCCCTTCGCTGTCCCAGGCCGGCGCGGTGAGCAGGTCGTCGAGCGGCTCGATCGCGCCCTCGTTGATCAGCGTGCTGCGGTCCATCATGTCGGCGCCCGAGTTCATCACCAGGTCGCTCGGCTGCGTCGCCATCTTGGGCTGCTCTTCGGTCTTGATCTTCTGGGTGGAAGACATGTTGACCGTGATGTTCGCGTGCTTGGCGTTGAAGATGACCTTGTCTTCCTTGGCCCACTGGTCGCCCAGGCCGCCGTTGAAGACCACCACCTTGACCGCGCTGCCGTCCTTGACGCCGAACGGGTTGTCCTTGCTCTTGGCCGCGCCGCCGCCGTCGGACTTGCTCGGCTCGCTGCCGGCGCACGCGCTCAGCAGACCCGCCGCCGGTACGGCCAGCAGACCGGCCGCGGCGGCCCGCCGCAGCAGCGTCCGACGGCTGACGTCGCCGAACTTCTCGGGAGTAACCGACATCTTGTCTCTCCTTGTGGTGTCGGGTCAGGCGGTCCGCCGGAGACGCCCGGCGTACCGCGACTCGAGGGCGAGGTTGTGCTCGTCCCCACCGGGGACGTTGGCGGAGAGGTAGACAGGGGGCACCTCTCCGGCCTGGTGGAACCGTCGTACGACCTCGGCGGTCAGCAGCTGCGCCAGCAGCGCCGCGGTGACCGAGGAGACCGCACAGACCGCGCCGCCGCCCTCGAGCGGCAGCAGTGCGTCGCCGTACGGCGCGCCGTTGTCCAGCACGACATCGGCGAGGTCGGCGAGCCGGTGCCCGGACGGGTGCCGAGGGGCGACCCGCGCGGTGTGCTCGACCGAGGTGACAGCGATCAGCTGATGGCCGCCGCGCTTGACGAGCGTCGCCAGCTCGACCACCGAGCCGTTGATGCCGGACTGCGAGGCGACCACGAACACGTCCTCCGGCTGCGGCGCCGCCAGCGCGTAGAGCTGGTGCGCCACGGCCGGGTCGCGTTCCAGTTTCGGGTCGGCGAGCACGTCGCGGGGCGCGTCGCCGTGCAGCACGAGGTCGTGCAGGGAGAGCCGGTTGGCGGGGACCAGGCCACCGGCCCGGGCGACCAGTTCGGCGGCGAACGCCTCGGAGTGACCCGCGCCGAACGCCTGGAGGACGCCACCGGCGCGCAGGCCGGAGGCGATCAGGTCGGCGGCCCGGTCCACCGCTAACGCCTGGGTGTCGACCAGCCGGTCGAGTACCGGGCGGACCGCGTCGGCGTACCGCTGGGCACTGATCATGAGAGGGACCCCTTCGCGGCCTTGTGCCCGTCGACGGCCTGGGCGGTACGCCGGAAGGCCGCGTGGGCGCGGTCGTGGGTACGCTGCGCCACCGCGATGTAGAGCAGGTCGAGCACGACGAGTTGGGGATGCCGGGCGGAGAGCGCGTCGGGCCGGAACGTGGTCGCCTGACTGGCGGTGACCAGCACGATGTCGGCCAGCTCGGCGAGCGGCGAGCGGGGGAAGCCGGTGAGCGCGACGGTGGTGGCGCCGCGGCTGCCGGCCTCGGCGAGCAGCTCGATCGTCTCCCGGGTCTGCCCGGTGTGCGAGATGCCGAGCGCGACGTCCCCGGCGCCCAGCAGCGCGGCGCTGGCCAGCCCTTCGTGCACGTCGCTCCAGGCCCATGCCGCCACCCCGATGCGGTGCAGGCTGAACTGCATCTCCTCGCCGACGAGCGCGCTGCCGCTGGCGCCGAAGATGTTCACCCGGCTGGCCCCGGCGATGGCGACCGCGGCCCGTTCCACCTCGGCCAGGTCGAGCAGCGCGGCGGTGTCGTGCATGGCCCGCGTGTCGGCGGCCATGATCTGGTCGAGCACCCGGGACAGCGGGTCGCCGGGCTGGATCTCGCGTCCGATGTCGACGGTCCAGCCGGCGGAGCGGGCCCGCCCGGTCTCGGCGGCGATGCCGAGGCGCAGGTCCGCGTACCCCTCGAAGCCCATCGCCCGGCAGAACCGGGTGATGGTCGCCGGTGACGTGCCGCTGCGCTCGGCCAGTTCGACGATGGTGGCCCGGGCCGCCGCCTCCGGGTCGCTGAGCACGTGCTCGGCGACCCGGCGCAACGCGCCGGTCAGCTCTCCCGCGCCGGCCCGGACCCGGGCCAGCACCCCGTCGGCGCCCAGCCGGTCGGCCGGACCGGCATCGACCACCGCGGTCGCCGCGGAAGTCTCCACCTCGTGCTCGGCCATCGGCGGGCGCCTTTCGGAAAAGAGTGTTAACTGTTAGTGGTAAAAGTTCTTACTGAAGGCCCCTCCGTGTCAAGGCTGTGGGCGAAGTTTTCAAACTGTTACCTGGCGCACGGCCGCGATCTTGCATCCGGCGACGCGGCCGACCAGCATGAGGACCATGTCGGACACCGTCGTGGTCGGCCTCGACGTCGGGGGTACGTCCACCCGCGCGGCAGCGCTCAGCCTCGACGGCGCCCGCCTGGGCGCCGGCCGGGCCGGTGGCGGCAACCCGACCAGTCACGGCGCCGAGCGGGCCGCCGCCGAGCTGCTCGCCGCCCTGCGCGCGGCGCTCGCCGACATCGACCCGATCCGGGTACGCGCCGGCGTCATCGGCCTCGCCGGAGCCGGCCGCCTCCTGGCCGACCCGAACGGCCGCGACGCGTTCGACAGGGCCTGGGCCGAGGCGGGACTGCGCTGCCCGTACGCGGTGCACGGCGACGCCCTGGTCGCCTACGCCTCCGGCACCGCCGCCCCGGACGGCACGGTGCTCATCGCCGGCACCGGCGCGATCGCCGCCCAGGTACGCGACCTGCGGCTGGACCGCACCGCCGACGGCCACGGCTGGCTGCTCGGCGACGCCGGCTCGGGATTCTGGCTCGGCCGCGAGGCGGTCCGGCGGCTGCTGGCCGATCTGGACCGCGCGGAAGCACCCGGTGACCTGGGCCGACGGGTGCTCACCGAACTGACCGGCGTGACCGAGGTGGACGACCGCCCGCGCGCGACAGTCGACGCCGTGGTGCAGGCGGTGACCCGCCGGCCCCCTGTGGAGCTGGCCCGGCTCGCGCCGCTCGTGGTGTCGTCGGCCCGCGACGGGGAGCCGACGGCTGTCGAGCTGATCGCCGAGGCCGCCGCGGCGCTGGCGGAGAGCGTGTCCCGGATCCGCCCGCCCGGCGCGACCGATCCGGTGGTGCTCGGCGGCGGCCTGCTCACCGGCGACACCCCGCTGGCCGGCGCGGTACGCGCGGAACTGGCCGACCGGTGGCCGGACGCGCCGCTTTCCGATGCCGGGGACGGGGCCGCCGCCGCGGCCTGGCTCGCCGCCCGGGACCTGCCCGAGGTGACCGACGCGGCGGCGCTGCACGCCCGCCTCGTGCCTCCACCCGCCTGACCCGCCCCACCGCTCTGGCCGCCCGCCGCGCTGCGCTGTGCGACGGCGCTCGGCCGTGGGGTGGAACGCCATGGGTGTCATAACGCCGATTTGGCACCCATGGCGTTCCACTCGCCGCTTCCGGCGGTTCTCGACGTGGGCCGGGTACTCCGGCCGATCATTATCGGTCTTGCGAGTTCGGCTGATTCGGGTGCCAGCCCTGCGGAGCGGGCTGAGCCGGATGACCCTGCGGCGCGGCACCGTACGGTGCGGGCTGACCCAGGGCGGGCTGGCCCTGGGCGGGCGGGAACGCCTGGCCGGACTGACCGTGCCCCGCCCCCGGGTACATGCCCGGCTGCTGCTGCCCGCCCGGGTACTGCGGCGCGCGCGCGAACTGCTGCTGGCCGCCGGGGTGCTGCTGCTGGCCGCCTGCGAACTGCTGCGCACCCGCCTGCTCGCGTGCCTCCTTGCGTGCCTTCACCGCGCGCACGATCAGCAGGATCGGCAGGACGAAGACGTAGAAGAAGATCCGGTAGCTGTCACCGTCGAAGAGGAAAAGCAGGTAGAAGCCGTACCCGAAGAAGGCCAGGCCGACGACCACGTTGAGGATCCGGGAGCCCTTGCCCTGTTCCTTGACGGCTATGCCTACCGCGATCATCGCGATGCCGCCGAGCAACAGCAACAGCGTGTAGATGAGGAAGAACATGATATTCCTGTCGATAGATGAGCGTGCCGGCTCACCCTAGGTCACTTCGATCTTCCCCACTGCCCCGTTGCCTGTGGCAACCACCTCACTTGAGCTGCCCGGCGGTGAGTCCGGACTGGACCTGGCGCTGGAACGCCACGTACACCACGAGGACCGGCAGCACCGCGATGGTCAGCCCGGCGAACAACTGGGCGTAGTCACCGGCGTAGCCCTGGCTGACCGCCAGCGAACTCAGGCCCTGGGCGAGCATCCGGTCCTGCCCGTCACCCGGGATCAGCACCTGGGGCAGCAGGAACTGGTTCCAGTGGCTCAGGAAGTTGAAGATCCCGACACTGATCAGTCCCGGTCTCGCCATCGGCAGCATCACCCGGAAGAAGAGCCGGAAGTGCCCGCACCCGTCGATCATCGCGGCCTCCGCCACCGACGTCGGCAGCGTCCGGAAGAAGGCGGTCAGGAAGAACACCGTGAACGGCAGCGAGTACGCGGTGTAGACCAGGATCAGCCCCGGCCAGGTGCCGAGCAGGCCGACGCTGCGGACCACGAAGAACAGCGGTACCAGGGCCAGGAACACCGGGAACATCATGCCGCCGACGAACAGGTAGTAGACCACCTGCCGGCCCCGGAACTCGTAGCGCGCGAAGACGTACGCGGCGGTGGCGCCGAGCAGCATGGTCAGGCTCAGCGAGCCGGACACCACCACCAGGCTGTTGAAGAAGAACCGGCCAATGTGCGCCGTGCTCCAGGCCCGCGCCCAGTTGTCGAAGCGCAGCGCCTCGGGCAGCCCCCACGGCTCGGCGATGATCTCGCCGTTGCTCTTCAGCGAGCTGAGCAGCATCCAGGCCAGGGGCAGCACCGTCATGGCCGCCCAGAGCATGAGGAAGCCGTGCGAGAAGACGTTCGCCACGCCCAGCTCACGCCGGGGCGGACGGTCGGCCGGGGTGGCCGCGCGGGTCGCCTCGGCGGCCGGGGCGCCGGTGTCCACGGTGGTCACGAGTACTCGATCCGATCACGCCGGGCGGTGCGCAGCGCCAGCACCGCCACCGAGAGGGTCAGGAAGAACATCGCCACACCGATCGCCGAGGCGTACCCGAACTTGTTCTCGCTGCCGAACGACGTGTCGTACATCCGCAGCCCGATCACGTCGGAGGAGAAGTTCGGCCCGCCGTTGGTCATGAGCTGGACCAGGATGAAACCGTCGAGCGCCGCGATGGCCAGGTAGATCCACGCGACCTGGATGGTGTCCCACAGCAGCGGGATGGTGATCTTCCGCAGCATCGTCGTCCGGGACGCGCCGTCGAGCAGCACCGCCTCGTAGATGTCGCGCGGGATGGCCTGCATGGCGGCGCCGAAGAGCACCACGTAGAAGCCGACGTTGCTCCACACCATCACCGCCAGCACGCACCAGAACGCGAAACGCGGGTCGCCGAGCCAGGCCGGGGTGGCCAGCCCGACGGCGCGCAGGGCACCGTTGAGCAGGCCACTCGTCGGACTGTAGATCTCCTTCCAGAGCAGCGCGATGATCACCACCGAGAGCACCTGGGGGAAGAAGTAGACGAGCCGGTAGACCGAGGTGCCACGCACCCCGGTCACCCCGGCCCGGCCCTTGCGTCCGCCCATGGTGAGCATGCTGGCGAAGAACAGTCCCAGCGCGATGGTCACCACCGGCACCACGGCGAGCAGGATCGCGTTGTTCTTCAACGCGTTCCACACGTACCCGTCGTTCAGCAGCGTGCGGAAGTTCGCCAGGCCGACCGGGTCGGCCTGCGCGGAGTAGCCCATCCAGTCGGTGGTGGAGATCTGAAACGCCTGGAGGTACGGCGAGAGCACGAAGATGCCGTACAACGCCAGCGGGGGCAGCAGAAACGTGAGGATCAGGGGGAGGCGACCCTGTCGCATCACGCGGACCGCTTGTACTTCTTGACCGAGCTGTCCTGCGCGATCGAGTCGGCGCCCTTCTGGCACTGGTCGAGGAACTCGGCCGGGCCGATCCGGCCGCTGAAGAACTCGCCGCAGGCCGCGTCGACCAGGTTGCGCTCCAGCTTGCGGTAGTAGTTGTTGTAGACCCAGTTGAAGCCGTTGGACCCGGACGCGTCGAGCGCCTTGACCACGGTGCCGAGCCCGTGCGGCAGGTCGATGCCCTCGGTGGCGCCGGCGACCACGGGCAGGCTGGCGACCTTCCTGGTGAAGTCCTGCGCGCCCTTGCGGGACAGCATGGTCCGGAAGTACTCCAGGCCACCGGCGATGTTCTTCGCCTTCGCCGGCACCATGAACGGCTCGCCCGCGGTGCCCCGGATCGCCTCGTACGGCAGCTTGTCGCCGCTGCCGAGGCTCGGCGTGGGCGCGACTGTCATGTTGAAGCCGGACGGGGTGACGTCCTTCTGCTCGCTCTCCAGCCAGGAGCCGCAGGAGATGAACGCGGCCTTGCCCTGGCACCAGGCGGTCTGCGACTGCTTGTGGTCCAGGCCCGGCGAACCGGCGAGGATGAACTTGTCCTTGACGATCTGGTGCCAGGCGTCGGCGGCGGTCTTCATCGCGTCCGACTTCCAGGCGCCGGGCTCCAGGTTGTCGATGGCCAGCGCGACCGACGGACCGCCGAACTTGATCGCGGTGGAGATCAGCGGCCAGCTCATGTAACGGGGGTGCACACCGGCGTACGTCCAGGGGGCGATGCCGGCGGCCTTGATCCGGCGGCAGAGCGCGATGTGGTCGTCCCAGGTCTTGGCGTCCTCCCAGCCGCGGTCGGCGAAGAGCTTCGTGGAGTGCCAGATGCCGTACACCGTGTAGGTGTAGTTCAGCACCAGGAACCGGCCGTCGTAGGAGCCGACCTCGACGGTGCCGGGCAGCAGCGTGTCCTTGACCGTCTTGCCGGGCGTGTCGAGGCTGGGGGCGGCGAGCAGCTCGCCCAGGTCGGCGATGGCGTTCTGTGAGACCAGGCCGTTGAAGTCGATCTGGCCGGCGCCGGAGTTGTTCACCACGTCGGGCGGGCTGCCGTCGACGAAGCGGGGCTGGAGCGTCTTGCTGATCTCCGCGGTGGCCGAGTGCTTGATCTCCGCCTTCGGGTACCGCTCCTTGTACATGGCCTCGTGGGCCTTTGCGTAGTCCTCGCCGAAGCCGCCGTTGAAGATCACCACCTCCAGCGGGGCGTCCTCGGCGACGCCGAGCGGGTTCTGCTCGCTCTTCGTGCCCTTGTACGCGCCGCCGTCGCCCTCGTCGTCGCCGCCGGACGTGGCGCAGCCGGCGAGCAGGCCGGCGGCGGGGGTGGCCAGCAGGCCGGCGGCGGCGCTGCGCCGAAGGATCTCACGCCTGTTCATCGCATCTCCTCGGTTCGGGTACGCCTGGTGAGCAAACCGTTGCTTGTCTTCACGGAAGGCATTTCCACTGAAGAATTTCTACGACAGTGCGACGGGGACCACAAGACCCCTCGACCGATCCGTTATCCGTACCGGTCGCGGCGCGCTCGCCTAGCCTGACCTCATGCGCCGCCTGCGGCAGCTCGCGCAACGCACGCCGCCGGGGCGGGAGCGCTACATCGACCTGCTCCGGGCGGTGGCCATCGCCATGGTCGTGCTCGGCCACTGGGGCGTGACCGCGATCGGGTACGACGACGGCCGCCCCGCCGGTCACTCCGCGCTGGCCGACCTGCGCTGGGCCTGGCCGCTGACCTGGGTGGCCCAGGTGATGCCGGTGTTCTTCCTGGTCGGCGGCTACGCGAACGCCGCCTCGCTCGCCTCACGCCGCCGCCGGGGCGGCTCGGCGACGGGCTGGCTGGTCGACCGCAGCGCCCGGCTGGTCCGGCCGACCACCGTACTGCTGCTGGTCCTGGCCGTCGGCGCGGGGATCGCCACGTTGCGCGGCGCCGACGCGACGCAGGTGCGCGCCGTGGTCTGGTTCGCCACCATCCCGCTGTGGTTCCTGGTCGCCTACGTCGCGGTGGTCGCGCTGACCCCGCCGATGTACGCGCTGCACCGCCGGTTCGGGCTCGCCGTGCCGGTGGTGCTCGTCGGGCTCGTCGCGCTCGGCGACCTCGGCCGGCTCCTCGGCCCGGCCGTGCTCGCCGACGGCAACTACCTGTTCGGCTGGCTGGCCGTGCACCAGCTCGGCTTCGCCTGGTACGACGCGGCCCGGGCGGACACCCGCCGCACCGGCGACGCGACCTCGGGCGACGACAGGGTCGATGCCGGTGGCACCGGCCTGCTCCGCCGAGGGCTGCCGCTGTCCCGCCGGGCGGGCGCGCTCCTGCTCGGCGGTGGGCTGGTCGCGCTGGTGCTGCTCACGACGGCCGGGCCGTACCCGGTGGCGATGCTGCACGTCCCCGGCGAGCGGCTGGACAACGCGGCGCCGCCGAGCCTGGCGCTGATGGCCGCTGCCGCCGCCCAGCTCGGCCTGGTCCTGCTGCTGCGGCGCCCGGCCGGGCGCTGGCTGCGCCGGTCCGGCCCGTGGCAGGCGGTGCTCGCGGTCAACGCGGTGGTGCTCACCCTGTTCCTCTGGCACCTGACCGCCGCGGTGCTGCTGGTCGGCCTGCTGGACGCGCTCGGCGTGCTGCCCACTCCCCCGGTCGGCTCGGCGGCCTGGTGGACGTGGCGCGTACCGTGGCTGCTCGCGCTGGCCGCGGTGCTGGCCGTGCTGGTCGCCGTCTTCGGCCCGGTCGAGGCCCGGACCCGCCGCCCAACCGCGACCGGTCCGGCCGGGGCCGGGAGGCGGCGGCTGCGCGCCGGACTGGCCCTCGCCGGGTACGCGGGCGTGCTGGTCGGCCTGCTGCTGAACAGCCTCGCGCCCAAGACGGCGCCGGAGCCGCTGGGCCTGCCCGCCCCGGCGCTCGTGGCGTACCTGGCCGGGGCGGGTCTGCTGTGGCTGCTCAGGTCCGGGCGGGAGGACCGGCCGGACTGACGTTCACCCGCCGATCGCGCTGTGAACGGCCTCGACCAGGATCGCCAGACCCTCACGGGCCTCGTCCTCGGTGAGCGTCAGCGGCGGGCCCATCCGGATCACGTTGCCGTACAGGCCGCCCTTGCCCACCAGGAGGCCGCCGGCCCGGCACGCCTCGAAGACGCGGGTGGTCAGCGCCGCGTCCGACTCGACGGTGCCCGGGTGGACGAACTCGACGGCGAGCATCAGGCCCTTGCCGCGCACCTCGGCGACCTGGTCCAGCCCGGCGGTCGCCGCGCGCAGGCCGTCGCCGAGGATCGCGCCGACCCGGGCGGCGTTGGCCTGGAGGTCGTGGTCGAGGAGGTAGTCGAGCACCGCGTTGCCGGCGGCGGTGGAGACCGGGTTGCCGCCGAACGTGGAGAAGCTGATCGCCGGCACCGACTCCAGCACCTCGGCCCGGCCGACCACCCCGGCCAGCGCGAAGCCGTTGCCGATGCCCTTGGCGAAGGTGAGCAGGTCCGGCGTCACGCCGTGCGCCTGGTAGCCCCAGAAATGCTCGCCGGTGCGACCCCACCCGGTCTGCACCTCGTCGCTGATCAGCAGGATGCCGTGCTCGTCCAGCACCTTCTTCCAGGCGGCGAAGAGGCCGTCCGGGCCGTGCACGAAGCCGCCGACGCCCTGGACCGGCTCGGCTATCAGGCAGGCCACGTCGCCGGCGGTCTGGGTGGCGAGCACCTCGCGCAGGTCCTCGACCGCCGCGTCGACCCGGTCCGCGGCATCCAGCCGGGCCAGCAGCCCGCGCAGCCGCTCGCCGGAGTGCAGCCAGGCCACCTGCAACGGGTTCAGCGCGCTGGCCGACCAGCCGCGGTTGCCGGTGACGCCCATCGTCGCGTACGACCGGCCGTGGTAGCTGTTGCGCACCGCGAGGATCTGGTGCGAGCGCCGGTGGTTCGTGGCGACCAGCAGCGCGGCCTCGTTCGCCTCGGTGCCGGAGTTGGTGAAGAAGACGCGGGCGTCCGGGATGCCGGAGAGCCGGGCGATCTTCTCGGCCAGCTCGACCTGCTGGCGGATCAGGTAGAGCGTGGAGGTGTGCACGAGGCCGGTACGCAGTTGCCGCTCGACCGCCTCCCGGATCTCCGGGATGTCGTGACCGACCATCGTGGTCAGCACGCCGCCGAAGAAGTCCAGGTAGGTCCGGCCGGCCGCGTCGGTGACCCGGCGACCGGAACCGGCGACGAGTTCCAGCGGTTCGGCGTAGTAGAGCGGCATCCAGGACGGGAGCACTGCCCGGTGCCGGGCCAGCAGGTCGTCGGAGGTCATCGGCGCACCCTTCAGCGGAGGTGGATCCCCGCACGCTCCCACCCCGACCAGGGCCGGGACAACCGGCACTGTGCGAGTCGGCCCGGCGGTAGCATCCGGCGGGTGCGGACGGATCAGGTGACGTTGCCGGGCGGCGTGGCGGGGACGACGCGGGCGCACCTCCTGGCCGGGATCCGGTCCTGGGTGGAGTCCACGCCGGTGCGGGGCCTGGTGGCGCGCTTCGGCGGTGACTGGCCCGACGGCGAACTGGCGGCGGTGCTGGCCGGCCTGGACGCGTTCTCCGCCCGCCGCTGGGACTTCCGGCAGGGACGGGAACGCCCGGACGCCCGGGAGCCGGCGTTCGACCCGGCCACCGCCGAGGTGGTGTTGAGCGCCGCCGCCGCGCTCGGCCTGGTCCGCGCCGTCGCGCCGGCCCGATCCGGGTACGCGCACCTGCTGGTGCTCGGCGGGCTGGCGCACGCGTGCCTGCGGCGCACCGCGTACGCGGCGATGCTGGCCGGCGCCGCGGCCGAGGTGACCGGCGAGGTGGCGGTGCTGGGCAGCTTCCGTCCGCTGTCTGCGGCCGAGTCCCGCACGCTCGACGCAGCCGGGCTGCCCGGCTGCGCCACCGAGGTCGACGTCCTCGACGCCGGGGTGCGGCTGGCGTTCGGGGTGGCCGAGCCGGACGAGGAGCGCGGCGAGCCGGCGGGTCATCCGCACCGGGCCTGGTCCTCGCGCACCTACCGGGCGGCCGGGCTGCCCCCGGTACGGGTGCTCGCCGCGCCGTCGAGCGAGCCGGACCGCCGTCGCGCGCACACCGCCGACACGCAGCGGTTCTGGGCCGAGCACGTGCGGCTGCGCGAGGGCGACGACGTGCTGATGGTGACCGCCCCGATCTACGTGCCGTTCCAGCACTGCGACGCGCTGCGGACGCTCGCCGTGCCGTACGGGTGCGGCATCGAGACGGTCGGGGTGGACCCGGCCGCGCGCGCCGCGGTCGACGTACCGGAGCCGACCCTGACGCCGGGCCGCTACCTGCAGGAGATCCGGTCGGCGCTGCGGTCGATGCGCGCGCTGCACGCGACGCTGACGGCGGGCTGACCGGCGTGCGGGGCCGGTGCCCGGCGTTGCGCCGCGCACCGGCCCGCGTGCCGGGTGGTCAGTTGACGTAGACCGCCGGGCTGCCGGTCTTGCTGGTGTCCCTCACCGGCGAGTACGAGGCGGTGAAGTACGCGGTGCCGAAGCAGAGCGACGGGCCGGAGAACTTGGTCAGGGCCTGGTTGGTGAAGGTGATCGAGTTGGTGGCGTTGGACGCCGTACCGGTCAGCGTGTTCGTGCTCGTCCGGTAGACGCAGGTGATCGTTCCGAGCAGCGAGTTGAGCACGACGGTGCTCTGGATCGGCGCCGCCGTCGTCCCAGAGATCTTGACGACGCCAGCGCTGGTCACCGAGGTGGTGTAGGGCAGGTTGTTGACAGTCACGCTCTGCACGCCGGTGGTGCCGAAGACGTTCGTCGTGCAGCTGGAGAACGACTGCGCGGTCAGGCTCTCGGTCGCGGTGCCGGGAGCGGTCGGGTTGGTCAGCACCTTGGCGCTGAAGCTGGACGCGGCGCACTTGATGCCGGTGGTGCCGCTGGTCGAGGAGTAGAACGTGGCGTTCGTACCGCTGCGCAGGCTGGCCTGGATGACGTCGCCCACCGACACGGCGGTGCCGGCGACGGTCGGGTAGGTCAGCACGGCGCTGGCCAGCGAGGTGGTGGGTGCGGCGGTGGCGGGGGCGGCGCCGACCAGACCGGTCAGCAGCGCCAGGGCGGCGAGGCCCGCGCCGATGCGTCCGTACCTGGGCATGGTTGTTCCTTCCGGCAGTGGGACAGGAAACGGTGCCGGCGGCGTCCGGAGTGGACGGAGCCGGTGGGCGCGGCGGCCGGGATCGGACCGCCGACAGTGGTGGTGCGCCGTTGCGGCCTCAGCGGGCCGGGCGGCGTGGCGCAGTGCGGCGACGCCGCGTCACCTCGGTCTTCCCGGCCTTGGGGGGACGGGTGCGCGCGGCGATAATGGCAGCCATCCGGCCCTCCTTCGACACGTACGGGGTGACCGACGAGGAGAGATCACCAGCGGTGACGAGACGTGAACTGAGCGTGTCGAAAGTTATAAACCCCGGAGGGTCGTAAAGTCAACGCATCAAGAGAGGTCGATAGGTGACCGTCCCGAGCCCGCCGCCACCGGTGCCCGTGCCCCTGCCGGGCGCTCGCCACGGCCGCGACCCGGACCGCGCCATCAAGCGCGGCCCGCGCCGCGTGCCGGCCGAGGAGGTGGCGGCGACCCAGCGCGACCGCCTCTTCGACGGGCTGGTCCGCGAGGTCGCCGCCCGGGGCTACGACAACGCCCGGGTCAGCGACATCTGCCACGCGGCCGGCGTCACCCGGCCCGCCTTCTACGCGCTGTTCACCGGCAAGCAGGACGCCTTCCTGGCCGCGTACCGGCACGGCATCGCAGTGGTGTCGCACCTGATGGAGGACGCCTACCGCGACGCCGGCCCGGCCTGGCCGGACGCCGCCCGCGCGGCGCTGCGCACGCTGCTCGACGTGCTGGCCAGCGTGCCCGCCTTCGCCCGGATCGCACTTGTCGAGGTGGACGCGGCCGGGCCGGACGCGCGCCGGGAACGCGACGCGCTGCTGCGCAGCTTCCGCCGGTTCTTCGCCGACGCCGGCCCGGAGCCGGCGGGCACCGAGGTGGATCGCGACGCGCTCGTGTCCACAGTGGTCGGCGGCATCCACGCCACCGTCCGGGAACGGGTGGCGCAGGGGCGGGCCGACGAGCTGCCGCTGTTGCTGCCGGTGCTCACGTACGCGGCCACAGCGCCGTTTCTCGGCCCCGAGGGCGCCCGGCGCGCCACCCGGGCCGCCCGGCCGGACGACGGACCGGCCGCCACGGCGCCGTGCGCGCCGACCGGTCATCCCTGACCGATCAGAAACCGCAGCGGTTTTTCACTTTGGCCGCTTTTGGCAAATGCCGCCCAACGATCTGCTACAGGCAGTTGACCGGCCCTTTACTCAGCGGTAACTTCGGCCTGCGCCCACCCGGCGCGGACATCCCGCGAATCCAATTCACATCGTCGCGGATGAATTGATCTCGAAAGGGAGCCATCATGTCGGAGCAGATCGATCAACCGAGGAGCGGCGTACGCTGGCGCCGGTTCGCCGTCACGCTCGGCACCGTGACGGTCGGCGCGGCCGGCATGGTGATGCTCACCGCCCAGGGTGTCCTCGGCGCGCAGTTCGCCATCTCGGGCATGCCGTTCACCGTCACCGCCGACAAACTGGAGGGGACCGGGTTCGAACAGTTCGCCACGCTCGACCAGATGATCCCGGACAGCCCCAACCAGGGCGACACCGGCGGGCAGGTGCTCGTGATCGTCTCGGCCATCGACAAGGCCGAACTGACGAATCTCTGCCAGAGCATCAACCTGGGCGGGACCAACCTGCGGATCACCGCCGGCAATTCCGGTAAGCCCGTGACCGCCCGCACGCTCGTGGTCGACGGCGACGAGATCGCCGGCAACGCCTCCTTCAAGAACATCGACGTCGGGCAGGACGCCAGCACCGTCGACAAGGTCCCCGGGGTCAAGGGCAACCCGGGCGTGTTCGCCCAGCAGGCCGACACGGTGACCATCACCAACCTGCGGCAGAACAACTACGCCACCACCGCCGCGATCTTCACGCTGCCCAACCTGCGCATGGGCTTCAGCTCCGACGGGTGCTGACGTGACCGCGGGACAGCACACGGCCCCGGCCGCCGGCGTCCGCGCACGCTGGCGGCACTGGCGGCGCGCCCGGCCGTTCACCGCCGGGCTGCTCATCGCGCTCGGCGGCGCGGAGATGCTGGTGACGCTGCGCGCGCCGCTCGGCGTACTGCTGCACGTCGGGCCGCAGGGCCTGGCCGCGTACCTGGTGCCGGCGATCCTGGTGATCTGCGGCGTACTGCTGATCACCACGCCGCAGCAACGGGTCTTCTACGCGGTGCTCTCCCTGGTGCTCGGGCTGGTCTCCTGGCTCACCTCGAACCTGGGCGGGTTCCTGGTCGGCATGCTGCTGGCGCTGGTGGGCGGGGCGCTCGCGTTCGCCTGGACCCCGGTCAAGCAGCGGGCGGCCCACGCCGAGACGGCATCCGCCGAGGCGGCGCCTGCCGAGGCGACGCCTGCCGAGGCGACGCCCGCCGGTACCGCGGCCGCCGCCACCGCGCCCGGGCCGCGCGAGCCGGTCGGCAGCTCGGCGCCCACCGAGTCGCTCGACGCGCTCCTGTCGGCCGAGCCGGGGCCGCCACGGCACACGCGGGCGGAGCGCGGCTGACTCAGCGGGCGGTGTCCGCCACCGCCTGCGCGAACACCTCGGAGCGGTGCTCGAAGTTGCGGAACCGGCCGTAGCTGGGCGCGGCCGGGGACAGCAGCACCACCCCACCGGCCGGGGTGAGCTTGCGGGACAGCCCGACGGCGGCGACCAGGTCGTCGGCCAGCTCGGTACGCACCGACGGCAGCCCGGACAGCGCCTCCACGATGCGGGGGCCGCTGTCCGGCACGCCGATCACGGTGATCTCCCGATCGGCCAGGTGCGCGCGCAGCGGGCTGTAGTCCAGCCCTCGGTCGGCGCCGCCGACGATCACCGTCAGCGGCCGCCCCTCGTACGCGTCGATCGCGTGCATGGCCGCGTACGGGCTGGTGGCGAGCGTGTCGTCGACGAAGGTGAGCCCGGACGGGTCGGCGATCTCGGTGAGCCGGTGCGCCAGGCCCTGGAACTCGGCGACCGCGACGGCGAGGCTGTCCCTACGCGCCACCACGTCGACGCCGAGCGCGTCCAGCACGGCGAGCGCGACGCAGAGGTTGCCCTCGTTGTGCCGCCCGACCAGCGGCAGCACCGCGCGCGGGAACAGCGGCGTGTCCCGCAGGTGGAACCACTGCGTGCCGTCCGGCCCGGTCGCCACCTGCGTGGTGTCCGGCGAGCCGGCCCGGATCGCGGCCCGGTCGCCCAGCTCCGCGGCCAGGCGCGGGTCGGCGCCGTTGACCACGACAGCGTGCGGTCCGTGCGCGATCAGGTTCAGCTTGTCCCGGTAGTACTCCCGCTCACCGCCGTGCGCGTCCAGATGCTCGGGGAACAGCGCGGTCACCACCGCCACCCGGGGCGAGTCGGTCAGGTCGGCGCACTGGTAGCTGGACAGCTCCAGCACGTACAGCTCGGCCTCCGGCAGGTCCAGCAACGGCACCCCGATGTTGCCGCCGAACACGTTCGGCCGGTCCATCGCGGTGAGCAGGTGGCTGATCAGGCTGGACGTGGTGCTCTTGCCCTTGCTGCCGGTCACCCCGACGGTCCGGCCCGCGTGGTCGGCCATCCACAGCGCGCTGCCCTGGGTCACCGGCACCGACCGTCGGCGCAGCTCCACCATCCACGGGTGGGTGTTCGGCACCCCCGGCGAGCGGACCACGACGTCCGCCGCGGCCAGCCGGTCGAAGCCCTCCTCGCCGGTCACCAGCGGTGCCGCGTCGGCCAGCGGGCCCTCCCAGGGCAGGGTGAGGAAGTTGGCGCTGTCGTCGACCACGACCAGGCCGGCCGGCCCGTGCGCGGCGATCGCGGTCACCGCGGCCCGGCCCTCGCGGCCGGCGCCCCAGACGGCGACATGACGTCCGCGCAGATCAGACAGGCGCACGGGCTCTCCTCGGACTCGGTCGGTGCAGGGCGGTCGGGGGTCGGCCCAGCCGGACACGGGCGGACGAACCAGGGCCTAGTATGGCGTGTGCCCAACGAGCAGCTGCGGCGGATGGACGCCTTCACCTTCCCGTCCTACTCGATCGACTTCGCCACCGGCGAGGTCCTGTTCGACTACGCCCTGACCGGTCCCGACGGCGAGCAGCGATTCACCGAGGTGATCACGCTACCGCTGCCGTCCGAGCCGGTCACCGATGCCACAGCGGCCACCCTGGCGCGGGTCCTGGAGCTGCTGCACGTCGTCGCCGGCGTCAGCTACTACAAGGCCGCCGCGCCGCCCCGGCTGGTGCTGCCCGCGCCGCTGGGCGCCGCCGCCGTCGAGCTGGTCACCGCCGTCTACACCAAGGGCCTCGCCGAGTACGCGTACCGCAACGACCTGCCGTACGTGCTGGAACTGCGCCCCGAGGTGCCCGCCGGGACGGTGGACCCGGCGACGCCGCTGGACAACTCCGACCGGCGGCCGCTGTCGGCGGTGGGCGGCGGCAAGGACTCCATCGTCACGCTGGAGGCGCTGCGCCGCGCCGGCCTCGACCCGGTGCCCTTCTCGGTCAACCCGAACCACGTGATCGTGGCGGTAAACGAGGCGTCCGACCTGGTGCCGCTGGCCGCCCGGCGGCGGCTGGACCCGGTGCTGTTCGAGCTGAACGCCGCGGGCGCCCGCAACGGGCACATCCCGGTCACCGCGATCAACTCGCTGATCGCGGTCGCCACCGCCGTGCTGCACGGCCTCGGATCGGTGGTGATGTCCAACGAGCGCTCGGCGTCCGACCCGAACCTGATCTGGCAGGGTCACGAGATCAACCACCAGTGGTCCAAGGGCGTCGAGGCGGAAGGGCTGCTGCGCGCGGCGCTGGCCGAACACGCCGGGCTCACCGAGCCTTACTTCTCGCTGCTGCGCTCCCTGTCCGAGCTGCACATCGCCCGGGTCTTCGCCGAGATCGACCGGTACGACGCGGTGGTGACCAGCTGCAACGCCGCGTTCAAGCTGCGCGACGCGAGCGAACGCTGGTGCCGGGACTGCCCGAAGTGCCGCTTCGTGTTCCTGGCCATGGCCCCGTTCATGCCCCGGGAGCGGCTGACCGGCATCTTCGGCGGCGACCTGCTGGCCGACGAGTCCCAGGTGCCCGGCTACCGGGAGCTGCTCGGCGTCGACGGGCACAAGCCGTTCGAGTGCGTCGGCGAGGTGGAGGAGTCGGTCGTGGCGCTGAGCCTGCTCGCCCAGCAGGACCAGTGGCGCGACGCCCCGGTGGTACGCGCCCTGGTCGCGGCCCTGCCCGACACCGCCTGGCAGGCGGCGGCGACCTCCGACGTGTTCACTCCCGGCGGCCCGAACTTCGTCCCGGCCCTCTACGCCAAGGCCCTGACCGCCCTGACCTGATGATCACCACTCGACACTCGTCGATCTTGGAGTTGTGGCACCGCACAGAACGGGGCGTTTCGGGGCATCCCGGGCGCCACAACTCCAAGATCGGCGAACTCAGCCGGACCCGGGGGGTCAGGGGGTGCGGATGGCGTCCAGGGCCAGCAGGGCCACGTGCAGGGACAGGCACCTGTCGACCGAGTCCAGGTCGGCGTCGAGGATGCGGCCGATCCGGGCCAGCCGCTCGTAGAAGGCCGGCCGGGACAGGTGCGCCGCGGCCGCCCCGGCCGACTTGTTCCGCCCCTGCTCCAGGTACGCGCGCAGCGTGCCGAGCAACTGCTCGCGGGGGTGCTGGGCGTCGTACGTGAGCAGTGGCCCGAGTTCACGCTCGACGAACGTCTGCAACCGGGGCTCGTCGCGCAGCAGGTGCAGCAGACCGGCCAGCCCGACGTGCGGCAACCGGTAGCAGAGCAGGTCACGGGGGTCCCGCCGGGCCGCCTCGGCGATCTGGCGCGCCTCGACAAGTGAACGGCGCGCCTCGCGCAGGCTGCCCACGCCGGAACCGGCCGCCACCACGGTGCGGGACGCCGGAGGGCGGGACGGGGCGGCGTCGAGGCGTACCCGGCGCAACGCCGTGGCGAACGCGGCGAGTGCCTTCTCCTCGGCGGCCTCGTCGGGCAGCGCCAGCAGCGCCCCCACCGCATGGTCGTCGACGGCGCTGGTCAGGGCGGTCAGTTTGGCGTCCCGCACGGCCTGGCCGACCGCCTCGGCGAGGTCGCGCAGGCGGGCCGGGCCGGCCTCGGGGTCGGCGTCGGCGCCCGGGCCGGCGTCGGCGGCCGGCTCGTCGCCGCGATGCCGGACCACCACGCCGACCAGGTGCCGGCGGTCGAGGACGACGCCGAGCGCCTTGGCGCGCAGCGCCACCTCGTCCACCGGGCGGGAGTGGTCGATGAGCGCGGTCAGCAGCGTGCGGTGGATCTGCCGTTCCAGGCCCTCGGCGTCGCGCCGGATCAGCCGTCCCAGGGCCAGCGTGGAGGCGGCCCGCTCGATCAGGATTGTCAGCCGGGTCGGCGGGGTGGACTCGGCGACCGGCCAGCGCAGCAGCAGCCGTCCCCAGTCCTGCCCGCGCGCCCCGACTGTGGTGACCAGCCAGCCGCTGCCCGGGTCGTACGCGGTGCGCCCGGCGGGGCGGATCTGCCGGGAGTTCTGTTCCCAGCCGTCCAGCAGCAGTTCCGCGTTCTCCCCCGCCGGGTCGTACGCGAGCACCTGCCGGGACAGGTTCTCCAGCACCATCGGGCAGCCGGCCAGTTCGGCGGCCTGCCGCAGCACCTCGGCCGGTTCGGCGCCCTCCACGGACAGGTCGGTGAACCGCTGGTGGATCTCCTCGGTGGCGCGCAGCTCGGTGAGCTGGGCGTCCACGATCAGGCCGTGTACCGCCTCGGTGATCCGGACGAACGGGGTGCCCCGGCGCAGCTCGACCAGGGGCAGGCCGCGGCGTTCGGCGGCGGCGGCCATCACCCGGGGCACACCGGTGAGGTACCGGCGGCCCAGCTCGACCACCAGCCCGGAGGCGCCGACGTCGGCCAGGGTGCCGATGAACTCACGCAGCCCGGCGTCGTCGGCCGGCAGCCCGATGCCGGTGGTCAGGACCAGTTCCCCGCCGCCGAGCAGGGTGGCGATGTCGGGCACCTCGGCGATGTGCACCCACCGCACCGGGCGGTCCAGCCCGGCGCTCCCGGCGACCAGGCGCGGCGCACCGTGGCGCATGGGCACCAGGTCCAGGACCTCACGCACGGTAGGGAACACGGGCGACACGCTACCCTGCGTCACCGCCGTTGCCGAGGGCCGCACCGGCCGGCTCGCCGGGGAGGACGAGCCGGCCGACGGCGGATCAGTCGACGCCGAACTCCATGGCGGCCCGGTCGAGCGCCTCGTCCTCGGCGGTGGGCACGCCCCGGGACGCGATGGCCTCGGCGCCGCCCTGCGGCATGGCGCCGATCAGCCCGGTCGAGGCGGCCTGGGCGGCGCCCACGACCCGCTGCGGGTTGCCGCCGCCGACCATGCCGACGAAGGCGTACTGCTCCAGCTTGGCGCGGGAGTCGGCGATGTCGAGGTTACGCATGGTGAGCTGGCCGATCCGGTCGGCCGGGCCGAACGCCGAGTCCTGGGTGCGCTCCATCGACAGCTTGTCCGGGTGGTAGCTGAACGCCGGGCCGGTGGTGTCGAGGATCGAGTAGTCCTCGCCCCGGCGCAGCCGCAGCGTGACCTCGCCGGTGACCGCCGTGCCGACCCAGCGCTGCAGCGACTCGCGCAGCATCAGCGCCTGCGGGTCCAGCCAGCGGCCCTCGTACATGAGGCGTCCGAGGCGGCGGCCCTCGTTGTGGTAGTTCGCCAGCGTGTCCTCGTTGTGGATGGCGTTGACCAGCCGCTCGTACGCGGCGTGCAGCAGCGCCATGCCGGGCGCCTCGTAGATGCCCCGGCTCTTGGCCTCGATGATCCGGTTCTCGATCTGGTCGGACATGCCCAGGCCGTGCCGGCCGCCGATGGCGTTGGCCTCCAGCACCAGGTCGACGGCGCTGCCGAACTCCTTGCCGTTGATCGTCACGGGGCGGCCCTGGTCGAAGCCGATGGTGACGTCCTCGGTGGGGATCTCCACGGACGGGTCCCAGAACTTCACGCCCATGATCGGCTCGACCGTCTCGATGCCGGTGTCGAGGTGTTCGAGCGTCTTGGCCTCGTGGGTGGCGCCCCAGATGTTGGCGTCGGTGGAGTACGCCTTCTCGGTGCTGTCCCGGTACGGCAGGCCGCGCTCCAGCAGCCACTCCGACATCTCGGTGCGCCCGCCCAGTTCGGTGACGAAGTCGGTGTCCAGCCACGGCTTGTAGATCCGCAGCTGCGGGTTGGCAAGCAGGCCGTAGCGGTAGAACCGCTCGATGTCGTTGCCCTTGAACGTCGAGCCGTCGCCCCAGATCTGCACGTCGTCGGCGATCATCGCCCGCACCAGCAGCGTGCCGGTCACGGCCCGGCCCAGCGGGGTGGTGTTGAAGTAGGCCCGCCCGCCGGAGCGGATGTGGAAGGCGCCGCAGGTCAGTGCCGCCAGCCCTTCCTCGACCAGCGCGGCGCGGCAGTCGACGAGCCGGGCGACCTCGGCGCCGTAGGTGTGGGCGCGGCCGGGCACCGAGGCGATGTCGGGCTCGTCGTACTGGCCGATGTCGGCGGTGTAGGCGCACGGGACGGCGCCCTTGTCGCGCATCCACGCGACCGCGACCGAGGTGTCGAGGCCGCCGGAGAAGGCGATGCCGACACGTTCGCCGATGGGCAGGGAGGTGAGAACCTTGGACACAAGGAAGATTATGCACGGTCTCGCATGGTCATGCAAGCCGTACGTCAGAGCAGGTCGTCGCGCCCCAGCTCCCAGAACGCCACCGCCGCGGCGGCGGCCACGTTCAGCGAGTCCACGCCGCGCCGCATCGGGATCACCACCCGCACGTCGCTGGCCGCCTGCGCCGCCGCGGTCAGACCCGGCCCCTCCGCCCCGAGCAGCAACGCCGCCCGCTCCCGCTGCGCCGGGGTCAGCCGCTGCATCGGTACGGCATCCGGCGCGGGCGTCATGGCGAGCACCGTGAACCCGGCCGCCCGGACCTGGTCCAGCCCTGCGGGCCAGCTGTCGAGCTTCGCGTACGGGACCGCGAACACCTCGCCCATGCTGACCCGTACGCTGCGCCGGTAGAGCGGGTCGGCGCAGGTCGGGGACAGCAGCACCGCGTCGATGCCGAGCGCGGCGGCGCCTCGAAAAACAGCCCCCAGGTTGGTGTGGTTGTTGACGTCCTCCAGGATCACCACCCGCCGGGCGGCGGCCAGCACCTCGTCGGCCGACGGCAGCAGCCTGCGGTGGAACGACGCGAGCACGCCCCGGTGCACGTGGAAGCCGGTGGCGCGCTGGAGCACGTCCGGCGAGGCCGCGTACACCGGGGTGTCGCCGGTGTCGAGGTCGGCGAGCTGGTCCACCCGCTTGGCGTCGACCAGGTACGACCGGGCCGGGTAGCCGGCCCGCAGCGCCCGCCGCAGCACCAGTTCCCCCTCGGCGATGAACAGCCCGTGCGGCGGTTCCCAGCGGGTACGCAGCTCCACGTCGGTGAGCGCGCGGTAGTCGGCGATCCGGTCGTCGTCGGGGTCGGTGATCTCGTGGACGGGCACCAGGCGATTCTGCCCGGCCCGCCCGGCCGCCCCGGCACGGGCCGGGTTTCCGCCGCCCCGGGCGGGGAACGGAGCCGAAGGCCGACGCGACGGAGGGACCACGATGGGCGCGGAGCACGACGGCAACCTCCCTCGCGACGCCACAGTCGCCGACTATCTGGTGGCCCGGCTCGCCGAATGGGGCGTGCACCGCTACTACGGCTACCCGGGCGACGGGATCAACGGCATGACCTCGGCGCTGCAACGCGCCGAGGGGCGTGCCCGGTTCATCCAGGTCCGGCACGAGGAGACCGCCGGTTTCGCGGCCGGCGCGCACGTCAAGTACGGCGGCGGTCCGCTCGGCTGCGTGGTGGTGACGAGCGGTCCGGGCGCGATCCACGCCCTCAACGGCCTCTACGACGCCAAGCTCGACCACCAGCCGGTGGTGGCGCTGCTCGGGCACACCGCGCTGCCCGCCGAGGGCGGCGGCTACTACCAGGAGGTGGACCTGGTCTCGCTCTACAAGGACGTGGCCTCGGCCTTCCTGGCCCAGCTCGACGACCCGTCCCAGGCCCGGCACCTGGTGGACCGGGCCTGCCGCACCGCGCTGGCCCGGCGTACCGTGACCGCCCTGGTCCTCCCCTCCGACGTGCAGGACCTGCCGGCGGTGCCGCACCCGCCGCACGCCCACGGCTACTACCACACCAGCGCCGTGCCGAGCAGCGAGCCGACAGTGCCGCCGGAGGCCGACGTGCGCCGGGCCGCCGAGGTGCTGCGCGGCGGCGAGCGGGTGGCGATGCTGGTCGGGCAGGGCGCGCTGGGCGCCGAGGACGAGGTACGCCGGATCGCCGACCGCCTCGGCGCCGGGGTGGCCACCGCGCTGCTCGGCTTCGCCGCCGTCGACCACCGCCAGCCCTGGGTGACCGGCGCGATCGGCCTGCTCGGCAGCCGCCCGAGCTGGCAGCTCATGCGCGAGTGCGACAGGCTGCTGATCGTCGGCAGCCAGATGCCGTACTCGGAGTTCTACCCGCCCGAGGGGCAGGCCCGGGCGGTGCAGATCGACATCGACGGCACCCGGATGGGGCTGCGCTACCCGACCGAGGTGAACCTGACCGGCGACGCCGGGCCGACGCTGCGCGCCCTGCTCAGGGAGCTGGGCCCGGGGCCGGGCCCGACCGCCTGGCGGGCCACGATCGCCGACGCCACCGGCAAGTGGCGGGCCGCGCAGCGCGAGGTGGCCGCCCAGCCGGCCGAGCCGGTGAACCCGCAGTCGCTGTTCGCCACGCTCGACGACGCGCTACCAGGCGACGCCATGCTCGCCGTGGACTGCGGCACCGCCACCGCCTGGTACGCCCGCCACGTGCGCGTGCGCCCCGGCATGCTGGCCAGCCTCTCCGGCACGCTGCTGTCCATGGGCGGCGGGATGCCGTACGCGCTGGCGGCGAAGTTCGCCCACCCGGACCGCCCGGTGATCGCGCTGCTCGGCGACGGGGCGATGCAGATGAACGGCGTCAACGAGCTGATCACGGTGGCGAAGTACTGGCGGGAGTGGTCCGACCCCCGGTTCGTGGTGCTGGTGCTCAACAACCGGGATCTGGCGTTCGTCAGCTGGGAGCAGCGCTCCGGCGAGGGCACGCCGATGTTCCCGGACAGCCAGGACCTGCCCGACGTGGCGTACCACAGGTGGGCCGAGGTGCTGGGCCTCGGCGGTGAGCTTGTCGACTCCCCCGGCCTGGTGGACGGCCTGTGGCAGCGGGTGCTCGACACGGACCGGCCGGTGGTGGTCAACGCGGTGGTGGACCCGGCCGAGCTGATGCTGCCGCCGCACTTCACCGCCGAGCAGGCCCGCAAGACCGCCGCGGCGGTGCTGCGCGGGGACAGCGACCGGGCCGGCATCGTGCGCCGCGGCGTACCGGCCGCGCTCGCCACGTACCGGCCCCGCCGCCGTGGGCGCTGACCCGTCAGGCCCGCGCGTAGCGCAGCAGCACCGACCGCCCGTCGAAGGTGCGCGTCCCGACCAGCCGCAGGCTCTGCCGGGCCAGGCCGGGCAGCACCTGCCGCCCGCCGCCGAGCACCACCGGGTGCACGATCACCTGGAACTCGTCGACGAGCCCGAGCGCGGCCAGCGCCGTCGCCGCGCCGGTGCCGCCGGTGAGCAGCAGGTCGCCGGGGAACCGCTCGCGGACCTCCGCCAGCTCCGTGGCCAGGTCGCCGCCGCCGACGACCAGGGCGCCGTGGCCGGCCTCGGCGAGCGTGCGGGAGACCACGACCTTCGGGGTACGCCGCCAGATCGGCGCGAACGCCAGGTCGTGCGGGTGGTCGGAAATCGACTCGACCTGCGGCCAGTAGGCGGCCATCATCTCCCACACCCGCCGCCCGTAGACGAAGGCGGCGGCCCGCTCGGACAGGTCCATCGAGTACGCGGACAGCTCCTCCCCCATCTCCGGCCAGTCGAACTCGCCGTTCGGCCCCTCGATGAAGCCGTCGACCGACGTGTGCACCCAGTAGATGACAGTGCCCATGATGTGTTCCTCCGCGTTGCGGCGCGTCCCGGTGGGGCGCGCTCGCCGGTGGGTCGGAGCCGTCCGGCCGGATCCGACAACCCGGCCGCGACGACTGTCGGCCGGACAGACGACTCCCGGCCGGCTGACCACTCCCGGCCGGCTAATCCCTCCCGGCCAGGCTACGGTCCGGCCAGCCGCCGCTCGATCTGGTCCGCCGTGGCAGTGGCCCCGATCCGGGCAGCCACCGCGTGGGCGCGCCGCCAGACGTCCCGGGCTGCCTCGGCCCCGGTCAGCCGCTCCACCGCCCGGGCCAGGTCCATCAGGGCCTCCACCTGCAGCGGCGGGCTGGCCGTCAGGTCGCCGGCCGCCTGTTCGAGCAGGACCCGCGCCCGCGCCGGCTCGCCCGACATCAGGCTGATCCGTCCCTGGGCGTACCGGGCGTAGGCCAGGTACGCCGCGACCCGCGTCTCGCGGGCCTGCTCCAGGGCGGTGTCGGCGTACCCGGCCGCCTCGCCCAGCCGGCCGTGCCCCGCGAGCATCGCGGCGACCTCGCTGAGCAGCGCCACCTCACCGAGCCGGTCACCGTGCCGCCGGACCAGATCCAGGGCTTCCAGGTACGCCGCCCGGGCCTCGTCCACCGCGCCGCGGTGATCGTGCCAGCGGCCCGACGCGCGCAGGCCGAACGCGAGCGGCCGGGGCGTGCCGGCGGCCCGCAGCAGCGCGACGGCCCGGGCGAGCGTCTCCCCGGCGGCCGGATCGCCCTCCTGCAACTGGAGTACGCCCAGCCGGACGAGTTTCGGTCCGGCGGCGACCTCGTCACCGGCTTCCTGGTAGAGCTCGATGGAGCGGACCAGGCTCGCGCGCGCCGACGCCCGGTCCCCCAGTCCCTCGTACACCTGGTTCTCGACCCCGGCGATGTCGGCCCGCAGCCAGGGTTGGGCGAGCGGCTCGGCCGCCGCGGCGGCGGCCTGCGCGTAGCCGAGCGCGGCCTCCAGGTCACTGCGCAGCAGGGCCGCGAACGCCACGCAGAGCCGGAGCCGGGCGATCCCCTCGGGGTGCCGCCGGCGCTCGGCGGCCGCCAGCCCGGTCTCGGTGACCCGGGTCAGCTCGTCCAGCCGGGCGTCGACGAACAGGTAGTAGTCGCAGTGCCAGGCCAGCGCCCAGGAGTAGTCCTCCAGGCCGGGCGTCGCGGCGGCCTGCTCGACGCTGACCAGCAGGGCGGCCCGTTCGGCGCTGAACCAGCGCTTCGGGTCGCTCAGGTGCTCACCGGTGGGCGCCGGTGACCTCGGCAGGTCGGCGACGATGGCGGCGCCACTCTCGTGACTCAGCGCCACCCGGGCCTGCTCGACCAGCGTCAGCCAGGTGCCGAAGACGCGCCGCAGCACCTCCGGCCGTTCCCGCGGCCCCTCCTCCCGCGCGGCGCGCTCCCGGGCGAAGGCGCGGACCAGATCGTGGAGGTGATAGCGGACCTGGCCCAGCTCGTCCGGTCCGGTCACCTCGACCAGGTTGGCCTCGACCAGACCGGTTACCGCGTCCGCCGCGCCCGCCTCGTCGTCGAGCAGGACGCCGGGCAGCCACGGCGGGGCCCGGTCGAGGTCCAGCACGGCGAACCGGCGCAGCAGCCGCCGGGCCGGCTCGTCCAGCGCCACGTACGCCGAGTGGAACGCCGCCCGTACGCTGCGGTCGGCGCGGGTGAGGTGGTCCAGCCGGTGCGAGAGTTCGGCGAGCTGCGCCGCCGCCTGCCGCAGCGACGGCACGCCGGGTATCGCCAGCCGGGCGCCCGCGATCCGCACCGCCAGCGGCAGCAGTCCGCAGTGGTGGACGACGTCCGAGGCGGAGCCGGGCTCGGCAGCGACGCGGTCCGCGCCGATGATGCCGGCGAGCAGCCGCAGCGCGTCCGCCTCGGGCAGCGGGTCCAGCCGCAGCTGGTAGGCGCCGTCGACGTCGACGAGCGCGCGCCGGCTCGTGATCAGCACGACGGTGTCCGTCCCGGGCAGCAGGGGGCGCACCTGCGCCGCGCCGGCCGCGTTGTCCAGCAGCACCAGACCGGGCCGCTCGGCCATCGCCCCCCGGAACAGCGCGGCGCGTTCCTCCAGGTCGGCGGGGATCTCCGCGCCGGGCACGCCGAGCGCCCGCAGGAACCGCCCGAGCACCTCGACCGGAGACGACGGATGCTCGTGCCCGTTCAGGTCGACGTACAGGTGCGGACCGGGGTACGCCGGGCCGAGGTGGTGGGCGATCCGGACCGCCAGCGCGGTCTTGCCGACGCCGGGCAGGCCGCTGATCGCCGTCACGGCGACCGCCGGCCGTTCCGGAAGCCACCGCAGGACCGCCGCCGTCTGCTCCTCCCGGCCGACGAAGTCGGTGAGGCCGGCCGGCAGCATCCGGACCGGTGGGCGCCCGGCCCACGCCCCGGGGGCGTCGGTGGCTTCGGCGCCGACCGAATCGGCGGACCCGTGGGGTGTGGCGGCCTCGCCCGAATCGGTGGGCCCCTGCGGTCCGGCGACCCCATCCCGTCCGGCGGCTCCGTTCGGGTCGGCGGCTTGGCGCGTTCCCGAGTCGGCCTGGCGCGTTCCGGAGGCGGCCGGGTGGTCGGGCGGCGCGACGACCGGCCCCGCGTCGGGCGGCGACCGCAGGCTGGGGTCGTTGCGCAGGATCAGGTCGCGCAGCCGGATCAGCTGCGCCGTCGGGTCGACGCCGAGTTCCTCGGCCAGGCGGCGGCGCAACTGGTCGAACCGGTCCAGCGCCTCGCCCTGCCGGTCCGCCAGGTAGAGGGCCCGCATGAGCTGACCCACGAGCGACTCCCGCCAGGGGTACGCCTCGACCAGTTCGGTGAGCTCGCCGATCACCCCGTCGTACCGGCCGAGGCCCAGCTCCAGGCCGAGGCAGCGCTCGACCACTGTCATCCGCCGCTCGTCGAGACGCTGCGCCGCCGCGGTGAGCGCCGGCGTACGCAGGCCGTCGAGCGCCGGACCGCGCCACATCGCCAGCGCCTCGCGCAGCCCGGACACCGCCTCCTCCGGGGCGCCGCCCCGGTCGAGGCGCCCCTCGGCCCGGCGTACCCGTTCCTCGAAGACGTCCAGGTCGAGCTGACCGTCGGCGACGGTGAGCAGGTATCCGGAGCCGTGGGTGCCGATCACGTCGCCGGGAAGACCGGCGGCGCGCAGCGCCCGTCGCGCCGCCGCGACCCGGTTGCGGACCTGGACGTCCGCGCTCGCCGGAGGATGGCTGCCCCACGCGGCGTCCATGAGGCGGGACACCGGGACGATCCGGTTGGCTTCCAGCAGCAACGCGGCGAGCATTGCCTGACTGCGCGGGCCACCGACGCGGACCCTCCGGTCGTCGAGGCACACCTCGACCGGGCCGAGCAGCCGATACATGACCGCCGGCACCATTCGCTCCCCCCGAAGCGCGCGGACCCGGGCGACCACTTCATGATCGCCCTCCGGCCCACCCTAGACGAGGTCGCGCAAGGTCAGCGAGTGGCGCGTCCCAGCGGTGGCCGGGGGGACGCACCACTGTGGCTGGTCGTCGCCGCCGATCAGCCGATCGGCTCCGGCGCGGTGTGCGGCGCCGGGCCGGAGGTGGCCCGCGCCCGGCGCCGTTGCGAGTGACGGCGGTAGAACGTGACCAGGAACATCGCCTGGAGCGTGCCCTCGACGAGCAGGACGAGCGCGCCGTCCACGGCCGCGAGCAGGCTTCCGCCGGTCGCGCCGGCCAGCACTGCCGAGCCCGCCTGGATCGCGCCGTGCGCGACGATCGGGATTCCGAACAGGACGAAGCTGGACAGCGCGACAGCGCTGCCCGCCACCACCGCCAGCGCGTAGATCCGCACCGCGCGCCGCTCGTGCGGCGGCAGGACGGCGGTGGGGTCCCCGGCGGACGCCGCCACCCGGCCGGGAAGCGCCGTGTGCAGACCCCGGCGCAGCAGGTGCCGGGCGTACGCGAAGCCGTCCTGGAACAGGTTGCGGCACCGCAGCAGGTCCAGCAGGACGAAGTAGCAGTCGGTGCGCATGTAGACGTGCAGTTGCAGCGCCATCGACATGACGATCACCAGGACGACGGCGGACAGCAGCCCTTCGACAAGCGGATGCGGCCGGGCGTACGCCATCACCAGCAGCGCGGCGCACACGACGGCGAAATCCCAGAGCAGGCCGCTGAGATAGACGCGGTACCGGTGGCGGCGCGGCACCGACCAGATCGCTGTCACGTCGGTCTCCAGGACCAGGTGGTGCAGCCGGGTGGCGAAGCGGATCCGGGCCGGCGCGTCCAGCGAACGGGCCGCGACCAGGTGACTGAACTCGTGCAGAACGGCCGTCACGGAGAACAGCGCGGTGTTCACGAGCACGGCGAGACCGACGTAGCCGGTCCAGAAGAAGTCCCGGTACGACGGCAGCAGCTCGGGGCGGCGTACCACGGTGGCCAGCGTCGCCGCGACCAGCGCGACGTAGGCCACCTTCGCCGCGGGGCCGAACAGCCAGCGCACGTGCCGGGCCCGCAGCCAGGGCAGGTGCGGCCGGTCCTCGCGGCGGGCGCCGCCGGTGGGACGGCCGTCGACCTCGGCCACCAGGCCCGCCTCCCGCAGCGCGAGCACCAGGTCCACGAGGTCGAGGTCCACGTCGTGCTCGGCGGCGATCCGTTCCTCGGCCACGCCGATCGGCGCTCCGCCGTCGAGCAGCTCGACGGCGCGGGCGCCGATCGCGGGCAGCTCCACGAACTCGCCGACCTCTGGCCGGCCCACCACCACCGAGTCCGGGTCGTCGTCGGACGGCCGGATCCGCAGCGGGTGGAACCGTACCCGCGTCGCCGCGCTCAGGTCCGGCGCGGCCTCGGTCCCGATGGTCGTCATCGCCCGGTCCTCAGGCGCCGCGCGGACCGCACGAGGGGCAGTCCGGGTCTCGCGGCACGTCGATGAAGTAGTGGTGGTCCCAGCGCGCGGCGTTCTGGTGGAAGACTCGCCCGGCGACCTGCTGGGGCAGCCCGCCGAGGTGGTAGAGCACCTCCAGCGCGCAGAGATGGCCGGTCACGTTCGCGGTGGCGGCGATCACCGCGTTCGGTCGTTCCCCTCCGCGCAGCGGCGTGCCGTCGGTCTGGATCTCGTGCTTGTCCGGCCGCCGCCGCAGGCACGTGTAGCACCCGGTACGGCCCGGAAGGAACGAGCCGACCACTGTCATCGGCCCGGTGTAGAGCGCCATGAACCACGGAGTGCCGGTACGCAGGGCCGCCTCGTTCGTCCAGTCCTGGATCTGGTCGACGGGCCGGTCCGCGCAGAGGACGAAGGCGTCCCGCCCGTTCATCAGCGGCACCAGGTCGTCGGCGGAGCGGACACGACACTCCTCCCCGGTGACCTCGACGTGCGAGTTCATCGCCCGCAGCCGGTCCACGGCGACCTTCACCTTCGGCTGGCCGAGGTCGCTCTCGGTGTAGAGCAGCTGGCGGGTCAGGTTCGGCTGGTCGATCACGTCGAAGTCGGCGCAGTGCAGGCCGCCGACGCCGCTGGCGACGAGTCCGGCCGCGACCGCCGTACCGGTGCCGCCCAGACCGAGTACGGAAACCCGGGCCCGCCCGATGCGCGCCTGCACCTCGAAGGGCGAACGGCGCGGCTGGGTGTCGATCCAGGCGTAGAAGTGCCGGGCCCGGTCGTAGCGCTGCGCGGCCTCCACTGTGAACCCGTCGGGCAGCGGGGCCGCCGCGTCCTCGACGAAGCCCTGCGCGATGAGCTGGTCCACCACCTCGCGGACGCTGTCCTCGTCGATGCCCGGGTGCGTCTCGGCGAGGTCCGCGCAGACCTCCCACACGTACCGGGTGCCGTCGAGCAACGTCAGGATGCGGGCGATCGTGCCGTCCTCGTCGTCCTGGATCTCCGACGCGACGCCGTACTGCATCAGACCGATGATCAGCCGGTTTCCCGGCAGGGTGTAGGGCTCGTGGACGCTCTTGATGCGCGGCTTGAGCATGGGTACCGCAACCTCACAATGCTCGGCGGAAGGCGGGAAAGCGGCACCCCGGTCGCCGCCGGTACGTGGCGGCGACCGGGGTGCCGACGCGGATCAGGCGCCGTTGCTCTCGCGGATGACGGTGGTCTCCAGCCGCTCCAGCTTGCGGACCTTCAGCGAGAGCTTCTTCTTGCCGACCTGCTCGATCGTGGCCTTCTCCATGGACGCCTCCTCGATTCGGGTACGCCTTCCGCGGTACCGCGGAAGGCGAGCCCAAGCCTGTCGCCAAGCGTCACCGGTCGATCACAAGTCGATCATCAACGGCGGTTGGCGGGCGCCGCTAGCATCCGGGTGCGTGGCCCGACCTGTGATGATCGCGTTGATCGGCGTCGACGGCTCCGGCAAGACCACCCAGGCGAAGGCGCTGGCCGAGCGGCTGCGCCGGCGGGGTGTCCGGGCGCGTTACTTCGAGAACGCCGGTGGACGGCCACTGTGGAACCGGCTGGCCCGGGCGCTCGGCCGGGCGGACGGGGTGGCGCTGTTCGGCCGTACCGTCTATCCGGTGCTGGAGGCGACGGTGCGCGCGGCGGCGATGGCCCGGACCGTGGCGGTGGCCCGTCTGACCGGCCGGGTGGCGGTGCTGGACCGGTGGACCTGGTGCCAGGACGTGATCATGGCGGCCCGGGGCGATCGGGGACGACGGGTGGTGCGCGCCGCGTACGCGGTCTTCCCGCGCCCGGCGGTGGTGTGCTTCCTGGCCACCTCCCCCGACGTGGCCAAGCGGCGGGTGACCGCGCGCGGCATCGACACCGAGGAACTGGCGCACCTGTGCGCGCTGGACGCCGCGTACCGGGCGTTGCCGGAGTTCGGCTCGTTCGTGGTGCTCGACGGTGACGCCACGCGGGACGAGGTGGCCACCGCCCTGGACGCGGCCGCCTGGCGCGGTGTTAAGAAGGGGCCCTTTCTCTACCGGAGGCGTTAAGAAGGGGCCCTTCCTTACCCGCGCTCGCGCAGCCAGCGGAGCACGTCGGAGGGCAGCTCGCGGTCCTCGCGCTGCTCGCGACGCTCCGGCTCGGTCCGCCGGGGCGGCTGCGGACGCTGCGGGTCGCCGACGAGCTTCCGGCTGGGGGCGGTGAAGTCTCGCACCGGCTCGCCGGCGACCGCCGTCCTGATGGTCCGCGCGACCGCGTCGATCACCTTCGCCTGCACGGCGGAGCCGACCAGGTCGGTGACGTCGTCCGGGTTGGCCGCGATCCCGGCCACGGCGACCTGCGGGGTGAACCCGACGAACGTCTCCGTGGCGTTCCGCTCCGAGCTGCCGGTCTTGCCGGCGACCGGGCGACCGACGATCCGGTCGACGGCGGTGGCGGTGCCGCCGTTGCACTGTCCGAACGCGGACTGCTGGCCGACCGGGCAGCGGGCCGCGTCGGTGGCGGCCCGGGCCACGTCCGGTTCGAGGACCCGCTTGCACTCCGGCTGCCCCACGTCGACGGTCCCGCCGTCGGGCGTGGTCACCGAGACCACCGGCAGCGGCGCGCAGTACGTGCCCTCGGCGGCCACCGTCGCGTACGCGTTCGCCAGGTCGAGCGGGGTGGTGGCGGCCACGCCCAGCGTGAACGCGCCCCAGTCGGCGGCGTGGTCGCGGGCGAACGCGGCGTCGGAGCCGGCCCGGAAGGTGATGCCGAGGCGCTGCGCCATCTCCACCACCTTGTCCTCGCCGACCTGCTCGGCGAGCCAGACGAAGTACGTGTTGACGGAGCGGCCGAAGCCGTCCCACATCATCCGGTAGCCGTCCATCCACTGCGGGTTGGCGTTCGCCGGGCACCAGGTGCCGTCGCAGTTGCCCTCGTCGTCCGAGGCGTACCGGGTGGGCAGGCGGCTCGGCGCTTCGAAGCCGGTGGCCAGCGGCTTGCCGGCCTCCAGCGCGGCCAGCATGGTGAACATCTTGAACGTCGAGCCGGCCTGGTAGCCGTCGACGCTGGCGCCGCCGGAGATCAGCGGGTTGACCGTGTTCGGGTAGTTGGCCTGCCCGGCGGGGTTGTCGTCGAGGCTGTAGTGCCGGTTCACCGCCATGGCGAGCACCCGGCCGGTGCCGGGCTCGACCGCCGCGATCGGCAGCGCGCGCTTGTTGCCGTACCCGTAGACCTTGGTGGCCTGCTCCTGCGCGGTCTCCTGGATCGCCGGGTCGAGCGTGGTGACGACCCGGTAGCCGCCCCGGCGCAGCGCCTGCTCGCGCTCCTCGGGGGTGCTGCCGAAGGCCGGCTGGGTGAGCCACCAGCGGCGCAGGTAGTCGCAGAAGAAGCCCCAGTCGTCGTGGCCCTGGGCGGTGGCTGTGCAGCCGTTGGGCTGGGCGGTCGGGCGCAGGGTGGGCGCCTGCGCCTTCGCCGCCGCGGCCTGCTGGGCGGTGATCGCGCCGGTCTCGGCCATCGCGTCCAGCACGTACGCCCGGCGGACCAGCGCCTGGTCGAGGTCGCCGTCGATCGGGCTGTACGCCTCCGGCGACTGGACCAGGCCGGCCAGCAGCGCCGCCTCGCCCAGCGTCAGGTCGGCCGGGGCCTTGCCGAAGTAGCGCTGGCTCGCGGCGGCGACGCCGTACGCGCCGGAGCCGAAGTACGCGATGTTCAGGTAGCGGTTGAGGATCTCGTCCTTGGACAGCGACTGCTCCAGCGCGTTCGCGTACCGGATCTCCTGGAGCTTGCGCCCGACGGTCTGCTCGGTGGCGGCCTGCCGCTGCTCCGCGGTGCGGTTCGGGTCGGTCTTGAGCACGTTGCGGACGTACTGCATGGTCAGCGTGGAGCCGCCCTGCTCGGTGCCGCCGCCGGCGACGTTCGCCACCAGCGCGCGGGCGATGCCGCGCAGGTCCGCGCCGCCGTGCGAGTAGAACCGCCGGTCCTCGGCCGCGATGATGGCCTGCCGCATCACCGGGGCGATCTCGGCCAGCGGCACGTCGGTGCGGTTCACGTCGTAGAACGTGGTGATCAGCGTGGTGCCGTCGTTGGCGTAGAGGTAGGAGCGCTGCGGCTGCGCCGGCGTGCGCAGCGCGTCGGGCAGGTCCGCGTACGCGCCGAGCGCCGCCCGGGCCGCGAACCCGCCGAGCAGGCCGCTGGGAAGCGCGGCGACCGCGAGGACGAGCCCGGCGAGCAGGCCGGCCAGCAGCACGGTGAACAGCCGCGACAGCGGCGACCTGGGAGACGGCATGGACGCAAGGATTGCCACGAATGCCGCCTACCGGCCACCTCGCCAGGCAACTGTCAGTTACTTCACGGCGACCGCCCAGCTCCGAACCGGTCAGCCCGCCCCGAGTGGGCCCTTCGGTGACGCGGGCGGCACCGGTGCGGCGGCGACGCTGGCCGCTGCGGCGTCCCGGGCGATGGTCTCGGGCAGCAGGCGGCCGCTGCGGTAGCCGATGCCGATGCCGGCGACCAGCACGAAGATCGCGCCGAACGTCTGGAGCGAGCCGATCAGCGCGCCACCGAGGCCGAGCAGCGGGGCGGCGATCATCAGCATGGTCCCGTCGCCGTAGGAGAACATCCCGGACCGGGCGACCGACCAGCCGGTCAGGAACCAGCCCACGCTGTAGAGGGTGGCGCCGAACAGCACGATGCCCCGCGCGGTCACGCCGAACACCGGCGTCTGCTCGGCCAGCCCGGCGAACGGGAGCATCAGCACCATCCCGCCGATGCTGCACAGCAGCCCGGCCAGCGCGACCCGGCGGCAGCGGGTGGCGGCGAGCAGGCCGGTGAGCGCGAGCAGGGCGAGCAGCCCGAGCCACACCGAGGCGACCCAGCCGACCAGGTAGAGCGGCCGGCCGTCGGCCGGGTACGGGTCGTTGCCCACCCCGCCGTCGCTGGCCATCGCCACCAGGCCGTAGAGCACCGCGTACGCCGGCAGCAGCCAGACCGCCGCGCGGGCGAACCGGCGGACCGACCAGGCCCAGGTCGCGTCGGTGGCCGGCGCCCCGCGGCCGGGCTCGGAGACGAACGGCAGGACCCCGAAACCCCCTCCGGTACGCCGGGAGCCGATCGGCCCGGCGGGGTCGTGCGCGCCGGGGACCGGGGTACGGGAGAACAGCCGATTCTCCGGGTCCTTCATGCCTCACCTCGTTCGCGCCGCGGGCGGCCCGGGACACGCAACGGCGCTCCGGCCCTGCTCACCACCCGTCCTGAAACCGATGGTGGCAGCCGCCGGAGCGCCGTATGAGGGATTCTCGGATTTGCCGGTCAGCCCCGCTCGCGCTGGTCCGCCGGGTCGTTCACCAGGCTGGCCGGTGACACCGGCTCCGGCGCGGGCAGGCCCTGCGGGGTGTTGCCGCCGGTGGCCTGCGCCTCCGCCACGCGTACCTCGTCGTGGATCTCCTGGGCCGCGATGGCCGCGGCATGGGCGGCCTCGGCGGCCTCCCGCTCGACCTCGCTGGCGCTCTTGGCAGCCTCCGGCGACGGCTGGTCGCCGACCATGTTGGCCAGCCCGCCCAGCGCGCCGCCCATGCCCTCCAGGGCCCTGGTCAGCTCGGTCGGGACGATCCAGACCTTGTTGGCCGTGCCGTTGGCGATCTGCGGCAGCGCCTGGAGGTACTGGTAGGCCAGCACCTTCTGGCTCGGGTTGGCGGTGTGGATCGCGTCGAAGACGGTACGGATCGCCTTCGCCTGGCCCTCCGCCTGGAGGATCCGGGCCTGCCGGTCACCGTCGGCGCGCAGCACCGCGGCCTGCTTCTCACCCTCGGCGGTGAGGATCTGCGACTGCTTGTGCCCCTCGGCGTTGAGGATCGCGGCGCGGCGGTCCCGCTCGGCGCGCATCTGCTTCTCCATGGAGTCGCGGATGCTCGGCGGCGGCTCGATCGCCTTGATCTCGACCCGGGTCACCTTGATGCCCCAGCGGCCGGTGGTCTCGTCCAGCACGCCGGACAGGTGCCGGTTGATCTCCTCGCGGCTGGTCAGCGCGCGCTCCAGGTCCAGCGAGCCGATCACGTTACGCAGCGTGGTGACAGTGAGCTGCTCGATCGCCTGGAGGAAGTTGGAGATCTCGTAGGTGGCGCGAACCGAGTCGACCACCTTGAAGTAGAGCACCGTGTCGATCGAGACGACCAGGTTGTCGGAGGTGATCACCGGCTGGGGCGGGAAGCTGACCACCTGCTCGCGCATGTCGACCTTGGTGCGCACCGCGTCCACGAACGGCACCAGCAGGTTCAGGCCGGGGTTGAGCGTGCGCTTGTACTTACCGAGCCGCTCCACCACGTCCTGCCGCTGCTGCGGCACGATCCGCACCGCCTTGAACAGCGTCACCACACCGATCAACGCCACCGCGATCATCAGGATCGCCAGAAACTCCATACCGTTCACCTTTTCGCTTCGGGCAGCTCGCCCGGGGGAGAAATGTCGTCCTGCCACACCAGGGCGGTAGCGCCCCGGACCTTGATTACCTGCACCCGCTCACCCTCGGCGTACGCGCGCGTCGCGTCGTACGAGCGGGCCGTCCACAGCTCACCATCAATCTTGATCATGCCGCGCTCGGAGTCGACCGGCTCCAGGACCACAGCGGTGGCCCCTTCGAGCGCCTCGACCCCGAACGGCTGCTCCCCGGTCTCGATCGCCGGCCGCGCGTGCCGCCGGACCACCGGACGGACCACCGCCACCGACAACGCCGACACCACGGCGAAGATCACCGCCTGCAGCGCCACCGGCGCACCGAGCGCCGCGGCGCCGGCAGCGGCGAACGCTCCGACCCCGAACATGATCAGGAAGAGCGTCGTCGTGAAGATCTCGGCGACCGCCAATACCACACCTAGAACGATCCAGAACACGGCGTCCACGAGAACAATCCTGACACGTCAACGCACGTGTCATCGAACTGTCATGATCGCTAGGCTCGGCTCGGCGTACCGCGCCGCCCGCCGACGAGGAGGACGACATGGCCCTGCTGCCCGAAACCGCGCGTCAGGTGGACCTGCTGGTCGCCCGGGCCCAGGCCGAGGGGCGGGGCCCGTCGCTCGCTCTCGGCGTGGTCCGCGACGGCCACCTGGCGCACCTGGCCGTCGCCGGTGAGACGCCCCGCCCCGACGGCGACCTCCAGTACCGGATCGGCTCGATCACCAAGACCATGACCGCGGTGCTGGTGATGCAGCAGCGCGACGCCGGCCGGCTGGCGTTGGACGATCCGCTGGACGCGCACCTCCCCGGCACCCCGGTCGACTCGGTGACCGTGCGCCAGCTCCTCGGCCACGTCAGCGGCCTGCAACGCGAGCCGGACGGCCAGTGGTGGGAGCGGACCGGGGGCACGGACCTGCCGACGCTGCTCGCCGGGCTGACGCCGGACAAGATCGCCCACCCGCCGCACTTCGTCTACCACTACTCGAACCTCGCGTACGGGCTGCTCGGCGGCGTGCTGGAACGGATCACCGGCACGCCCTGGGTGGAGCTGCTGATCGAACGGCTGCTGGCGCCGCTGGGCATGCGCCGCACCACGTACCACCCCACCGAGCCGTACGCCCTCGGCTACGTCGTACACCCCTGGCACGAGACGCTGCGGGAGGAGCCGCTCACCGACAGCGGGGCGATGGCGCCGGCCGGGCAGCTCTGGTCGACGGTCGAGGACCTGGGCCGCTGGGCGTCGTTCCTGGCCGACCCGGACCCGGCGCTGCTCTCCCCCGCCACGCTCGCCGAGATGTGCGCCCCCATCGTCATCAACGACCTGGACTCGTGGAGCGGCGGCCACGGACTCGGCATCGAGCTCTACCGGGTCGGCGACCGGGTGTACGTGGGGCACGGCGGCTCGATGCCCGGGCACGTCGCCGGCCTGGCCGTCCACCGGCCCACCCGCACCGCCGTGGTGAACTTCGCCAACTCGTACGGCCTGCGCGGCCACCACATCGGCGCGCTCGGCCGGGAGGCGCTCACGCTGGTGCTGGACGCCGAACCGGCCGCGCCCGCCCCCTGGCGTCCGGCCGACCCGCCCGCCGCCGACGTGGCCGCGCTGACCGGCCGCTGGTGGTGGATGGGCGGCGAGTACGAGTTCCGCGTCGACGCCGCCGGTGAGCTGGTCGGCGGCCAGGTGGGCAGGCCGCAGCTGCGCTTCACCCCCGAGGGCCCGGACCGGTGGCGGGGCCGCTCCGGCTCCCAGGACGGCGAGATCCTCACCGTGATCCGCGACGGTTCCGGCACCCCGGTAGCCCTGGACATAGCCACCTTCGTCCTGACCCGAACCCCCGACGAAATCCCCTGACCCCCGCCCTCGCCCTCGCCCTTCGCCCTCACCCCGCCCTCGCCCCGCCGATCTTGCACTTGTGGCCCTCATTTCGCCCCGCTATGCCCGATCCGCGGGGACCACAACTCCATGATCGGCGCACACCCGCACCGCTCACCCCCGTGATCAAGGAGTTTGCGTCGCTGTTGATCTCCAATACACCCACAAACTCCTTGATCACCCTGGCGGGAGGCGCGAGGGACGGGACCCGGAAGGAAGCCCGGGCGGGGACGGGGGATCCGGGGGCGGGCGGAGCTGGCGCACGGCGGGGCCGGGGGCGACCGTGACCGGCGCAGGGATCAAGCCTGACCGCCCGGAGCCGGTCACGGTCGCCCCCGGCCCCCAACCGCAACCACTACAGAGGCCCAACCACTAACGAGGCTCGGTGACGAAGTCGATCAACCGCTCCATGGCGTTGATCAGCGGCGTCTCCACGTCCGCGAAACTGTCCACACGGGACAGGATGCGCCGCCACATGTCGGCCGGCTCGGCCACCCCGAGCGCCGCGCAGACGCCCTCCTTCCAGGGCTGCCCCGGCGGCACCACAGGCCACGCCGCGATGCCCAGCGCCGCCGGGCGTACCGCCTGCCACACGTCGACGTAGGGGTGGCCGGTGACCAGCACGTGCGGCGAGGTGACCCGGCCCACGATCCGGCTCTCCTTCGAGCCGGGCACCAGGTGGTCGACGAGCACCCCGAGGCGGCGGCCGGGGCCGGGCGCGAACGCGCGTACCTCGTCGGCGAGCGCGTCGATGCCGTCCAGCGGCTCCACCACCACGCCCTCGATGCGCAGGTCGTCGCCCCAGATCCGCTCGACCAGCGCGGCGTCGTGCACGCCCTCGACCCAGATCCGGCTGGCCTTGGCGACCTGCGCCCGTACGCCGTCCACAGCGATCGACCCGGACGCGGTACGGCGGCGCGCGGCGGGCACCGGGGCACGGGCCGGCCGCCGTAGCGTGACCGGCCGGCCGTCGAGCAGGAACGCGGCGGGCAGCAGCGGGAAGTTGCGCCGCCGCCCGTGCCGGTCCTCCAGCACCACCGCGCCGGCGTCGAAGCCGACCACCGCGCCGCAGAACCCGGAGTCGGCGTCCTCGACCACCAGGTCGGGCTCGGCGTCGACCTCGGGGGTCACCTTCCGTCGCCGCCAGTCGCCGGCCAGCACGTCGCCGTCGTATCGCCCCGCCATGCCCGAGACGCTAACCACGACCTCGGCGTGTCGCTCGCCGACGCGCCGACCGGGCCGTCATCCGTCGGCACGAAACGGTGCGAAGGGGTTAGTTGGGGGCAGGTCGCGCCACCGGAGCGGCAGCCGAGACAGCAGCGGCGCGGAGCACGTACCCTTTCGGCATGTCCTCCCCCGCAGCGGGCGCGGCCACACTGGCTCCGCGCCGGTCGAGCCGGTTCGTCGCCTGGGTGCGTGCCTGGCGAGCCGGCCTCGTGCCGTTCGACGAGGTGGCCGACGCGGTCGCCGGCGACGAGGAGCACCTGGTCGCCGACGCACCCGGCACCTGGACCGACGTGTCCCTGCGGGAGGCGCTGCCCAGCCTGGCCAAGCACTCCCCGGACGACATCCGCCTGGTGCTGCCCGCGCCCGGCGACCCGCGCGGCCTGCCCGGCCCGGGCGCGTTCGCCGGGGCGGCGCTGGTGGCCGGCGAGGCGGTGGTGGCCAGCGGGATGGGGCTGGTGCCGGAGGTCCGCACGCACACCTCCGGCTCGGGGATGACCTGGGAGACAGTGCTCTGGCGGGTCCACCCGCTGCCGGCGGACGCGCCGAAGGCGTCCCTGTCCACGCCCGGCGCGGCGGAGGCCGAGGCGGAACTCTCCGCTGTGCTCGCCGAGACGACCGCCACGCTGACCCGGCTGGACGTCGCACAGTGGCGGCCCGAGCTGGCCGGCGCGCTCGCCGCGCTGCGCCGCCCGGACGGCGCCACCGACCTGCCGCCGGGCTTCGACCCGCGGGCCCGCCGGCTGTTCGCCCGCGCCGCGGTCCTGGACCGGGTGCTCGCCCTGGCCGGGGAGAGCGCACCGGGCAGCGCGGTGAACACCTACGAGGCGCAGCAACGGGACGCGGCGCTGCGGCCGCTCACCACCGCCTGCCGGCAGGCCCTGGTGGCCGCCTGCAACGCGCCGCTGCGGCTGTAGAAGCCCGGTTCAGATCTCGTCGATCAGGTCGGCCACAGAGTCGACGATCCGCGACGGACGGTACGGGTACCGCTCGGCCTCGGCCCGGCTGCTGATGCCGGTGAGCACCAGGATCGTCTCCAGGCCGGCCTCCAGCCCGCACAGGATGTCGGTGTCCATCCGGTCGCCGATCATCGCGGTCGACTCGGAGTGCGCGTCGATGGTGTTCAGCGCCGAGCGCATCATCATCGGGTTGGGCTTGCCGACGAAGTACGGGTCGACACCTGTCGCCTTGGAGATCATCGCGGCCACCGAGCCGGCCGCCGGCAACGCGCCCTCCATCGACGGGCCGGTGGCGTCCGGGTTGGTGCAGATGAACCGGGCGCCGTCGTTGATCAGCCGGATCGCCTTGGTTATCGCCTCGAAGCTGTAGGTGCGCGTCTCCCCCAGCACCACGTAGTCCGGGGCGAAGTCGCTGAGCACGTACCCCACCGCGTGCAGCGCCGTGGTCAGCCCGGCCTCACCGATGACGTACGCGGTTCCGCCCGGCCGTTGGTCGGCCAGGAACTGGGCGGTGGCCAGCGCCGAGGACCAGATCGCCTCCTCCGGCACGTCCAGCCCCATCCGGCCGAGCCGGGCCCGCAGGTCACGCGGGGTGTAGATGGAGTTGTTGGTCAGCACCAGGAACGGCTTGCCGGAGGTGCGCAGCTTCTTGACGAACTCCGGTGCGCCCGGCACCGGCTGCCCCTCGTGCACCAGCACGCCGTCCATGTCGGTGAGCCAGCTCTGCACCGGCTTGCGGTCAAGCATCGTGTCGTCCCCAGGGGTGTCGTCGGGTCGGGCTCAGGGCCGGCGGGCCGGGGGTACGCAGCACAACGCCGGGCAGGTGTCCCAGGCGGGCAGCTCGCCGAGACGGCGGCGCAGCCGCTCGCCGTCCGGGGCGGTGCGCTCCAGCACCAGCTCGCGGACCATCGACACGAACCGCGGGTCGACGCCCGGCGTGCCGGCCCGCACGAAGTCCAGGCCGAGCTGCTTGGCCGTCTCCAGCGCCTCGGTGTCCAGGTCCCACACCACCTCCAGGTGGTCGGAGACGAAGCCGATCGGGCTGACCACCACGCTCGTCACGCCCTGCTCGGGCAGGGTGGCCAGGTGGTCGTTGACGTCCGGCTCCAGCCACGGCACCTGCGGCGGGCCGGACCGGCTCTGCCAGACCAGGTCGTACGCCAGGCCCGGCGCGGCCGCGGCGTGCACCAGCCGGGCGACCTCCTCCAGCTGGGCGGTGTACCGGCCGCCGTGCGGGCCGGCGGAGGCCGCCGCCGACATCGGGACCGAGTGCGCGGTGAAGACCAGCCGGGTGCTGTCCCGCTTCGCGGGGTCGAGCTGGGCGAGCGCGGCGCGGACCGCGTCGGCGTGCGGCTCGATGAAGCCGGGGTGGTCCCAGAACTGGCGCAGCTTCTCGATCAGCGGGGCGTCCGGGCCGACCGCGGCGCGGGCCGAGGCGATGTCCTCCTGGTACTGCCGGCAGGAGGAGTAGCCGCCGTACGCGCTGGTGACGAACGCCAGCGCCCGGGTGATCCCGTCGTCGCGCATCCGCGCCACAGTGTCGGCGAGCATCGGGTCCCAGTTGCGGTTGCCCCAGTAGACAGGCAGGTCGACGCCGTTGGCGGCGAAGTCCTCGCGGATCGCCGCGAGCAGGTCGCGGCACTGCTGGTTGATCGGCGACACCCCGCCGAAGTGCAGGTAGTGCTCGGCGACCTCGGCCAGCCGCTCCGGCGGCACCCCCCGCCCCCGGGTCACGTTCTGCAGGAACGGGAGAACGTCCTCGGGCCGCTCCGGGCCGCCGAAGGAGACCAGCACCAACGCGTCGTACGCCATGAGGACCATTGTTCCTCGCCCGCCGTGACGGCGTGGCGACGCCCCCTGGTCGACGCGGTGACCACCTGGGCATGGGGTGTTAAGAAGGGCCCCTTCCTATGCACGAGGCGTTAAGAAGGGGCCCTTCCTTACAGCTCAGGCGCCGATGGCGTGGTAGCCGCCGTCGACGTGGACGATCTCGCCGGTGGTGGCCGGGAACCAGTCCGACAGCAGCGCCAGGCAGGCCCGGGCGGCCGGCTCCTGGTCGGTGAGGCTCCAGCCCAGCGGGGCCCGCTCGGTCCAGGCGTCCTCGAACTGGTCGAAGCCGGGGATGGACTTGGCGGCGATGGTGCGCAGCGGGCCGGCGGCGACCAGGTTGCTGCGGATGCCCTGCTTGCCCAGGTGCAGCGCCAGGTAGCGGGAGGCGGACTCCAGCCCGGCCTTGGCCACGCCCATCCAGTCGTAGACCGGCCAGGCCTTGGTGGCGTCGAAGGTGAGGCCCACCACGGCGCCGCCGGAGGACATCAGCGGCAGCGCGGCCATGGCCAGGGACTTGTACGAGTAGGTGGAGACCTGGAGCGCGGTGGCCACGTCCGCCCACGGGGCGTCGAGGAAGCCGCCGCCGAGGCAGCTCTGCGGGGCGAACCCGATCGAGTGCACCACCCCGTCGAGGCCGTCGACGTGCTCGCGTACCTTGTCGGCCAGCCCGGCCAGGTGCTCCTCGTTGGCGACGTCCAGCTCGATCACCGGCGCCGGTTCGGGCAGCCGCTTGGCGATCCGCTCCACCAGGGAGAGCCGGCCGTAGCCGGTGAGCACGACCTGTGCGCCATTCTCCTGGGCGAGTTTCGCCACCGAGAAGGCGATCGAGGCGTCGGTGATGACGCCGGTGACCAGCAGCCGCTTACCGGCGAGAAGTCCGGACATTGCGTGTCTCCTCCGTGCTCTGCTCAGTGACCCATGCCCAGGCCGCCGTCGACCGGGATGACAGCGCCGGTGACGTAGGCGGCCGCGTCCGAGGCGAGCCAGGTGACGACGCCCGCGACCTCGTCCGGGGTGGCCATCCGGCCGACCGGGATCGCCTTGCGCAGCTCCGCCTTGCGTTCCTCGGGCAGCCCGGCGGTCATGTCGGTGTCGATGAAGCCCGGCGCCACCACGTTCGCGGTGACGTTGCGGCTGCCCAGCTCGCGGGTGATCGAGCGGGCCACGCCGATCAGGCCGGCCTTGCTGGCCGCGTAGTTGACCTGGCCCGCGCCGCCGAAGAGGCCGACCACCGAGGAGATGAAGATCATCCGGCCCCACCGGGCCCGGAGCATCTTCGTCGAGGCCCGCTTGGCGACCCGGAACGAGCCGCTCAGGTTGGTGTCGAGCACGCGGGTGAACTGCTCCTCGGACATCCGCATGAGCAGCGTGTCGTCGGTGATGCCGGCGTTGGCGACGAGCACCTCCACCGGGCCCAGCTCGGCCTCGATCGCGGTGAACGCGGCGTCGACCGACTCGGCGTCGGTCACGTCGCACCGCACCCCGAACAGGCCCTCCGGGGGCTCGCCGCTCCGGTACGTGACGGCCACCCGGTCGCCCTGCTTGACGAAGGCCTGCGCGATGGCCAGGCCGATCCCCCGGTTGCCGCCGGTCACCAGCACCGTACGGGCCACGGATCCCCCTTTTGCTCCAGTGATCTCTCGGTCCGGTCGGAGCCTAGGGGTTACCGGTAGGTAAGCGCTAACCCGAGCAGGTCACAGGGCCGCTCCAGCCGGGGTCGGCGGCCACGCGCGACACCCGCACACCCCGGTGTACGATCACCGGGTCTGCGGGCCGGTCTGCGCCCGCATTCCCGGGCCCCACCGACCGCTGGAGGTGATCGCTGTGCGAGATAGCGATCCTCCCAGTCGTGGCCGGGCCCACCGTCAGCCCCGCTGAGCCACGGCTCGGTCGACGCGGCTGACCCGCTTCCCGCCTTCGCACCGCATCCGCTCTCCGGCGCCCACGCCGGGGGTGGCCCTGCCGCGCGGCGGAGCACCCGGTCACGACTTCGTGCGCGTACGCCCCGACCCCCACGGCCCCTCGCCGGGCCGACTGTCGCCACGGAGCACACCCATGAGCCGTTACGTCGCCCCCCTGGGTTTCACCCTCGCCGCCGTCTGGGTGGCCGTCCTGTTCGTGCTGGCCGGCGCCGGTCACTGACCACCGCCGGCCGGGCCCGGCTCAGACCAGCCGGGACGTCCAGAGCAGACTCAGCCCGCCCGCGCACAGCGCCAGCAGCAGGGCGATTCCCGCGTACCACTGGGTGATCTCGCGCGGCTCCGTCCGGTAGCCGATCGAGCTGCCCATGTCCTGGTAGACCTGCTTCAGCTCGCTGGCCGACGCGGCCTCGTAGAAGAAGCCCTGGGTGGTCTCCGCGAGCTGGGACAGCGCGGTGCGGTCCACCGGCACCCGCTGGAGCTGCCCGCCGATGTCGACCTGCCCCGAGTCGGTGCCGAACGCGATGGTGGACACCGGCACGTTCGCCGCCTGCGCCGCCGCGGCGGCCTCCTCCACCGACCGGCCGGAGGTCCGGTAGCCGTCGGACAGCAGCACGATGCGGGCCGGCGGGATGCCCGCCGCGCCGTCGGCCGGCACCGACCGGATCGCCTCCAGGCAGGTGAAGACCGCCTCGCCGGTGGCGGTCGCCTCGGCCAGCACCAGCCCGTCGATGGCGGTGCTCACCGCCGCCCGGTCCTTGGTCGGCGGCACGAGCACGTTCGCCGACTTCGCGAACGAGACGAGCCCCAGGTTGTAGCTCTCCGGCAGCTCGCCGACGAACTGCTTGGCCGCCTCCTGCGCCGCCTCCAGGCGGTTCGGCGACACGTCGTCGGCCTGCATCGACAGCGACACGTCGATGGCGAGCATGACGGTGGCCCGCTCCAGTGGCTCGCGGGTGTCGATCGCCGGGCGGGCCAGCCCGGTCGCCAGCACCAGCAGGCAGAGCAGGAACGCGGTGGCCGCCACGTGCCGCCGCCAGCCCAGTCCCTTGGGCGCGACGGTACGCAGCAGGTCGACGTTTGTGAACCGCAGCGCGTACTGCCGGCGGTGCAGCTGCCGCCAGACGTACGCGGCAGCGAGGGCGAGCACCGGCAGCACGGCCAGCAGCCACCACGGTTGCAGAAAACGGATCATCGAGTCGTCCCTCTGGTGCGGGCGTGCCGCTGCGCGGCGACGAAACGCACCATGTCCAGCAGCCAGTCTCGGTCGGTACGCAGGCGCAGGTGGGCCGCGCCCGCGGCGCGCAGCTCGGCGGCGATCGCCCCGCGCTGGGCGGCCGCCGCCTCGGCGTACCGCCGGCGCAGGCCCGGGTCGGCGGTCTGCACCTCGTGCAGCTCGCCGGTCTCCGGGTCGACCACCGGCAGCACCCCCACGTCGGGCAGTTCCAACTCCCGCGGGTCGACCACCTCCACGGCCAGCACGTCGTGGCGGACCCGCAGCTTACGCAGCGGCCGGCCCCACTGCGGCGGCGGCGCGAGGAAGTCGGAGATGACCACCGCCACGCCACGCCGCCGGGGCGGCCGGTTGAGCATGTCGACGAGCGCGCCGAGGTCGCTGCGACCCGGCCGGATCTCGGCGCCGGCCACCGCCCGCAGCAGTCCCTGGGCCTCCTTGCGGCCGGAGCGGGCGGGCAGCCGCAGCAGCGTCCCCGGCCCGCCGGCCCCGCCGGTGCCGACGACAGCGCCGATCCGGTTGCCGCCCCGCACGGTGAGGTGGGCCAGCGCGGCGACGGCGGCGATCGCCACGTCCCGCTTGAGCCACCGCCCGGTGCCGAAGTCCAGGCTGGCCGACATGTCGACCGCCAGCCAGGTCTCCAGCTCGCGGTCGGCCACCGTACGCCGCACGTGCGGCATCGTGGTGCGGGCCGTGACCGGCCAGTCCATCCGGCGCACGTCGTCGCCGGGGCGGTACTCCCGGGACTCCCCCGCCTCGCTGCCCGGTCCGGGCAGCAGCCCGGCGTAGTCGCCCTGGAGCAGCCCGTCCAGCTTGCGGGTGACCATGAGCTGGAGACGGGCCAGCACGGCCCCGGAGCGGTCGCCGGTGGCGAGCCGGGTGGGCGGGGTCACGGCCGCTGCCCGGGCCATCCGTTGTGCGGCACGGCCGGTGGCGGTGTGGCCTGCTGGCGGGGCGCGACGGCGGGCAGCGGGATGGTCGACATCACCCGGTGCACGATGTGGTCGGCCGGTACGTCGTCGGCGAGCGCGTCGTAGCTGAGCACCAGCCGGTGCCGCAGGATGTCCGGCGCGATGTCCTGCACGTCCTGCGGCAGCGCGTAGTCGCGTCCGCGCAGCAGCGCCAGCGCGCGGGTGGCCCGGACCAGGCCGAGCGAGGCGCGCGGGCTGGCGCCGTACTGGATGAGCTGGGCGACGTCGGGCATGCCGTGCTCGGCGGGCGTCCGGGTGGCGAGCACCAGCCGGACCGCGTAGTCGACGAGCGCGTTGTGCACGAAGACCTGGTCGGCCTTGTGCTGCAGCGCGATCAGCTCGGGAGTGTCGAACACCCGGACCGGCTCCGGCGGGGCGACGCCCATCCGGTAGACGATCTCGCGTTCCTCGGCGTCGGTCGGGTAGCCCACGACGATCTTCATGAGGAAGCGGTCCCGCTGCGCCTCCGGCAGCGGATAGACGCCCTCCTGCTCGATCGGGTTCTGGGTGGCCATCACCAGGAACGGGTCCGGCACCCGGTGACTCTCGCCACCGATGGAGACCTGCCGCTCGCTCATCACCTCCAGCAGCGCCGACTGCACCTTCGCCGGCGCGCGGTTGATCTCGTCGGCGAGCAGGAAGTTGACGAAGACCGGGCCCAGCTCGACGTCGAACTTCTCGCTGGACTGCCGGTAGATCCGGGTGCCCATGATGTCGGCGGGCACCAGGTCCGGGGTGAACTGGACCCGGGCGAACGACCCGCCGACGACCCGGGCCAGGGTCTCCACGGCGAGCGTCTTGGCCACCCCGGGTACGCCCTCCAGCAGGCAGTGACCCCGGGCCAGCAGCGCGACGAACATCCGCTCGACCATCCGGTCCTGGCCGACGATCACCCGCTTGATCTCGAACAGCGCCCGCTCCAACAGCGTGGCGTCCTGGGCCGGGGTGGTGGCCGCCGAGGGCGGGCCGTCCGGCGGCGCCTCGGTCGGGTTCGGCACGTCGGGTGTGGTCGGCTGGGCCACCGGTCCTCCACAGCAGGGTCGTCGTCGCGGCGTGGTGCGTATCAAGACTGTCATGCCTCGCTGAGAGCCGAGGGTGGGAGAGGCACGATTTTCGCCGCGCCGTCCGGCCACGCCGTACCGCCGCACGGAAAACGCTGAACACGGGTGGACAACAAGGGGTCCGCCGTGTGTACGATTCACCCCGTCGCCGGGCGGCTCCCCCCGTGGCCGCCCGGCGCTAAACTCCCGGCGTGCGACGCCTAGACTCGCCCCGGTGACGACTCCCGACGCCCCGGACGACGCGCTGATCTGCTCGGCGCGGGGCTGTCGCGCGCCCGCCGAGTTTCAGCTCCGCTGGCACAATCCCCGCCTGCACGCGCCCGACCGGCGCAAGACCTGGCTCGCCTGCGCGGCGCACCGGAGCACCCTCGGCGAGTTCCTCGACGCACGCGGCTTCCTCCGCGAGGTGGTCCCGCTGCCGGGATCGCCTACGCTCGGGGCGTGAGCGAGCAGACGAACCGAGTCCGTACCGCCGTCGAACACGGCTGGTCCTCCCGGTGAGCGATGACGGCCACACCGGGTCCCCGTCCGCCTCGCGCAGCGCGCTGGAGCCCTGGCCGGACACGGTCAACTGGCAGCCGATCTCCCGCGACCTGATCTGGGTGGAGCTGATCCGGCTCGGCATCGGGCTGGCGGTGGCGCTCGTGGTGCTCGGCGTGGCCTGGGCGCTGTCCGGGCACTGGCTGCTCGGCGCCGCCGTCGGCGTGGCCCTGCTGATCGGCGTCTGGCGGGCGATCACCATCGTGCGCGCGGTCCGCGCCTGGGGGTACGCCGAGCGCGACGACGACCTGCTGGTGCGGCACGGCCTGCTGGTACGGCGGCTCTCCATCGTGCCGTACTCCCGGATGCAGTTCGTCGACGTGAGCGCCGGTCCGCTGGAGCGTGCCTTCGACCTCGCCACCGTGCAGTTGCACACGGCGGCCGCCGCCAGCGACGCCCGCGTGCCGGGGCTGCGTCCGGCCGAGGCGTCCCGGCTGCGCGACCGGCTCACCGCGCTGGGCGAGGACCGGGCGGAGGGCCTGTGAGCGAGCCGAACGACTCCGGCGCGCCGCGGCCCCACGACGACCGGCCCGAACCGGCGACCGGCCCACCGCCGGCAGGTCCGCCGACGGGCTACGGCCCACCGACCGGGTACGGCCCACCGACCGGGTACGGGCCGCCGACGGGCTACGGCCCACCGACGGGGTACGGGCCGCCGACTGCCTACGGGCCGCCGGCCGGCTCGGAGGCGGCGCCCGGCCAGTGGCCGCAAGCCGGTCCCGACGCCACGCCCGGGCCGTGGCCCGCGCCCGCTCCGCCGTACCCGGGACCCTGGGGTCCGGCGGCCGTGCCCTCGGCGGACGGCGAGGAACCGCGGCAGCGGCTGCACCCGCTGAGCCCCGCGCTGCACGGCGCGAAGTCACTCGTCGTCGTGATCGCCGGTCTCTCCTGGTCGACGCTGTCGCGCGTCGGGTTCGGCTGGTTCGCCCTGCTGGTCACGGTCTTCGTGCTCGGGGCCACCGTGCTGTCCGTGGTGAGCTGGTGGAACACCGGTTACCACCTGGTGGGCCGTGAGCTGCGCGTGTACGAGGGCCTGCTGTGGCGGCGCACGCGCGCCATCCCGCTGGAACGGTTGCAGGCGGTGGAGGTGGTGCGGCCGCTGCTGGCCCAGCTCACCGGCCTGGCCGAGCTGCGCCTCGAGGTGGTCGGCGGAGGCAAGACCGAGGCGCCGCTGGCCTACCTCAGCGTGGCCGAGGCCACCGCGCTGCGGCAGCGGCTGCTCGCGGTCGCCGGCCGGGGCCCGGCACCCGCCGTGGCCGAGCCCGGCACGCCGGCCGCTGCCGGTGTCCCGGCCGAGCCAGCGCCGGCCGGACGCCGGCTGCACGTCGTACGCAACCAGGACCTGCTGGTCAGCCAACTGCTCACGCCGCAGGCGTTCCTGCTGCCGGTCGGCGTGGTGTTCGTGGGCGCCCAGTTCCTCTCCGAGGGCTCGTGGTCGTTCGTCGCGGTGGCGAGCACGCTCACCGCGATGGCCGGCGTGGTGCTGCAACCGATCCGCCGGGTGCTCGACGACTGGAGTTTCCGGCTTGACCGGGAAGACGGCACGCTGCGCGTGCACAACGGGCTGCTGGAGACGCGGGTGCAGACCGTGCCGCTGCACCGGGTGCAGACCGTGCGGGCGACCTGGCCGCTGCTCTGGCGGATGAAGGGCTGGCTGCGGCTGCGGCTGGAGGTGGCCGGTTACTCGGCCGGTGAGCCGGACGACCGTAACCGCCCGGACCGGCTGCTGCCGGTCGGCGACGCCGGCACCGGCGTGATGGTCGTGGCGGAGGTGCTGCCCGGCGTACGCCTGGACGCGCTGCCCGGCACGCCGCCCCCGTCCCGGGCCCGCTGGCTGCGCCCGCTGAGCCGCAAGGTGGTCGGCGCCGGCCTCGACGAGCGGGTCTTCGTGGCCCGGTCCGGGCTGGTGACGCGCCAGGTGACGCTTGTGCCGTACGCCCGGATCCAGAGCGTGCGCGTAACCCAGGGCCCGGCGCAGCGGCTGCTCCGGCTGGCCACCGTGCACGCGGACACCGCCGGTGGAGCCGGCGCGGCCGCCGTCGACCGGGACGTGGCCGACGCCTGGGAGCTGGCCGCGGAGCTGACCGAGCGGTCGCGAGCCGCCCGCGGAGCCGACCACCGACGCTGATCCGGCCGCTCAACGGGCGCGCCGGGCACCGGCTGGGCCGGGAGCGTCGCGACTCGCGCGACCGGCAAGAGGCCCAGCCGGCGGGCTGGCTAGCGTCGTTCGGCCGGCACCGCGTCCCGGTCGTCGGCGTCCCGCTCCGGGGTGTCGGGGTCGGCCACGGTGGCGCCGCCGGTGACGGGCTGCGGCACGTCGGCCGCGACGGCGGGCTCCCCGGTCCGCCGGGCCTGCCGCGCCGCCCACCAGCGCTCGGCCAGGCCGACCACCAGGAACGTCAGGCCCACGTACGCCCAGCCGACCAGCACGTCGATCAGGTAGTGCTCACCGCTGTACATCAGCGTGAACGTCATGGCCAGCGGATACGCCAGCATCAGCGGCCACCAGCGCTTGCGCACCGACCGCATGAAGAACAGCACCACGAACAGCGCGAACGCGGTGTGCAGCGACGGCATGGCGGCCACCGGGTTGGAGGCGATCTGCCCGGCGTTGAGCAGGTTGCCCGCGCCGTGCATGCCGATCTCCTTCCAGCCCCGGGTGGAGATCCGCGCGACCTCGGTGAGCAGGCCGTTCTGCGCCGCCCACCACGGCGGCGCGGCCGGGTAGGCGAAGTAGGTGACCAGCCCGGCCGCGCACAGGAAGCCCCAGCGGGACATGTACGCCATCCAGCGCCGCCGGTTGCGCATCCACAGCACCGCGGCGGCGGCGAACGTCGCCACGAAGTGCGAGAAGTAGATCCAGCTCACCAGCACGTCCCACCAGCGCACCTCGGCCGGGTCGTACAGGCGCTCCTGGAGCCAGATCGTCGGCACCTCACCGCCGGTGAGCCACCCGGTGAGGAACCGGTCGGCGACGATCAGCTCCATCGCGTGCGGGGTGGCGCCGTTGTCGGCGAAGCCCCGGGACAGGTTGTACGCGGCGAGCAGCAGCACCACCGGGATCCAGTCCCGGGCGAAGCGCAGATGACTGCGCCACGGGCGGGCCGAGTTCCAGGCGACGGTGCCGGCCCAGATCCACAGGAACGCGTACGCCGGATCGGTGGGCAGGCCGATGGCGAGCCAGGCGGCGACGAACGCGACGCCCCAGATGGTCATCGCGATCACACGGCGGCGCCCGCCGTCGGGCGACTCGGTGGTCGCGTCGGGGGCGGGGGTCGGAGATTGTGTCTGCTCGGCCATCGCGGACAAGGTTAACGGCGGGCGGCGGGCGGTCCTGCGGGCGGGCGGGGACGACACGGGCGTGGAGGCTCGGACGCCGGACGGCCCCGGGTCGGCTGCACTAGGCTCGGCCGCATGCAGGAGCAGCCGGAGTCGCCTTTCACGCCGGGCCTGACCGCCCGGGTCGAGCTGACCGTGACCGACGCCGACACCGCTCAGGCGGTGGGCTCCGGGGACGTGCCGGTGCTCGGCACCCCGCGCGTGCTGGCGCTGGCCGAGGCGGCGACGGTGGCCGCCACCGCGACCCGGATGCCGTCCGGGTCCACCACCGTCGGCGTACGGGTCGAGCTGGAGCACCGCGCGGCCACCCCGGTCGGGCGTACCGTGGCCGCCCACGCCGAGCTGGTCAAGGTCGACGGGAAGCGGCTCGTCTTCGAGGTGACAGTCACCGACGGGCCGACCGTGGCGGCGCAGGGCCGGGTCGAGCGGGCGCTGGTCGACCGGCAGCGCTTCGTCGAGCGGGCCGTCGGCCCGACATGACCGCCGGCTTCACCGAGGTCGCCCCCGGGGTGCACGTCAGACGTGAGCCGCTGCTGGCGGTGAACGTGGTGCTCGTGGTCGGCGACGGCGCGGCGCTGCTGGTGGACACGCTCTCCACCGCCGGGCAGGCCCGGGAGCTGGCGGCGGCGGCGCGGGCGGTGACCCCGCATCCGTGGACGATCGTGAACACGCACCACCATTTCGACCACTGCTTCGGCAACGCCACGCTGGCCGGGCCGGACACCGCGATCTACGCGCACGCCCAGGCCGCGGCGGCGCTGCGGGACCAGCCCGACGCGCTGCGGCGCGCCGCGTACGAGGAGATGCGCGCCGAGCAGCCGGCGCTGGCCGAGGCGCTGGCGCGTACCGAGCTGCGGGCGCCGACGCACGAGGTGGTCGAGGAGACCGTGCTCGACGTCGGGGGCCGCCGGGTGGTGCTGCGCCATCCCGGGCACGGGCACACCGACGCCGATCTGGTGGTACACGTGCCCGATGCGGACGTGCTGGTCGCGGGCGACCTGGTGGAGCAGAGCGGGCCGCCGGCGTTCGAGGAGTCGTACCCCCTGCAGTGGCCGGACGCGGTGGCCGACCTGCTGCGGCTGACGACGCCCGCGACGGTGGTCGTGCCCGGTCACGGCGAGCCGGTCGGCGCGGACTTCGTCCGGGACCAGCACGCGCAGCTCGCGCGGCAGGCGTGGCTGATCCGCGCCGCGCACACCGGGAGCGCGCCGCCGGAGCGGGTGGCGGCCGAGTCGCCGTTCGGCGCCCGGCCGGGCCTGATCGCGGCCCGGCGCGGCTACGCGGAGCTGGACGGCACGGCCTGACCGGCGGCCGGTCTCAGCCGACGTCGGCGAGGATCTCGCGGAGACGGTTGCGGCACTCGGCGACGAACGCCGGGAAGGTGTGCCAGTAGTAGGAGACACCGCTGGCCGCGACCCCGAGTGCCCAGGCGCGGGCGCGCGCCCAGGTCACGTCGCCCAGGTCGAGCGTCTGCCGGTAGGCGTGCCGGGCCTGCGGTGGCAGGTCCCAGATCGGCGCGTGTTCCGCGTCCGGGAACCCGACGGTCAGCCCGCCGAAGTCGATCACCGCGCACAGCCGGCCGTCGCGTGCCAGCACGTTCGTGGGCTTGAGGTCGGTGTGCAGCCAGACGTGCGGGCCAGTGGGTTCGGGCAGGGTGAGGGCGTCCTGCCAGAGCCGTCGCAGGGTGTCGACGTCCGTCTCGTCGCCGATCCTGCGCCGGCAGTCGTCGAGCGCCGCGCTGATCCAGGTGTCACAGGGGTGCAGGCTGCCGCCGCGGTATCCGCTCAGCGCGTCCGCGCGGGTCGCGCCGAGCAGGTCGGCCGCGTGCAGGTGACGCACGAACACCGCCAGGTCGGCGCCGAGGGCGGCCCAGTCCCGGACCGTGCCGGGTCCGACCTCGTCGCCGTGGATCCACCGCTGCACCGACCACGGCAGCGGGAAGGCGGCGGTCGGCGTCCCGGCGTGGAGCGGTTCCGGAACCGGGTACGGCAGCAGCGGCGCGAGCCGGGGCAGCCACAGTTGTTCCTTGCGCAGCGCGCCGGCCTTGTCCGCGGTCCGGGGCAGCCGGACGAGCAGGTCGTCGCCGAGCCGGTACATGGTGTTGTCGGTCCCGGCGCCGGCCGCGGCCAGCGGCAACGCGGCCCACTCGGGGCGCTGGTCGGTCAGCAGTGCCCGGACGATCCCCTCGTCCACCGGTATCTCGTCCTGGTGCAGCATCACCCGGCGATCATCCGGCTCCGGGCGGCACGGCGGCCACCGGGTTTCCGGACGCGCGCGGGTCCCGCTCGGCGGGCTCCGGCCGGGTGTGTCCCCGCAGCGTGGTGAGCAGCGTGTCGAGGTGCGGGGCGGCGGCCAGGATCGCGTCGCGCGCCGCCGGGTCGAGGTCGGCCAGCGCCTCGGTGAGCAGCGCGGTGCGGTGCCGTTGGTGGTCGGCCATCCGCCGGTGGGCGGCCTCGGTGACGCGCAGCCGGACCACGCGGCGGTCGGCGGGGTCCCGGTCGCGGGCCAGCAGCCCGGCGTCGGTGAGGTCGCGGACCAGCGTGCTCACCGTGTTGGGGGCCGTACCGAGGCGCTGGGCCACCTCCTTGCCGCTGATGCCCGGCGTCTCCCGTACGAGCAGGAGCAGTTCCACCTGAGCTTCGGGCAGCGGGTCCCGCCCGGCGCGCGCCGTGGACCGGCGGCGCACGAGCCGGTGCAGCTCCCCGAGGACCGCGCCGAACCGCGCGACCTGCTCGTTCGTCGCCACGGAGTCACCCGCCTCACATCGCAATAGTTCTGACTACAGAGGTAAGGTACCCGAGCACATCGGATCAGGGGGTACCCGCTCGTGAGTCAAGCCGCGCCGCCCGCCGCACGCCCGACCGGCGCCGGCGCCACCGCGTCCACCGGCGGCGCGAGCCTGCTGGTGCTGCTCGGCACGCTCACCGCGATCGGCCCGCTCTCGCTGGACATGTACCTGCCCGCGTTCCCGGCCATGACCCGCGACCTCGGCGCCGACCAGGCCGGCATCCAGCTCTCCCTGACCACCTGCCTGATCGGCCTGGCGTTCGGCCAGCTCGTCACCGGGCCGCTCAGCGACCGCTGGGGGCGCCGCCGTCCGGTGCTGGTGGGCGTGGTCGCGTACACCGCGCTGGCGCTGGCGTGCGCGGTGGCGCCGAACGCCCCGCTGCTGGCCGCCGTGCGCTTCGCCCAGGGCCTGGCCGGCGGCATGGGCGTGGTGGTCGCCCGCGCCGTGGTCCGCGACCTCTACTCGGGCCGGGACGCCGCGAAGTACTTCTCCCGGCTCACCCTGGTCTTCGGGGTCGCGCCGATCGCGGCGCCGGGCGTGGGCAGCCTGGTGCTCCGGTTCGGCTCCTGGCGGGCCGTCTTCCTGGTGCTGGCCGCCATCGGAGCGGTGCTGGCCGTCGCGGTCGCGCTACGCCTGCCGGAGACGCTGCCGGCCGAGCGCCGCAGCACCGGCGGGCTGGGAGCCACCGCCCGGACCATGCGGTCGCTGCTCGCCGACCGGCTCTACCTCGGGTACGCGCTGACCCAGGGCTTCGCCTTCGCCGGGCTGTTCGCGTACATCTCGGGGTCGTCGTTCGTGTTCCAGGACGTCTTCGGCGTCTCCGCGACGGTGTACAGCGTCATCTTCGGCGCCAACGCGCTCGCCCTGGTGGCCGTCGGACAGCTGAACGCCCGGCTGCTCGACCGGTTCCCGCCACGCCGGCTGCTGGTCACCGCGCTGGCGGTCGGCCTGGTCGCCGCGGCCGGCGTGCTGACCGGCGCGCTGACCGCCGGCCTCGCGCTGACCGCGGTGGCGCTGTTCGGGTACGTCGGCGCGCTGGGCATGGTGACGCCGAACAGCACGGCGCTGGCGCTGGACGCGCACGCCCGCCACGCCGGCACCGCCGCCGCGCTGATGGGCGGCATCCAGTCGGTGGTCGGCGCGCTGGCCGCGCCCCTGGTCGGGCTCGGCGGCGAGGGCAGCGCGCTGCCGATGGCCACGGTCCTGGCCGGCGCCGCTGTCCTCACGCTGGTCACCGTCCTGACGATGACCCGCACGCGCTCCGGATCTCACCCGACGCGCGCCGGGCTGGTGCGTTAAGAAGGGGCCCTTTCTCCACCGGAGGCGTTAAGAAGGGGCCCTTCCTTTCACGCGAAGCGGGTGGTCACCTCGGCGCGGGTGGGCATCGCGGTGGCGCCGCCCGCCGACTCGCAGACCACTGCGGCCACCCGCAACGCGAACGCCACCCGGTCCCGCCAGCCGATCGGATCGGCCGGCTCACCCGCGGCCAGCAGCTCGGCCACCAGCGCGCCCATCACCGAGTCCCCCGCGCCTGTCGCGTCCACCGCGTCCACCTTCGGGGCGGGCACGCGTACGACGTCGTCGGCGGCGGCGACCAGCGCGCCGTCCGCGCCGAGCGTGACCACGACCGTGCTCGCGCCCAGTTCCCGCAGGTACGCGGCCACGCCCTCGACCGGCTCGTCCGGGTAGAGCACCCGCGCGTCGGCGGAACTGAGCTTGACCAGGTGCGCCGCGGCGGCGAACTCGGCGACCACAGCGCGCAGCCCGTCCAGCGCGCCCGGGGCGGTGAGCAGGCTGGGACGGACGTTCGGGTCGAACACCCGCAGCCCGCCGGCGATCGACCAGGCGCGGCGGGCGGCGGCCAGCACCGGCGGGTCGAGCAGCACGATCGAGCCGCAGTAGACCACGTCCGCGCCCTCGACCAGCGCCACGTCCAGGTCGTCCGGGCCGAGCAGCGCGTACGAGCGGGGCTCGCCGTAGAAGCGGAACTCCGGCTCGGGGCCGGCGAAGGTGGCCACCGCGAGCGCGGTCGGGGCCGGCACCGTCACCGCCCCGGCCACGTCCACACCGGCGCCGGTGAGGAAGGCACGGATCCGCCCGGCCAGCGCGTCGTCGCCGAGCGACCCGACGAACCGCGCGTCCCCGCCGAGCCGGGCGATCGCCACCGCCACGTTGAGCGGCCCGCCGCCGATCGCCTGCCGGTAGACGGGCTCTCCGTCGTGCTCGGCGTCGAGCAGGTCCACGAGCGCCTCGCCGAGCACCACCGCGTACCCCATCCTGGCTCCCCTCGTCGTCCTCCCCCGATCCTGGCGCATGCCGGGTGCCGGCGCGCCGGGACCCTGGCATCGAGCAGCACCTATTGCGGGCCGCGGCCGGACGTGGTGGGATGGCGGTGCCGGGTGACGGCGCGGGGGCTGCCGCGCCAACCGGCCGCCGGGTCGATCCGACGCGAGGGCATCCACGGTCCGTTGGGCAACGGACCGCAGACGGTGCGCGCCCGTCGACGGCCCCGGCCGCACGCTGACCGGGCGCGGGCACCGCGATCGTCGCATCCGCTCGTCGCAGCGGGGCGGGCCGAACCGGGCCACGCTCCGCGAGTCAGGAGATCCCCGTGCACCGATCCCGATCCCGTACGGCCGCGTTGCTCACCGCGGCCGCCACCCTGACCCTGGGCGCGTTCGCCCTGGTCACCAACTCCGGACCGGCGGCCGCGCACGGCGCGGCCATGACGCCGGGCGCCCGCACCTACCTGTGCTGGAAGGACGGCCTCACCGGAACCGGTGAGATCCGGCCGAACAACCCCGCCTGCTCGTCGGCGGTGGCCGAGAGCGGGGCGAACTCGCTGTACAACTGGTTCAGCGTGCTCCGCTCCGACGCCGGCGGACGGACCGTCGGGTTCATCCCCGACGGCAAGCTGTGCAGCGGCGGCAACCCCGGCTTCAGCGGGTACGACGCGGCGCGTAACGACTGGCCGATCACGCACCTGACGGCCGGGCGGTCGATCGAGTTCCGGTACAGCAACTGGGCCCACCACCCGGGCACGTTCTACTTCTACGTGACCAAGGACAGTTGGAGCCCGAACCGGCCGCTGGCCTGGAGCGACCTGGAGGAGCAGCCGTTCCTGCAGGTGACCAACCCGCCGCAGCGCGGCGCTGTCGGCACCAACGACGGCCACTACTACTTCAGCGGCAACCTGCCGTCGAACAAGAGCGGCCGGCACATCATCTACTCGCGCTGGGTCCGCTCGGACAGCCAGGAGAACTTCTTCGGCTGCTCGGACGTGACGTTCGACGGCGGTAACGGCGAGGTGACCGGGATCGGCTCGGGCGGCAGCAACCCCCCGACGACCGCGCCGCCGACCACCGCGCCGCCGACCACCGCGCCGCCGACGACCGCGCCCCCGACGACCGCGCCGCCGACCACGCCTCCGCCGGTGACGACCAGCCCGACCATGCCGTCGGGCTCCTGCATGGCGGTGTACAAGGTGGTCACCGCCTGGGGTGGCGGCTTCCAGGGCGAAGTGACGATCATGAACCACAGCACCCGGACGTACTCCGGGTGGACCGCGAACTGGACCTGGCCCAGCGGCCAGACCATCAACCAGGTGTGGAACGGCACGTTGAGCGGCAGCGGGGCGTCGGTGAGCGTCTCCAACGCCGCCTACAACGGCAGCGTCCCGCCGGAGGGCACCACGACGTTCGGCTTCACGGCGAACTTCTCCGGCACCAACTCCCTGCCGACTGTCACCTGCACCGGTCGCTGATCACGAACTGAGAAGGGCCCCCGGGGAACACCCCGGGGGCCCTTCCTCGTCACGCTCGGGTCAGCGGACCATGCTGCCGACGACCGGCTTGGTGAGCAGCGCGGACTGGTTGCGCTGGATGCCCGGGTCGAGCGTCTTGGCCACGAAGATGGCGTGCCAGATGCAGAAGATCAGCACGGTCCACACCTTGCGGGAGTGGTCGGCCTCCTCCCGCTTGTGCTCCTCCAGCAGGCGCATCGCGTACGACAGGTCGATCAGGTCGCCCGCGCCCGAGGTGGACAGCACGTGCCGCGCCCACTCGTACATCTCGCCGCGCAGCCAAACCCGGGTCGGGGTCGGGAAGCCCAGCTTCTTGCGGTTGACGATGGCCGGCGGCACGACGCCCTGCAGGGCCTGGCGCATCGCGTACTTGGTGGCCTCGGAGCGAGGCGGCAGCTTCAGGTCGACCGGGATGCCTGCGGCGACGTTGAACACCTCCCGGTCCAGGAACGGCACCCGCACCTCCAGCGAGTGCGCCATCGAGATCCGGTCGGCCTTGACCAGGATGTCGCCGCGCAGCCAGGTGTAGAGGTCGACGTACTGCATCTTGGTGACGTCGTCCAGCTCGGTGCACTCGGCGTAGATCGGCGCGGTCACGTCCGTGTAGCGCACCGAGGGGTCGTAGCGGCGCAGCAGGTGCTGCTTCTCCTCCTCGGTGAACATCCGGGCGTTGCCGTAGTAGCGCTGCTCGATCGGGGTGGTGCCGCGCTCCAGGAAGCTCTTGCCCTTGACCCCCTGCGGGAAGGCCTTGGACACGGCCCGCAGGCCCTTCTGCACGCCGTCGGGCAGGCTGTTCACCGCGTTGAGCGACAGCGGCTCCCGGTAGATCGTGTAGCCGCCGAAGAACTCGTCCGCGCCCTCGCCGGAGAGCACCACCGTGACGTGCTCGGCGGCCTTCTTCGCCACGAAGTAGAGCGGCACCAGGGCCGGATCGGCGACCGGGTCGTCCAGGTGCCAGACGATCTTCGGCAGCGCGTCGATCATGTCCTGCGGCCCGATCTTGGTCGGGATCGTGGTGACGTCGAGGTGCCGGGCCGACTCCTGGGCCACGTCGATCTCGGAGTAGCCGGGCACGTCGTAGCCGACGGTGAAGGTGAGGATGTTCGGGTTGAACTCGCGGGCCAGCGCCACCACGGCGGTGGAGTCGATGCCGCTGGACAGGAACGAGCCGACCGGCACGTCCGAGCGCATGTGCATCCGGACGCTCTCCCGCAGCGTCTCCCGGATGTCGTGGTAGAGCCGCTGCTCGTCGGAGACCGGGGCCGGGCGGAACACCGGCCGGTACCAGCGGCGCACCTCGATCCGGCCGCCCGGGGTCCAGGTCAGGTACTCCCCCGAGCCGATCCGGCTGATCCCCTTGTGCAGCGTGCCCGGCTCCGGCACGTACTGCAGCGTCAGGTAGTGGCTCAGGTTCGCGGTGTCGATGCCCGCGTCGCCCTGGTACGCCGAGTGCGCGAACGGCAGCAGCGCCTTCTTCTCCGAGGCGAGATAGAGGCCGTCCTGAGTCTCCAGGTAGTGCAGCGGCTTGATGCCGAAGTAGTCGCGCGCGCCGAAGGCCCGCCGCTCCTGCCGGTCCCAGATGACGAACGCGAACATGCCGCGCAGCTTGGTGAGCACCTGCTCACCCCAGTAGTGGTAGCCGGCGACGATCACCTCGCCGTCGCCGTTGGTGGCGAACTGGGCGCCGTAGTCGCGGATCAGCTCCTCACGCAGCTCGATGTAGTTGTAGATCTCGCCGTTGAAGGTGAGCAGGTAACGCCCGCCCGCGTACGGCAGGGGCTCGTGGCTCAGCGCCACGTCGATGATCGCCAGGCGCTTGTGCGCGAACACGCCGTCCGCGTACCGGCCGGAGGCGTCGCCGACCACCTCGACCCCGGTCTCGTCCGGGCCACGGTGGTGCAGGCACTCCAGTGCGCCGGCGATGTTGTCGCGGTGGGCGGCGGCGTCGCCGCGCGCGCTGAAGAAGGCCAGGAGTCCGCACATGGCCGCCATCTTTCCACGCGCCGGAAGGCACCGTCGCGGCACCGCAGGCACCTCCCGCTGTCGTGCGCGCGGTACCGTCTGGACCAGCGACGAGGCTCAGGGAGGGACGGATCATGGCCGAGGAGCGGACGCGGCAGGGCAAACCGGCGGACGGTACGGAGTCGCACGACCCGGACTTCCCGGAGGCGTTCCTGTCGTTCATGCGCCAGGGCTGGCGGGACACCGAACTGCCGGTCGCGCCGCGCCCGGAGGCGCCCAACCACGCCAAGCGGCGGGCCGCGCTGGCCGAGGCCTTCCCGGGCGAGACGCTGGTCATTCCGACGGGCAACGAGAAGGTACGCGCCAACGACACCGACCACCGGTTCCGTCCGGGCAGCGACTTCGCGTACCTGACCGGCGACCTGGAGCCGGACAGCGTCCTCGTGCTGCGGCCGGGCGGCGAGTCCACGCTGTTCATGCGGCCCCGGTCGTCCCGGGCGACCGACGAGTTCTTCCGCAGCCGCCACGGTGAGCTGTGGGTGGGCCGCCGGCCGACGCTGCGCGAGAAGTCGACCGAGCTGGGCCTGCCGACGGCCGACCTGAGCGAGCTGGACGCGGCGCTGGCCGAGCTGGCGCCGGGGCGTACCCGGGTGCTGCGCGGCTTCGACGCCCGGGTGGACGCCGCGGTGCGTCCCTACGACGGCGCGCGCGCCGACGGTCAGCCCGGCCGCGACCGGGAGCTGGCCGTCACGATCGCCGAGCTGAAGCTGGTCAAGGACGAGTGGGAGATCGCGCAGCTCCAGGAGGCGTGCGACGCCACCGTGCGCGGCTTCGAGGACGTGGCGCGGGCGCTGCCGGCCGACCGTGGCGTCTCCGAACGGCTGCTGGAGGGCGTCTTCGCGCTGCGCGCCCGCCACGACGGCAACGACGTCGGGTACGGCTCGATCGTCGGGGCCGGCGAGCACGCGACGATCCTGCACTGGGTGCACAACCACGGCGCCACCCGCCCGGGTGACCTGCTGCTGATGGACATGGGCGTGGAGAACCGCAACCTCTACACCGCCGACGTCACCCGGGTGCTGCCGGTCGACGGCCGGTTCACTCCGTTGCAGCGCCAGGTCTACGACGCCGTGTACGCCGCTCAGCAGGCGGGCATCGAGATGTGCCGGCCGGGCGTGGGGTTCCGGGATGTGCACCTGGCCTCGATGCGGGTGCTGGCGGAGGCGCTGAAGGATCTCGGGCTGCTGCCGGTGAGTGTGGACGAGGCGATGGACCCGGCCTCGACGGTCTACCGGCGGTGGACGCTGCACGGCACCAGCCACATGCTCGGCATCGACGTGCACGACTGCGCCAACGCGCGCAAGGAGAACTACCGGGAGGGGTCGCTCGGCGAGGGGTACGTGCTCACCGTCGAGCCGGGGCTCTACTTCCAGCCGGAGGACGAGCTGGTCCCCGAGGAACTGCGGGGCGTCGGCGTCCGGATCGAGGACGACATCCTGGTCACCGCCGACGGCCCGGTGAACCTCTCGGCCGGGCTGCCGCGCCGCTCGGACGAGGTGGAGACCTGGCTGGCCGAGCAGCGTGAGGCGGGCCCCCGCCTGCCGGGCTGATCCCTCCGGGCCGCGACGTCCGGCGGGCCCCACCACCGCGCCTCCACGGCAGGTGGTGGGGCCCGCCGCCGTCTGGGCCGTTCCGGTCCCGCTCACGTGGTTGGTCACCGACCGCCGTTCGTGGGAGGAATGCGGGCTTTTTTCGGATACGTCTTCCTCGCGAGGAACCTTCTCATACGGTGTCGATCAGAGGCTACAACCGGTTTGTAGCTGGTCGCCCGGCCTGGGGCGGTGCGACCCGTTTGGGAAGAACCGAAAGGGCTCTCATGTCGAACGACGTAACGACACCCGACGGCGGGACGCCGATGGCGCCTCCCCCGCGGACGAACAAGCGGCGGGCGCTCTGGGTCGCCACCGGCGTGGCCGGGCTGACCGGCGTCGTCGGGCTGGCGGCGCTGGGTGGTCTCGCCGCCCGCGACGACAAGTCCGGCGCCGAACCGGTGGCGGACAACCACGCCGCCGCTCCCCAGAACGCCGGCAACGACTCCGACAGCGGCAAGCGCGACGAGGGGTACGGCAAGGACGGGAAGGACCGTGGCGAGGAAGGCCACGACCGTGGCGAGTGGGGCGCGGACAAGGGCGACTGGGGCAAGGACGGCAAGGACGACCACGGCAAGACCCGCGAGGTCGCCTGCGACGACGACGCCCTGATCGACGCCCTCGAACTGGCCAACCGCGACCACGGCGGCACCCTGAAGCTCGCCGAGAACTGCACCTACGAACTCGGCGTCAAGGACCGCAAGTTCGGCTCCGCCCTGCCCGAGATCAAGCAGGACGTCACCATCAAGGGCAACGGCTCCACCATCAAGCGCGACGCCGAAGACACCTTCCGCATCTTCCGCGTCGTCGACGGCGGCGACCTCACCCTCAAGGACCTCACCGTCAAGGGCGGAAACGCCAACGAGTTCAAGTACCCCGGGCCGTCGGTGCCGAAGGCGGCCGGACCGGACGGCAAGGACGACGACAAGCGGGTCGAGGGCGACGGCGGCGCGCTGCTGGTCGAGCGCGGCGGAAGCGCGCACCTGGACAACGTCAAGCTCACCGACAACAACGCCGAAGGCGACGGCGGCGCCGTGGCCAACTACGGCCGTACCTGGCTCAAGGACAGCAAGGTCGTCAACAATCACGCCCAGGGCGACGGCGGCGGCATCTTCAACGAGGGCATCCTCAAGGTCGAGGAAACCCACGTCGACGACAACACCGCAGCCGGCAACGGCGGCGGCATCGCCAACGGCAGCGGTGAGCACCACGACGGCCCGGTCGAGCTGGCCTCGGCGGCGAAGGCCGACAAGGGCGAGCACGGCAAGCACCACACGGGCACTGTCGAGATCATCGGGGCGCACGAGGGCAAGGACGCCTCGCTGAGCACGCTGAGCCGCAACCGGGCGGGTCACAACGGTGGCGGTCTGTTCAGCAGCGGCGGCTGGGTCACCGTCTCGTTCACCGCCATCGGCGGCAACGTCGCCTGCGACAACGGTGGCGGCGTGTACGCCGAGAGCACGGACCTGCTCATGGAGAAGGTCCACGTGGCGGGCAACCACGCCGACGGCAACGGCGGCGGCGTGGTGACGACCGGCGGGCGGAACTGGGCCGGCAACGGCGCCGAGAAGGACGGCCGCGAGGGCAGCGCCACGATCGCCGACAGCGCCATCGCGGACAACACCGCCGGCCGGTTCGGCGGCGGCATCTACAACGGTGAGTGGCTCATCAAGATCGAGGACGGCTTCCTCGCCCGCGAGCACGACAAGGACGACAACGCCACCCTCACCATCCGCGACACCGAGATCAAGGCCAACACCGCCCTCAACGGCGGCGGCATCTTCAACAACAAGGCCAAGATCACCCTCACCAAGACCCACGTCACCAAGAACACCGCCACCGACTCCAGCAAGCTCCACCGGGTCGCCGGCGGCGTCCTCAACAACGAAGGACGCGTCAAGCTCGACGACAAGTCCCTCATCAGCAACAACGACCCCACCAACTGCGCCAACACCGTCGAGGACTGCTTCAACTGATCCGTTCCACCACATAACCGGGGAGCCCTCCTCGCGCCGCGACGGCGCGCGGAGGGCTCCCACCCCGGAGCAGCTGTGACGCGCGCCCCGACTGGCCGCGGTGTCCCCCGCCGGGGCGTCCGGGTCGCACTGCGCCCGCCCATCCCACCCGCACCCTTGTGCGGGTTTTTTTCGTGTATGACCACGAGGCGAAGAAGGTTCTCATACGGTCGTTCTCAGCAGCTACAACCGATTTGTAGCGAAGGCCGCCTCGCCAGGGCGAAGCGACCTTGTCAGGTACAAGGAGAGGGCAGAGAGCTCCGATGTCCAACTACCTTCGCAATAACAATGGCGCCACCAGCAAGACCATCTCTCCGCTCCGGCGTCGCCGGATGTGGCTCGCCACCGGCGTCGTGGGCCTGACCGGAGCGGTCAGCCTCGCCGGCGTGGCCTATGCGACCACCGGGGCCACCGGCCCGCACCGGCTCGCCGACGTCAAGTGGTCGACCACGCAGCAGCTCAGCGACGGCGACCACGGCGACAAGGGCGCCGAGGACAAGTACGGCCACGACGGCTACGACAAGGACGGGCACGGCAAGGACGGCAAGGACCGTGGCGAGGAAGGCCACGACCGTGGCGAGTGGGGCGCGGACAAGGGCGACTGGGGCAAGGACGGCAAGGACGACCACGGCAAGACCCGCGAGGTCGCCTGCGACGACGACGCCCTGATCGACGCCCTCGAACTGGCCAACCGCGACCACGGCGGCACCCTGAAGCTCGCCGAGAACTGCACCTACGAACTCGGCGTCAAGGACCGCAAGTTCGGCTCCGCCCTGCCCGAGATCAAGCAGGACGTCACCATCAAGGGCAACGGCTCCACCATCAAGCGCGACGCCGAAGACACCTTCCGCATCTTCCGCGTCGTCGACGGCGGCGACCTCACCCTCAAGGACCTCACCGTCAAGGGCGGAAACGCCAACGAGTTCAAGTACTCCGGCGGCGGGGCTCCCGGCGGCGGCCAGTCGCCGGCCGCCGCTCCGGCTGCCGCCCCGGCGGTGGCGGCCCCGGCTGCCGCTGTGGCTGTCGCGGCCCCGGCCGCGGCGACCACTGCCGCCGCTGCCGCGCCCGTCGCGGACGGCGGCATGAACGACAGCAAGGACGACGACAAGCGGGTCGAGGGCGACGGCGGCGCGCTGCTGGTCGAGCGCGGCGGAAGCGCCTACCTGGACAACGTCAAGCTCACCGACAACAACGCCGAAGGCGACGGCGGCGCCGTGGCCAACTACGGCCGCACCTGGCTCAAGGACAGCAAGGTCGTCAGCAACCACGCCCAGGGCGACGGCGGCGGCATCTTCAACGAGGGCATCCTCAAGGTCGAGGAAACCCACGTCGACGACAACACCGCAGCCGGCAACGGCGGCGGCATCGCCAACGGCAGCGGCTTCTCCGGCCAGCACGGCCCGGCTGCCTCGGCCGCGCCGAAGGGCTACGACAAGAAGGACAAGCACCACGACGCCGGCACTGTCGAGATCTTCGGTTCCGACCACGGCAAGGACGGCGTGAAGTCCACCCTGTCGGACAACCGCGCCGGCAAGAACGGCGGCGGTCTGTTCAGCAGCGGCGGCACCGTCACGGTCTCCTTCACCGCGATCACGGGCAACACCGCCTGCGAGAACGGTGGCGGCGTCTACGCCGAGAACACGGACCTCGACCTGGACAAGGTGCACGTGGCCAAGAACCACGCCGACGGCAACGGCGGCGGCGTGGTGGTCACCGGCGGCAAGCACTGGGGCTACCCGAACGACAAGGAGCACGCCAGCGCCACGATCGCCGACAGCAAGATCGTCGACAACACCGCCAACCGCTTCGGCGGCGGCATCTACAACGGTGAGTGGCTCATCAAGATCGAGGACGGCTTCCTCGCCCGCGAGCACGACAAGGACGACAACGCCACCCTCACCATCCGCGACACCGAGATCAAGGCCAACACCGCCCTCAACGGCGGCGGCATCTTCAACAACAAGGCCAAGATCACCCTCACCAAGACCCACGTCACCAAGAACACCGCCACCGACTCCAGCAAGCTCCACCGGGTCGCCGGCGGCGTCCTCAACAACGAAGGACGCGTCAAGCTCGACGACAAGTCCCTCATCAGCAACAACGACCCCACCAACTGCGCCAACACCGTCGAGGACTGCTTCAACTGACCTGACGGTCCCGGGGTACGCGACCGGCCCCCTGCCACCTTCGTGGCAGGGGGCCGGTCGGCCGTGTCGGTCAGCTCTGGACGAACACCGCCACGCTGCGCGCGGGCACGGTGAACGTGCCGGCCGCCCGGTCGAATGACGCCGTACGCAGCGCCGGGTCCGCCGAGTTCCGCAGCACCGGATGCAGCGCCACGTTCGCCCCGCGCAGCCCGCTGACGGTCTGCTTCGCCGTCTCCGGCGTGGCGTTGAAGACGACAGTCACCGACTTCCACTTCCCGTCCAGCCCTCGCGCGTCGAGGGTCATGGTGAGCACGCCCGGGGTCTCCTTCGCGCCGGACAGCGGGAACGCCACCCGCTTCTGCACCTGCTCGGCGGTGTCGAGCCCGAACACCGGCGAGGACCGGCGCACGCGCAGCAGCTCCGCGTACCGGGCGTCGGCCAGCTCGACCGCCGCGCAGTCCGGCACCAGCTTCGGGTCGGCCAGCAACGGCTTCGCGTACGACCACTTGTCCCGGTTGTCCTGCTCCGGCGGCAGGCCGGCGCCGAACCCGTTGCCCTGGGCGCAGTCCCAGCGGATCTGGTTGAACCAGTCCCCCGAGTTGTACGAATTGCGGTCCAGCGACTTCGAGCGCAGCCGCTCCGAGCCGGTGGTGACGAACCCGGCGCCCTGCCCGAGCGCGGTGGTCGCCAGCGCGAGCACCTGCATCCGTGCCCGGTCCTGCGCCGAGGTCCCCTGCGGCAGCTTGTACGCCAGCGCGTCGTACAGGATCTCGTTGTCGTGCGCGTCGACGTAGGTGACCGCCTCGCCCGGCGCGGCCGTGTATCCGGCCGGCGCGCCCTTGTAGTCGACCTGCGCGCCGGTGACCTGCTTCCCGGAGGAGTCGGTGAACCGGTAGTCGCGCAGGTTCCCGGTCAGACCGACCTTGATGAGGTCGTGCTGGTGCAGCAGCCTGGCCCGCTGCTCGGCCGCCGTGCCGTTCACCTCGTCGCCGTTCGGGTCGGTGTACAGGCCGGAGGCGAAGCCCTGCGCCCGCGGGTTGGCGTCGAACGGGCCGCCGCCGCGTACCGCGTCGCGGAGCCGGTCGTTGAACGTGCCGATGCCGGTGCCGGCCATGTTGGCCTGGGTGGCCTGCGTGAACCGGGCGTCGTCGGCGACCTCGCCGAAGTTCCAGCCCTCGCCGTACAGCAGGATCTTCCGGCCGTCGACGCCGTCACGGGCGAGCGTGAGCTTGTCCAGCGCGGCCCGTACGGCCAGGATGTTCGCCTTCGGGTGGTGGCCCATCAGGTCGAACCGGAAGCCGTCGACCTTGTACGCCTTGGCCCAGGTGACAAGCGACTCCACCACGAGCTTGCCCATCATGGCGTGCTCCGGGGCGGTGTTGGCGCAGCAGGTCGAGTTGGCCACGGACCCGTCGTCCAGGAGCCGGTGGTAGTAGCCCGGCACCACCTGGTCGAGCACCGACTTCGGGTCGGTGCCGGCGGCCGAGGTGTGGTTGTAGACCACGTCCATGACCACCCGTAGGCCGGCCTTGTTGACCCCGGCGACCATCTGCCGGAACTCGGTGGTGCGCTTGGCGCCGTTCGGGTCGGTGGCGTACCCGCCCTCCGGCACCGTGTAGTGCAGCGGGTCGTACCCCCAGTTGTAGCCGTCGGTGCCGGCGACCGCCGCGACGCACTTCTGCTGCTGGTCGGAGTCCGGCGGCAGCGCGGCCAGGTCGCAGGCCGGCTCGGCCTGGTCGGCCCGCTTCTCCGGGATGGTGGCGAAGTCGAAGGCCGGCAGCAGGTGCAGGTAGTTGACCCCGGCGTCGCCGAGCGCCCGCAGGTGCTTCATGCCCGCCGTCTGCGGGTCGGTGAACGCCAGGTAGGTGCCTCGCCGCTCGGCCGGGACCGTGCTGTCCGCGACGGAGAAGTCCCGCACCGACAGCTCGGAGATCTGGGCCTTCGACGCCGGCGGGGCGGCCGGCTTGCGCAGGTTCGCCCAGCCGGCCGGCGCGAGCGCCGGGTCGGTCAGGTCGACGATCTGGCTGTGCGTGGAATTCGGCGCGAGCGCCACCGAGTACGGATCAGTCACCGACGCGGTGACCACCTTCTGCGTCGCCGGCTGCCACGCCTGTACCTGATAGCGGTAGTAGCGGCCGGTCCATGCCTTCGTGCCGCGTACCGACCAGACGCCGGTGCGGTCGTCGCGGCGCATCGCCACTGTGGTCGGCTTGGCGGTTGGCGAGTCGAACAGCTCCAGCGACACCGTCCGCGCGGTCGGCGCCCACACGGCCAGCGTGGGCACCCGTCCGGCGAACGTGGGGCCGAGCTTCGCCCCGGTCGCGGCCGCGTAGACGTCGTCGAGCACGCCGGGGATCTGCACGCCGGTGGCGGCGAGCAGGGCGCCCTCGGCGTCCCGCTCGGTCACCACGAGCTGCCCGCGCAGCGCCGCCGGCACCTTGGCCAGGTCGCCGCGCGCGAGCGTGAAGGCGCGACGGTCCCAGAGATGGGGGTACGCCCGCCGTTGCGCCTCGGTCAGCCCGTTGGGCTGCGCCCGCAGCGGCAGCTCGGTGTACGTGCCGGTCAGCTCGCCGTCGGCGACGCCGATCCCACCGGCCGGGGCGACCGCGAGCGCGTACCGCCTGCCGTCGGTCGGGCCGGTGGCCCAGGCGACTGTGGACCTGTCGATCCAGTTCGCCTTCTGCCTCGTGATGTCGATGTCGGTAGCGGCGCCGGACGTGGTGGTCGGCAGCAGCCGGCCCTTGACGCCCGCCAGCAGCCACACCTCGCGCCCGGCGGTGGCGAAGTCGAGCCGCTGGTCCTCGGGGTGGTCCTTCTCGTCACCGGAGTGCAGGATGTAGCTCAGCCCGGACGCGCCGGCCGTCAGCGGCACCCAGAACACCGCGCCGTAGGCGTCGATCTTCTCCGGCTTGAGCGGCGTCGCCCAGTCGGTCGGGCTGGCCGCGCCGTCCCACAGGTGCAGGCCCCAGCCGTCGTAGTTGCCGTCGGCCTTGCGCCAGTGGATCAGCGCCGTGTCCTGCGCCACCGGCGGGTCGGGCTCGCCGGTGGCGGCCTGCCGCGTCGGGTACACCTCCGCATCGCCCTGCTTGACCCAGACCTCCCCGGTCCGGGTCACGTCGACGAAGCGGTCGGCTGCGACGTCCTTGTTGCCGTCGGAGTCGACCACGACGAAGCCGACCGACGTCGCGCCCGGCTTGAGCTTCACCCAGGCGAACCGGCCGTACGAGTCCTCGCCGGCGAACGGCTGCCCGGCGGGCCACTCGGTGACGTACGCCGGGTCGATGTCACCCCAGGCGTAGAGCCGCCAGTCGTCGTACCCGCCGGCCGGTCGCTTGTAGTGCACGATCGCCCAGTCCCGCGACTCGCCCCGGTCCGGCGTGCCGACGGTGCCGGTGGCGCGGGCGGTGGCGGTGCGGCCCTTGCCGTCGCGGACCACTGCCTTGTACTCGACAGTGGTGCCGCCGGGCAGGCCGGTGAGGTCGTGGTGCACGGTGTACGGGGCGCGGTGCGCGCTGCCGAGCAGCGTCCACTTCCCCCCGGCGACCCGGGCGGCGAACGTGACGGTGGCGAGCGGGTCGCTGGTGACCTGGGCGGTGACGGTGGCCTTGCCGGGGGCGGGCGCGTCACCCGGCTCGGTGATCGTGATCTTCGGAGCGGCCCCGGCGTGCGGGATCCCCCGGTCGGCCTTGAGCACGACCGCCGACATCGCCGGCACGGTGAGGCTCAGCTTGCCGTCCGCGGCGGCCGTCACGTCTGCGGCACCGCCGTACACGCCGGTGAAGCGGGCGCCGGCCGTCCAGGTGTCCACCGGGACAGTCTGCGGGGTGGCGGCGTTGTTCACCGCCGCCACGTACTCGATCCGGTCGGCGGGCAGGACGCGGGAGAACGCGAAGACACCGGGGCCGTCGGCGGCGTGCCGGGTGACCTGGACGCCGTCGCGCAGCGCCGGGTGCGCAGCCCGCAGGCCGCCCAGCTCGGCGATGGTCCGGTAGAGCGGGTGGCGGGTGTCGTACTGGTCGACGGCGTGGGTCCGGGTGGTGCCGATCAGGTCGTCGTCGAGGTAGTCGGCGGTCCGCGAGGCGAACATGTCCTGCCGGGCGTCCTTGTCCCCGCCCGGTCCGGTGAAGCCCTGCTCGTCGCCGGAGTACACGACCGGCTGGCCGCGGGTGAGGAACATGAGCTGGTGGGCGAGCCGGCTGCGCTTCAGCTGGGCGGCGTCGTCCCCGCCGGCGGCGGCGACGAACGAGCCGATCCGGCCCATGTCGTGATTGCCGAGGAACGTGGTGAGCCGGTTGGCGTTCGTGTCCCGCGCGGCGTACAGGTCGTCCTTGGCGTACACGTCGGCGAGCGCCTTGGCCGAGCCGTCGGCGGCGGCGTAGCCGCGGGCCGCCTCCTGGAAGGAGAAGTCGAGCGTGGCGGGGAGACCGCCGCGCCGCACGTAGGTGGACTGGATCTCCTGTTCGGCGCTGTAGACCTCGCCGAACATGAAGAAGTCCTTCTTGCCGGCCTTGGCCGCGGCGGACTCGACACCTCGGGCGAACTGCGGCCAGAATTCGAGATTCGAGTGCTTGACGGTGTCGAGGCGGAACCCGTCCACGCCGGCCTTGCCGATCCACTCGGCGTAGATGTCGGTCATGCCCCGCACCACTTCGGGCCGCTCGGTCCACAGGTCGTCGAGGCGGGAGAAGTCACCGTACTCGCTGTTCTCCCCGGCGAAGGTGGAGTCACCGCGGTTGTGGTACATGGTCGGATCGTTCAGCCACCCCGGCACCTTGACCTTCGCGTCGGCCGGGGTGGCGAACGTCGGCGTGTACGGAAACGACTTCTCGTTGACGGCGGGGAATTTCCGGGTGCCGTCGGCGTAGTTCCGGTCCTCGAAGGGACGTCCCTGCGCGTCGCGGTAGGGCGCGGTCTTCTTGTCCACGTAGCCGTACTTGTCCTCGGCGTACCGGATGACGTCGGCGGTGTGGTTCACGATGATGTCGAGGTAGACCTTGATGCCCCGGCGGTGGGCGAGGTCGACCAGCTTCTTCAGCTCCGCGTTCGTGCCGAAGTGCGGGTCGACCTGGGTGAAGTCGGTGATCCAGTAGCCGTGGTAGCCGGCCGAGACGTCCGCGCCGGTGCCCTGCACGGGCCGGTTCTTGAAGATCGGCGCGAGCCAGATGGCGGTGGTGCCGAGCCCCTGGATGTAGTCCATCCGGTCGATCAGGCCCTTGAGGTCGCCGCCGTGGTAGAAGCCCTTGTCGGTCGGGTCGTGGCCGGTGGTGAGCCGGCCGCCGGCCAGGCCGCCGGTGTCGTTGCGCTTGTCGCCGTTGGCGAACCGGTCCGGCAGGACGAAGTAGAACTGCTCGGCCTCGGCGGTGTTGCGGCTCGACGCGAGCAGCGCGTCGGGGGACGGCTCGCGGTTCCACTGGGGAGCGTTGCCGGCGGCCAGGACGTCGGGCGTGGCGACGCGGTCGGTGGCGTCGTCGCCTAGCTGGTGGAGGGCCACCGGAACGCCGACGACGGCGAGTAAGAGGGAGGTGACCAGGGCGAGCAACGCCTTGGGGGATATCGGCGGCGGTTTCATCGACGGCCTTTCTCTGGTCGCTGATTCGCCCGCACGCTAGCCCTTGCCGAAACATTCTGCAATACCTTGCAAACCCTGCCGCAACAAAGCAGTTACCTTGCAAGGGGGGTGCACGCGTGTCGCCCCGAACCGGAGCGCGGGTTCTACCAAGCGGCGCAGGGCGCGCCGTCGACAGTGCAGCTCGCCGGCCGGGTGCCGGCCCGCTCGATGTGGAACCGCACCGGCAGGGACTGCCCCGGGGCCAGGTCGAATCCGCTGCGGTAGGTGAAGACGCCGTCGTCGAAGCGGAACACGCCCTGCTCGGCGCCCTCGACCCAGGCGGTGACCAGCCGGCCACCCGGGAACGCCGCGCGAACCGTCCAGCCCCGGTGCGTGCGCGCGGTGTTGACGAGCAGCACCTCGCCGATGAAGCCGCCGTCGAAGGCGCTCTGCACGCTGTACCTTCCGGTCACCACGGACGGCGGCGCCACGGGCGGAGGAGGCGACGGGGGCAGCACCGGCCGGGCGACGGCCCGAGGGTTGGGTGTCGACGCGGCCGGCGTCGGCGCGGCGGGCAGCACCGTGGACCGGGGCGACAGGCCCGGCCTCACCGGAGCGGTGGCGGAGACCGACGACGGACCGGTGGCGCCGACCGCCGTGGGGATCAGCGGCATGTGCGGCAGCGGCATCAGCGGATCGGCCGGATCGGCCGCCGGGAACGTGCTCCGGCCCCGGACCGAACCGAGCGCCACTGCCAGCAGGACCACCATCACGACCACGCCGGTGGCGACGAGGATCCAGGGGGACGAGGTCATTGCGGCTCCGGGCTGCGGGCCGGAGCGACGCTTGTGGGACATGGTCCTCCTGTCGGGGGTCCGGGCCAGCGTAGCCACCCGGACCGGGCTGCGGCGAGCATCCCGGTCGAGCACTGCCGCACGGCGTGAACACCTGATACCTTGCACGCCGATCAATGACCACAATGGCTCGTCGAGCCGGTAGGACGGATGGCCAGTGACTGAGTGGCAGGGCAACATCCGGCGGGCGTCCACGGCGGACGCCGCCGTCGTGACCGCGATTCTCGCCGAGGCGTTCATGCGGGATCCGGTGAGCGGCTGGGTCTTCCCGGCCGACGACCACCGCGCGCGGGTCCATCCCGCCTTCTTCGGACCGTTCGTCGCGCTGGCGCTGCGCACCGGGGAGGTCCACGTCGCTGGTGACGGGCTGGGCGCGACGCTCTGGCTGCCCACCGGCGACGGGCACGAGGCCGAGGACGGCGACGAGTTCGCCGAGATGGAGGCCGCGATCGGCGCGGAGGCCATGAAGCGGTTCGGCATGCTCGACGAGATGATGAGCGCCCGGCACCCGAGCGAGCCGCACTGGTACCTGCCCTTCATCGCGGTGCACCCGGACCATCACGGCAGGGGCGTCGGGTCGGCGCTGCTGCGTAACAAGCTGGCCGAGCTGGATCAGGCCGGTTCCGCCGCGTACCTGGAGGCCAGCTCGCCGCGCAACGCCGCGCTCTACGAGCGGCTCGGGTTCCGGCGCCGCCCGGTCACGCTCGACCTGCCGGACGGGCCCAGCCTCTACCCGATGTGGCGCGACCCGGCCTGACCGGATCGTCCCGCCCCGGGCCTCACCCGGGGCGGGACGTCAACGCCGTACCGTCGTGGTGCTGACGTCGAGCGCGCCCACGACGGCGGCGAGCAGTCCGTCGAGCTGCCCCGGCAGGAACCGCCGGCAGTCCCGCATCCGGACGCCGACCTGCGGGTCGAAGATGTTCGTGGCCAGTCCGACCGCCTCGGCGAGGCTTGCCAGCAGCAGCGTGCCCGGATCCAGCTCGGCCGGGGACGAGTGCATCAGCATGGCCGTCAGCCGGACCCGCGGCGAGGCCGCCTGGTTCGGGTCGTTGGCCGGCCAGCGCACCGTCCGGCCGATCAGTTTGCCCTGCTCCCGGCGGAGGACGCCGGCGGTGACCAGCCGGGTGCCCACGCGCTCGTTGATGTTGAGCTGGGTCCGCAGGTAGCGGATCCACAGCCGGGCCGGGTGCGCGCCCTCGCGACGGAGGATCTCGGTGATCAGCAGATCGGTCAGCGGCTCCTGCCACAGTCGTGGATCGACAGCGGCGAGCCCGCCGCCGTCGAGGGCGATCCGGCCCTCGAACATCAATTCGGCGAGCGCGGCGCCGGCCAGCCCGCACTCCAGCCGGTCGACGGCGACATGCGGCTTGCCGGTGAACTCGTCGTGTCCGATAAGGAACAGCGCATCCGCAAGCCGATAGGTGGCCTGCGCACCGGGGTAGGTCATGGTCCATCCTCGAACGGTGGCCGTGAACGTCGACACGGGACGGTACGGCATGACCACGCACAGCTCAATTCCGGTCGATGAGGCGCGCCCTAATCGATATCGAAGCGGGCTTGTGACAATCAGTGATCACCAATACCCTGCTTCAGGTTGTTCCGAAGTAGACAGCTGAACCCTCTCACTCCCCTCCCCTGGAGAAGCCTTGTCCTCCGATCCGTTCTTTTCCGACGGTGGGCTGCGCCGCGGTCGTCTCGGCACCGCTCACCTCGTCTTCTTCACAGTCGCCGCGTCGGCGCCGCTGACCGTTCTTGGCGGTGGTGTCACCACCATGTACGCCGTCAGCGGCAACATCGGCGCCGCGCTCGGGTACGTGCTGCTTGCGGCAGTACTCGCCGTCTTCGCCACCGGTTACGCCGCGATGAGCCGGTACGTCGCCAACGCGGGCGCGTTCTACGCGTACATCGCCAACGGCCTCGGCCGAGCCGGCGGGGTGGCCGGCTCGGCGGTCGCGCTGGCCGCGTACAACGCCATCCAGATCGGCCTCTACGGCCTGCTCGGCGCGATCCTCGGCGACTTCATGGACGCCAAGACCGGCATCAGCCTCGACTGGTGGGTCTGGGCGCTGCTGGCCTGGGTCTTCATCGGCGCGCTCGGCGTCCTGCGCATCGACCTGAACGCCACCGTGCTGGCGGTGCTGCTCATCCTCGAGTGCATCGCCGTGCTGATCTTCGACCTGGTCGCCTTCGCCAACCCGGCCGGCGGCACGGTCACCACCGCCGGCATCAGCCCCGGCCACCTGTTCGGCGCCGGATTCGGCGCGGTGCTCGCATTCACCATCGCCTCCTTCACCGGCTTCGAGAGCGGCGCCATCTACAGCGAGGAGGTCAAGGACCCGCGGCGCACCGTGGCCCGGGCCACCTACATCGCGGTGGTGTTCACCGGCCTGTTCTACGCCTTCTCCGCGTGGGCGCTGACCGTGCTGACCGGCCCGGAGAACGCGCCGGCGGCCAGCGCCGAGGCGGGACCCGGCATCATCTTCGGCGCACTCGACCAGTACACCGGCGCGGTCGTCGCGGACATCGCCAACGTCCTGTTCATCACCAGCGTGCTCGCCGCCCTGCTGTCGTTCCACAACGGCGTGGCGCGTTACCTGTTCGCGCTGGGCCGCGAGCGGGTCCTGCCGCGCTTCCTGGGCGCGACCTCCAGCCGCAGCGGCGCCCCGGTCGCGGGCTCGGTGGTGCAGAGCGTGCTCGCCGTCGTGGTGTTCCTGGCCTTCGCGATGACCGGCCGCGACCCGGTGATCGACCTGTTCACCTGGCTGTCCGGCGCGGCGGCGGTGGGCGTCGTGCTGCTGATGACGCTCACCTCGGCCTCCGTGGTGGGCTTCTTCCGGGGCCGTCCCGGCCCGGAGAGCGCGTGGCAGCGGGCGATCGCCCCGGGGCTCGGCACGATCCTGCTCACCGCCGTGCTGCTGGTACTGCTGTTCAACTTCGACGCGCTGCTCGCGCCCGACACCGCGAGCTACCTGAAGTGGCTGCTGCCGGCGATTCCGGTGGTGGCGGGCGTGCTCGGCCTGCTCTGGGGCCTGGTGCTGCGCACCAGCCGGCCCGAGACGTACCGCCGGATCGGCCAGGTCACCGAGGAGGGCCTGCACGAGCCCGGCCTGCACCCGGCCCCCGAGGCCGACCGCTGGGCCGGCGCCCACCACCGCTGACGCCAGTGGGCGCGGCGGCCGGCCCGCGAGGCCGGCCGCCGCGCCACCACGATCAGGCGGTACGGATGACTGTGCAGATCACCGGGCCGTCCTCGGTGGTGCGCAGCAGGTAGCGGTAGCGCTCGCCGGGCACCGCTCCGCCCTGGCTGTCCAGGAACTCCCAGCGCACCGCCACCTCGGTGAGCAGCGCCGAGACCTGTTGCACGTCCTCGATCTGCGCGTTCGCCGCCACCAGTTCCCGCTCCTGGTAATCGGGGGCGGCGCCGACGAAGCTGAGCGCCACCGCCGCGGGTGAGGTGAACGAGAAACTGTAGGTGTCGGCGACCACCAGCCCGGGCAGGGCGTAGCAGCCGGCGATGGCCGGCACGTCGGCGGTGGTCAGCGCCACGCCGTACCGGTCGAAGAAGTCGGTGAGCGTGTCGAGGTCGGTGGAAGCCGTCACGACGCTCCTCATTACCGGCCCAGCGCGGCGGCAAACCTTCCTCAGCGCGGCGGAATCCGCACCTCGATCTCGGCGCCGAGCTGCGCGCCATCGCTGAGGGCCAGGTCGTCGCCGCTCCAGAACCGCCCCGGGTCGTACCAGTTGGGCCGCCGCCCGGCGGGCAGCAGCCCCATCGCCTCGTAGGTCACCGCGACCACCTCGGCGCAGTACGCCGTCTCCAGCGCCCGCTCCCGGGCCCCGGCGCTGTCGCCGCCGACCGTGCCCGGGCCGTCGGTCTCTCCTCTGTCGCCGGTCATGCCCGGGCTGCCGGTCTCGCTCCGGTCGCCGATCCTGCCCAGGATGCCGCCCGGGCTCAGGCGGCGCGGGCGCGGCAGCCGGCCCCGGGCCCACCGCCAGGCGAGTTGCGCGGTGGACGGGAACGGCGTGCCGTCGAGACGCGCCACGGTACGCAGCACCGCCTCCTCCATCGCCGAATCCGCGGGCGGTTCGAGCTGACGCAGCCAGCCCCGCTGGCCGTACCGGTTGGCCCAGACGCAGACCGCGTCACGCAGGTTGTGCAACTGCACGCCACGCTGGTGGCTGCCGGTCCACATGTCCGGCAGCGAACGGCCCAGCTCGGCGTGCCACAGCAGCGGCGGCATGTCGTCGAGCACCACGGCCATGCCCACGTGGTTGACCGGGCTGTTTGTGGTGATCTGGATGGCCCGGTCGGGCACGCTGCGCCCACGGAACACCCACAGGTCGCCGGTACGGGTCAGCTCGACGGCCTCGTCCAGGCTGATGCTCATGGAGGACTACCCTATGCGGATGCGGCAACGGATGCGGTGGTGGAAGGTACTCGGACTCGCGGGTCTCGCCGGCGTCGCGGCGACCGGCGTGGTCGTGGCGCGCGCGGAACGGCGGCGCCGGGCGTACACGCCGGAGGAGATCCGGGACCGGCTGCGCGAGCGGCACGCGAAGGCGTCGTCGTCCTCCTGAACAAACGGTCACGGGACGGCGAGGTCGGGCGGGTTCTCCTAGCATCGGCGTGATGGGAACCAGCTTCTGGGAAAGCCCGTTCGTCCTCGATCCCCGGCCCGCCACTGTGGAACGGCACGGCGACGTCGACCTGCACGTACCCACCGGCGACGGCCCGCACCCCGCCGTCGTGATCGTGCACGGCGTACCGGGCCCGCCCGAGGCGCCGGATGCGCGCGACTGGCCGCTCTACCGGGGCTACGGCGCGCTGCTCGCCGAGCGGGACGTGTTGGCCGCGATCCCCCGGCTCACCGTGACGAGCCCGGACGACCTGTACGCCGTCGCCGCGCGGGTGGCCGCCGCCGCCGAACTGCTCCGCGCCGATCCTCGCGTCGACGCCGAGCGGCTCGGCCTCTGGTTCTTCTCCGGCGCCGGCCTGCTGCTCGGCGACTGGCTCCGCGACCCGCCCCGCTGGCTGCGCGGCCTGGCCGCGACCTATCCGCTGCTGGCCCCGCTGCCCGGGTGGCCACCGGTCGACCCACGCTTCCGCCCGCTCGACGCCCTGGACCCGCCCACTGCCACGGGTGACGCCGCTGCGTCGGGCACGGCCTCCCCCGACGGCACGGGTGTCGAGGCCACGCAGGCGGAGGGCGTGGCACGGCCGACGCTCGTGCTGACCCGGGCAGGGCGGGAGCGGCCCGAGGTCGCACCCACCATCGAGGCGTTCACGGCGGTCGCCCGGCGACGCGGCGTCCCCCTGCACGTCGTGGACGTGCCGAACGGTCAGCACGGATTCGACGCGCTCGACCACACCGAGGAGTCCCGAGCCGCCGTACGCACCGCCCGCGACACCCTGCTCGACCTGCTGACCGCCCCCTGACCACCGGCATCAGCGCCCGCCCTCCGCCTCCCACTCCCCAGGACCAACGTCCCGCAGAACGGACCACCTCAAGATCTGGCAGGGCACTGGGCGAGGCGGGGAGCTGGGCGAGGCGGGGAACGGAGCAGGACCGAGGCCCGGAGCAGGACCGAGGGCCTGAGCGCGGCCGTGGCCGGGGCCGGGGCGCGACCGGGGGCCGGGCACGACCAGGACCCGGAGCAGGACCCGAGGACCGGAGCAGGGCTGGGACGGCGGGGCCATGGCCCAGGGTGGGCCCGAAGTGCGAGCGCGGAGCGCGGCGGGGGGGTGGGTCAGCGGTCGGCTGCGGGGACCGCGTCGGGGGTGTCGGGCGCGTCCAGCGGATGCAGGCGCTTGGCCCGGCGGCGCAGCCACACGGTGCTGACCACGCCGGCCAGCACGGCGAGCACCAGCCCGACCCAAGAGATGTCCTTGAGCCAGTGCTCGGCGGCCCGGCCGAGGTAGAACAGCAGGTACGTCGTGCCGAACGCCCAGACCAGCCCGCCTGCGGCGTTCGCGATCAGGAATCGGCGGTACGGCACGCGCAGCGCCCCGGCCAGCGGGCCGGCGAGGATGCGCAACAGCGCGACGAACCGCCCGAAGAACACCGCCCAGACGCCGTGCCGGGCGAAGCTCAGCTCGGCACGGGCCAGGTGTGCGGGGCCGAGGTGCTTCGGGAAACGGCGGCCGAGCCGCTCCAGCAGGGGACGGCCACCGCGGCGGCCGACGGCGTACCCGACGGAGTCACCGAGAATCGCGCCGGTGGCTGCGGCGGCGGCCACCCACTCGGGCCCGACGGCGCCGGTGGCGGCGAGCAGGGCGGCGCTGACCAGCACGATCTCGCCGGGCAGCGGGATGCCCATGCTCTCCACGCCGATCACCGCGCCCACGAGCAGGCAGATCAGCCCCGGCGGGAGGGCGGCGAGCCAGTGCTGTACGTCGACCACCCGCCGACCCTACCCGCGCCCGGTCACCCGGCGGGGGCCAAGAACTCCAGGCGGTTGCCGTGCGGGTCGTGCGTGTGGAACCGCCGCATGCCGGGAATCTCCTCGTCGCCCCAGGTCACGGGGTGGCCGGCGGCGTCCAGGCGGGCGGCCAGCTCGTCCAGGTCGGGCCGCACCAACGCCGGGTGAGCCTTGCGGGCCGGGCGGAAGTCGTCCTCGACGCCCAGGTGCAGTTCGGCGCCGTACCCGGTGAACCAGCAACCGCCGCGGGCGGCGAGGGCCGGGGGTTTGGGCTTCTCGGTGAGGCCGAGCAGGCCGGTGTAGAAGGAGCGGGAGAGATCCTCGGAGCCGCGGGGGCAGGCGAGCAGGACGTGATGGATCATGGTGGCACCTCCTCGTCCCGCAGCGTGGCACGAGGTTGCGTGAATAGCAAGACGGACGTACGGTTTTGTAGAGACCGACGCAGGTAAGTGTTGCCTAAGCACGGCGGCGCCCCGGTCGGTGCGACAAACTGCTCAGGACTACTCACGGTCGCTGGTGTGAAGGAGTACGACGTGGCGAGCCTCGACACCTTCGGTGCGAAGACCCAGCTACGCGTCGGAGACGCGAGCTACGAGATTTTCAGGATCGACAAGGTGGAGGGCCACGAGCGACTGCCCTACAGCTTGAAGATCCTGCTGGAGAACCTGCTGCGGACCGAGGACGGCGCGAACATCACAGCCGACCACATCCAGCAGCTCGGCGCGTGGGACGCCACCGCCGACCCGAGCGTGGAGATCCAGTTCACCCCGGCCCGGGTGCTGATGCAGGACTTCACCGGCGTGCCCTGCGTGGTCGACCTGGCCACCATGCGCGAGGCGGTACGTGACCTCGGCGGCGACGCCACCAAGGTCAACCCGCTGGCACCGGCCGAGCTGGTCATCGACCACTCGGTCATCGCCGACCTGTTCGGCCGCGAGGACGCCTTCGAGCGCAACGTCGAGCTGGAGTACGAGCGCAACAAGGAGCGCTACCAGTTCCTGCGCTGGGGCCAGACCGCGTTCAACGAGTTCAAGGTCGTCCCGCCGGGCACCGGCATCGTGCACCAGGTCAACATCGAGTACCTGGCTCGTACGATCATGGAGCGCAACGGCCAGGCGTACCCGGACACTGTCGTCGGCACCGACTCGCACACCACCATGGTCAACGGCCTGGGCGTGCTGGGCTGGGGCGTCGGCGGCATCGAGGCCGAGGCCGCGATGCTCGGCCAGCCGGTCAGCATGCTGATCCCCCGCGTCGTCGGCTTCAAGCTCTCCGGCGAGATGCCGGCCGGCACCACCGCCACCGACCTGGTACTGACCATCACCGAGATGCTGCGCAAGCACGGCGTGGTCGGCAAGTTCGTCGAGTTCTACGGCCCGGGCGTGAGCGCGGTGCCGCTGGCCAACCGCGCCACCATCGGCAACATGTCGCCGGAGTACGGCTCGACTGTGGCGATCTTCCCGATCGACGCCGAGACCGTCCGGTACCTGGAGCTGACCGGCCGCGACGCGTCTCAGGTGGCGCTGGTCGAGGCGTACGCCAAGGAGCAGGGCCTCTGGCACGACCCGGAGCGCGAGCCGGAGTACTCCGAGCGCCTGGAGCTGGACCTGAGCACCATCGAGCCGTCGCTGGCCGGCCCGAAGCGCCCGCAGGACCGGGTGCCGCTGGGCAGCGCCAAGACGCTGTTCCGCGCCGCGCTCAGCGACTACGTGGCCGCCGACGAGACCGGCGGCGACCCGGGCCGCAAGCCGGGCGTGCCGCAGCAGGAGAAGCCGTTCGGCGCCGACGGCCCGGCCGACGAGGCGTCCGCCGAGTCCTTCCCGGCCAGCGACTCCCCCGCCAACGGCGTGAACGACCCGGCGGACGCGCCGCGCGACCTGGAGACCGCCGCGGTGGGCGCGGGCGGCCGGGCCAGCAATCCGGTACGCGTGACGGGCGCCGACGGCGCCGAGTACGAGCTGGACCACGGCGCGGTGGTGATCGCCGCGATCACCTCCTGCACCAACACCTCGAACCCGCAGGTGATGATCGGCGCCGCGCTGCTGGCCCGCAACGCGGTGGAGAAGGGCCTGGCCCGCAAGCCGTGGGTGAAGACCACCCTGGCGCCGGGCTCGAAGGTCGTCATGGACTACTACGACCGCGCCGGCCTCACCCCGTACCTGGACAAGCTCGGCTTCAACCTGGTCGGCTACGGCTGCACCACCTGCATCGGCAACTCCGGCCCGCTGCCGGAGGAGGTCTCCGCCGCCGTCAACGACGGTGACCTGGCCGTCGTGTCGGTGCTGTCCGGCAACCGGAACTTCGAGGGCCGGATCAACCCGGACGTCAAGATGAACTACCTGGCGTCCCCGCCGCTGGTGGTCGCGTACGCGCTCGCCGGCACCATGGACATCGACCTGGCCAACGAGCCGATCGGCGAGGACTCCCAGGGCAACCCGGTGTACCTGCGGGAGATCTGGCCGAACAGCGCCGAGATCCAGGACGTCATCGCCTCGGCGATCGGCGCGACCGGCTTCAGCGCCGCGTACGCCGACGTGTTCGCCGGTGACGAGCGCTGGCAGTCGCTGCCCACCCCGACCGGTGACACGTTCTCCTGGGACGGCGAGTCGACGTACGTGCGCAAGCCCCCGTACTTCGAGGGCATGCAGCAGGAGCCGGCCCCGGTGCAGGACATCGCCGACGCGCGGGTGCTGGCGAAGCTGGGCGACTCGGTGACCACCGACCACATCTCCCCGGCCGGCTCGATCAAGGCGGACTCCCCCGCCGGCAAGTACCTGGCCGAGCACGGCGTGGCCCGGCACGAGTTCAACTCGTACGGCTCCCGCCGGGGCAACCACGAGGTGATGATCCGGGGCACGTTCGCCAACATCCGGCTGCGCAACCAGCTCGTCCCGGGTGTCGAGGGCGGCTTCACCGTCAACCACCTGACCGGTGAGCAGACCTCGATCTACGACGCCTCGATGGCGTACCAGGAGGCGGGCGTCCCGCTGGTCATCCTGGCCGGCAAGGAGTACGGCTCCGGGTCGTCGCGTGACTGGGCCGCCAAGGGCACCATGCTGCTGGGCGTGAAGGCGGTCATCGCCGAGTCGTACGAGCGGATCCACCGCTCGAACCTGATCGGCATGGGCGTGCTGCCGCTGCAGTTCCCGGGCGGCGAGACCGCCGAGTCGCTGGGCCTGACCGGCACGGAGACGTTCTCGATCAGTGGCGTCACCGCGCTGAACGACGGTGACACCCCGCGCACGGTGAAGGTCACCACCGACACCGGCGTGGAGTTCGACGCCGTGGTCCGTATCGACACCCCGGGTGAGGCGGACTACTACCGGCACGGCGGCATCCTGCAGTACGTGCTGCGCCGGATGATCGCCAGCTGATCGCGTACGGCTGACGAAAGGGCCGCTTCCCGCTCCGGCGGGGAGCGGCCCTTTCGCGTATCCCGCTCATTGCGCAATTGCCATTCAATGAAATCCCTCGGCCCCCCGATCGCACATCCGACACTGCAAACAATCGACGTTGATGATTCATTGACGTGCGCCGACATCCGTCGATACGTTGCCGATATCGCGATGAACTGTGGGGCGCTCCAGTTTCGATCCAGGAATCGAACACTGGGAAGGATTTCATGAAAACGACTATCAGACTCCTGGCCCTGCCGGCCCTGATCCTGCCGGCCATCCTCGCCGGCACTCCGGCACTGGCCACCACCGGCACCACAGCGGGCACTGCAGCTCCGGCCGCTGTCACGTCGATCGAGCGCAAGGCGGGGTCGTCCTCGCAGGCCAGGGCCTACTGGACGGCCGAGCGGATGGCAGCCGCCACCCCGGCGGACGAGGTGGAGAAGTCCGCCGGCCCGGTCACCCAGAGCCCCACACCGGAGCGGGTGCGGCGCTTCGCGGAGTCGGTGGCGCCGAAGGACGGCAGCGGCTTCGGCGCCCAGCTCAACGAGTCGATCACGGTGGGGAAGATCTTCTACACCAGCTCGACCGACGGTCTGGGCCACTACTGCTCCGCGAGCGTGGTGAACAGCGCGGCGCGCAACATGGTCTTCACGGCCGCGCACTGCGTCCACGACGGGCCCGGCCGGGACTGGCACACCGCGAACTGGATGTTCGTGCCGTCCTACCGCAACGGCGCGCAGCCGTACGGCACCTGGGACTGGTCCACGCTCGCGGTGCCGAGCGGCTGGATCAGCACCCGCGAGCGGCAGTACGACGTGGCGGTGGCGCTCGTCTACGGCAGCCGGTCGGTCGTGGACGCGGTCGGCGCGAACGGGCTGCTCACCGGCGGTGGCCGGGCGTACCACTACGACGTCTTCGGCTACCCGAGCAACAAGGACAGCGGCGAGATCCAGTGGGTCTGCTCGGGCACGTCGCGGGACGCGGGCAGCAACCGCATCGAGATGAACTGCGGCTTCGGCGGTGGTTCCAGCGGTGGTCCGTGGTACTACAGCTATGACAACACCACCAGGCGTGGTGACGTGCACGGGGTGATGAGTTACTCCAGCGGCTCGAACACGAACGGCTCGCCCTACTTCTCCGCCGCTGTGGTGGGGACGCTCTACAACACGTACGCGAACGACACCTGGTGAACGACGGTCTGCCTGGTGTGCCGAGCGGCACGCCAGGCAGACCGGCACCCGACCCGAAGGCCCGCAGGGAGGCGACATGTCACACCGGGTGCTGCTCGGCGCGGCGGGCGCGGCGGCGCTCGCAGTGGCCGTCGCCGTCGTGGTCGTCGCGACGCGCGACACCGGGACGACGCGTCCCGCGCCCGGCCCGGTGGTCGCCACACACAATCCGAGTCCCGGCGCCACCGATCCGTCCGAATACTGGACGAGGGAAAGAATGCGGGACGCGATCGGCGACTGAATCGACATTACGCTTCGCGGAAATCGTCGGCGCAATTCTCGTCCCGGCCTCAGCCGACGGCGCTCTCCAACACGGCCTTGAGCCGGGCCAGATCCCCCTCTACGAGCGCGGTGTCCCGGTCGAAGTCCGCGTCGCTCATGCCGGGCATCCGCCGCAGGCTGAACACCACCTCGGTGGCGTCGCCGTCGGCGATGGCGCGCAACGGCACGTACACAGTTTCGCCGGCCGGCGTCAGCACCTCGTGGTCGAGCACGCCGTACTCGTTTGCCGGCGCGAACGTCAGTCGCGCCCGCCCCTCGGGTGTGTCCACGAACCACTGGCCGTCGACCCGGGCCACCGAGCCGCCGAGGCCCGGCGCCCAGCGGGGCAGGTTCGCCGGGTCGGCGGCGAAGGCGTACACCTGCGCGACCGGCCGGTCGATGTGGACGCCGAGGTGCCGGGTGTCAGTGGCCATGCGCCGATGGTGCCATGCCTGTCGCACGCGCACGCTACGCTGCCGCCGATTCCGACAGGCACCCCGAGAGGCAACCCCATGGGCATGATCTTCAACGCACGCCGGCTGTCCGCCGAGGAGCTGGCGGCGGTGCTCGCCGACCCGGAGAAGGTCGGCACCCTGTTCCAGGGTGGCCCGGACGAGCTCGACCTCGACAAGGCGTGGCACGGGCTGCACTACCTGCTGAACGGCACCACGTACGAGGTCCGGGGCGACGCCGGCCCGGCGATCATCGGGGGCGACCCGATCGGCCCGGATCTCGGGATGGGCCCGGCCCGGCTGCTCATGCCCGACGCCGTGCGCGCCGTGGCCGCCGGGCTCGACACGTTGGACGAGGCGACGCTGCGGGACCGCTTCGACCCGGCGGCCATGTCGGAGGCCGAGATCTACCCCCACATCTGGGAGGACGGCGACGACGAGTTCGACGGCTACCTGCTGCCGAACTTCACCGCGCTGCGCGACTTCTACCGCGCCGCGGCCGAGCACGGGGACGGCGTGCTGCTCGCCATCACCTGACCCGCCGGCAACGAGCCGCCGCAAACGAGCCGCCGGAAACGGGTGCGCACCGACGGCCGGGCGCCGGTAGCGTGCCGGCGTGGGACTCGACGCGTTCGTGTACTGCCGGTGCTGGCAGGACGGCCTCACCACGCTCTGCCCGGTCGAACCGGTCGGCATCGACGAGGAGGGCTATCTCGCGCTGTTGCTGCAGTGGGAGGGCAACAAGGCCGCGCACCGCACGTTCGACGCCTGGCAGGCGGAGGCGTGCCCGCACAAGGCCATGGAGCAGGCGAGCGAGCACGTGTCCAACTGGGCCGGTGTGCGGCTGTTCCAGCAGGCGCTACGCGCCGCCGGCCCGGAGCACTTCCCGACGCTCGCCACCGCGCTCCCGAACCTCAACGGCGGCTCGCTGCCGGCCGACCGGGCGGCGGTGGCGCTCGCCGAGCTGGACGCGTTCGCGCGCACCGACCGGATCACCGACGAGGTCGAACTGATCGACGAGGCGACCGGCCGGGTGCTGATGCAGTACGTCGAGAGCTACCACGGGGTGTTCATGTTCGGCCCGGACTACCAGGCCGGGGTCGATCCGGACGGCTTCTTCGTCCTCGACCGCGCCGATCCGCCCGCCACGCTGTTCCGGGCCGTCCGGTTCGGCCAGCGGCCGCTGCCCGGCGACCGGGTGGAGCTCACCGCCGGCGGGACGCGGACGGTGCTGGCGATGCGGCCGGTGGGCACGCACGGCGAGCCGCCGCCCGAGCGGCTCGCGGTACGGTCCCGGAGCCGGTCGGGCGACGACTTCGCCTACATCGTGGAGCCGCTGCGCCGGCTGTGTGCGGCGTCCGTGGCCACCGGCAACCCGGTGATGTGGGTCTGACGCGCCGCACTCACCACGGGATGACGCCCGCGTCCTCGAAGTAGCCGCCGGTCGGACCGTCGTCGGGCAGCGTCGCCAGCCGGATCGCGATCGCCGCGCCCTGTTGCGGCGTCCGCACACCGCGGAAGCCGTTCAGGTCGGTCGCTGTGAAACCCGGGCAGCCGGCGTTGATCAGGAGGCCCGTGCCGGCCAGCGCCCGCGCGTACTGGATGGTCACCGCGTTGAGCATGCTCTTCGACGGCGAGTACGCCACGGACAGCGGCCCGGTCTGATGCTCGCCCTCCGAGGCGCTCTGCCGGGTCAGTGAGCCGACGCCGCTGGACATGTTGACGATCCGGGGCGACGCCGAGCGGCGCAGCAGCGGCAGCATCGCCTCGGTCACCCGGACCACCCCGATCACGTTGACCTCGACGGCGGTCCGGATGGTCGCGAGGTCGACGTCACCCGGGTGCTGCGGCACGCCACCGGTCACGCCCGCGTTGTTGACGAGCACGTCCAGGCCGCCGGCCTCCGCCTCCAGCAGCCGGACGGCGGCGGTCACGCTCGCGTCGTCGGTGACGTCCAGCGGTACGCCGAACGCGTCCACGCCGCCCGCGCGCAGCTTCGCCACCGCCTCGGCGAGCCGCCGCTCGTCGCGGGCGCCGACGCCCACCCGCCAGCCGAGCGCGCCCAGGCCGGCCGCGATCTCGTACCCGATTCCCTTGTTCGCGCCGGTCACCAGCGCAATCGTCCGTTCACTCATGCCCTCGATCCTGGCCGCGGGCCGCACGGGCCTCCAACACCGCTTCGGTGGCGTGCGATACCTGGCGGGTATCGATCCGGGGGTACGGTGACGGAATGGAGACGCGGGAGCTTCGCTACTTCGTGGCGGTCGCCGAGGAGCTGCACTTCGGCCGGGCCGCGCGCCGCATCGGCATCGCCCAGCCGCCGCTGTCGCGGGCGATCCGGCAGCTCGAACGCCGCCTCGGCGTGACCCTGCTGGAGCGGGACAGCCGCAGCGTCGCGCTCACCGCGGCCGGGTCGGTGCTGCTGCGGGAGGGCCGGGCCGCCCTCGACGCCGTGGACGCCGCCGACCGCCGCACCCGCCGCGCCGGGCAGGCCGCGACCGGTGGCCCCGGGCTGGTGCTGGCGACCAAGGCGGGGGCGTCGAGCGAGCTGCTGCCGAAACTGCTCGACGCGTACGCCGCCGAGCCGGACGCGGTCCCCGTCGAGGTCCTGCTGTGCGGCATCGGCGAACAGGAACGGCTGCTGCGCGACGGGCGCGCCGACGTGGCGCTGCTGCACCTGCCGTTCGACTCGACGACCGGGCTGGACACCGAGGAGCTGATCACCGAACCACAGGTGGCGATCCTGCCGACCGGACATCCGCTGGCCCGGCGGCCGCACCTGCTGATGGCCGAGGTGGAGGCGCTGCCGGACCTGCCGATGCCGCGCTGGCCCCGGGCCGACGGGTCGTACCCGGACGGGCCGGGCCCCGAGGTCCGGGACCACGCCCAGTTGTTCCAGCTCATCGCGCTCGGCCGGACCGTGGTGGTGCTGCCGGAGTCGGCCCGGTCGCTGCTGCTCGCCGACCTGGCCGCGGTGCCGGTGCCGGACGCGCCCGCGGTGACCACAGTCATCGCGTGGCCACCGCACAGCCGGTCCCGGGCGCTGGCCGGCCTGATCCGGACCGCCACCCGCCTCTGACGACGGCTCCTAGGCGGGCAACTCCTTGCGCATCTGCTGGGTGACCACCCGGTATCCCGACGTCTCGTACAGCTTGCGCGCCGTCTCGTTGGCGCCGAAGACGTTCAGCTCCAGCGCCTGGGCCCCGTGCTCTCGGGCCGCCCGCTCCCCGGCCGTGAGCAGCGCCCGCCCGAGCCCTCGGCCCCGGTGCCCGGCCGCCACCTCGATGTCGTAGAGGTAGGCGCAGCCGGCGAGGCCGCGCGGATGGGTGAGGCTGATCCACAGGCGTCCGACCGGCGAGCCGTCGGCCAGCACGCCGAGCAGGAACAGCATGCCGGGCGTGGCCATGCCCTGCGGCAGCAGCACGGCGTTCGCCTCCCGTGCGCGGTCGGGCGCCTCCTCCGGAGTCCAGTTGCCGGCGGTGACGTGCTCCCGCGCGTACTCCGCGGTCAACTCGTCCTGCCAGCTGTCGAACTCCTCCGGGGTCATCGCCCGGACGCTCAGCTCGGTCATGCGGCTCAGGCTCTCACGATTCGCCCGCCCGGGCTGCCCCGGGAATCCGTGGCGGCGAGGCGCTCAGTCGGTGGCGGCGCGACGGCGGGCCTCGCGCACCTTCATGGCGTGCTCCAGCAGCGTGATCAGCACCTCCTTGGCCGACTCGCGCTTGCGCGCGTCGCACAGCACCACCGGTACGCCCGGGTCCAGGTCGAGCGCGGCCTGCACCTCGTCGAGCCGGAACTTCTTGGCGCCCTCGAAGCAGTTCACCGCCACCACGAACGGCGTGCCGCGCCCTTCGAAGTAGTCGATCGACGGGAAGCAGTCCGCCAGACGGCGTGTGTCGGCGAGCACCACCGCCCCGAGCGCGCCGAGCGCCAGCTCGTCCCAGACGAACCAGAACCGGTCCTGCCCGGGCGTGCCGAACAGGTAGAGCACCAGGTCGTCGCTGATGGTGATCCGGCCGAAGTCCATCGCCACAGTGGTGGTCGACTTCTCCTCCACGCCGGACAGGTCGTCGATGCCGATCCCGGTCTCGGTCAGCACCTCCTCGGTGCGCAGCGGTTTGGTCTCGCTGACCGCGCCCACCATGGTGGTCTTGCCGACGCCGAACCCGCCCGCGATCAGGATCTTGATCGCGGTGGGCAGCGGCGCGGCGCCCGCCGGCCGCTCAGAGCGCCCGTAGTCCATTGATTACCGCCTCGAAAACGTGCTCGTCGGGAAGGCCGGCGGCGGTCGCGCGCGGCTCGCGTACCTGCACCAGGCTGCGGGCGGCCAGGTCTCCGAGGAGGACCCGGACCGTGCCCACCGGCAGGTCGAGATGAGCGGCGATCTCGGCCACGGAGAGAATCCGCTGGCAGAGGCCGACTATCGCCACATGCTCCGGGCCCAGCCCGGAATCCGATCCGACCTCCGCGCGGGTCGCGGTGACCAGCGAGATCAGGTCGAACGTGCCGGTCACCGGGCGGGCCCGGCCGCCGGTCACCGCGTACGGGCGCACCACCGGGCCGGCGTGGTCGTCCACCCACTCCTGCTCCGCGGAGTCCCCCCGGCCGGTCATCGTGCCGTGTTCTCGCCGAGGGGCTGTTCCCGGGTCGGTGACGCGACGAACCGGCCGACCCGGGTGACCAGCATGGCCATCTCGTACGCGATCAGGCCGACGTCCGCGTCCTCCGAGGCCAGCACCGCCAGGCAGGCGTTGCGCCCGGCCGCGGTGACGAACAGGAAGGAGGACTGCATCTCGATGATGGTCTGCTGTACGTGCCCGCCGCCGAATCGCTTGCCCGCGCCACGGGCCAGGCTCTGGATACCCGCCGCCATGGCGGCCAGGTGCTCGCCGTCGTCCCGGCTCAATCCGCGGGACGAGGCCATCAGCAGTCCGTCGGTGGAGAGCGCCACGGCGTGCTCCGCCTGCTTGACCCGGCCGACCAGGTCATCCAGCAGCCACGTCAGATCCGCGCTCGAAGCCGTCTTCTGCGCCACTCGTCGTCCTCTTCTTCCCGGCTGTGTGCCGTTCTCTTCCGGTTTGCGTCGCGTCGACGTTCCGGTCAGGTGACCTGCTCGTCCGCGTCGGCCGGCGCACCGCCGGCCCCCTGCGCCCTGCCGAGCAGGCGCGCGGCATCGGTACGGCCGCGTCGGGTGCCGCTCTGGTAGGAGCTCATCATCCGGCGCACCTGCTCCGGTGCACGCGCCGTGTCGTCGTCGTCGGCGGCGTCCTCGTCCGCCTCGGTCTGGTCGTGTCGCAGTTCCGGCGCGAGGCTGGCCTGGCGTACCCGGACCGGCAGCCCGGCGTCGGTCACCGGCGACGCCTCCGGCTCAGCCGCCGGAGAGGGAGTCGGCTCGGCGGCCGGACGGCGTTCCACCACCGCCAGCTCCGTGGTCGGGCCCGCCACCGCCGGCTGCCGCTTACGGGTACGGGCGGGCAGCCCGGACGGGGTCAGCCGGGGCGCCTGCGTCGCCGGCTCCGGCACGGGCGGGGCCGGCTCGGCCGGGTCGTCCGGTTCGGCGCCACCGTCGGCGCCGGACGCGGTGGCCGGTTCGGTACCGGCGTCGGCCGGTGTGCTCTGGGTGGCGGGCACGGCCCGCTCGGCGGCCGGAGGGCCGTCGGATCCACCGGCGCCGTCGGCGGTGGTGATCAGTTCGCGCGGGATCAGCACCACGGCTGTGGTCCCGCCGTACGCGGATTCCTTGAGCTGCACCTTGACGCCGTGCCGCTCGGTGAGCCGGCTGACCACGAACAGGCCGAGCCGGGCGGCGTCGGCCAGGTTCAGCTCGGACCGGTCGACGATGCGCGCGTTGGCGGCGGCCATCTCGTCGTGGCTCATGCCGAGGCCCCGGTCCTCGATCTCGATGGCGAAGCCGTTCGCGACGAGCTGACCGCGGACCTCCACAGTGGTCTGCGGCGGCGAGAAGGAGAGCCCGTTCTCGATCAGCTCGGCCAGCAGGTGGATGACGTCGCCGACGGCGCGGCCGGTCAGCGACACCTCGCCGAGCGGACGCACTGTCACCCGGGTGTAGTCCTCGACCTCGGCGACCGCGCCGCGGACCACGTCGACCATCGGCACGTTGCGTCGCCAGGCCCGGCCGGGCGTCGAGCCGGAGAGCACGATCAGGTTCTCGGCGTTGCGCCGCATCCGGGTGGCCAGGTGGTCGACCCGGAACAGGTCCTCCAGCTCCTCGGCGTCGTGTTCCCGCCGTTCCATCGCGTCCAGCAGCGTGAGCTGCCGGTGCACGAGCGCCTGGGTGCGCCGGGCCAGGCTGAGGAAGACCTCGCGTACGCTGCGGCGCAGCTCGGCCTGCTCGACGGCGGTGCGGACGGCGGTCTCCTGCACGACGTTGAACGCCTTACCCACCTGGCCGATCTCGTCGTCACCGAACTGCAACGGCGGCGCCTCGCGGGCGACGTCCACCTCCTCGCCGCGGCCCAGCCGCTCCACCACGCTCGGCAGCCGCTCGTGCGCCAGGTGGAAGGCCGCCTCCCGCAGCCGTTCGAGCTGCCGCACAAGCGCCCGCGCCGTGGTGATCGAGACGACCACGGAGGCGATGACGGCGAGCAGGCCGAGACCGGCGGCGAGCACCAGCCGCACGATGACGCCGATCGCGACCGGCATGGCGCGGGCCACGATGTCCTCACCGCCGGCCAGGATCACCCCGCGCAGGTCGGCCATCGCCTGCTCGGCGGCGGCCTGCCACGCCGCGGCGGTCACCGGCGGGCGCACGTCGGCGCCCTTGGCCGCGAGGACCCGGTCCTGCAGTGTCCGCAGCTGCTGGAACGCGTCGCCCTCGACCATCCGTTCGAAGCGTGCGCGGTCGGTCGGGGCAAGGTCCCGGGCGGTGCGGTCGGCGAGGAACCACTGCGCGCCGACCAGGCGGGCGAACGCGGTCTGCTCGGCCACGGTGATCCGGTTGGCCGCGATCGCGCCGGTGATCAGCGCGTCCTGTTGGGACAGCAGTTCCCGGGACCGGTTGAGGTCGATGAGCGCGGCGGTGTCCTTGGCGATCTCGTCGTCGTCGAGACCACCGAGCGCGTCGAAGACGGCGAAGATCGCGTCGACCGCCTCGTCGTACGCGGCGAGCGTGGCGGTCCGGTCGATGGTCTTGCGGCTCACGTCGGCGCGTACCTGGCCGATCTGGTCCAGCTCGGTCTTCAGCTCACCGAGCCGCTGCATCAGCTCCTCGCTGGCCGGGACCTCGGTGCGCCAGTCCTGCACCGAGCGCCACAGCGCGGCGGCGGTCTCGTCGGTACGCGCGCGCTGGGCGTCCAGCTCCCGCAGCCGGACCGGGTCGGACTCGCCCAGGTAGCGCAGCGACAGCCGCCGCTCGGCCTGCAGGTCCTGCAGCAGCGGGTCGCTCGGCTCGAAGACGCGCGCGTTGAGCGCCTGCACTCCGAGCAGGTTGAACCCGTCCCGCACGGTCACCCACGCGGCGAACGCCCACAGCGCGATCAGCGACGCCAGCAGCGCGATGATCTTCGTACGGAGATTCGTACTGCGGGAACCCATCACACCGTCCTGGCCCGGTCTACGGTCGGTCCGAAATCCGATCGACTCCGGCGCACGCTAGCAGCCGTCGTGAACTCCGTTCAAGCGATCCTGATCATGGTGGTCCGGCCTCGACGGCGCGGCCGGAGGCCGCCAGCACCGCCGCGCGCACGATCTGCGTCGGGCGGTAGAGATCCTTGTCGTGCCATAGTGCCGGTTCGTCGTCGCATCCGTCCAGCTCGGACAGTCGACGTCGGCCGCGGGCGAGCGCCGCGACGATCCGCGCGTCCCCGGAACGGCCCGCGCCGGCCAGGGCGAGCACCGCGTACGCGGTCTCCTCGGCGGTGCCGTGCCATCGTCCCCAGGAGCCGTCCGGGCGCTGCGTGTCCAGCAGCCAGGCGACGCCGCGCTCGACGGCGGTACGCGCCGTGCCGTCGGGCGCGTGGTCGGCCAGCGCCAGCAGCACCGCGTAGGTGGCGTAGTAGGCCGAGGCGTGCCAGCGGTCCTCCCACCGCCCGTCCGGCTCCTGCCGTTCGAGCAGCCACGCGGTGACCCGGCGGCGCGCCCCGGTGACCCCGGGTCCGCTCGGCTGCTCGCCGAGCGCGTCGAGCACGTGCGCGTTGGTGGTCAGCGAGGCGCCGTCCTCCCCCGGCCAGGTGCAGAAGTGCCGCCCGGTGTCGAACCCGGCCAGCGGCCCTACGCCCGGCGCACGGCCCAGCCGGGCCAGCGCGTAGAGCGCGACCGCCGTGGTGTCCGCGTCGGCGGGCAGGCCGGGCGCGGTGGCCGCGCCGGCCGGGCCGACGGCGGCGCGCAGCTCGGTGAGCACCGGCTCGGGCGCGCCGACCGGCACACCGGCCCGGACCAGGATGCCGAGCACCCAGGCGCGCTCGAACACGGTGATCGGGCTGGCGCAGGGCACCGGGCCGGGCCGGGCCACCGCGCGCAGGTAGTCCAGCGCCGCTCCGGGCTCCGGCCGGCCCAGCCAGGCGGCCGTGGCGGCCGGGGAGGCGCCCACCGCGCCGCTGGCCGAGGGACGCACTCCGGACGCCCGGTACGCCAGCTCACCGGCGACCTCCAGCGCGTGCGCCAGCTTCTCCGGCACAGCCCGCCCGGCGGCCAGCAGCCCGCGTACCCGGGTCAGCCGGGCCGGGTCGAGACCGGCCGGCAGCGGCAGGCGGGGCCGGCCGGCCCACTCGGCCAGCCCGGGTGGTGGCCCGGCCGGTCCGGCGAGGTGCCGGTCCACGGCTGTGAGCAGCGCCGGCACGATCAGGTCGGTGGCCGGGAGGTCGGGCGGGGCGCCGCCGCGCAGCGCGCGGGCCAGGAACGCCAGGCCCCGGTGCGCCGCGGCGGCCGGCGCGGCGGCGGGGCCGGCGCGGCGCAGCACTGTCAGCAGCGCCTCGACCGCGCTCAGCGTCGGCACCAGCGCGTAGCCACCGGCGCCGCCCCAGCCGCCGTCCGGCCGCTGCTGGCCCAGCAGCCAGGCCAGGCGCCGGTCGTGGCCGTCCAGCCAGGGCGCGAGCGCGACCAGCCGGGCGCTCTCGTAGATCGACGGAGACGTCTGCCCGGACGGCTCACCGGTGAGCGCGGCGACCAGGTCACGCGCGGGCGCGGGCCGGGTGGCCGGGCCGGCGGTGAGCGTCACCGCACGCCCCAGAAGTCGGTGCTCCGGTAGAAGCCGGTGGTGAAGCCGAGCTGCCGGGACAGGAAGTCGGCCTCCCGGGGCGCCTCACCGGCCAGCTTCGCCAGCAGGACGCGGCAGTGGTCGACCTGTTCGGCGAACCGCCGCTCGACCTCCGCCGGGTCGTCCACCAGCAGCAGCGCGTTGAGGTCGCCGGACTCGGCGTCCCGGCGGTGGGTGCCGAGGTCGTTCACGAGCCGCAGGGCCCGCTGCACCTCGTCGCTCACCGGAACGACCCGATCCATCGCCTCGGCGGTGGACACCGATCCGGTGTGGATCCAGTGCGCCACGTTCACCACCGTCGCGGCGAGGTTGTCGGCGTTCGCCAGGTAGTCGGCGAGCGTGGGACGGCCGGTGCGCCGCCAGTCCCACTCGCGGGCCATCGCGTCGAGCGTGCGTTCCATCGCGGCACGCCAGTGGCCGCGCAGCGCCGGGTAGCCGGGCGCGGCCGCCACGTCGTCGCGCAACTCGGCCAGGAACCGGCCCAGCGGGTCGTCGGCGCCGGCGCCGTCGAGCACGTCCAGGCAGGTGCGGGTGACCCGGTCGACAGCCGCCCGGCTGGTCGCCTGGTGGTCGACCAGCCAGTCCACGGCGAAGCCCCAGAGCACCGCGCGGTTGGTCACGGCCAGCTCGGCGGCGCTGTGCCAGGGGGCGCTGAACGCCATCGCCTGCGCGATACTGCTGAACAGCGTCGCGTCGAACGGGTCCGCGGGGAACAGCTCGGGGTGCGCGGCGGCGGCCTTGCGCAGGCCGCGCTGGCCCTGCGCGGCGAGCGCGCAGACCCGGCCCTGCTCCGCCGCGGCGGCCAGCGGATCCGGTGTCGGCCCGTCGGTCATGCCCGCTCCGCCCGCCCGGCCGCGACGAGCGTCAGCTCCACCCGCTCGCGCGGCCGCAGCGCCGCGGCCAGCCGCAATCCGGGTACGCCGGGGCGGTGCAGCCGGAACCGGTAGCGGCTGAGCATGGTGGCGAGGATGAGCTGCGCCTCCAGGTAGAACAGGTACATGCCGAGGCACTGGTGCGGCCCGCCGCCGAACGGGAAGTGGGCGTACCGGTGGCGGGCCCGGACCCGCTCGGGCCGGAACCGTTCGGGGTCGAACTCGTCCGGGCGGTCCCAGAACTGCCGCATCCGCTGGGTGATCAGCGGGCTGACCGCCATCGTGGCGCCGGGCTCGATCGGCACGCCGTCGATGACGTCCTCGGCGACCGCGCGGCGCGGGATGATCCATCCGATCGGGTAGAGCCGCAGCAGCTCGTCCAGCACCATCCGGGTGTACGTGAGCCGGCTCAGGTGCTCGCGGCGTACCGGCTCGTCGCCGACCACCTCGTCGATCTCGGCGTAGAGCCGCTCGGCCACCTCGGGGTGCTCGTCCAGGTGCGGCCAGGCCCAGGTCAGGACGTTGATGGTGGTCTCGGTGGTGGCGGCGAACATCGCCACGGTGTCGTTGCGGACCTGCCGCTCGTCGAGCTGCCGCCCGTCGTCGGTGCGGGCCTGCCAGAGCGTCGAGATGACGTCGTCGCCCTGGTCGGCGGACTCGCGGGTCTCGCGGACGACCGGCACCAGCACGTCGTCCACGATGCGTACGGCGCGGGCGAACGTCCGGTCCCCCGGCATCGGCAGGGACAGCGGCGCGAACGGCACGATGATGCGCGGGATGACGGCGGTGGCGATCCGGTCCTGCGCCTCGATCACGCGCATCGCGTCCGGCACCGAGATCCGGTCGGCGAAGAGCACCTTCATGATCGCCCGGCTGACGATGCGCGCCTGCTCCACGCCGATGTCGACCGGGCGTCCGGCGCGGGCCGGCTCGTCCAGCTCGTCGACCGCGTCGCGGATCGCGTCGGCCATGCCGTCGACGAGCGCCTCCACCCGCTTGGCGGTGAACATCGGCTGGAGCATGCGGCGGCTGGCCGACCAGATCTGCCCCTCGCCCAGGATGCCCTCGCCGAACAGTCGCTTCACCGGGCGCCAGAACAGCCCGTCACCGGCCCGTTCGTAGTTGTCCGCCCGGTCGCGCAGCACGTGCTGCACGTGCCTGGGGTGGGTGACCAGGTACGGCCGGAACGAACCGAGGTTGAGCCGGACCAGCTCGCCGTCGGTACGGTTACCGATGTCGATGAGAGCCCGGGCGGGATCGCGGAGCGCCGCCGGCAGGATCTTCCGCAGCGGCACGGTTCGGGGTCGGCCGGTGGGCCCCGGTGTGTCCGTCGGTTCGGGCACCTGAACGCTCCCTCGGTTGACTCAGGGTCGCGACTCCGTATCGAGCCGTAATGTTGCTCGCGAGCATGCCATCCTGAGCCGCAGATCAAAAGGCAGGTCGGAGGATATTTCACGTAACAACAATCCCTTTGTCGAGAATGGAGACGGTGGGATGTACGTCACGTGCGTACACAGTGGTGAGTCCCGCGGAATGCGAGCCCGCCTCACCTGTCCCGGTACGGCCGACGCCGCCAGAACCCGGGCGGCGACCCGCCCGCTGTGCCAAGCTTCGGGCATGGACGACAAGACCATCCTGAGCCGGATCTCCGAACTCGTCGACGAGGAGCACCGGCTGCGGGCCGACGCGCAGCAGCACGAGTCCGGCACCGACGGCGAGGCCCGGGAGCGGCTGCGGGCCCTGGAGGAGTCCCTGGACCAGTGCTGGGACCTGCTGCGCCGTCGCCGTGCCGCGCGCCAGGCGCACGGCGACCCGGACGCCCAGGGCGAGCGCCCGGTGCCGGAGGTCGAGCGCTACCTGCAATGACCCGCACGGGTGGGCGTCCCGGGCGGTCGAGCCGCCCGGGACACCCGCCCCGTCAGCGGATCCCCGCCTCCCGCAGCAGCGCCTCGGTGAGCGCCTCCGGGTCGGTGACGGTGGCGGGCATCCCGCGGGCCGCGAACCAGGCGGCCACCACCCGCACGTCCCGGGCCAGGAACTCGCCGCCCTGCGGGTTGGCCACCACGTCCACCACCTGCGGCAGGTCGATCAGCACCAGCCGGCCCGCGTGCACCAGCAGGTTGTACGGGGACAGGTCGCCGTGGGCGTACCCGGCCCGGGCCAGCACGGTCAGCGCCTCGACCAGCTGATCCCACAGATCGCGCAGCTCGGCGGCGTCGGGGCGGACCTGCGCCAGCCGCGGCGCGGCCTCCCCCGCCCCGGCGTCGCCGACGAACTCCAGCATCAGCTCGGTGCCGAGCATCTGCACCGGATAGGGCACGGCGATCCGCCCGGAGGCGGCGCCGATCTCCCAGAGCTGGGACAGCGCGGCGAACTCGGCCGCCGCCCACTGCCCGGCGATCATCTGCCGGCCGAACGCGGTACGGCCGGTCATCGCCCGCATCTCCCGCGACCGGCGCACCCGGCGGCCCTCCAGGTAACCGGCGTCGCGGTGGAAGAGCCGGTGCTGGGCGTCGCGGTACCGCTTGACCGCCAGCAGGCAGGAGCGGTCGGTGTCCGGCACGGCGCGGCGGACCAGGTGGACGTCCGCCTCCTTGCCGGTCTTGAGCACCCCGAGCTCGGTGTCCCGGGCGGCCAGTTCGGTGACCAGCCAGTCCGGGTAGGGCTCCGGGCCGTGGACGGCCTGGTCCCAGGAGGACCAGCTGTCCTCCGCGTCGGGCTCGGCGTCCGGGTCGGTGAGGGTCGGCGTGGGCCGCCCCCGCTTCAGGAAGTCGGGTTCGTCGTCGTCGAAGCGGCTCTTGCCGCGGCCACGGCGCTGCGGCGCCGGGAAGTCGTGATCGCGCACGGGTGGATCTGTCCTTCGATCGAGGCTGGTGGAGGCAGGTGGAACGACCCTGCGAAGACGGCCATGACCGACCTCCTCTCCTCGACCGGGCATCACCCGGCTGCGCACTCGCGCGGCACCATGCTCGTCCGCGGCCCGGTGTGGGTCAACGGATTTTCCGCCGGTGTGCGGCCTGCCCGTCCGGCCGCCGTGCGGCCCGTCGATCCGGCCGTGGTGCCGCCGGGCGGCCTGTCGATCGGCCGCCGGTCAGCCGGCCAGCACGGCCGCGACGGCCGCGATCAGCCCGTCCTCGATCCGGGTCGGTGCGAACCGGGGGTCCGACCAGCGGCGTCCCCGATGCAGCCAGACGCTGGGCAGACCCACTGCTGTCGCGCCGCCGATGTCCGCCTCCGGGCTGTCGCCGACCACCCACGCGCCGCGCAACGGCATCCGGGCCCGCTGGGCGGCGAGCGCGAAGATCCTCGGGTTCGGCTTGCTGACGCCGGCCTCCTCCGAGATCACCCAGTCGGCGACGTAGCGGTCCAGGCCGGTCTTGCGGATCTTGGCGTCCTGTTGACGGGTAGCGCCGTTGGTGACCACCACCGGCACCCAGCCGGCGTCGGCGGCGATCCGCAGCGCGCAGGCCACCAGCGGATCGAGCCGCATGTGCGCCACCACGCCGTCGTGCAGCTCGTCGACCAGGTCGATCGAGGGGATGCGCAGCGCGTACCGGTCGCGGATCGCGTCCGCCACGTCCCACCGGTTGGTCAGTCCGTCGGCGTCCACGGACACCAGCCAGTCGAGGTCGACGGGCGGCGCGCCGATGCCCGCCAGGAAGCGTTCTCCCCAGACACGGAACGGCCCGTCGCGGTCCAGCAGGGTGTTGTCCAGATCGAGCAGGAGCAACGGCACTTGGGCACCCTACGGGAACGCTCGGAGCACCGACAGGGCCCCGGGGGCGGCCACGGTCAGGCGACGAACGCGGCGCGGGCGGCCCCGGCGTCCACCGGCCGGTCGAGCAGCATGGTGTGCGCTGCGCGGGTGGCCGCCAGCGCGTCCGGGTCCAGCGTCGCCACCAGCACGTCCTCTCCGGTGTCGGCGCCCCGCGCCAGCGGCCGGCCCTCCGGGTCGTACACCGCCGCGCCGCCGTTGAACCGCCAGGGATCCGCGCCGCCGACCACGTTGGCGAACACGACGTACATCGTGTTGTCCAGCGCCCGGGCGGCGTAGTAGAGGTCGCGGCGGTGCGCCGAGCCGGCCAGGTAGCCGCTCGGGCAGAGATACCCGTGCGCGCCGTCGCCGGCCGCGGCCCGCGCGTGCTCCGGGAAGCAGCCGTCGTAGCAGACGCCCAGGCCGAGCCGCCACGTCTCGACGAGCAGCGTGGCGCCGCGCCGGCCGGCGTCGAACATCTCGCGCTCGCCACCCCAGAGCTGCTGCTTGTCGTACGCGGCGGTGACCGTGCCGGCCGGGTCCACGACGAGCGAGGAGATCGTGCGCCGCCGGTCGGGGTGGCGGACGGCGGCGCCGATCACCACGGCGGCGCCCGCGTCTGCGGCAGCGGTACGCAGCGGGTCCAGCCGGGGGTCGGCGACCCGGCCGTTGGCGTCGGCGGCCACGTCGGTCGCGTCCGGGTCGGCGCCCAGCGTCGGCGGGTGATACGCCGGCAGGAACAGCTCGGGCAGCACCACGACCCGGGCGCCCACGGCGCGGCCGACGAGGCGGGCGGCGGCGCGGGCGTTGCCGGCGACGTCGCCGGGCTCCGGCTGAGCCTGGACGGCGGCCACTGTCAGCGGATCACTGGGGAGGGGGGTCACCCGCCGATCCTAACCACCGGACACCGGCGGATGATCATCCCGAATCGCATCTCAAGCCGTACGTACGGTTTGCATCACGCGGTCCCGCCTGCGACGATCCACAGGTGCCCAGAGTAAGCCAGGACCAGCTCGACGCGCGCCGGCAGGAGATTCTCGCGGCGGCGCGGGCGTGTTTCGCCCGGCACGGCTACGAGGGCGCCACAGTGCGGCGGCTGGAGGAGGCCACCGGCCTGTCCCGTGGCGCGATCTTCCACCACTTCCGGGACAAGGACTCCCTGTTCCTGGCCGTCGCCGAGGACGACGCCGCCGCCATGGTGGAGACGGTGGCCCGCAACGGCCTGGTCCAGGTGATGCGGGACCTGCTCGCCCGGGCGGTCTCGCCGGACACCACCGGCTGGCTCGGCAGCCAACTGGAGGTCTCGCGCCGGCTGCGTACCGACCCGGCCTTCGCCAAGCGCTGGACGGAGCGTTCCGAAGCCATCGCCGGGGCGACCCGGGAACGCCTGGTGCGTCAGCGCGAGGCCGGCGTGCTCCGCGACGACGTCCCGATCGACGTGCTGGCCCAGTTCCTGGAGCTGGCCTACGACGGGCTGGTGCTGCACCTGGCGATGGGCCGCCCGGCCGGCGACCTGGCCCGGGTGCTCGACCTGGTCGAGGAGGCCGTGCGCCGGCACTGAGCCGCGCCGGTCTCGGTCCGGTAACTGCGCCACTTGAGGAGATCGACTCTGGCGCGCCTGCTCCACAATGAGCCGCGACCCCTCCGCGCGACAGGAGCAGCCGATGAGCCTCCCCTCGGACGACACCTGGGGCATCCCCGGCCCCACCTTCCTGCGCTGGTACCTGCTTGTCGCCGTCGTCCTGGTGGTCGGTGCGATCGTGTACCGGCGTCGCATGCTGGCCGGCACGCCGGTGACCGACCACGGCGCGTTGGGGCCGCAGCAGGTCGCGTACCTCAACGGCGGTGACCAGCTCGCCGTCTGGGCCGCGCTCGGCGCGCTGCGCCACGCCAGCGCGGTCGGCGTACGACCGGACCGGCGGCTCACCACCGGCGGTCCGCTGCCGGCCGGGGCCACCCCGCTGGACCAGGCGGTCCACTACGCGGCGAGCCGCGGCCTGCGTACCCGGGACCTGGCCGCCGACGAATGGGTGCGGCGGGCGATCGACGAGCTGCGCGACGGTCTGGTCCGCCGGGGCCTGGCACTGGACCAGGAGCGACGCCGGACGCTGCGGCGCGGCGCGCTGCTGATCGGCTTCCTGCTGGTGATCGGCATCGCCCGCGCCGTCTTCGGGCTGCTCAACGGGCGGCCCACCGGCTGGCTCCTGCTCAGCCTGGTCGCGCTCGGCATCGCGTTCATGCTGCTCAACCGCGTGCCCTGGCGTACCCGGGCGGCGACCGCCGCGCTCGACGACATGCGCCGCCGGCACGCCTGGCTACGGCCGGCCGCCTCCCCCGCGTACGCCACGTACGGCGCGACGGATGTGGCGCTGGGCGTGGCGCTGTTCGGCACCGCCACGCTCTGGACCATGGACCCGGGCTTCGCCGAGCAGGCCGAGATCCAGCGGCAGGCGATGGGCAACGCGGGCGGCGCCAGCTCCGGCACCTCGTGCGGCGGCGGAGCAACCGCCGGCGGCGGCTCCTGCGGGGGCGGCAGCTCCTGCGGCGGGGGCGGTGGCTGCGGCGGAGGCGGGTGCGGCGGATGACCGGCCCGGCCGGCGTCGGCATCGGCTGGCGCCCCGAGATCGCCGGATTCGTCGCCGGGCTGCCCGGGTTGCGGTTCGTCGAGGTGGTCGCGGAGACGGTCACCCCGGCCGGTCCGCTACCGGACGGGCTCGCCGAGCTGCGCGCGCGCGGCGTCGACGTCGTACCCCACGGGGTGCGGCTGTCCCTCGGCGGCGCGGAACCGGTCGACCCGGCGCGGGTGACGCACCTGGCCGCGGTGGCGGCGGCGCTGGACGCGCCGCTGGTCAGCGAGCACATCGCGTTCGTGCGGGCCGGTGGTCTGGAGGCCGGGCACCTGCTGCCGCTGCCGCGCAGCCGCGAGGCGGTGGCCGCCGTGGTGGCGAACGTGCGGCGGACGCAGGCGGAGCTGCCGGTGCCGCTGGCCCTGGAGCCGATCGCCGCGCTCTTCGACTGGCCCGACGACGAGCTGGACGAGGCGGACTTCCTCACCGAGATCCTCGACGCCACCGGCGCGCTGCTGCTGCTCGACGTCGCGAACGTGCACGCCAACGCCCGCAACCGGGGCGACGACCCGACCGCGCTGCTGGACCGGCTCCCGCTGGAACGCATCGCCTACGCGCACATCGCGGGCGGCGCCGAACACGGCGGCTTCTACCACGACACGCACACCGATCCGGTGCCCGCCGCCGTGCTCGACCTGGTCCGCGAGTTGTGTCAGCGGCGCCGGCCGCCCGCGTTGCTGCTGGAACGCGACGGGCACTACCCGCCCGCCGCCGAGCTGCGCGCGGAACTGGACGCGCTCGCCGCCGCCTCCGGCCACCCGGTGGTCACGTGAGCGGCGACCTGGCGGCCCGGCAGGCCGAGCTGGTCGCCGCGCTCGTCGCCGGTGGGCCACTGCCGCCCGGCTTCGCCCCCGCGCCGGTCGAGGCGGCCCGCCGGGCGCTGCTGCGCAAACGCTCCGGCGACGTGGCCCGGCACTGGCCGCTGCTCGCCGCCGGCCTCGGCGCGGACTGGCCGGCGACGTTCACCGCGTGGGCGGACGGACGGCCGACGAACGGCTCCCTGCGCGACGGCTGGGACCTGGCCCGGAAGCTGAGCGACCAGGGCACGCTGCCGCCGCTGGGCGCGGAGGAGCTGGCCGCGCGCGAGGCCGCCAGCCACTACGACGGTCACCGCCCACCCCGGCCCCGCCGGATGCCGGCCGTCGCCCGGGCCGGCGGCGCCGTCGCGGCCCAGTTCGCCGGCCGGGTACGCCTGCTGCGGCCCGCCCCGCGCTGACACGCGCCCTCCGGTACGGCAGGATCGGGCGTATGGATCTCGGACTCGCCGACCGGGTGTACGTGCTGACCGGCGCCTCCGGCGGCCTCGGCTTCGCCACCGCCGAACAACTCGTCGCCGACGGCGCCAGGGTGGTCATCGCCGCGCGCGCCCCGGAACGGGTGGCCGCCGCGATCGAGGCGCTCGGCGACCCGCAGCGGGCGATCGGACTGACCGCCGACCTCGCCGACCCCGGCACCCCGGACCGCCTCGTCGCCGCCGCCCGCGAACACTTCGGCCGGCTCGACGGCGCGCTGATCTCGGTCGGCGGCCCGCCGCCCGGCACCGCCGCCACTGTCACCGACGAGCAGTGGCGCGAGTCGTTCGAGACCGTCTTCCTGGGCAGCGTCCGGCTCGCCCGCACGGTGGCCGGGGCGCTCACCGACGGCGGCGCGATCGGTCTGGTGCTGTCCACCTCGGTACGCGGACCGCTGCCCGGGCTCGGCATCTCCAACGGCCTGCGGCCGGGCCTGGCCGGCGTGGCGAAGGACATGGCCGACGAGTTCGGGCCGCGCGGCGTACGCGTGGTCAGCCTGTTGCCAGGACGGATCATGACCGACCGCAACCGGGAGCTGCTGGCCGGCTCCGGCGACCCCGAGCGGGCCCGAGCCCAGGCCGAGGCTGCGATCCCGCTGGGGCGCATCGGCGACCCGGCGGAGTTCGGCCGGGTGGCGGCGTTCCTGCTCTCCCCCGCCGCCGGGTACGTCACAGGGGTGACCGTCCCGGTCGACGGCGGCGCGCTGCGCGGGCTGTGACCGTGGCTGCTGTGAGTCGGCTTTCCGCGACGGTGGGTGCGGTGATTGGGCTTCCCGCCGCCGTTGCGTCGGTGAGCGTGCTTTCCGCGGCCGTGGCTCCCGTGAACGCGCTTCCCTCGGCGGCTGCGGTGAGCCGGGTGCGGACGGCGGCTCCCGCGGTGGATCGGACACCCTGGTCGGTGGGTCGGTGAGCGACCGACGGCGGCCGGGCGGTGGACGGCCCGAGGCGGCCCCGGGGCCGGGCACGCCCGCCCGGCGGCACCCACGCCCCAGCCGCGAACAGCTCGCGGCGGCGGCCGACCGGCTGCTGCCGGACGTCATCGCGCCCGGCCTGGACGTGCTCTTCGTCGGCATCAACCCGGGTCTGTGGTCGGCTGCGACCGGCTGGCACTTCGCCCGTCCGGGCAACCGGTTCTGGCCCGCCCTGCATCGGGGCGGCTTCACCCCGCGTCTGCTGCACCCCAGCGAGCAGGACACGCTGCCCGCGCTCGGCCTCGGCATCACCAACATGGTGGCTCGTGCCAGTGCCCGCGCCGACGAGCTGACCGCCACGGAACTTGTCGACGGCGCCGCCACGCTCACCGCGAAGGTCGAGCGGTACCGGCCACGCTGGGTGGCGGTGGTCGGCGTGACCGCGTACCGGATCGGGTTCACCCGGCCGAAGGCCGGCTTCGGGCCGCAGCCCGAGACGCTCGGGCCGGCCCGGCTGTGGGTGCTGCCCAACCCCAGCGGCCTGAACGCCCACTTCACCCCGGAGACGCTCGGCGCCGCGTTCGCCGAGCTGCGTGCCGCGGTCGTGGCGGGTTAGGGCTCCGGTCGTCCGGCGCCGGCCGGGTCGCCGCCGGGTCCGCTAGTTGGCCGCCGCCGGGGGCAGTGCCTCGTGGGCGACGTAGGTGCCCATCGGCACCGTGGTGACCACCGGCTCGGGCTGCTCCGCCTCGGCGTGGGGCGTCGGCGAGTCGGTGACCGCGAACTGGGTGCGGTACAGCTCGGCGTACAGGCCGCCGACGGCCACCAGTTCGTCGTGCCGGCCGCGCTCCACGATCCGGCCCTCGTCGAGCACGAGGATCTGATCGGCGTCGCGCACTGTGGAGAGCCGGTGCGCGATCACCAGCGCGGTACGCCCGGTCAGCGCCACCGACAGCGCCCGCTGCACCGCCGCCTCGCTCTCCGAGTCCAGGTGTGCGGTGGCCTCGTCCAGGATCACGATCGACGGGGCTTTGAGCAGCAGCCGGGCGATGGCGATGCGCTGCTTCTCGCCGCCGGAGAAGCGGTAGCCACGCTCGCCGACTGTCGTGTCGAGCCCGTCCGGCAGCGCCCGGACCAGGTCGGCCACCTGCGCGCCGGCCAGGGCGGCCCAGATCTCGTCGTCGGTGGCGTCGGGCTTGGCGTAGCGCAGGTTCTCCCGGATGGTCTCGTGGAACAGGTGCGAGTCCTGGGTGACCACACCGATCTCGTCGCGCAGCGAGGCGAGCGTGGCGTCCCGCACGTCGACGCCACCGACAAGCACCTGGCCCTCGCTGACGTCGTAGATCCGGGAGATCAGCATGGACAGCGTCGACTTGCCGGCGCCGGAGGGGCCGACAAGGGCCACCATCTGCCCGGGCTCGACGGCGAACGAGACGCCCTTGAGCACCGGCTCGTTCACCGTACGGTCGAGGGTCGAGACCTCCTCCAGCGACGCGAGTGACACCTCGGCGGCGCTCGGGTAGCGGAAGCGCACGTCGCGGAACTCGACGCGGCCGCTGCGGCGCGGCACCGGCACCGCGTCGGACTTCTCGGTGATGGACGGGCGCAGGTCGAGCACCTCGAAGACGCGGTCGAACGAGACGAGCGCGCTCATCACGTCGACCCGGACGTTGGAGAGCGCGGTGAGCGGGCCGTAGAGGCGGGTCAGCAGCAGCGCCAGCTTGACGACGGTGCCGGCGCTGACAGCCCCGGTCACCGCCAGCCAGCCGCCGACCCCGTAGGTGAGCGCCTGGGCCAGCGACGCGACGAGCAGCATCGCCACGAAGAACGTCCGCGAGTACATCGCGGACTGGATGCCGATGTCGCGCACCCGCTCGGCCCGGCGGGCGAACCGGTCGGCCTCGACCTCCGGCGCGCCGAACAGCTTGACCAGCAGCGCTCCGGCCACGCCGAACCGCTCGGTCATTGTCGCGTTCATCTTGGCGTCGAGGTTGTACGACTCGCGGGTGATCTCGGCCAGCCGCCGGCCCACCCGGCGGGCCGGGATGATGAAGATCGGCAGCAGCACCAGCGCCAGCACGGTGATCTGCCAGGACAGCACGAGCATCGCGGCGGCGGTGAGCACGAGCTGGATGACGTTGCTGACCACGCCGGACAGCGTCGAGGTGAACGCCCGCTGCGCGCCGAGCACGTCGTTGTTGAGCCGGCTCACGAGCGCGCCGGTCTGCGTGCGGGTGAAGAACTGCAGCGGCATCCGCTGGACGTGGTCGTAGACCCGGGTGCGCAGGTCGAGGATGATGCCCTCGCCGATGCGGGCCGAATACCACCGCTGGACCAGGGAGAAGAGAGCGTCGGCCACGGCGAGCGCGGCGATGATCAGGGCGAGCCGGACCACTGTCGCGCGGGCGTCCGGGCCGGCCCCGGCGATCGCGTCGATGACGTCGCCGGCGAGCAGCGGGGTGGCCACGCCGATGACCGCGGCGACGATCACGGTGATCAGGAAGACGACGATGTCACGCCGGTAGGGCTGGGCGAACGCGACGATCCGCCGGGCGGTGCCGCGCTTGAGCTCGTGGGCGGAGACCTCGTCCCGGTTACGCAGCGACCGGAGCATGCTCCAGCCGCCCATGCCGCCGCCGGCCATCGGGTGGGACACGCGTCACCTCCGGGTCGTCAGGCAGCATGAATCGTCGGAGTCCATTCTCCAGACGCCTGTGACAACCTCGCGAGTAACCCAGTTCTTCCCGAACGGTCCTTACGAAATCGCGCTTCCGGGCCGGCTACTCGCCCCGGCCGGCCAGGTCCCGGATGCGCCGGGTCTGCGCCTCCCGCTCGGCGCGCTGCTGCTCGGCGTGCGAACGGTTGGCCGCGCCCGCCAGGAGCGCCTTGATCTCGACGATCGCGTCCCGGTTGTTGGCGAGCAGCCCGGCCGACAGGTCACGCACCGCGGCGTCCAGCTCGTCATTCGGCACCACGAGCGTGGCCAGGCCGATCCGGTCCGCCTCGGCGGCGTCCATCCGGCGGCCGGTGGCGCAGATCTCCAGGGCACGCGAATAGCCGACCAGCTCGACCAGGCGGCGCGTGCCGGCCAGATCGGGCACCAGGCCGAGCGTCACCTCGGCCATCGAGAGCTTGGCGTCGGCGGCGAGCACACGCATGTCGCAGGCGAGCGCGAGCTGGAAACCGGCGCCGATGGCGTGGCCCTGCACCGCGGCGATCGACACGACGTCCGGCCGGTGCAGCCAGGTGAAGCCGCCCTGGTATTCGACGATCCGGTCGGCGCATTCCGCCTCCGGGAGCGCGGCCAGTTCGGCGAAGGAACCCGGCCCGGTGGCACCGGCGACCGCCAGGTCCAGGCCCGCGGAGAAGGCTCGCCCCTCGCCGCGTACGACGACCACGCGGACGTCGCCGGGCAGGTCGCGGGAGAAGTCGCTCATCGCGCGCCACATCGCCGGGGTCTGCGCGTTGAGCACGTCGGGCCGGCACAACGTCACCGTCGCGACCGGCCCGTCGCAGTCGAAGCGCACTCCGGTCGTCTCGGCGGTCACCGGACGGCCCGGAACATTGCGCTGATGGACGACGCTGGGCGGCGGGTCACGCCTTCTTCCGGCGCCGGGCGCCGCCGCGCTGCCGCAGCTGCACGCCGGATTCGGTGAGCACACGGTGGATGAACCCGTAGGAACGGCCCGTCGAGGCCGCCAGAGCACGGATGCTCTCACCCCCGGTGTACCGCTTTACCAGGTCTTTGGCGAGCGTCTGACGCTCGGCCCCGACGATCCGGCGACCCTTCTCAGTGCTGGTGGCTGTGCCGGTGGCTGCCATGCTGATCCCTCACGTCCCAGACTGTGCGGTTCGGATACGGTCCCACCTATTAGACCGCCTCGGACGATCATGCGCCAGATATCAACTATTCGCCAACCGACACGCTACGCAATGTCAGCTTCCCGATAGAGTGATCCTTCCGACCGGCTGATCCGTACCGGCCCGCCCGACGAGCCCCTCCGCGGCAGTTCGGCGAGGTGGCGGCATCGCAGCGGGTGGACGGCCCCACGCCCGCCCGGTGACCGGCCGTCCATGCCGGCGAAAGCACGAGAGGTGCCGCCAACCGGCCCACCGATCGACAGGCGACGATTCGCTTCGCGCCACTTCGGCGAAGTGGCGGCATCCTCCCGCATGATCGACACCACTTCCCGGAAGTGGCTGCATCACCGCGCTCCGGACACCTCCACTTCGGCGAACTGGTGTGGATCATGCGGATGGTGCGTGCGCGGGGAAGGCCACCAAGGCAGTCCGGCGGGCCGAGCCGGCGAGCGGGGTCCGGTGGCTTGGGTGCGCTGGGACGACCGGTGTGACGGGCCGTATCGTGCTCGGGTGATTGACGTGATCACGGCCGCGGTGGGTGCTGCCGGTGTCTTCGCCGCCACGAACCTCGACGACATCGTCGTGCTCACCGTGCTGTTCGTAGCTGCCCGGCACAGCGGCCGCCCCCGGCCGTGGCAGATCGTCGCCGGGCAGTACGCGGGTATCGGCGCGCTCGTCGCGATCGCGGTGGTGGCCGCCGCCGGGCTGCTCGTGGTGCCGGACCCGTGGCCCGGCCTGCTCGGGCTGCTGCCGATCGGGCTCGGCATCCGCGCGTTGCTGTCCCGCGCCGACGACGACGAGCCGCCGCCGGCGGTGGTCGGCAGCCTGCTGGGCGTCGCCGGGGTGACCGTGGCGAACGGCGCGGACAACATCGCCGTCTACGTACCGGTGTTCCGCTCCCTCGACCCGGCCACCGGTCTGGTCTGGCTGCTGGTGTTCGCGCTGCTGGTGGCCGTGTGGTGCGCGGTCGCCGCAGCACTCGGCGGGCACCCCCGGGTGGTGGCCCTGGTCGGCCGCGCCGGCCACTGGCTGGTCCCGGTGATCTTCATCGTCATCGGCGCGACCATCCTGCTCACCTCCGGCGTCCTCCCCCACCTGGCCGCCCTCCTGACCTGACCGGCACTCCGGCCGCCCGGCCAACCGACCCAGCCCCGCTCAGCCCGGCGCGGCACGGCCCCTACCCGACCCGTCGATCATGAGGTTGACGGCGATGTGGATCTCCAGCGGTGCCGCCAACCTCATGATCAACGAGGAAGAGGTCGGGGAAGGCCGACCACGAGCGAGGTCAGGCCAGCTCTACCAGTTCCAGCAGGTCGTCGGACCAGGCGTCCTCGTCGCCGTCGGGCAGCAGGATGGCGCGGTCCGGCTTGAGCGCGCTGACCGCGCCCGGGTCGTGCGTGACCAGCACGATCGCGCCCGGGTAGCGGGCGATCGCGTCGAGCACCTGCTCGCGGCTGACCGGGTCGAGGTTGTTCGTCGGCTCGTCCAGCAGCAGCACGTTGGCGCCGGAGCAGACCAGCGTGGCCAGCGCCAGCCGGGTCTTCTCGCCGCCGGAGAGCACGCCGGCCGGCTTGTCCACGTCCTCGCCGGAGAACAGGAACGCGCCGAGGATCTTGCGCAGGTCGGTGTCGGTCTGATCCGACGCGGCGCTGCGCATGTGCTCCAGGATCGTCCGGTCCACGTCGAGCGTCTCGTGCTCCTGGGCGTAGTAGCCCAGCCGCAGCCCGTGCCCGGGGCGCACCTCGCCGGTGTCCGGTTCCAGCAGCCCGCCGAGCATCCGCAGCAGCGTGGTCTTGCCGGCGCCGTTGAGGCCGAGGATGGCCACCCGGGAACCGCGGTCCACCGCCACGTCGACGTCGGTGAAGATCTCCAGCGACCCGTACGACTTGGACAGGCCGGTGGCGGTCAGCGGCGTCTTGCCGCACGGGGCGGGGCTCGGGAACCGTACCTTGGCGACCTTGTCCGCGACGCGGACCTCGTCCAGGCCGGAGAGCAGCCGCTCGGCGCGCCGGGCCATGTTCTGCGCGGCGACGGTCTTGGTGGCCTTGGCCCGCATCTTGTCCGCCTGCGCCATCAGCGCGCCGGCCTTCTTCTCGGCGTTGGCCCGCTCCCGGCGGCGGCGCCGCTCGTCGGTCTCCCGCGCCTCCAGGTACGCCTTCCAGCCCAGGTTGTACGTGTCGACCACGGACCGGGTGGCGTCCAGGAACCAGACCTTGTTGACCACTGCCTCCAGCAGCGAGGCGTCGTGGGAGATCACGATCAGGCCGCCCTTGTGGTTGGCGAGGAAGCCGCGCAGCCAGGTGATCGAGTCGGCGTCGAGGTGGTTCGTGGGCTCGTCGAGCAGCAGGATGCCGCCGCCGTTCTCCCCGGCGTCGCGGAACAGGATCCGGGCCAGCTCGATGCGGCGGCGCTGACCGCCGGAGAGCGTGCCGATGGTCTGCGCCAGGGCGCGGTCGGGCAGGCCGAGGTTGGCGCAGATCCGGGCCGCCTCGGCCTCGGCCGCGTAGCCGCCGAGTGAGGCGAACTGGTCCTCCAGCGCGCCGTAGCGGCGGACCAGCCGCTCGTCGTCGGCGCCCTCGGCGAGCTTGTTCTCCAGGTCCTTCATCTGCGCCATGAGCACATCCAGGCCACGGGCGGAGAGCACCCGGTCCCGGCCGGTGACGTCCAGGTCGCCGGTACGTGGGTCCTGCGGCAGGTAGCCGATGGCGCTGCGCCTGTCGATCTGGCCGCCGTACGGCTGGCCCTCCCCGGCGAGCACCTTGAGTGTGGTGGTCTTGCCGGCGCCGTTGCGGCCGACCAGGCCGATCCGGTCCCCCGGCTGCACCCGCAGGGTGGTGTCGGACAGCAGGATCCGGGAACCGGCGCGCAGTTCGAGGCCGGTGGCAGTGATCATTTCGGAGTACTCGCTCTCGGGTCCGGAAGGGCTGACTCAGGGCACGCGAAAGCGCCGGCGGGTGGTGATTTCCCGTCGGCGCGGGGCCGTTCAGCCTTCGCAGCGCAGCACGGGAGCAAGTGTACCGGGCCCCGCGGGCCCCTTCCGCCGGATTACCGGGCAAGATCATCGGGTACCGAGAACGCCGTCCGGACCCGGTCCGGTACCGCAACCACCACAAACGGACACATCGGTGATCGGGGTCAACATGGAGCTGAACGAGAACGCGCGCGTCGACACCAGCCAGGTGGACGACCGGCGAGGGTCCGGCGGAGGCGGCGGGATGGGCATTCCGATCCCGATCGGCGGTGGCCGGGGCGGAATCGTGGGCATCATCATCGCCGTGCTCGTCGCCCTGGTGGGTGGCGGCTTCGGCCTCAACGCCGCCACCAACGGCGGCGGCTCCGAGCAGGGTGACAACACCTCGCTGGAGCAGAAGTGCTCGGCGCAGGACGCGCTGGAGCAGCTCGACTGCCGCAACACCCTCTACGTCAACTCGATCCAGGCGTACTGGCGTACCGCGATGCCGGAGGCGTTCGGCGAGCAGTACAAGCCGTCGAAGACCGTGTTCTTCAGCCAGAACGTCAGCACCGCCTGCGGCGCCGCCGACTCCGGCGTCGGCCCGTTCTACTGCCCGGCCGACGACCAGGTCTACATCGACCTCACGTTCTACCGGCTGCTGGCCGACCAGCTCGGCGCCAAGGGCGAGTTCGCCCAGCCGTACGTGCTGGCCCATGAGTACGGCCACCACGTGCAGGACCTGCTCGGCACCGAGGCGCAGATGCGCCGCCAGCAGGAGCGCGACCCGCAGAGCGCGAACGCGCTGTCGGTGAAGCTGGAGCTGCAGGCCGACTGCTACGCCGGCGCCTGGGCGAAGAACGCCACCGGCACCGCCGACGAGGGCGGGCAGAAGATCTTCAAGAGCATCACCGAGGAGGACATCTCGCAGGCCATCGACGCCGCCGAGAAGATCGGCGACGACGCGATCCAGGAGCGTTCCGGCCGGCCGGTGAACCCGGACGAGTTCACCCACGGCACCTCGGAGCAGCGCAAGCAGTGGTTCACCAAGGGCTTCACCACCGGTGACCCGAAGTCCTGCGACACCTTCGGCGCCGGGGCCTGATCCCCGCGCCGCGCATCGGCCCGCACCGCCGCAGACGGCGGTGCGGGCCGATGTCGTTTCCGGACCGGTCAGGCCGGCACTGTCACCTGAGCCGGAGTGGACCGGTTGGCGGTCGTCCCGTCACCGAGCTGACCACCGCTGTTGTCGCCCCAGCACCACAGGCCGGCGTCGGTACGGATCGCGCAGCCGTGGTCGGTGACCGCGAGGCCGCCGGTCCAGCTGGTGGCGGTACCGACCTGGGCGGGCGCGGACCGGTGGGTGGTGCTGCCGTCGCCCACCTGCCCCGCCGAGTTCTTGCCCCAGCACCACAGGGTGCCGTCGGTGCGGGACGCGCAGGTCGTGTCGCTGCTCGCGGCGATCCGGCTCCACGTGGTGGCGGTGCCGATCTGCACCGGCGCGGTCCGGTACGAGCCGGTCACGCCGAGCTGCCCGTATCCGTTCTCACCCCAGCACCACAGCGCGCCGGCGCGGATCCCGCAGGTGTGCGCGTACCCGGCCGCGACGCCGGTCCACCCGGTCGCGGTGCCGACCTGCGCGGGCGCGGTCTGGGGCGCCAGGTTGCCGAGCCCGAGCTGGCCGTCCGAGCTGGACCCCCAGCACCAGAGCGTGCCGCCGGTACGGACACCGCAGGTGTGCCCGTAGCCGGTCGAGACGCTCACCCAGTCGGTGGCCGTGCCGACCTGCAACGGGGTGTTCGCGACGTACGGCGAGACGCCGACGCCCAGCTGGGTGGTCCGGTTGAAGCCCCAGCACCAGAGCGTGCCGTCGGTGCGTATCGCGCAGGTGTGCTGGGGGCCGGCGTCGACCCGGGCCCAGGTGGTCGCGGTGCCGACCTGCACCGGGGTGCTGCGGCTGGTGGTGCTCCCGTCGCCGAGCTGGCCCCGGAAGTTCGAGCCCCAGCACCACAGCGTCGCGTCCGTGCGGACCGCGCAGGTGTGCCCGGAGCCGGCGTCGACGTTCGTCCAGGTGGCGGTGCCGACCTGCGTCGGGGCGCTGCGGTTCGTGGTGGTCCCGTCGCCGAGCTGACCGCCGTAGTTCGAGCCCCAGCACCACAGTCCCCCGTCGGTGCTGATCGCGCACGTGTGCGCGCCGCCCGCGGTGACGCTGCTGACGGTGGGCGCGGCGAGCGCGGCGCGCTGCACCGGGCTCGCGTTCGCCGTACCCGCTGTCAGCGTGGCGGTGAGCACGAGGCTTCCGGCGCTCATTGCCGCCGCTACGACGAGGAGTCTCGTCGCACGGCGCCACCGGGCCCGCAGGCGGCCGTCCTGATATCCGCTCATGAAGTTGTTCTCTCCCAACGATGTCGGCGCGTGATGGCGGAGGCGAAGCTGCCCTGCGGGTCGCCCGGAGACCCGGCTTCGTGACACCGACGATAGGCATCGAGTCGATTCGATGCACCATCGAGGAGCGGGATTGAGCCGTCTTGAGGTGATCTTTCCTGTTCAGCGGACCAGGATGTGGACCGCCCGGGCGGCGGCGACGGCGGCCACCAGGACGGCGTGCCGGGGCTCCGGCACGTCGAGCAGGCGCGGCGCGCGCAGCGCCGCCAGCGGGGCCAGCCGCCGGTCGGCCAGCACCGTGTCCACCGCGCGCCGGTCGCCGCCGCACGCCAGCGTCGTCAGCGTGCCCGCCTCCGGCAGCAGCAGGCGTACGGCCAGCTCGGCCGCGTCACCCAGCGCCGCCTTCGCCTGGTTGTCGCGCCGCCGGGCGAACCGCTGCTGGGACCAGCCGCCCGCCGCGGTACGGCCCTGCACGTACCGGGTGTCCACCTTGGAGACCACCAGGTCGGCGCCGTCGGCGATACCGACCGCGACGGCGCCCTTGCGGGCCAGGAGCAGACCGATCCGGCGGGCCGCCGTGGCAGAAGCGACGAATCCGGGTACGTCCGCCGACGCGCTCGCGCCGGGCGGGGTGTGCAGCTCGGCGGTGGCGTCGTCCGGGGCGGTGAGCAGCAGCCCGTACTCCTGGACGGTCGTCGCCGGCGGGCCGTGCCGGTCGGTGAAGCCCTCGACCCAGCGGGTGACGCGGCCGGGGTCGACCTCGACCCACCGGCCGCCGCCGGCGGCGGGTCGGCTGCTCATGGCCCGACGGTACGCCATCGCCGGACCCGGGAACGCAACGCGGGAGGACACCGTGACCGGCGCCCTCCCGCGTCTACCGCGTGGATCAGTGGACGGTGAGGTTGCCGCCCTTCAGCGTGACCTCGGCGGTGCCGCCGCCCGTCCAGTCGGACGAGAAGAGCAGCGAGCCGCCCTTCCACAGGGTGACCCCGACGGTGTCGTTCCTACCGGGGGCGCCCCGGTCGGTCACCGTCACGGCGAGGGTCAGGCCGGAGGCCACCAGCTTGCCCTTGCTGTCGTAGAGGGCGGCCTGGTAGCGCACCTGGGCGGCCTTGCCCGCAGAGGTGACGCCGAGCGCGTCGACGGTGTCAGCCTTGATCGTGTACGACTTCCCGCCGGAGCGGAACTCGATCTCGGCCTTGCCCGTGGCGGGCTTGTTCGCCTTGCCCGGCTTCGCGTTCAGCTCCACCTCGACTGTGGAGTTCACGTCGGCCGGGTAGGTGCCCGCCGAGCGGGTGGCGGTGAGGTGACCGCCGCCGGTGAGGAACCCGCCGTCGGAAACGGCGACTGTCACCTGGGCGGTGGTGCTGCCCGTGTAGTTGCCGCCCACAGTCGCGGTGACGGTGTGCGTGCCCTTCGGCAGGGTGGCCGTGCACGCCGCGGAGGCGCTCGTGGTCGCCGTGCCGAGCAGGTCGAGCACACCGGTGCAGAGCGTCGCGCCACCCGAGGTGAAGGTGACGGTGGCGGTCCGGATGTCGCCCGCGGTGGTGTCTGTCGCTCCGGGCAGCACCGAGCTGTCCCGGATCACGGCCCGCAGCAGGGCCTTGCCGGAGGCGCCGCTGGTGGCGGTGTTCACCAGCGTGTCACCGGCCCAGCTCACCGCCGCGTCCTCGGCGGCGACCGTGATCGTGAACGAGGTGCTGCCGGTCAGGCCCGAGCCGTCGGCGACGGTCACCGTGACCGGGTAGTCACCCGGGGCCGCCGTCGTGGTGCCGGCGACCGTCCAGGTACGCGAGCCCGGCCGCGCGTCGGTCGCCGAGGTGCTCGTGACGGCCAGGGACAGGCCGGCGGGCAGCCCGGTGGCCGCAGCGGTCAGGTCCGCGCCGGCGGTGTCGCCGTCGGTGGCGGTGACCGTGACAGCAGGCGAGAGCGCGTCGCTGTACTGCACGCGTACGCCGTCCGGGGCGGTGCTGGTGACGGCCGGGGCGGACCGGACGGTGAAGTCGGCGTCGTTGACGTCGAAGAAGACGTTGCCAACCGCCTCGATCTTGATCCGGGCCTTCTCGGTCGCCACGTTCGGCAGCGTCACCGTCGCCGAGCCGGTGTTGGCGGTCTGCTCCGCCAGCACGTACGGGAAGGTCAGCCCGCCGTCGGCGGACAGCGAGATCTTCACCTGCGCGGCGTTCACCGGCGCCGCGTCGGTGCCGGCCACGTCCCACGTCACGGTCTGGGCCGAGCCACCGTCCACGACGGCGGCGGCGCCCTGCGAGGTCACCAGGAACGGACCCGCGTCCGGTGCCAGCACCACGGCGACGTCGCCGCTGCCGATGCCGCCGCCACCCAGCCGCCCGTCCCGGGCGGTGAGCTTGAAGTGCAGGGTCCGGTCGCCCGCGATGCCGACCCAGTCGCGGGTGGGCAGGAACTCGGAATAGCAGTCGACCAGCTCGACCGGCACGTTCGAGGCGCCACCGGTGGCCGGCGGCGCCGGGGGCGACGGGCAGGCGCCGGTGGCCGCGTTGGTGTTGCCGGCCAGGATCTGCCGCATGTCCGGGAAGACCCGGGTCGAATCGGTGGTGACCGCGTTCAGACCCGGCGAGTAGTACTTCAGCGTGTCGGTCGGCGACACGATCGCCGCCTCGCCGAACACCCGGAACAGCGGGCCGTTGACCTTCGTGTTGTTCGTCAACGCGGTGCCGGTCGTGGCGCCCCTGTCGTTCTGCTCCCACAGGTACGTGACAGTGTCGCCGTCGGCGTCGGTGGCGCTGCCGGTCAGCGCGAACGGCGTACGCACCGGGATGGTGACGGTCTCCGGCACGGTGACCACCGGGGCGTGGTTGGTGGTCTCCTCGACCAGCCAGCCGCCGTTGTCGATGGCGCCGCCCTTGGCCGTCTCGCCGACGAAACCGGAGGCGCCGGAGACGTCGGTCAGCTCCAGCGACGCCACGTTGGTGGTGGCGAGCGTGCCGCCGAAGGTCACCTGGAAGCCGTTGTCGTTGAGCGTGCCGCTGCCGCCGAAGGCGGCCACGGTGACCGTCGCGCCGGCCGGCCAGCCGGCAATGCCCTCGATGGCGGCCTTGATGCCGGCGGTGGTGTAGTTGACGCCCCGCACGATCGGCGCCGAGTCGTTGCCCGCGTAGCGGACGGTGAACGAGTCGCCGTCGGCGTCGAACCCGTACAGCGAGACGTTCTGCACCTCGTTGATCGCCGGTCGGTTCGACGTGACGTAGTTGGTGATCTCGGTGTAGCTACGGTGCGACCAGTACGGGTCGCTGTGCGGCTGGAGGTTGTCCTGCTGGCAGATGCCCGCGTACGCCATGATCGACGAACCGCTGCCCGGCTCGTACGAGTTGGCCGCGCTGCGGTTGCCGCCCGAGCAGTTGTACTGCGTGCCGTTGAAGGTGTGGTTGCCGGCGAACTGGTGACCCATCTCGTGCGAGACGTAGTCGACCGCGTAGAAGTCGCCGACCGGTGTCGGCAGGCCGGTGCAGCCCTGCGCCTTGCCGTTGCCGCCGATCACGCCGAGGCTGGCCACGCCGCCGCCGTTGACGCCCAGGCCGATGTGGCCCACGTCGTAGTTGCTCGCGCCGACCAGCTGGCCGAGCACGATCCGGTTACGGCTGAGCGTGCCGCTGCCGCAGGAGGTGAGCTGCGCCGGCGTGAAGCAGGCCGCCGCGCCGCACGGGCCGTTCGGCTCGGTCGCCAGGGCCGGCGTGTTCAGGTTGGTCTTGTCGGTGTCGTTGATCAGCACGAGCCGGATCGCGGTCTCGTCCTCGTAGATCTGCGTGACCCGGTTCATCAGCGTCACCTTCGCGGCCGTGACGTTCTCCGCGCCGAAGTAGGTGGCGTACGACGGGTCGGTCACCAGCGCCACCCGGTAGGTGCGCAGCTTCACCAGCGGCCCGGCCGGGACCTCCGCCTCGGCGATCTCCTCGGCCAGGGCGTGCGCCTCCTGCGTGACGTCCTCACGCTCGACGAACTCGCCCTCGGGGTGCTCCAGGTCGCGGGCGAAGTAGCTCGCGTACAGGCTCTGGTCGCGCTGGTAGTACGGGTCGATGTACCAGTTGCCCTTCGCCGAACGGACCGAGGCGTGGAACCCGAGCGGGGTGAGGTCCGCGCGGATGGTCGCGGTCGGGTCGTCAAGGCCCTTGCCGGCGTACGTGGTGATCTCCGGATACCTGGCGGCCAGGCCGGCCTCCATGACCGGCGAGTCGACCAGCTCGAAGCGCTGGAGCGTGCCGTCCGGAGCGGGCAGCGACACCACCTGCTTCGGCACCCGGGCCACCGCCACGCGCTTCTCGGCCGGCGCCTTGTCCAGCAGGCCCTTCATGGTGCCGCGGTCCAGCTTGTACGCGGCCAGCCGCTTGGCCTTGACGGCGGCCTTGCGGCCCGCCTTCGTGGCCGCCGGCTTGCCGTCCACCTTCTGCCACGGTCCGTGGACGCCGGGTGCGGCGGAGGCGGGCGCGGGCGCCGCGAGAACGGGAAGCGTCGCCGCGGCCAGCGCGGCGACGAGGAGGGCAGCGGTTCGTCCGCGCCGGGCGGGTTGCCGGTCGCGCGGCGTACGCCACAGGGTGATCCTCAAGTCTTCTCCCTGCCGGGTCGAGTGTGGACCGACGGACGACCGGCGGGGATGACCGGAATGCACGTCGATGGTCCACGGATTGTTCCGTGACCCTAGGACCACTCGCGAGCCCGAACATCACCCGCAAAGACGATGCGGTTCCACCTCGACGGTGCTTCGGGTCGTCCCCGGCTCGCGGGATCCGCGCTTCACAACGCCGAGACGAGTCAGACACCGAGCACTGTGGCGACCGCGAGGGCGGCGATGATGACGCTGGACAGCAGCGCGGTGACCCGCCGCCCACGGGGACCGGTGAGGGCCCGGCCAATCAGCGAGCCGCCCCCGGCGATCAGCAACTGCCAGCTGGCCGAGGCGAGGAACACCCCGGCGGTGAAGGCGGCCGCGCGAAGCGGGGCGGATCCGAGCACGTCGCCCCGGCCGAGGACGAGCGCCACGAAGTAGACCACTGTGGCCGGGTTGAGCAGGGTCAGCGCGAGAACCGCGGCGAACGCCCGCACCGGCGTGTCCAGCCCACCCCGCGCGCTCGGCTGTTGCGTGGTGGCCGGCGGGCGCAGCGCGCGCCAGGCGGTGAGGCCGGCGAGGGCCAGCAGCACGCCCGCGGCGATCAACCGCAGCGGACCCGCGAACGGCGCGAGGCCGCTCGCCACCGCGGCCCCGCCCAGCGCCGCCACGGCAGCGTAGAGACCGTCGGCGGTGGCCACGCCGAGCGCCGCCGCCGCACCGACCCGGAACGAGGTACGGGCGCTGAGCCCGAGAATGAGGATCGCGATCGCGCCGACCGGAATGGCGACGCCGTAGCCGGCGACCAGGCCGGCCAGGAACGCCCCGCTCACAACGACGGGAGGTGGGGCGAGGCGGCCGGCGGCAGGGCGCGCTGTCGACGCGCGGCGGTGGCCGCACGGACAGGAGCCTGCTTCGGGTACGCCTCGATCACCCGCTCATCCTGCACTCCGCTCCCCCACCCCGCGACCACTTTTCCCGCGCCCGCGCCCGCGCCCGCGCCCGGGCTGGGCTGGGCTGGGCTGGGCTGGGCTGGGCTGGGCTGGGCTGGGCTGGGCTGGGCTGGGCTGGGCTGGGGATCTTGGCACGAGATCTAGCTGTTTTCTGGCCCCGCCGCCAGTGACGGTGCAGTCATCCCACCTTGATCGACACCATTACGCCGATGTGGCGGCATCAGCGCCACTCCGACCACGCCACTTCGGCGTAATGGTGCCGATCATGCGAACATGTGACGGCTTTCCCAGAATGAGGGAGCCGCGTCTCGGCATGAGGGAGGCGGAGAGATCTTGGAAGGAAGTGGCCCTCCGAGGGGCTCCGAGGGGCCGTCTCCTTCCAAGATCTCCCGGGGGCAGCAGGACGCTGCGGGCGCGGCACCCCTGAGGGGTGCCGCGCCCGTGGCGGGACCGGGAGAACTGTCAGACGTTGAAGCCGAGCGAGCGGAGCTGGTCGCGCCCCTCGTCGGTGATCTTGTCGGGGCCCCACGGCGGCAGCCAGACCCAGTTGATCCGGATGTCGTTCACGAGGCCGCCGCCGGGACCGGTGGTCAGCGCCTGCCGGGCCTGGTCCTCGATCACGTCGGTCAGCGGGCAGGCCGCCGAGGTCAGCGTCATGTCCAGGGTGGCGATGTTGTCGTCGTCGACGTGGACGCCGTACACCAGGCCCAGGTCGACCACGTTGATGCCCAGCTCGGGGTCGACGACGTCCTTCATCGCCTCTTCGATGTCGCCAACCGCGGCCTTGCCGCCGGCCGACGCCGCCGCACCCGCGGCCGCGCCGTCAGCAACAGTCCCGTTGACGGCCGCGCCACCGGCAACCGTGCCGTCGGTCGCCACCGCGCCGGTCTCCGAGGTCATGTTGGTCTCGTCGCTCATGCCTTCACCTCCGGGCTCACGCCCACCCCGGCGCGTGCCGCGGCGTCCTTGAACGCCATCCACGACAACAGCGCGCACTTGACCCGGGCCGGGTAGCGCGCGACACCCGCGAACGCCACCCCGTCACCGAGCACGTCCTCGTCCGGCGTGACCTGGCCCCGTCCGGACATCAACTGCACGAACGCCTCGTGCACCACGGCGGCGTCGCTCGCGGCCCGGCCGCGCAGCAGTTCGTGCAGGATGCTCGCCGACGCCTGGCTGATCGAACAGCCCATTCCGTCGTACGAGATGTCGGTGAACACCGTGCCGTCGGTCGCCACCCGCACGGTGATCTCGTCGCCGCAGGTCGGGTTGACGTGGTGCGCCTCGCCGACCCGGGCCGTCGGGTCCGCCGACTCCCGCAGGCCGCGGCCGTGCGGGTGCTTGTAGTGATCCAGGATGATCTCCTGGTAGAGCTGGTCGAGTTGCATCACTCGAACACCTTCCGCACCTGTTCCAGACCCGCCACCAGGGCGTCGATCTCCGCGGTGGTGGTGTAGAGGTAGAACGACGCCCGCGTCGTGGCCGCCACCCCGAACCGGGTGCACACCGGCCGGGCGCAGTGGTGGCCCACCCGCACCTGCACGCCGAGCGAGTCGAGCACCTGCCCGACGTCGTGCGGGTGCACGTCACCGAGCGCGAAGGAGATCGTCCCGCCCCGGCCCACCGGCACGGTCGGACCGAAGATCCGCAGGCCGGGCACGGTGGCGAGGGCGTCCAGCGCGTACGCCGTCAGCTCCTTCTCGTGCCACTGGATGGCAGGCATGCCGATCGCGGTGAGGTAGTCCACCGCCGCGCCGAGCGCGACCGCCTCGGCGATCGGCGGGGTGCCCGCCTCGAACCGGGCCGGCGGCGCGGCGAACGTCGAGCCCGCCATGGTCACCGTCTCGATCATCGAGCCGCCGCCCATCACCGGGGGCATCGCGGCGAGCAGCTCGCCCCGGCCCCAGAGCACACCGATGCCGGTCGGGCCGCACATCTTGTGCCCGGTGAAGACGATGAAGTCGGCGTCGTAGTCGACCACGTCCATCGGCAGGTGCGGCACCGACTGCGAGCAGTCGAGCAGCAGCAGCGCGCCGACCTCACGGACCCGCGCGGTGATCCGCGAGGTCGCGTTGACGGTGCCGAGGATGTTCGACATGTGCACCAGCGAGACGATCTTCGTCCGCTCGGTGACCAGGTCGTCCAGGCCGGACTCGTCGAGCCGGCCCTGGTCGGTGACCGGGAACCAGCGCAGCGTCGCGCCGGTGCGCTCCGCGAGCAGCTGCCACGGGACGATGTTCGAGTGGTGCTCCATCTCGGAGATCACGATCTCGTCGCCGGGGCCCAGCCGGAACCGCGGGTCGCCGTCCGCGCGCAGCGAGGCGTTGGAGAACGCGTACGCCACGAGGTTGATCGCCTCGGTGGAGTTCTTTGTGAACACCACCTCGTCGACGCTCGGCGCGTTGATGAACGCGGCGATCTTCGCCCGCGCGCCCTCGTACGCCTCGGTGGCCTCGGTGCCCAGCGTGTGCACCGAGCGCGACACGTTGGCGTTGTGCAGCGCGTAGTGCTCGGTGAGCACGTCGAGCACCTGCCGCGGCTTGTGCGAGGTGTTGGCGCTGTCCAGGTAGACCAGCGGGTGGCCGTTCACCTCCCGGTCGAGGATCGGGAAGTCGGCCCGCACCTTCGCCACGTCGAAGCGCGGCACGTCGTCGTACTGCGGCATGCCCGCCGGGATGGCCATCGAGGTCATGTCGAGTCTCAGGCCCGCGCCGCGCCGGCTCCGGCGAGGTACCGCTCGTAGCCCTCTTCCTCGAGCTTGTCGGCCAGCTCCCGGCCGCCCTGCTCGACGATCCGGCCGGCCACGAAGACGTGCACGAAGTCGGGCTTGATGTAGCGCAGGATGCGGGTGTAGTGGGTGATCAGCAGCAGGCCGGTGTCACCGGTGTCGCGCACCCGGTTCACGCCCTCGCTGACCACGCGCAGCGCGTCCACGTCCAGGCCGGAGTCGGTCTCGTCGAGGATCGCGATCTTCGGCTTGATCAGCTCCAGCTGCACGATCTCGTGCCGCTTCTTCTCGCCGCCGGAGAAGCCCTCGTTGACGTTGCGCTGGGCGAACGCCGGGTCCATCTGGAGCTTCTCCATGGCGCCGCGCAGCTCGCCGGCCCAGGTGCGCAGCTTCGGCGCCTCGCCGTCGATGGCGGTCTTGGCGGTACGCAGGAAGTTGGCCACCGACACGCCGGGGACCTCGACCGGGTACTGCATGGCCAGGAAGAGGCCGGCGCGGGCGCGCTCATCGACGGACATGGACAGCACGTCCTCGCCGTCGAGGGTCACCTCGCCGCCGGTGATCTCGTACTTCGGGTGGCCGGCGATCGAGTACGCCAGCGTCGACTTGCCGGAGCCGTTCGGGCCCATGATCGCGTGGGTCTCGCCGGAGCGCACGGTCAGGTCGACCCCGTGCAGGATCGGCTTGAGCTCACCCTCGGGCAGCTTGACCGACACCTTCAGGTCGCGGATCTCCAGGGTGCTCATCAGCGGGTCACTCCATTGCTCGGCAGCGGACGGCCGTCGCCGTCCACGGAAAGGTAGATGTCGCCGTCACGGACTTCGACGGGATAGACGGGTACGGGTTCGGTCGCGGGCAGGCCGGTGGGCTCACCGGTACGCAGGTCGAAACGGGATCCGTGCAGCCAGCATTCCAGCGTGCAGCCCTCGACCTCGCCCTCGGACAGCGCCACGGCGGCGTGCGAGCACTCGTCGTGCACGGCGTAGAACACGTCGTCCTCGCCGTGCACGATCGCGACCTGCACGCCGTCCACGTCGGCGCTGATCGCGGTGCCCTTCGGCACGTCCTCGGTGGAGCAGATCTTGAGCATCAGGCGCCGGCCTTCGCCAGCCGGGCCTCGATGGCGTCGCCCAGGCGCTCGCGCAGGTCCTCGACCGGGATCTTGTTGATCAGCTCGGCGAAGAAGCCGCGCACCACCAGGCGCCGCGCCTCGCCCTCCGGGATGCCCCGGGCCATCAGGTAGAACAGCTGCTCGTCGTCGAACCGGCCGGTCGCGCTGGCGTGCCCGGCGCCGGCGATCTCGCCGGTCTCGATCTCCAGGTTGGGTACGGAGTCGGCCCGCGCGCCGTCGGTGAGCAGCAGGTTCCGGTTGATCTCGTACGTGTCGGTGCCGGTGGCCTCGGCGCGGATCAGCACGTCGCCGACCCAGACCGTGTGCGCGTCGTCGCCCTGCAGCGCGCCCCGGTAGCCGACGTTGCTGCGGCAGTCCGGCACGGTGTGGTCGACCAGCTGGCGGTGCTCCAGGTGCTGGCCGGAGTCGGCGAAGTAGACGCCGTACAGCTCGGCCTCGCCGCCGCGCTGGGTGTACTCCACCGACGTGTACTGCCGGACCAGGTCGCCGCCGAGGCTGACCTGCACGTGCACGATCCGGGCGTCGCGGCCCAGCCGCACCTTGAGGTGCTGCGCCTGCACCGCGTCGTCGGCCCAGTCGGCGACGGTGACCAGGGTCAGCTTCGCCCCGTCACCCACCGACACCTCGACGTTGTCGGCGAGCGTGGCCGAGCCGACGTGCTCGATCACCACTGTGGCCTCGGCGAACCGGTCCACCTCGACGAACGTGTGGCCGAAGGCGAGCGCCTCGGCGTTCTCGCCGACCACCCGCAGGCGCACCGGCTGCTCCACCACCGCGTCGCGGGCGATCCGCACCAGCAGCGCGCCGTCGGCCCCGCCGTACGCGAGCGCGCTGACCCGGTCGAACGGGGTGAGCACGCTGCCCACCCGGGGGTCGTCCCGGCCGATCCGGTCGACGGTGACGCCCTCGGGCAGGTCGCCGTACTCGTGCCGGACCGCACCGGTCGCGCCCTGCGCCGCCGCGGCGAGGCCGCGCAGGCGCTTGAGCGGGGTGAAGCGCCACTCCTCCTCCAGGCCGGTCAGGGCCGGGAAGTCGGCGACGTCGTACGAGCGGAGCGCCTGCGACTTGGTCGTGGGCGGCGCGGAAGCCTGGGTAGTCATCTCTTCCTTGGTCTGTTCTGCGACGAGGTGTCAGGTGAGGCGGAGGGCGGACGGCCGGCGTCAGCCGACCGCACCCTCCATCTGCAGCTCGATCAGGCGGTTGAGCTCCAGCGCGTACTCCATCGGAAGCTCCTTGGCGATCGGCTCGATGAAGCCGCGCACGATCATCGCCATCGCCTCGTCCTCGCTCAGACCCCGGCTCATCAGGTAGAAGAGCTGGTCCTCGCTGACCTTGGAGACGGTCGCCTCGTGCCCCATCGACACGTCGTCCTCACGGATGTCGACGTACGGGTAGGTGTCGGAGCGGGAGATCGTGTCGACCAGGAGCGCGTCGCACTTGACGGTGCTCTTGCTGCTGGTCGAGCCCTCCAGCACCTGGACCAGACCGCGGTACGAGGTGCGGCCGCCGCCCCGGGCGATCGACTTCGACACGATGGTCGAGGAGGTGTGCGGCGCGGCGTGCACCATCTTGGCGCCGGCGTCCTGGTGCTGACCCTCGCCGGCCATGGCCACCGAGAGCACCTCGCCCTTGGCGTGCTCGCCGGTCATGTAGACCGCCGGGTACTTCATGGTGACCTTGGAGCCGATGTTGCCGTCGACCCACTCCATGGTCGCGCCCTCGTGGCACACGGCGCGCTTGGTGACCAGGTTGTAGACGTTGTTCGACCAGTTCTGGATGGTCGTGTAGCGGCACCGGGCGTTCTTCTTGACGATGATCTCCACGACCGCGCTGTGCAGCGAGTCGGAGGAGTAGATGGGCGCGGTGCAGCCCTCGACGTAGTGCACGTACGCGCCCTCGTCGACGATGATCAGCGTCCGCTCGAACTGGCCCATGTTCTCCGTGTTGATCCGGAAGTAGGCCTGCAGCGGGATGTCCACGCGCACGCCCTTCGGCACGTAGATGAACGAGCCACCGGACCAGACGGAGGTGTTCAGCGCGGCGAACTTGTTGTCGCCGACCGGGATGACCGTGCCGAAGTACTCCTTGAACAGGTCCTCGTGCTCCTTGAGCGCGGTGTCGGTGTCCAGGAAGACGACGCCCTGCTCCTCCAGGTCCTCACGGATCTGGTGGTAGACCACCTCGGACTCGTACTGCGCCGCGACACCGGCGACCAGGCGCTGCTTCTCCGCCTCCGGGATGCCGAGCTTGTCGTAGGTGTTCTTGATGTCCTCGGGCAGGTCCTCCCAGGAGGTGGCCTGCTTCTCGGTGGACCGGACGAAGTACTTGATGTTGTCGAAGTCGATCCCGGTGAGGTCGGCGCCCCAGTTCGGCATCGGCTTGCGGCCGAACAGCCGCAGGCCCTTGAGCCGCAGGTCGAGCATCCAGGCCGGCTCGTTCTTCTTGGCCGAGATGTCCCGCACCACCGCCTCGCTGAGGCCGCGCTGAGCGGCCGCCCCGGCGACGTCGGGGTCGGCCCAGCCGTACTCGTAACGACCGAGGGCGGCGAGCTGCTCCTCCTGGGTCAGGGGCTGAACGATCTGCTCGGTCATTTATCTGTCCTCACAGTGGTGACGGTGGAACCGGACTGGGCGGGAATGTGCGTGGTGCACACGCCGTCGCCGTGCGCGATGGTGGCCAGGCGCTGTACGTGGGTGCCGACCAGACGGGAGATGACCTCGGTCTCGGCCTCGCACAGCTGAGGGAACTCGGCTGCCACGTGCGCCACCGGGCAGTGGTGCTGGCAGAGCTGGCCGCCCGAGGCGATCGTGGACGCGTTGGCAGCGTAACCCTCGGCGGTGAGCGCCCCGGCGAGCGCCTCGGCCCGCGCGAGCGGCGCGTCTCCCGCGTCCTCCATGGCCGCCCGGCAGCGGGTCTCCAGCGCGGAGACCTGCTCGGTCGCGAACGCCGCGACCGCCTCGGGGCCGCCGGTGCGGGCGATCCACCGCAGCGCGGCGGTGGCCATGTTGTCGTAGTGGTGGGTGCCGCAGCGGCCCCGGGCCGCCTCGGTGAGCGCGAAGACCTTGGCCGGCCGGCCCCGCCCCCGGCTGCCGCGCACGGCCTGGTCGCGGGCGACCACGTCGCCGTCGGCGAGCATGGCGTCGAGGTGCCGGCGGATCGCGGCCGGGCTGAGGCCGAGCGCCGAGCCGAGCTGCGCGGCGGTGGTCGCGCCGCGCTCCAGCAGGAGCTGGGTGACCCGGTCGCGGGTCGACAGGTCGGCCGGAGCGGACTCCCGCTCGACGGGCCGGACGTCACGACGCGACCGCGAACCGTCGGTGACCGCACTGGTCACCGACGCCCGGGACAGCGCCGCCGCGTTTTTCACAACGGCAACGTTACGTAATTCGCCCGGGGCCCGCAAACCCGGGTCCGGTGATTCCGACCACCGGGGTGGCGGAGTCACCCGATCGGGATCAACTACGGTGCGTAGGATTCGCTCCGTGAAGCGTTCCGTCCGGTTCCCGGTCTCGTCCACGCTGCTGCGCCGCCTCGCGCTCGCCTCGATCATCGCGAACGTCGCGATCGTGGTCACCGGCGGGGCCGTCCGGCTCACCGCGTCCGGCCTCGGCTGCCCCACCTGGCCCCGGTGCACCGACGACTCCTACACCACGACCGCCGAGATGGGCGTGCACGGGGTGATCGAGTTCGGCAACCGGCTGCTCACCTTCGCGGTGGGGATCATCGCACTCGCCGTCGTGCTGGCCGTGCTGGCCCACCGCCCCCGCCGCCGCGGGACGCTGCCGCTGGCAGTGGGCGTGCTGTTCGGCATCCCGGCCCAGGCGGTCCTCGGCGGCATCACGGTGCTGACCAACCTCAACCCGTGGGTGGTCGGGCTGCACTTCCTCGCCTCCATGGCCGTGATCGCCGCCGCGTACGCGCTCTGGCGGCGCCTCGGGGAGCCGGACGGGCCGGTGACCCCGACAGTGCCGGCGCCGCTGCGTACCCTCGCCTGGATCACCACGGCGGTGAGCGCGTCGGTGCTGGTGGTCGGCACCTGGGTGACCGGCAGCGGCCCGCACGCCGGCGACCACGGCGCCGCCCGCAACGGCCTGGACCCGACGCAGATCTCGCAGGTGCACGCCGACGGCGTCTTCCTGCTGATCGGCCTCTCGGTGGCGCTGTACTTCGCGTTCCGGGCAGTCGGCGCGGCGCGGGCGGCGCGGGCCGCCGCGGTGCTGATCGCGGTCGAGCTGGGCCAGGGCGTGATCGGCTTCGTGCAGTACTTCACCCACCTGCCCGCCGTGCTCGTCGGCGCGCACATGCTCGGCTCCTGCCTGGTGCTGCTGGCCACGCTCGGCGTTCTCTTCGCGACGCGGGAGCGGCTGCCGGCCGTCCCGCCGGCCCCGGCCGAGCCGGTCGCCGAGCCGGTGGGCGCCGGCGCCGCCTGAGCGGGGCGTTATCGCACGACGGGAATGGGAAAGCGGTCCGGGTCACGGACCGTACGCCCGAGGGGAGTTCCCGGTGCCGCGCAAGAGCCTCGCCACCACCACGCCGCAACGGCTGACGCCGGTCGCCGGCGCGCCGCTGTGGTGCGACGCCCACGAGCACGGCCTCACCGGCGACGGGGTGACGAACGACCAGCCGGCCCTGGCGGCGCTGGTGGACCGGCTCGGCGCCGGGTACGACGCCGACGGCCGGGCCCGGGTGATCTACTGCCCGCCGGGCCTCTACTCGATCCGCGACGCCGGCACCGTCTGGCGCAGCGGCGTCTCGCTGCTCGGCGCCGGGCCGGCCGCGACCCGGTTCCTGCTCAGCAACGAGGGCAACCGCAGCGAACCGGTCCCGCTGGCGTACTGGACCACCGTGCAGCACGGCGCCGACCGGGACCGGCACATCGCCGACTGCACGTTCGCCGACTTCGAGATCGACGGCTCCGGGGTCGCCCAGACCGCCTACGACTACCTGGCCAAAGGGCTGGGCCTGCAGTACGTGGTGCGCGGCGTGTTCCGCAACCTCTACATCCACCACACCGGCGCGACCGGCCTGGGCTGCGACTTCCTCCAGGACGGCCTGATCGACGGGGTGGTCGCGGTGGGGTGCGGCCGGCTGGACAACGGCGACCAGATGGGCGGCGCCGGGATCGGCATCGGCATCGGCGGCTGGGGCGACGTGGAGCGCCTCACCATCGCCAACTGCACCACCCTCGGCAACGGCACCAACGGCATCTTCCTGGAGCTGCAGAAGGACTACTGGACCCCGCCGCGCGGCATCCGGATCATCGGCTGCCACAGCCAGGCCAACCGGTTCGGCATCTCCGACTGGGGCGCGGACGGGCTGATCGTCTCCGGCTGCACCATGACCAACAACCTGGAGGCCGGCTTCGACGTGTCGGGCAACGGCACCGCCGGGGTGGCCGGGCGGGGCGGCCTGCTCACCGGCTGCGTGATCGACTCGAACGTCGGCGACGGGATCAGCATGGGCAACACCCCCGGCCCGTACACGGTGCAGGGCAACCGGATCAGCCGCAACGGTGGTTTCGGCTACCACGAGCACGACCTGGGCCACGGCTACCGGGGCGCGGCGGCCGACGTGGTGATCCAGGACAACGACATCCGGGAGAACGCGCTGGACGGCATCCGGATCGACCGGCCGATGCTCGACACGTCGATCGTCGGGAACCGGATCCGGGACAACGGCTGCCGCTCCGCCCCGGCCCACAGCGGTTCCGGCGAGGCGGTGCGCTACGGCCCGCGCGAGGTCACCGACGGCAACGCGGACTGGCCGGACGGCGGGCACCGGGGCAAGGTGGTCCGGGTCGGCTCGCGGGACGCTGTGGTGTCCGACAACAGCGCCACCCGGCTCTCCCTGGCGGAGGTACGCCCGGACGGCTCCACCGGCTGGAGCGCGGCCACCCCGATGCCCGGCACGGCGTACGAGCTGCCGGACGGTCCGCCGGCCTGCGGCGGCATCACCATCGCCGCGCCGTTCGACTCGGCCACCGTGCGCGCCAACCGGATCTGGCACCGGGACGCCGACACCCAGGCGTACGGAATCTGGGTCACCGAGGCGGGCAGCTGCGTCTCCTGCGCGTTCGAGGACAACGACCTGGCCGGCACCGCGGCCGCGCTGCGGCTGGACACGCCGCCGATCGGCGGCCGCTGGGCACGCAACCACAGCGACCGCGACTGAGCGTCGTGCGCCGGCCGGTGCCGCCTCGGCTCAGTGGCGTCGCAGGTGGGCGAGCACCGCGCCGGCGAGCCGGTCCGGCGCGCCGTCGGCGTACCCGACGAACAGGCTCGGCTCGGTCAGCTCCAGCTCGACCAGCACGGGCGCGCCGTCCGGGCCGGGGATCAGGTCGACCCGGGCGTACAGCAGCCGCTCCGGGCCACCCGGCACGGTCGCCAGCACCTTCTCGGCGACCGCGCGCTGCTCCGCCGTGGCGGTGCGCGGGTCGATCCGCTCCTCCTTGTAGAGCGCGGCCTCGCCCCGGTCCGGCCCGGTCAGCATCGGCCCCTTGCGGATCGCGTGACTGAACACCAGGCCGCCGGGGTCGGCCAGGAACAGCAGCGCGGTCTCCCCGGCCGTGTCCACCGCCTGCAGGTACGGCTGGACCATGGTGAGCCGCCCCGCGTCGGAGAGCCGCCGTACGTGGGCCACGGCGAGCTCGCGGTGCTCCGGGTCGGTCAGGTCGTAGCGGCCGGTGTCCTGGCTGCCGGCGCTGACCGCCGGCTTGATCACGTGCTCGCCCCCGGCGGGTGGCGTCCACGCCTGCCCCGGCTCGACCCAGACCGTCTCGACGGTGGGCACTCCGGCGGCGGAGAGCTCGGACAGGTAGCGCTTGTCGGTGTTCCAGGCGACCACGTCGGCCGGGTTGGCCAGGGCCGGCACGGTACGCGCCCAGGCCACGAACTCGTCGCGCCGCCGCGCGTAGTCCCACGGGGAGCGGAGCACGACCATGTCGTACCCGGCCCAGTCGACGGCCGGGTCGTCCCAGACCGCGATCTCGGCGGTGACCCCGCGGGCGGCGAGCGGGCCGAGCGCGAGCCGGTCGTCCGGGTCGAGGTCGGGCAGCTCGGCGCAGGTGACGAAAGCGACCCGGGGTTTCCCCCGGGTCGACTGGTGGTGGTTGGTCATTCGGTTATGTCAACGGGCCATCGTGCGCCGGGCCATCGACCGCCACAGGTCGTTGCTCGGACGCATCTGGTCCATCAGTTCACGCTCCCAGGCGTTCTCGACGTCGACCCCGGCCTTGGCGCAGGCCTGCCGCGCCACGTCGGTGCCGTCGGCGAACTGGTCTGCCCATACCCCGTCGGAACCCACGAGGACGATCCGTGCGCCGCGCTTGCCGACGTACTCGATGACCGCCTTTGCGCCGCCGTGTCCGGCGGCGAACGACTTGATGCCCGCGACCAGGCCGTTGGGGGCCTGCTCCGCGGTCTTGTCAGCCGTCAGCGTCGTATCGGAACCATCTGCCATGACGCGAAGCCTAAGCAGACTTCCACTCGGATGTGCGAGAACCATGAACTGAATGTGATGCCAATTACCCGCCGGTTTAAGGAGAACCACAGGCGATTTGCCCCTATATGTCGCTTAAATATGGGCAAATCAGGCAGGCAAGATCGTCACAATCTGTCCAGGTTGGCCCCCTCCGCGGAAGACCGAAAAAAATTTCTGATGAACCGCCGGACGGGCGGGTCAGAGCAGGGCGTCGAGCGCGACGGCGGCGAAGAGGATCGTCAGATACGTGGTGGACCAGTGGAACAGGCGCATCGGCTTGACCGCCTCACCACGCGTGGCCCGCCGGCACAGCTTGTGCGCCTCGACCAGGAAGATCCCACCCACCACGAGCGCCGTCACGCCGTAGATCGGGCTCATCCCGAGCGGCCAGACCGCCAGCGAGGAGAGCACCGTGAGCCAGGAGAAGCCGATGATCTCGGCGTTGACCCGCCGGACCGAGGCCACCACCGGCAGCATCGGCACGCCGGCGCGCGCGTAGTCGTCCTTGTACTTGATGGCCAGCGCGTAGAAGTGCGGCATCTGCCAGAAGAAGACCACAGCGAACAGGCCCCAGGCGGCCGGTGCCAGCGAGCCGGTGACAGCGGCCCAGCCGATCAGCACCGGCGCGGCCCCGCAGATGCCGCCCCAGAACGTGTTCGCCGCTGTGGTCCGCTTCAGCCACAGCGTGTAGACCAGGTCGTAGTAGGCGATCGCGGCCAGCGTCAGCACGGTCGCCAGCCAGTTGGTGGTCGCCGCCATCAGCGCCACCGAGACGGCCGCCAGCACCAGGCCGAAGATCAGCGCGCTGCGCGGCGAGACCGTGTGTGCGGGCAGCGGGCGGCGCTTGGTGCGCCGCATGAGCTGGTCGATGTCCCGGTCGATGTAGCAGTTCAGGACGCTCGCCGCGCCGGCCGCGAGCGAACCCCCGACGAGCACGACGGCGACCAGCCACAGCGACGGCATGCCGCCGTCCGCGAGCATCATCGCCGGCACGGTGGTCACCAGCAGCAGCTCGACGATCCGCGGCTTGGTCAGCGCCACGTACGCCGCCACGACGGCGCGTACGTCCCGCCGGCCGCTCGCCGGCGCCTCCGCCGCCGTGCCCACCGGCGACTGCCCGGCAGGGTTGCTGACGGGGCGCTCGGTGATCATGCTCACGGATTGCCACCTTCCGGCATCGGCGGGGGAGGTCGTTCGGCCCGGACCCTTCGAGGTCCACACACCGCCCCACACACTACGCGGCGTCGTTTTGGCTGCCCCGCGGACCCGGCAACGGTGCGAGCGGTCACACCTGCGGTTGAACGACCGAACGTTCGCGATCCGTACAGAACAGCATGCTGAGATCCCCGGGCGGACGTTTAGCACCGCTCGATAGGGTCATCAGTGAGGGTTCCGCCCATCTGCCGAGGAGCACAACCATCGTGGCTGCCAACCGACCCGAGCTTCCCGCTCTCAACTGGTCCGACCTCGACCGCAGGGCCGTCGACACGGTCCGCGTGCTGGCCATGGACGCCGTGGAGAAATCCGGCAACGGCCACCCGGGGACGGCGATGAGCCTCGCCCCGGCGGCGTACCTGCTCTTCAACCGGGTCATGCGGCACAATCCCGCCGACCCGAACTGGCCCGGACGCGACCGGTTCGTGCTCTCCGCCGGCCACTCCAGCCTGACGCTCTACATCCAGCTCTTCCTCTCCGGCTACCCGCTCGCGCTGGACGACCTCAAGGCGCTGCGCCAGTGGGGCTCGCTCACCCCGGGTCACCCGGAGCACGGCCACACCCCGGGCGTGGAGACCACCACCGGGCCGCTCGGCCAGGGCCTCGGCAACGCGGTCGGCATGGCCATGGCGGCCCGCCGCGAGCGCGGCCTGTTCGACCCCGAGCCGGACCGCGCCGACTCGCCGTTCCGGCACGACATCTGGTGCATCGCCTCCGACGGTGACATCGAGGAGGGCATCACCCACGAGGCCAGCGCGCTCGCCGGTCACCAGCAGCTCGGCAACCTCTGCGTGATCTACGACGACAACGAGATCTCGATCGAGGACGACACCCGCATCGCCAAGAGCGAGGACGTCGCGGCCCGCTACGAGGCGTACGGCTGGCACGTGCAGACCGTCGACTGGCGCAGCGGCGACGCCGACCAGGGCGACTACCACGAGGACGTGGAGGCGCTGTACCAGGCACTGCTGTCCGCCAAGGCGGAGACCGGCCGGCCGTCGTTCATCGCGCTGCGCACGATCATCGGCTGGCCCGCGCCGAACAAGCAGAACACCGGCAAGATCCACGGCTCGGCGCTCGGCGCGGACGAGGTCAAGGCCACCAAGGAAATCCTCGGCTTCGACCCGCAGCGCACCTTCGAGATCGACGAGGAGGTGCTCAAGCACGCACGCCAGGTGCTGGAGCGCGGCGCGCAGGAGCAGGCCGAGTGGACCACCGGGTTCGACGCCTGGGCGCAGGCCAACCCGGAGCGCAAGGCGCTGTGGGACCGGATGGCCACCCGTACCCTGCCGACCGGCTGGACCGACGCGCTGCCCACCTTCGGCGCGGACGCCAAGGGCGTCGCCACCCGGGCCGCCTCCGGCAAGATCCTGGAGGCCCTGGCGCCGGTGCTGCCCGAGCTGTGGGGCGGCTCGGCCGACCTGGCCGACAGCAACAACACCACCATGAAGGGCGAGCGGTCGTTCGTCCCGGCCGCGCACGCCACCAAGGACTTCCCCGGCGACGAGTACGGCCGCACGCTGCACTTCGGCATCCGTGAGCACGCCATGGGCTCGATCCTCAACGGCATCGTCCTGCACGGCGGCACCCGTCCGTACGGCGGCACGTTCCTGGTGTTCAGCGACTACATGCGCCCGGCGGTGCGGCTGGCCGCGCTGATGAAGCTGCCGGTGACCTACGTCTGGACGCACGACTCGATCGGCCTCGGCGAGGACGGCCCGACGCACCAGCCGATCGAGCACCTGACCGCGCTGCGGGCCATCCCCGGCCTGGACGTGGTCCGCCCGGCCGACGCCAACGAGACGGTGTGGGCGTGGCGGCAGGCGCTGGAGCACACCGACCGGCCGACCGCGCTGGCGCTCAGCCGCCAGGCGCTGCCCACCTTCGACCGCACCGACCTGGCCGGCGCCGAGGGCGTCGCCAAGGGTGGGTACGTGCTGGCCGAGGCGTCCGGCGGCAAGCCGCAGGTGATCCTGATCGGCACCGGCTCGGAGGTGCAGCTCTGCCTCACCGCGCGGGAGCGGCTGGAGGCCGACGGCACCCCCACCCGGGTCGTCTCGATGCCCTGCCAGGAGTGGTTCTTCGCGCAGGACGAGGCGTACCGGGAGTCGGTGCTGCCTCGCGGGGTAAAGGCACGGGTGAGCGTGGAGGCGGGCATCGCGATGTCCTGGCGGGCGATCGTCGGCGACAGCGGCGAGTGCGTGAGCATCGAGCACTACGGCGCCAGCGCCCCGCACACCGTGCTCTTCGAGCAGTTCGGGTTCACCCCCGACCGGATCGTGGCCGCCGCGCACGCGGCGCTGACCCGGGTGGGCGACATCACCGGTTTCACGACCGGCAACTGAGGGGAGCGTCGACGTCATGACGGACAGACTGAGCGAGCTGCAGGGCGCCGGGGTGGCGATCTGGCTCGACGATCTTTCCCGGGTACGGCTGAGCTCCGGCGGGCTGGACAAGCTGCGCCGGGAGAGCCACGTGGCCGGGGTGACCACCAACCCGACGATCTTCGCCAAGGCGCTGAGCGACGCCGACGAGTACGACTGGCAGCTTCGTGACCTCGCCGTCCGTGGTGTGGACGTCGAGGAGGCGGTCCGCATGCTCACCACGTACGACGTGCGGTGGGCCTGCGACGTGATGCGCCCCTCGTACGAGACCAGCGCCGGCGTGGACGGCCGGGTGTCGATCGAGGTGGACCCCCGCTCGGCGCACGACGCGGCGAAGACCGTCGCCGAGGCCAAGGCGCTGTGGTGGCTGGTCGACCGGCCGAACCTGTTCATCAAGATCCCGGCCACCGAGGAGGGCCTGCCGGCGATCACCGCGACGCTCGCCGAGGGGATCAGCGTCAACGTCACGCTGATCTTCGGCCTGGACCGGTACTCGCAGGTGATGGAGGCGTTCCTGGCCGGGCTGGAGCAGGCGCAGGCGAACGGGCACGACCTGTCCAAGATCGGCTCGGTCGCCTCGTTCTTCGTCTCCCGGGTCGACAGCGAGGTGGACAAGCGGCTGGAGAAGATCGGCTCCGACCAGGCCAAGGCGCTGCGCGGCAAGGCAGCTGTCGCCAACGCCCGGCTGGCGTACGAGCGCTACGGCGAGGTCTTCTCCTCGGCGCGCTGGCAGAAGCTGGCCGACGCGGGCGCCCACCCGCAGCGCCCGCTGTGGGCCTCCACCTCGACGAAGAACCCGGACTACCGGGACGTCATCTACGTCGAGGAGCTGATCGCGCCCGGCACCGTCAACACCATGCCGGAGCCGGTCGTCCACGCGTACGCCGAGCACGGCGAGACCAAGCCGGACACCGTCACCGTGGCGTACGACGACGCCCGCAAGGTCTTCGCGGACCTCCAGTCGGTGGGCGTGGACCTCTCCGACGTCATCGCCACGCTGGAACGCGAGGGCGTGGAGAAGTTCGAGGCGAGCTGGGTGGAGCTGCTGGAGGGGGTCAAGAAGTCCCTCGCCCAGGCGGCCAAGGGATCGGGCAGCCCGCACCGGGCCGCCGAGGAGAACGCGCAGGCGGCCCAGCAGGCCGGCGGCAACGCGTGACCGACGGCGTCCGACGCGTCCCGGGGCCGGGCCCCGGGACGCGTCGCGCCGTACCGTGGAACGGGTGAGAGGTGGCCCCGTGAGCGCGAGGAGTGAGCCGGGTCTGCGAGCCCCGCAGTCGCGAACTGAGGTAGCCCCGTGAGCGCGAGGAGTGAGCCGGGTCTGCGAGCCCCGCAGTCGCGAACTGAGGGGATGCCGTGAGTGACCTGCTGGCCGGGCGGGCGGACATGGCCGCCGGCCTGGCCGTGCGCGGCGCCGACGCCCTCGGCGCGTCGGCGCGGGCCACGCTCGTCTCCCACGACGTCCCGGCCCGGCTCGCCGCGGGGGACCCGGCCCTCTGGGGGCCCGCCGCCGAGACCGCGGCGCTCACCCGGCTGGGCTGGCTGCACGCCCACCGGCGCAGCCGGGACCTGCTCCCCCAGCTCGCCGAACTGGCCGACGAGCTGGACGATCTGGACCACGTGGTGCTGGCCGGCGACCGCGGCGACACGCTCGCCGCCGAGGTCGTCGCCGAGTGCCTGGGCCGCCGGGTGACGGTGCTCGACACCGCCGATCCGGGGCCGGCGCGGGCCGCGCTCGCCGACCGCCCGGCGCGTACCCTCCTGGTGCTCGCCGCCCGGCACGGCCTGGACCGGACCACCGACGCCCACCTGCGCGCCTACCGGCAGGCGTGGGCCGACGAGGGCCCGGACGCGGCCCGGCACGTCGTGGTGGTCACCGAGCCCGGCACGGAACTCGCGGCGCGCGCCGACGAGCTGGGCGCCGTGGTGCTCCCGGCCGAGCCCGGTGTGGCCGGGCCGTGGGCCGCGCTCACCGCGTTCGGCCTGGTCCCGGCGGCGCTGGCCGGCGCGCCGGTCACCGAGGTGCTGGACGAGGCGGAGGCGCTCACCGGCGCGCTCGACCGGGACCGGGACAATCCGGGCCTCGCGCTCGGCGCGGCCCTGGGCGCGGCGGCCGGCGAGGGTCGGGACACGATCGCGCTGGTCCCCGACGGCACCGGACTCGACGGCCTGGGCCGCTGGGCGCGCGCGCTGCTCGCCGACGCGACCGGCGGGCGGATCCTGCCGCTGGTCGCGGAATCCCCGGGCTCCCCCGGCGCCACCGGGCCGGGCGTGCTCACAGTCGGTCTCGGCGGCGCCCTCGGCGCCGGCGTCGGTCCGGGCGTGGCCGCCGACGTGGCGGTCAACGGGCCGCTCGGCGCGCACCTGCTCACCTGGGCCTACGCCGCCGCGACCGCCGCGGTGACGCTGCGGACCGACCCGTTCGCGGCGCCCGCCGCCGCAGTGGCCGGCGACGAGCCGGACAGCGGGCCGCCGTCGTCGGTCGAGGACGCGATCGAGGTGTACGCCCCGAGCGACGCGCCGGCCGACCTGACCGGCGCGCTGCGCTGGCTGCTCGACGGGCTGGGCGAACGGGAGCACCTCGCGGTCACCGCGTACCTCGACCCGCGGGCCGACGCGGCGGTGGCCGGGCTGCGCCCGCTGCTGGCGCGGCACACCGGACGGCCGGTCACCTTCGCCTGGGGACCGCGCCGGCCGGAGCACACCGACACCCGCGGCCGGCACCTCCAGATCACCGGTGCGGTCACCGATGATCTGGAAGTGCCCGGCCGTCCGTACACCTTCGCGCAGCTCCAGGCGGCCCAGGCCGCCGGTGACCGGCTGGCCCTGGCCGGCCGGGAACGACCGGTGCTGCGACTGCACCTGACCAAGCGGGCGGCTGGCGTCGCCCAGCTGCTGGATACGGCCGGACGGACACGCACGTGACGATCAATGACCTGGAATCAGCGGACCGAGACGCAGGAGGAGGTGGCCCGGTGAACCCGCTGCGCGACGTGCAGGACCGGCGGTTGCCCCGGATCCCCGAGCCGTGTGCCCTGGTGATCTTCGGGGTGACCGGCGATCTGGCCCGCAAGAAGCTGCTGCCGGCGGTCTACGACCTGGCCAACCGAGGGCTCCTGCCGCCCGGGTTCGTGGTGCTCGGCTTCGCCCGCCGGGACTGGGGCGACGGCGACTTCGAGTCGGTGGCGCACGAGGCGGCCAAGAAGCACGCCCGTACCCCCTGGCGGGAAGAGGTGTGGGCCCGGCTGGCCGGCAACATCAAGTTCGTCGGCGGCTCGTTCGACGACGACGCCGCGTTCGACCAGCTCGCCGCCACCCTCGACGAGCTGCGCGACTCGCACGGCATCGCCGGCAACGCCGCCTTCTACTTCTCCATCCCCCCGGCGGCCTTCCCGGTGGTGCTCAAGCAGCTCGCCCGCACCGGCATGGCGGACAACGACAAGTCCGGCGGCTGGCGCCGCGTGGTGGTGGAGAAGCCGTTCGGCAACGACCTGCCCTCGGCCAAGGCGCTCAACGACCTGGTCGACGACGTCTTCACCAGCCAGGACGTCTTCCGGATCGACCACTACCTGGGCAAGGAGACGGTCCAGAACATCCTGGCGCTGCGGTTCGCGAACAACCTGTTCGAGCCGCTGTGGAACTCCAAGTACGTCGACTCGGTGCAGATCACCATGGCCGAGGACGTCGGCATCGGCACCCGGGCCGCCTTCTACGACTCCGTCGGCACCGCCCGCGACGTGCTCCAGAACCATCTGCTCCAACTGCTCGCCCTGGTCGCGATGGAGGAGCCGACCAGCTTCGACGCCGACGAGATCCGCGCCGAGAAGCTCAAGGTGCTCAAGGCGATCACCGTGCCGCGCGACGTCTCCCAGGACACCGTGCGCGGCCAGTACCTGCCCGGCTGGGTGGGCGGCGAGCGCGCCAAGGGCTACCTGGAGGAGGAAGGCGTCCCGGAGGGCTCCACCACCGAGACGTACGTGGCGGTGAAGCTGGGCATCCAGAACCGGCGCTGGGCCGGGGTGCCGTTCTACATCCGGGCCGGCAAGCGGCTGCCCCGGCGGGTCACCGAGGTGGCCATCATGTTCAAGAAGGCGCCGCACCTGCCGTTCAACGCCGCCGACATGGAGTCCCTCGGCCCCAACCAGCTCGTCATCCGGGTGCAGCCGGACGAGGGCGTGGTGCTGAAGTTCGGCTCCAAGGTGCCGGGCACCACGATGGAGGTCCGCGACATCGCGATGGACTTCCAGTACGGCGAGGCGTTCACCGAGTCCAGCCCCGAGGCGTACGAGCGGCTCGTGCTGGACGTGCTGATCGGCGACCGGACGCTGTTCCCGGACGCCGCCGAGGTCGAGCAGAGCTGGCAGGTCGTCGACCCGCTGGAACACGCCTGGGAGGGCACCACGCCGGAGCCGTACCGGGCCGGCGAGTGGGGACCCCGGGCTGCCGACGAGATGCTGGCCCGCGAGGGCCGGGCTTGGAGAAGAGCATGATCGGGCTGTGGGACACCACCGGCAACGAGGTGGTCAAGGCGCTGGCCGCGGAACGGCGCAGCGCGGGCGGGGTGGCCAGCGGCATGGCCCTCACGCTGATCGTGGTGGTGGACGAGAAGCGGGTCCGGGAGGCCGAGGCGGCCGCCACCATCGCCGCGGCGGCGCACCCCTGCCGCCTGCTCGTGGTGGTCCGCTCCGACGTGGAGCGCGACCGCAACCGGCTGGACGCGGAGATCGTCGTGGGCGGCCGGCTCGGGCCGTGCGAGGCGGTGGTGACCCGGATGTACGGGCGGCTCGCGCTGCACGCCGAATCCGTGGTGATGCCGCTGCTGGTGCCGGACGTGCCGGTGGTGACCTGGTGGCACGGCGAGCCGCCGGAGGAGATCGCCACCGACTTCCTCGGTGTGGTGGCCGACCGGCGGATCACCGACTCGGCGCAGGCGGCCGACCCGATCGTCGCGCTGCGGCAGCGGGCCCACGACTACGCCCCCGGCGACACCGACCTGGCGTGGACCCGGATCACCCCGTGGCGCACGCTCGTGGCGGGCGCGTTCGACACCACCCAGGCCCGGGTCACCGAGGCGAGCGTGGTGGCGCCCCAGTCGGACCCGACGGCGGCGCTGATGAGCGGATGGCTCAAGGCCCGGCTCGGCATCGAACCGGCCTGGCAGCGGTCCGACGAGTTCCCGCGGATGCGTCAGGTGCAGCTGCGCTGCGCCAACGGCGACGAGCTGACGCTGACCCGGGACGACAGCATCGCGGTGTTCCGGCGTACCGGGCAGGAGGACCGCACGCTGCCGCTGGTCCGCCGGCCGCTCGGCGACGAGCTGGCCGAGGAGCTGCGCCGCCTCGACGCCGACCAGGTGTACGCGGAGGCGCTCGGCGCCGCGGCCGGGATCACCGGACTCGACCAGCGTCCGGCCCAGCGGGTGCACGTGTGGAAGGATCCGGCGACCGCCCAGCGGGCCGAGGCCGGCGTGACCGCGCACGCGGGCGCGACCGCGAACGAGTGACCGCCCGGACCGGGCGGCCGGAAGCACAGGTGACCGCCGGTGGGCGGCCGGAACGCGAGGGCACGACGGATGACTGAGGCTAGTGTCGCCGTACACGCCGACCCCGACCTGCTCGCGCAGGCGGTGGCGGCCCGGTTGGTGGTGAAGCTGCTCGACGCGCAGGCCGAGCGAGGCCAGGCGTCGGTGGTGCTGACCGGCGGGCGGATCGCCGCGGCGGTGTACCGGGCGGTCGGGCAGCTGCCCGCCCGGGACGCGGTCGACTGGTCCCGGGTCGACGTGTGGTGGGGTGACGAGCGGTTCCTGCCCGCCGGTGACCCGGAGCGCAACGAGACGCAGGCGCGGGCGGCGCTGCTGGACACGGTGCCGCTGGACCCGGCGCGGGTGCACCCGATGCCGGCCTCCGACGGCCCGGCCGGTGACGACCCGGAGGCGGCCGCCGCCGGGTACGCGCGGGAGCTGGCCACCGCCGCCCGGCCCGGGAACGCCGTACTGCCCCACTTCGACGTGCTGATGCTCGGCGTCGGCGAGGACGGACACGTGGCGTCGGTGTTCCCGGAGCACCCGGTGCACCACGACAACCGCCCGGTCAGCGCGGTGCGGGGCAGCCCGAAGCCGCCGCCGGTGCGGACCACGCTGACCCTGCCGACGATCAACACGGCCGAGGAGGTGTGGCTGATCGCCGCCGGGGCGGACAAGGCCCGGGCGGTGGGCATGGCGCTGGCCGGGGCCGGGCCGGTGCAGTTGCCGGCCGCCGGGGTGCAGGGCGTCTCCCGTACCCTCTGGCTGCTCGACCGGGCCGCGGCGGCGAACGTACCCCCGCGGCTGCGCAGCCTCCGCTGAGGTGTAAGGAAGGGCCCCTTCTTAACGCCTCCGGTAGCGAAGGGGCCCCTTCTTAACACGTCTCGGCTCAGGCCCGGCCGCGGCGACGGCGCAGCGCGTCGAGGGCCTCGGCGAGCAGCGCCTCACCCTCCTCCGGCGTGCGCCGCTCCTGCACGTACGCCAGGTGGGTCTTGTAGGGCTCGGCGCGCTGGCGGCCCGGCGGGTCGCCCGGGTCGGGGCCGGCCGGCTCGCCGCAGCGGGGGCACTCCCAGGCGGCTGGCGTCTCGGCCTCGGCGGCGATCAGGAACTCGACCCGGTGCCCGTGGCGGCACCAGTAGACGACCGGGCGGCGCGGGGCGGGCTCGACGCGCTGGTCGAAGCGCTCCGGGGCGGACCCGACCCGGGTGCCGCGGATGACGTTGTTGCTGGGCACTGTTGCTCGCTCCCTGTCGTCGGAGGGGACCGCCGCCGGAGGGGGTGGGCGACGGGCGACGCGCGGAGAAACAAAACTGCGCGCGGTCCGTGACGGACCGCGCGCAGATTGTACGCTTCTCAGCGCCGACTCAGGTGCCGGTGGCCATCTGCAGGCGCAGCCAGAGCCCGAGCCCGACGATGCAGGCGAACCAGACGATTCCCACCAGAACGGTGTAGCGGTCGAGGTTCTTCTCGGCCACGGAGGAACCGGCCAGGCTGGAGCTGACGCCGCCGCCGAACATGCTCGACAACCCGCCGCCCTTACCGCGGTGCAGGAGGATCAGCAGGACGAGCAGCACGCTGGTGATGACCAGCAACGTGATCATCGTGTAGGCGAACCAGATCGGCATGGCGGGGGTCAGTCCTCTCGTTACGATCACTGCCCGGACCTGTCGGGCACTACGGCACCGACCGGTGGACGGGCAGCGTCAAGGATAGCGAGCGATCAGCGGGCGGTGTGCTCCGGGAACCGGCAGATCTTCGCGAACTCCTCCGCGTCCAGGCTCGCGCCCCCCACGAGGGCCCCGTCCACGTCCGGCTGGGCCATGATCGCGGCGACGTTCGACGCCTTGACCGACCCGCCGTAGAGGACCCGAACCTGCTCGGCGGTGTTCTCGTCGTAGGTCTCGGCGATGCGCTGACGCACCGCGCCGCAGACCTCCTGGGCGTCCTCCGGCGTGGCCGTCTTGCCGGTGCCGATCGCCCAGACCGGCTCGTACGCCACGACGACCTTGGTGACCTGCTCGGCGGTGAGCCCCTTCAGCGCGCCGTCGAGCTGGTCGCAGCAGTGCCGCACCTGACCCGACTGCTCCCGGACCTCCAGACCCTCACCGATGCAGAGGATCGGGGTGAGCCCGTTCGCCAGCGCCGCCGACACCTTCGCGTTGACGAGCGCGTCGTCCTCGTGGTGGTACTGCCGCCGCTCGGAGTGGCCGACCACCACGTAGCCGCAGCCCAGCTTGGCCAGCATCGGCCCGGCGATGTCACCGGTGTACGCGCCCGACGGGTGCGGCGACAGGTCCTGCGCGCCGTAGCCGATCAGCAGCTTGTCGCCGTCCACGGCGGTCTGCACCGTACGCAGGTCGGTGAAGGGCGGCAGCACCACGCACTCGACGTCGGTGAGCTGCTTCTCGTTCAGGCTCGCGGCCAGCTTCTGCACCAGCAGGTTGGCCTCGAGGTGGTTCAGGTTCATCTTCCAGTTGCCGGCCATCAACGGCCGGCGGGTCGTGCTCGCCATTCAGTTCTCCAGAGCCGCGATGCCGGGGAGGGTCTTGCCCTCCAGGTATTCCAGGGAGGCGCCGCCACCGGTGGAGATGTGCCCGAACGAGGACTCGTCCAGGCCCAGCGCACGCACCGCCGCGGCCGAGTCGCCGCCGCCGACCACGCTGAACGCGTCGGCCTTGGTGATCGCCTCGGCCACGCCCCGGGTGCCGTTGGCGAACGCCGCCATCTCGAACACGCCCATCGGGCCGTTCCAGAAGACGGTCTTCGCCTGCGACAGCACGGCGGCGAAACCGGCCACCGTCTCCGGGCCGATGTCCAGGCCCAGCCGGTGGCTGGGGATGCCGTCGGCGGGCACGGTGTCGTGCGCGGCGTCCGGCGCGAAGGCGTCGGCGGCCACCACGTCGACCGGGAGCATGATCTTGCCGGGCGCGCGCTCCATCAGGTTGCGGCAGGTCTCGACCATGTCCTTCTCCAGCAGCGACGTGCCCACCTCGTGGCCCTGGGCCTTGAGGAAGGTGAAGCACATCCCGCCGCCGATGAGCAGCCGGTCCACCGTCGGCAGCAGCGCCTCGATCACGGCCAGCTTGTCGGAGACCTTCGAGCCGCCGAGCACCACCACGTACGGCCGCTCCGGCTCGCCGGTGAGGCGGCTGAGCACCTCGACCTCGCGCAGCACCAGCCGGCCCGCGACGTGCGGCAGCCGGGCCGGCACGTCGTGCACGCTGGCGTGCTTGCGGTGCACCGCGCCGAACGCGTCGTCCACGTAGGCGTCACCGAGCGCCGCGAGCTGGTCGGCGAACACGCCGCGCTCCGCGTCGTCCTTGCTGGTCTCGCCCTTGTTGAACCGCAGGTTCTCCAGCAGTGCGACCTGCCCGTCGGCCAGACCGGCCACGGTGGACCGCGCCGAGTCGCCGACGGTGTCCTCGGCGAAGGCCACCGGGGCGCCGAGCAGCTCACCGAGCCGCCCGGCGACCGGGCGGAGGCTGAACTGCGGATCCGGGGCGCCCTTCGGGCGGCCCAGGTGCGAGCAGACGACCACCTTCGCGCCGGCCTGCACCAGCGCGCTCAGCGTCGGCAGGACAGCCCGGATCCGGCCGTCGTCAGTGATCTCCCCGGTCTGCTTGTCGAGCGGGACGTTCAGGTCGGCGCGCACGAGCACGCGCCGACCCGACACCCCCTCGGCGAGCAGGTCGTCGAGGTTACGGATCGTCACAGCGACTGACCCACCAGCTTGACCAGGTCCACCAGGCGGTTCGAGTAGCCCCACTCGTTGTCGTACCAGCCGACGACCTTGACCTGGTTGCCGATCACCTTGGTCAGCGGCGCGTCGAAGATGCACGACGCCGGGTCGGTCACGATGTCGGCGGAGACGATCGGGTCCTCGTTGTAGGTGAGGATGCCCCGCAGCGGGCCCTCGGCGGCGGCCTTGATCGCGGCGTTGACCTCGTCCACGGTGGTCTCCCGGCCGACCGTCACGGTCAGGTCGGTGGCGGAGCCGGTCGGGATCGGCACGCGCAGCGCGTAACCGTCCAGCTTGCCCTTCAGCTCCGGCAGCACCAGGCCGATCGCCTTCGCGGCGCCGGTCGAGGTCGGCACGATGTTGAGCGCGGCGGCGCGGGCCCGGCGCAGGTCCTTGTGCGGCGCGTCCTGCAGGTTCTGGTCCTGCGTGTACGCGTGGATGGTGGTCATCAGACCCTGCTGGATGCCGAACGTGTCCTGCAGAACCTTCGCCATCGGCGCGAGGCAGTTCGTGGTGCAGGAGGCGTTCGAGATGATGTTGTGCTTGGCCGGGTCGTACTGGTCCTGGTTGACGCCCATGACCACGGTGAAGTCCTCGTTCTTCGCCGGCGCGGAGATGATGACCTTCTTGGCCCCGCCGTCGAGGTGCGCCTTCGCCTTGGTGCCGTCGGTGAAGAAACCGGTGGACTCGATGACGACATCCGCGCCGACCTCGCCCCACGGCAGGTTCGCCGGGTCCTTCTCGGCGTACGCCTTGATGGTCTTGCCGCCCACGGTGATCTCGTCGGCGGTGGCCTTCACCTCGTGCGGGAGGCGGCCCAGGATGCTGTCGTACTTGACAAGGTGGGCGAGCGTCGCGTTGTCGGTCAGGTCGTTGACCGCCACGACCTCGATGTCAGCGCCGGACGCCAGCACTGCCCGGAAGAAGTTGCGGCCGATCCGGCCGAAGCCGTTGATGCCAACCCGGATGGTCACAGGTCCCATCTCCTCGCGTTCTGGTCCGCCGGCGCCAGACCGGGGCCGGCGGAGGTGTGTGCGCCGACCGTTGGAGCCGGCCGTCGACATGTCATCTCGGCCACCCCGCCGCGGTCCCGGAGACCTGACCGCCCGAGGCGGTGAGCACGGCGAGGGATGCCTGTGCGCGGCCCCCTTGCCGTACGCAGCGACCATATCCGAGCGTGCGACGTCGCGCTGCGGCGGGTGGTGACCCCGCTCGCGGTGCTCGCCGCCCGAGTCCTATCAGACCACGAGCATGTCGGGCGTGACTGCCGCTTCCGTATCCGGGATGCCCAGGTCGCGGGCGCGCTTGTCGGCCAGCGCGAGCAGCCGGCGGATCCGGCCGGCGATGGCGTCCTTGGTCAGTGGCGGCTCGGCGAGCGCGCCCAGCTCCTCCAGGGACGCCTGACGGTGCTCCAGCCGCAGCCGGCCGGCCGAGGTCAGGTGGTTGGGCGCGTCGTCGGCGAGGATCTCCAGCGCGCGGGTCACCCGGGCCGCGGCGGCCACCGCCGCGCGGGCCGAGCGGCGCAGGTTGGCGTCGTCGAAGTTGGCCAGCCGGTTGGCGGTGGCGCGCACCTCCCGGCGTACCCGCCGCTCCTCCCAGGCCAGCACGCTGGAGTGCGCGCCGATGCGGGTGAGCAGCGCGGCGATCGCGTCGCCGTCCTTGACCACCACCCGGTCCACGCCGCGCACCTCGCGGTTCTTCGCGGTGATGCCGATGCGGCGGGCCGCGCCGACGAGCGCCAGCGCCGACTCCGGGCCGGGGCAGGTGATCTCCAGCGCGCTGGAGCGGCCCGGCTCGGTGAGCGAGCCGTGCGCCATGAACGCGCCCCGCCAGGCCGAGACCGCGCAGCAGACGTTCGCGGCCACCACGTGCGGCGGCAGGCCGCGCACCGGGCGGCCCCGCACGTCGAGCAGGCCGGTCTGCCGGGCGAGCGCCTCGCCGTCCTTGACCACCCGCACGATGAAGTGGCTGCCCTTGCGCAGGCCGCCGGAGGCGAGCACGTGGATCTCGCTCGGGTAGCCGTAGACCTCGGCCACCTCCCGCCGCAGCCGGCGGGCCACCGCGCCGGTGTCCAGCTCCGCCTCGACCACGACGCGGCCCGACACGATGTGCAGACCGCCCGCGAAACGCAGCAGGGCGGCCATCTCCGCCCGCCGACAGCAGGGCTTGGGCACGTCGACCCGACTCAGCTCGTCCTTGACCGCAGCCGTCATCGCCATAGTGCGCCCCCTCACGGACCGGTTCCGGCGTGTCGCCGGTGATTACGTACGTGTCTAACGATCGGCGCGCAGGACAGGCACCAGCGCGGCGCCCAGGGCAGCTGGATCATGACGGGGCGTGCCGTCCAGGACGGCGACGGGAGCGAGGACCAGCCGGGCACCAAGCGATTCTGCCGCACGTTCGACCGCCGCGGGATCACCCACCGCCGTCGAGTCCGCCAGCACCCGGTCCACCTTCAGCTCGGGCAGATAGCGCCGCAGCGTGTCCAGATGGTCGGGCAGGGAGAGCCCGGAGGTCTCCTTCTCCGCCACCAGGTTGAGCGTCACCAGCCGCCGCGCCGGGCTGGAGACGATCGCGTCGGCCAGGCCCGGCACCAGCAGATGCGGCAGCACGCTCGTGTACCAGCTGCCCGGCCCGAAGATCAGCCAGTCCGCGGCGCGTACCGCGGTCACCGCCTCGGCGCACGCGGCCGGCGCGGGCGGGTTGAGCCGCAGCGACTCGACGGTGCCCGGGGTGACCGCAACCTGGTGCTGCCCGCGCACGGTGGACACCTCGTCCGGATGGGCCGGGTCGGCGCCGCGGACCCGCGCCTCGATGCCCACCGGCTGACGGGACATCGGCAGCACCCGCCCCACCGCGCCGAGCATCGCGCCCGCGTGGTCGAGCGCGGCCACCGGATCGCCGAGCAGCTCGGTCAGGCCGTGCAGCAGCAGGTTGCCGACCGCGTGACCGGCGAGCGAGTCACCGGCGCGGGCGGCCGGAACCGGCTCGGCGAGCGTCGGCGCCGGCGGCACGGCGGTGGTGAAGCGGTACTGGAACAGCGCCGCGCTGCGCCGGGTGGCCGGATGGTCGCCGGCCAGCGCGACGAGCGCCTGACGCAGGTCACCCGGGGGCAGGCCGCCGCGCTCCGCGCGCAGCCGCCCGCTGGACCCGCCGTCGTCGCCGACGGTGACCACCGCGGTGATGTCCAGGTCCAGTTCGGGTACGCAGTGCCGCAGCGCCCGCAGCGACGCCGAGAGCCCGTGCCCGCCGCCGAAGGCGACCACCCTGGTCGGGGTCACTCCCGCCCCAGGTCCCGGTGCTGGGCGTTGGCGGCTATGCCGGAGCGGCGCAGCCGGGCGGCCAGTTCCTCGGCGATCGCCACGCTGCGGTGCTTGCCGCCGGTGCAGCCGACCGCCACTGTCAGGTAGCGCTTGCCCTCCCGCTCGAAGCCGGCGGTGGTGGCGTTGACCAGGTCGGCGTACCCGGTCACGAACGCGTCCGCGCCCTCCTGGCCCAGCACGTACGCGCTCACCGCCTCCTCCCGGCCGGTGTGCTCACGCAGCTCCGGCACCCAGTACGGGTTGGGCAGGAACCGGGCGTCCATCACGAAGTCGGCGTCCGGAGGCAGGCCGTACTTGAAGCCGAACGAGATCACGGTGATCCGCAGCCGGCGGGCGTCCTCGCCGCCGAACAGCTCCTCGACCCGGCGCCGCAGCTGGTTCACGTTCAGGTGGCTGGTGTCGATGATCACGTCGGCCTGCTCGCGGGCCTCCTCCAGCAGCGTCCGCTCGACGGCGATGCCGTCGGCCAGCCGCCCGTCGCCCTGCAACGGGTGCGAGCGGCGCACGCTCTCGAACCGGCGGATCAGCACCTCGTCGTCGGCGTCGACGAAGACCACCCGGGGCTGGAAGCCGCGATCGCGCAGCTCCCGGATCGCCCCGGCCAGGTCGGTGGAGAACGCGCGCGAGCGCACGTCCAGCACCATCGCCGTACGCCGGGCCGCGCCACCGGCCTTGAACGCCAGCTCGGCCATGTCGAGCAGCAGCGCCTGGGGCAGGTTGTCGACCACGTAGTAGCCGACGTTCTCCAGCGCCCGGGCCACCGTGCTGCGCCCGCCGCCGGACAGCCCGGTCACCACCACCAGTGAGGTGTCCGACTCGGCCGGCGTCGTCTCCGCCTCGGTCGGCCCCAGGTCTCCCGCTGTACGCGCCTCGCTCACCCGCTACCCCCAGCCGTGGCGCCGCGGCCGGTCGGCCGCGCATGGTCAATCAGCGACTCTAACGGCTGCGACCCGGTCCGGGATTCCACGGGGTGACGACCGGAACATGTCGCCGACCCCGGAGCGGCTCGCCGGGACGGCGCTGTCGGGGGACGCTCGTAGACTGCGCGGATGGTCTCCCCCACCGACGAGCGGACCAACGCCCCCCAGACCGACGACGCGCTGCGGGTGCTGCGGCGGGTCTTCGGGTACGACGCCTTCCGCGGCTTCCAGCAGGAGGTCGTCGAGCACGTGGTGGGCGGCGGCGACGCGCTGGTGCTCATGCCCACCGGTGGCGGCAAGTCGCTGTGCTACCAGATCCCGGCGCTGGTGCGCGACGGCGTGGCGGTGGTCGTGTCCCCGCTGATCGCGCTCATGCAGGACCAGGTCGACGCGCTCACCGCCGTCGGCGTACGGGCCGGGTTCCTCAACTCGACGCAGGACCCGGCGCAGCGGCGCCGGGTCGAGGCGGCCTACCTCGCCGGCGAGCTGGACCTGCTCTACCTCGCCCCGGAAGGGCTCGCCGTGCGCTCCACGCTCGGCCTGCTGGAACGCGGCCGGATCGCCCTGTTCGCGATCGACGAGGCGCACTGCGTCTCGCAGTGGGGGCACGACTTCCGGCCCGACTACCTCAACCTGTCGATGCTGCACGAGCGCTGGCCGGACGTGCCGCGGATCGCGCTGACCGCCACCGCGACCCAGGCGACCCGCACCGAGATCGCCACCCGGCTGCGGCTCACCGAGGCCCGGCACTTCGTGGCCAGCTTCGACCGGCCCAACATCCAGTACCGCATCGTGCCCAAGCGGGAGCCGCGCAAGCAGCTGCTGAGCCTGCTGCGCGACGAGCACCCGGGCGACGCCGGCATCGTCTACTGCCTGTCCCGGGCCTCGGTGGAGAAGACCGCCGAGTTCCTGGTCGCCAACGGCATCCCCGCGCTGCCCTACCACGCCGGGCTGGACGCCACGACCCGCGCCACCAACCAGCAGCGCTTCCTGCGCGAGGACGGGCTGGTCATGGTCGCCACGATCGCGTTCGGCATGGGCATCGACAAGCCCGACGTGCGCTTCGTCGCCCACCTCGATCTGCCGAAGTCGGTGGAGGGCTACTACCAGGAGACCGGGCGCGCCGGGCGCGACGGGCTGCCGTCCACGGCCTGGCTGGCGTACGGGCTGCAGGACGTGGTGCAGCAGCGCAAGATGATCGAGACGTCGGAGGGCGACCTGGCGCACCGGCGCAACCTCGCCGCCCGCCTGGACGCGATGCTGGCGCTCTGCGAGACGGTCCGCTGCCGCCGCGCCCAACTGCTCGAATACTTCGGCGAGACCGGAGTGGCCGCCTGCGGCAACTGCGACACCTGCCTCGACGCGCCGGAGTCCTGGGACGGCACCGTCGCCGCGCAGAAGCTGCTCTCCACCGTCTACCGGCTCGACCGCGAACGCAACCAGCGCTTCGGCGCCGGGCACAGCATCGACATCCTGCTCGGCAAGCACACCGACAAGATCGACCAGTACGGCCACGATGCGCTGAGCACCTTCGGCATCGGCTCCGAGCTGCGCGAGGCCGAGTGGCGTGGCGTGGTGCGGCAACTGCTGGCCGAAGGTCTGCTCGCCGTCGAGGGCGACTACGGCACGCTGGCGCTGACCGAGGCGAGCGCGGACGTGCTCGGCCGCCGCCGTACCGTCACGCTGCGCAAGGAGCCCGAGCGTCCGGCGGCCGGCCGCTCCGCCAAGCCCCGGGGCGCGGCCACAGTCGTCGCCGACCTCTCCCCCGCCGCCGCGCCGGTATTCGAGCGGCTCCGTGTGTGGCGCGCGGCCACCGCCAAGGAGCAGGGCGTCCCCGCTTACGTCATCTTCCACGACGCGACCCTGCGGCAGATCGCCGCCGAGCCACCGGCCTCACTGGCCGAACTGTCCCGGGTCAACGGGGTGGGCGAGAACAAGCTCGCCAAGTACGGCGAGGCGATCCTGGCCGTCCTCGCCGAGTCCTGACGTACGCGCGAAAGGGCCCGACCCCGTGGTGGGGTCGGGCCCTTTCGCGTGCTGTGGCCTCGCTGTTGGCTGCGTGTGTTCTTGCTCTGCAGCCATTGGTGCGGTGGTGTTGGTCTTAGCTGGTGCTGTAGCCGCGGGTGGCGATCCAGTCGGCGAGGTTGTCGATGCTCATGCGGTAGGTGGCGGTGTTCGGGTCGGCGCTGTCGGCGATGGTGACGGTGCGGCCGTCGTCGCGGTAGCCGATGACGCTGATGTAGTGGCCGCCTTCGAAGGAGTGGGTGTTGCCGTCGGTGTCGGTGGCGGTGCCGGCGATGTTGGCGACCACGGCCCGGCCGGCGTCGACGGTCTTCACCACGTCAGCGCGCAGGGTGTCGGTCTGCTTGTCGTCGGCCTTGGGGGTGCTGATCTCGACCGACTTGTAAGCATCCTTGGCGCCGGTCTCCTTGTTCAGCACGGGGGTGATGTCGTTGATGGAGTTGGTGCCGGACTCGGTGGTGCCCATCTCCTTGGCCATGGCGTGCACGTCGATGTTCTTGCCCTGCACGCTCAGCGCGTTGCGGGCGGCGGCGGGGCCGCAGAAGTAGAAGTTGGGCTGCGCCTCGTAGCGCACGTCCAACTCGCGCTCGCCGTGGCCGCTCTTACGGTCGGCCACCACGGCGGTGGTGCCGGTGGTGGGGGCGGCGTGGGCGGCGATGGCGGGGCCGGCGATGCCACCGGCGGTCGCGGCGATGCCGGCGGCGGTCAGGACGGTCTTGCGCAGCAGAGTGGTAGCCATGGTGGTTGCCTTCCTGAAGTGGGGGATGACGCGGCACAAGGGGGTATGCCGCGAAAGGGGGAAAGTTTGGGGGGGTGCCCGTGGGGAGAGGGCTGGCACGCGGGCGGCTCGGGGGCCTGCTCGGCGCGGCTCTGGGGGTGTAACGACCTGCGGGCGGGGCTCATTCCCGCCGGGCGTGGCTCCCGGCCGGGTTGACCGGGGGCGTGGCCTGGGGGATGTAACGACGACCGGGCCGGGGTCATTCCCGGGGGACGGCGGCGTGCCCGTGGCTCGGGGGGTGTAACGACGTCCGGGCCGGGCCGATTCCCTCACCTGCCGCAGGGTGCTCGGCGGGCCGGTGTTCGGCGGCTGGTCCCGGTGCCCGGGCGGTCAGCCATGTACAACGCCCCGCACCCGCCGCCGATTCCACCCTCCCGGTGGCACCGACCACACCCCCGCCAAGCCCAGCCCAGCGAACCGGACACCGCTCACCACACCCCCGCCAAGCCCACGCCGCGAACCGGACACGGCTCACCACACCACCCGCCCTCGGCTGCGATGCCCCGCCCGGGTGCGCATGGAACCCTCGAAACGCACAGCCTCGAACCCCACGCCGTCACAGCTCCACCGCGGCCGCATGCGCGATCTTGCACTTTGGTGCCTGGCAAACCTCGCAAACCCGGCATCCCTGGGGCGCTAACTGCAAGATCGCGTGGGCGTGGGCCGTAACCCCGTGACAAGCACTCGCGTCCAGGACTGGGCTGTGGTTTCGCGGCCACCGGCACAAGCCCTGAGCGGTGAGCGAGATCTTGGTAGCGAATGGCCCTATGGGGGGCGCTTCCGTACCAAGATCTGCCCCGCCTCTCAGAACGTGCGACAAAGTTCGCGCCAGCTGGGAAGCCCGCCGTCAGTGGAACGTCATGGGTGTCAAACGGGGGCGGAGACACCCATGGGGTTCCACTCGGGCGTTGGCGGTGACGTGCCGGCAAACCGGACAGGGAGCGCAGCCGGGCAGCGGACGTCAGGAAGGGGTCGTGGCGTCGGCCGGGGAGCCGTCCAGCGCGGCCAGGATCGCCTCCGCCGTACGCCTGCCGACGCCGGGGACCTCGGTGATCTCCTCCACGGTGGCGGTGGAGAGCCGCTTCAACGAGCCGAAGTGCCGCAGCAGCGCCTTGCGGCGTACCTCGCCGAGGCCGGGCACGTTGTCCAGCGCCGACTCGGTCATCCGCTTGGAGCGGCGCTGCCGGTGGAACGTGATGGCGAAGCGGTGCGCCTCGTCGCGTACGCGTTGCAGCAGGTAGAGCGCCTCGGACGTACGGGGCAGGATCACCGGGAACTCGTCGTCGGGCAGCCAGACCTCTTCCAGCCGCTTGGCCAGCCCGCACAGCGCCACGTCGTCGATGCCCAGCTCGGCGAGCGCCTTCGCGGCGGCGGCGACCTGGGGCGGGCCGCCGTCGACCACCACGAGCTGCGGCGGGTACGCGAACTTGCGCGGCCGCCCGGTGGTCGGGTCGATGCCGGGTCGGTCGGGGTCGGAGGCGGTCTCCTCGCCCAGCTCACCGGTCTCGGCGCGCGCGTCGAGGTAGCGGGCGAAGCGCCGCCGCAGCACCTCGGACATGGCCGACAGGTCGTCGGTGGCGCCGCGCACGATGAACCGGCGGTATTCGCTCTTGCGGGGCAGCCCGTCCTCGAACACGACCATGCTGGCGACCACGTCGGTGCCCTGGATCTGGGAGACGTCGAAGCACTCGATGCGCAGCGGCGAGGTGTTCATGGCCAAGGCGTCGGCGATCTCGTCCAGCGCCTGGCTGCGCGTGGTCAGGTCACCTGCCCGCTTGAGCTTGTGCCGGGCCAGCGCGTCCTTGGCGTTGCGCTCGACCGTCTCCAGCAGCGACCGCTTGTCGCCGCGCTGGGGCACCCGCAGCGACACCCGGCTGCCCCTGCGGGTGGAGAGCCAGTCCGCGAGCGCATCGGCGTCGCCCGGCAGCTCGGGGACGAGCAGCTCACGTGGCACGTCGGCCTCGCCCTGCTCGCCGCCGTACACCTGGGTGCAGAAGTGGTGCACGAGGTCGCCGGTGCTCAGCTCCTCGGTCTTCTCCACCACCCAGCCGCGCTGGCCGCGCACCCGGCCGGCGCGTACGTGGAACACCTGCACGGCGGCTTCGAGCGGGTCGTCGGCGAAGGCGACCACGTCGGCGTCGGTGCCGTCGCCGAGCACCACCGTCTGCTTCTCCATCGCCCGACGCAGCGCCGCGACGTCGTCGCGCAGCCGGGCGGCCCGCTCGAACTCCAGCTGCTCGCTGGCGTCGAGCATCTCCTTCTCCAGCCGGCGGACCATGGTGTCGGTGCGGCCGGCCATGAAGTCGCAGAAGCCGTCGACGATCTCGCGGTGCTGCTCGGCGGTGACGCTGCCGACGCACGGCGCGGAGCACTTGCCGATGTAACCGAGCAGGCAGGGCCGCCCGACCTGCCCGGCCCGCTTGAACACCCCGGAGGAGCAGGTCCGCGCCGGGAACACCCGCAGCAGCAGGTCGAGCGTCTCGCGGATCGCCCAGGCATGGGAGTACGGCCCGAAGTAGCGCACCCCCTTGCGCTTGACGCCGCGCATCACCTGAAACCGGGGGTATTCCTCGTCGAGCGTGACCGCGAGATAGGGGTACGACTTGTCGTCGCGGTAGCGGACGTTGAACCTGGGGTCGTACTGCTTGATCCAGGTGTATTCCTGCTGGAGCGCCTCGACCTCGGTGGCGACGGTGATCCAGTCGACCGACTCGGCGGTGAAGACCATCTGCCGGGTGCGCTGGTGCAGGCCGACCGGGTCGGCGAAGTAGGAGTTGAGCCGGCTGCGCAGGTTGCGCGCCTTGCCGACGTAGATCACCCGGCCGGTGCCGTCGCGGAAGCGGTAGACCCCTGGCGACTCCGGGATGGTGCCGGGCGCGGGACGGTAGGTCGAGGGGTCAGCCACGCTCTCAAGCCTAGTCCGCACCCCTGACACCCGGCCGCCGCCGCGCCCCCGGGTGACCGGGGGCGCGGCGGGGGTCAGGCCAGGCGGATCTGGTCGCCGTCGACAGTGATCTCCTTGGCCGCGAGCGGCTTGGTGGCCGGACCGCCCTTCACCGAGCCGTCGGTGATGGAGAACCGGCTGTTGTGGCAGGTGCAGTTGATCGTGCCGCCGTCGACGTTCGACACCGGGCAGCGCTGGTGCGTGCAGATCGGGTCGAACGCCTTGAACTGGCCGGCCTCGGGCTGGGTGATCACCACGCCCTGGCTGGCGAAGACCGCGCCGCCGCCGACCGGGATGTCCGAGGTGCGGGCCACGGCGTTGCTGCCGGCCCGGTCACCGCCACCGGCGTCACCGGTGGCGGTGGCGCCGGGCGGGCCACCGCTGGTCGGGGCGAGCCCGGGCGACGCGTCGTCGTCGCTGCCGCAGCCCGCGAGCACCACGGCCGCGCCGACCGCACCGGCGCCGGCCAGCAGGGTACGGCGGCTCTGGGTGACCGGTCGGGTCAACGCCTGGTCATCACTCATATCCGGCCTTTCTCTCGACTTACTGCGGAACACGCACCAGCGTGGGACACGGTTCATACTGGCGCGTCAACGAACCGGGCACCGCGGTGGAGGACGTCGGTCAGCGCGCCCCGGCCGGCACCTTGCGGGCGGCCCGCGGCTTGGCGCCGCCGTTGGCCTTGGCCGCCCGGGTGGTGGCCGCCTTGGCGCCCTTGGCCTGGCCGTCGAGCTTGAGGATCGGCCGCAGGAACTGCCCGGTGTGGCTCTCCGGCACCTCGGCGACCTCCTCCGGCGTGCCGGTGGCGATGACGGTGCCGCCCCGGTGCCCGCCCTCGGGACCCATGTCGATGAGCCAGTCGGCCGTCTTGATCACGTCGAGGTTGTGCTCGATGGTGATGACCGTGTTGCCCTTGTCGACCAGGCCCTCCAGCACCATCAGCAGCTTGCGGATGTCCTCGAAGTGCAGGCCGGTGGTCGGCTCGTCGAGCACGTAGACGGTGCGGCCGGTGGAGCGCTTCTGCAGCTCCGAGGCGAGCTTGACGCGCTGCGCCTCACCGCCGGACAGCGTCGGCGCGGGCTGGCCGAGGCGCACGTAGCCGAGGCCGACGTCGACGAGCGTCCTGAGGTGCCGGTGGATGGCCGGGATGGCGGAGAAGAACTCGGCCGCCTCCTCGATCGGCATGTCCAGCACCTCGGCGACCGTCTTGCCCTTGTAGTGCACTTCCAGCGTCTCGCGGTTGTAGCGCGCGCCCTTGCACACCTCGCAGGGGACGTAGACGTCCGGCAGGAAGTTCATCTCGATCTTGATGGTGCCGTCGCCGGAGCACGCCTCGCAGCGCCCGCCCTTGACGTTGAACGAGAACCGGCCCGGGCCGTACCCCCGCACCTTGGCCTCGGTGGTCTCGGCGAAGAGCTTGCGGATGTGGTCCCAGACCCCGGTGTAGGTGGCCGGGTTGGAGCGCGGGGTACGCCCGATCGGCGACTGGTCCACGCCGACGACCTTGTCCACGTTCTCCAGGCCGGTGACCCGGGTGTGCCGGCCGGGCACCAGCCGGGCGCCGTTGATCTGGTTGGCCAGCACGGCGTAGAGGATGTCGTTCACGAGCGTCGACTTGCCCGAGCCGCTGACCCCGGTGACCGCGATGAGCTGGCCGAGCGGGAAGCTCACGGTGAGGTCGCGCAGGTTGTGCTCGCGCGCGCCGTGCACCACCAGCTCGCGCCCCGGCGTCTGCGCGCGGCGGTCGGCGGGCGTCGGGATGGACTTGCGCCCGGACAGGTACGCCCCGGTGACCGACTCGGCGTTGTCCAGCAGCGCCGGCACCGAACCGCTGTGCACGATCTCGCCGCCGTGCTCGCCGGCGCCCGGGCCGATGTCGACGATCCAGTCGGCCACCCGGATGGTGTCCTCGTCGTGCTCGACCACGATCAGCGTGTTGCCGAGCCCGCGCAGCCGCAGCAGCGTCTCGATGAGGCGGTGGTTGTCCCGCTGGTGCAGGCCGATGGACGGCTCGTCGAGCACGTAGAGCACGCCGACCAGGCCGGAGCCGATCTGGGTGGCGAGCCGGATGCGCTGCGCCTCGCCGCCGGAGAGCGTGCCGGCGGGCCGGTCCAGGGAGAGGTAGTCCAGCCCGACGTCGAGCAGGAACTTCAGCCGGGCGTTGATCTCCTTGAGCACCCGCTCGGCGATCATCTTCTGCCGGTCGGTCAGCTCGATGCCGGCCAGCAGGTCGGCCGCCTCGCCGACGGAGAGGTTGCAGACCTCGGCGATGCTCTTGCCGGCCAGCGTGACCGCGAGCACCTCCGGCTTGAGCCGGGCGCCGCCGCAGGCCGCGCAGGGCACGTCCCGCATGTAGCCCTCGTACTTGTCGCGGGACCACTCCGACTCGGTGTCGGTGTGCCGGCGCTCGATCCACTGCACCACGCCCTCGAAGCCGGTGTAGTAGGAGCGCTCGCGGCCGTACTTGTTGCGGTAGCGCACGTGCACCTGGTCGTCGGAGCCGTGCAGGATCGTCTTCTGCGCCCGCGACGGCAGCGCCCGCCACGGCGTGTCGATGTCGAAGTGCTCGGCCTCGCCCAGCGCCTCCAGCAGCCGCAGGAAGTATTCGAGGTTGTGCCCGGTGGCCCACGGCTGGAGCGCGCCCTCGCGCAGCGTGCGCTCCGGGTCGGGGATGACCAGCTCGGGGTCGACCTCCTTCTTCGTGCCCAGGCCGGTGCACTCCGGGCAGGCGCCGTAGGGGGCGTTGAAGGAGAAGACCCGGGGTTCCAGGTCCTCGATGGCGAGGGGGTGGTCGTTCGGGCAGGCCAGGTGCTCGGAGTAGCGGCGCTCGCGGGCCGGGTCGTCCTCCGGCAGGTCGACGAAGTCGAGCAGCACCAGGCCGCCGGAGAGCCCGAGCGCGGCCTCGACCGAGTCGGTCAGCCGCTGCTTGGCGCTCGGCTTGACGCTGAGCCGGTCGATCACCACCTCGATGGTGTGCTTCTCCTGCTTCTTGAGCTTCGGCGGCTCGGTCAGCGGGTGCACCACGCCGTCGACCCGGGCCCGGGCATAGCCCTTGGCCTGCAGCTCGGCGAACAGGTCGACGTACTCGCCCTTGCGGCCGCGCACCACCGGCGCGAGCACCATGAACCGGGTGCCCTCGGCCATGGCCAGGAGGCGGTCGACGATCTGCTGCGGGCTCTGCTTGGAGATCCGCTCGCCGCAGATCGGGCAGTGCGGCTCGCCGATGCGGGCGAACAGCAGACGGAGGTAGTCGTAGACCTCGGTGATGGTGCCGACGGTGGAGCGCGGGTTGCGCGAGGTGGACTTCTGGTCGATGGAGACGGCGGGGCTGAGGCCCTCGATGAAGTCGACGTCGGGCTTGTCCATCTGGCCGAGGAACTGCCGGGCGTACGACGACAGCGACTCGACGTAGCGGCGCTGCCCCTCGGCGAAGATGGTGTCGAACGCCAGGCTCGACTTGCCCGAACCGGAGAGCCCGGTGAAGACGATCAGGGCGTCCCGGGGCAGGTCGAGACTGACGTCACGCAGGTTGTGCTCGCGCGCGCCACGGATGATCAGTCGGTCGGCCACGGTGCGTGTGCTCCCGGAAGAAGGGTATGAGGCGGATCTGTGCACCAGACGCCGGGTCTGGGTGTTTTTCACAGGTTGTCGGGGCGCAGAAAAGACGCCTCGGCAACTCTAGCCCCGACGTGTGACAACTTCCGTCGCGCGAACATTCCCCCAGCTCAGGCCGGTCGGGCGGGAACCACGCAGGTCCACCCGACCGGCCCGGGCGGCGGGCTCAGAATGCCCCGGGAGCCGGGGGCGTCGCCGGACGCCCGGTGCGTCGCCGCCCGCCACGCCAGCCGCGCCGCCGTTCGGCCGCCAGCCGGGCCGCGCGCCGGCCGCCCTCGTACTCGATCTCGCGCTGCAGCCGGCGCCAGCTCTCCCAGCGGCGCACCGGCAGCGCGCCGTCCTCCAGCGCGTCCCGCACCGCGCAGCCCGGCTCGGCGTCGTGGGCGCAGTCGCCGTACCGGCAGCCGGCGGCCAGCTCGGCGATGTCGGCGAAGGCGCGGTCCAGACCGGCGGCGCCGTCGAGCAGGCCGACCGCCCGTACGCCGGGGGTGTCCAGCACCGCTCCCCCGCCCGGCAGCGGCACCAGCGACCGCCAGGTGGTGGTGTGCCGGCCCTTGCCGTCGACCCGGCGGATCGCCTGGGTCCGCATCACGTCCGCCCCGGCCAGCGCGTTGACCAGGCTCGACTTGCCGGCGCCGGAGGGGCCGAGCAGGCCGAGCGTGCGCCCCGGGCCGACGAACCGGCGCAGCGGCGCCAGCCCGGCGCCCCGCTCGGCGCTGACCGGCAGCACCGGCACGCCCGGCGCGAGGTCGGCCAGCTGCCGGGCCACCGCCGCCGGGTCCGCGGCCAGGTCGGCCTTGGTGAGTACGACGAGCGGCTCCGCGCCGGATTCGTGCACCAGGGAGAGCAGCCGCTCGATCCGCGCGGCGTCCGGCTCCGGGTGCACCGGTTCGACCACCGCGGCGGCGTCGAGGTTGGCGGCCAGCACCTGGCCGCTGGCGTCCTTGCCGGCGGTACGCCGCACCAGCGCGGTACGCCGGGGCAGCACCGCCTCCACGGTGACCGGGCCGTCCGGCCAGGTGGACAGCAGCACCCAGTCGCCCGCGCAGGGCAGCGCGGTCAGGTCACGGGCGGCAGCGGCGAGCACGCCGCCGCCGAGGCTGGCCCGTACCGGCCCCTGCGGGCTCAGCACGGTGCAGACGCCCCGGTCCACCCGGGCGACCCGCCCGGGACGGTGGCCGGCACGCCGGTCGAGGTGGGCCGCCCAGCCGGCGTCCCAGCCGAGGGCGGTCAGATCGAGAGTCATGGTGTCCTCATCGGTGTCGAGGGGGTGCATGGCGGAACACACGCGCTGCGACCGGCATTCGCACCACCTCCCCTCCGACTCCGGTGCCGCGTTGGCGACGACGCGGACCGGGCGGCCCGAGGTCGTCGGCCCCGACGGTAGGTGGCGCGCCGACGCGCCGAAAGCGATTTCCCCGGCGGCGCGGCCCGCCCGGGCCCGCTAGGGTCGAACCGTGAGAACGAGATGACCGCCGACCCCCTGCTGCTGACCGGCCCGCTGGCCGAGGCGAACGACCGGCTCCTGCGTACCGTCTCCGGCCTGACCGCCGCGGACGTCGCGGCGCCCTCACTGCTGCCGGGCTGGTCCCGGGCGCACGTGCTCACCCACCTGGCCCGCAACGCCGACGGCTTCGTCAACCTGCTCACCTCGGCGCGCACCGGCGAGGACATCCCGATGTACGCCTCGACGCAGGCCCGCGCCGCCGACATCGACGCCGGCGCCGAGCGCGGTCCGGCCGACCTGCTCGACGACGTACGCCGTAGCGGTCAGCGCTTCGACGCGGCGGTCGCGGCGATGCCCGTCGACGCCTGGGGCGCCACCGTGCAGACCCGGCGCGGCCCCTGGCCGGCGGCGATGCTGGTCTGGGGCCGGCTGCGCGAGGTCGAGGTCCACCACGTCGACCTGGCGGCCGGTTACCGGCCGGCGGACTGGCCGGAGGCGTTCGCCCAGCGGCTGCTGCACGAGGTGGTGACCGGGCTGTCCGGCAATCCGGCCGCGCCGGCCATGGTGCTGCGCTTCGACGGCGCGGCCTCCGAACTCGTCGTGGGCGACCCCGAGGGGGCGCCCACGGTCACCGGCCCCGCGCCGGAACTCGCCGCCTGGCTGACCGGCCGGGGCGCGGGCGAGCTGCTCACCGTCGACCCCGACGGCCCTCTGCCCAACCCACCGGAATGGATCTGAGCATCGTCATGACCTACACCGGAGACGTCACGCCCGGCGGGCCGCCGGCCGTGCGCGAGCTCGACCGGCTCACCGTCAGCAAGCTGTCGGTGGGCCCGATGGACAACAACGCCTACCTGCTGCGCTGCCAGGCCACCGGCGAGCAGGTGCTGATCGACGCGGCGAACGAGGCGCCACGACTGCTGGAGCTGGTCGGCGACGGCGGGCTGTCCGCCGTGGTGACCACGCACCGGCACATGGACCACTGGGTCGCGCTGGAGGAGGTGGTGGCCAAGACCGGTGCGCGCGCGCTCGTGCACGCCGACGACGCGGAGGGCCTGCCCATCGAGGCCGAGCGGCTCAGCGAGGGCGACACCGTGACGGTGGGCGACTGCGCGCTGGAGGTCATCCACCTGCGCGGGCACACGCCGGGCTCGATCGCGCTGCTCTACCGCGACCCGGCCGGCACCCCGCACCTGTTCACCGGGGACTCCCTCTTCCCGGGCGGGGTCGGGAACACCGAACAGGACCCGGAGCGCTTCGGCCGGCTCATCGACGACGTCGAGGCCAAGCTCTTCGACCGCCTGCCCGACGACACCTGGTTCTACCCGGGGCACGGCAAGGACAGCACCATCGGCGCCGAGCGGCCCGCGGTGCCGCAGTGGCGCGCCCGCGGCTGGTGAGCACGACCGGCCCGGCCTCCCCCGTGGCGGCCGGGCCGGTCGCGGTCAGCCGGTGACCGTGACCGGCCGCAGCCGGCGCCGGGTGGCGAGCAGCACCGGCCCGGCGAGCAGCAGCCCGACCGCCATGGTCAGCACCGTGGGGTTCAGCGCGCCGGGAAGCAGCCCGGTCAGCGCCCGCGCGGTGAGCCCGAGCGCCACGTAGAGCCCGGCCCAGGCGGTCGCCCCGGCCGCCGCGCAGGCCAGAAACCGCCGGTACGACATCCGCAGCCCGCCGGCGGCCAGCGGCAGCAGCGCGTTGAACACCGGCAGGAACGGCGCCACCAGCACGATCCGTCCGCCACCGCGGTGCAGCAGCGTCTCGGCGGCGGTCCACCGGGACTCGCCGATCCAGCCGCCCACCCGGCTGTCCCGCAGCTGCCCGCCCCAGCGCCGTCCGGCGAAGAAGCTCAGCGACCAGCCGGCCAGGCAGCCGGCGACCACCGCCGCGACGGTCAGCGCCCCGCCGGCCGGGCGACCGGCGCCGACCGCGGCGAGCACCGCGGCGTCGCCGGGCACCAGCACCCCGATCAGGGGTACGGCGTCGGCGAGCATCACGATGCCCAACAGCCCCATCAGGAGGGTGGTGGGCAGCTCGCCGGCGGCGGCCACGAGATCGTTCATGAGCTGCACGCTATGGCCCGCCGGTCACCTGACACATCGGGCATGATCCCCCAGTGGCCCCCGACACCCGACCCGGAGATCCCTGAGGGTCATCGGGGGCGCAGCACCTGCACCCGGCGTACCGGGGAGTCGACGGAGGGCTCGGTGGTCGGCACCGGGTAGCTGGCCACCAGCTCCAGCCCGTCCGGCGGCAGGTGGCCCCGGTCCGGGTCGCCGACCAGCACCTCGACGCCGTGGTCGGCGCAGCGCCGCAGGTAGGGCAGGACCCGCGCGGCCAGTCCGGCGTCGTAGAGCGCGTCCCCGGCGACCAGCAGGTCGGCGTCGGCTACGCCGTCGAGCAGGTCGTCGCTGTCGGCGGCGACCCGGACCCGGTTGGCGCGGGCGTTCACAGTGACGGCCGCCACCGCGTACGGGTCGATGTCGTTGGCGACCACCTCGTCCGCGCCGGCGAGCGCGGCGGCGATGGCGACCAGCCCTGATCCGGCGGCCAGGTCGAGCACCCGCCGCCCGGCGGCCAGTTCGGGGTGGTCGAGCAGGTGCCGGGCCAGCGCCTGCCCGCCGGCCCAGACCGACGCCCAGTACGGCGGCGGCAGCGACCGCCCGGCGGCGGCCTCCATCCGGGCCCACCACAGGATGGCGTCCTCGGCCAGGTGCAGGCGTACCTCGGGCACGAACGGCGTGTCGACCAGGCGCAGGCGGTCCGGGCCCGCGCCGGGCGCCGCGATCTCCTGCTCCAGGTCGGCCAGAGCCGTCTGCGTGCTCATCGGGGCAAGCATGCCGCGCCGCGCCGGACGCCGGGGTCATTTTCCCGGCGTGGCACGTATTCACGGGCGCGCCGCGCGCTTCCGGCAGCGGATTGCGGCCCGGACGGTTACTGTCAGGGTGGTACAGGGCGACTGCCGGCCGCGGGGCCGGTGCTCGCCCGCATTGAACAGGGAGAGACGCATGGCAACCGGCACGGTCAAGTGGTTCAACTCGGAAAAGGGCTTCGGCTTCATCGAGCAGGACGGCGGAGGCCCGGACGTGTTCGTCCACTACTCGGCCATCCAGAGCAATGGCTACCGCGAGCTGAACGAGGGTCAGAAGGTCGAGTTCGAGGTGACCCAGGGCCAGAAGGGCCCGCAGGCGGACAACGTCCGTCCGATGTAGTGACGTGCCGGTGACGGCGGTCGGGGCTCCGACCGCCGTCGCAGCGCATCATCAGGACGGCGCGGCCGGCAGGTCGCGCCGTCTCCGTAGTGGCCCGGCCAGCAGGATCAGCGGGGTCAGCGCCAGCCACGCGGTCATCGCCCGGATCGCGCCGCCCGGCCCCCAGGCCGCGCCCAGCGTGCCGGCGAGCAGGGCGGCCAGTGGAATCGTGCCGTAGTTGAGCAGGTGCATGCTCACCGTGACGCGGCCGAGCAGCCGGTGCGGCGTGTACGTCTGCCGGAAGCTGCCCTTCACCACGTTGCCGACCGCGACGCCCAGGCTCACCAGCACACCGCCGAGCACCAGCCACGCCGTGCGCCCGCCGGGTCCGGCCAGCGGGATGAGCAGCGCGGGCGGCCCGGTGAGGGCGCCGGCGACCAGCACCGTCCGGGCGCTGCCGATCCGGCGGGCCAGGCGCGCGGCGAGCGCGGCCCCGATCACGCCGCCGAGGCTGGCGAGTCCGATCAGGAGGCCGACCAGGCCCGCCGGGAGTTCGGCCGAGCGCACCAGGAACACCACGAGCACCGCCTGGTAGCCGGTGAGCCCGATGTTGCTCGCCGCCCCGAAGACCGTCAGCACCCGCAGGTACGGGTCGCGGACGACGAACCGCAGTCCGGCGGCGACCTCGCGGCGCAGCGACGTCGACCCGTCCGGACGGTGCGGGCGGACCTCGACCGCGCTGATCCGGCGCAGGCAGAGCGCGGACAGCAGGAAGGTGAGCGCGTCCAGCGCCACAGCGGTCACCGCGCCGACGAGCTGGGCGACGAGACCGGCCAGTCCGGGCCCGACGAGGTAGCTCGCGGTCTGTGTGGCGTGCAGCCGGGCGTTGGCCTCGGGCACCTGCTCGGGACGCAGCAGCGTGGGCAGGTAGACCTGGTCGGCGGTTTCGAAGAAGACCCGGGCCAGGCCGGCGCCGAGCGCCACCATCAGCAGGTGCCCGATGGTGAGCAGCCCGGCCAGGGCGGCCAGCGGCACGCTGGCGAACAGCGCCGCGGCGGCGAGGTCGGCGGCGATCATCACCGGGCGGCGGCGGACCCGGTCGACCCACGCCCCGACCGGCAGGCCGGCGAGCAGCCAGGGCAGCCACGCCGCGGCGGTGAGCACCGCCACCTGGAAGGTGGTGGCGTCGAGCACCGCGACCGCGACCAGGGGCAGCGCCACAGTGGTCATGTTGCTGCCCACGGCGCTCACCGTGTGGCCGGTCCAGAGCAGCCGGAAGTCGCGGTGCCGGAACAGCCCGCCGCGCGGCGGGGCGGCCGGCCCGGCCGTGGACGCGGGGGCGGTCACGACGGGCGCCCCGGTAAGGCGCGCGCGGGCGGCGCCGGAACGGTGCGGGCGGTCACGGCCGGCCCGGGACGCCGTGGGCGAAGACGAAGACCGGCTCGCGGCGCTGCCCGTCGTCGGGGATCGGCCGGTCGGCCCATCGGGTGAGCAGGGCGATCACCTCGCGGCCGAGCGCGTCCAACTCTTCCGGGGTCAGGTGCAGCCAGTGGTCGGTGCTGAACGGGGCGTCGTTCCACGCGGCGTGCGTCTCGTCGGACGCGGTGTGCCAGGCCCGCACCAGCTCGGTGTGCCGCTCCAGGTTGAGCGAGCCGGCGGCCTCGACGACCACCCGGGTGGACGGGTCGTCGCCGAAGTCGGACTCGGACCAGCGCACGCCCCGGTTGCGGGGCTTCCACCAGCGTTCCCGACGGTCGCGTGCCAGCTCGGGCGCCTCGACCAGCAGGTCGGCGGCGGCCAGCACCTTGAGGTGGTGGCTCACGTTCGCCGGCGCCTGGTCGGTGCGCTCGGCGAGCATGCCGACGGTGCACGGGCCGTACACCTTGAGCACGTCCATGAGCCGGCGGCGCAGTGGGTGAGCGAGCGCGGCGAGCACCCGCGAGTCGGTGATCTGCCGGACGGTCGGCTGTTCCATGCGCCGAGTCTCACATCGGCAAGAGCTGTTGCGCAACACCTCTTGCCGAATTTCCCCGCCGACGGCGCCGCGACCCGCGGTCGCGGCGCCGGACGGTCAGGCGGTCAGCCGCCGGGACAGCTCGTCGGCGACGTCCCGGGCGATCTGCGGCGGGATAGCCTCGGCGATCTTCTCCGGTGGCAACCCGGCCAGCACGCCGGAGACGATCTGCTGCTCGTCAGTGAAGTCCTTGCCGGACAGCTCGTTGACCTGTGCCACGAGCGCCGGCCAGGCGCGCAGCATCGCCAGCATCTGCTGCAACGGCGAGTTGGGCATGGGCGGGTTGACGAGCCCGGTCGTGTTGGCCGGCGAGATCAGCCAGTTGCGCAGGTTCTGCAGGTCGGCCAGGACGTCGCCGACGGTACGGTTCCTCGATCCGGTGTCTTTGATGAGCCGGTCGCTCTGTTCCATGTCGTCCTCCGGTTTCGCGATGGCGATCATTCCGATCGCGGTCAGGTAGCGGCGGAACAGCGGGGTCTGGTCACGTCCCGCTTTGGTCGAGTCGCGGAAAAAGCTGAAGTGGGTGTGGAACAGGTGGCTGCTGTCGCCGCCGGTACGCCGTCCCAGCCGGTCCCAGCGCCGCACGGTCCGCCCGTCCGGGGAGTAGATGATCTCCCTGATGTCCCGGGTGTCGGCCGCGTTCGCCGCGCACTGCGCCACCATCCAGGCGGAGAACGTCCGCAGGTTGTGGGTGCCGCCGCCGGAGCGGACGGAGAACGTGCCGACGTCCAACCCGGACGCGTGCAGGGTCAGCCCGTTCCGGTCCCGGCTGGACTCCACCACGGAGTAGTCGTTGCGCACGACGCGGTCGGAGCCGCAGTGGTAGCCACCCCGGTGGTTGACGTCGCCGACGATGCCGACCTCCGCCGGCTCCAGGTCGTCGCCGCGTACGGCCTTCTTGTCGACGTTGAGGTAGGTGAGCAACAGGTTCCGGACGGCCAGCAGGTTCGCCGGGGCCGACGTCATGGCAGATCCCCTTCCGATCGATGACCGGCGAGGGCACGACAATCACACCGCGTCATGACATGCGATCCGCGGACGCGCCCCGCCGGATAACTGCACGGCACCGGGCACTTGCCCCGAGCTTAACCACGGTTAGGCAGAAGTGCCCAGCTCAGGAGCGGTTTTTTGGACTATCCGCCTGCTGTGGACGGTGTCCGCAGGAGCGGCAGCGCCAACCCCGAGGGATGCTCACGATCATGGAGGATCTCTCGCCAGCCAGCACGAAGAGTCACGGCCGTGCCGAGTGGCTCGCCGGTGCCGGGGTTGCGCGCGTAGCGGGGGTGGGCGCCACCGCAGACCTGGACCCGCAGCCGGTGCCCGGGCGCGAAGCGGTACGCGGTCGGCCAGAGCGTCACCGGCACCGTGACCACACCGGACGGATCACGCGGGAACCGCCCGGGCTCGACGCGGACCAGTCCGTCGCAGATGTTCCAGGAACGCCCCCGCCGGTCCACGTCGCACAGACGCACGAACACGTCCAGGTACGACAGTTCGCTGCGCAGGTGGATCTCGGCGCGTACCGGGCCGGCCACCTCGACCGGCTCCGCCAGCGGCTCGCTGGTGTAGGTGAGCACGTCCGGCCGGGCCTCCACCGGCCGGTTGTCCACCGCGCCGGCCCGCTGGGCCACGAGCAGCGGCCCGCCCAGCGACGGGGTCGGGTCGGCCGGGTCGTACCAGAAGCGGTCCGGCGTGCCGTGCTCCGGCGGTTGCGGGGCGAGTCCGCCGCCGGAGCACAGGTGCCACCGGACGGGCGTGGCGGGCGGCGGCCAGTCCGGCAGGTCACGCCAGCCGCCGCCGGCGCCGCCGACGTGCACCCGCACCGGCGCGCGCTGCGGCGCGGGCCGCCCGGCCAGGTGCGTGTCGAGCCAGTCCAGCCCTTCCCGCAGCGACGCCACGAGCAGGCCCGGACTGCCGTGGGTCCAGGGACCGACGACCAGGCGGGGTCGCACTCCGGCGGCCCGCAGGCGGGCGTAGTCGTCGAGCTGGGCCGGCAGGAAGATGTCCTGCCAGCCGCTGACCATGGCGACCGGGGCGCGCACCTCGGTGATCCGTTCGCCGAAGACCCGGGTACGCCAGTAGTCGGCGTCCGGGGTGTGGTGGCGCAGCCACTCCTGGAAGAACGGCACCGTGACGCCGGTGGCGACCCGGTCCGCCTCGGCCAGCGGCAGGTGCGCCAGGGCGCGGGCGAGCCGGGGCTGGCCGCGCTTGAGTTCCCACTGCCGGGCCAGCCAGGGCACCGTCTGCGCCTGGAGCAGCTCGGCCCACGTGAGCACCGTGTCCAATGCGAACGACTCCCCCGCGTACGTGGAGTCGCGGGTGGCCGAGGCGGTCACCACGGCGACCATCGCGCGCAGTTCCTCGCCCGCGTCGGCGGCTACCGCCCACTGCACGAAGCCCTGGTAGCTGGCGCCGAACATGCCGAGCGCGCCGGTCCACCACCGCTGGCGGCGCAGCCAGTCCAGCGTGTCCAGCCCGTCGTCGCGCTCGTGCACCAGCGGATCGAACTCGCCGCCGGAGCCGTACGTGCCGCGGCAGGACTGGATGACCACGTGGAAGCCCCGCTCGGCGATCAGGCGGCCGAGCAGCCGGATCGGGCCACCCCGCCCGTACGGGGTGCGGATCAGCACGCAGTGCGCGCCGGGCAGGTCGGGCGCGTAGTGGTCGGCGCGCAGCGTCACCCCGTCGCGGACCCGGACCGGGATGTCCCGGGTCACGGTGACCCGCCCGGCGCGGGCGGCCGGCAGTCGCAGCGCCGCCGCGGCGGCCCGGGTGACCAGCCGCACGGTCAGTCGTCCCCGTGCGGGCCGGCAGCCGCAGCGCCGCGGCGGGGCGCGGCGCGGATCTCGTCGCGGTGGGTCCGCATGGAGTGCACCATCTCCGCCATGAACCGCTGCACCACGGCCAGCTCGTCGTCGCTGAAGCGGTCCATCACCTCGTCGGTGCGGCGCCCGAGCGGGCCGAAGAAGCTCTGCGCCAGCGTGGCGCCACGGTCGGCGTAGTGCAGGAGGATCTTGCGGCGGTCGGCGGTGTCCCGGTCGCGGCGGATGTGACCGCCGCGTTCCAGGCGGTCGACGAGCGCGGTCACCGATCCGGAGGAGATGTTGAGCGCCTCACCGAGGCGGCCGGGGGTGATCGGGTCGCCGACCAGCTCGGCCTCCATCACCGCGATCAGCGCCTGCAGGTCGGTGGCGTTGAGCCCGTGCAGTCCGGCGAAGGCGTGCCCGATGTGCTGGGCGTCGACCGAGTAGCGGCGCAGGTCGTTGGTGATCTCGGCGATCATCCGCCCGCGCGGGTCGTCCCGTCGCCGGTACATCCTGTGCGCCACCGCTCGCCGCCACCCCCCTGTCCGGACCGGTCCGGTTGCAGCATAGAACCACCCCGGATAATCTCGCTTATCAAGATACTCGTTCAGAGAGAATCCTCCGCGACCAATAGTGAGGGCATCCGATGTCACTGTTCTCCCGCGTCGTCCGGGGCCGGCTCGCCGCCTGGCTCACCCTGGCCGTCGCGCTCGTCGTCGGCGTAGTCGCCTTCGGGCTGCCGAAGCCGGACAATCCCGACCCGGTCTCCGGCACCGGCCTGTCCGTGGAGTGGCAGTCGACGCAGGTCGAACGGCTGCAGGACCAGTTGCCCTCCAAGGACGCCCAGACCGCCCTGGTGGTGGTCAGCCGAGCCGACCAGGCGCCGCTGAGCGGGGCCGACCGCAGCACGCTCGACGGCCTCTCCGGCCAGCTGAGCTCGCTCGCCGCCGGCGGGCGGGTCTCCCCCGCCCAGGTCTCCCCGGACGGGACCGTGGCGCTGGTCGCGGTGCCGCTGTCCACCGAGGGCGGCCCGTCGGCGGTGGTCGACGAGGTGGAGAAGCTCCGCGAGGCGGTCGGTGACCTGCCCGGCGAGCTGACCGTCGAGGTCACCGGCGGCCCGGCGTTCACCGCCGACCTGGGCAAGGTGTTCGAGGGCGCCGACACGACGCTGCTGCTGTTCACCGCCGCCGTGGTGGCGGTGCTGCTGCTGATCACCTACCGCAGCCCGTTCCTGTGGCTCGTACCGCTGCTCGTGGTGGGCGCGACCGAGCAGATCACGCTGCGCGTGGTGGAGTCCCTCGTGCCCGCGTTCGGCATCTACCTGCCCAGCGGACAGGTGACCGGCATCGCCAGCGTGCTGGTGTTCGGCGCCGCGACCAACTACGCGCTGCTGCTCATCGCGCGCTACCGGGAGGAACTGCGCCGGGAGGAGGACCGGTTCGCCGCCATGCGGTCCGCGCTGCGTCGTACCGCCGAGCCGATCCTGGCCAGCGGCAGCACCGTCGTCCTCGGCGTGCTCACGCTGTTGCTGTCCGAGCAGGAGACCAACCGGGCGCTCGCCCTGGCCTGCGCCACCGGTGTGATCCTCGCCATGCTCTCCGCCCTGTTCGTGCTCCCCGCCGCGCTGCTGCTCTTCGGCCGGGGCCTGTTCTGGCCGTTCGTCCCCCGCGTCGGCAGCGCCGCGCGCGAGGGCCGGATCTGGGGCCGCCTGGGCGAGATGGTCATCCGCCGGCCGCTGCCGGTCGCCGGGCTCGCCGTCCTGCTGCTCGCCGGTCTGGCCCTCGGCGGCCTCGGCATCCGCACCGGCCTGTCCGAGACCGAGCAGTTCAGCGAGAAGCCGGAGGCGGTCGCCGGGGCGGAGACGCTCGCGCGGGCGTTCCCGGCCGGCAGCACCCAGCCGGTGGCGGTGCTCACCAACCCGCAGGCCGCCCAGGCGGTGCTCGCCGCCGCCTCCGACGTCGACGGGGTCGCCTCGGCCCGGCCGGGCGCCGCCGGAGACCGGGTCGCCCAGATCGACGTGGTGCTCACCGCCGAGCCGGGCAGCGCCGCCTCCGACCGGGCCGTGGTGGCGCTGCGCGACGCCGTGGCCGCCGTACCGGATTCCGCGCCGCCCGCCGTGGACGGCGCGGACGCCCCCGACGGCGCCCTGGTCGGTGGTTCGGTCGCCGCGACCTACGACTCGAACGAGGCGAACACCAGGGACCTCCAGCTGATCCTGCCGCTCATCCTGCTGCTGGTCGGCGCGGTTCTGGTGCTGCTGCTGCGCGGGATCCTGGCGCCATTGCTGCTGGTGGTGACCGTGATCGCGTCGTTCTTCGCCAGCCTCGGCGCGGCCTGGCTGCTCTTCGACCACGTGCTGAACTTCCCGGCACTGGACAGCGGGGTGCTGCTGCTCGCGTTCGTCTTCCTGGTGGCGCTCGGCGTCGACTACAACATCTTCCTGGTCACCCGGGCCCGGGAGGACGCCCGGCGCACCGGTACCCGCGACGGCATGCTGTCGGCGCTGCGGGTCACCGGCGGCGTCATCACCAGCGCGGGCGTGCTGCTCGCCGCGGTCTTCGCGGTGCTCGGCGTGCTGCCGCTCATCACGCTCACCCAGATCGGCATCATCGTCTGCATCGGTGTGCTGCTGGACACGCTGCTGGTCCGTACCGTGCTGGTGCCGTCGCTGGCGTTCCTGCTCGGCGACCGGTTCTGGTGGCCCGGCCGGATCAAGCGGGACGCCGACGCGCCCAGCGACGCCGTCGACGCGCCGGCCGAGCCGGTGCCCGCGCGGGACTGACCTGGACGGACAGTGCGGGGGCCGGCACGTTCGTCGGCCCCCGCACTGTTGTCCGCTCGTTCATTAGTCCGCTCGCTCAGAAGCTCAGGCACTCGCACTCGGTCATCAGCGCCCGCACGTTGCGCACGTACTGCGGGTTGGGGATGGTCAGCGGCTTGTCCTTCTCCGCCACCTTGCCGTGCCCGAAGTTGTAGGCCGCGATCACGGCGTTGAGCAGACAGGACTCCAGCTGCGCGGTGCACAGCGAGGCGTCGAGGCGGTAGTCGGCCTTGAAGTACATGTCCCCGATGTACTTGGTCAGCCAGGCCAGGTAGCTGCCACCCAGATAGGCGTTGTCCTGGTAGTCCTCGACGTCGTACGACTGGCCGAACCGCTGGTTCATCCACTCCGCCGTGTCCGGCATGACCTGCATCAGCCCGATTCCGGTGTCGCAGGCGACGATGTTGGACTGCCACCCGCTCTCCTGCCATGCCGTGGCCTTCATCAGGGCCGACGGGATGCGGATGTCCGGCGCCGAGGTGGGCCAGTAGGTGCGCGCCGCGGCATCGGCGAGCGCCGCTTTCACCTGGCTCCGGCTCGCCGCTGTGCCCCGGTAGCTCGGCTTGCAGCCGGCCACCGGCTTGCGCGGGGGCGGCGGAACCTTGGTCTCGGTCGGCGGATCCGGCTTGGCGAGCGGCCCGGTGGACGTGCGGGACGGCTTGGCCCGCGGGCTGGCCGACGCGCTCGGGCTGGGACGCCCACCCATCGCCGCCACCGCCGGTGGCTCCTCGCTCGGCGCGTCGGCGGGCGCCTCCTGCGGCTGGTCCACCGGCGCCGCCGTGGGCAGGTCCGCGGCGACCGGCCGTTCCCCCTCGCCGCACGCAGTCAGCGTGCCCGCCGCGAGCAGCGCCGCCACCGCCACCACGGCCCACCGGCCGAGTATTCGCCGCATCCGACCTCCCCCGTCGTCCCCGTCGGCGCACCCTAACAAGGATCGGCGGGCCCGCGGGGTACCCGAGACGCCGGCCTGCGCCGCCGGGGACGGGGCGGCGTGTCCCGTCGGGCCGGGTCGCCGTCCGTCGCGGCCGGCCGCTCGTCACCGTCGGCCAGCCGGTCCCGGGTCGCCCACGCCACCACGAACACGGTGGTCCAGGCGATGCCCAGCAGAACCGCCGTGACGGTGCCGCTCGCGGTGCTGAGTCCCAGGTAGAGCCGCGCGCCGGTGACCATGACCACCCCTGCCGACGCGGCCGTCCAGACCGCCACGCCGACCGGCCAGCGGACGCCGCGTGACAGCAGCCAGGCCAGCGTGCCGAGGCTCGCCGTGACCACCGCGTTCTGGGTCGGGAACAGGTCACCGGCCCGGTCCGGGCCACCCGGATCGGTCAGATCCGCGACAACGACGAGCAACACCAGCGGCACTGCCGCGCCCACAGTGCCCAGCACCCCGAGCGGATCGGCCCGCCACGGCCGGCCCCGCCCCGTCACCACCGCGGCCACCACGGCGACCGCGGCGATGAGCAGCCAGCCGCGCAGCCCGGACACCGCGGCCTGCGCCGCGTCGACCACCCCGGGGGTACGCCGGGCGGCGAACCAGTCGGCGACCAGCCCGTCGAGGACGCCCAGCCCGCTGTGCCGGACCACCGCCTCCAGCAGCAGTGCCACGGCCAGCCCGGCGACGAACAGCAGCGCCAGCCCCAGCACCAGATTGGTCAGCAGGCTCCAGGCCGGGCCGACCCGCATCGCGACCAGGAAGAACAGCACCCCGTACCGGGACCGCAGCCAGCGCAGCGGCGGCAGCGCGGCGGCCCGCGCGGCCAGCGCGCGCACCGGGTCCGGGTTGCGCCCCAGCCAGCGGCCCGCCAGCACCACACCCAGCAGGCACAGCAGCAGGGCCAGCACCGCCCCGGTGGCCTGGCCGAGCAGCTTCGACACCCGCTCGTACGACTCTCCGGCCAGGTAGCCGGCCAGCACCGAGGCGCCGACCCAGCTCGCCACCCCGGCCAGGTTCCACGGGGCGAACCGCCGGTACGGCATCCCGGCCGAACCGGCCAGCCGGGGCGCCAGCGTGCGGGCGAACGCGATCCAGCGGGCGGCCAGCACACCCCGGCCGCCCAGCCGGTCCAGCAGCGAGTCGGCGCGCCGCCACCGGTGCGCCCCGATCCGGGCGCCGACGCCCGAGGCGCGCAGACGGGGTCCGTACCGCCGCCCGGCCCGCCACGCGAGTGTGTCTCCGATCACTGCGGCGGCGGTCATGGCCACCAGCACGGGCGCGAGGCGCAGCGTCCCCGCGTACGCTAGGAAGCCGACCAGAAGCAGGGTCGCCTCGCCGGGCATCAGCAGCCCGACGATCACCGCGGTCTCCGCCGCGACGATCGCCGCGGCGGCCAGGTAGATCAGCAGGGGCGGCAGCTCCTGCAGCCAGCTCAGCAGGTCAGGCATCGGGCACCCCGCACGGGTGTCAGCATGCCAGGCGCTGGAACGGTCGGCACAGCACTTTCGACGCAGATCCGGGCGATCTCGGGGTGACCCCGAGGCGTGCCCGGGCAACCGCAGACAGGAGTATGGAGGGTATGCAGCTACGCACCGACCTCCGCAACGTCGCCATCATCGCCCACGTCGACCACGGCAAGACGACCCTGGTCGACGCCATGTTGCGGCAGGCCGGCGCCTACGGCGCCCGCGGTGAGAACACCGATCGGGTCATGGACTCGATGGACCTCGAGCGGGAAAAGGGCATCACCATCCTCGCCAAGAACACCGGTGTGCGGTACACGCCGGCGGACGGCTCGGAACAGGTCACCATCAACATCATCGACACCCCCGGTCACGCCGACTTCGGCGGCGAGGTCGAGCGCGGCCTGACCATGGTCGACGGTGTGGTGCTGCTGGTCGACGCCAGCGAGGGCCCCCTGCCGCAGACCCGGTTCGTGCTCCGCAAGGCGCTGCGCGCCCGGCTGCCGATCATCCTGGTGATCAACAAGGTCGACCGTCCGGACGCCCGGATCAAGGAGGTCGTGGACGACACCTACGAGCTCTTCCTCGACCTGGACGCCGACGAGGAGCAGATCGACTTCCCGATCGTCTACGCCTGCGCCCGCGACGGCATCGCCTCGCTGACCCAGCCCGCAGACGGCGCGGTCCCGGACGACAGCCACAACCTGGAGCCGCTGTTCCGCACCCTGCTGGACACCATCCCGGCGCCCTCGTACGACGAGGGCGCGCCGCTTCAGGCCCACGTCACCAACCTCGACGCCTCGCCGTTCCTGGGCCGGCTCGCGCTGTGCCGGGTCCGCCAGGGCACCATCAGCAAGGGCCAGAGCGTGGCCTGGTGCCGCACCGACGGCAGCACCCAGCGGGTCCGCATCTCCGAGCTGCTGATGACCGAGGGCCTGGAGCGCAAGCCCGCCGAGTCCGCCGGGCCGGGCGACATCATCGCCGTCGCCGGCATCCCGGAGATCATGATCGGTGAGACGCTCGCCGACGCCGAGAACCCGGTGCCGCTGCCGCTGATCACCGTGGACGAGCCGGCCATCTCGATGACCATCGGCACCAACACCTCGCCGCTCGTCGGCCGGGTGAAGGGCGCCAAGGTCACCGCCCGGATGGTCAAGGACCGGCTCGACAAGGAACTGGTCGGCAACGTGTCGCTGCGGGTGCTGCCCACCGAGCGGCCGGACGCCTGGGAGGTGCAGGGCCGCGGCGAGCTCGCCCTGGCGATCCTGGTCGAGCAGATGCGCCGCGAGTCCTTCGAGCTGACAGTCGGCAAGCCGCAGGTGGTCACCCGGGAGATCGACGGGAAGACCTGCGAGCCGGTCGAGCGGCTGACCATCGACGCCCCGGAGGAGTACCTGGGCGCGATCACCCAGCTGCTTGCCACCCGCAAGGGCCGCATGGAGCAGCTGGTCAACCACGGCACCGGCTGGATCCGGATGGAGTGGCTGGTCCCGGCGCGCGGCCTGATCGGCTTCCGCACCGAGTTCCTCACCGAGACCCGCGGCACCGGCATCCTGCACCACGTCTTCGAGTCGTACGAGCCGTGGTTCGGCGAGCTGCGCACCCGCAACAACGGGTCGCTGGTCGCCGACCGGGCCGGCGCGGTCACGGCGTTCGCCATGACCAACCTCCAGGAGCGCGGCCAGCTCTTCGTCGACCCGGGCACCGAGGTGTACGAGGGCATGATCGTCGGCGAGAACTCCCGCTCCGACGACATGGACGTCAACATCACCAAGGAGAAGAAGCTCACCAACATGCGCTCGTCGACCGCCGACGAGACCGAGAAGCTGATCCCGCCGCGCAAGCTGTCGCTGGAGCAGGCCCTCGAGTTCTGCCGCGAGGACGAGTGCGTCGAGGTCACACCGGCCGCGGTGCGCATCCGCAAGGTGGTGCTGGACCAGACCCAGCGCGGCCGGATGGCCGCCCGCCGCAAGCACGCCGGCTGACCCACCCCACCCGCCCCACCCGGAGCCCGGCCCGCCCTAGGCGGACCGGGCTCCGCCGTCTCCGCCTCCCGCTCTCCTCACCCTCTCGCCCCGTCCCCCGCCGCAGCCGTAGCCGTAGCCGCGTTGTGCCCATGCCCGTGCCTGGTCCCACCCCGCCCCGATATCCGTCCCCGTTTCGGTCCCGAGTCCTGTCCCCTGCCCTGCCCTGCCCTGCCCTGCCCTGCCCTGCCCTGCCCTGCCCTGCCCTGCCCTGCCGATCATGAGGTTGGCGGCGATTTCGATCTCCGCAACCGCCGCCAACCTCATGATCGACTGAGAAGCGCGAGATCTTGGTACGAAATGGCCCCTCCAGGGGCCGATTCCTACCAAGGTCTACGTGGATCTCGGGATGTGGCCGCGATATCCCGGTGAACGGGAGGTCGGCGGGTGAGCGGACGCGGCAGCGGGACGAGCGCAGCCGACAGCGGTGGGAGCGGACGTGGGAGCGGACGAGCGCAGCCGACAGCAGTGGGAGCGCACGCGGCAACGGTGCGAGCGCAGCTGGCAGCGGTGGAAGCGGACGCGGCAGCGGTGAGCGCGGGCGCAGGCATCTGCGCGAGGCCGGGAGGATGACGGGAAAGGGGCGTCAGCGGGGTTTGGTGGCGGCGATCGCCAGGGCGTCGGGCACGGGGCCGGAGCCGGACTCGACCACCCGGGTCACCACCAGACCGGCCGCGGCCACGGCGTTGAGCAGGTCGGCCAGGGGCAGGTGCCAGGCGCCGACACGCGCCCGCACCCCGACGGCGTTCCACGACCGCAGCGTGTGCTCCCGTGAGGCGTACCCGCCGTCGATGACGATCCGCTCCGGCTCGGACCGGTCGGCGAACGCACCGACGTAACACGGGTGCACCCCGACGTGCACCAGCCGACCGCCGGGCGCCAGCACCCGCGCCGCCTCCGCGAGCGCGGCCGGATAGTCGGGCATGTCGGTGTGCGCGAGTACGCACACAGCTGCTGTCACCGCGCCGGTGGCCAGCGGCAGCGCTGTCGCGTCGGCCCGGGCCACCGGCAGCCGGGACCGGGCGTGGCGCAGTTGCCCGCCGGACAGGTCCACGCCCACCGGTGTCCATCCGAGACGGCGCAGCTCGGCCGCGTGCGCGCCGGTGCCGCAGCACAGGTCGAGGCAGCGGCCCGGGCCCTCGCCCAGCAGTCCGGCCAGCACCGACCGGATCCGGTCCATGTAGACCGACGAGGTCTCGCTGGCGTACTCCTCGTACCAGTCGGCGATGTCGTCGTACAACGGGGTCGTCATCTCCGCACGCTAGCCCCGCGCCCATGGTCACCGCTGTCCCGCGTAGACCCCGAAGATCGGCTACGGTGCCCCCATGACCTGGGAGGAGCTCGACGCGCACCTGGACAAGGTGCCCGGCACCGTCTCCGCGTACGTGGGCCGCCCCGGCGCGCGGCCCACGTGGACGCGGCGCGCCGACGCCACCCACTACGCGGCGAGCACCATGAAGCTGGCCGTGCTGGTGGCGCTGTTCCGCGCCGCCGAGGCCGGCCGGCTCGACCTGGACGCGCCGGTGCCGGTGCGAAACTCGTTCGACTCCGCGCTGCCGGGCGCGCCCCGGTTCGCCAACGCCCGGGACTACGACAACGACGAGGCGGTCTGGGACCGGGTCGGCGGGGACGCGCCGCTGCGCTGGCTCGCCGAGCGGATGATCGTCCGGTCCAGCAACCTGGCCACGAACATCTGCATCGGCCAGGTGGGGCTGCCCGCGGTGGCGCAGGCGTGGAGGCTCGCCGGTGCCCGGCACAGCGTCACCGGCCGCGGCATCGAGGACTTCGCCGCCCGCGACTCCGGCATCGACAACCTGGTCACCGCCGCCGACCTGGCCGCCCTGCTCGGCGAGCTGGCGCTCGGCGCGACCCGGCCCGGCCCGCTCGCCTCGCCGTCCGCCTGCGCCGCCATGCTCGACGTGCTCGCCGCCCAGGAACACCGCGAGGACCTCGCCGCCGGGCTGCCCGACGGCACCCGGATCGCGCACAAGAACGGCTGGGTACGCGGTGTGCGCCACGGCGCGGGCGTGGTGTTCCCGGACGACGCGCCGCCGTACACGATCGTCGTCTGCACCACCACCGACCTGGCCGACGGCGGCGCGGACGGCGACGAGGTGGAGGACGACGCCTGCCGGCTGATCGCGCACGTCTCCGAGCGGGTCTGGGCCGCCCGGCACGACCTGGCCGGCTGACCGGCTACTCCAGCAGCCGCTCGCGCAGCGCCGCGCGGTCCGCGTCGGTCACCCCCAGACCGTCCCGCAGGTACGCCTCGAACGAGCCGTGCGCCCGGCGCACCTCGTCGTAGGCGGCGTCCAGGTATTCCGGGCGCACCTCCAGCAGCGGCCGCGCCGCCGCCGGGTCCAGGTCCGGCCGGCGCCGGATCATCGCCGACAGCAGCACCTCGCGCAGGCTCTCGGTCAGCTCGTTGTGCACCAGGTAGTCGGCGCGGATCGCCTCCTCCTCCACGCCCAGCACGGTCAGCAGCACCACCGACAGCCAGCCGGTGCGGTCCTTGCCGGCCGAGCAGTGGAACAGCAGCGGCAGGTTCGCGTCCTCGACGGCCAGCCGCACCGCCGCGCTGAAGCCGGCCCGCGCCGACTCGCCGGTGACGAACCAGCGGTAGATCGCCGTCATCGCCCCCGGCATGCCCTCCCGGGCCAGCGCCGCGTAGGCGTTCAGGTCGTGGCCCTGCAGCACTGCCGAGACGTACGTGAACACGGGATGCGCCGCGTCGTAGACCGGCAGATGCACCACGCGGGGCGCACCGGCCAGCCGGTCCGGCGGTGCCACCGCCTGCTCGTGGGCGTCGCGCAGGTCCACCACGCAGGCCGGGCCGAGTTTGCCCAGCACCGGCAGGTCCTCGTCGGTGAGCCGGCCCAGCGCGGGCGTGCGGATGAGCCGTCCGGCGCGTACCCGCCGCCCGTCGGTCGTCGGCAGTCCGCCCAGGTCACGCGCGTTCGGCGCACCAACCAGCTCCCATTCCCGCCCGGTCATCGGCCCTCCCCTGCTCGCCGCCAGTTGGCTATAGGGTGCCCCACATGACCATCGCCGCGGTACGCACCCACCGTCTGTCGGCCCCCTTACACACCCCGTTCGTCACCGCGCTGCGCCGTACCACCACCGTGGACACGCTGGTCGTGGAGGTGATCGACGGCGACGGCCGTTCGGGTTTCGGTGAGTCGCCGCAGGTCTGGCAGGTCACCGGCGCGTCGGTGGCCGGCGCCGAGGCGTGCGTACGCGAACTGCTCGCGCCGCTGCTGATCGGCCGGGACGCCGACGACCTCCAGGCGGGTTGCGCGCTGCTGCGTCGCGCCGTGGTGGGCAACGAGTCGGCGAAGGCGGCGCTCGACGTGGCGCTGCACGATCTGGCCGCGCGGCGGCTCGGCGTACCCCTGGTGCGCCTGCTCGGTGGCACGGCGCTGCGCGTGCCGACGGACGTCACGCTGGCCGCCGGCGACGCGGTCGACCTGGCCGCGACGGCGGCGCGGCGCGGCGCCGAGGGGTTCGGGGTGCTCAAGCTCAAGGTCGGCACCGACGCCCGCGGCGACCTGGACCGGGTCCGCGCGGTGCGGGCCGCGGTCGGGCCGGACGTACGGATCCGGCTGGACGCCAACCAGGGCTGGACGCCGCGGGAGGCGGTCCGGGTGATCCGCGCGATCGAGGACGCGGGGCTCGACGTCGAACTGGTCGAGCAGCCGGTGCACCGCCGTGACCTGGACGGACTGGCCTGGGTCAGCGACCGGGTCGGGCTGCCGATCCTGGCCGACGAGTCCGTCTTCGACACGCGTGACCTGGTCGAGGTGATCCGGCGGCGCGCGGCGGACATGGTGAACGTGAAGCTGGCCAAGTGCGGCGGCCTGCAAGCGGCCCGCACGCTGCTGGACCTGGCCGCCGCGCACGGCATGGGCACCATCGTCGGCTCGATGATGGAAGGGCCGGTCGGGGTCGGCGCCGCCGCCAGCCTGGTCGCCGCCTACGGCACCACGGCGGTGTCGGACCTCGACGCCGCGTGGTGGCTGGCCTGGTCGCCGGTCACCGGCGGCATCCGGTACGAGGGCGCGAGCGTGCTGCTGCCGGACGCGCCGGGGCTCGGCGTCACCGGCCTACGTGAAGCTAAAATTCAGTCACATGGTTGAACGGCGGCAGAATCTTTCATAGGGTCGCCCGGAGAACCACTGCAGAGAGGGGTACGCGCGTGGCGCCTCAACCGTGCCGGCAGGCCGTCGTACGGGTGCCGGTGGCGACCCTGTGGACAGCACCCGACGCGGTGCGCCCGATCGACCGGCCCGCTCTCGCCGACTCCCCCGACATCGCCGCCTGGATCGCCGGCATGGACCGCGAGCAGCAGGTCGACGACTGCGTCCTGACCCAGTTGCTGCTCGGCGAGCGGGTACGGGTCACCGAGACGCGGACGGACGGCTGGACCCGGGTGGTGGCGCTCGGGCAGCCCGCCGCGAAACACGGCGCCGACGGCTACCCGGGCTGGGTGCGGACCGCCCACCTGACCGCTGCCGAGCCGGTCGACGCCGCGCTGACCGTCGACGTCGCCCACACCACGCTGCGCGTCACGCCGGGCGGCGCTGCGGCGCTCAGCGGAGTGGTGCTCGGCACCCGCCTCGCGTCGGCCGGGCGACCGGTGGACGGCGGGCGACCGGTCCGCGTACCGGGTCGGGCCGACCCGCTGTGGGCCCCGGAGGGCGACCTGGTGCCGCTGCCGGCCGAACGCCCCGAGGCCAAGGAGGTGCTCGCGGTCGCCGAGCGGCTGCGCGACCTGGTCTACGTCTGGGGCGGCCTGTCCACCGACGGCATCGACTGCTCCGGGCTGGTCCACCTGGCCTGGCGGCGGTACGGGATCTCGCTCCCCCGCGACGCCGACGACCAGGCGGACGCGACGACGCCGGTGGCGCTCGACGACGAGCGTCCCGGTGACCTCTACTTCTTCGCGCGGCCCGGCCGGCGCGTCCACCACGTCGGGATCGTGTCGGCCGAGCCGCACAGCGGCCGGCGCCGGATGCTGCACGCCTGCTACCTGACCCGCCGGGTGGTCGAGGAGGAGCTGCCCGCCGACCGGGTCGCCACACTCGTCGGCGCGCACCGCGTCTGACCTTCCGGAAACGCCGCTGGGCGCCCCCGGCACGAGGACGCCCAGCGGATGGTGATCCGGTCAGCGGGGGGCCTTGACCAGCTCCCGTCGCCGGTCCCGCGACGACTTCGCCAGGCTTGCCACAGTGGCCAGGGCCAGGGTGCCGAGGATGACGGTGAGCGACAGCCAGATCGGGATGTGCGGGGCCCACCCCACGGGCTCGCCGCCGTTGATGAACGGCAGGTGGTTGTCGGCGAGCGCCTCCAGCACCAGCTTCACGCCGATGAAGCCGAGCACCACCGCCAGCCCGTAGCTGAGGTAGATGAGCCGGTCCAGCAGGCCGCCGAGCAGGAAGTAGAGCTGCCGCAGCCCCATCAGCGCGAACACGTTCGCGGTGAAGACCAGGTACGGCTCCTGGGTGATGCCGAAGATCGCCGGGATCGAGTCGAGCGCGAAGATCAGGTCGGTGGTGCCGATCGCGATCATCACGATCAGCATCGGGGTGAAGAGCCGCCGCCCGTGTTCCCGGGTGGTGATCTTCGCCCCGTCGTAGTCCCGGGACAGCGGCAGCGCCCGGCGGCTCCACCGGATCAGCAGGTTCTCGCTGAACTCGTCCTCGTCCGGCTCGCCCTGCCGGGCCAGGTTCACCGCGGTGTAGATGAGGAACGCGCCGAAGATGTAGAAGACCCAGGAGAACTGGGAGATCAGCGCCGCGCCGGCCGCGATGAAACCGCCGCGCATGACCAGCGCCAGGATGATGCCGACGAGCAGCACCTTCTGCTGGTACTGCCGGGGCACCCCGAAGCGGGCCATGATGATGACGAAGACGAAGAGGTTGTCCACCGAGAGGCTGTACTCGGTGAGCCAGCCGGTGTAGAACTCGCCCGCCACACCGGCGCCCGAGGTCAGCCAGAGCACCGCGCCGAAGACCAGTGCCAGGCCGACGTAGAAGCCCACCCAGAGGCTCGATTCGCGGACGCTGGGCTCGTGCGGTCGCCGGCCGATGATGAACAGGTCGGCGAGCAGGACCGCGATCATCGCGATCAGCGTTACCGCCCACACCAATGCGGACACGTTCAAATCCATCCTCCGGCAGACACGCGGCGTCGGGCACACCGTACGCCGGGTGGGGTGCCGGGGTGCGTCGACGCTGACAGGGGTGACTGTCGGAGGTCTCTTCCGCCGGAGCCCGGTAGCCGGTTCCGACCGACGGAGCCGGGTCGGGCCACCGTGGGGGTACCGGGGGCTCTTCCGTGCTGACGACTCCGCCGCGAGGGAATACTCCCCTCCTCGGCCGCCATTGTTCACCATCACACCCATGCGCCGCATCTCCGGGCCGTCGTCCGGCTCGGTGACGTGTGCTGCCTCACGTCTCGCAGCGCGTCCTAGGAGGCTAGCCCATCAGTCTGGGGACGAAGTCGCGGGGGAGCCTCGCCCCGGACGGGATCTCCCCCGGGGCGTACCCTCCGGCGGGGTGGCATGGCAGGCTGCGGGCATGGTTCTTGAGGTCGCGCTTATCGATGTGACGCCCGGAAACGAGGACGACTTCGCCGCCGCCTACGCGCAGGCGCGGCCGATCCTCGCCGGCGCCGAGGGCTGCCGTTCCGTGCGGATGACCCGGGGCGTGGAGTCGCCCTCCCGGTTCGTCCTGCTGGTCGAGTGGGACTCGGTCGAGGCGCACGACGTGAACTTCCGCCAGACCGAACGGTTCGCGCAGTGGCGCGGGCTGATCGGCCCGTACTTCGCCGGGCCGCCGCTGGTCGAGCACTTCACCGACGTCCCGGCCTGAACTGTCGTACCCGTGCCGTAGCCTGCGCGCTGCGCGGCCACCGGCCCCGACGGTCATCGGGGGCGCCGGGCCCGGTGGTCGCGCCAGGTCGCGCCGGTCAGTCCAGGTCGTACGGGTCAGTCCAGGTCGTACGGGTCAGTCCAGGTCGTACGGGTCAGTCCAGGTCGTACGGGTCAGCCCAGGTCGTGCGGATCGCGCTGACGGGGCACCGGCGCTGCGCCCAGCCGCCGGGCCACCAACTCGGCCGTGGCATCGGGTGGCAGCGCGACCGCGAGCAGCAGTTCGATGACCCGCTCGTAGTGGGTCACGTCCGTCTCGGACACCAGGCGCACGTCGGTGGTGAGCGTCTCCACCAGCACGGTGCGCGGGTCCGCCGGATCGGGGTAGGCGTAGTAGGAGAACGGCGCGAGCGGGTGCGGGCCGTCGCCGCAGGATGCGCCGGGCAGCAGCCGGACGCTGACGCGTGGCCGCTCGGCGAGGGCGAGCAGATGCCGCATCTGGTCGCGCCACACGTCACCGGGCAGGCCGTCCGGGTCGCAGACCCGCTCGTCGATCAACGCCGTGTAGTGCGGCGGGTCCGGCCGGATCAGCAGCTCCTGACGCGCCGCGCGGGCGCGGACCTCGGCCTCCACGTCGACGTCGCCGGTCAGCGCCGCGCCCGCCGACACACGCAACCGGGCGTACGCCGGGGTCTGGAGCAGGCCGGGCACGAGCGCGCACTGGTACTCGACGATGCGCTCGGCGCCCGCCTCCAGCTCGACGTACGCCCGCTGCCGTTCGCCCATCTCGCCGAGCGCCCGGGACCAGCCGCGTCCGGTGGCGGCGTCCCGGGCGATGACGATCAACTCGTCCCGCTGCGGTGACGGCACCTGGTAGACGTCGAGCAGGTCGAGCACGTCGGCCAGGTCGGGCCGGCTCTGCCCCAGCTCGATGCGGGACAGCTTCGAGGTGGATGCCCAACCCAGCCGGACGCAGACCTGCTCCAGCGTGAGCGACTCGCGACGGCGCAGCCGGCGCAGCTCCACACCGAGCCGCGCCCTCCGGACCACGGGACTTGCTGACAACGGCATGCACGCCTCCCAGGGGAGGAGCGTACGCATGACCATCACGCTCGGCAATACTTCACCCACACAGCGCTACCACGCGCGAAGTAGGCGCCAGTCGTTCAGGGGCGGTAGGTGCCGAACGACCAGACCACGCCGGACAGGTCGCGGGCGATGTAGTCACGGGAGCCGTAGTCGGTGTCGAACGGCGCCCGGACGATCTCCGCGCCGGCCGCCCGGGCCCGCTCGTGATGGGCGTCGACGTCGTCGATCGCCAGGTAGACGCGGTAGTCGTCGTCGGCCGGGCGGGGCTGCGGCGCCGGCCCCGGGCCGAGCATCACCAGGTCGCCGGCGTACTCCAGCTCGACGTGGACGAGGGTGCCGTCGGGCAGCTCGTGCAGTTCACGCACGGTGAGGCCGAAGGCGGAACAGAGGAAGTCGACTGCTGCTCGTACGTCGGGATACCGCAAGACGGGATAAACGCTCTGCATGCCGCCAGTCTGCCGGGCGGCCGGTCAGGCCGGATTGGACGAATGGGATCCCGGCCCGGCCAGCGCAGCCGGGGTGGCCCCGGCGAACTCGCGGAACTCACGGATGAGATGCGACTGGTCGTAGTAGCCCCACCGGGCCGCCCGCTCCGCCCAGCCGGTCTCGTCCGCCACGGCGGCGGGCGCGGTGAGCACGGTGCGGCCCAGGCTCGCGTACGCCCGGTCGAAGCGCAGCAGGCGGGCGACGGTCCTCGGCGGCAGGCCGAACTCCCGCCGGAACCGGACCGACAGGTGGCGGCGCGACCAGCCCAGCTCCTGGGCCAGCGTGGCCACGCCCACCCCGCCTTCGCCGGCCAGCCGCCGCCAGGCCGCCAGCAGGTACGCGTCCACCGGCGCGGTCTCCGCCAGCCGCGCGGCAAGGACGGCGTCGAGCCGGGCGAAGCGCTGCGGCCAGTCCCGCGCTCCGGCCAGCTCGTCGCGCAGCCGGACCAGCCAGCCCGCCACCGCGTCGACCGGCACCGCCCGGTTGGCCAGGTCGGCCAGCGGCAGCCCGAGCAGGCGGCGAGCCGCCGGGGCGGTCAGCAGCACCTGGACCCCGGTGCCCGTCCCCACGGTGCGGGTAACGCACCAGCCGTCGAACGGACCGGCCAGAAAGGCGTTCGTGCCGTACGCGCCCCGGGCCGGGTCACGCGGATCGGTGACGTCCAGCGGGTCGCCCCAGCCGAGGATCAGCACCACGAACGCGCCCGCCACCTCCCGGCGTGCAAGCGGGACGGGCACGTCCTCGCGGTAGCCGAGGTAGCGGTCCACCCACTGACGCAGTCGCGGGTCGGGGCGCGCGACGACGGCCTCGGTCAGCATCGCGCCGCCCCGGCCGTCGCGCCGGTCACCGGACCCCTGCGGCGTCCATCCCGCGCAACTCCTTCTTGAGGTCGGCGACCTCGTCCCGGATCCGGGCGGCCAGCTCGAACTGCAACTCCCGCGCGGCGGCGAGCATCTGGTCGTTGAGCTCCTGGATGAGGTTGGCGAGGTCGGCACGGGCCATCCCCTCGCGCGACGGGGTCCCCGCGGCGCCGCGGCGGCTGCGCGTCTCCTTCACCGGCGCCTTGCCCCGGGAGAGCTGCCGCACGGCCCCGCCGACGTTGCTGTTCTCGGTGTCCTCCGCCTCGCGGTAGATGTCGTCGAGGATGTCGTGGATCTTCTTGCGCAGCGGCTCCGGCCTGATGCCGTTCGCCTCGTTGTGCGCGATCTGCTTGGCCCGGCGCCGGTTGGTCTCGTCGATCGCGTTCGCCATCGACGGCGTGATCTTGTCGGCGTACATGTGGACCTGGCCGGAGACGTTACGGGCCGCCCGGCCGATGGTCTGGATCAGCGACCGGCCGCTGCGCAGGAACCCCTCCTTGTCGGCGTCGAGGATCGCCACCAGGGAGACCTCGGGCAGGTCGAGACCCTCCCGGAGCAGGTTGATGCCGACGAGCACGTCGTAGTCGCCCTTGCGCAGCTCGCGCAGCAGCTCGACCCGGCGCAGCGTGTCGACCTCGGAGTGCAGGTAGCGCACCCGGATGCCGTTCTCCAGCAGGTAGTCGGAGAGGTCCTCGGCCATCTTCTTGGTGAGCGTGGTGACGAGCACGCGCTCGTCCCGCTCGGTGCGCAGCTTGATCTCGTGCATGAGGTCGTCGATCTGGCCCTTGGTCGGCTTGACCACCACCTCGGGGTCGATCAGGCCGGTGGGGCGGATCACCTGCTCGACGAACTCGCCCTGGGACCGCTCCAGCTCCCACGGGCCGGGGGTGGCGGAGAGGTAGACCATCTGGCCCACCCGCTCCAGGAACTCGTCGAAGCGCAGCGGCCGGTTGTCCGCGGCGCTCGGCAGCCGGAAGCCGTGGTCGACGAGCATCCGCTTGCGGGAGGCGTCGCCCTCGTACATGCCGCCGATCTGCGGGATCGTCACGTGCGACTCGTCGATCACTGTGAGGAAGTCGTCCGGGAAGTAGTCGAGCAGGCAGTGCGGCGGGCTGCCGGGCAGCCGGCCGTCGATGTGCATGGAGTAGTTCTCGATGCCGGAGCAGAAGCCCACCTGGCGCATCATCTCGATGTCGTAGGTGGTGCGCATGCGCAGCCGCTGGGCCTCCAGCAGCTTGCCCTGCCGCTCCAACTCGGCCAGCCGCTCGCCCAGCTCGGCCTCGATGTCGCGGATCGCCCGTTCCATCCGCTCCGGACCGGCGGCGTAGTGCGTGGCCGGGAAGATCATCAAGCTGTCGACCTCGCGGACCACGTCGCCGGTCAGCGGGTTCAGGTAGTAGAGCTTCTCGATCTCGTCACCGAACAGCTCGATCCGGACCGCCAGCTCCTCGTACGCCGGGATGATCTCCAGCGTGTCGCCGCGGACCCGGAAGGTGCCGCGCTGGAAGGCCATGTCGTTGCGGGTGTACTGGATGTCGACCAGCCGCCGCAGCAGCCGGTCGCGGTCGAGCTCCTGCCCCACCTTGACCCGGACGGCGCGCTCGAGGTATTCCTCCGGCGTGCCCAGGCCGTAGATCGCCGAGACGGTGGCGACCACGATGACGTCCCGCCGGGTGAGCAGCGACATGGTGGCCGAGTGCCGCAGCCGCTCGACCTCCTCGTTGACCGAGGAGTCCTTCTCGATGTAGGTGTCGGTCTGCGGGATGTACGCCTCGGGCTGGTAGTAGTCGTAGTAGGAGACGAAGTACTCCACCGCGTTGCGCGGCAGCAGCTCGCCGAACTCCTTCGCGAGCTGGGCGGCGAGGGTCTTGTTGGGGGCGAGCACCAGGGTCGGCCGCTGAAGCCGCTCGACCAGCCACGCCGTGGTGGCGCTCTTGCCGGTGCCGGTCGCGCCGAGCAGCACCGTGTTGCGGTCGCCGCGCCGCACGCGACGCTCAAGCTCGTCGATCGCCGCCGGCTGGTCACCGGCCGGCTGGAACTCACTGACGACCTGGAAGCGGCCGTCGAGCCGGGGAATGTCGAGCGCCATGCCACCAACGGTACGCCCGAGGTCCGACACTTCGGCCACGACCACGGACCGTCCCTGATCAGCTTCGATATTCCCATTGTGTGGCTCATCTCACGGGTTTACCCTCGTACCGTAGGCCGCTCGCGGCGGCCGACCGGGCCGGCGACCGCCCCCTTCCGGGGCCCGGTTGCCCCCGGCGCCAGGGCCGCAGCACCCGGGTCGACCGGCGTGCGCGCCGACGGTGGTCGCGCGCAGGCGCTGACCGGCCGCCGCGAGCGCCCCTGCTCGTCACCGAAACCCCGCTCTCGCGTTTTCCACTCGTGGGGACCTCTCCCGACCGCCGGCCGCGACACGAACCCGACACCGGCGTGCCCCTGCCCGCTGACGACGCCGGCCGGCCGCGCGGCGCGGGTCGTCCCCACCGGCTCACCGCCCGTGGGGGCGGCGACCAGGCCGTGCCCCGTGAGCCCGGTCGGCGGCACCGCCGCGCCCGCACCAGCTCACCGGCCCGGCCCGCCACCGTGGCCGGCCGGCGCCGCCGCGCCGAGGCCGGCCTCGGCCGCTCCCCCGCTCTCCCGGCCCGGCCGGGAGGCGACCCGGAACTGGACGGCGCCGACGACCCACCGGACGGGCCGGGCCACCGGCGGATCATGCTCGCCGCGCTCGCGGGCGCCGCCGTGATCTCCGCGACGGCCCTGGTCGCCGCGCTGCTGGCCTGGGTACCCGGACGGAGCGAACCGGCCGGGACGGCCCGCCCGCTCACCCCGGCCGAGGTCGACCGGGTGGCCGCGCTGCGGGTCACCAACCTGCGCGACGTGCGCGCCGGCGTCCGGATCACAGTGGGCGCCGGCGGCGCTCGTACCGAACTGGTCGGCTGGATCGACTGGGCCCGTCCCCTGGTCTACCTGGACGTCGGCGGTCCCGGCGCGGGCGCCGACCGGGGCCTGGCCCAGGCCACCACGTCCGCGCTGCTCGTGCGCCCCGACCCCGCGGCGCTCCCCACGCCGGCCCGGCCCCCGCTGGTGCCGCCCACGGACCGGTGGCGGATGCGGGACCCGGCCGGCGGGCACGGCCTGGGCGCGGTACGCGACCTGCTGATCGGGCTGGGCGCCACGCGGGTCGACCCGCCCGGCACGGACGGCCGGTGGCTGCGTCACGACAGCGTCGACGGTGTGCCGGTGGACGTGCTCCAGGCGCCGCTCCCCGTGTCGGGCGACCCGCGGCTCACGCTCTGGCTGGACGCGGACGCCCGCCTGCACCGGCTCGCCGGACGGCTGGCCGACGGCACCCCGGTCACCGTCGAGCTGAGCCGCGCGGACCGGCCCACGCTGCACCCGGTGGACGCCCTCGGTGGCCGGCCCGGGCAGCCCCGTGACCTCACCGACGACGAGGCCGAGCGGCTGGCCGCGCTGCCCGCCCGGTTACGCGCCGTCGGCGGCGCGGCGGTGACCGCGACCGCCCCGCTCGGCCCGTCCGCCACCCTGCGCGGTACGGGCACGCTGAGCTGGACGACCTCGTCGGCGTACCTGGTGGTGATCGAGGACGACAGCGGCCGTCGCACCCTGCGCTGGGCCCGGCCGGGCCGGGTGGCCGAGGTGCACCGGTCCCCCGACGGGCCGGCGACGCCCCGGACGCCGGTACCAGCCGCGCTGCTCTCGGCGCCTGCGCGCCCGCCCGGCGACGACCTGGACCGGCTGCTCGACGCGGCGCTGCGGGCCGCGGTGCACGCGCCGCAAGGCGCTGCCGTCCGGGTGCGGGAGGACCGGCTCGCCGACCGGGCCGTCGACGTCGTCGAGGTGCCGGGCGGCAGGCGCTGGTGGCTCGACCGGGGTGGGCTGCCGCACCGGCTGGAACTGCGTGCCGGGTCCGGCGTCTGGGTCCGGCTCGACCTCGCGCCGGGCCGCGTGCCCGCCGGTTCACCGGCCCCGACGTCGCGGTGACCCACCCGGCGCCGCGAGCCGGATCCGTGCGGGGACGCGGCGGGGCGGGAGTGCGGTCAGGGGCGCCAGCCGGTCTGCGCGGCCCACTCCTCGGCGCGCAGGCGCTCCTCGTCGAACCACGGGTCGTTGACTGTGCCCCACGCGGCGCGCTCCGGCGCGGTGGCCGCCAGATCCCGCTTCACCTGCAGGTAGTCGCCCCGCCGCGCCGGGTCGGCGCGCAGGTGGTCGCGCATCAGCAGCGCGTGCCGCCAGCCGGGTGAGCCGGCCTCGCGCAGGTGCAGCCGCACCGGACGCCCCGGGTCCGCGCCGCCGTGCAGCCGCTTGGCCCAGCGCGCCGGCTCGGGCTGGCGGGGCGCGTCCCACCACTCGCCCGGCAGCCGGGGGAAGCCCGCATCGGCCAGCCGCTGCGCGAGCGGGCCGTCCGCCTCGTCCAGCGAGGAGACGGTCACCTGGATGTCGATCACGTCCGGCGCGGCGAGCCCCGGCACCGCGGTGGAGCCGACGTGGTCGACCCGGATGTCGCCGCCGGCCGCGTGGCGGATCCGGGCGGCCAGCCGGGCGTACTGCTCGGGCCAGGTCGGGTCCGGGCCGGCGAGCGCCGCCGGGTCGGGCGGCACGGCGCGGCGCTCGCGGACGTTGCGCTCGTAGGGTGCCAGGCGGTCCCGCCAGAGGGCGTCCACGGCGGCGTGCAGCTCGGTGAGCGTGCCGTCGTTGGTGAGCAGCACGTCGGCGACCGCGCGGCGGGTGGCGTCGTCGGCCTGCGCGGCGATGCGCCGCTGCGCCTCCGCCGCGGCCATGCCCCGGTCGCGGGTCAGCCGGGCCATCCGGGTCGGCACGGCCGTCTGCACCACGACCACCAGGTGGTACGTCGGCGCGAGTCCCACCTCGACCAGCAGCGGCACGTCGTTGACGACTATCGCGTCGGCGGGAGCGGCGGCGACCAGTTCGGCGCTGCGCGCGCGTACCCGGGGATGGGTGATCCCTTCGAGCGTGCGGCGGGCGGCCTCGTCGCCGAAGACCAGCGCGCCCAGGGCGGCCCGGTCCAGCGCCCCGTCGGCGTCCAGGATCTTCTCGGAGAAGGCCGCGACCACCTCGGCCAGCCCGTCGGTGCCGGGCGCGACGATCTCGCGGGCGATGCGGTCCGAGTCGACGATCACCGCGCCCAGCGCGGCGAGCCGGCTCGCCACCGCGCTCTTGCCCGATCCGATTCCGCCGGTCAGCCCCACCTTCAGCACCCGGACAGTCAACCGGATCCGTCGTCCGCATGCCAAACCCGCCCGGCACACGACGCGGGCCCCGCCCCCGGCGCTCCGCTGGTGCGGAACGCGGGGACGGGGCCCGTCGTTCAGAGGCAGTCGCCGGCTCGTCCGGTGGGACGAGCAGGCGTCAGCGTCCGGTCACTTGCCGCCGGCGAGCTTCTCCCGCAGCGCGGCGAGCGCCTCGTCGGTCGCGAGCGTGCCAGCCGGCTCCTCGGCCTGACGGCTCGGGGCCGAGGTCGAGGTGGTGGTGCTGCTGGTGGCGGGCGGAGCCGGGTTGGCAGCGGCCTCGGCGTCGGCGGCGCGGGAGGTCTGCACCTGCTTGGTGTGGGCCTCCCAGCGCTGACGCGCCTCGGCGTACTGCTGCTCCCAGGTCTCGCGCTGCTTGTCGTAGCCCTCGAGCCACTCGCCCGTCTCCGGGTCGAAGCCCTCCGGGTAGATGTAGTTGCCCTGCTCGTCGTAGGTCGCGGCCATGCCGTAGAGGGTCGGGTCGAAGTGCTCCTCGCCCTCGACGAAGCCCTCGTTGGCCTGCTTGAGCGACAGCGAGATCCGGCGGCGCTCCAGGTCGATGTCGATGACCTTGACCATGACCTCGGAGCCGACCTGCACGACCTGCTCCGGGATCTCCACGTGGCGCTCGGCCAGCTCGGAGATGTGGACCAGGCCCTCGATGCCGTCGTCCACCCGGACGAACGCACCGAACGGCACCAGCTTGGTGACCTTACCCGGCACGATCTGCTGGATCGCGTGGGTGCGGGCGAACTGACGCCACGGGTCCTCCTGCGTCGCCTTCAGCGACAGCGAGACCCGCTCGCGGTCCAGGTCGACGTCCAGGACCTCGACCTCGACCTCCTGGCCCACCTCGACGACCTCGGACGGGTGGTCGATGTGCTTCCAGGACAGCTCGGAGACGTGCACGAGGCCGTCCACGCCGCCCAGGTCGACGAACGCGCCGAAGTTGACGATCGAAGAGACGACGCCCTTGCGGACCTGCCCCTTCTGCAGCTTGTTGAGGAACTCGGTGCGCACCTCGGACTGCGTCTGCTCCAGCCAGGCCCGGCGGGACAGGACCACGTTGTTGCGGTTCTTGTCCAGCTCGATGATCTTGGCTTCGAGCTCGCGGCCGACGTACGGCTGCAGGTCACGCACACGCCGCATCTCGACGAGCGACGCGGGCAGGAAGCCGCGCAGGCCGATGTCGAGGATGAGACCACCCTTGACGACCTCGATGACCGAGCCGCGGACGACGCCGTCCTCGTCCTTGATCTTCTCGATCGTGCCCCAGGCCCGCTCGTACTGCGCCCGCTTCTTGGAGAGGATCAGCCGACCCTCCTTGTCCTCCTTCTGGAGGACGAGGGCCTCGATGTGGTCACCCACCGAAACGACCTCGGCCGGGTCCACGTCGTGCTTGATCGACAACTCCCGAGAGGGGATGACACCCTCGGTCTTGTAGCCGATGTCGAGCAGGACCTCGTCCCGATCGACCTTGACGACGGTGCCTTCGACAATGTCGCCGTCGTTGAAGTACTTGATGGTCTCGTCGATCGCGGCGAGGAAAGCTTCCTCAGAGCCGAGGTCGTCGTGGGTGACCTTGTTGGCGCTCGAGGTGGCCTCGATGCTGCTCGTCATGTGGGCGGTTGCTCCGGTCGGATGGGTTGTCACAGCGGGCATGGGTGTCGCAGTGACTCTTCCGCGCCAACGGATCCGTCGCCGGGCACACCGAACGATCGACGCGAGAAGATCATTAGTGGCTCCGGTGACCGCGCACCTGCTCCCTGCCGAGGCACACGATCCGCGAGCGCATCGTCTAGCCTACCCGCTGCATTACCACAGCGTGCAAGCCCTCCCGGGTCCGCGCGAACTCATCGTCTGCGAAAGCGGAGATTTTGCGCGGTAAGGTGCCACAGCTGTCTCGTCCGTCACATCCGTCCCAACCGCCACCCCACCCGACCGGCCCGGCGCCACCGGACCTAGCGTGGACGGGTGGACGACGACAGGGTGACCCGCCGACGGGTCGAGGCCGGTGAGATCCGCCGCGCCAACCGCGGCTGGTGGGACACCGACGCCGACGCGTACCAGGCCGAGCACGGCGCGTTCCTCGGCGACGTCGACTTCGTCTGGTGCCCGGAAGGACTGCGCGAGGCCGACGCCCAGCTGCTCGGCGACGTGACCGGCCGCCGGATCCTCGAACTCGGCGCCGGCGCGGCCGCCGCCGCCCGCTGGCTCGCCGCCCAGGGCGCCCGGCCGGTCGCGCTGGACCTCTCCGCCGGCATGCTGCGGCACGCCGCCGAAGCCGCCGACCGCACCGGGGTACGCGTGCCGCTGGTGCAGGCCGACGCGCTCGCCCTGCCGTTCGCCGACGCCGCGTTCGACGCCGTCTGCACCGCCTTCGGCGCGATCCCGTTCGTGGACGACTCGGCGGCGGCGATGCGCGAGGTGGCAAGGGTGCTACGCCCCGGCGGCCGGTGGGTCTTCTCGGTCACCCACCCGATGCGCTGGATCTTCCTGGACGACCCGGGCCAGGGCGGGCTGACCGCCGTGCACTCGTACTTCGACCGCTCCCCCTACGTCGAGCAGGACGAGCACGGCGTGGCCACGTACGTCGAGCAGCACCGCACGCTCGGCGACCGGATCCGGGAGCTGGTCGGCGCCGGTTTCCGCCTGCTGGACCTGGTGGAGCCGGAGTGGCCGGCCGGGCACCAGGGGATCTGGGGCCAGTGGAGCCCGCTGCGCGGACAACTCTTCCCCGGCACCGCGATCTTCGTGGCCGAGAAGCCGACGAACTGACCGGTTCCCCTTCGCGATCAAGCTGCCGATCGTGGAGATCCGGCCCTGACGACGCCGTTACTCGGTATCCCCGGCGGGTAACCGTCCGGCATGGCCGAGAAGGAGTTCCGCGCCGGCGACCACGTCTCCTGGGCCAGCCACAGCGGCCGGGCGTACGGGGTCGTCAAGGAGAAGCTGACCGAGCGCACCCACGTCCGCGGGCACACCGTGAACGCCTCCCCGGAACAGCCGCAGTACCGGATCACCAACGACGACTCGGGCCGCGACGTCGCCCACCGACCGGAGGTGCTGCGCCATGAGTCGCGCTGAGGACCCGCAGCAGACGTACCGGGAGTTCACCGACGCGGTGAACATGAAGCCCGGCGAGCTGTCCCGCTGGCTGGAGACCGACGAGTCCAAGCACGTCGGCTGGCACAAGAAGGGCACCCAGGGCGGCGAGTCGGTCGGGCACGACTCCGGCCGCCGGATCGTCGACCTGCTGCGGCGCAAGCGCGCCGACCTCACCGCCGCCGACTACAAGCACATGCGCAAGGTGATCGGATACGTCCACCGGCACCTGGCCCAACGCCCCTCCGGGGACGTCCGCGACACGAGGTGGCGCTGGTCGCTGATGAACTGGGGTCACGACCCGCTCAAGAGCTGAGCCGGCCGGTCGTTCGCCCCACGTTGGTACCGTGCGGGCGATGACGACAGACGTCTCGACCGCCGGCCGTCATCCCCGCGCCGGGCGGGTGGTCCTCCTGGCGGGCCTCGGGCTCATCGCCGTCGCGGTGATCGTCCTGGTGGCGACCGGGAACACCGGTGTCCGGTACAGCGCCGACCACGACGGCACCGTACCGATGTGGAGCCGCTGGATCCCGGCGCTGGCCGGGATCGCGCTGATCCGCCTGATCCCACCCGCGTCCGACCCGAGGTGGCCGGACCCGGTCGCGCCGTACCGCGAGGCGGTGCCGCTGCTGCTGGCCGGGATCGCGTTCGCCGCCGTCATGCCGCTGCTGGGCGGCGAGCCCGCGTACACGGTGTTGAAGCTCGCGCTGCTGCTCGGCGTACCGGCCGCTGTGTTCCTGGCCGCGCGCCGCCGGCCGCCGCGGTGGCGGCCGGGCCCGGCCCCGGCGGACGCCGCCCACCGGTGGGGTCCGGCGCTGCCGGTGGCGGTGTGGCTGGTGCTCAGCTACGCGACGCCGCTGGCCGTGCCGGCCAGCGACTGGGGGCGGACCGTCACGCCGGTCGAGCTGGTAGTCACGCTGCTGGTGGCCTTCGCGGTGAACGCGCTGCTGGAGGAGGTCTTCTACAGGCGGTGGCTGCAGACCCGGTGGGAGTCGCTGCTGGGCGGCGATCGTGCTCGCGTCGCTGGTGTGGGCGGTCTGGCACGTGGCCATCCAGGGCACCGGACGGCCGGGCGTCGAACTGGCCACAGTGCTGGTCAACCACGGGGTGCTCGGGCTCTTCCTCGGCTACCTGTGGTCCCGGTACCGCCGGATGTGGCCGCTGCTGGTGGTGCACGGCGCGCTCAACGCGATGCCCACGCTGCTCGGTCTCTGACCGGCCCGCTTGATCCCGGCATCGGCCACGATCCCTCAAGCGGTGACCGGGCGGCGGCAGCCGCCCGGAGCGGAGCCGCCACGGCTCAGCCAGCCGTCTGGTACCACACCTCCTGCACCGACCACTTCGGCAACGGGCAGGTCGCCGTGGACACCCCGCCGACCGCCACTCTGGGGCCCGAGCGGCTCCACTCATCTCCCCAGATGCTCATGCAGTGGACCGTCACCCAGACGGTGCCGGTGCCGCCGGTGCAGGTCGCGTACCCGACGCCGGCCAAGTCCCAGGCGCTGCACCCGGTCGGGGCCGCCTGCGCCGCCGTGGCGGGCGTGAGGGCCGCCACGCTGGCCAGCAATCCGGCCGCCGCCAGCCGGCTCACCATCTGACGTACACCCATCGCCATCCACCCCTTCGAAGTTGATGAATATCGACCACTATAAGGATGGCGATGGCGCGGACAAGAACGACTAGTGGTCGGCGCTGTTCCAGTCGCGGCCCTCGCCCACCGACACCTCCAGCGGCACCGACAGCGGGTACGCCTCGCCCATCTGCTTACGCACCAGCGCCTCCAGCGTCTCCCGCTCGCCCGGCGCGACCTCGAAGACCAGCTCGTCGTGCACCTGCAACAGCATCCGCGACCGCAGCCCGGCGTCGCGCAGCGCGCTGTCGACGTGCAGCATCGCGACCTTGATGATGTCGGCCGCCGAGCCCTGGATCGGGGCGTTGAGCGCCATCCGCTCGGCCATCTCCCGGCGCTGCCGGTTGTCGCTGACCAGGTCGGGCAGGTAGCGGCGGCGGCCCAGGATGGTGGAGGTATAGCCGTCCTGGCGGGCGCGGGCCACCACCTCCTGGAGGTAGTCGCGGACCCCGCCGAACCCGGCGAAGTAGTTCTCCATCAGCCCGCGCGCCTCCTCGGCGGAGATGCCGAGCTGCTGGGACAGGCCGAACGCGCTGAGCCCGTACGCCAGGCCGTAGTTCATCGCCTTGATCTTGCGGCGCTGATCGGCGGTGACCTCGCCGACCTCGACGGTGAAGACGGACGACGCGGTGGCGGCGTGGAAGTCGTGCCCCGAGTTGAACGCCTCGATCAGCGCGTCGTCCGAGGACAGGTGCGCCATGATCCGCATCTCGATCTGGCTGTAGTCGGCGGTGAGCAGGCACTCGTAGCCCTCGCCGACGACGAACGCGCGCCGGATCCGCCGCCCCTCCTCGGTGCGGATCGGGATGTTCTGCAGGTTCGGCTCGGTGGAGGACAGCCGCCCGGTCGCCGCCACCGTCTGGTTGAACGTGGTGTGGATCCGGCCGTCGTCGGAGACCGACTTGAGCAGGCCGTCCACTGTCGACTTGAGCTTGGCCACATCCCGGTGGCGCAGCAGGTGGTGCAGCAGCGGGTGCTCGGTCTGCGCGTAGAGCCACTGGAGCGCGTCGGCGTCGGTGGTGTAGCCGGTCTTGATCCGCTTGGTCTTCGGCAGGCCCAGCTCGGTGAAGAGGATCTCCTGCAGCTGCTTCGGCGAGCCGAGGTTGAACTCGCGGCCGACCACCTCGTACGCGCTCTGGGCGGCGGCCTTCACCTCGGCGGCGAAGTGCGCCTCCAGCTCGGAGAGGTAGTCGGTGTCGGCGGCGATGCCGGTGCGCTCCATGGTGGCGAGCACCCGCATCAGCGGCAGCTCGACGCCGGCCATCAGCCGGGCCGACTGCTCGCCGTCGCGGGACAGCTCGGCGTCGATCGCGTCGGCCAGGTCGAGCGTGGCGCGGGCCTGGAGCATGAGGTTCTGCTCCGCCACCCCCTCGTCGCCGAGCCCGTCGAGCGTGAGCTGCCCGGTCTCCGGCGCGTCGACACGCAGCTCCCGGTGCAGGTAACGCAGCGCCAGGTCAGTCAGGTCGTAGGAGCGCTGGTCGGGGCGGGCCAGGTAGGCGGCGATCTGCGTGTCGCGGGCGATGCCCTGCAGCTCCCAGCCGTGCGCGGCGAACGCCAGCACCGCCGGTTTGCTGTCGTGCAGCACCTTCGGGCGCTCGGCGTCGGCGAGCCACCCGGCCAGCGCGGCCTCGTCATCGGCGCCCAGGGCGCTCGGGTCGAACCAGGCGCCCGCGCCGCCCGCGGTGGCCAGCGCCATAGCGGTCACCGTGGCGGTGTGCCGGCGGTTGGGGCCGGTGTCGAGCGTGACAGCCAGACCCACCGGGGCGCCCGCCGGGGCATGCGTGTCGAGCCAGCCCGCGAGCGCGCCCGGCTCGGTGAGCACCTCGCCGTCAAGGTCGAAGCCCGCCTCGGCCTCCGGCTCGACCGCCTCCAGGTACTGGTAGAGCCGGTCGCGCAGGATGCGGAACTGCAGCGTGTCGAAGACCTGGTGCACCGCTTCGCGGTCCCAGCCCTGCCAGCGGGCGTCTTCGGGGCGTACCGGCAGCTCCAGGTCGGAGACCAGGCGGTTGATCTCGTAGTTGCGGATCACGTCGGCGAGCCGCTCGCGCAGGCTGTCGCCGGCCTTGCCCTTGATCTCGTCGGCGCGGGCCACCACGCCCTCGACGCCGCCGTACAGGTTGATCCACTTAGCCGCGGTCTTCGGGCCGACGCCCGGCACGCCGGGCAGGTTGTCGCTGGTCTCGCCGACCAGCGCGGCCAGGTCGCGGTAGCGGTCCGGGGTGACGCCGTACTTCGCCTCGACCGCGGCCGGGTCCATCCGGGCCAGGTCGGAGACGCCCTTGCGCGGGTAGAGCACAGTGACCTGCTCCCCGACGAGCTGGAACGCGTCCCGGTCGCCGGTGGTGATCAGCACGTCCATGCCCTGGTCGCGGGCCTGGCAGGCGAGCGTCGCGATGACGTCGTCGGCCTCGTAGCCCTCCCGCTCGACCACCGGCACGCGCAGCGCGGCGAGGACCTCCTTGACCAGGCTGACCTGGCCCTTGAAGTCGGTCGGGGTCTCGCTGCGGCCGGCCTTGTATTCGGCGTACCTGTCCGTGCGGAAGGAGCGGCGGGAGACGTCGAACGCCACGACGATGTGCGTCGGCTGCTCGTCGCGCAGCACGTTGATCAGCATCGAGGTGAAGCCGTAGACGGCGTTGGTCGGCTGCCCCGTCGTGGTGGAGAAGTTCTCCACAGGCAGGGCGAAGAAAGCCCGGTATGCCAGGGAATGTCCGTCGACGAGGAGCAGGCGCGGCGTCGTAGCTGTCACGGCAGCGACTCTAGTCCGTACGCCCGACAACTCCGGCCTCCGGTGCGGCGCGCGCCGCACCGGAGGCCGAGGTCAGAGAACCTTGGCCAGGAACGCCTTGGTCCGCTCGTGCTTCGGTGCCGAGATCACCTCGCGCGGGTCGCCCTGCTCGACGACCACGCCACCGTCCATGAACACGAGGTGGTCGCCGACCTCCCGGGCGAAGCCGATCTCGTGGGTCACCACGATCATCGTCATGCCGTCGCGGGCCAGGTCCTTCATCGTGTCCAGCACCTCGCCCACCAGCTCCGGGTCGAGCGCGCTGGTCGGCTCGTCGAACAGCATCAGCTTCGGCCGCATGGCCAGCGCCCGGGCGATCGCCACCCGCTGCTGCTGTCCGCCGGAGAGCTGACCGGGGTACGCGCCGAGCTTGTCGCCCAGTCCCACCCGGTCCAGCAGCTGAGCGGCGTGCTCCCGGGCCTGCGCCTTCTTGGCCTGGCGCAGCAGCACCGGGGCCTCCATGACGTTCTGCAGCACCGTCATGTGCGGGAACAGGTTGAACCGCTGGAACACCATGCCGATGGCGCGGCGCTGCGCGGCCACGTCCTTGTCCCGCATCTCGTACAGCTTGCCGCCGCGCTCCCGGTAGCCGATCAGGTCGCCGTCCACCCGGATCCGGCCGGCGTCGATCTTCTCCAGGTGGTTGATGCAGCGCAGGAACGTCGACTTGCCGGAGCCGGAGGGCCCGAGCAGGCAGCACACCTCGCCGGAGCGGACCTCCAGGTCGATGCCCTTGAGCACCTCCAGCGGCCCGAACGACTTGTGCACCTGCTCGGCCCGCACCATCAGCCCGGACTCGGCGGTCGGCGCCTGCGGGGAAGCGGTCGTGTCCGTCATTGCGCCGTCCCACTCGTCGTGCTGCCGCTCTCGGCGGCGAGCCCTCGCAGCCGCTGTCGAGCCCGCGTACTGCGCCCGAAACCCTTCGAGTAGTGCCGCTCCAGGTAGTACTGCCCCACCAGCAGGACGCTGGTCAGCAGCAGATACCACAGCGTCGCGGCGACGTACATCGGGAAGGGCTGGAAGGTTCGGGAACCGACGGCCTTGAGCTGGAAGAACAGCTCCATCGACACCGGCACGAAGGCCACCAGCGAGGTGTCCTTGAGCATCGCGATGGTCTCGTTCCCGGTCGGCGGAATGATCACCCGCATCGCCTGCGGCAACACGATCCGCCGCAGGATCTGCGCCCGGCTCATGCCCAGCGCCTGAGCCGCCTCGGTCTGCCCCTCGTCCACCGACTGGATGCCGGCCCGGACGATCTCGGCCATGTACGCGGCCTCGGACAGACCCAGCGCCAGCATGCCGGCGACGAAGCCGGTCAGGATGTCCACCGCGCTGAACCCGAACAGCCGGGCCTCGAAGTCGTGCAACCCGAACAGGGCGCCGATCTGCCTGTCGAACGGCAGACCGAACTCCAGCCGCGACCAGAGGATGCCGAGGTTGCCGAAGAGGATCGCCAGCACCAGCCGCGGCACCGCCCGGAAGAACCAGGTGTAGACCCAGGCCACGCCGCGCAGCACCGGGTTGGGCGACAGCCGCATGATCGCGATGACGATGCCCAGGCCGATGCCGATCACCATCGACGTGATCAGCAGCAGGATGGTGCCGCGCAGCCCTTCGATGATCGGCGGGCGGAACATCTCGTCCACCATGAACGACCACTGGAACGCGGAGTTCGTGACCAGCATGTGCACGAACATCGCTACCAGCACGGCGATGACCGCCACACCGGCCCAGCGCCCGGGGTGCCGCACGGGCACGGCCTTGATCGGTTCAGGCCGTGCCCGTCCGGATGTGTCGGCCGACATGGTCAGACCGACGGGTTCAGTTCAGCGTTGGTGATCGCGCCGCCCTCGACACCCCACTTGCTGAGCGCCGCCTTGTAGCTGCCGTCGGCGATGACCGCCTGCACGGCCTCCTTGAGCACCTCGGCGAACGCCTGCTGCTCCTTGTTCACCGCGTAGCCGTACGGCGCCGACTCGTAGATGTCGCCGAGCACCTCGAGCTGACCGTTGCTCTGCTTCACCGCGTACGCGCCGACCGGGGAGTCGGCCAGCATGGCGTCGTTCTTGCCGCTGCCCACGGCGGCGGTGGCGTCGCTCTGCGCCTGGTACTGGTCGATCTTGATCGCCGGCTTGCCGGCGTCGGTGCACTTCTTCGACCGGGCGGTGATGTCGTCGAGCTGGACCGTACCGACCTGCACGGCGATCTTCTTGCCGCAGGCGTTCTCCGGGTCCACCCCGGCCGGGTTGCCCTTCTTGGTCGCCCACTGGGTGCCCGCCGAGTAGTAGCTCACCATGTTGACCGTCTTCAGACGGTCGGCGTTGATGGTGAACGACGAGACGCCGACCTCGTACTTGCCCGAACCCACGCCGGGCAGGATCGCGTCGAACGGCGCCGACTCGTACTCGGCCTTGAGGCCGAGCTTCTGGGCCACCGCGTTGAACAGCTCCACGTCGAAGCCGACCACCGTCTTGCCGTCCTGGTCGAGGAACTCGGCCGGGGCGTACGTCGAGTCGGTGCCGACCTTGATCACGCCGTCGGCCTTGATCGCGTCCGGCACCTTCGCGGCCAGGTTGGAATCGGCCGTGGCGGACACCGACGGGCCGTCGCCCGGCTCGGCCGAGTTCTCCTTCTCGCCGCAGGCGGCGAGGGAGAGCAGCAGGACGGCCGCACCGGCGACGCCGAGCGCCGCCCGCCGTCCGGGGTTGGAGTGGAACATGGCTGTACTCCTTATTGCGAGGGGTCGGTCGGTCAGGCCACGCCGAGGTATGCCTCTTTGACCGAGGGGTCGTGCAGCAGGTCCGTGCCGGAACCGCTCTTGACGATCCGGCCGGTCTCCAGCACGTACGCCCGGTGGGCGCGCGCCAGCGCCTGCTGGGCGTTCTGCTCCACCAGCAGGATCGTGGTGCCCTGCTGGTTGATCTCCGTGATGATCGTGAAGATCTGCTGGATGAGCATCGGCGCGAGACCCATCGACGGCTCGTCGAGCAGCAGCAGCTTCGGCCGGCTCATCAGCGCCCGGCCGACGGCGAGCATCTGCTGCTCACCGCCGGAGAGCGTGCCGCCGGCCTGCTTGCGCCGCTCGGCCAGCCGCGGGAACAGGTCCAGCACCCGGGCCAGGTCCTGCGCGATGCCGGCCTTGTCGCGCCGCGTGTACGCGCCCATGTCCAGGTTCTCCAGCACCGACATGCCGGGGAAGATGCCCCGGCCCTCGGGCGCCTGGCACAGCCCGCGCCGCACCCGCAGGTCGGCCCGGAGCTTGGTGATGTCCTCACCGGCGAACTTGATCCGGCCGGAGGCGACCGGCCGGATGCCGGAGATCGCCCGCATGGTGGTGGACTTGCCGGCGCCGTTCGCGCCGATCAGCGCGACGATCTCCCCCTCGTCCACGGTCAGGCTGATGCCGTGCAGCGCCTGGATCCGCCCGTAGAGCAGGCTCACGTCCTCGATCTCAAGCAGCATCGTCCGGCACCCCCAGGTACGCCGCGACCACCTTCGGGTTGTCCCGCACCTCGGCGGGCAGCCCTTCGGCGATCTTCTTTCCGAACTCCAGGACCACGATCCGGTCGGTCACGCCCATCACCAGGCGCATGTCGTGCTCGATCAGCAGCACCGTCACGCCCTGGTCCCGGATCTGCCGGATGAGCTGGAGCAGCTCCTCCTTCTCCGCCGGGTTGAAGCCGGCGGCCGGCTCGTCCAGGCAGAGCAGCTTCGGGTCGGTGGCCAGCGCGCGGGCGATCTCCAGCCGCCGCTGCTCGCCGTAGGACAGGTTGCGGGCGAACTCGTGCATCCGCTTGCTGATGCCGACGAACTCCAGCAGGCGCTCGGCCTTCTCCCGGCCCTCGCGCTCCTCCTTCCAGTGCCGCGGCAGGCGCAGCAGGGCGGAGATCACGCTGGTCTTGTGGTGCGCGTCCGCGCCGACCTGGACGTTCTCCAGCGCGGTCATCTCCGGGAAGAGACGGATGTTCTGGAACGTACGCGCCATGCCCATCCGGGTGATCTGGTGGCGCTTCTTGCCACTGATCTTCTGGCCCAGGAACCGGATCTGTCCCTCGCTGGGCTGGTAGATGCCGGTCATCGCGTTGAAGCAGGTGGTCTTGCCGGCGCCGTTCGGGCCGATCAGACCGAGGATCTCCCCCTTGTAGAGGGTGAAGTCCACGTCGTTGAGGGCCACCACGCCGCCGAAGCGCAGCGTGACGTGGTCGACCTCCAACAACGGCTCCCGCTCGCTCACCGTCTCGACGACGGGGGCCGCCGCCTGGACCGGAACCTTCGGATTCTGCTCGGTGTCACTCACCGACGATCACCTCCTTGCGGCGGTCCTTGAACTCCGCCGCCCGTCGCCGGTTCGGGATCAGGCCCTGCGGCCGGAAGATCATCATCACCACGAGCACCAGGCCGAAGAAGAGGAACCGGTACTCGTACAGCTCGATGCCGAACAGCTCGATGCCGCGGAACCGCTCGATCATGTACGCCACCAGGCCGCCGCCGACGATCGCGCCGACGATGTTGCCCGAGCCGCCGAAGATGACAGCGGCCAGGATGATGATCGAGTTGAGCAGCTCGAAGTTCTGCGAGTTGACGAAGTTCTGCTTACCGGCGAACAACGCGCCGGCCAGGCCGGCGATGGCCGCGCCGGAGGCGAACGCCCACAGCTTGAACTTGAACGTCGGCACGCCCATCAGCTGGGCCGCGTCCTCGTCCTCGCGGATCGAGATCCAGGCCCGGCCGACCCGGCTGTGGGTCAGGTTCCGCACCCCGATGACCACCAGGATGATCAGCGTGAGCACCAGCCAGTAGTACGGGCGGGCGTCGAGCACGCCGAACCACGGCCGGCCGTCGGCGTACTGGCCGGGCGGGTGCGGGATCTGGTTGAAGCCGCGCTGTCCCTTGAGGAACTCGGAGCTGACCGCCGCGATCCGGATCATCTCGGCGAAGCCGAGCGTCACCAGCGCCAGGTAGTCGCCGCGCAGACGCAGCGTCGGCGTACCGAGCATGACGCCGGAGACCATGGTCAGGCCGATCGCGATCGGCACCACCACCAGCCACGGCCACAGCGTCTTGACGTTGCTGCTCGGCGAGGTCAGCACCGCCACGGTGTACGCGCCGACGGCGAAGAAGCCGAAGTAGCCGAGGTCGAGCAGGCCGGCGAAGCCGACCACGATGTTGAGCCCGACCGCCAGCAGCACGTAGATCGAGACCGTGAACATCACCTGGGTGAAGTTCGCGCCGGGCGTCGGGATCGGCCCGAGGTACTGGTAGAACTCCTTGTTCGGCAGCGCGTAGAAGAACGCGATGACCGCGACCAGCAGCACCCAGCGCACCCAGCGCGGCGCGTGGTGCCAGCGCTCCGAGATCGCGTGCCGGCCCTGCCGCAGCTTGTCCGCCGCCGTCTCCCGCCGCTCCGGCGGGTCGATGGTGGTCGTCATGCGCGTGCCCTCCCCAGTGATTCGCCGAGCAGACCGGTCGGCCGGAACATCAGCAGCACGACCAGCACCGCGAACGCGGCGAAGTCCTTCCACTGACTGCCGAACAGGCCCGCGGCGTAGTTCTCCACGACGCCGAGCAGCAACCCGCCGACGAGCGCGCCCCGCAGATTGCCGATACCGCCGAGCACCGCCGCGGTGAACGCCTTGAGGCCCAGCAGGAAGCCGACGCTGTACGTGAGCGTCTGGATCCGCACGTCGTAGAGCAGGCCCGCGACGCCGGCCATGGTGCCACCGGCGATGAAGACCATCAGGATGATGCGGTCCTTGTTGACGCCCATCAGGGCCGCCGTGTTGGCGTCCTGGGCCACCGCCCGGATGCCGCGGCCGGTACGGCTGCGGTTGATGAACTGGTCCAGCGCGAACATCATCACCAGCGCGGAGCCGACAGTGAGCAGCTGCACCGCGTCGATCGGCACCCCGGCGATGTGGAACAGCGGCTTCGAGCTGACCAGGATCGGCGCGCCCTCCGGCCGACGCCGGGTGTAGACGCCGAACGCCTCGGAGATGGCGATCGAGGCGCCGATGGCGGTGATGAGGAACGCCAGCGGCGGCGCGTTGCGCTTGCGCAGCGGCCGGTACGCCACCCGTTCGATCACCGTCGCGGTGCCCGCCGAGGCGATGGCTGCCACGATCATCGCCACCAGCAGGTAGAACAGGATCGAGCCGAGGCCGCTGACCTGCGAGTTCTGGTCGAGTCCGAATCCGTTCCAGGTCCAGATCGCGGCGAACGCGCCGGCGATGAAGACCTCGGAGTGGGCGAAGTTGATGAGCCTTAGCACGCCGTACACAAGCGTGTAGCCGAGCGCGACCAGGGCGTAGATGGCGCCCTGCGTCAAGCCGGTCGTGGTGAGTTCCCCGAAGTTGGAGAACAATCCGTCGAAGTCCAAGGGAGGGACGCTCCGTCGCTCAAGAGAAAAAGAGGGTGCGGCCGGGAGCCAGCTCCCGGCCGCACCCGCGATCACTACTCAATCGCCAGTCCAGCGATCGAACGCTCAGGACTTGGGGATCTCCTGGTCCGGGACGACCTTGCCGCCCTGCACCTTGAACGCCCAGACCTTGACCTGCGCCGGGTCGAGCTCGCCGCCCTCGACGAACTTGTAGCTGGCGGCCACGCCCTCGCCGCTGTAGCCCTTCACGAACTCCAGCAGGTCGGCGCGGGTGCTCTTGCCGGCCTTGATGCCCGCCAGCAGGATGGTCGCCGCGTCGTAGGCGGTGTCGCTGTAGGTGCCCGGGTCGGTGCCGTTGAGCGCCTTGAAGTCGGCGGCGAAGGTGCCGCGCGCCTCGGTGGACGGAGCGCAGGGGCAGGTGAGGATGGTGCCCTCGGCGGCGGCAGCACCGGCGGAGGTGATGTACGCGCCGTCGTTCACGCCGTCACCGGCGACCAGCGGAGCGGTGACACCGGCAGCGGTGAGCTGCTTACGGATCAGGCCGGCCTCCTGGTAGTAGCCGCCGTAGAAGACCGCCTTCACGTTGGCGGCCTTGACCTTGGTGACCACACCGGAGAACTCGACCTGCTTGCCCTCGCCCTGGACCTTGTCGCTGCCCACGACCGAGGCGCCGAGCACCTTCTTGACCTCGTCGGCCAGGCCGGCGCCGTACGCGGACTGGTCGTCGATGACGTAGACCCGGTCGGCCTTCATCACGTTCTTGATGTAGTTACCGGCGGCGGGGCCCTGGCTCAGGTCGTTGCCGACCGCGCGGAAGAACGTCTTCCAGCCCTGCTCGGCGAGGCTGGGACGGGTCGCGGAGGGGGTGATGGTGACCAGACCGGCCTCGTTGAACAGCGGACCGGCGGCCTCGGACTCGCCCGAGTAGGCCGGACCCACGACACCCAGGATCTTGGTGTCGTCGATCGCCTTCTGGGCCAGCTGCGGCGCCTGGTCCGGGCTGCCCTGCGAGTCGAGCTCGGCGAGCTCGACCTTGCAGTCCGGGTTCTCCTTGTTGTACTTGTCGACGGCCAGCTTGACGCCGTTCTTCTCGTTGATGCCCAGCGCGGCCGAGCTACCGGTCAGCGCGCCGAAGAAAGCGATCTTGCTCCCGCAGGCGCTGCCCCCGGAACCCTCATCGTCGCTGCCGCTGGAACAAGCGGTGCCACCGGCGACGAGCGCCAGCATGGCGACCCCGCCGATCACGCGTGCGAGCTTCTGCCTCAAGGCCCGAACCCTCCTCCGTCCATGATCCGAACCACCCACCGCCGATTGGCCCTTGCGGGGTGGACGAACCAAGACCGTCGTCGCCGGTCTGGGGCGGGACGTTATCCCACCGCGAGCGGCGGCGTAAGACCTGGAAAGCGGGGTTGACCGAACCGTTACACGCGGTGGCGGATTCAAGCCGATCGCCGTAAGAACCGAAGGCGGGGAAAGGCTCTGACCGACTAATCCTCGGTAACGGGCCCATCATCGATCACCCGCTACCGATCGATGGCCGGCAACGACCCCCACCAGGCACGGGACGTTTTCCCGTCGTCGGTGGCCACGAACAGCCCGGCGTCGCCGACGGCCACCGCCAGCGCGGCGTCGCCACCGTCCGGCACCGGCACCGGAGTGATCACCGGAAGCCACGACGCGCCGCCGTCACGCGACATCCAGAGCCGTCGCTGAGCCCCGTCACCGGTCACCGCGACGAGCCGCCGCCCCGACGCCGCGAGCGCATCCACCGACGGCACCCCGGGACCCGCCGTACCGAACCCGCCGACCCGCCGCCATCCCTGCGCCGTACCCACCGGCCCCGCGGACCGCGAGCCGCAGTCGTCGCACCCGCGCCACACCGCGAACCGGTCGCCCACCGGCCCGAGGACCACCGGCCCGCCGTCGGCCGGCGCCACCCGCTCCGCCGCCCCGGCGGCGCCCTTCGGCACCGGCAACGCCGCCCGCCGCCACACCCGCCCGTCGGCCGAGAACCACGCGAGCGGCGCCCGGGCCGCCCCGCCGGGCGGCAGCAGTGACCCCACCACCAGCCAGCCCGAGCCCACCGCCGCCACGTCGTAGGCAGCAGTCCGGCCCCGGCCGTCACTTCCCAGCTCGTCGACGCCCTCGCGCAGGACGAACCCCTCGGCGTCCGGTGACGTCCACACCGCCGCGCCGCCGACGCGCGCCCCGGCGACCAGCCACCCGCCCGGCCCGGCCGCCAGCCGCGACGCGCTGACCGCGCGCGGGCCGCCGAACAGCTCGAACGCCGCCGGCGCCTCCCGCAACGGCCCGCCCGGCCGCCAGACCCACGTCCCGGTACGCGGATTGCCGTGCACGCCACCCGTCTTCGCGCCCAGCGCCGCCATCCCGTCGCCCCGGCAGGCGACCGCGTAGAGCACGTGCTGGCGGCCGTAGAACGACTGCGCGCGTACCGGGATCGGCGACCAGGTCACGCCGTCCGATGAGGACCATGCCGCCGGCCGGGTCTCCCCCGCCGGATCGATCAGCCCGCCCACCACGTACCAGCGGCCGGCGCAGCGCGCCGCGTCACGTGGCACCGGGCGGCCCACGGCGCCGGCGGGAAGCGCCAACTCCACGGCCCGCCACTGCGGACGCACCGGCGCGGGCACCGGAAGCGGGCGCGGGGTGGCGTGACAGGCTGCCAGGAGCAACACGGCGACGAGCGCCGGCCGGACGCGCGCGGAAGGCATGGATCCGATCCTATCGATCGGACGCCTTCCGGCAGGTCAGGAAGCCGGCTGCTCGACCTCGCCGCCGGTGGTCTCGGCGAGGATCCGCTCGGCGACCTCCTTCATGGTCATTCGGTGGTCCATCGCGGTGCGCTGGATCCACTTGAACGCCTGCGGCTCGGTCATGCCGTACGTCGTCATCAGCGCGCCCTTGGCGCGCTCCACGGTCTTGCGGATCTCCAGCCGGTCGGTGAGGCCGGCCACCTCCGACTCCAGCGCGGCGATCTCCGAGTAGCGGGACAGCGCAATCTCGACCGCCGGCACCAGGTCGCTCTTCTGGAACGGCTTGACCAGGTACGCCATCGCGCCCGCCGCCCGCGCCCGCTCCACCAGGTCACGCTGGCTGAACGCGGTCAGGATGATGACCGGGGCGATGCGCGCGCCGGCGATCCGCTCGGCGGCGGCCAGCCCGTCCATGATCGGCATCTTGATGTCAAGGATGACCAGGTCCGGCTTGAGTTCCTCGGCGAGCTTGACGGCGGTCTCGCCGTCACCGGCCTCGCCGACCACCTCGTAGCCCTCTTCGACGAGCATCTCGGCCAGGTCCAGCCGGATGAGCGCCTCGTCCTCGGCGATCAGAACGCGCTTGCGCTCGGCGTCCGCCTGCATCTCGCCCACGAGCCACTCCCACCGGTTCGAACTCGACACCCGCCCTGCCGGGTGTCGCCGCCCCTAGCGTAGTAGGTAACCTATGGCACGACGCGAGAGCGTCGCGCGAGCCTGTCCCCGTATTCCAATCGGTAGAGAAACGGAGCTCAAACCTCCGACAGTGTGGGTTCGAATCCCACCGGGGACACCAAATCGTCGTACGCGCGTTCGAAGATGGCCGCGTGCATCCACCCGAGATACGCGCGCGAGCACGTCAGGCCTTCCTGTCCGGGGCCACCGTCGCGGAGGCGGCCCGCGCAGTGGGCCTCAACTACCGCACCGTCTGGCACTGGTGCAGGGATCGGCCGGAACCGAAGCAGCACGGCACCGCGCTGCGGTGTTTCCGCTGCCGCGAGGGTGTCCGCGTTCCGACAGATCCGGCGGCCTATGCCTATCTCCTCGGGCTCTACCTGGGCGACGGGCATCTCGTGACCAGCGCGCGGGTGCCGGTGCTCCGGATCTCCTGCAGTGACAGCTGGCCCGGGCTGATCGAGGCGTGCGACGACGCCATGCGACGGGTCCTGGCGGAGAAGGTCCAGCGCGTCCGGCATCCGGGCTGCGTCAGCGTGCAGAGCTACGGCACGCACTGGCCGTGCCTGTTCCCCCAACACGGGCCCGGTAGGAAGCACCAGCGTCCGATCGTCCTCGCGGACTGGCAGCGCCCCATCGTCGAGGCCCAGGCGGGCGACCTCCTGCGCGGCCTCTTCCACTCCGACGGGTGCCGCTTCGCCAACCGGGTCGTCGTGCGGGGCAAGGAGTACGTCTATCCCCGTTACATGTTCAACAACGAGTCGGCCGACATCATGGGCCTGTGCCAGCAGGCCCTCGACCGGCTCGGCATCGCCTGGCGGATGAACCGCCGCAACTCGCTGTCGGTGGCCCGCCGGGAGGCAGTGGCCGCCCTCGACCAGCACGTCGGCCCGAAGTCGTGACCGGCCCCCGACGCGGGCGACCGGCGCGCGTCAGATCCGCGCCAGCGCCCGGGCGAGATCCGCCCGCAGGTCCTCCGGGTCCTCCAGGCCGACCGAGACGCGCAGCAGCCCGCCGCAGGGTTTGGCGTCGCCCTCGACCGGCCGGTGGGTGAGCGAGGCCGGGTGCTGGATCAGCGTGTCGACGCCGCCGAGCGACACCGCGTGCGTGATCAGTTCGCAGGCGCCGGCGACCTCGGCCGCGGCGGGCGCGCCGCCGCGTACCTCGAAGGCGAGCAGGCTGCCGGTGCCGGACATCTGCCGGCCGACGAGCCCGGCCGGGTCGTGCAGCGACGGGTGGTGGACGCGCTCGACGGCGGGGTGCCCGGCGAGCCAGGCGGCGAGCTTCTCCGCGCCGGCCTGCTGGGCGCGGACGCGCAGCGGGAGGGTCTGGATGCCGCGGTGCAGCAGGTACGCGCCGAGCGGGTGCAGGACGGCGCCGGTGACGGCGCGGACCTGGCGCAGCCGGGCCGCCCACTCGGGGGCGCAGGCGATCACACCGGCGAGCACGTCGCCGTGGCCGCCGATGCTCTTGGTGGCGCTGTGCAGCACGAGCGCGGCGCCGTGGCGGGCGGGCTGCTGGAGCACCGGGGTGGCGACGGTGTTGTCGACGAGCAGCGGGACGTCACCGGCGGCCTCGGCGAGCGCGGCGATGTCGACCAGGTCGAGGCTGGGGTTGGCCGGTGTCTCGACCAGCACCAGCGCGGTGTCGGGGCGGATCGCGGCGGCCACGTCGGCGGGGGTGGCCCAGGTGACCTCGGTGCCGAGCAGGCCGGTGGCGAGGACGTGGTCGGTGCCGCCGTAGAGGGGGCGCACGGCGACGACGTGACGCTTGCCGTCCCGGGTGGCGGCGAGCAGGGCGGCGGTGAGCGCGGCCATGCCGCTGGCGAAGGCTACGGCCTCGGCGGTGCCTTCGAGCTGGGCGAGCGCGGTCTCGAACCGGGCCACTGTGGGGTTCCACAGGCGCTGGTAGACGGCGCTGCCGCCGGGCGGGAGCGGGCCACCGGTGGCGAGCGTCTCGTAGTCGTCGCCGCCGCCGGCCACCGAGGGCAGCGGGTTGGTGGTGGACAGGTCGATGGGCGGGACGTGGACGCCGAGCCCGGCGAGATCGGCGCGCCCGGCGTGTACGGCTGCGGTGTCCACGGAAGTCATGACGGAACTGTCGAACATGACGACGCTGATAGGCAAGAGCAGCGAACAAGATTCTGCCGGTGATGCTTTCGCCCGGCCGGGATTCGGTGAAGGATGGTCACATGCCTGCCGCACCGAATGATGTACGGCCGTTCGCCGGCCTGGACGACACCGACCGCGCGATCCTCACCGAGCTGGCGGCCGACGGCCGGCTGCCGAACAACGCGCTGGCCGAGCGCGTCGGGGTGGCGCCGTCGACGTGCCTGACGCGTACCCGGGCGCTGCGCGAGTGCGGGGCGATCCGCGGGTTCCACGCCGAGGTGGACCCGGCGGCGGTGGGTATGCCGTTGCAGGCGCTGGTCTCGGTGCGGCTGACAGCGCACGAACGGGCCGCCGTGGACGCGTTCCGCGCCCGGTCGGTGCGGCTGCCCGGGGTGGTGTCGGTGTTCCACGTGGCCGGCGCGGAGGACTACGTGCTGCACGTGCGGGCCGCCTCCGGCGACGCGCTGCGGGACTTCGTGCTCGACCATCTGGCTGTCGATCCGGCGGTGCAGCACACCCAGACCAGCCTGATCTTCGAGCAGGCCCGGGGTATGGGGTAGCGCACCTGGCGGAACAATTCCGGCACGTGGCCTGTTGCACCACGCTGTGATCGACGTACCCATGTCTGTTCTTGATCTTGCCCCGGTGGCGGCGACCGGCAACGCCGGTGAGGCGCTGCGGTTCACCACAGAGCTGGCCCGCCGTACCGAGGAGCTGGGCTACCGCCGGTTCTGGGTGGCCGAGCACCACAACATGCCGGCCATCGCCAGCTCCGCCCCGGCGGTGCTGCTCGCGCACCTGGCCGCGAACACCAGCACCATCCGGCTCGGCTCCGGCGGGGTGATGCTGCCCAACCACGCGCCGCTGGTGGTGGCCGAGCAGTTCGGCACCCTGGAGGCGCTGCACCCGGGCCGGATCGACCTGGGCATCGGCCGGGCGCCCGGCACCGACCAGGTGACCGCGCTGGCGCTGCGCCGCACCATGGAGGGCCTGTCCGCCGAGCACTTCCCGCGCGAGCTGGCCGACCTGATGAACTACTTCTCCGGCGCCGAGCCGGGCCCGATCACCGCGACGCCGGGGCGGGGCCAGTCGCCGCAGGTGTGGCTGCTCGGGTCCAGCGGGTTCAGCGCGCAGCTGGCCGGTCTGCTCGGGTTGCCGTTCTCGTTCGCGCACCACTTCAGCTCGCAGAACACGATCCCGGCGTTGCAGCTCTACCGGCAGAACTTCCGGCCGTCGCAGTGGCTGGACCGGCCGTACGCGATGGTGGCGGTGAACGCGGTCTGCGCGGAGACCGACGAGCGGGCCGAGTGGCTCGCCGGGCCGGCCGGGCTGTCGTTCCTGAAGCTGCGGTCGGGGCGGCCGGAGCCGCTGGTCACGCCGGAGGAGGCGGCGGCGTACCCGTACTCGGAGTTCGAGCGGGAGTTCGTCGCCCAGCGCCGCGACGGGCAGGCGACCGGTTCGCCCGAGACGGTGGCCCGGCAGCTCGGGGAACTGCTGGGGCGCACCGGCGCGGACGAGCTGATGCTCACCACGATGGTCTACGACGTGGCCGACCGGATCCGCTCGTTCGAGCTGATCGCCGAGAAGGTGGCGGGCGGGCTGCGCCGGGAGGGCTGAAACACGCTCTTCATAGCCACGTCACCGCAGCGTCGCGCGGGACGCATAGCTTTATCCCCGGTGGTGGTACGGCATTCCCGGTCGGGACGGGTCGGGAATGCTGCGGTGTGGTGCACCGGGTCGCCGGCGGAGCGGATTCCGCGGCCGGCGACCCGGTGCCTGCCGTTTCAGCGCAGGTAGATGTTCGGCGCGGGCGGGGTGCTCATGCCGTCGCCCAGGGCGAAGCCGGGGTGCGGCGGCTGGTTGTAGGCGGTGTTCTGCCAGGCCACTGCCACCCGGTACTGCGGGTCGTGCATCAGCGTCGGCAGCCGCAGGCCGGTGGTGACCGGCGTGCTGTAGATCCGTAGCGCGGTGCTGTCGCTGGTGCGCCAGACGACCTCCTCGCGCCAGTCGCCGAGCAGGTCCGCCGAGAGGGCCGGGGTGGACTTGGTGCCGTTGTTGGACGCGACGCCGCTGCCGGTGAGCAGCCGGGTCTCGCCGCCGGTGCCGTACTTGTCGATCTTCGTGGCGTCGAGCAGTTCCCGTACCGGGTCGCCGTCCCACCAGATCAGGAAGTTCGCCGACGACGGTTTGCGCCCGACGTTCTGCCCCCGGGTGTTCAGCAGCCCGTCGACCGCCGACGACCACGACTCTGCGCCCGGGCTGCCGGCCCAGACGTCGCCGGAGACGCCGCGGCCGTTGTCGCCGTTCGGCGCGGTCTGCCAGAGGATCTGGCCGGTACGCGCGTCGGCCATCCAGGAACTGGGCTTGCTGCCGTCCTCGTCGACCTTGAACACCTCCAGGCCGGAGCGGGAGGGGTCGAGGTCGCCGACGTGCAGCGCGTCGCCGTGGCCGTTGCCGGTGGAGTACAGCAGCCGGCCGTTGTCGTCGATGGTGGCGGCCCCGTACACGATCTCCTGGCGGCCGTCGTTGTCGACGTCGGCCACGGAGAGCTGGTGGTTGCCCTGGCCGGCGGCGGCGCCGTTGCCGGAGGCGTTCGAGTCGAACGTCCAGCGCTTGCGCAGCGTGCCGTCGCGGAAGTCCCAGGCCGCGACGACGGCCCGGGTGTAGTAGCCGCGCGCCATGATCAGCGAGGGGCGCTGCCCGTCCAGGTACGCGGTGCCGGCGAGGAACCGGTCGACCCGGTTGCCGTACGAGTCGCCCCAGGACGAGACGGTGCCGCGCGACGGGTCGTAGTCGACAGTGGACGCCGCCGCGCCGGTGCGGCCGTCGAACATGGTCAGGTACTCCGGGCCGGCGAGCACGTAGCCGCTGGAGTTGCGGTGGTCGGCCGAGCCGTTGCCGATCACCTGGCCGGTGCCGGAGCGGGTGCCGTCGGCGGTCTTCATGGCCACCTCGGCGTCCCCGTCGCCGTCGTAGTCGTACACCTGGAACTGGGTGTAGTGGGCGCCGGCGCGGATGTTGCGGCCCAGGTCGATGCGCCACAGCCGGGCGCCGGTGAGCGTGTACGCGTCGACGTAGACGTTGCCGGTGTAGCCGGACTGCGAGTTGTCCTTGGCGTTCGACGGGTCCCACTTGAGCACGAACTCGTAGCGGCCGTCGCCGTCGAGGTCACCGACGCTCGCGTCGTTGGCGGAGTAGCTGTACCCCTCCCCGGACGGGGTGGTGCCGCCGGGCGGCGGCTGGATCGGGACGTCCAGGTAACCGTTGGCGAACTGGAGCGCCGGGGCGGACGTCGCCTGCTCGGCGCCGTTCACCACGGCCCGCACGGTGTACGCCGATCCGGCCGCCGCGCCGCTGTCCAGGTACGTGGTGGCGCCGGTGATCGGGCTGGCGTTCACCTTCGTGCCGCCGCGGTAGAGGTTGAACGACACGCCGGTGGTCTCGGTGCCGAGCAGCCGCCAGGAGACGAGGTTCCCGCTGCCGGAGCGGACGCTGACCAGCCCTCGGTCGAGCTTCTCCATCTGCTTGGCGCCGGCCGGCGGGTCGGTGGGCGGTGGCGTGGTGGGCGGTGGTGTCGACGGCGGCGGGGTGCTGGGCGGCGGTGTCGACGGTGGCGGAGTCGACGGTGGCGGGGTGGTGGACGGCGCGCCGGTGCAGGCGGTGCCGTTGAGCGTGAACGCGGCCGGTACCGGGTTCGCCGTGTTGTTCCACGAGCCGTTGAAGCCGAAGTTCGCGGTGCCGCCGGTGCCGAGCGCCGCGTTGTAGCCGGCGTCGCGCGCGCTCACCTGCGCGCCGGACTGGCTGACAGTGGCGTTCCACGCCTGGACGACCTGCTGACCGGCGGCGAAGCTCCAGCCGAGGGTCCAGCCGTTGACCGGGTCGCCGAGGTTGGTGACTGTCACATCGGCGCCGAAGCCGCCGCTCCACTGGTTGGTGATCCGGTAGTCGACCCGGCAGGCGGCGGCCGCCGCCGCGGCGGTCATCGTGGTGAGCGCGCCGGCCGACAGGGTGACCGCCGAGGCCGCGGCGAGCAGCGCGAGCCGGCGGCGTGGGGTGGTGAGGTGCACGGGGATGCCTTTCGCGGAGGTCAGGCACGCGACGACGCCGGCCTGCCCGGGCCGGCGGGGAAGGTACGTGCCCTGCTGCGAGGGGCGACGTCAATGTATCGACGTCGGTGATTTGGCTCCGCGCTCCGTCAGCCTAGGTCACCCCCGGACACCCCCACAAGCGCGGTGGAGCGGTGCAGCGGCGGCCGGCGAGAAGGAATGGCCGACACCCGATATACCTGAGAGTCATAAATATGACCGAGAGGCATATCGAGTCAGCAGGACGTCTCTCTCCGGCGGGCGACACGCCGAGGCAGACCCCTCCCGGGCGAAGACGCGGCCGGGCGATGGCCCGGCCCGGGAGCGCGAGCGGCTCAGCCCTCGACGGCGGCGGCGAGCTTCCGCGACTCCGCGGCCTCGGCGGTGGCCACCGGCTCCGGGACCTGCCCCGACTTCGCGGCCTCCACCGGCTCGACGGACTCCCCCGGCTGGGCGGACTCCCCCGCCTCGGTCGGCGACGCGGAGGCCAGCGCCGCATCGACTGTGGCGCGGGCGCGGCGGGTACGGCGCAGCGCACGCACCGCCAGCGCGACGGCGACCATCCAGGCGACGCCGAGCAGCACGTAGACCACCACCGGCGCCGAGCCGCTCACGCCACCGGCGCTCAGCAGGGTGCGGGCGTTGGTCAGCACGATCACGCCGCCGATCACGGCGCCGAGCAGCTGGGCGGGAACGATGCGGACCAGCCAGGCCGCGATCGGCGCGGCGATCAGGCCACCGATCAGGAGCGCGGCCACTGTGGGCAGCAGGAAGCCCTCGGTGCCCAGGCCGATCAGGAAGCCGACGCTCGCCGCGCCGGCCACGACGAACTCGGAGGTGTCCACCGAGCCGATGACCTTGCGGGGTTCCATCCGGCCGGAGACCAGCAGCGCCGGGGTGGCGACCGGACCCCAGCCTCCGCCGCCGGTGGCGTCGACGAAGCCGGCGACCAGTCCCAGCGGGGCGAGGAAGCGGCTACGCAGCCGGCCGGCGGCGCGGTTTGCCCGCAACGGCCGGGAGAACCGCACCAGCAGGTACGCGCCGAGCGTGAACAGGATGGCCGCCATCCACGGCGCGGCGGCCTCGGTGGAGATGGAGCTGAGGAACGTGGCCCCGGCGAACGCGCCGATCGCGCCGGGCAGCGCGATCCGGCCAACCACCCGCCAGTCGACGTTGCCGAAGCGCCAGTGCGAGACGCCCGCGGCGAGCGTGGTGCCGATCTCGGCCAGGTGCACCGAGGCCGACGCGGCGGCCGGCGCGACACCGGCGAACAGGAGCAGCGTCGAGGAGGTCAGCCCGTACGCCATGCCGAGCGAGCCGTCGACCAGTTGCGCGGCGAGCCCGACGAGGGCGAGGACCAGCAGCTTGCGCACGAGCGCCCCCTGACTTTTCGGTATCTCCTATCAACTTGGTCGACAATGCGGCACGGAGGCGGTCCCGGTCAAGTCCCCCATCCGGTTGGTAGGACGCGCCGGACGGCGCGTTCAGCTCCAGGCGCGCGGGTCGGCGGCCAGCTCGTTGACCCGGCCGGGCAGGGCGCCGGAGGCCACGTCGGCGATCGTGACCAGCTCCAGGATCTCCCGCTCGCTGGCCCGCAACGCGATCCAGACGTCCTGCAACGCGCGGGCCGCGCCGTGGTAGCCGAGCTGTTCCGGACGCTGGCCGCGCACGTGCGCGAGCGGACCGTCGATGACGCGGATCACCTCGGCCAGGGAGATCTCGCCCGCCGGCCGGGCCAGCCAGTAGCCACCCTCGGGGCCACGCTGGGCGTGCACGATGCCGCCCCGGCGAAGCTGGAGCAGGATGCTCTCCAGGAACTTCGGCGGGATGTCCTGGGACCGGGCGATCTGCTCGGCGGTCACCGGGCGACTCCGCTCGGCGGTCCCGTCCGCGACCGAGGCCAGCTCAGCGGCCGCGCGGAGGGCATAGTCGACCCGGGCGGAAAGACGCATACGGCCAGGCTAGTCCGCTGCCTCGCGGGCCGCCCCGCCGACCCGGCGCAGCAGTCCCTCCTGCACGGCGCTGGCGATGTGCCGCCCGTCGGCGGTGAACATGCGGCCGGTGGCCAGGCCACGGGCGCCCGACGCGGACGGGCTCCAGCAGTCGTACAGGAACCACTCGTCGGCGCGGAACGACCTGTGGAACCACAACGCGTGGTCGAGGCTCGCGCCGACCACGCCGCCCGGACCCCACACCTCGCCGTGCACGGACAGCACCGAGTCCAGCAGCGTCAGGTCGGAGGCGTACGTGAGCGCGCAAGCGTGCAGCAGCGGGTCGTCCGGCAGCTTGCCGTCCACGCGCATCCACACCCGCTGGTGCGGTTCGGCCGGGCGGTCGCCGGGGCGTACCCAGCCGGGCTCGCCGACGTAGCGCACGTCGATCGGGCGCGGGATCATCCCCCAGATGCCGAGCCGCTCCGGGTAGCGGGCGAGCCGGTCGGCCATGGTCGGCACGTCGTCCGGACCGGGCACGTCCGGCGGCAGCGGGGCGTGGTGGTCCAGCCCTTCGTCCTGCCGCTGGAACGACGCCGACATGAAGAAGATCGGCTTGTCGTGCTGCAGCGCCACCGAGCGGCGCACCGAGAAGGACCGGCCGTCCCGGACGTTCTCCACCTGGTACTCGATCGGCTCGGCCGGATCACCGGGGCGCACGAAGTAGCCGTGCAGGGAGTGCACGGCCCGCTCCGCGTCGACGGTGCGGCCGGCCGCGACCAGGGCCTGCCCGGCGACCTGCCCGCCGTAGACCCGCTGCGGGCCCACCGGCGGGCTCATGCCCCGGAAGGCCATCTCCCCGGTACGGGCGAGGTCGAGCACCTCCAGCAGCTGGTCGACCGCCGCCTGCCCGGTCGCCGCAGCACTCACTGAAGCGCTCGCGCCGAGGCTGCGTCCACGAGCGAGCCCAGCTGGTGCACGCGCAGCGTGTTGGTGGAGCCGGGGGTGCCGGGCGGGCTGCCCGCCACGATCACCACGTAGTCGCCCGGGTTGGCCCGGTTGAGGCCGAGCAGCGCCTGGTCGACCTGGCGGAACATGTCGTCGGTGTGCTGGACGAACGGCATCAGGAACGTCTCCACGCCCCAGGAGAGCGCGAGCTGGTTGCGCACCTCCGGCACCGGCGTGAAGGCCAGCAGCGGCAGGTCGCAGTGCAGCCGGGCGAGCCGCTTGACGGTGTCGCCGGTCTGCGAGAACGCCACCATGGCCTTCGCGCCGATGGCCCGGGCGATGGAGGAGGCGGCCACGGTGAGCGCGCCGCCGTGCGTACGCGGGTCGTGCTGCAACCGGGGGACGGCGATCGAGCCGGCCTCGGTGGTGGTGATGATCTTGGCCATGGTGCTGACGGTGAGCACCGGGTACTTGCCGACGCTCGTCTCGCCGGAGAGCATCACCGCGTCCGCGCCGTCGAGCACCGCGTTCGCCACGTCGGAGGCCTCGGCGCGGGTCGGTCGGGAGTTCTCGATCATCGAGTCGAGCATCTGGGTGGCCACGATGACGGCCTTGGCGTTCTCCCGGCAGAGCTGCACGGCGCGCTTCTGCACCAGCGGCACCTGGTCCAGCGGCAGCTCGACGCCGAGGTCGCCGCGGGCGACCATGACGCCGTCGAAGGCCAGCACGATCGCCTCCAGGTGGTCCACCGCCTCCGGCTTCTCCACCTTGGCCAGGACCGGGCGGCGCACGCCCTCCTCGTCCATGATCGAGTGGACGAGCTTGATGTCCTCGGGCGAGCGGACGAACGAGAGCGCGACCAGGTCGACACCGAGGCCGAGGGCGAAGCGCAGGTCCTCCGCGTCCTTGTCCGACATGGCCGGGACGCTGACCGCCACGTTCGGCAGCGAGACGCCCTTGTTGTTGGAGACCGGGCCACCCTCGGTGACCAGGCACCGGATGTCGTTGCCGGTGACGTCGCTGACCTCGACCGCGACGCGGCCGTCGTCGATCAGCAGCCGGTCGCCCGGCTTCACCTCCTGCGGCAGCTTGCGGTAGGTGCAGGAGACCCGCTCCTTCGAGCCGATGACGTCGTCACCGGTGATCACGACCGAGTCGCCGGTGCGCCACTCGTGCGGACCGTCGGCGAACCGGCCCAGCCGGATCTTGGGCCCCTGGAGGTCGGCGAGCACCGCGACCGGACGCCCGGACGCCTCGGCGGCCTCCCGGACCAGCCGGTAGACCGATTCGTGGTCGGCGTGACTGCCGTGGCTGAAGTTGAGCCTCGCCACGTTCATGCCCGCCTCGACAAGTCCTCGGATACGCTCCGGGGACGAGGTGGCGGGGCCGAGAGTACAGACGATCTTCGCGCGGCGTGTCACGCCCATCAGGCTAGTCTCTCCTCCGGATCGGCCTCCCGGCCGACCCCTTGCGGACAGCGGAACAGTTGTCCAACGACGCGCGTCTACGCGCGGGCGGGCGGTTGGCGTACCGCACCGGAACGTCGTGTGTGGCGGGCATCGGCGACCGCGCGGCGGAAATGGTACCCCTCGCCGTCACGTGCCGGCCGGGTGCTCCCGCGGTTGCCGCCCGCCCTCGCCGTGGCGCGGCCCCGGTGGACCAGCCGGGGGCAGCGTGGGCACGGCCGAGAACATCCCGCGCGGGTCGTAGCGGCGCTTGGCCCGGCGCAGCCGCTCCCAGTTCGATCCGTACGCGAGGCGCACCCGATCGGTCTCCTCGGGCGCGAGCAGGTTCGGGTAGCCGCCGGGCAGCGCGTGCGGGGCCAGGGCCGCGCTCGTGTGCTCGGCCCACGCCCGGTGCGGCGCCGGGTCGCCGCCGGGCGTCCAGACCGCGATGATCTCGGCGAGCAGGTGGTCGGCGCGCAGCCCGAACGCGGTCCGCTGCACCGGGACCCGGCTCGCGGCGCCGTGGAAGTGGTGCAGCGCGATCGCCGAGAACGGCGACGAGACCGCGCCGGCCGCCGCGGTCAGCGCCGCCACCACCGGCTCGTCCACCCGGGCCAGCCATCGGGTACGCAGCAGGTAGTGGTTGCCGTCGGCCATGCCGCCGTCGAACAGGCGCAGCACGTCCTCGTACGCCAGCGGGGCGACCTGGTCGACGACCGGGGTGCCGAGCGCGCGCAGCCGGTCCACCGCGGCCTGTCCCGCCGCCGCGTCGTCGCCGGTGAAGACCGGGGCGAGGAACACCACCGGCTCCCCGGCCGGGCCGGGCAGGAACCCGGCCATCACGGTCAGCTCGTCCGGGGCGTCCCGCACGGCCTGCCCGTAGCCGCGCAGCACCGCCGTCGCCTGGGCCGCCGGGAACAGCAGCATGCCGGCGAGCGCGGCGGCCAGCGGGTGGGTACGCAGGCGCAGCGCGGTGACCACGCCGAAGTTGCCGCCCCCGCCGCGCAGGGCCCAGTACAGCTCGGGCTCGTGCTCCGGGTCGGCGGTGACCCGCCGGCCGTCGGCGAGCACCACCTCGGCGCCGAGCAGGTTGTCCAGCGCCAGCCCGTGCCGGCCGCAGAGCGGGCCGTACCCGCCGGCCATGGTCAGCCCGGCCAGCCCGACCGCCCGCACCACGCCGGTGACCACGACCCGGTCGTACGGCCGCAGGGCGGCGATCGCGTCGGCGGCCGTCGCCCCGCCGCCCACTGTGACAGTCGACGCGCCGGGGCCGATGTCGACCTGGCGCATACCGGTGAGGTCGACGACCAGGCCGCCGTCGCGCAGCGCACGGCCGGCCCAGTCGTGGCCGCCGCCGCGCACCGACAGCGGCAGCCGGCAGCGCCCGGCGACGCGGACCGCGAGCGCGACCTCGTCGGCGTCCTGGCACCGGGCGACGAGCGCGGGCGTGCCGGCCGGGGCGCCGTTCCAGAGCCGGACGGCGGCCGGGAAGCCCGGGTCGGCGGGGGTGAGCAGGCGGGCGCCGAGCGCCTCGCGGAGCAGGCCGGTGGCGCGGGGCAGGTCCGGGGCGGAGGTCATGGCGACTCCTCGGCCGACCCGGGCCGGCGGCGCCGGACGCGCCGGGATCGGCTCACTGCGCCGGACGCTAGCACCGCCGCACCGGGCCCGCCGTCGCCCGCACGACAGTGCCCCGGGGCGTCAGCTCTCCGTCTTGACCAGCGGGAACTCCAGCGAGCCGGCCGGGCAGAGGAAGGTCAGCACCTCGACCCGGTAGAGACCGGCCTGCACCGCCGGGTCGGCCTCCATGACGCTGCGCACGTCGTCCACCGAGCCGGTGCGCGCCAGGCCGAAACCGATCGGCGGGTCCGGTTCCCGGGCCGGGCCGTCCACCGAGCCGTCGACGAGCACGATGCCGCGCCGTTGCAGCGCCCGCATGTGCTGCAGATGCTCGGCCTGCAGCCGCTGCACGGTCTCATCCGGCAGGGCCCGGCCGGAGGGCCCCGGGTAGAGCACGATGCACTCGTACGTGTCCAGCGCGAAGTCGAGCTGTGGCGTCGCGCCCATGCGCACCTCCTGACCAGCGTTGCGCTCAGCCTCGCACGGCGGTCCGGTGCGCCGGGCCCGCTCGCCGCAACTGCCCCGCCGGTCGTCCCGCTGGCTTCGCCGCCGCGATTCGGGGAATGTCCAGGGGTCGGGGCGCGCGCCGCCCGCGACCGCGTACGAGCACAGGAGGACCGCGATGGCCACCAGCACCCAGCCCGCCAAGGCGTCGGGCAGCTACCGGATCGGTGGTGACCTGCGGGTCGACCGCCTCGGCTACGGGGCGATGCAGCTCACCGGCCCCGGCGTGTGGGGCGACCCGAAGGACCCGGCCGAGGCGATACGGGTGCTGCGCCGCGCGTACGAGCTTGGCGTCACGTTCATCGACACCGCCGACTCGTACGGGCCGTTCGTCAGTGAGCTGCTGATCCGCGAGGCGCTGCACCCGTACGCCGACGACCTGGTCATCGCGACCAAGGCCGGGCTGACCCGGTCCGGCCCGGACGACTGGCGGCCGGTGGGGCGCCCGGAGTACCTGCGCCAGCAGTGTGAGCTGAGCCTGCGCCACCTGGGCCTGGACTGCATCCCGCTCTACCAGCTGCACCGCGTCGACGCGAAGGTGCCGCTGGCCGACCAGCTCGGCGAGCTGGCGCTGCTGCGGCAGGAGGGCAAGATCCGGCACATCGGGCTCTCGCAGGTCAGCGTCGAGCAGATCGAGGCGGCCCGGGAGATCGTCCCGATCGTGTCCGTGCAGAACCTGTACAACCTGGCCGACCGCGGCGCGGAGGACGTGCTGGCGCACTGCGAGCGTCACGACCTGGCGTTCATCCCCTGGTTCCCGATCGCCACCGGCAACCTGGCCCGGCCCGGCGGCCCGCTGGACGCGATCTCGACCGGCCACGGCGCCACCCCGGCGCAGCTCGCGCTGGCCTGGCTGCTGCGCCGGTCGCCGGTGATGCTGCCGATCCCGGGTACGTCGTCGGTGGCGCATCTGGAGGAGAACGTCGCGGCGGCCGAGGTGGAGCTGACCGACGACGAGTTCGAGGCGCTGGCCAAGGCGACCTGAGTCGGCCGTCACACCCACCCGAGCGGCCCTTTCGCGGAATGTGATCGAACAACTACCGTCAGAAGGATTCTCGCGAGTGGGGGTCCGCTGTGGAGGAGTTCGACTACGTCATCGTGGGGGCCGGCGCGGCGGGATGCGTGCTGGCCAACCGGCTCACCGAGGATCCGGGGACGCGGGTGCTGCTGCTGGAGGCGGGCGGCTGGGACCGCAGCCCGTACGTGCGGGTGCCGAAGGCGTTCTCCCGGCTGATGGACGACGAGCGCACCGCCTGGCACTACCCGGCCGGCACCGGGCCGGGCCGCGAGGAGATCTGGCAGCGCGGCCGGATGATCGGCGGCTCGACGTCGGTCAACGGCATGATCTGGAGCCGCGGCGCGGCCCGCGACTGGGACGCCCTCGACCCGCTGGGCTGGGGCTGGTCGGCCATGCGGCAGGTGTTCACGCGGCTGGAGGACCACCCGCTGGGTCCCGCGCCGCACCGGGGCGTGGGCGGCCCGGTGCGGCTGTCGATCGCCACCGCCACCGATCCCCTCGCCGAGGAGATGGTGGCCACCGGCGCCGAGCTGGGCTGGCGCCGGGCCGACGACCTGGACGCCGACGACGACGAGCGGATCGGCTACCCCACCGCGACCATCCACGACGGACGGCGGGTCAGCGCCGCCGACGCGTTCCTGCACCCGGTACGGCGCCGGCCCAACCTGACCGTCGAGGTCGGCGCCGTCGTGCTGCGGGTGCTCGTCGAGGGCGGCCGGGCGGTCGGCGTACGGATGGCGCGCGACGGCCGGGAGGTCGAGCGCCGGGCGGCCGCGGAGGTGATCCTCGCCGCGGGCGCCCTCGCGACCCCGCACCTGTTGCAGGTCTCCGGCATCGGACCGGCGGACACGCTGCGCGCCGCGGGCGTGCCGGTGCTGCTCGACCGGCCCCGGGTCGGCGCAGGGCTGCGCGAGCACCGGTCGATGGTGCTCCAGTACCGCCTCGCCGAGCCCGGCGGCCACAACATGACCATCGGCAGCCCGTTCGGGCAGGCCCGGGCGGCGCTGCGCTGGCTGCTCACCCGGGGCGGCCCGCTCGCCCTGCCGGTGCTCGACGTGGCGGCCCACGTCAAGTCCCGGCCCGACCTGGACCGCCCGGACGCGCACCTGCTGATGGCGCCGTTCTCCGCCGCGCCGCCGCGGCCCGGCAAGGCCCTCGAACTGGAACGGGAGCCGGGCCTGATGTGCCTGGGCACCGTCACCCGGCCGGACAGCGAGGGAAGCCTGGCGATCACCGACGCGGACCCACGTACGCCGCCGGCCATCGTGGCGAACTACCTCACCACTGAGCACGACCGGCGGGTGGCGGCGGACCTGTTCCGCCGGATGCGGGAGTTCTTCGGCACCGGGCCGATCGCGAAGCGGATCAAGGCCGAGACGGTGCCCGGCCCGGCGGTCCGCACCGACGCGGAGATCGTCGAGGCGGCGGTGGCGCGCGGCTACTGCGGTTACCACGCCATCGGCACCTGCGCGATGGGCGACGGCGACGACCACGTGGTCGACCCGCGGCTGCGGGTACGCGGCGTCGACGGGCTGCGGGTGGTCGACGCGTCGGTGCTGCCGGTGATGGTGGCGGGCTGGACCAGCGCCCCGGTGAGCGCGCTGGCCTGGCGGGCCGCCGACGTGATCACCGGGCGGGACGCGAACTGACCGTCGCGGCGGTTGATGCCGGGCCCGCGCGGCGGCGGGCCCGGCACGTGCCTCAGACCGCGAAGCAGTTCGGCTGGACCGGGGCGCCGGCGAGCACCTGGCGCACCACCGTGTACGTGGTGCCGTCCAGCACCAGCCCGAGGTGGCCGACGACCCGCAGCGGGCACCACGCCTGCACCAGGACGTTCGTGGCGCCGTCGGCGAGCAGCGCGTTGTCCACCGGCCGGACCAGTTCGTCCTGCCAGGTGCGCACGGTGGCCCAGCGGACCGGCCCGGGGGTGTCGTCCCCGGCGTTGAGGTCGGCCAGGAAGCTCGACCCGATCGTCATCTGCTGGCAGGCGATCACCCCGGCGCAGCTGCCCAGCCCGAGGAAGGCGACCAGGTTGGCGACGTAGGTGCCGTACTGCGGGCTGCCGAGGCTGACGTACTGGTCGACGGTCGCGGCGCCGCCGAGGTACTTGACGTACCAGCGGCTCACCAGGCCGCCCTCGGAGTGGCCGACCAGGTCGACCCGGGCCGCCCCGGTGGCGGCGCGGACCCGGTCCACGTAGGACGAGAGCGCCCGGGCGGACTCGCGGATGTCGCCGAGGCCGAGGTTCGGCAACTGGTAGATCGAGACCCGGTAGCCGTCGGCGCGCAGCCGGGCGGCGAGCGGCTCGTACGCGATGGAGATTCCACTCAGGCCGCCGACCACGATCACCGGGTCGGCGGCCGCGGCGGCGGCCCGTTGCGCGGCGGTGGTGACGGTGGCCGTCGTCGACGGGGCGGCGGGTTCGGCGGCGGCCGCCTGGGCGGCGGCCGGGACGAGCAGGACGGTGGCGGCGGTGGTGGCGGCCAGGATCGTTCGGAGCAGCATGGGCTGCACCTCCGGGGGGAGGCACCCGGGCGGACCGGGAGGGGACGGGTGGGATCCGATCGATCGTGGACACGATGATGCGTGTCCGATTTCACACACGTCAATGAAAAGTTACGCGGCGGTAACCCTTGTCGCGCCCTCCGCGCAAACCGGCAAGCCGGGCCGGCCCTCAGTTGCCCAGTGCCTGGACCTTCGCGATGGTCTCCTGGACGTGCTGCCGGGCCGGCTCCCCGCCCTGCGCGGCCTGCGTTAGCGCCTGCCGGTAGGAGTCGATGACGCCGATCAGCGGCCCGGCCGTGGCCCCCTCCAGTGCGCCCGCCACCAGCGCCCGCGCCTCCGCCGCGTCCTGCGCCGCGGCAGCCGTGCGCGCCTTGGCCTCGTCCAGCTTCTGCGCCGCTGCCGCCAGCCTCGCGATGATCTCCGCCGCGCTCACATGCCCTCCCCCAGCTCACCCACCCGCGGCGAGCCTACCGCCCTCCCCCGCCTCCACGCCTTCGCGATCTTGCAGTTTCCGCCCCGGCAAAAGCCACATCAAGCCCACCTCAGGGGCCACAAGTCCATGATCGACGGCGCGAGGCGGGGGCGGGGCAGGGCGGGTCAGCGGAGGAGGCGGAACAGGAGCAGGTAGACGCAGAACAGGGACGGGGAGACCAGCGCGCAGATCACGAAGCCCAGCGGCACGTACCGCCCGGTCGTGGCCTCACCGCCGGCCAGCGCGGGGCGGCCCCAGCGGGCCAGCACGACCTGACCGGCCACGAAGGACAGCAGCGGCACCCCGGCGCAGGACAGCGCCGCCACCAGGTCCAGCCCGGCCACCGGCACCGGCGACCCCACGAGCGCGACCAGCATCAGCAGCGAGCCGACGAGCGCGCAGCCGCCGTACACCGCGACCGCCCGGGCCGGCGCCGACCAGGTCGGCAGCAGCACCGGCGTGCGCGCCAGCGCGTCGGCCTGCTGCCCGTACCCGTCGGCCTCCCCGGCGAGCCGCTCCGCCGCCGCCAGCTCCGCCGCCGGGTCGCCCGCCCGCGGCGCGGGCACACCCGGAGAGGGGTACGCCCCGACGCCCGCCTGCCCCGGCGCGGCGGCTGCGCCGCCGGTCGCGCCGTCCCCCGGTCCGGCGCCCGTCCCACCGCCCGGGCCGGCCGAAGCCACCGCCTCCGGCGCGGCCGGTCCGGCGGCGACAGCGACCGGCGCCTCCGCCGGTACCGAGGTCATCGGCACGCCTATCGCCTGCCCCAGCCGGTCCAGGTGCTGTCCCTGGGCGGCGAGCCGCTGCCCCAGCTTGTCGACGCCAGCCTGCAGACCACGGCGACGCTCCGCCTCGGCGGCGATCTCCCGCTCCCCGCCCCGCTGCCGGGTGGACAGCTCCCGCAGCAGCGCCGCGTACTCGTCGAATCCACTCATGCTGGGCCGTCTTCCGTTCGCGACTGCGGGGCTCGCAGGACCGGCTCACTCCTCGCGCTCACGTGACGTCGCTCCCGGCGGCGAACGGCACGATCAGCGCGGTGCGGTGCTCGTGCCGGTCGACAAGCAGGGCGCGGCCCTCGCGCGGCACGTACGCGAGGTCGTGCACGCCGAGGTGCAGGCCCAGGTCGGCGGCGGGCACGTTGAGCGCGACCAGCCCGGTGACGTCGTCGCGCTGCCCGCTGCCGCCCAGGTCCTCGGCGAGCCGGCGCAGCCCGCGCCACCAGCCGAGCACGTGCACCCCGCGCGCGGGCCCCTGACGTAGCACGGCGCGCAGGTCGTCGTACCCGGAGCGGAACGTCGCCGGGTCGGAGGCGGCGAGCGTCGTGGCGGCGGCGTCCATCCCGAACACCACCAGGTACGTGCGCCCGGACGCCGGATCGTCAGCGGTGACGGCCTCGGCGAGCTGGGCGCGCAGCGCCTCGGCGTCCAGGCGGCGGACCGGATGCCCGGCGGCGGCGAGCGTCATGGCCAGGTCGTCGGCGGCGTCTGTGGTGCCGGGCGCCAGCGGCGCGAACAGGAACCGGGCGGTGCCGGGCGCGTGCTGCCGGGCCAGGGAGAGCGCGGCCGACCGGAGCACCTCCGCGCCGACCGCCGCGGTGCCGACCACCGCCAGGTGCCGGCCCGGGCTGGCGTCGAGCGCGAATCCGGCCGGGCTGCCGGCGACGTCGACCACGCGGCCGACGAGCGCGTACGGCGGGTCGCCGCCGGGCACCAGCGCGGTCCAGGCGGGGTCGTCGGCGAGCCGGGGCGTCTCGTGTCCCCGGAAGACCGACGGCGGGCGCGATCCGGCCGGGCGGGCCGCGTGCAGCTCGTGGCGCAGCGCCGCCAGGTCGGCCGAGGCGGCGTGCGCGTCCGGGAACCGCACCTCCGCGTCCGCGCCGGGCGCGCCGGCGGCGGTGTTGATCACTGCTGTGCCGACGGTGAGCCCGCGCGCGGAGTCGTTGCGCGGGTCCAGCACGGCGTCCCCGCCGGGCAGCGCGATCCGCAGCGGGAACTGGCCGAAGATGGCCTCGGCCCGGCCGTAGAGCGCCTCGATCCCGGTGGTGCTCTGGCTGGCCAGCACCAGGTGCAGGCCGTACGAGCGGCCCTTGCGGGCCAGCTCCTCGATCAGGTCGACCGCCTGCCGGGCCAGCGCGTCGTTGCCGGCGAACAGCACGTGGAACTCGTCGATCACGGTGACGATCCGGGGCGGCCGGGCGTTCGGCGGCAGGTCGGCGAGCCGGCTGACGCCGTGCCGCTTGAGCAGGTCGGCCCGGCGGCCCAGCTCGGCGCGCAGCTCGCGCAGCACCGCCACGCCGTACTCGCGGTCGGACTCGATGCCCACCGCGTCGGCGTGCGGCAGCCAGGACGGGTCCCGGTCGGTGGGCACGAACTCGGTGAAGCTCACGCCTTCCTTGAAGTCGAGCAGCATCAGCCGCAGCTCGGCCGGGGAGTAGCGGGCGGCCAGCCCGTAGAGCACGTCGAGCAGCAGCACCGTCTTGCCGGCGCCGGTCCGCCCGCCGATCAGCCAGTGCGGCGTGGCGTCGTCGAACGCCACTGCCAGCGGGCGGCGGCCGGCCCGGCCGAGCACGGTACGCAGGCCGGAGGCGGCGGACCCGGCCCAGCGCTGCGCCGGCAGCAGGTCGGCGAACGTGACGCCGTCCTGGTCGGCGGCCTCGGCGTACCGGCGGGCCAGCGCGGTCACCGCGGCGTGCGACGGGTCGCCGTCGAGCACCACCGGCGCGGCCAGCCCGCTGCCGTCGGCGCTGAACGGGCGGCCGGGCGGGTCACCGACGAGCGTGTACCGCTCGGTGATCCGCAGCTGGGTGGTGGCGCCGAGCGGCGGCGCGGCGCTCGGGCCGGCGGCCGGGTGACCGGCCAGCAGCACACAGACCGCCGCTGCGGGGCCGGCGTGGGTGAGCGCTGCGAGCCGGGCCAGCTCCCGGGGCGGCGGCGCGGACGCGGCGACCACCACCAGCAGCTCCCGGTCCTCCGGCGCGGATCGCTGGGCGGTACGCGCGTGCCGCTCGGCCGCGTCGAGCAGGGCCGTCGTCTCCGCCTCGGTGGTCGCCGCCGCGGCGAGCACCCCGGCGTCGTGCAGCGGGCGCAGCGGCAGGAACGCCGCGCCGAAGGCGGCCTGGTCGATGCCGACGACCCGGATCGTCCCGGCCGGAGCGGCGGTCAGCAGCCGCACCACCACCGCCCGCAGCAGCTCGCCGACGCGCGGGTCGCGGGCGTCCTGATCGAGCGCCAGGTGCGCGCCCGCCCCCACCGGCACGAGCACCGGGAACGCGCCGTCGACAGTGGTCGCCGCGCCGAGGCGTACCGGAACGGGGTGGGTCGCGACCCGGGCGGTGCCGGGCACCGCGGCGGCCAGCTCACCGCCGAGGCGGGCCAGCCGCGCGACAAGTTCGGGGCTGCCGACCGGCGCCGGACCGGCGGCGCCGAGCAGGTGCCGGGCCGCTTCCCAGTGGCGCAGGGCCCGCCGGTGCCGATCGACCGCCTGCCGGTACGCCGAAGCGAGTCTTCCCACCGTCCGCCCTCCGACGTCATGCGATCGAGGGAACCCTAACGGACGCGCACCACAGCGGCACGTGGCGCTCCGCACCGGGGATTCGTCCACTGTTCACCGGCGGCGGGCGGGCGCGCCGCCCGCCGTTCCCCCGGCCCCGCTTGCCTTCCTCCAGGCAATCGTGGCGCACAGGAAGGCGACGACGTGACCTCCTCACCTCTTTCCCGGCGGTCCCTGCTGCGCGGCGGCGCGGCCGGCGGGCTCGGCATCGTGGTGGCCGGCAGTCTGTGATGCTGACGTAACGTGTCTGTGGTGTAGAGGGGGCCGAAGTGAAACAGGTCTGTCGTTGCCCCGTTGGCGCTTCTCGGCGAGGACGTCTCGCCGCAGGCGGCCGACGCGATCGTCCAAGGCTCCTGCCCAAGCATGTAGCAGCGGGCTCGGCTGGTGTTGATGGCCGCCGGAGAGTCTGCCGTCTCCCGGGATCGATCGGCGGCCGGGATGGCGCAGACCGCGATCGCCCGAAGCTCTCTGTATGAGGCCGTCGGGATTGCCACGCTGACCGGCCTGCCGCGTTCGTGTCGGCCATGGCTGCGGTCATCGTGTCGATGCTTATCCGCAGCCGTCGGGTCACTCGGTTAGGCATTGGTGGGCGCCTCTGCTCGCGAACCAGGCCTGCCGAGTGATCTCCAGTGAGCCATTTTCATCCTGCGTAGCGGTCGGTCTCGACGTGGTGCAGGACGAGGATGGCCTGCACGATCGCGGTCGCTCGGCGTGGGCACCAGCGCAGCTTGACCAGGATTCTCCAGGTCTTGAGTGTGGCGATCGCGCGTTCGCCGCGGGCGCGGATCTCCGCGTGGGCCCGGTTGACCGTCTTCTGCCGGCGTGACAGCTTCGGCCGGAAGCGGCGCCGCTTGAACGGGGTGCGCATCGCTGCCATGGGTGCCTTGATAGCCCTTGTCCGAGAAGGTCATCACGTCGGCGCTGGTCAGGGCGTCCAGCCCTACTCAGCGCCTACATGCTCACCCCGATCCGGCACGTCTTCGCCGACCAGGGCTTCACCGGCCGCTTGATCGACTGGACCCGCGACACCCTGCGCACCACGCTGCAGATCGTCCGCAAACCCGCCGACCAACGCGGCTTCGCTGTCCACCCACGCCGCTGGGTCGCCGAACGCACCCTGGCCTGGCTCACCGCCTGCCGCCGGCTCGCCCGCGACTACGAGCGCCAACCTGCCGTCTCCGCAGCCCTCATCCGCTGGGCCGCGATCGCCGGCATGACCCGCCGCATCACCCGCGGCCAACCAGCACGCCGGCAAGCCCGCCGGACCTTCACCTGGACCCAATCAACCCCATCTCAAACACGCACTCAGGGATCGTGTGCGATCCGAGTCGAGCACCAACGCCGCGGCCGGACGACGTAACTCATCCTCAAGGTAATTGGACTGTCGAGCCGCGGCGGTTAGCGGCAGCCACTTGGAAAGTCAATACACCCAACGCCTTGCACTCATAGAAGTTGAACCATATTGTTTAGCCACAACAACGAGGAGGGCAAATATGCGCACACCTTCTGCACTAAGCAGAATCGCCACCGTGACCGCCATGACTGCGGCCGCGATCGCCGTTTCGGCATCGCCTGCCCTAGCCGACCATGGCGCCTTCATGACTGTGGGCTACTACACGAAGTATCAATCGCAGGCCTGCACGAGCCATGCGGCACAGCTAAACCTGAACCCCTTCGATGACTGGTCCGAAGCGTCATGCCACCCCATGTCGGACGGTAGGATCGCGCTCGTCGCGAAGCACAGCTAGCCGTAAGCTCGTGGAGGGAGGACGAGCCTGGCACGTCTCCCTCCACGAGTGACCGATACAGTGGCGCAAACGGAGGCTCGAGCGGCGCTCATCGCAAAACAACAATTCCTCCGCACAAGGCCCGGAGAAATCCACCTCAACATTACGCGCGGCACCGCCTCCGCCAGGCCAGGCCAGGCCAGGTACAGTTCTTCGGGAACTGCAATATCGCTTCCATTCCCCATCGAGGCCGAAGCTCGCCCTGGAAATTCCGGCAGCGACCCCCTGAAACCTGTTAATGCCACCACTTTCCTGGGTATCATATACGACTGGCACACTCTTGGCAGAACTGCAGGCCAGGAAACTCAACAACGAACATCCACTGGCGGCCACTACAGCCTAATACTCCAGCCGCACCTGACGAAGCCGGAGTCTTCGCTGGTAGTGGGCTCTTTTGGCGCGATACTGGTGTCGGCGTCGCCATCGTGACCATCGATGGAAGTGGTCGAAGGGTCGGATGGCGGTGATCAGGTGTGCCAGGAGACGGCGGACCTCGCCGAGGGTGAGCGGAGTGAGGCCGTCATCGGATTCAGTGCCCCCTTTTTGGCCTGCGCGGCGGTGACGGCGAGGTAGGCGTGGGCGCACAGAACGAGCGTTATGCGACGGTACCAGGCGTCGTACCGACGCACCTGGTAGTGGTCCAGGCCGACCTCGTTCTTGGCGGTCTGGAAGCACTCCTCGACCGCCCACCGGGTCCCGGCGATCCGGATCAGATCCTCGTCGAGGGTCTCACTCGCGTAGAGTCGTGGCCCTTTGGCGCCGTCGCCGCAGCTGCGGCGCTTCCATGCCAGGGCGGGCGCGTTGGCGGCCAGGACGTCGGGACGGGAACTGCCCGCTGCAGTGGGGACCCGCTGGTGGCGGGGCACGGCCAGGACTCAACCAATGCGCTGCTGCTGCAGCCAGGCCCGGAACTTGGAGTCCTGTCCGTATGCCTCGTCGGCGGTGACCCACCTCGCCGGCAGGCCGGCGGTAATAGCGCGTTCGAGCATCCGCAGGCCCAGCGCGGGCTTCGTGGCAAACCCGAGGGTCGTCTCGATGCCGGCTCCGACACAGCTGGCAGGGTCGTCGCACCAGCCGCGGGGCAGATACAACTCCCGGTCGATCAGCGTGCGCCCGACCGGGCTGGCATAGGCAAGGAACACCCCGAGCTGGCAGTTCTCCGTCCGCCCGGCCGTGCCCGAGTACTGACGCTGCACGCCCGCCGATTTCACGCCCTTCTTCAGGAAGCCGGTCTCGTCGACGATCAGCACCCCGTCGTCGTGTCCGAGGTGCTCGGACACGTAGGCAAACAGGTCGTCGCGGACCGCGTCCGGGTCCCACGCTGACCGGTTGAGCAGCCGCTGCATCCGGTCCGGCGTCGCATCACCGGCGGCCTCAGCCAAGGTCCAGCCGTTCTTGGCCGCCAGAGGTGACAATAACCCCACCAGGTAAGTCAGCGCCTGCCGGCGCGGCTCTGCGCGCCCGAAGCGGTGCGCGAACCGCGCCAACAGATCATCCAGACCCGCCCGCCAGCCCACGATTTCATCGATCAACACAAGCCCGAGAGCCTGCCCGCCCACTGAACGACCACAACAGACAGAGAGTGCGATCGACTGATCCATCGCCCGAATAGCATCGACACGCGCAGCTACACGGACGACGCCACCCACGCGCCGATCATCTCGATGAGCTGCCGAAAATCTAAATCATGAAAGTGCGGCTGGAGTACTAAGCAGTACCTCGAAGCGCATTTCAGTGAGCGTTTTTCATCCTGCGTAGCGGTTGGCTTCGACGTGGTGCAGGACGAGGATGGCCTGCACGATCGCGGTCGCGCGGCGCGGGCAGCAGCGCAGTTTGGCCAGGACCTTCCAGGATTTGAGGGTGGCGATCGCGCGCTCGCCGCAGGCGCGGATCCTTGCGTGGGCCCGGTTGCCTGGCTTCTGCCGGCGTGACAGCTTCGGCCGGAATCGGCGCCGTTTGAACGGGGTACGCACGCTGCCACGAGCCCCTTGATAACCCTTGTCGGCGAAGGTCATCACGTCGGCGCTGGTCAAGGCGTCGATGATGCCGTGGGTGCGGGCGGCGGTCAGGTCGTGGGTCGAGCCGGGCAGCGCGGCCGAGGCCCAGACGAGCCGCCCGACCACATCCGCGATGACCTGGACGTTCACCCCGTGACGCTTGTGCTTGCCGCAGTAGTACGGCTTCTGGTCAGCGACCCGGTCGATCGGGATCAGCGTGCCGTCCAGGATCGCGTACGCCAGCAACCGGATGCGCCGCATCGCGGTGTCCAGGTCGTCGGCGGCCGAGCTGAGCAGGGCGATTGCTTCTGGACGTAGCGCCAGGCGGTGGAGATCCCGATGTCGAAGCCGGCGGCGAGGCGGGTGTAGGTGTCGCCATTGCGCAGGTGGGCCAGGACCAGCAGAGCCTGATGGCCGGGGTTCAGTCGCCGCCATCGGGATCTGCGCTGCTGGCGGTAGCTGCGGATGCGGTCGGCGAGGTGGTTCAAGGTCCGGCTGGACAACGGAATCGCGGCAGGGTAGGACAGCATGGCGAGGCTCCCGGTCGGGGCATCGGGTTTTGGTCGATTTGCTGTCCTACCTGGAGCCTCACCCTCATCGCTCGACACCCCCTGCCAACCCGGGCTGACCTGCAAGATCAGGTTGGAAAAGGCTCATTGGTGACGATCTGCTGCCAGACCCCGGCCCGCTGCCGACCTCGGAACAGTGCACAGATCGCTTGCAGGAGGCCGCATTGCATTGGCACATCCCGTCACGATACGCCGACCGCCATCCCGGGATTCGTCCACTGTTCACCCGGCGGCGGACCGGCGCGCCGCCCGCCGTTCCCCCGGCCCCGCTTGCCTTCCTCCAGGCAATCGTGCGCACAGGAAGGCGACGACGTGACCTCACCTCTTCCCCGGCGGTCCCTGCTGCGCGGCGGCGTGGCCGGCGGGCTCGGCATCGTGGTGGCCGGCAGCCTGGAGGCGATCGCCGGCCCGGCCGCGGCCCGGCCCGCGTGCCGTCCCGCCGTCGGCTACGGCGACCTGGTGCCGGACCCGGCCGGCCTGCTGGCGCTGCCGCCCGGTTTCTCGTACACGGTGGTCGCGCAGGCGGGCGCGACGCTGCTGGAGTCCGGGCAGCCCACCCCCAGCGACGCCGACGGCACCGGCTGCTTCCGCGGCCCGCGCGGCTCGGTGCTGGTGAACAACCACGAGATCGGCGGCGACGAGCCGTACCCGGTGCCGGCGCTGGCAGGTCTCACCTACGACCCGGGCGCCCGCGGCGGCACCACCACCATCGAGGTGGACCGGCACGGGCGGCGGCTGCGCGAGTACGTCAGCGTGGCCGGCACGCACAACAACTGCGCCGGTGGCATCACCCCGTGGGGCACGTGGCTGACCTGCTAGGAGACCGAGCAGCGGGCCGGTGGTCGGTATCTGAAGGACCACGGGTACGTCTTCGAGGTCGACCCGCACGACCGGTCCGCCAACACCGACCCGGTGCCGCTGACGTTCCTCGGGCGCTACTCGCACGAGGCGGTCGCGGTCGACCCGTACACGCACTCGATCTACCTGACCGAGGACGCGAGCGGGCCCAACGGCCTGTACTTCCGGTGGACGCCGCCGCCCGGCTTCCGGGCCGGCAAGGGCGCGCTGCGGGCGCTCGCCCAGTGACCCGACGGCGGCACCGCCGGCAGCCTCGCGGCGATGCGCTGCCTGCGCGGCGACGGCCACGTGGCCGACCTGTCCGAGGCCACCACGCCCGGCACCCGCTACCGGGTGGAGTGGGTCGAGGTACCCGACCGCGACGCCCGCACCGTGTCCGTACGCAAGCAGTTCACCGACGCGGAGGTGACCCGCAGCCGCAAGCTGGAGGGCGCGTGGTGGGGCGACGGCGGCGCGTACTTCGTGGCCAGCTACGCCCGGCACGACGACGGCAGCGCCAACGAGCACGACGGGCAGGTGTGGTTCTACGACCCGCGCCGGCAGACCGTCACGTTGAAGACCATCTTCGGGGTGAACACCGACCCGGAGGCCGACAACGGCAACTACGACGGGCCGGACAACATCACCGTGTCGCCGTACGGCGGGGTGATCCTGGCCGAGGACGGCGAGGGCGTGTCGCACCTGGTCGGCGTCACCGAGCAGGGCAAGGCGTATCCGCTGGCTCGCAACGAGCTGAACGACAGCGAGTTCACCGGGCCGACGTTCAGCGCGGACGGGAGGACGTTGTTCGCCAACATCCAGTCGCCGGGGTACGTGTTCGCGATCAGCGGGCCGTGGGGGCGGCCGGGCAACGGGCACCGCTGACGGGACGGTGAGCGGCCGGCGGTTCTCGCTCGGGAGCCGCCGGCCGGGCAGTGCCGGTATGCGGCGGACGTCCCATTCGACACAGCTCCGCGGGTCGCCTGGCCAGGCGCATCATCGGTACGCTCTGAGCAGGGCCGAAGAAGGAGGTGTCCCCCGATGGCCAACGCACACGACGTTGCCGCGGCAGTGCTCGCCGAGGTCGGCCGCGTCACGGCGATGAAGCTGGAGAAGCTCGTCTACTACTGCCAGGGGTGGCACCTGGCCCGCACCGGAGCACCGCTGTTCGCCGAGCCGATCGAGGCCTGGCGGGAAGGCCCTGTCGTTCCCCTGCTCTACCGGCAGCACCGCCAGCAGCTCTACGTGTCGGATTGGCCGCTCGGGGATGCCTCCCGGCTCACGGACGCCCAGCTCGGCTGTATCCGCTGGGTCACCCGCGAGTACGGAAAATTCTCGGCGGCCGAGTTGTCTACCATGACGCACAACGAGCTGCCCTGGCGAGCTGCTCGGGGGGCACTGCCCGAGTCCGCCAGTTCCTCCGAACCTCTCGACACCGACCTGATGCGGACCTACTACGCGAGGCAGATGGCGAGCACAGAAACGGCTGTCGCCCTGGCCACTGCGAACGCCGCGATCGAGGGCGAGGAGTTCGACGAGGAGTGGCAGGAGCGCCTTCGCGACGTGGCCTCGGGTCTGGTGAGCGCTGAGGATCTGATCGCCGAAGAGATCGCCCGCCTGCGCGGATGACCGATCCGTACTGCTGGCCGGGTACGGATTGCCTGGCCAACAAGTTGGGCCTGAGGGATGCCGCCGCCCTACGCGACGCCGAGTTTCGCCTCGTCTCGATCCGGGACGTGCAGGCCGCTCGGACCATCATCCCTGGCAACTACGGTTTGGGTCACCTCCAGGCGTTCCACCGCCATCTCTTCGGTGACCTGTATAAGTGGGCGGGTCAGACCCGTACGGTCGACATCAGCAAGCCCGGGGCCCGTTTCTGCCACTGGCGGTTCATCGACGACCAGGTGAGTACCGTCCTCACCGGACTGTCCGAGGACGGTTTCCTGCTCGGGTTGAGGCGCGAGGCGTTCGTCGAGTCACTCGCCCACTACTACGGGGAGCTGAACGTCTGCCATCCGTTCCGGGAGGGCAACGGACGGACCCTGCGCGCCTTCCTGCGCCAGCTCGGCGCCGCGGCCGGCTACCTGCTCGACTGGTCGGAACTCGATGCGGCGGACAACATCGCCGCATGCGTCCAGCACCTGAACACCGGCGAGACGGACCTCCTGACGGCAGCGCTCGATCCGGTCGTCCGGCGGATCAGCTGAGCCACGCTCCTCAGTCATGGATCATGGAGGGATACGGCCGCGCCCGCCACTTCCTCCCGCGCGGAGCAGCCCTTGATGCGTTACGTCGACAGATTGCCGGGCGACGAGACGTATCAGGTCACGCCGGCCGGCGGGCGCAGGCCGTCCAGCGCGATGGCCAGGACGCGGTCGCGCTGCGCCGGGTCCGGGAACTGGTACGCGGCCAGCCCGCTGATCAGCCGGATCACGTCGTCGAACCCGGCGTCCGGCCGGGCGGCCCCGGCCTCCTGGGCACGGCGCAGCAGCGGCTCGCCGGTCGCGTAGATCTCGGTGCGGCAGCTGCGGAAGACCTCGGAGTCGTGCACCAGTTCCTCGGCCAGCGCCCGCTTGGTGGCCACGTAGGCGACGAACCGGTGCAGCCAGCCGACCAGGGCGTCCCACGGCGGCTCGTCGGCCAGGTCGGCGGCGGAGGCGCTGAGCGCACGCACCTCCTCGACGTAGACCGCCTCGAACAGGTCCCGCCGGTGGGGGAAGTTGCGGTAGAGCGTGCCGATGCCCACGCCGGCCCGGCGGGCGATCTCCTCCAGCGACGCGCCCGCGCCGTGCTCGCCGAAGACCTCGCGGGCGGCGGCGATGAGCGCGTCGTAGTTGCGGCGGGCGTCGGCCCGCTTCGGGCGGCGGGAGAAGACCTCACCGGGCACGTCGGCGTCGGTCATGACGCGCGCCACCCCTCTCCGTCTTGCAACCGGAGGCAACCCTCCGCTAGGTTAATGGAGGCGCGCCTCCGGTTACTGACCGGAGCCACCCCTCCGGATAGCTTACTCCGGACTTCCGGCCGCCCGTCCGGCCACGCGATCCTCGCGCCCCGACACGAACCCGGGGAGGTCCCACCATGCCCGCCGACCGCTGAGCACCCGCGCCACCCGGCCGCCACCGCCGCACGACCGCGCGAGCGGCCACCAGTCTCGTACCGAGAACGGGGAGTCCTCCCACATGATCCACTCGTCCCGGCGCGGCTCGCGCCGGCTCACCTTCCTCGTGCTGGCCGCCGGCACCGGATTCTTCGCGATGCTCCAGTCGCTGATCACGCCGGTGCTGCCCACCATCCAGCACGACCTGCACACCTCGCCGAGCACGGTGACCTGGGTGCTCACCGCGTACCTGCTCTCCGCGTCCGTCTTCACGCCGATCGTCGGCCGCATCGGCGACATGGTCGGCAAGGAGAAGACGCTCGTCTTCTCGCTCGCCGCGCTCGCGCTGGGCTGCCTGCTGGCGGCCGTCGCCCCCAGCATCGGCGTGCTGATCGCCGCCCGCGTGGTGCAGGGCGTCGGCGGCGCCGTCTTCCCGCTGTCGTTCGGCATCATCCGCGACGAGTTCCCGGCCGCCCGGGTCAGCTCGGCGGTGGCCTCGATCTCCGCGGTCGTCGCCGTCGGCGGCGGGCTGGGCGTGGTCTTGGCCGGGCCGATCGTGGCCACGCTGGGCTACCGGTGGCTGTTCTGGATCCCGCTGGTGGTGGTCGGGCTGACCGCGCTCGCCGCGCACCGGTTCGTGCCGCGCTCACCGGTACGCACCCCGGGCCGGATCAACTGGCTCAGCGCCGTACTCCTGTCCGGCTGGCTGGTGGCGCTGCTGCTGCCGGTCAGCAAGGGCGCCGCGTGGGGTTGGGGCTCCGGCCGGGTGGTCGGGCTGCTGGCGCTGGCCGCGCTGCTCGCGGTCGCCTGGCTGGCGACCGAGGCCCGGGCCGCGAACCCGCTGATCGACCTGCGGATGATGCGCCTGCCGGCGGTGTGGACCACGAACCTCGTCGGGTTGCTCTACGGCGCCTCGATGTTCGCCGTCTACGCGTTCGTGCCGCAGTTCGCGCAGATCCCGACCAGCGCCGGCTACGGCTTCGGCGCCAGCATCACCCAGGCCGGGCTGCTGATGCTGCCGATGCTCGTCGGCATGTTCGTGGCCGGCCTGCTGGCCGGGCGCCTGCAGTCCCGGTTCAGCGCCAAGGCGCAGCTGTGCACCGGCGCAGTGTTCAACGTGGCGGCCGCCGCCATGCTGACAGTCGCGCACGACACCCGCTGGCAGGTCGGGATCGCCGGTGGCCTGGTCGGCCTCGGCATCGGGCTGGCGTTCGCCTCGATGGCCAACCTGATCGTGGCGAACGTGCCGGCCGGGCAGACCGGCGCGGCGACCGGCATGAACGCCAACATCCGTACCATCGGCGGCGCGATCGGCGCGGCGCTCGCCAGCGCGGTGATCACCGCGAATCCGCAGCCGAGCGGGCTGCCCCGGGAGGCCGGTTTCACGGCGGGCTTCCTGCTGCTCACCGGCATCTCGGTGGCCGCGGCACTGGCCGCGCTCGCCGTACCATCCGGCCGCCGTCGCCGGCCGCGGCGGCGGATCGGGCCGGCGACGGCGGACCTGACGCCGGCGGCGGAGCTGGTCCCGGCCCGCTGACCCCATGGGGTACGCAGACGGAAGCCCCGCCCGGCGGTGCCGGGCGGGGCTTCGCCGTGCCGGTCAGCCGATCGCTGCGGTCAGCGCGGCCAGGTAGCCGTAGCGGTAGCCGCTGGCGTTCGGGTGGTACGCCTCGATGACGCCGCTGACGTCACGGATCCACGGGTCGGCGGCGCACACGCCGTGCCCGGCGAAGAACGGCCGCGCGTCGACGAACGTGCCCCCGGCGGCGGCGGCCCGGCCGGCGATGACGCCGTTGAGCGTGTCGGCGGCCTGGTTGAGGATGGTGCGCTTGTAGCTGCTCATGGCGAGCAGTCCACAGGAGCCGGTCTCGAACAGCCGCGGGTAGCCGAGCACCACCAGACGGGCGTTCGGGGCCCGGTTGCGGATCGCGGTGTACGTGGCGTCGAGCCGGCCGGGCAGCGTCGCGGTGGTGAACGCCTTGGACTCGTTCACCGCGCTCTCGCAGCTGGACGTGCTGCCGAAGCGGCAACTGGTCATCACGTCGGCGAAACCGGCGTCGTTGCCGCCGATGGTGATGGTGACCAGCGTGGTGCTGGTGCTGAGCTGGCCGACCTGGTTGTTCAGCACGTCGGCGGTGACCGCGCCGCCGCAGGCCGGGAACTTGAAGCTGGTGACCGAGTGGGCGGCGGCCCACAGGGGGGCGTACGACTTCTGGCTGCGCAGGCAGGTGGACAGGTCGTACGGGCTGGCGCCGACCCCGGAGGAGTAGGAGTCGCCGAGGGCGACGTAGTTGACGGTGGCCGCCCGGGCGGCGCCGGGCAGGAGCACGGCGCCGAGGACGGCCGCCAGGACGGCGGCGAGCGCGGTACGGACGCGACGGGACATGACAGAGCCTCCACGGGGCAGGGGTGGTGGAGCCCGTTGACCGCGCGCGTGGCCGAGGGATCGGTGCTGTTACTGGTCGGTAATGCTATCGAAACATTCGCAAAAATTGAATAGCCGAGATCGGCCGGACGGGACAGATGCGTTCACATGTGTCGATTAGCTTGGCGGTGACGACACCCGACGGAGGGAGTCCCCCGTGCGACGCGCACTCACGGCGGCCATCGCCGCCCTGACCCTCACCGCGGCCGGCACCACAGTGACCGGCGCGCCCGCCCAGGCCGCCCCGGCCGGATCGGGACGGCCGCAACCCGCGGCGGCCACCCCGACCCCGGGTGGCCCCGGCCTGGGCGACAGCTACTTCCCCGACTACGGCAACGGTGGCTACGACGTCGGGCACTACGACATCCGGCTGCGCTACGAGCCGGCCACCGACCGGCTCAGCGGCACCACCACGATCCTGGCCACCGCCACCAAGGACCTGTCCCGGTTCAACCTGGACTTCCTCCTCGACGTCGAGTCGGTGCGCGTGAACGGCTGGGTCGCCGGCTTCGCCCGCACCGGCGACCACGAGCTGGTCGTCACCCCGGCCCGGCCGCTGACAAAGGGACAGCAGCTCACCGTCGTGGTGAAGTACGCCGGCGTGCCGTCGCAGACCACCGTCTACGGCTACACCGCGTGGACGCGTACCGCCGACGGGGCGCTCGCCGTCAACGAGCCCGAGTCGGCCTGGTGGTGGTACCCGAGCAACGACCACCCGAAGGACAAGGCCACCTGGGACATCTCGGTCTCGGTGCCGACCGGCGTCGAGGTGATCAGCAACGGCGTGCAGCCGCGTGACCCGCTGCCCGAGGCCGGCAACCGCACCCGGTGGAGCTGGCGCAGCGTGAAACCCGGCGCCACGTACCAGGCGTTCCTGGCCATCGGGCAGTACGAGATCGTCACCGACGTCGCGCCGAACGGGCAGCCGGTGGTGAACGCGTACAGCACCACGCTGGGCGAGCGCCTGCCCGCCGCGCGGGCCAGCATCGAACGCACCGCCGAGATCGTCGACTGGGAGAGCGGGCTGTTCGGCCCGTACCCGTTCGAGGCGCAGGGCGGCGTGGCCGGGCCGGTCGACGGCATCGGCTTCGCGCTGGAGACGCAGACCCGCCCGGTGTACGGCCCCGGCTTCTGGCGGCGCGGCGCCAACCCGTACGTCGTGGTGCACGAGAACGCCCACCAGTGGTTCGGCGACTCGGTGTCGGTGGCGGACTGGCGGCACATCTGGCTCAACGAGGGCTTCGCCTCGTACGCCGAGTGGCTCTGGTCCGAGGAGCAGGGCGAGGGCACCGCGCAGGAGTTGTTCGACTTCACCTACGACAGCTACCCGGCCGACTCCGAGTTCTGGCAGGTGCGCCCCGGCGACCCGGGCCCGAGCGGGATCTTCGACGACGCCGTCTACGACCGGGGCGCGATGGCGCTGCACCAGATCCGCCTCGCCGTCGGCGACGCCGCGTTCTTCCGCATCCTGCGTGCCTGGACCGCCAAGCGTCAGTACGGCAACGGCACCGTCGCGCAGTTCCAGGCGCTCGCCGAGCGGATCTCCGGGCGGGACCTCGACGCGGTGTTCACCACCTGGCTGTTCACGCCCGGCCGGCCCGACGTGGCCGCCGCCGCGCGGACGAGCGCCGCACCGGCGCAGCCGGCCTCGTGGACGAAGATCCGCGCGGCGCACGACCTGCTCGGCCGCTGACTGTGTCGTCCGGGCCGGTCCGCTTCCGGCGGGCCGGCCCGGTTCGTCCGAGGAGGAGACCGGTGATACGCAACGTCCATGAACGACACCTGCCGGTGCCGGCTTCGGCGGCCGGGGCGCTGATCGACTCGCTGGCCGGGCCGGAGGACCGCCTCTGGCCGCCGCGGCGCTGGCCGGCCATGCGCCTGGACCGGCCGTTGGGGATCGGTGCCACCGGCGGCCACGGGCCGGTCCGCTACACCGTGCAGGACTACCGGCCCGGCGCGTACGTCCGCTTCCGGTTCCTCGCCCCGGCCGGCTTCCGCGGCCACCACGAGTTCGAGGTGCTGCCCGGGATCGGCGACGGGTGTCTGCTGCGCCACCAGCTGGTGATGACCGCGCACGGGTCCGCGCGGGTGAGCTGGCCGCTGTTCTTCCGTCCGCTGCACGACGCGCTGGTGGAGGACAGCCTCGACACCGCTGTGGTCAGCCTCGGGCTGGCTCGGCCCGCGCCGAGGCGATGGCCGGCGCGGGTACGCGTCCTGCGCCGGCTGGCCCGGACGGTGAGCCACGGCCGGGCCCGCGGTCCGGTGAATAGTTAAGAAGGGCCCCCTCCTCTACCCGAGGCGTTAAGAGGGGGCCCTTCCTTTCACCTGGCGGCGAGCGGCTGGCGGGCCGGGTCGACCGGGGCGGGCAGGTCGCCCACCCCACCCAGGTACGTGTGGATCGCCGCCGCGGCGGCGCGTCCCTCGGCGATCGCCCAGACGATCAGCGACGCGCCCCGGTGCATGTCACCGGCGACGAAGACGCCGTCGGCGGCCTGCCAGTCTCCGCGGGCGTCGATCGCGCCCCGGCCGTTGCGGGACACCCCGAACTGCGCCAGCAGCGGCTGCTCCTCGGTGCCCTCGAAGCCGATGGCGAGCAGTACCAGGTCGGCCGGGATCTCCCGCTCGGAGCCGGGCAGCGCGGTGACGATGCGGCGACCGTCCACCTTCTCCACTGTCACCTCGGCGATCCGGACCGCGCGGACCTGGCCGGTGCCGTCGTCCACGAACTCCTGCACGGCGACCGCGAAGACCCGGTCGCCGCCCTCCTCGTGCGCCGGGTAGTTGCGCAGCACCCACGGCCAGGTCGGCCACGGGTCGCGCTCCGCGTCCCGTTCCGACGGCGGCTGCGGGTAGAGGTCGAGCTGGTGTACGCCCGCCGTGCCCTGCCGGTGCGCCACGCCGAGGCAGTCCGCGGCGGTGTCGCCACCACCGATGATCACCACGTGCTTGCCGGCGGCGTCGATCGGCGTGCCGTCGGGCAGCGTGGCCAGGGCGGGCTTCCCCTCCCCGGCGGCGGCCACGACCCGGTTCGCGGCGACCAGGTGCGCCATCGCCTGATGGACGCCGCGCAGCGCCCGGCCCGGCGTCCCCGGGGTGTCCCGGCCCTGCAACGCGCCGCAGGCCAGCAGCACCGCGTCGTGCTCGGCGCGCAACTGCTCGGCGGTCACGTCGACGCCGACCTCGACGCCGGTACGGAACCGCACGCCCTCGGCGGTGAGCTGGGCCAGCCGCTTGTCGATGTGCTGCTTCTCCAGCTTGAAGTCGGGGATGCCGTAGCGGAGCAGCCCGCCGATCGCGTCGTCGCGCTCGTAAACGGTGACCGTGTGACCGGCGCGGGCGAGCTGCTGCGCGGCGGCCAGCCCGGCCGGGCCGGAGCCGACCACCGCCACCGACCGGCCGGTGGGGACTGATGCGGGCCGGGGCCGCAGGCCGTCGCGGGCCACCGCGGCGTCGGCGATCTCCACCTCGACCTGCTTGATGGTGACCGGCTGCTGGCCGCCCAGGCCGAGCACGCAGGCCGCCTCGCACGGCGCCGGGCAGAGCCGGCCGGTGAACTCGGGGAAGTTGTTCGTGGCGTGCAGCGACTCCACCGCCGCGTCCCAGTTGCCGGTGCGGACCAGGTCGTTCCAGTCCGGGATGCGGTTGCCCAGCGGGCAGCCGTCGTGGCAGAACGGGATGCCGCAGTCCATGCACCGGGTGGCCTGCTCGCGGATCAGCTCCTCGCCGGCCGGCGGGTACACCTCCCGCCAGTCGGAGATCCGCACCGGGACCGGACGCCGGGCGGGCAGCCGCCGGTCGTAACGCAGGAAACCGTTCGGGTCAGGCACGAGCCACCTCCTGGGCGACCACCCGGGGCGCGGGCGGTACCGGCGCGGCCGACGGCACGCTGAGCGCACTCATCACCGCGTCGTCGACGTCTCGGCCGGCGGCTTCGGCGGCCCGCATGATCTCCATGACCCGGCGATAGTCGCGGGGCACCACTGCGGTGAACTCCTCCACCGCCTGCGGCCAGCGCTTGAGCAGGTCCTCGGCGACCGCCGAGTCCGTCTCGGCGAAGTGCCGCTGGACCAGCTCGTGCAGCCGGTCGCGTTCCTCGTCGCGCAGCGGCGACAGGTCGACCAGCTCGGTGTTCACCAGTCGCCGGTCGAGCCGGTGCACGAAGGCGGTGCCGCCGGACATGCCGGCGGCGAAGTTGCGCCCGGTCGGCCCGAGCACCACGACGATGCCGCCGGTCATGTACTCGCAGCCGTGGTCGCCGAGGCCCTCGACCACCGCGACCGCGCCGGAGTTGCGCACCGCGAACCGCTCCCCCACCCGGCCGCGCAGGTAGACCTCGCCACCGGTCGCGCCGTACAGGATGGTGTTGCCGGCGATGATCTGGTCCTCGGCCCGGCGGCCGGGCGCGGCGTCCACGCCGACGAACGGCGCGACGGTGTCCGGCCGGACCACGATGCGCCCGCCGGACAGTCCCTTGCCGACGTAGTCGTTGGCGTCGCCGTGCAGGCGCAGCGTGACCCCACGCGGCAGGAACGCGCCGAACGACTGGCCGGCGGTGCCGCGCAGCAGGAACTCGACGGTGTCGTCGGGCAGCCCGGCGCCGCCGAAGCGGCGGGTCACCTCGCCGCCGAGCATCGCGCCGACGCTGCGGTGCTCGTTGCGCACCTCGACCTCGACCCGGACCGGGCTACTGTCGCGCAGCGCCGGCCCGGCCAGCTCGATGAGCCGGTTGTCCAGCGCCGCGTCGAGGCCGTGGTCCTGGGCGCGGACACCGCGCCGGGCCGCGCCCTCGGGCAGTTCGGGCAGGTGCAGCACGCGGCTCAGGTCGAGCCCGTGGCCCTTCCAGTGGTCGATCGCGCCGACCACGTCGAGCAGCTCGGTGTGACCGATCGCCTCGTCGATGCTGCGGAAGCCCAGCTCGGCCAGGTAGCCGCGGACCTCCTCGGCGAGGAAGAGGAAGAAGTTCTCCACGAACTCGGGCCGGCCGGTGAAGCGCTCGCGCAGCACCGGGTTCTGAGTGGCGATGCCGACCGGACAGGTGTCCAGGTGGCACACGCGCATCATCACGCAGCCCTCGACGATGAGCGGCGCGGTGGCGAACCCGAACTCCTCGGCGCCGAGCAGCGCGGCGATCAGCACGTCCCGGCCGGTCTTGAGCTGGCCGTCGACCTGCACGGTGACCCGGTCGCGCAGCTTGTTGAGCAGCAGCGTCTGCTGCGCCTCGGCCAGGCCCAGCTCCCACGGGGTGCCGGCGTGCTTGAGCGAGTTCAGCGGGGACGCGCCGGTGCCGCCGTCGTGCCCGGAGATCAGGATGACGTCGGCCTTGAGCTTGGCCACGCCGGCCGCGACGGTGCCCACGCCCACCTCGCTGACCAGCTTCACGTGCACCCGGGCGGCCGGGTTGACGCACTTCAGGTCGTGGACGAGCTGGGCCAGGTCCTCGATGGAGTAGATGTCGTGGTGCGGCGGCGGGGAGATCAGGCCGACGCCAGGGGTGGCGTGCCGGGTCCGGGCGATCCACGGCCAGACCTTGTTGCCGGGAAGCTGCCCGCCCTCGCCGGGCTTCGCGCCCTGCGCCATCTTGATCTGGAGGTCGTCGGCGTTGACCAGGTATTCGCTTGTCACGCCGAAGCGGCCGCTGGCGATCTGCTTGACCGCGGAGCGGCGCGCCGGGTCGTGCAGCCGCTCGACGTCCTCGCCACCCTCGCCGGTGTTGGACTTGCCGCCGAGCCTGTTCATCGCGATGGCGAGCGTCTCGTGCGCCTCCGCCGAGATCGACCCGTACGACATGGCGCCGGTGGCGAAACGCTTCACGATCTCGGTGGCCGGCTCGACCTCGTCCAGCGGCACCGCCGGGCGTACGCCGGTGCGCAGCGTGAACAGCCCGCGCAGCGAGCCCGCCTTCGCGGCCAGCTCGTCGACCTTGGCGGTGTACTGCCGGAACACGTCGTACTGGCGGCTGCGGGTGGCGTGCTGGAGCAGGAAGACGGTCTCCGGGTTGAACAGGTGCAGCTCGCCCTCGCGGCGCCACTGGTACTCGCCGCCGACGTCCAGCCGGTCGTCCGCCTGCGCGCCCGGCGCCGGCCAGGCCCGCGCGTGCCGGGCCGCCACCTCGGCGTGGATCTCGGCCAGCCCGATGCCGCCGATGGTGCTCGGCGTGCCCCGGAAGTACCTGTCGACCAGGCGGGTCTCCAGGCCGACCGCCTCGAAGACCTGCGCCCCGCAGTACGACGACACTGTCGAGATGCCCATCTTGGACATGATCTTCAGGACGCCCTTGCCGAGCGCCTTGACGTAGTTGCGGACCGCCTTGACCCGGTCGACGCCGGCCAGCACGCCGGTGGAGATCATGTCCTCGACCGACTCGAAGGCCAGGTACGGGTTGACCGCCGCCGCGCCGTACCCGATCAGCACTGCCGCGTGGTGCACCTCGCGGCAGTCGCCGGACTCGACGACCAGCGCCACCTGGGTACGGGTCTGCTCGCGGACCAGGTGCTGGTGCACCGCGGCGGTGAGCAGCAGCGACGGGATCGGGGCCAGGTCGGCGTTGGAGTCCCGGTCGGAGAGCACCAGGATGCGCACGCCGTCCTCGATCGCCTCGGAGACGTGCCGGCAGATCTCGGTCAGCCGGGCCTTGATGCCGGCGCCGCCGTCGCGCAGGCGGTAGAGCCCGGAGACCCGGACCGCCTTGAAGCCGGGCAGGTCGCCGTCCTCGTCGATGGAGAGGATCTTGGCCAGCTCGTCGTTGTCGATCACCGGGTACGGCAGCACGATCTGCCGGCAGCTCGCCGGGCCCGGGTCCAGCAGGTTGCCCTCCGGCCCGATCGTGGACGCCAGGCTGGTCACCAGCTCCTCCCGGATGGCGTCCAGCGGCGGGTTGGTGACCTGCGCGAAGAGCTGATGGAAGTAGTCGTAGAGCAGCCGCGGCCGGGTGGACAGCGGGGCGATCGGCGTGTCGGTGCCCATCGAGCCGATCGGTTCCGCGCCGCTGCGGGCCATCGGGCCGAGCAGGATCTTCAGCTCCTCCTCGGTGTAGCCGAACACCTGCTGGCGGCGGCGCACCGAGTCGTGGGTGTAGACGGTGTGCTCGCGGGCGGGCAGGTCGTCCAGCTCGATCAGGCCGGCGTGCAGCCACTCCTGGTACGGCTGCTCGGCGGCCAGCTCGGTCTTGATCTCGTCGTCGGAGACGATCCGGCCGTTGACGGTGTCGACAAGGAACATCCGGCCCGGCTGGAGCCGGCCCTTGGCGATCACGGTGGACGGGTCCAGGTCGAGCACGCCCGCCTCGCTGCCCAGCACCACCAGCCCGTCGGCGGTGTGCCACCAGCGGCCCGGGCGCAGCCCGTTGCGGTCGAGCACCGCGCCGACGACCTCGCCGTCGGTGAAGGCCACCGAGGCCGGGCCGTCCCACGGCTCCATCAGGCTGGCGTGGAAGCGGTAGAACGCGCGCTTGTCGGCGCGCATGTCCGGGTCGTTCTCCCACGCCTCGGGGATCATCATGAGCACCGCGTGCGGCAGGCTCCGCCCGGCCAGGTGCAGCAGCTCCAGGACCTCGTCGAAGTTCGCCGAGTCGGACGCCGCCGGGGTGCACACCGGGAAGACCCGGCGGATGTTGCCGGGCAGGTTCGGGCTGCGCAGCAGCGCCTCGCGGGCCTGCATCCAGTTGCGGTTGCCGCGGATCGTGTTGATCTCGCCGTTGTGCGCGATGAACCGGTACGGGTGCGCCAGCGGCCAGGACGGAAACGTGTTCGTGGAGAAGCGGGAGTGCACCAGCGCGATGGCGCTGACCACCCGCTCGTCGGTCAGCTCCGGGTAGAACTCCGGGAGCTGGTCCGGGGTGAGCATGCCCTTCCACACCATGGTGCGGCCGGACAGCGACGGGAAGTACGCCGGCACGCCCCGCTCGGCGGTCTCCCGCTCGACCTGCTTGCGCAGGCAGAACGCCACCCGGTCCAGGTCGAGCCCGGTCAGCGGGGAGCCGGCCGGGCCGGCGGGCGAGTCGGTCAGCCGGTGCGCGGCGAGGAAGAGCTGCCGGACCCGGGGCATCGCCGCGAGGGCCGTCTCCCCCAGGCCGGACGGGTCGGTCGGCACCTCGCGCCAGCCGAGCACGTCGGCGCCCTCGACCAGCGCGTACTTGTCGACCACCTGGCGGGCGCGGATCTCGGCCGCGTCGTCGTCGGGCAGGAACACCAGACCGGTGGCGTACTGGCCGGCCGGGGGCAGCGGGAAGTCGACGGTGGCGCGCAGGAACGCGTCCGGCACCTGGATCATGATGCCGGCGCCGTCCCCGGTGTTGTGCTCCGCGCCCCGGGCGCCCCGGTGGTCCAGCCGGCACAGCGCCCCGAGGCCGTTCGCGACGACCTGGTGCGAGCGCCGCCCGTACAGGTCGGCCACGAAGGCCACGCCGCAGGCGTCGTGCTCGTACGCGGGGTCGTAGAGCCCGGTCGCCTGTGGGGCCGACTGCGGGCTGTGAGGGTACGGAAAGGCCACCGGGCCTCCTGTCGTCACTCAGGATGGATCATGATGGGGACGACGTCGGCCCTCTGCGGTTTATTGAGTCTACGTTAGGGCTTCCGGCGCAAGGCCAGTTCAGATTGATCACACTTCCAGATGCTGGGACGTGTAGTCTCGCGCGGTGGATCTCGCACGCGCTGACGTACTCGACCGGTTGGAGCGGTTCTACGACGCGGTGCCCCGCGACGTGGCCCGCTGCGAGGAGTACGACGCCCTGGTGCTCTTCGTCCGGGAAGGTGCCGGATGGCCGTTCTACGCCCGGCCCCGGCTCGACGCCACCGAGCACCCCACGCTCGCCGACGTCACGGCGGTCCGCGCCCGCCAACGGGAGCTGGGCCTGCCGGAGGTGTTCGAGTGGGTGCACGAGCATCAGCCGGACCTGCTGGCGGTGGCCCGCTCGGCCGGGCTGAGCGTGCTGGAGGCGCCGCTGATGCTGCTGGAACCGGAGCGGCTGCCCGAACCGGGGACGTTCAGCGACGTACCGGTGCGGGTGCTGGACCCCGCCGAGCCCGGCTTCGCCGCGGACATCGCGCTGCGACGGGCCGTCGCCGCGGTCGGCTTCGCCAACGGCGGCACCGCGCGCGGCGAGGCCGGACCGGCCGAACGGGATGCCGCCGTCGCCGGGCTGGACGTGGCCGCGCTGGAGGAGGAGGCGACCCGGGTCGCCGACGGCAGGCGCGTCTCCGTGCTCGCCGGCACGCCCGGGGAAGGCGCGCTCGCCAGCGGCATGGCCATGCGGGTGGGCGACGTGGCGGAGATCGCCGGGGTGGCCACGCTGCCGTCCGCGCGGCGGCGCGGCCTCGGCGCTGCGGTGACCGCCACCCTCGCGCGGGAACTGCGCGCCGCCGGCACCGACCTGATCTTCCTCAGCGCCGGCAGCGAGGACATCGCCCGGGTCTACCTGCGGGTCGGGTTCCGCCGGATCGGCACCGCCTGCATCGCCGAGCCCGCCGCCGTCATCTGAGCACCGACCCGGCTGTCGGGCCGGGCCGGTCGCCCGGGGACCGCGCTGACTGAGGGGCCGGGCCGGTCGCCCGGGGACCGCGCTGACTGAGGGGCCCGGCCGCCGGGGACCGTGCCGTTGCCCGACGGCCGCGCGCCGACAGGGCCGCACGCGGACGGTCAGGACGGCGGCTGCCAGGCGGCGGCCGCGGCGGCGGCCGTGTTGCGCATCCGAGGGCTGATCGTGCCGAGGGCGGCGTCGCGGGCGCGCAGCGCCAGCCGGCCCCGGGCCTGCAGGACCGCCGACATCCGCCGGGTCTGCCGGACCATCGTGGCCGCGCGAGGGCGGCGCAGCCGGTCGTACGCGGTCACCGCGTCCGGCAGCCGCGACTCCCGCAGCAGCCCGGCCAGCGTCGCCGCGTCCTCGAACGCCAGGCAGGCGCCCTGGCCGAGGTGCGGCGGCATGGCGTGCGCGGCGTCGCCGAGCAGCACCACGCCGCCCGGGCCGGCCGGGAAGCCGTACGCCTTCGGCAGCGGGCGCAGCTCACGGATCTCCTGCTGCACCACGTCGTCCGGGTCGGTCGCCTCCAGCAGCGTGCCGATCGGCGCGGGCCAGCCGGCGAACCAGCGTTTGAGCAGGGCGAGCTGGACCTCGGGCGGCTCCGGTCGGGGCGCGCCCGCCGCGGTGGCCACCCAGTAGACGCCGCCCCGGCGGGAGGCCCCGGCGTTGCCCCGCTCGCCGAGCGAGGCGGCCAGGAACCGGTACCCGGCGCCCAGCGTCTCGCCGTGCAGCGGCTGGTCGTCGGGCAGCTGCGGGGCCCGGTACCAGGGGATGACCGCCCGCCACGCGGCGCACCCGGAGCTGACCACAGAGCTCTCCGGCGCCAGTTGCCTGCGGATCTCGCTGTCGGCGCCGTCGGCGGCCACCACCAGATCCGCCTCGTAGGTGTGCCGGCCGTCGCCCACCGCCGGGCGCTCGCCGGAGGCGGCGCGCACCGTCCGCACTGTCACGCCGGTACGCAGCTCGACCCGGTCGCCGAGGCCGGCGATGAGCGCGTCGTGCAGGTCCTCCCGGTGCACCACCACCGGCATCCGCTCGGCCGGGGTGGACCGGGGCTGCACCAGCCAGTGCCCGTCCGGGCGGCGTACGCCGCCGTCGGGCAGCGGGGTGGCGATCGCGTCCAGCCCGTCGCCCAGCCCGAGGGCGCGCAGCGCGCGTACCCCGTTGGGCCAGAGCACCACGGCGGTCGCCTCCGGCCGGACCCGGTCGGCGCGTTCCAGCAGCGTGACCTGCCATCCCGAACGGGCCAGCACGCCGGCCACCGCCATCCCGCCGAGTCCGGCGCCGACCACCACCGCGCTGCGCATGACTCCCCCGCTCAGCTGTCCCGGTCGGTGGGGCGCGCGCCGGCGTCGGCCCGGCCCGCGTTCGTGCGCTCGGCGTCCGCCCGCTCCGGACCGGCGTCGGAGTCGGCGCCGTCGGCGTCCGCGCGGTCGGCGGCGTCCGCGTCGGCCGTGGTGGCGTCCGCCGCTTCGGCAGTGGTGGCGTCGTCGTCCGGGGATTCGGTCCGCTCGTCGTCGGCCGGGGGCAGCACGCCGGTCTTGCGGTACGTGTCGAACTGCTCCTCGCTCACCACCCGGTAGCCCTCCGGCACGACCGGCCGGGCGGCGGCCTCCCGGGCGGAGAGGTCGACCTGGGAGACGTCCCCGGAGGGGGTAGGCGCGAGGGCCGGCTCGCCCACCGGCACGAGGTATTCGCGGGGGCCCCGGACCCGGACGAAGTAGGCCAGCGCGCCGAGGAAGACGAGCACGGCGGTCCAGACGTTGAGCCGTACGCCGAGGATGAGGTTGGCCTCGTCGGTGCGCATCAGCTCGATCCAGAACCGGCCCACCGTGTAGCCCATCACGTAGAGCGCGAACGCCCGGCCGCGGCCGAGCCGCAGCTTGCGGTCGAGGTAGAGCACCAGCGCGGCGACGCCGACGTTCCAGAGCGCCTCGTAGAGGAACGCCGGGTGGTAGAGCCCGGGCTGGAGCACCGGATTGCCGGCGTCGTCGCGCAGCGCGTGGCCCGGGTTGTCCGGGTCCATCACGTGCACCTCAAGACCCCAGGGCAGTGTGGTCCGCCCGCCGTACAGCTCGTTGTTGAACCAGTTGCCCAGCCGGCCGACGGCCTGTGCCAGCGGCAGCCCCGGCGCCAGCGCGTCGGCGATCACCGTGAACGGGATGCCGAGCTGCCGGGCGGCGAGCCACGCGCCGACCGCGCCACCGGCCACCGCGCCCCAGATGCCGAGCCCGCCCTCCCAGATGTAGAGCGCCTTGATCGGCTCACCGCCGGCGCCGAAGTATTTCTCCGGCGACGTGATCACGTGGTAGATCCGCGCGCCGATGATGCCCGCCGGCACCGCCCAGACGGCGATGTCGAGCACCGCGCCCGGAGCGACGCCGCGGCGGCGCAGCCGGTACTCGGTGACCACGCAGGCCACCACGATGCCGAGGATGATGCAGAGCGCGTACGCCCGGATCGGAACCGGACCGAGCTGCCAGACGGCAGTGCTGGGGCTGGGCATGGCCGCCAGTGGGGTCATCGGGGCGAGGGTCACGGGTGCACACGGTACCTGTGCGGACTGTGTGTGCGGCACCCCGGTCGGCCTGCCGCGCGGGTCGGATGACTTCTGGTTTGCGCGGTCGTAGGCTCTTTGTCCATGAGCCCGCTCACATGGGCGGTCGCCGCGGTCGTCATCGACGGGTCGGGCCGGCTGCTGCTCTGCCGCCGCTCCGACGGGGCGCGTCGCTGGGCGCTGCCGGGCGGGCGGCTGCGCCACGACGAGAGCCCGGCGGACGCCGTCGTCCGGGCGGTCCGCGCGGAGTCCGGCTGGGCGGTCGAACCGGTCGACCTGGTCGGCCTCTACCGGGTGAGCGGCCCGCGGGCGCCCGCGCCACCGGCCGGGCGGTGCGGCGCGCGCCCCGACGTGCTGGTGCACGTGTTCCGCGCCGGGCCGGCCGGCGTCGAGCCGCTGAGCGAGGCGGCGGCCGGGTGCCTGCCGCGGTGGTGGCCGCCGCAGGAGCTGCCCGACGTGCTGACCCCCGCAACGAGCGCGGCGATCGCGGACGCGCTCGCCGGCCGCTCCGGCGTGCTGCGCCACACCGGCGCCGGTGACGCGCTCACGCCGTCCGGTGACGGGCAGCCCGCCCCGCCCGGCCAGCGCGCGTCCGAGCAGGCCGACAGCAAGCGCTGACCGCCCTTCCCGCCGCGCGTGATCGACACCAGGTCGGCGGAGTGGCGGTGTCCCGGCGTGTTCGACCACGCCAGTTCGGCGACCTGGAGTCGATCACGCAGGCGGGCGGCCAGGGCTGGACACGCAACCGCAGCGGTCAGCGGGCCGGGTTGCGGACGCCCTCGGCCAGTTCGGCGCTGAGCTTGCGCAGGGCGGTCAGGCCGGTGGCCTGGTCCGGGGCGTCCAGCACGCAGCGGACCAGCGCGCTGCCCACGATCACCGCGTCGGCGTACCCGGCGACGGTGGCGGCCTGCGCGCCGGTGCCCACGCCCAACCCGACGCCGACCGGGATGTCGGTGACCTCGCGCAGCCGGGAGACCAGCACCGGGGCGGCCTCGGAGGTCTGCGCCCGGGCGCCTGTGACACCCATGATCGCGGTGGCGTAGACGAAGCCACGGCAGTGCTCGGCGGTCATCCGCAGCCGCGCGTCGGTCGAGGACGGGGAGACCAGGAACGTCCGGTCCAGGCCGTGCGCGTCCGAGGCGGCCAGCCACTCGGCGGCCTCGTCGGGGATCAGGTCCGGCGTGACCAGGCCGGTGCCACCGGCGGCGGCCATGTCGCGGGCGAACGCGTCGACGCCGTACTGCTCGATCGGGTTCCAGTAGGTCATGGTGACGACGCTGGCCCCGGTCGCGGCGACCGCCTCGACGGCGCGCAGCGTGTCCGCGACGCGGACGCCACCGGCGAGCGCGATGTCGCTCGCCTTCTGGATGACCGGGCCGTCCATCACCGGGTCGGAGTACGGGATCTCCACCTCGATGACGTCCACGCCCGCCTCGACCATGGCCTTCATGGCGGCGATGCTGCCCTCGACGGTCGGGAAGCCCGCCGGCATGCAGCCGACCAGCACGGCCCGTCCGTCCGCGCGCGCCTTGTCGAAGGCGACCCCGATGCGGCTCACGCTGTCACTCCTTGTCGAGGATGCCGAAGTACGCGCCGGCGGTGTGCACGTCCTTGTCGCCCCGGCCGGACAGGTTGACCACGATCAACGGCTCGCGGCCCAGCTCCTCGGCGAGCCGGGGGGCGATCGCGCGGGCGCCGGCGAGCGCGTGCGCGCTCTCGATCGCCGGGATCACGCCCTCGGTGCGGCAGAGCAGCTCGAACGCGGCCATCGCGTCGGCGTCGTCGACCGGCAGGTAGGTGGCCCGGCCGGTGTCGTGCAGCCAGGCGTGCTCCGGCCCGACGCCCGGGTAGTCCAGGCCGGCCGAGATCGAGTGCGACTCGATGGTCTGCCCGTCGGCGTCCTGCAGGACGTACGTGCGGGTGCCGTGCAGCACGCCCGACGAGCCGCCGGTGATGCTGGCGGCGTGCCGGCCGGTGTCGACGCCCTCGCCGCCGGCCTCGAAGCCGTAGAGGCGCACCCCGGCGTCCGGCACGAACGCGTGGAAGATGCCGAGCGCGTTGGAGCCGCCGCCGACGCAGGCCGCGACCGCGTCCGGCAGCGTGCCGGTCAGGTCCAGGCACTGCTGGCGTGCCTCCACGCCGATGCCGCGCACGAAGTCGCGGACCATCTCCGGGAACGGGTGCGGTCCGGCGGCGGTGCCGATCAGGTAGTGGGTGCTGTCGACGTTGGCGACCCAGTCCCGCATCGCCTCGTTCATCGCGTCCTTGAGCGTGCGCGAGCCGGTGGTCACCGGTACGACAGTGGCGCCGAGCATCCGCATCCGGGCCACGTTGAGCGCCTGCCGCTCGGTGTCCACCTGGCCCATGTAGACGACGCATTCCAGGTCGAACAGCGCGGCGGCGGTGGCGGTGGCCACGCCGTGCTGGCCGGCGCCGGTCTCCGCGATCACCCGCTGCTTGCCCATCCGCTTGGTGAGCAGCGCCTGGCCCAGCACGTTGCGGACCTTGTGCGCGCCGGTGTGGTTGAGGTCCTCGCGCTTGAGCAGGACCCGCGCGCCGATCTGCGCGGAGAAGCGCCGGGCTTCGTAGAGCATCGAGGGCGTCCCGGCGTAGTCACGCAGCAGCGAGTCGAACTCGGCGAGGAAGTCCTCGTCGCCCATCGCCTTGCGGTACGCCGCGTCCAGCTCGTCCAGCGCGGCGACGAGCGCCTCGGGGACGAACCGGCCGCCGAACCGGCCGAAGTGACCGGCGGCGTCGGGAACCTGGCCGGCTGCGGGTACGGCGCTCATCGCGGGCGTCCTCTCGGGTCGGGTGGCCCGGCGGCTCAGCGCACCGGGCGGGGCGTGGCCGGGTGGTTGCCGGCGTTGACCAGCTCGGCGACCGCTTCGCGCGGGCTCTTCTGGGTGACCAGGCCCTCGCCCACCAGGACGGCGTCGGCACCGGCCGAGGCGTACCGGATCAGGTCGTGCGGGCCACGCACGCCGGACTCGGCGATCTTGACGACGCTGCTCGGCAGGCCGGGCGCGATCCGCTCGAACACCGAGCGGTCGACCTCCAGCGTACGCAGGTCACGGGCGTTGACGCCGATGACCTGGGCACCGGCCTCCAGGGCGCGGTCCGCCTCCTCCTCGGTGTGCACCTCGACGAGCGCCGTCATGCCCAGCGACTCGATCCGCTCCAGCAGCCCGACCAGCACGTTCTGCTCCAGCGCGGCGACGATCAGCAGCACCAGGTCGGCGCCGTGCGCGCGGGCCTCGTGCACCTGGTAGCTGGAGACGACGAAGTCCTTGCGCAGCACCGGCACGTTCACCGCGGCCCGCACCGCCGCCAGGTCGTCGAGCGACCCGCCGAACCAGCGGCCCTCGGTGAGCACGCTGATCGCCCGCGCTCCCCCGGCCGCGTAGTCACCGGCCAGGTCCGCCGGGTCGGCGATCTCGGCCAGCCGCCCCTTGGACGGCGACGAGCGCTTCACCTCGGCGATCACGGCCACGCCAGGGCGGCGCAGGGCCGCGTACGCGTCCAGCGGTGGCGGCGCGGCGGCGGCCAGTTCACGGATCCGCTCCAGCGGAACCTGCTCCTGGCGCCGGGCCACGTCCTCGCGTACGCCGGCCAGGATCTCGTCGAGCACCCCTGCGGACGGCGCCGCTCCGGCGTCGTCCCCCTCCGCGTGCGCATGCTCAGCAGTCACCAACGGACTCCCCTCTCCGGGCGTCATGGGCCGATGCTAGGGGGCGCCACCTGGCGACAAGTGCCCGGGGGTATGGCGCACCTCACGACATGGGCTGTGGCATGATGGCCGACTTCCGGTGAACGCCATGTCACGCAGCGCCACGCTGGCATCGACCGTCACCCATCCCTATCTCACCACGATCGGTCCCGGGCCCGCAGCACGGGTTCCGGCGACGGCTGTGACCAAGCTCAAGGACCTCCGGCCCTGCCCAGGTCGGACCCGCTGCAGGACCGTTGACCTGTGCTTCATGAGGGCGAAACGTGAGCCCGGCAGCATCGTCCTCAGGCAGACTCGACACCGGCGGCTGCCGACCGCCGACAACCATCTCGTGCGGGGTGACCATGAGCGTCAACGGGCCGAACCAGACCATCGGCTTGACCACCATCTCCCGGACCGTCGCCTCCCTCGCCTTCGGCGTGGTGCACACGCTGGAGCGCGCGGTGGCCGGTGACGGCCGGACGCGTACCGCCCAGGGCAACGCCTGGGAGGCCGTCTGCGCGGACCGGGCCCGTGCCGCCCAGCGCCGCGAGCTGGAGCGGCTGGTGACCGAACTGACCGCCGCACGGGCCGCGGCCCGACGGCGGCGCGACGCGCGCGAGGCGCAGCCGGTCAGCTGACCGTCGGGTCCTCGCCCCGGTCCAGCGCGTCCCACGCGTCCCGGGTGCCCCGCTCTACCGCCGGCCGGCCGGGCTCGGCCGCCGGCGCGGCCCGTCGCTCGTAGCGCGCGCCCATCGCCGGCCAGTCGTCGCCGCGCAACGCGGTGAACGCGCCGCCGGCCGCGAGGGCCAGGCCACCGGCCAGCACCAGCGCGGGCCACTGCCGGCTCACCCCGGCCTCGGTGAGGCCGATCCCGCCGCCGACCGCCACGGCCAGGCCGACCGCGCCCAGCAGCAGGCCCAGCAGCCGGCGCAGGCGGCCCCGGGTGGCGAGCACCGCGCCGCCGCCGGCCAGCCCCACGTAGGTCAGCGCCAGCACCCACGGCAGCAGGTCCGCGCCGGTGCGGTCGGCCCGGCCGGGCGGCAGCGAGCCGCGGGCGGTCACCTCCGCCGACCAGGTCCGGGTCACCGCCCAGCAGGCCAGACCCGCGCCGGCCAGGCAGAGCAGCACCGCGTACGCGAGTTCGCGCCGGCCGCGGGCCGCCGGCGCGGTGGAGCCGGGCGCGCTCACCGGGCTGCCCGCAGCGTCTCGGCGGCGGCGATCGCGGCGAGGACGGCGGCGGCCTTGCTCCGCGTCTCCTGATCCTCGGCGGCCGGGTCGGAATCGGCCACGATCCCGGCCCCGGCCTGCACGTAGGCGCGGCCGTCGCGGATCAGCGCGGTACGGATCGCGATGGCCATGTCCAGGTCGCCGCCGAAGGCGAAGTAGCCGACGGTGCCGCCGTAGACGCCGCGCCGGACCGGTTCCAGCTCCTCGATGATCTCCATGGCGCGTACCTTTGGCGCGCCGCTGAGCGTGCCGGCCGGGAACGTCGCGGCGAGCGCGTCGAACGCGGTGCGGTCGGCGCGCAGCTCGCCGACGACTGTCGAGACGATGTGCATGACGTGGCTGTAGCGCTCGATGGTGGCGAACTCGGGCACCTCCACCGTCCCCGGCCGGCAGACCCGCCCCAGGTCGTTGCGGCCCAGATCGACGAGCATGACGTGCTCGGCGCGCTCCTTGGGGTCGGCGAGCAGCTCGGCGGCGAGCCGGGCGTCGGCCTCCGGGGAGCGGCCGCGCGGCCGGGTGCCGGCGATCGGGTGCAGCAGGGCCCGCCGCCGCCCGTCCGGGCCGGCGCTGACCTTGAGGTGCGCCTCCGGGGACGACCCGACGATGTCGAAGCCGTCGAAGCGCAGCAGGTACATGTACGGGCTGGGGTTGGTGGTGCGCAGCACCCGGTACACGTCGAGCGGGTCGGCGTCGGTGGGGCGCTCGAAGCGCTGGCTGAGCACGATCTGGAAGCACTCGCCGGCCCGGATCGCCTCCTTGGCCGCCACCACCGCCTTGGGATAGCCGCCCTCCGGGGTCCGGCTGACCACCTCGCCGACGCCCGGCCGGTCGACGGTGGAGACCATGGGCGGGATCGGTCGGGACAACGCGCTGGTCATGGCGTCCAGGCGACCGACTGCGTGGTGGTACGCGGCGTCGACCCGCTCCGCCCGCCCGGGCGCGTCGAGCGGGGGCAGCACCGCGTTGGCGACGAGGATCGCCGAGCCCTCGTAGTGGTCGAGCACCACCAGGTCGGTGGCGAGCATCATGCCCAGCTCGGGCACGTCCAGCTCGTCCTCGGTCAGCTCGGGCAGCCGCTCGAAGCGGCGGACCAGGTCGTAGGCGAGGAAGCCGACCAGCCCGCCGGTCAGCGGCGGCATTCCGCCGGCCGGGTCCCAGGCCGGGCCGGCGAGCGCGTCGACCGACTCGCGGAGCACGGTGACCGGATCGCCGGTGGTCGGTACGCCCGCGGGCGGCGTGCCGGTCCAGCTCGCCTCGCCGTCGCGCTCGGTGAGCGTGGCGCTGCTGCGGACGCCGATGAACGAGTACCGAGACCAGGCCGTGCCGGCCGAGCCCACGCCCTGCTCGGCGGATTCCAGCAGGAACGTGCCGGGACCGCCGGCCAGCTTGCGGTAGACCCCGACCGGGGTCTCGGCGTCGGCGAGCAGCCGCCGGGTCACCGGCACGACGCGCCAGCGAGCGGCCAGGTCGGCGAAAGTGGACCGGTCCGGGCTGACCGCGCCGTCGGTCACGGGGTCACCTCCGGGGAGCTGACCGGCAGGTCGGTGAAGAAGCACGTGCGCTGCCCGGTGTGACAGGCCGCGCCGACCTGCTCCACGCTGACCAGCAGCGCGTCGCCGTCGCAGTCCAGCGCCACCGAGCGCACGTACTGGTGGTTGCCGGAGGTGGCGCCCTTGACCCAGTACTCGCCGCGGCTGCGCGACCAGTAGGTGGCCCGGCCGGTGGTGAGCGTGCGGTGCAGCGCCTCGTCGTCCATCCAGGCGACCATCAGCACCTCGCCCGAGTCGTGGGCGCGGACCACGGCGGCGACCAGGCCGTCCGGGGTGCGGCGGAGCCTGGCCGCGATGGCCGGGTCGAGCCGGGACGGGCGGACCGGGCCGGGAGCGGGGGCGCCGTTCAGCGGCGCGTCAGGGGCGGGCACGGTTGACCATTCTCCCGCACGCGGCCCCGGCACCGCCGACGTGTCCCGGGAGGCGGGCGTCACCGTCTCCAACGCCCGGCCCAACTGCCGCAGGTAGCGGTCCACCCGGCCGTCGGTGAGCGCCTCGGCCAGGTCGGTCCCGGCGACCCGGGCGATCTCCGCCGCGTACGGGCGCACCAGGGGGAGGATGCCGGTGACCAGCCGTCCGGCGGCGGCGGCGACCTCGGCCGGGTCGCCGTGGCGCAGCCCGAGGCAGAGCAGCATGTCGTCGCGGTAGCCGGGCGGGGCGACCGGGAGGTCCAGCGCGGCGGTCAGGGCCGCCCGGCGGGACACCACACGCACCGACGGGTTGGCCGGCCGCAGCACCGAGGGGCAGAGCCGGGCGAGGTCGGCCGCGGCGAGCCGGACCCCGACCGGGTCACCGGCCCAGCGGTTGGCGGCGACCTTGCCCAGCGTGGCGATCAACTCCTCCAGGCGCGGCTCGTCGGCGGGTTGGCAGAGCACGGGCAGGTCGATCCGGCGCCGCCATTCCGGCACCGCCCAGAGCAGCCGGGCCGGCGCGGTCACCGGCAGCCCGAACGCCCAGTCGGCGGGCTGGCCGAGCCTGCGCACCCAGGACCGGACGTCGCGGGCGGCCACCGAGACGTGCACGAGGCGACCGCCGAAATCGGTCAGGTACGCCCGCCGGGCGGCGTAGTGGCCGCCGCGCCGGGCAGCGGCGCGGGTTCCCGCGCCAGTGGCGGCGCGCCCTTCGTCGGCGACCACGAGCACGTCCACGTCGACGTCGCTGTGCTCGGTGGCGGCCCGCCGGGCGTGGCTGCCCCGCAGCATGATCCCGACGACCGGACGGTCGGCGGTCTGCCGCAGGCGGGCGGCCCAGTGGTCGAGGAATCCGGTGTCGGGCAACTGCGCTGGACCCACGGCGTCATGGTGCCGAGATCCGATCTTCCGGTGCCGGACTCCCTGTCCGCCACCGAGGCGTTCAGCCGGACTCCTCCTCTGCCCGCCGGTACGCGTCGATCTTGTACTCGAGGACCTTCAGGTCCTCCTCCAGCTCGGTCATCCGGGCCAGCACCCGGGCCCGGTGCGCCTCGAACAGCGCTCGGCGCGCGCCGAGCGTGCTGTCGCCGTGCCGGGCCAGCTCGGCGTAGCGGCGCATGTCGCGCACCGGCATCCCGGTGCGCCGCAGCCGGGTGAGCAGGAACAGCCAGTTGACGTCGGACTCGGTGTAGCGCCGGCGGCCCGAGGAGTCCCGTCCGACGCGGCCCACCAGGCCCTCCTGCTCGTACCAGCGCAGCGTGTAGGTGGTCAGGCCGACCCGTTCCGCCGCCTCACCCACGGTGAGGCTCATCTCCCGCGTGCTGATGTCCACGCCCTCCAGGTTTCCAGTTCGAGCGCACTCGAAGTCAAGTCCCTCATTGCCTTGCCGGCAGAATTCATCTAGCGTTGAGTTCAACGAGTGATGAATTGACGGAGGCGAGCATGGACGACGCGGTGTCGGTCCGCGAGCTGGTGGTCGACCGGGGCGGGCGGCGGGTGCTGCACGGCATCACCTGCGGGGTCCCCCGGGGCGCCGTGACCGGGCTGCTCGGGCCCAGCGGCAGCGGCAAGACCACGCTGATGCGCGCGGTGGTCGGCGTACAGACGGTCGGCTCCGGCGCGGTCGACGTGCTCGGCCGCCCGGCCGGCTCGGCCGACCTGCGCCGCCGGGTGGGCTACCTGACCCAGGCGCCGAGCGTCTACGCCGACCTGACCGTGCGGGAGAACGCCCGCTACTTCGCGGCGATCCAGGGCCGGGGCCGTGCCGAGGCCGACCGCGCGGTCACCGACGTCGGCCTGGGCAAGGCGGCCGACCAGCTCGTCGGCACGCTCTCCGGCGGCCAGCGCAGCCGCGCCTCGCTCGCCTGCGCCCTGGTCGGCGAGCCGGAGCTGGTGGTGCTGGACGAACCCACTGTCGGCCAGGACCCGGTGCTGCGCGCCGACCTGTGGGCCCGGTTCCACGCCATGGCCGCGAACGGCACCACGCTGCTGGTCTCCAGCCACGTGATGGACGAGGCCGCCCGCTGCGACCGGCTGCTGCTGATCCGCGAGGGCCGGCTGGTCGCCGACGACACCCCGGCCGCGGTCCGCGCCGCCACCGGGACCGACGACCTGGAAGAGGCGTTCCTGCGCCTGATCCGCGAGGCCGAGGGAGAGGCGCGATGAACGGACGAATCCTGGCCGCCACCACCGGGCGCATCCTGCGCCAGCTCCGGCACGACCGGCGGACCGTGGCGCTGCTCGTCGTGGTGCCGTCGGTGCTGCTCACGCTCGTCTACTTCATGTACGTCGACCAGCCCGCCCCGCCCGGCGCTCCCAGCACGTTCGACCGGGTTGCCCTGATCATGCTCGGCTTCTTCCCGTTCATCATCATGTTCCTCGTGACCAGCATCGCCATGCTCCGCGAGCGCACCACGGGCACGCTGGAGCGCCTGCTCACCACGCCGCTGGGCAAGCTCGACCTGCTCTTCGGGTACGGCATCGCGTTCGGCCTGGCCGGGGTGCTCCAGTCCACTGTCGCCTCGGTCGTCGCGTACCGGGTGTTCGGGCTGGAGACCGCCGGCAGCGCGTGGCTGGTCGTGCTGATCGCCGGGGTGAACGCGGTGCTGGCCGTGGCGCTCGGGCTGTTCTGCTCGGCGTTCGCCCGCACCGAGTTCCAGGCGGTCCAGTTCATGCCGGTGGTGGTGGCCCCGCAACTGCTGCTCTGCGGCCTGTTCGTGCCGCGCGACGAGATGGCCGGCTGGCTCCAGGCGATCAGCGACGCGCTGCCGCTGTCGTACGCGGTCGAGGCGCTGCAGGAGGTCGGCGCGCACGCCGAGCCCACCGGGACGATGTGGCGGGACGTGGCGATCGTGGCCGGGGCGGCGGTGGCGGCGCTGGTGCTGGCTGCCGCGACGCTGCGCCGGCGCAGCGGGTGAACGCGCGGCGCACCGGGCGGCGGCCCGGCACTCCGGACACCCGGGAAACCATCCTCGCCGCCGCGCGGGAGGCGTTCGCCGAGCGGGGCTTCGACGCCGCGTCGATCCGGGCCATCGCCGCCGCGGCCGGCGTGGACCCGGCGCTCGTGCACCACTACTTCGGCGGCAAGGAGGAGCTGTTCCGGGCCGCGACGGCGTTCCCGGCCGACCCGGGACGGCTGCTGCCGGCGGTGCTCACCGGCGGCCCGGACAGGGTCGGCGAGCGGATGGTCCGGGTGTTCCTGGAGGTCTGGGACTCCCCCGCCGGGAGCGCCGCGGTCGCGCTGCTGCGCTCGGCGGTCAGCAACGACTGGAGCGCCCGCCTGCTGCGCGAGTTCCTGGTCACGCAGGTGCTGCGCCGGGTGCTCGACCATCTCGACGTCGACCCGGCGCAGCGCGCGCTACGCGGCGGGCTGGTCGCCACCCAGCTCGCCGGGCTGGCCATGATGCGGTACGTGCTCCGCCTCGACGCGGTCGCCACCGCCGAGCCGGCGACGCTGGTGGCCGCCATCGGACCGACGGTTCAGCGGTACCTCACCGGCGACATCGCCTGAGCCGCCGCCGCCCCCCGCGGCGTCGACGGCGGTCCGGCCCGCCTCAGGCCGCGGCCTGGGGGCACAGCATCGGGTGCAGCAGGCGGGACAGCTCCGCCACGTCGGCCACGGGCCGCGCGAAGGCGATCCGGGCCCGCCGGGTCGCGCCGGGCCGCCCGTCCGCGACCAGCAGGCCGTACCTGTCGATCCGGACCACCCGCGGCGTCCGGTCGCCGGGCAGGTCCAGCCGCCGCCGCAGATAGTCACCGACCTGCTCGGCGTGGTGGTCGGCCAGGTCGGCCAGCAGGGCGGCCTCGACCGGGTGCAGCGGGTCCGGCTCGGCCTCGGCGAACGCCTCCGGGTCGATGCGCCGCACCCGCCCGGCGCGCTCCCAGCGGGCCTCGGCCACCTCGAAGCGGTGCAGGTGGAACCGGCGGCCCACGTCGAGCAGGTCGCCGGTGGGTTCGGTGGCGGCGAAGTCGACAGCGGCCCGGCGCGCCTCGTCCCCGTCGAGGCGGGCCGCCCAGCCGGACACCCAGGCCCGGCCGAGCGAGGGCGCGCCGGCGGTCGGCGGCAGGTCCAGCACGTCGAGCACGGTGGCCACGTCGGTGTCGCCCGGCGGCACGAGCGCGGCGGCCAGGTCGCTGACCACCGGTACGAGCAGCAGCACCCGCCCGTCCGGGTCGACGGCGTGCCGGACCTGATGCGGACCGGGCTGCCGGGCCAGGTGGACGAGGGCGGGCAACCGGCCCGCGACCAGGGTACGCACGATCTCCGCCGGGCTGGGCCGCATGATCCGCCTCCTCAAAGTAGGTAAGGCTTACCTAAGAAGCAGGCTAGACGATCGGCGACGTCGACGTGAACCACCCCCGGCCCAAGGCCCGGCTCTCCCGGGCCCTCGGCATCCCGCTCACCCGCGACGTCGGGCACGGCCACGTCACGGTCGACGGGCGCAAGGTCGACAGGCCCTCGTACCGGCTGCGGCCCGGCCGGGTGGTCGCGGTACGCGAGCGCAGCCGCGCGCTGCCAACCCTGGTGGATCCGCCACTGTCAGCGGGTCTGCTCCAGCCAGGAGGCGTACAGCAGCGCGTAGACCGAGTCGGTGTCGCGGACCAGCTCCTCGTGCGGGCCGCGCTGCACGATCCGGCCCCGGTCCACCACGATCACCTCGTCGGCCGCCTGCGCGGTGGAGAGCCGGTGCGCGATGGCGAGCGTGGTCCGCCCCCGGGTCACCGCGTCGAGCGTCCGTTGCAGGCGTACCTCGGTGGCCGGGTCGACAGCGCTCGTCGCCTCGTCGAGCACCAGCAGGTCCGGGTCGGCGACGTACGCGCGGGCCAGCGCCACGAGCTGCCGCTCGCCGACGCTGAGCGCCTCCCCGCGTTCCCCGACCGGCGTGTCCAGGCCGGACGGCAGCCCGTCCAGCCAGTCGGCCAGGCCCAGCTCGCCGAAGGCGGCGGTGAGCCGCTCGTCGGTCAGGTCGGGGCGGGCGAAGCGGACGTTCTCGCCGACCGTGGCGTCGAACAGGAAGCCGTCCTGCGGCACCATCACCACCCGGGCGCGCAGCGAGTCGAAGCGCACCTGCCGCAGGTCGACCCCGGAGAGCAGCACCGCGCCCTCGCTCGGGTCCATCAGCCGGGTGAGCAGCTTGGCGAACGTGGTCTTGCCGCTGCCGGTCTCGCCCACCACCGCCACCCGGCTCTTCGCCGGGATGTCGAGCGTGACGTCGTGCAGCACCGGCGGGCCGCCCGGATAGGCGAACGTCACACCGGCGAACCGGACGTCGAGCGGGCCGGCGGGCAGGTCCCGCCCCTGCTCGCCCGGATCGGCCACGTCCGGCGCGACGTCCAGCACGTCCAGCACCCGGCGCCAGCCGGCGATCGCGTTCTGCGCCTCGTTGAGCACCTCGGTGGCGATCTGCACCGGCTGGATGAAGAGCGTGACCAGGAACAGGAACGCGGTGAGCTGGCCGATCGACAGCGTGCCGTCGACGCCGAGGCTCACCCCGACCACCACCACGCCGGCCAGCGCCAGCCCGGCCGCCAGCTCCCCCACCGAGCTGCCCATGATGCTGATCCGGATCGCCCGCTGCTGGGCCACCCGCTGGCCGTCGATCGCCGTGTCCAGCCGCCGCGCGGTGCGCCCGGCGATCCCGTACGCCCGGATCACCGGCGCGCCCACCACGCTCTCGCCGATCGCGCCGAGCAGCGTGCCGGTGCGCTGCCGCACCAGCCCGTACGCCCCGGCGAGGCGGCGCTGCAACTGCCGGATCACCAGCACCGCCGGCGCGAACGCGACGAGCACCACGAGCGTCAACTGCCAGGAGTACGCGAGCATCACCGCTGTGGTCACCAGCAGCTGGCCCAGGTTGACGAGGAGGATCACGCCGCCCCACTGGAGGAACTGGGTGATCTGGTCGACGTCGCTGGTGACCCGGGAGACCAGCGAGCCGCGCCGCTCGGACTGCTGGTGCAGCATCGACAGGTCGTGCACGTGCCGGAACGCCCGCGTACGCACGCCGGCCAGGGCCGTCTCGCTCACAGTGAACAGCCGGCGCATCATCAGGTAGCCACAGATGGTGGTGACGACCAGCACCCCGGCGGTGATCGCCACGGTGAGCGAGATGACGTCCAGGTCGAGCCCGTCGACGATGCCGTGGTCGATGCCGCGCTGCACCGCCACCGGCACCGCGACCCGGCCGACCATGTAGACAAGCGCCAGCGCGATCGTGCCGGCGAGACCGGTGCGCAGCTCCGGGGAGAGCGCCAGCCCGCGCCGCAGCGTCTGCCAGGTGGTCTCGGCGGTCTCGGTGTTCTCCCCCGTGGTCGTACTCACCGGTCAACCTCGATCTCCAGGCCGGAGGTCATCGGCGTGACCTCGTCGTACGTCTGCTTCTGCTCGCGTTCCTGCTCGGCCTGCTCGTACGCGGTGACCAGGTCGGCGTAGCCAGGCACGGTGGCCAGCAGCTCGGTGTGGGTGCCGCGGGCGACCACCCGGCCCTGCTCCACGTAGATCACCTCGTCGGCGAGCGCGATGGTGGCCCGGCGGTACGCGACCACCAGGATCGACGCCGGGGCGCCGCCGTCGGCGGGGGCGCGCAGCCCGGCCAGGATGGCCGCCTCGACGCGCGGGTCGACAGCGCTCGTGGCGTCGTCGAGCACCAGCAGCCGGGGGCGGCCGGCGAGCGCCCGGGCCAGCGTCAGCCGCTGGCGTTGCCCGCCGGACAGCGAGGTGCCCCGCTCGCCGACCATGGTGTCCAGCCCGTCCGGCAGCGCGGCCACGAAGCCGTCCGCCTCGGCCAGCCGCAGCGCCGCCCACACCTCGTCGTCGCCGATGCCGGCGCGGTCCAGCGCGATGTTGGCCCGGACCGTGTCGTCGAAGACGAACGGCACCTGCGCCACGAGCGCCACGTTGCCGGCGAGCGAGGCGGCGGTCAGCTCCCGCACGTCCACGCCCTCCAGCGTGACCCGCCCGGCGCCCGGGTCGACCAGCCGCACTGCGAGCGAGGCGATCGTGGACTTGCCCGCTCCGGTGGGCCCCACCAGGGCGACAGTCTTCCCGGCCGGCACGGTGAACGTCACCGCGCCGAGCACCTGGGCGCCGGGCAGGTGCGCCTCGGCCGGCTCGTACGCGAAGTGCACGTCGTGGAAGGCGAGCGTGGCCGGTGTGCGGGTGGCCGGGTCGAGCGTCCTCGTGCCGTACGGCATCTCGCCCGTCGCGTCGAGCACGCGGCGGACCCGGTCCCACCCGGCGACGCTGCGCGGCAGCTCGGCCAGCACCCAGCCGATGGCGCGCACCGGGAAGGCCAGCACGGTGAACAGGAAGGCGACGCTGACCAGCTCGGTCACGGTGATCGCGCCCTGCCGCAGCCGGATCGCGCCGACCACCAGCACGGCGAGCGTGCCGAGGCTGGGCAGCGTCTCCAGCATCGGGTCGAAGACGCCGCGCAGCCGGCCGACCGAGATCAGCGCGTCCCGCAGGTCACCGGCGCGGGCCCCGAAGCGGGCGGTCTCCTGCGCCTCGCGGCCCATCGTCTTGACCACCAGCGCGCCGTCGAAGCTCTCGTGCGCGATGCCGCTGACCTCGGCGCGCAGCCGCTGCGCGCGGGCCTGGCGGGGCGCCATCCGGCGGGAGTAGACCACGTTGAGCGCGAACAGCGCGGGGAACACGGCGAGGCCGACCAGGGCCAGCGCCCAGTCGGTGAAGAACAGCGAGGCCACCGCGCCGACCAGCATCACCAGCGTGCCGACCGCGAACGGCATGGGCGCGATCGGGTACCAGGCGGCCTCCACGTCGGAGTTCGCGTTCGACAGCAGCGTGCCGGTGGAGTTGCGGTGGTGCCAGGCCAGCGGCAGCTCCAGGTAGCGGCGGGTGACCCGGCGGCGGTAGGCGGCCTGGAGCCGGTACTGCATGTAGCCGGCGCCGAGCCGCCGGGCGAAGATGCCGACGACCCGCAGCACGCTGATGCCGAACAGCGCCGTCGCGGCCAGCGCCAAGGCCCCGCGGGCCACCTCGCCGTGCTCGACCGCCGGCACGACGACATTGCCGACCACCCCGCCGACCACGTACGCGCTGGCGATCACCAGGAGGCCGAAGAGCACGCTGCCGCTGACTGCCACCGCGAAGATCCGCGGCTGTTCCCGGATGGCCTGGCCCAGCACCCGTAGCCCTCTGCCGAGGACGTCCCGACTTGTCCCGCTCGCCACGCTCTCCCCCGCCGTAAGCCGCATCTTTCTCCCCCATCCTTACCGCTCGTCGCCGGCTCCGCCGACCCGGCCGGGATATGTCCGCCGTCACGTTCCGCCCGACCTGGGCGGACAACGGCCGCTGACGCTCCCGGCCCGTCCCCGCGCCGGGCCTGGCGCGCCGAACTGCCCGCGCGGGCCTACGATCGGGCCATGCCGCGGTACGCCCGAGCGGAGCGCGAGGCGCTCGCCGACCTGATGCTGGAACTGGGACCGGACGCGCCGACCGTCAACGAGGGGTGGACCACCCGCGACCTGGCCGCGCACCTGCTGGTGCGGGAACGCCGGCCGGACGCGGCCGGCGGCATCCTGCTGCCGCCGCTGCGCGGCTACGGCGAGTCGGTGCGCCGGCGGATCGCCGCCGGGCCGTACGCCGACCTGATCGCCCGGGTCCGCCGTCCCCCGGTGTGGAGCCCGGTGAGCAACCCGCTCACCGACGAGCTGGCGAACGGGATGGAGTTCTTCATCCACCACGAGGACGTCCGCCGGGCCCGGCCGGGCTGGCAGCCGCGGAACCTGCCCGCCGGGCAGCAGGCGGTGCTCTGGAAGCGGGTCGCCCTGCTGGCCCGGATGGCGCTGCGGCGCTTCCCGGCCGAGGTGCTGGTGCAGGCACCGGGGCACGGCGAGCTGCGGGCCGGTGGCGGCGGCGAGCGGCTGCGGCTCGTCGGCGCGCCGGGGGAACTCGTGCTGTTCCTCACCGGACGGCAGCGGGTGGCCCGGGTCCAGGTGGACGGCCCGGCCGAACGCGCCGAGCGCCTGCGTAACGCCGAACTGGGCCTGTGAGCGACGTTTCCGCCCGTTCACAAGCGATCGTGGAATGTGGACACCCGGCATTCGATAACGCCCGCCGGCTCCCGTACGCTCCTGCGAACCGTCCCGACCCCGCGGGGCGGCGGACAGGGGACGACGATGCGGGACTTCGCGCTCTCGGCGTTGCACGAGCCGCCCTTTCCCTCCCGATGTCACCCGGCCACCGACGAGGTGGCCGCGCAGAGCGTCGCCTGGGTGCGCGGGTTCGGCCTGATCAAGGACCGGGCCGGCCTGCTCCGGCTGACCGGGGCCCACGCCTCGGAGCTGGCCGGACGGGCCTGCCCCGATGCCTCCCCGACCGGCCTGCGGCTGCTCACCGACCTGATCAACTGGCTGTTCGTGGTGGACGACGCCTGCGACGACGACGGGCTGGGCGCCGCACCGACAGTGCTCGCGCCCACCCTGGCGGCCCTGCTGGCGGTGCTCGACCGGCACGGTGACCCGGACGCGCCCGCGCCCACCGACGCCGGCCCGATGGGCCTGGCATTGCACGACCTGTGCCGGCGGGCCCGCGGCCGGGGGCGGCCGGCGCACCTGATGCGACTGGTGAGCCAGTTGCGGGAGTACCTGCTGGCGCTGCTCTGGGAGGCCGCGAACCGGGAGCGCCGACGCGTGCCCGGGGTCGCCGAGTACGTGCAGATGCGCCGCCACACCGGAGGCGTACGCCCCAGCTTCACGGTGACCGACCTGGCCCGCCCGTCCCTGCCGCGGCCCGACCAGCGGGCGAACCCGGCGCTCACCGCGCTGGACGCCCTCGCCACCGACCTGGTCTGCTGGTGCAACGACATGTTCTCCTACGGCAAGGAGCGGGGCGTCGCCCCGGAGGCGCACAACCTGGTGACCACCATCGCGGGCGAGACCGGGAAGGACGAGTCGGCGGCGTTGAACGCGGCGGCGAACTGCTTCAACACGGCCCTCGCCTCGTACGCGGAGCGGGACGCGGCGTTGAGCGCCGGGGCCGACGAGGGGATGCGGGCGTTCCTGGACACCCGCCGGGACTGGGTCCGGGCCACCTACGACTGGTCCCGCGCCGCCAGCCGGTACGCCTGATCCGGTTCCAGAAGTCGGGACCGGTGGCGACTCGGCCGATCAGGGCTAGCCGCTGGCCGGGTGCAGGCAATACCCTTCGGTAACCGCAGATCGACGTGACCCCCGTCACGTCCCTCCACCCCTGAAGGCGGCTACAGCGATGGCTCTCGATGTACCGTACCGTTCCGTACCCGACATGTTCCTCAAGCGCGTGGCGGATTCCCCCGACCGGCAGGCGTTCGCCCACCCCGCACCCGACGACTCGGGCCCGGTCTGGCTGACGTGGGAGCAGGTCGGGCAGCGCGCGAAGGCGATCGCCGCCGGGTTGCACGGGCTCGGTGTCGGCCTGGAGAACCCGGTGGCGATCCTGGCCAACACCCGGCTGGACTGGGTGCTGGCCGACTTCGGCATCATGTGCGCCGGCGGGGCCACCACCACCGTCTACCCGACCACCGAGCCCGACGAAGCGGTCTTCATCATCGCCGACTCCGGCTCGAAGGTGCTGTTCGCGGAGAACCCGGCCCAGGCGGCGAAGATCGCCGGGGCGGACCTGCCCGCGCTGACCCACGTGGTGCTCTTCGACGGCTCGCCCGATCCGGCCGCCGCCGTCCCGCAGCTCACCCTGGCCGAACTGGAGGAGCGCGGCGCCGCCGCGTTGAGCGCCGAGCCCGACCTGATCGACATGCTCGTCGGCGGCATCGGCCCGGACCACCTGGCGACGCTCATCTACACCTCGGGCACCACCGGCCGCCCGAAGGGCGTGGAGCTACTGCACGGCGGCTGGTGCTGGGAGGGCGTGGCGCAGGCCGAGCTCGGCCTGCTGCGAACCGACGACCTGCAGTACCTGTGGCTGCCGCTGTCGCACTCGTTCGGCAAGACGCTGCTCTGCGGCGCCACCCACGTCGGCCTGCCCACGTACGTCGACGGCCGGGTGGACAAGCTGGTCGACCTGCTCGGCGTGGTCCGGCCGACGCTGATGTGCGGCGCGCCCCGGGTCTTCGAGAAGGTCTACAACAAGGCGGTCACCACCGCGCAGGGCGCGGGCGGCGCGAAGGCCAAGATCTTCGCGTGGGGCGTCGCGGTCGGCAAGGAGAAGGTGGCGCTGGAGCAGGCAGGCAAGCCGGTGCCGGCCGGGCTGCGGATGAAGTACGCGCTGGCCGAGAAGCTGGTGTTCAGCAAGCTGCAGGCCCGGCTCGGCGGCCGGATGCGGGTGCTGGTCTCCGGCGCGGCGCCGCTGAGCCAGGAGATCGCGACCTTCTTCGCCGCCGCCAACCTGCCCATCTCCGAGGGCTACGGCCTGACCGAGACCAGCGCCGGCGCGTTCGTCAACCCGCCCGACGGGTTGAAGATCGGCAGCGTGGGCCGGGCCATGGGTGACCTGGAGTGCCGGATCGACAGCGACGGCGAGGTCCTCATGCGGGGCAAGCCGGTCATGCGGGGTTACCACAACCTGCCGGAGGAGACCGCCGCCGCGTTCACCGAGGACGGCTTCTTCCGCACCGGTGACATCGGCACGCTCGACTCCGACGGCTACCTGCGCATCACCGACCGGAAGAAGGACCTGGTCAAGACGTCCGGCGGCAAGTACGTCGCGCCGTCGCACATCGAGGGCATGTTCAAGGCGGTCTGCCCGTACACCTCGCAGGCAGTGGTGATCGGCCAGGCGCGCAACTACTGCACCATGCTCGTCACGCTGGACCCGGACGCGATCAAGGCCTGGGCCGCCGGCACCCCGCTGGAGGGCAGCGACTACACCACGATCGTCACCTCGCCGCAGGCGCGGGAGATGGTCGAGGGCTACGTGGCCGAGCTCAACGCCAAGCTCAACCGCTGGGAGACGATCAAGAAGGTGTCGATCCTCCCCCGTGACCTCACCATCGAGGACGGCGAGGTCACGCCGTCGCTGAAGATCAAGCGTCGCAGCGTGGAGACGAACTTCGCCTCCGAGATCGACAAGATGTACGAGGGCACGCTCGCCGAGCTGTAGCCCGCACCGCCAGTCGGTAGCGCCGGCCGTGCCCCACCGTCCCGGGGCACGGCCGCGTGCCGTTCAGAGGTGCTGCTGCCGCCAATGGCTCTGCTCGGCCTCGGCGGCGATCTGCTCCTCCAGCGCGAGCTGGCGTACCCGGCGCCGGTGACCGTTCTCGCCCCGGGTCTCCCAGGCCACGCCCGCGGCGGTGAGCACCGCCAGCACGACGAGCGCGTTCAGCTCGTGCAGCGGGGCGACGGCCGGGACGGCGGCGACGAGCAGCAGCACCGTCACCAGCAGCGGCGGCCGCACCCGGCGGTCCGCCAGCCACCAGCACGCGGCGATGCTGAGCAGGTAGAGCCCGACGCCGCCGAACAGGATCCCGGCCCAGAAGGTGCCCAGCGGCGGGCCCCACGCGGGCGTCGCCGGTGAGGTCGCCTCGGCCAGCAGGTCCTTGAGGCCGAGGGCGAAGAGGATGATCCCGGCGACCATCGGCAGGTGCAGGAACGTGTAGACGGTACGGGCCAGCCGCAGCCGCGCGGCCCGGTCCCGGGCCTGGTGCAGCGCCTGTTCCAGCGCGAACGACAGCGTGTCGAAGTACGCCCACCACAGCGTCGCCACGATCACCACGCCGAGCAGCGCGGCGACCGCGACCGGGCCGGTGAGCGGCAGCCCGCGCTTCGGGCCGAGCCCGAGCGCGATGAGCGACTCGCCGAGCGCGACGAGCACGATCAGCGCGTGCCGTTCCGCCCAGTGCCCGGCCGAGACGACCACCCACCACTGCTGGCCCAGGATCGCCCCGCTGAGGTATTCGACGAGCAGCGCCAGCGTCCAGAGCGCCAGTTGCAGCCCCACCGCGAACCGCTCCTGCGCCAGCCGGCCGGGAAGGATGCCGGCGACGACCAGCAGCGCCGTGGCCACCGTCGGGGCCAGGAAGCGGATCCGCAGCCCCCGGCGCCGGGCCGGGTCGGCACGGTCGGCCCAGGCGAAGACGGTGAGCTGGGCCGTCCGGATCACGAAGTAGCACCCGGCGAAGACGAGCGGCCCGGGCAGCCAGCCGCCGCGGTTGGCGAACGCGCTGGGTGTGCTGAGCACGAGCAGGAACGTCGCCGCCACGGTGACGACGCCGACCAGCGGCAGCACCCCCTGGTCGGCGCGGAAGGCGTTGCCCATCCGCGCGAAGCCGGTCCACGACCACCAGAGCAATGCCAGCACCAGCAGGAAGCGGTAGAGGTTGACCGGCGTGAGCACCGAGGCGGTGAGCGTGGTGACGCTCAGGAACGCGAAGACGAAGACCAGGTCGTAGAAGAGCTCCAGGCGGGTGGTGCGGGAGCCCGGCGCGCTGCGCCGCACCGTCCACGACCACCGGACCCCGCCCCCGTTCCCCACTCGGGCAGTCTGCGGTCGCCGTCCCGCCCGGAGCCGGGGTTCGGAGCTTCACCACCGGATCGGGCGGGCGCGCCGGGTCAGGCGATGACGCCGGCCTCGCGCCACTGCGGGCGGCCGGCCCGGTCCAGGTCGTAGCGCACCGCGGCGAGCCGGCCCACCGCCTCCACCAGCTCCTCGGCGGGCAGGGTGAAGGGCAGACGCAGGAAGCGCTCAAGCGTCCCGTCCAGGCCGAACCGGGGTCCGGGCGCCAGCCGTACGCCGACTTCCTCGGCGGCCCGGGCCAGCGCGCTGGAGATCGGGCCGTCCAGCTCGGCCCAGAGCGTCACGCCGCCGCGCGGCACCGTGACCCGCCAGTCGGGCAGCTGCTCGGCGAGCGCCGCGACCAGGGCGTCCCGCTGGGCGGCGAGCTGGGCGCGGCGGGCGGCCACGATGGCGGGCGCCTCGGCGAGCAGGTGCACGGCGACGAGCTGGTCGAGCACCGGGCTGGCCATGTCCACCCCGACCCGGGCCGCGGCCAGCCGCTGCACCTGGGGCGCGGAGGCGCGGACCCAGCCGATCCGCAGCCCGCCCCAGTAGGGCTTGCTCATCCCGCCGATGCTGATCACCCGGGAGTGCCTGTCGAAGACCGCCACGGGTGGCGGCAGCGGGGTGTCGTCCAGCGGCAGGTCGACGAAGGACTCGTCGACGACGAGGTCGGTGCCGGCCGCGTGGGCCGCGCCGACCAGCCGTTCGCGCAGGTCGGCCGCCATCAGGTGACCGGTCGGGTTGTGGAACTCCGGGATCACGTACGCGAGCTTCGGCCGGGTCTGCCGGATGCTGCCGAGCAGCAGCTCGGCGTCCCAGCCCTCGTCGGACAGGCCGTGGGTGGCGATCCGGGCCCGCCGGGCGGACAGCGCGGCCAGGGCGTTGGGGTAGGTGGGTGACTCGACGAGCACCGCGCCGCCGGGCGACAGGGCCAGCCGCAGCACCAGGTCCAGCGCGTGCTGGGTGCCGCTGGTGACCATGATCTGCTCCGGGCTGGTGGGCAGACCGCGCTCGGTGTACCCGCGGGCCACCGCCTCCCGCAGCTCGATGATGCCGGTCGGGTGGTAGCCGGCGCCGCCCAGGTAGCGGGGCAGGTCCTCGGCGGCCGCCCGGGCGGCCGGGACGAGCTGCGGCGGCGCGGACAGCGCGGCCACGCCGAGGTCGATCATGTCGCGGTCGTCCAGCGGCGTCCACAGCCCGGTGCTGGCCACCCGGTGGCCGCCGGGCAGCATGGTCCAGCTCCCGGCGCCCCGGCGGCTGGCCAGGTGGCCGCTCTCCCGCAGTTCCCGGTACGCGGCGGTGACAGTGGTCCGGCTGATCCGCAGCGCCTCGGCCAGTTCCCGCTCGGCCGGCAGGCGTACCCCCAGCGGCAGCCGGCCGTCGGCGAGCAGGCCCCGGACGGCGGCGGCGAGCGCGGCGTAGTCGGGGCTCCGCCGGCGGCCCGGCAATGCGTGCCACTGGCCGAGGAGTCGCGCCAATTGGACGCCGCGCACCTGGCTGGTCATGGCCACACCTCCAGAATTGGCCCCCTTGCGGCCTGCAATTGGCCCCTAGGGTGGCATGCATGGCACCGCTTGGCAATCTCGGGCACCGCCCGGCGCGACGACTCACCCAGCTCTACGCCGGGCTCGTCCTGTACGGCCTCAGCATGGCGCTGATGATCCGCTCGGAGCTGGGACTGGACCCGTGGGACGTGTTCCACCAGGGGCTCTCCCGGCAGACCGGTCTCTCCTTCGGCACCGTCACCATCGCCGTCGGCGCTCTCGTCCTGCTGCTCTGGATCCCGCTGCGGCAGCGGCCCGGCCTCGGCACGGTCAGCAACGTCGTGGCCATCGGGCTGGTCGTCGACGCCACGCTCGCCGTGCTGCCGCCCGGTGACGGCATGCCGGCGCGCACCGCGATGCTGGTGGCCGGGATCGTCGCCAACGGCGCCGCCACCGGGCTCTACCTCGGCGCCGGGCTCGGCCCCGGACCCCGCGACGGTCTGATGACCGGCTTCGTCGCCCGCCATCCCCGCTTCTCGGTCCGGCTGGTCCGCACGAGCATCGAGATCACCGTGCTGGGCCTCGGCTGGCTGCTCGGCGGGACCGTCGGTCTCGGCACCGTGGCGTACGCGCTGACCATCGGCCCGCTCGCCCAGTTCTTCATCCCGGTCTTCGCGCTGCCCGCGCGGCCGCCGAGCGGCGCCTACGCTACGTGATCAGCGCCGGGCCGACCGCCACGGCCCGAGGCGCTCCGCAACGCGCTGAGCTGCGGTGACACAGAACAGCGAAACCAGGTGTTTCCTCCGCCGTCGCGGCCGGGCATCATTCCTGCATGGGGGAGAACGGATGGCGTTGGAGCGACGCCTGGATCTTCGTCGCGTTGGTCATCGCCAGTGGCGCCGGCCGGCACCGGCGGTCCGCGTCGACACGCCGCCCTGAAGGCGTGCGGCTGGCTGACGTCCTCTCCACAGCCGACCACCTCAACCAGGCCATCCCCGAGCGGCACGAGGTGGAGGGCGCGGTCCGGCGGCTCGTCGGCGCGGGCCTGGTCAGCGTCTCCGACGGCTGGTTCCGGGTCACCCCGGACGGTGAGCGGCTCTGGCGCACCCGTCCCAGCGCCGGGCTCGGCACCACTGTGGACACGGTGCAGGGCGTGCTGACCCGCCGGCACCCGCCCGGCGAATCCGAGTGGCAGCTCGACGAGGACGACCACGCCGCCGCCGTGCAGGAGTACGTGGTCCGCTCGATCCCGATGCCGCGCCGCTCCCCCGAGGGGCGCTCCGGCCGGCAGTGACCGCCCGCCTCAGCGCACCGGGTGCCCGGCGCCGCGCAGCGCGTCCTTGACCTGGCCGACGGTCAGCTCGCCGAAGTGGAAGACGCTCGCGGCGAGCACCGCGTCCGCACCCGCGCCGACGGCCGGCGGGAAGTGCGCCACCTCGCCCGCGCCGCCGCTGGCGATCACCGGCACGTCGACCACCTCCCGCACCGCCTGGATCAGCGGCAGGTCGAACCCGGCCTTGGTGCCGTCGGCGTCCATCGAGTTGAGCAGGATCTCACCCGCGCCCAGCTCGGCGCCGCGCGCCGCCCACTCGACCGCGTCCAGGCCGGTGCCGCGCCGCCCACCATGCGTGGTCACCTCGAAGCCGCTCGGCGTCGTGCCGTCCGCGGCGCGGCGCACGTCCAGCGAGAGCACGAGCACCTGGCGGCCGAACCGGTCGGCGATCTCGGCGATCAGCTCCGGGCGGGCGATGGCGGCGGTGTTCACGCCCACCTTGTCCGCCCCGGCCCGCAGCAGCGTGTCGACGTCGGCGACCTGACGGACGCCACCGCCCACCGTGAGCGGGATGAAGACCGACTCGGCGGTACGTCGCACCACGTCGAGCATGGTGCCCCGGTCGCTCGACGAGGCGGTGACGTCGAGGAAGGTCAGCTCGTCCGCGCCGGCCCGGTCGTACGCCGCCGCCAGCTCCACCGGGTCGCCCGCGTCGCGCAGGTCGAGGAAGTTGACTCCCTTGACCACGCGCCCGGCGTCCACGTCCAGACACGGGATGACCCGTACCGCCACCGTCATGCCCCGAGCCTAGCCAACGCGCGGGCGGTGGTGACCGGCCGGTGAGGCCGGTCACCACCGCCCGTGGTGGTGTGCGTTCGCGCCGGTCAGAGACGAACCAGCATCTTGCCGAGGTTCTCGCCGCGCAGCAGGCCGAGGAACGCCTCGGGGGCCTGCTCGATGCCGTCGATCACCGTCTCGTCGTACGACAGCCGGCCCTCGCGCAGCCAGCCCGCCACCTCCTGCACGAACTGCTCCCGCAGGTGACCGTGGTCACTGACGAGGAAGCCGCGCAGCGTCAGGCGCTTGCCGATCACCAGCGCCAGGTTGCGCGGGGCGGCCGGCGGCTCGGTGGCGTTGTACTGCGCGATCATGCCGCAGATGGCGGCCCGGCCGTGCAGGTTCATCGCCCCGATCGCGGCCTCCAGGTGATCGCCGCCGACGTTGTCGAAGTACACGTCGACACCGTCCGGGGCGGCCGCCCTGAGCTGCTTGGACACCGGGCCGTCGTGATAGTCGAACGCGGCGTCGAAGCCGAGCGCGGTGAGCCGCTCGACCTTGGCCCGGGAGCCGGCGCTGCCGATCACCCGGCCGGCGCCGCGCAGCTTCGCGATCTGACCGACCATGCTGCCCACCGCGCCGGCCGCGCCGGAGACGAAGACGGTCTCCCCCGGCTTCATGGCGGCCACGTCCAGCAGCCCGGCGTACGCGGTCAGCCCGGTCATGCCGAGCACGCCCAGGTACGCGGTCACCGGCGCCAGGTCGGGGTCGACCTTGCGCGCGCCCCGGGCGTCCACGAGCGCGTACTCACGCCAGCCGAGCCCGTGCAGCACGACGTCGCCGGGCTTGACGCCCCCGGCCTCGCCGGCCACCACCTCACCGATCGCGCCCCCGTCGAGCGGGGCGTCGAGCGCGAACGGCGGCACGTACGACTTGACGTCGTTCATCCGCCCGCGCATGTACGGGTCGACGGACATGAACCGGTTGCGGACCACGACCTGGCCCGGGCCCGGCGTCGGCACCTCGGTGGTGACCAGCCGGAAGTTCTCCGGAGTCGGCCAGCCGTCCGGCCGGGACACCAGGTGGATCTCCCGGTTCACCGCGCCCTCGCTCATCGGGCCTCGCGGACCGTGCGGGTGACCTCGACGTTGCCACGGGTCGCGTTGGAGTAGGGGCAGACCTGGTGGGCCGCGTCGACGAGCTGCTCGGCGGCCGCGCGCTCGACCGCGGGCAGGTCCACCACGAGCGTCACGGCCAGGCCGAATCCGCCGCTGCCGTTCGGGCCGATGCCCACCTCGGCCTCGACGACCGAGCCGGAGACGTCCGCCTTGGCCTTGCGGGCGACCACGCGCAGCGCGGAGTGGAAGCAGGCCGCGTAGCCGGCCGCGAAGAGCTGCTCCGGGTTGGCCGCGCCGCCGGCGCCGCCCATCTCCTTCGGTACGGCGAGGTCCAGCTCGACGGTGCCGTCGGAGGTGCGGACGTGACCGTCGCGGCCGTCGCCGGTGGCGCGGGCGGAGGCGGTGTAGAGCACCTGCATGTCACTGCTCCTTCTGTCGGTGGATCGTCTCGGTGACCCGGGTGAGGATGCCGTGGAGGAAGACCAGTTCGGCCTCGGTGAGCCCGGTGGCGGTGGCCACCTGCCGCGGCACGTCGCACATCCGCTCCCGCAGGGCCCGGCCCTGGTCGGTGAGGCCCACCTCGACCCGGCGCTCATCGGCGGCCGAGCGGGTACGCACCACCAGCCCGGCCGCCTCCAGCCGCTTGAGCAGCGGGGAGAGCGTGCCGGAGTCGAGCCGGAGCGCAGCGCCGAGCTCGGAGACCGTGGGGGCGTCGTCGTCGCGCTCCCAGAGCACCAGCAGCACCAGGTACTGCGGGTAGGTCAGGCCGTGCTCGTCGAGGATGGGCCGGTAGACGTCGGTCAGGGCGCGCGACGCCGCGTAGAGGGCAAAGCACACCTGCCGGCGCAGCACCAGATCATCGGTCACCGTGAAACCGTAGCGCACAATTAAGTTGTGCACAACCGATCGGCGCGCGGTCCGGGGCGGGCGACGCGCCCCGGAACCGTCAGCCGGCGGGTAGGTACGCCTCCAGCTCGACCTCGACCAGCAGGTCCGGGTCGATCAGCCCGGCCACCACCACCATCGTCGCCACCGGGCGCACCGGACCGAACACCGCGTTGTGCGCCCGGCCCACCTCGTCGGCGTAGATCCGGTCGGTCACGTACATCCGGGTCCGCACCACGTCGCCCGGCCCGGCGCCGACCTCGGCCAGCGCGTCCAGGCCGATCCGGATCGCCTGCGCGGTCTGCGCCGCCGCGTCGCCCGCGTGCGCCACCCGGCCGTCCACAGTAGAGGTGCAGCCGGCCGTGATCGCCAGCGAACCGGCCCGGACCACCCGCGAGTAGCCGTACAGCGCCTCCCACGGGCCGCCCGATCCGAGCCGGGTAACCACCCCGGCATCCACGGGCGGCTCGGCCGTCACGCGCCGGCCCGCAACGTGGCCAGCGCCTCGGCGACGGTGAACGCGCCCGCGTAGAGCGCCTTCCCGGCGATCACGCCCTCCACGCCCACCGGCTCCAGCGCGGCCAGCGCCCGCAGGTCGTCGAGCGTGGACACGCCGCCGGAGGCGATGACCGGGGCATCGGTACGCCCGCACACCTCGCGCAGCAGCTCCAGGTTCGGCCCGCGCATGGTGCCGTCCTTGGTGATGTCGGTGACCACGTACCGCGCGGCGCCCGCGGCGTCGAGCCGGGCCAGCACCTCGTAGAGGTCACCGCCGTCGCGGGTCCAGCCGCGCGCCGACAGGGTACGGCCGCGCACGTCCAGCCCGATCGCCACCCGGTCGCCGTACTCGCCGCAGATCCGGTCGCACCACTGCGGGTCCTCCAGCGCGGCGGTGCCGATGTTGACCCGGGCCGCCCCGGTGGCCAGCGCCGCGCGCAGCGACTCGTCGTCCCGGATACCGCCGGACAGCTCCACCTGCACGTCCAGCTTGCCGACCACCTCGGCGAGCAGCGCGGCGTTGGAGCCCCGCCCGAACGCGGCGTCCAGATCCACCAGGTGGATCCACTCCGCGCCGTCGGACTGCCAGGCCAGCGCCGCGTCCAGCGGGTCGCCGTACGTGGTCTCGCTACCGGCGGCGCCCTGCACGAGCCGGACGGCCTGGCCGTCGGCGACGTCCACGGCGGGCAACAGGGTGAGGCTCAACGCTTCTCTCCTCGGGTCCTCAACGACGGTCCAGCGCGATCACCACGACCGCGGGCAGGACCAGCAACAACAACGCGACCAGCACCAGCCGCAGCGCCAGGTCGTCCACCAGGCTCCAGATCGCGACCACCGCCACGGCGGTGAGCACCAGGATCGTCGCCCGTTCGCGCCGGGTGTGCCGGCGCAGCCGGCCGGTACGCCCGCGCCGCAGCGACGGCGTCAGCCGGCGTACCAGAGAATGCCGCCGCTCCCGGCGGGCCACCCGGCGGGCACGGACGGCACGCTCCCGCTCCTGCTCGGCCTCGCGCTCCGCCCGGCGGCGGGCCCGCTCCTTGCTCACGCGGACGCCCGCGGGCCGGTCACAGCGTGCCGAGCCAGTTACGCAGCAGCGCGGCCCCGGCGTCGGCCGACTTCTCCGGGTGGAACTGCGCGGCCGACAGCGCGCCCCGCTCCACCGCCGCCACGAAGTCCGTGCCGTGGTGCGCGGTGGTCACAGTGGCGCCCGCCTCGGCCAGCGCCGCCGGCTCGGTCACCCCGTAGGAGTGCACGAAGTAGAACCGGGTGTCGGCCGGCAGGCCGGCGAACAGCGTCGAGCCGGCCGGCGGGCGCACGGTGTTCCAGCCCATGTGCGGCAGCCGCCGCGCGGGCAGCCGGCTCACCCCGCCGGGCAGCAGCCCCAGCCCCTTGGTGACCACGCCGTGCTCCTCGCCGTGCCCGAAGAGGATCTGCATGCCGACGCAGATGCCCAGCACCGGCCGCCCCGCGGCGACCCGCTCGGCGATGACCGGCCCGGCGCCCAGCGCCTCGATCCCGGCCATGCAGGCGGCGAACGCGCCGACGCCCGGCACCACCAGGCCGTCGGCCGACGCGGCGGCGGCCAGGTCGTCGGTGACTGTCACCTCGGCGCCGGCCCGCGCCACCGCGCGCTCGGCCGAGCGCAGGTTGCCCGAGCCGTAGTCGAGCACCACCACCCGCCGCGCCATCAGCTCTCCCCCGGCAGCAGCCAGAGCACCCCGGCGACGGTGGCCAGCACGGCCAGCAGGCCGGTGATCACGACAGCGGGGCGGGGCGCGCCCTGCTTGATCAGCGACCACGTCCCGCCGACCAGCAGCCCGGCCAGGATCAACACCAGAGTGGGCAGCACCTTCATCAGAGCCCGCCTTCATTCGCGACTGCGGGACTCCGCTGCGCTGCGTTCCTCGCGCTCATCAGAGCCGCCCTTCATTCGCGACTGCGGGACTCCGCTGCGCTGCGTTCCTCGCGCTCATCAGAGCGCGCCCTTCGTGGACGGCACCACGCCCGCGTTACGCGGGTCCAGCGCGGTGGCCTCGCGCAGCGCGCGGGAGACGGCCTTGAACTGCGCCTCGACCACGTGGTGCGCGTCCGGGTGACCGCCGGGGCGGGCCGCGCGCAGCACGTCCACGTGCAGCGTGATCCGGGCCGACTGGCCGAACGACTCCCAGATGTGCCGGGTCATGCTCGTCGGGTAGACCGGCCCGATGTACGGGGCCAGCGCCGGCTCGTCGTGCACCACGTACGGGCGGCCGGACAGGTCGACGGCGGCCCGGACCAGCACCTCGTCCATCGGGACGGTGGCCGAGCCGTACCGCCGGATGCCGGCCTTGTCGCCCAGCGCCCGGTCGAACGCGGCGCCCAGCGCGAGCGCGGTGTCCTCCATCGTGTGGTGCGCGTCGATCTCCAGGTCGCCGACGGTGTGCACGGTCAGGTCGAAGCCGCCGTGCCGGGCGATCTGGTTGAGCATGTGGTCGTAGAAGCCGACGCCGGTCTCGATGTCGGCCTTGCCGGTGCCGTCGAGGTCGATCTCGACGAGCACCTTGGTCTCGTTTGTGACCCGCTCGATCCGGGCGATCCGGCTCATGAAACGTTCTCCATCGCGGTGAGGAAGGCGTCGGTCTCGGTCGGGGTGCCGGCGGTGACGCGCAGCCAGCCGGGCAGGCCGACGTCACGCACCAGCACGCCGGCATCGAGCAGGGTACGCCAGGCCACCGCCTGGTCCCCGTCGACGGCGAACAGCACAAAGTTGGCGTCGCTGTCGGCCACCCGGTGGCCCCGCGCGCGCAGCTCGGCGACGATCCGGTCGCGCTGCCGCATGATCGCGGCCACGGTGCCGAGCAGGGCGTCCCGGTGCGCCAGCGCCGCGCGGGCGGCGGCCTGGGTGAGCGCGGACAGGTGGTACGGCAGCCGGACCAGCTGCACCGCGTCCACCACCGCCGGGTCGGCGGCCAGGTAGCCGAGCCGGCCACCGGCGAAGCCGAACGCCTTGCTCATGGTGCGGGTCACCACCAGCCGCGGGTGGCCGGGCAGCACGGCGAGCGCGCTCACCGTGCCCGGCCGGGCGAACTCGGCGTACGCCTCGTCCACGACCACCATGCCGGGCGCCTCGTCCAGCACGGCGGCGACCACCGCCGGGTCGAGCGCGGTGCCGGTCGGGTTGTTCGGCGAGCAGAGGAACACCACGTCCGGCCGGTGCTCCCGGACCTGGGCCACCGCCTCGTCGGCGGTGAGCCCGAAGTCCTCGCCGCGCCGGGCGGGCACCCACCGGGTGCCGGTGCCGAGCGCCAGCAGCGGGTGCATCGAGTACGCCGGGGTGAAGCCGAGCGCGGTGCGCCCGGGACCACCGAACGCCTGCAGCAGCTGCTGCTGGATCTCGTTGGAGCCGTTCGCGGCCCACACGTGGTCGGCGGTGAGCCCGTGCCCCAGGTAGGCGGCCAGGTCGGCGCGCAGCGCCACCGCGTCCCGGTCCGGATAGCGGTTGAGGTCCCGCAGCTCGGCGGCGACCGCCTTGCCGATCGCCTCGACCACCGGCTCGGGCACCGGGTAGGAGTTCTCGTTGGTGTTCAGCCGCACCGGCACGTCGAGCTGCGGCGCGCCGTACGGTGTGCGTCCGCGCAGGTCGTCGCGGATCGGCAGGTCGTCGAGCGTGGTCACGACGCGCCGCCGTCGGGGAACCGGACGCTGACCGCCTGGCCGTGCGCCGGCAGGTCCTCCACCGTCGCCAGCGTGACCACGTGCGGGGCCACGTCGCGCAGCGCGTCCTGCGTGTATTCGATCAGGTGGACGCCGCGCAGGAAGGACTGCACGGACAGCCCGGAGGAGTGCCGGGCGCAGCCGCCGGTGGGCAGCACGTGGTTGGAGCCCGCGCAGTAGTCGCCGAGCGACACCGGCGACCAGGCGCCCACGAACACCGCCCCGGCGTTGCGGACCCGCAGCGCCCACTCGCGGGCGTTCTCGGTCTGGATCTCCAGGTGCTCGGCCGCGTACGCGTCGACCACCCGCAGCCCTGCCTCCAGGTCGTCGACCAGGACCACGCCGCTCTGCTCGCCGCGCAGCGCGGTGCCGATCCGCTCGGCGTGCTTGGCCGCGGGCGCCTGCCGGGCCAGCTCGGCGTCGACCGCGTCGGCAAGCGCCGTGGACGGGGTGACCAGCACGCTGGCGGCGAGGGGGTCGTGCTCGGCCTGGCTGATCAGGTCGGCGGCGACGTGCGCCGGGTCGGCGGTGTCGTCGGCCAGGATCGCGATCTCGGTCGGCCCGGCCTCGGCGTCGATGCCGACCACGCCGCGCAGCAGCCGCTTCGCGGCGGTGACCCAGATGTTGCCCGGACCGGTGATCATGTCGACCGGCTCGCAGCGCTCGTCCCCGGCCGGGTCGACGCCCGCGCCGTACGCGAGCATGGCGACCGCCTGGGCGCCGCCGACGGCGTACACCTCGTCCACGCCGAGCAGCGCGCAGGCGGCGAGGACCCGCCGGTCGGGCAGGCCGTCGTTGTCCTTCTGCGGCGGGCTCACCACCACCAGCGAGCGCACTCCGGCCGCCTGGGCCGGCACCACGTTCATCACCACTGTCGACGGGTACATGGCCAGGCCGCCGGGGACGTAGAGACCGACCCGGTCGACCGGCACCCACCGCTCGGTCACCGTGCCGCCGGGCACCACGTTCGTGGTGTGATCGGTGCGGCGCTGGTCGGCGTGGACCTTGCGGGCCCGGGTGATCGACTCCAGCAGCGCGGCGCGTACCTGCGGGTCCAGCTCGCCCTCGGCGGCGCGGATCGTCTCGACCGGCACCCGCAGCCGCTCCGGGGAGACGCCGTCGAACCGTTCGCTGGCCTCCCGGATCGCCGGGTACCCATGCTCCCGGACCGCCTCGACCAGGGGGCGGATCCGCTCGACCGCCACGGAGACGTCGAGCTGGGCACGGGGCAGCAGGCGGCGCGGGTCACGTGCCCCGCCGCGCAGGTCGATCCGATTCAGCACGCCTGCGAGTCTAGGCCGCCGTTCCGGCGACCGGCCCGGGCCGCCCGCACGCCGGGACGGTGAGCCGGGACACGCGCGGGCGGGCGCGTTGGGGATACGCTCGATCGCGTGAGCGCACGGCTGCCGGTGTTCCCGCTCGGGACCGTCCTCTTCCCGGGGCTGGTCCTTCCGCTGCACATCTTCGAGGAGCGCTACCGGGCGCTGGTGCGCCACCTGGTGGCGCTGCCCGAGGGCGCGCCGCGCGAGTTCGGCGTGGTGGCGATCCGGGCCGGCTGGGAGGTGGCGCCGGCCGGGCCGCCGGGGCGCTTCGGGCTGACCGCCGGCGAGGTCACGCTGCACGAGGTGGGCTGCACCGCCGAGCTGCGGCAGGTCACCGAGCTGGCCGACGGCGGATTCGACATCGTCACAGTGGGCCGGCGCCGGTTCCGCCTCGCCGAGGTCGACCACGCCGCCGAGCCCTACCTCACCGCGGAGGTGCAGTGGCTGCCCGAGCCGGGCGGCCCGGACGAGGTCGCCGACCTGCTGGCGGCCCGGGTGATCTCGGTGTTCCGGCAGTATCTCGGCCTGATCCGGCCGGACCAGCAGGAGATCTCCGAGCAGTTGCCGGAGGACCCGACGGTGCTGTCGCACCTGGTCGCCGCGACCGCCGCGCTGACCGTGGACGACCGGCAGCGGCTGCTCGCGATCGACGACACGGCCGCCCGCCTGCGGGCCGAGCTGCGCCTGCTCAACCGGGAGACGGCGTTGCTGCGGCAGGTCCGGGCGGTGCCGGTGCCGCTCAGCGAGCTGGCTGGTCTCCCGGCGCCGAACTGAACCCCGGCGGGGGCGGCGGCCACCCGCCGTCGAACTCCGGCTCCGGCCGCAGCGACGGCCACCGCGACCAGCCCGCAAGCAGCGTGTACGTCACAGCCGCGCCGAACGCGGCGAGCAGCAGGTTGCCGTGCGGCAGCGGGAGCGGGCCGAACCAGTCGACGCCACCGGCGCGCAGGTCGACGGGTTTGGTGAAGGCGGTGCCCGGCGGCGCGGTCTCCACCAGCCGCTGGAACGTGGACAGGCCGATCCGGCGGCCGACCTGCCAGGCCACCACCGCCGCGCCGAGGCCGCCGAGGGTGACCGCGAGCAGGCCCGCCGGGCCGCGCCGGCGGCGCAGCACCACCCACAGGGCGATCGCGGCGAGCACGCCGAAGCCGAGGGTCAGGAGGCTGAACCAGCCGTCCGCGGCGATCGGCTGCTCCGGCTGCGTCGTGGCGTAGACCGCGCCGGCCGGTGTCTGCCGCACCGGGGTGGCGGGCGCCGCCCACGCCCAGAGCAGCCCGAGCGGCGCGCCGAGCGCGGTGAGCAGCGCGGCCACGCCGAGGGTGGTCGTCACGACCCGGCCGGCGGATCGCCGGGCCGCGGGCGACGCCCCGGGCAGCTGCGCCACGACGCCCGGATGCCCGGCGAGCGGGTCGGCGCCAGGCGCGGTGACCGGGGTGCCGGCCGGCACCGGCAGTCCGCCGGGCCAGCCGGGCGGTCCGCCGGGCCAGCCGGAGGGCTGCTCGCCCGCGGGCCGCGCCTCGCTGCCGTCGGTACGCTCGCGCGTCCGCTCGGGATCAGGGGTGTCCGGAGTCACCCGTTGATCCTCTCAGGCCGGGGCACGGCGCGGGGCGGTGGTCGCCGCCTCAGCGCGCAAACGGTTCCACCATCACCGCGGCGGCCTTGAGCCAGGCGTTGCGGGTCTCGGCCTGGAGCTGGTGGTACTCGATCGAGGAGCCGGTCTCCAGCGCCGGGTCGTAGGGCACCACCGCTACCGCCCGGGTCCGGGTGGCGAAGTGCCGTTCCAGGTCGTCCTGCAGGGAGGTGCGGCCCGGCGTCGGGCAGGAGATCAGCGTGACCGCGTTGTCGGCCAGCTCGCCCATGCCCTCCTCGTGCAGCAGGTCGAGCATCCAGTCCGCGCTGAACGCCGCGTCCTCGCGCGGCACGGTGGTCACCACGAGCTGGTCGGCGGCCTGCATCACGGTGCGCCAGTTCGGGCTCTCCACGTTGTTGCCGGTGTCCACGCAGACCACCTCGTGGGTGCGGCGCAACAGCTCCAGCACCCGCTTGACGGTGAACTGGTCGAGCCGCTGGGCGAAGCGCGGGCTCTCCTCGCCGGCCAGCACGTCGTACGAGCCGTCGGAGGCGTGCCGCAGGTAGTCGTCGAGGTGGGACAGCAACGTGTTGCCCTCGAGGATCTCGATCTGCGCCAGGTCGTGGATCAGGTGGCGGATGGTGCGGGCGTGCCGGGCGCTGCCGGCCCGCAGGCCGAGCGTGCCGCGCAGCTCGTTGTCGTCCCAGGCGAGCACACCGCGCCCGCGGACGCTGCCCACGGTGGCCGCGGCGAGCACGGTGGCGGTGGTCTTGTGCACCCCGCCCTTGGGGTTGGCGAACGCGAGCACCCGGGGCGTGCCCAGCTCGCGGCGCAGCACACTGGTGGCGCGTTCCAGCTCGGCGTCCGGCTCGGGGGCACGCCACTTCGCCTGGGCCGGCGCGGCCCGGCCCGCCCGGCCGGAGCGGCCCTCCAGCGGGCTGCGCGGCGCGGGCACCACCGGTTCCGGTGCGGGCGGGACGTCCGGCCGGTAGCGGCCCCGGTCGAGCAGGGCGTACCGGGACTCGGCAGGCGGCGGCGCGGGCCGGTAGCCACCGTCGAGGAGGGAGTACCGGGACTCGGCCGGCGCGTCGGCCCGGCCGTGCGGCTCCGGCCGTGCCGGTTCGGCGCGCCAGGACGGCTCCGGCCGGGGCTCGGCGACGAGGGACGGGTCCGGCGCGATCGACGGCTCGGCGCGCCAGGACGGCTCCGGCCGGGGCTCGGCGGCGAAGGACGGGTCCGGCGCGATCGACGGCTCGGCGCGCCAGGACGGCTCGGCCGGATAGGGCTGCCCGGTGCGCCAGGACGGCTCCGGGTCGGTGCGGTACGTCGGCTCGGCCTGGTAGGCCGGTTCGCCCTCGTGGCGCGGGTCGGCGCGGAAGGCGGGGTCGACCCGGAACGTGGCCTCGGCCCGGTAGGCGGGCTCGGCGCCGTACGACCCGTCAGGGGCGCGGCCGACGGCCGCGGCGCGCCCGGTCCATCCGGTGCCGGAGGCGCGGCGCGGCAGCGGGTCGGGCGGCGGCGCGTGGTGCTCCTCGCCGTGCCGGTCGGCGTCGGCGTGCTCCGCGCCGCGACCGCCGAGCCGGGCCCGGTCGAGCAGCGCCCGCCACCGCGGTGCCGGCTCGCCCTGCCGACCCCAGCCGGTCTCGCTGCCGTCCAAGGATTCGCCCTCCCCCAGCCCATCGATCTCCGCCTGACAGGCTACGAACGAAACCCTATTCGGACCACTCCCCGCGCCGCACATCGCCCGGTGTCCCGCCGCACCGTGGGATCGACCGGGCAGCCGGGCCCGCCGATGTCTCAGGAGGTGGGAGCGGGATTGGGTGACCCGGATCCGGGGACCGGCGCGGGGGCGGTCGGTGAAGGTCCGCTCACCGTCCGTGCGGCTTCCGACGAATCGCCCATTCCGCCACCCTGGTCCGGTCCGGTGTCCGCCGGCGGCCGGGCCACGTCACGCTGCTCGGGCAGCGGCGGGGTGAACACCGTCCGGTCCAGCCGGGCGACCTCCGGCGCCGGGTCCACCACCCGCACACCGGGGCGCCCGGCGAGCGCGCGCAGCGCGTCCGGCGCGGCACGGACCACCGCGGCGTACACACACGCGCATCCGGCCCGGTAGGCGACCGCCTCCCGGGCCGCGACCACGGCCCCGCTCTCGTACACCCGGCGCAGCTCCGGATCGGCGGTGGCCGCCGGGGCGGCGGCGCGCGCCCGGTAGTCGGCGGCCTCCCGGTCCTTGCGGCCGGCGACGTCGGCCATCCCGGCGACCACGTCGCCCGGCAGCCGCAGCGCCGCGATCCGGACGATCTCGGTCTGCCGGCCGGGCAGCGGCACCCGCGCCACCACCGCCGAGACCGGCGCGCCGTCCAGCGCGGCGGCCGCCCGCGCCGGGGTGAGGTAGTCGGCGAACGAGACGAGCGCGTAGGCGTCTGGCGCGTCGAGCCGGGCCAGCTCCTCCCCGGCGGCGCGCAGGTACGCCGGGATGCTCGCGCCGCCGGCCACCCCGACCCGGGTCACCTCACCGACCGTGCGGTCGCTCACCGGACGGTCCCGCCGCTGCGCCACCGCGACCACCAGCACCACCAGCGCGCAGGCCAGCGCGAGCCAGGTCAGCGCGGCGAAGCGGGACCGGCGCGGCGGCGCGGCGTCGTCGCTCATGGTCAGTCGCGCAGGATCTCCAGCGCCCGGGCCAGATCCTGCGGGTAGTCGCTGACGAACGTCACCTCGTCGCCGGTGCCCGGGTGCGCGAAGCTCAGCGAACGGGCGTGCAGCCACTGCCGGGCCAGCCCGAGCCGGGCCGACAGCGTCGGGTCCGCGCCGTAGGTCAGGTCGCCCACGCAGGGGTGCCGCATGCTGGAGAAGTGCACCCGGATCTGGTGCGTACGCCCGGTCTCCAGTCGCACGTCGAGCAGGCTGGCGGAGGGGAACGCCTCCAGCGTGTCGTAGTGGGTGATGCTCGGCTTGCCGCCGGAGACCACGGCCCAGCGGTAGTCGTGGTGCGGGTGCCTGTCGATCGGCGCGTCGATGGTGCCGCGCAGCGGGTCCGGGTGGCCCTGCACCACGGCGTGGTAGCGCTTCTCCACCTCGCGCTCCTTGAACGCCCGCTTCAGCGCGGTGTACGCGCGCTCGCTCTTGGCCACCACCATGATGCCGGTGGTGCCCACGTCGAGCCGGTGCACCACGCCCTGCCGCTCGGCCGCGCCGCTGGTGGAGATGCGGTGGCCGATGCCGGCCAGCCCGCCGATCACGGTCGGGCCGGTCCAGCCGGGGCTCGGGTGCGCGGCCACCCCGACCGGCTTGTCGACCACCACGATGTCGTCGTCGGCGTACACCACTGTCAGGCCGGGCACCGCCTGCGGCACCACAGTCGGCGGGGCGGGCGGCGCGGGCAGCGTGACCTCCAGCCACGAGCCCGCCTTGACCTTGTGCGAGTTGGGCCGGGCCACGCCGTCGACGAGCGCGTCCCCGCCGTCGATCAGGCCGGCGGCGGCGGTGCGGGAGAGCCCGAACAGCCGGGACACGGCCTGGTCCAGGCGCATGCCGTCGAGCCCGTCCGGGACGGGCAGGGAGCGGGTGTCGCCGCCGGCGGCGAATGCGGAGGTCACGCGGTCTCCCGCTGCTCGGCCGGGGCGGCGTCGCGCTTCTCGTCGCGCAGCCGGGAGCCGTCGCGCTGCCGGCCGGTCAGCTCCAGGAAGACCGCCAGCACCACGCCGCAGACCAGCGAGCTGTCGGCCAGGTTGAACACCGGCCAGACCTGGCCGTACGGGTCGAAGAGGCTGATCATGTCGACCACGTGGCCGACGAAGTGCCCGGGCGCGCGGAAGATCCGGTCGATCAGATTGCCCAGCGCGCCGCCCAGCACCAGGCCGAGCGACACCGCCCACGGCAGCGAGCGCAGCCGCAGCGCCATCCAGGCGATCCACCCGATCACCACGAACGTGATGATCGGGAAGATCCAGGTGTGGTCGGAGCCGATGCTCCAGGCGGCGCCGCTGTTGCGGGTGAGGCTGAAGTAGACCGCGCCGCCCAGCACCGACACCGGCTCCCGGCCGGTCAGCTCGGCCAGCGCGAGCTGTTTGGTGCCCAGATCCGCCAGCAGCGAGAACAGGGACACGCCGAGCAGCAGGCCGACGGCCCTGCGGCGGGGCGCGCCGGCACCCGACTCGGTGGTGCCGGATCCGGCGGGCGGTGCTTCGGTCATCTGCTCCCCATCGACGCTTGCGACGGCGTGGTCACCGTCTGCCGTACGGCCGCCGGGGAGCGGTGATCAGCGCCGCTCCGCCAGCTGCTTGCAGGTCACGCAGAGGGTGGCCGACGGGAACGCGGCGAGCCGCTCCACCGGGATCGGTTTGCCGCACCGCTCGCACCAGCCGTAGCCGCCCTCGTCGAGGCGCTCCAGCGCGCGCTCGACCTGCGTGATCCGCTCCTTGATGCTGTTGGCGAGAGAGATCTCCTGCTCCCGCTCGAACGTCTTGGTGCCGGTGTCGGCCTGGTCGTCCCCGGCCGAGTCGGTCAGCCGCTCGCGCTGCAGCTCGGTGATCTCGCTCAGCGTCTGATCGTACTCGGCGTTCAGCTCGTCCCGCCGCGCCGCCAGGGCGGCCCGGATCTTCTCGGTCTCCGCGGCGCTGCGGGTGGCCTTCGGCGCGGGCTTGCGGCCGGCGGTCCTGGTGTCGGCTGGCTTCGCCATGTCAGCTCCCTCAGCCGCGTGGCGCGGCGGTCAGTGGTACGTGAGCGGGACGCCTTCGTCGGCGTCGTCCGCGTACGGAAGGGTGCACGGCGAGCGAGTCCGCCGTGCACTCCGGAGGTTGGCAAGAATACGGAACGTACAGGCGTCCGACAACGTGCCGCACCGTCGTCCCACGTATCCGCCCCGGACTGCCATCAATCGGGGCAAAAGGAACCGTAGCAGATCAGCGGGCCGTCTCCTCGCCGTACTCCCCGAACCACCGCGCCAGGCGGCCCCGGCGGCTCACCGCCCGCAACCGCCGCTCGGTCTCGTCGCGGACGCCCGCGGTGGCGACGATGAGCAGGCTGTCCCCGACCTTGAGCCGGGTGTCCGGGCCGGGCACGAAACCGGCGCCGTCGCGCAGCACCAGCGTGACCGCGGCGCCCACCGGCAGCCGCAGCTCGTCCACGTGCACCCCGGCCAGCCGGGACCCCTCGGGCACCTCCAGCTGGAGCAGGTCCGCGCGCATCCGCTCCAGCGGGGCGGTCTCCAGCATGATCTCGTTCGGCTCGGCCGGGGCGATCACGCCCAGCCGGCGGGCCGCCGACGCCAGCGTGCCGGCTTGGAGCAGCGTGAAGATCACCACCAGCACGAAGACCGCGTCGAAGAGCCGGTCCGCCCCCGGCACGTGCAACGACAGCGGGATGGTGGCCAGCACCACCGGCACCGCGCCGCGCAGCCCTGCCCAGGACAGGAAGAGCTGCTCGCGCAGATTGACCCGGAACGCCAGCGCGGAGACCGCCACCGACAACGGCCGGGCGAGCAGCAGCAGGGCCAGGCCGGTGATCACGGCGGGCAGCACCGCGGCGTCCAGCCGGCTCGGCGAGACCAGCAGGCCGAGCAGCACGAACAGGCCGATCTGAGCCAGCCAGGCCAGCCCGTCGGCGAAGCCGAGGATGGCCTGCCGGTGCGGCAGGCGGGAGTTGCCGAGCAGCACGCCGGCCACGTACACGGCGAGGAAGCCGGAGGCGTGCAGCACCGAGCCGGCCGCGTACGCCAGCACGGTGAAGCCGACCACCGCGATCGGGTACAGGCCGGCCGACGGGAGCGCGGCCCGGCGCAGCGCGTACCGCCCGGTCAGCCCGGCGCCGACTCCCACCGCCGCGCCGACGCCCAGCTCGTAGCCGAGCAGCAGCCCTTCGTACCACCACGGGTGAGCCACCTGGGCTCCGGCGCGGGAGAGCAGCAGCACCACGAGCACGACGGGCGCGTCGTTCACCCCGGACTCGGCCTCCAGCGCGGCCACCAGCCGGGGCGGCAGGCGCAACCGGCGCAGCGTGGCGAACACGGCCGCGGCGTCGGTCGAGGAGAGCACCGCGCCGTAGAGCAGCGCGAGCCGCCAGTCCAGGTCGAGCAGCAGGTGCACCACCACGCCGACGACCACGATGCTGACCACCACGCCGACAGTGGACAGCGTGGCCGCCAGCCCGAGCACCGGCCGCAGCGTGCTCCACCGGGCGGTCAGGCCGCCCTCCGCGATGATCACGATGAGCGCGCAGAAGCCGAGCACCCGGGTCAGCTCGACGTCGTCGAAGCGGATACCCAGCCCGGCCTCGCCGAGCAGCACCCCGAGCGCCAGGTAGACCAGCAGGCTCGGCACGCCGAGCCGGGTGGAGAACCGCACCGCACCCACCGCGACCAGCAGCACGGCGGCGCCCACCAGCAACGCGACGTCCAGCCCGGGGGTCATCGCCGACCGGCCCGGGCGGATCTCACGGCGTGCTGCCGTCGCGCAGTCGCAGCAGCACCCCGGGCAGCCCGTCGTGCGCGCGTTCCACCTGGAAGAGCTTGTCCCGGCTGGCCGCGCCGGAGCGCAGCGACACGGTCGCCGGCCGGACGCCGAGCGCGTCGGCGAGCGCCCGCCGGGCCGCCTCGGTCGCGCGGCCGTCCACCGCCGGCGCGTGCACCGCGACGACGAGCGCCGGACCGTACGGCCCGTCGTACCGGCCGCCGACCCGGGCCCGGGCCGCGCCGGGCTTCACCCGCACCGCGACGGTGAGCGTGTCGTCCGCGATCGTCATGGTCAGCGGGGCCGGGCCTCGGCCAGCAGGGTGGTGGCGGCGGCGCACTGCGCGCACGGGGTGAAGCCCAGCCCGACCGCCTCGGCGACCGGAACCGGCTCGTCCTCCCGGCCCACCAGGTGCGGGCAGTCGGGCAGGTGGAAGCGGGGGTGGCCGTCGACCACCAGGACCTCGTCGGGCAGCCGCACCAGCCGGGCCACCTGCCCGGGGGAAAGGAACTCGGCCGGCGGGTCGCCGTCGAACGGCTCGCCCGGCGCGGGCGAGGTGGGCCGGGTGGTCTCCGTGGCGCGCGGGCCGGGCGGCGAGTAGGGCGCCGGTTCCGCGTCGGCCACCGGCTCGGCGGCGGCGCGCTCGTACGACTCGGCGGCGGCCGGCTCGTAGGGCGCGGTGTACGGATCGGCGTCGAACGGATCGGCCGGTGGTGAGTACGCGGCCGGCGGCGGAGCGTCCGGCTCGGTCACCGGCGACCCGGGCGGTTGCCGCCACCCGGATTCGCCGGCGCTGACCGTGTACGTGTGGTGCGGGACCGGGCTCACCGGGTCGTCCGGGGACGGGACGGTGTGCGCGGTCCGGGTACGCGGCCCGGTCGCCCGGCCCGCCGTGGCCCGCGTCGCTGCCGCCTGGCGGGCGAACGCGACGAAGACGACGGCGGACAGGACGCTGGCCGCGATCGAGACGATGAGCAGGAGGCTGGATCCGCCGGCGAGCCCGGCGACCAGCAGCACGACCGCGACGAGGATGAGCAGGATGCTGGCGGCTACCACGGCTCACCCCCGGCCGCGTCGTGTCGGTCTGGGCGGTCGGTGGCCGTCACGGGGACGGCCACCGACGCGGGATCAGCGGCCGGACTCGAGCGAGCCCGCGCGGCCACCGCCGTAGGAGCCGGCGAGGCCGGCCGCGGCGAGACCGTTGCTGCCGGCGGCACGGGTGCCCTCGCGGTTCATCTCGACCTCGAGGCCCTGGCCGCGACCGTCGAGGTCCCGCAGCTGGCTCTCCAGGTACGCCTTGAGCCGGGTGCGGTACTCGCGCTCGAACTGCTTGAGCTCCTCGATGTGCTTCTGCAGAGCGGTGCGCTTGGCGTCCAGGCCGCCCATGGCCTCCTGGTGCCGCTGGCGGGCGTCCCGCTCCAGGGCGTCGGCCTTGGCGCGCGCCTCCCGGGTGACCTCCTCGGCCTTGGAACGGGCCTCGGAGAGCAGCTGGTCGGCCTCGCGACGGGCGTCGGAGACGTGGTCGTCGGCGGTGCGCTGGGCCATCATGAGCACCCGCAGCGCCTGCTGCTCGCCGTCCCCGGTCACCCCGGCCGGGCCACCCTGCGCGCGTACCTGCTCCAGCTCGGCCTGCATCGCGCGGGCCGCCTGCTCGGCGGCCGCCTTGTCGCGCTGCACCCGGTCGAGCTGGGCCTTGACGTCGTTGAGCTCCGCCGCGAGGCGGGCGTCACCGCCGGGGCCGGCGGGAGCGCCACCCCGACCGCCGCGCTCCACCTGGGCGCGCAGCTCGTTGTTCTCCTCGATCAGACGGGCCAGCTCGCGCTCGACCTCGTCAAGGAAGGCGTCGACCTCCTCCTCGTCATACCCCCGCTTGCCGATCGGCGGCTTTTTGAAGGCGACGTTGTGAACGTCGGCCGGGGTCAGCGGCATCGAAACTCCTCGGGTCAGTTGCGGCCGCGAAAGCGCTCTGGTCAGGCAAACGCGAAGATCAGGCGCCTAAACACGAACTCCATCAGCACGAACAGGATAACCAGGAGCACAAGGGAGGCCAGGTCGATGCTCACGGTACCAATTCGCAGTGGCGGGATCACACGCCTCAACGCTCGCAGGGGCGGATCAGTGACGCTCCACACGACTTCCAGTCCCGCCGACGCTCCCCGGCCCGGTTGCCAGCGGCGACCATAAGCCAGTACCGCCCCCATAACAAATCGCGCCAAAAGGACAATTAGGAAGATGTACAGCAGCAGGTAGAGCACCTGGAACAGGATCGACAACACGGCAGGCGACGTCCCTCGGTCATGTGGGTCAGCTCAGGCTGAAGAAGCCGCCCTCAGCGATCTTGGCCTTGTCCTCCGCGGTGACCTGGACGTTGGCCGGTGAGAGCAGGAACACCCGGTTGGTCACGCGCTCGATCGTACCGCGCAGGCCGAACGCGAGCCCGGCGGCGAAGTCGACAAGCCTGCGGGCGTCCGCCTCGTCCATCTCGGTGAGATTGATGATCACCGGTACGCCGTCGCGGAAGTGCTCGCCGATGGTCCGCGCCTCGCGGTAGGTGGTCGGGTGCAGCGTGGTGATCTGGTAGCGCTGCTCGTCCTCCGGCGCCACCGCCCGCTCGCGCGGCTGGGCCTGCGGCGCGAGCGCGAGATTGTCCCGCGTGTGGTAGGTCAGGGCGCCCGACGTGTCGCCGCCGGAGGACCGGGTGATCGACCGGACGCTGGAGCGTTCGCCCCGCTCCGGGCGCTCTACCTCGGCCCGGTCGGTGTCGACCGCCCGGCTGGAGGCGCGCTCACTCAGCCGGCCCCGGTCACCGAGGCGGGACCGCGTCGCCGGCGGCTCCTCGGCCTCGTCGTCGTCCTCGTCGGCGAACTCCTCGGCGTACCGGCTCGACCGGTAGCGCGACGAGTCGCGGTAGCTACCCTTGTCGTAGCCACCGTCCTCGTACGCCCGCTCGTCGTCCTCCTCGACCAGACCGAGCCAGACCCCCGCCTTGCGCAGTGCACCCATCCCCGCGCCCTTCCGTCCGCCGTGCGGCACGCGCCCCCGTGCCGTGTCGCTTGATCACGAGTGGACGATCATGCCCACCGGACCGGATCGGCAATCCCCTGACGTGCGGTTCGCGGTCCGCCCGTCACGGCCCCCGGCTACGGGAACGCCGTCCTGAACAACACTGATGTAATTTGCTTCCGTCTTGCTGAGGCTACCGCAGCGCAGGGCGCATTCCGAGCAACGCGCTGCCGACACGGACATGTGTCGCGCCGTGCCCGATCGCGCTTTCCAGGTCCCCGCTCATCCCCGCCGACAGCACAGTGGCGCCCGGATGGTCGGCCCGCAGACGCGCCGCCACCTCGGCCAGCCGGGCGAACGCCCGGTCCGGCTCCCAGCCCAGCGGCGCCACCGCCATCAGGCCGGCCAGCCGCAGCGCGTCCGCTCCGGCCACCGCAGCGGCCACCGGGTCGAGCCCTCGCTGCGGATCGGCATCGCCCGGCAGCGCCCCGCCCCGGGCCGGATCGCCGTCGATGCTCACCTGCACCAGCACGTCCAGCGGCCGGTCCCGGACCGCGCCCGCGGCGGCGTCCAGCGCGGCGGCTAGCCGCACGCTGTCCACCGACTGGACCACGTCGGCGTACCGGACCACCGACCGGGCCTTGTTGCGCTGCAACTGGCCGATGAAGTGCCAGCGCGGCGCCTCCCCGGCCTCGGCCACCGCCGCCGCCTTGCCGGCCGCCTCCTGGTCCCGGTTCTCCCCCACGTCGGTCACGCCCAGCCCGGCCAGCGCGACCACGTCCGACGCCGGATACGTCTTGGTCACCGCGACCAGGGTGACCTCGTCCCGCTGCCGCCCGGCCGCCGCGCAGGCGTCGGCGACGCGGGCCCGGACCCGGGCCAGCCCGGCCGCGAGTTCGGCGCGGCGCTCGGGCCGCACCGTCGTTGCTGACTCCGTCATCGGCGCGGCTCAGGAGCCGTTCTTGAGGAAGTCGGGCACGTCGACGTCATCGAAGAGCACCCGCCGTGACGGCTGCTGCGGAGCCGGCATGGTGGCCGGCGGGCTCACCGGCGCGTTCTGCTGCGCCGGCGGGTTCTGGTTGCTCTTACGCGGCTGCTCGACCGCCTTGTACGCGGGCGTGCCGCCGTCGAAGCCCGCCGCGATCACGGTGACCCGCACCTCGTCGCCGAGCGCGTCGTCGATGACCGCGCCGAAGATGATGTTCGCGTCCGGGTGGGCCGCGTCGGTGACCAGCTGAGCCGCGTCGTTGATCTCGAACAGGCCGAGGTCCGACCCGCCGGCGATGGACAGCAGCACGCCGCGCGCGCCGTCCATGCTCTGCTCCAGCAGCGGGCTGGAGATGGCCGCCTCGGCCGCCTCGACGGCGCGGTTCTCGCCCCGGGCGCTGCCGATGCCCATGAGCGCGCTGCCGGCGCCACTCATCACGCTCTTCACGTCGGCGAAGTCCAGGTTGATCAGACCCGGCGTGGTGATCAGGTCGGTGATGCCCTGGACACCGGAGAGGAGCACCTGGTCCGCGGTGCGGAAAGCGTCCATCATGGAGATGTTGCGGTCGCCGAGCGCGAGCAGCCGGTCGTTCGGGATCACGATGAGCGTGTCGCACTGGTTGCGCAGCTCCTCGATGCCCGCCTCGGCCTGGACCTGCCGGCGCTTGCCCTCGAACGAGAACGGCCGGGTGACCACGCCGATGGTGAGCGCGCCGAGCTTACGGGCGATGTTCGCCACGACCGGGGCGCCGCCGGTGCCGGTGCCGCCGCCCTCGCCGCAGGTCACGAACACCATGTCGGCGCCCTTGAGGACCTCCTCGATCTCGTCGCGGTGGTCCTCGGCGGCGTTCTTGCCGACGTCCGGGTTGGCGCCCGCGCCCAGTCCCCGGGTCAGCTCCCGGCCCACGTCGAGCTTGACGTCGGCGTCGCTCATCAGCAACGCCTGCGCGTCGGTGTTGATCGCGATGAACTCGACGCCCTTGAGCCCAACCTCGATCATCCGGTTGACGGCGTTGACTCCGCCGCCCCCGATGCCGACGACCTTGATGACCGCCAGGTAGTTGTGCGGAGGTGTCATCTCCGGTCCTTTCCCTTCGAGATTGGCATGGGCCGACCCCACACGGCTTGGCCGGATCAGCGGTCGAACACGTCCCTCGCGGCCTCCGACGGGCTGAACCCTCACCCTCTACTAGAGGCTTAAGGTTATGTCAACCACTGATCTCTTCGGGGCAACGTATGCGCCGCCGCGCCAGGAGCCAAGGACCTGTTCCGGCGTGTCGCCGACGGAGCGATCGGGGACACAGCGCCTGATCGCTGAGCCGCGGGTCACTCGAACGTGACCACGTCCGGCGCGCTGACGTCGATCCGGTCCGCCTTACGGCTCAGCAACGCGGTGGCCACGGTCGACTTGTCCGCGCCCCGGGAGGCGTCGCCCCAGAAGACCTGACGCTCACCGCGCAGCAGCAGCGTGATCCGGGCCAGCCCGGCGACGTCCACCGCTACCAGCTCCGCGCGCAGCTTCTCGCCCAGCGCGGCGAGCACCGCCAGGCCGGCCCGCGTACCCGGGTCGTCGGGGCCCGGCCGGGCCACCTTGACCAGCGGCAACCCGCCCGGCGCCCGGTCCAGGCGCTGGAAGACCACACCCGAGCCGTCGACCACCACGAAGCCGTCACCCTGCGGCACCGCCGCCACCGGCGTGCGCTCCTGCACCCGGATCACCAGCGTGCCCGGCCACTCCCGCTCCACAGTGGCGCGGGCCACCGGCGGCAGCGTGCCGACCCGGCGCGCGGTAGCGGCCAGGTCCACCCGGGCCAGCGGCTCGTTGTCCCGTACCGCCGCCGCGTCGCGGATCTGCACCGGGGTGACCAGCCGCGCGCCGACCACCCGTACCTCGCGCACGCCGAACAGGCCGGTGCCCAGCACCGTCCACGCCACCAGGCCCGCGACGGTCAGCACCGCGGCCGCCACCGCCCAGGGCAGCGCGGCGCGCATCCGCCGCTGCCGGGCCCGGGCCATGAACCGGCGGGTGGACGGCGGCACGGCGTCCGAGTTGGCCCGCACGAGCTGCCAGCGCCGCGCCGGGCTGCGCCGGCCCGCCCCGCCGTCCGAGCCGGGGGTGCGGCCGCGGGCCGGGCCGGGACTCATCCGGCGGTGGTCGCCGCGCCGTCCGGGCCGACGCCGGCGCCGAGCTCCGTGCCGCCGCCGGAGCGGGCCAGCAGCGCGTCGAGCAACTGGTCACCCATCAGCGAAGTCGGCGGCGCGCCCATTGTCACCACCACGTCGCCGGCCCGGGCCCGGCGGGCCACCTCGGCCGGCACGTCGTCCCACGCCTCGACGAACACCTTGCGCTCGGCCGGCAGCGGCACGTCCTGGATCAACGCGGCCGAGCCCTCACCGGGGCGGCGCGCCTCGCCGGGGCCGAACACCTCCAGCAGCACCACCTCGTCGGCGATGCCGAGCGCCGCGGCGATCTCCGCATGGTTGTCGCGGGTGCGGTAGAGCCGGTACGGCTGGAACACCACGATCAGCCGGCCGTCGCCGGCCACCTCACGCAGCGTCTGCAGCGCCAGCGTCATCGAGGTCGGGTGGTAGGCGTACTCGTCGTAGACCAGCACGCCGTCGGCCACGCCCTTGCGCTCGAAGCGCCGCCGCACGCCGGGGAACGCGCCGAGCGCGGCCTCCGCCGCCGAGACCGGCAGCTCCAGCAGGTACGCGGCGAGCACCGCGGCGCCGCTGTTGAGCGCCATGTGCCGCCCCGGTACGGGCAGCCGGAACTCGCCGAACGCCCGGCCCTCGATCTCGGCCTGGTAGCGCACGCCGTGCGCGGACGAGACCACCTCGCTCATCCGCAGGTCCGCGTCGGCGGACTCGCCGTACGTCCAGACCCGGCGGCCCTCGGCGCGCAGCGTCTCGGCCAGCCGCCGCCCGCCCGGGTCGTCCGCGCAGGTGACCACGAAGCCGGCCGGGTCGGTGAGCCGGGCGAACTCGGCGAAGGCCGCCTCCAGCGTGGCCAGGTCGCCGTAGGTGTTGAGGTGGTCCGCCTCGACGTTCGTGATGATCGACACGAACGGGCGGTAGATGAGGAAGGAGCGGTCGCTCTCGTCCGCCTCGACCACGAAGTGCTCGCCGGTGCCGTGGTGTGCGCCGGAGCCGACCTCGGAGATCTCACCGCCGATCACGAAGGACGGATCGGTGCCGGCCTGCTGGAGCACCATGGTGACCATCGAGGTGGTGGAGGTCTTGCCGTGGGTGCCCGCCACCGCCACCGTGCGGCGGCCGGTCATCGCGGCGGCGAGCGCTTCGGAGCGGTGCAGCACCCGCAGGCCCCGTCGGCGCGCCTCGACCATCTCCAGGTGGTCCTGCGGGATCGCCGAGGAGTAGACGACCGTGTCCACCCCGTCGAGGTTGGACGTTTCGTGGGCGGAGTGGATGGTGCCGCCGAGCGCCCGCAGGCCGGCCAGCGACGGCCACTCCCGCAGCTCGCTGCCGGAGACCGGCAGGCCACGGGTGAGGAACAGCCGGGCCAGCCCGGCCATCCCGACCCCGCCCACGCCGATCAGGTGGATCCGGCCCAGATCCTCCGCGGTCATGGTGCCGGCGGGGGTGAACTGCACGGTGTTCATCAGACGTACCTTCCCGTCACGGCGCCCCGCATCAGCGGGCCACCGCCTCGTAGACGAAGTTCAGCAACGCCACGTCGCCGTCGCGGCGGCCGTAGCCGGCTGCGGCGTGGCTCATCGCCCAGAGCCGCTGCGGGTCCCGGATCAGCGGGATCACCGTCCGCTCCACCCAGGCCGGGGTCATCTCGGCGTCGTCGACCAGCAGGCCGCCGCCCGCCTCCACCACCGGCAGCGCGTTGCGCTTCTGCTCCTGGTTGCTGTGCGGGTAGGGCACGTAGACGGTGGGCAGGCCGATCGCGGCCACCTCGGCGCAGGTCATCGCGCCGCCCCGGGCCAGCATCAGGTCGGCGGCGGCGTAGCCCAGCTCCATCTCGGACAGGTAGGGCAGCGTGACGTACGGCACCGGCAGGTCGGTGGGCACCGAGACCGGCTCGTTGCGGGCGCCGATGACGTGCAGCACCTGCACGCCGTTGCGGGCCAGTTCCTTCGCCGCGCCGGAGACGGCCAGGTTGATCGAGCGGGCGCCCTGCGAGCCACCGGCGACGAAGAGCACCGGCAGGTCGGGGCGGAGTCCGAAGTGGGCGCGGGCGGCGTCACGCAGGGCGGCCCGGTCCAGCCCGGCGATGCCCCGGCGCAACGGCACCCCGACCACCCGGGCGTCGCGCAGCGCCTCGGCCTGGGCCGGCTGGTGCGGGAAGCCCACCGCGACGTTCTTGGTGAACTTCATCCCGAGCCGGTTCGCCACGCCCGGCGGCACGTTCACCTCGTGGATGACGATCGGCAGCTCCCGCCGCCACGCGGCCAGGTAACCGGGCACCGAGACGTACCCGCCGAAGCCGACCACGGCGTCGGCCTGGACCTCGTCGATCACCTTTCCCGCGGCGCGGGCCGCCTTCCACATCCGGTCCGGGGTACGCACCAGGCTCATGTTCACCGACCGGGGCAGCTGGTACGCCGGGATCTGCCGCAGGTCGTAGCCGGCCGGCGGGATCAGCTCGTTCTCCAGCCCCTTCGGTGTGCCCAGACAGGTGATCCGGACGCTCGGGTCGTGTCGGCGCAGGCAGTCGGCGAAGGCGAGCAGCGGATAGATGTGCCCGCCCGTACCCCCTCCGCAGAGCACCACCGAACGCAGCGGACCCATCAGCGTCTCCTCTCGCTCGCCGCGCCGGAGCGCGCCCGGTCGGACCGGGCGCCGCGGGGCGCGGCCTGGTCGTCCTGCCGCCGCTGCCGGGACCGGGGCACGGACCCTCGGTCGGCCGGAGGCGGCGCCGGTCGACGGCGCCGGCCGGGAAGCGGCGGCAACGGGGCCCACACTAGTCGGACCCATCGGGCGGGCGGACGGGCATGCAGCGCTCGCGCCGCGTCCGGCTCGGCGCGGGCGAAGGAGGCGAGCATGCCGATCGCGGCGAGGGTCACCACGAGGGCGCTGCCGCCGTCGGAGATGAACGGCAGCGGTACGCCGGTCAGCGGCAGCAGCCCGGTCACGCCACCGATGTTGATGACGGCCTGGCCGACCAGCCAGGCGGTCACGCCGGCGGCGGCGAGCCGGCGGAACGGGTCCTCGACCCGGCGGGCGATGCGCATCCCGGTGTACGCGAGCACGGCGAACAGCACCAGGATCACGGTGCAGCCGACCACCCCCAGCTCCTCGGCGATGATGGCGAAGATGAAGTCGTTGTGCGCCTCGGGCAGCCAGCCGTACTTGAAGCTGCTCTGGCCCAGGCCGACGCCGAACCAGCCGCCGTTGCCGATCGCGTAGCGGGCCTGCACGAGCTGGTAGCAGTAGTCCAGCTCCTGCTCGAAGCAGGTACGCGGGGACGGCGGGTCGAGCCACATGGTGAGGCGGCCGAGCCGGTAGTTGTCGGCGCCCCGGGAGCCGGAGCCGGCGCCGAGCGAGGCCGCGGCCACCAGCAGGCCGACGCCGGCCAGGCCGATCCCGGTGAGCGCGGCGAAGACCCGGGTCCGTACGCCCGCCGCCCAGAGCATGCCGACCACGAGCGCGAGCAGGCAGAGCATGCTGCCCAGGTCGTTGTAGCCGACCAGCACGAACAGCAGGCCGACCACCGGGAACAGCGGGGTGGCCAGCTCCTTCCACCAGCCCAGCGCCGCGCCCTTGCGGGCGAGCACGTGCGCGCCCCACAGCGCCAGCGCGAACTTCGCCACCTCGACCGGCTGCACGGAGATCGGGCCGAGGTAGAGCCAGAGCAGGTGCGCCTTCAACGGCCCGATCGACGCCACCCCGAACAGCGAGTTCAGCGCCACCAGCAGGTTGAGCAGCAGCAGCAGCGCCACCGCCACACCCAGCGCCGGGCGGCTGACCGCGCGGAACGTGCGCGCGGGCAGCCGCTGGCAGGCCCAGAACGCGCCGATGCCGATCACCGCGAAGACGGTCTGCTTGGTCAGCGACGCCGCCGCGTCGCCGTCCATGACGTAGTCCCGCACGCTGGTCGCGGAGAAGACCATCGTGAGGCCGATCAGCAGCAGCAGGCCGGCGCTGGACAGCAGCAGGTAGTAGGAGGCCAGCGGCCGGGCCAGCAGACCGCGCAGCGCGGCCAGGCCACCGGCCGGGTCCCAGCGCGCCGCCGGCGGGTCGGCCGGGGGCGTGGCCGCCGGCGCACGGCGGGCCGGCGGGTCGGTGGTCACCTGGTTGTCTCGTCCCTCCCCCACAGGCCCATCATGGCCGCTCGGCCCGCCCGCCCGTGGCGCAACCGCCCGGTCGGCGTGTCGGATCTGAAGGAAGGGCCCCTTATTAACAGACGTCTGTTAATAAGGGGCCCTTCCTTACACCCGGGGGCGTCAGCTCACCGCGGCGAGGAACTCGCTGTAGAACAGGCCCAGCGCGATGGCCACGCCGATGCCGGCGATGATCCAGAACCGGACGACGATGTTGACCTCGCTCCAGCCGGCCAGCTCGAAGTGGTGCTGCAGCGGCGACATCCGGAACACGCGCTTGCCGGTGGTACGGAAGGAGATGATCTGGATGACCACGGACATGGTGATGATCACGAAGAGGCCGCCCAGGATCGGCAGCAGCAGGATGGTGCGGGTGGACATCGCCATGCCGGCGATCAGGCCGCCCAGCCCGAGCGCGCCGGTGTCGCCCATGAAGATCCGCGCCGGGGACGTGTTCCACCAGAGGAAGCCCACGCAGGCGCCCGCGGCCGCGCCGGCGATCAGCGCGATCTCCAGCGGATCGCGCACGGTGTAGCAGTACGCCTCGGTGTAGTTCGGGTCGGCGCACCAGTGCCGGTACTGCCAGAACGCGATGAGCGCGTACGCCGCGAGCACCATCACCGAGGCGCCGGTGGCCAGGCCGTCCAGGCCGTCGGTGAGGTTGACGCCGTTGGTGGCCGCCATGACCACCATGATGATGACGATCACCGAGCCGATCTTGCCGATCTCCAGCGCCGGGATGTCCCGGATGAAGCTCAGCGTGGTGCTGGCCACCGTCTCGGTGTTCGTCGCGTTCCCGCCGGCGTCGGTCATGCTCGACGGGAAGTAGACCGCCACCGCGCCGAAGACCGCGCCGACCAGGATCTGCCCGGCCAGCTTGCCCCGCTTGTTGAGGCCGCCGCTGTGCCGCTTGCGCACCTTCAGGAAGTCGTCGATGAAGCCGACCGCGCCGGAGAACACCATCAGCCCCAGCAGCACCAGCGCCGTGATGGTCGGCTCGACCTGGGCGATCTGCGCGTCCGGCAGCGTGGTCAGGGCCAGGTGCCCGGCGACGTACGCGATGACCGTGGCCAGGATGAAGACCACGCCGCCCATCGTCGGCGTGCCCTTCTTGCCCTCGTTGCTGGCGAGCCCGAGGTTCGACCGGATCGGCTGGCCGGCCTTCAGCCGGGCGAACACCTTGATCGCGATCGGGGTGCCGAACAGCGAGATCAGGAACGCGACCCCGATGGCGACGATGACCGCCCTCATGCGGCGCCGCCCTCCGTCGCACCCTCGCGGGCGTCCGCGCGCAGCGCGTCGGCCACCTCCCAGGTCCGGTACCGGGAGCCCTTAACCAGCACCACGTCTCCCGGACGCAGCTCGCTCCGCAGCACCTCGACGGCCGCCGCCTGATCGCTGAGCAGCACCGACTCTCCTCCCCAATTGCCTACCGCTGTCGCGCCCTCGTGGATCGGCGCCGCCGGCTCGCCCACCACGAGCAGCCGGTCCACTCCCAGCTCGGCCGCGAGCCGGCCGACCTGCTGATGCCCCTCCCGTTCGAAGTCACCCAGCTCGGCCATGTAGCCGAGCACCGCGACCGTACGCCCCTGCCCGCGCATGCTGGCCAACGCCCGCAGCGCCACGCCGGTGGAGGCCGGGTTCGCGTTGTACGAGTCGTCGATCACGGTCACCCCGTCGGGACGCTCGAAGACGTCCATCCGCCGGGTGGAGACCAGGCCCAGCTCGTTCAGCGCCGCCGCCAGGTCCGGCAGCGCGAGGCCCAGCTCGCGACCGACCGCCGCCGCGGCGAGCGAGTTGGAGACCTGGTGCCGGCCGGTCAGCCCGAGCCGCACCGGCGCGCTCCCCTCCGGAATGACAAGCGTGTACGACGGCCGCCCCCGGCCGTCGAGCGTCACGTCCACGGCGCGCACGTCGGCGCGCTCCGACTCGCCGTAGCGCACCACCCGCGCCTGCGTACGCGCCGACATCGCGTCCACCCGCGGGTCGTCGGCGTTGAGCACCGCCAGCCCGTCCGCGGGCAGCGCCTCGACCAGTTCGCCCTTGGCGAGCGCGATGGTCTCCACCGAGCCGAACTCGCCCAGGTGCGCCACGCCGACGTTGAGCACCACCGAGATCCGGGGCGGCACCACCTCGCACAGGTACCGGACGTGCCCCACCCCGCGGGCGCCCTTCTCCATCACCAGGTAGCGGGTCTCGGGGGTGGCCTGCAACGCCGTGTACGGGTGCCCCAGCTCGTTGTTGAACGAGCCGGGCGGGGCCACTGTCGGGCCGAGCCGGACCGCGAGCTGGGCGATCAGGTCCTTGGTGGTGGTCTTGCCGGACGAGCCGGTCAGCCCGATCACTGTGAGCCCGGGCAACCGGTCGACGACGGCGCGGGCCAGCCGGCCCATCGCGTCGAGCGCGTCGCCGACGAGCACCATCGGCACGCCCGGCACCTCCCGGGTGCCGAGCACCGCCACCGCGCCCGAGGAGATCGCGCCGGCCGCGTAGTCGTGGCCGTCCACCTGCTCGCCGGGGAACGCGACGAAGAGCCCGCCCGGGGTGACCTTGCGGGAGTCGAACTCCACGGTGCCGGTGACCCGGCCGTCCGGGTCGGCGCCGGCCAGCCGGCCGTCGACAGCGGCGGCCACCTCGGCCAGCGTCAGCGGGATCACCGCTGACCCACCGGGTCGCCGAAGCGGGCGCGCAGCGCCGCCGCCAACTCCACCCGGTCGTCGAACGGCAGCACCTCGCCGCCGATCTCCTGGCCGCGTTCCTGGCCCTTGCCCAGCACCGCCACCACGTCACCCGGTTCGGCCACCCGGACCGCCTCCTCGATCGCCGCCCGCCGCCCGGGCACCTCGATGACGCGGGCCGGGGTCGCGGCGGCGTACGCGCCGGCCAGCACCTCGGCCCGGATCGCGGCCGGGTCCTCGGTCCGCGGGTTGTCGTCGGTCACCAGCACCACGTCGGCGCCGCGCGCGGCCACGCCGCCCATCACCGGCCGCTTGCCACGGTCCCGGTCGCCGCCGGCGCCCAGCACGCAGATCAGCCGGCCGCCGGTCAGGTCGCGCAGCGCGGTCAGCACCGCCTCGATCGCGTTGGCCTTGTGCGCGTAGTCGACCACCCCGCGTACCGGGGCGTCGCCGCTGACCAGTTCCAGCCGGCCGGGCACGCCGCCGCAGGCGGCCACGCCGCGCGCCGCGGTCTGCGCGTCCACCCCGACGGCGACCAGGAGGGCGACCGCCAGCAGCGCGTTCGCCACGTTGTGCCGGCCGGGCAGCGCCACGCCGGTGGGCAGCGTGAGCCCGTCCGGCCCGTGCAGCGTGAAGCGCTGCGCGTACCCCTCGCCGTCGACCCGGTCGGCCCACCAGGTCGCGGCCGGGTCGCCGGCCGCCGAGTAGGTGACGGTGCCGGGCTTGTACAGCGGACGCAGCGCCGGGTCGTCGTGGTTGAGCACCTCGACGCGGCAGCGGCCGTCGAAGAGCCGGGCCTTGGCCGCGAAGTAGTCGGCCTCGTCGGCGTGGAAGTCCAGGTGGTCGGAGCCGAAGTTGGTGTAGCCGCCGACGTCGAAGCGGACCCCGCCGACCCGGCCCATGGCGAGGGCGTGGCTGGACACCTCCATGACCACGGTGTCCACCCCGTGCTCGCGGGCCACCGCGAGCATGGCGTGCAGGTCGGTGGCCTCCGGGGTGGTCCGGACGCTGTCGATCACCAGGTCGCCGAGGCGGGTCTCCACGGTGCCGATCAGGCCGGTGACACGCCCGGCGGCGCGCAGCCCGGACTCGACCAGGTAGCTGGTGGACGTCTTGCCGGCGGTGCCGGTCACGCCGATCACGGTCAGGCCGGCGGTCGGGTCGCCGTAGACCGTCGCGGCCACCTCGCCGAGCGCCTCGCGCGGGTCGTCGACGACGAGCACGGGCAGGTCCGTGCCGGCGGCCAGCGCCACGCCGGCCGCGTCGGTGAGCAGCGCCACCGCGCCCGCCTCGGCGGCGGCGGCGGCGAACTCCGCGCCGTGGCGCCGGGCGCCGGGCAGGGCCGCGTACAGGTCGCCGGGGCGGACCTCCTGGCTGGCGTGGGTCACGCCGGTGACAGCCACCTCGGCGGCCCCCTCCGGCGGGGTCACCGCCACGCGGGCGGCGAGATCGCCGAGCCGTACGGGAAGCACGGTGGCGGGACGTGGATTGCCGGGCACGGCGTCAGACCCTACCCGGTCGTCCGGTTCCGACCGCACAGCCGCCCCGGTGGTTCGTCGCCACTCACCGATGATGTCCCGCCGTCCCCGCTCAGCGCGGAAAGACCTCGAACTTCGGGGACTTGTTGGTCAGCGACGGCGGCACCCGGTAGTGGCGGAGAGTGAAGCCCATCATCTCCCGGAACGCGGGCGCGGCGACCGCGCCGCCACCGCCACCGGGGCTCCACACGAAGACCGCCACCACGTACCGGGGGTTCTCCGCCGGGGCCATGCCGATGAACGAGCCGACCTCGCCGGGCTGCTGCTTGCCGTTGTCGTAGCGCAGCCCGGTGCCGGTCTTTCCGGCCACCCGGTAGCCGGGCACGGCGGCGGCCAGCCCGGTGGCCTGCCCCTCCGGACCGTCGACGGTGGTGACCGCCTCCATCATCCGGCGCAGCGCGGCCGCGTTGGCCGGACTGAGCACGGACCGGGTGGTCGGCTTCGCGGCGGGGCTGCGATCGCCGTCCGCGCCGACGGTCTCCTTGACCAGGTGCGGCTGCACGTACGTGCCGTTGTTGGCGATGGCGGCGTACGCGGCGGCCATCTGCAGCGGCGTGGCGTCCACGCTGTGCCCGATCGGCACCGACCCGTACGCCGAGCCGCTCCACTGGTCGGGCGGAAGCAGCCGGCCGGGTGCCTCACCCGGCATGCCCTCACCCGTCGCCTGGCCCAGCCCGAACCGCTTCTGGTAGTCGAACAGCCGTTCCTTGCCCAGCCTCTCGCCGATCTCGATGGTGCCGACGTTCGACGAGAAGGCGAGCATGCCGGGGATGCTCAGGGTGCGGCCGTCGACCGGGTGGGTGTCGCGGAAGGTGACCCCGCCCCGTTCGACGGTGTTGGCGACCGGGAACGCGGTGTCCGGGGTGATCACGCCTTCCTGGAGCGCCGCGCCGAAGGTGATGGCCTTGTGGATCGAGCCCGGGTCGACGACGAACGTGGTGGCCGCGTCGTCCCGGTCCGACGGCGAGCTGACCTTGGTGGGGTTGGCCGCGTCGTACGTCGGCTGGCTGGCCTGGGCCAGCACCTCGCCGCTGGGGATCTCGATGATCACCGCCGCGCCGACGCTGCCCTTCACCGCCGCCGTCTGCTTGGCCAGGATCCGCTGCGTCATGAACTGCAGGTCCCGGTCGACTGTGAGCTGCAGCGAGCTGCCCGGCTTCGGCTGGGTGGTCCGGCTGTAGCCGCCCGGGATCGGCGCGGCCAGGTCGCCCTGGCCCACCTCGTAGGTCCGTTTGCCGGCCTGCCCGCGCAGCACGTCGTCGTACTTGGCCTCCAGCCCTTCCAGGCCGTTCATGTCCTGGCTGACGAAGCCGATCAGGTTGGCGGCCAGGTCGCCGCCGGGCACCTCGCGCCGCTCGTCCCGGTGCGTGTTGATGCCGGCCAGGTCGAGCGCCATGATCTGCTTGGCGGTGCCGATCTCGACGCCCCGGGCCAGGTAGACGAACTGCAACGGGGTGTCGGTGCCGGGCAGGGTGCGCTCGCGCATCTTCTCGGCCAGGTCCGAGGCGGGCACGCCGAGCAGCGGGGACAGCGCCCGCGCGGTGGCGAACCGGTCCTTGACCCGGGTCGGGTCGGCGAAGACGTACCGGGCCTCCACGCTGTGCGCCAGCGGCTCACCGTTGCGGTCGAGGATCGCCCCGCGCGGGGCGGGCAGCTCGACCACGGCGAGCCGGTTGGGCAGGCCGCCGTCGGCGTACGCCGGGGTGTCGACGGTCTGGAGGTAGACCAGCCGCACGCCGATGCTGGCGAACAACGTCAGCGCCAGCAGCGTGCCGAGGCGCAGCCGCCGGCGCGGGTCACCGAGTCGCGGCGGCCGGCGCGGCTTGCGGACCGGGCGGCGCGGCTGGGCGGCGGGACGGCGCGGCTGGGACCGGCGGCGCGGCGGCGGCGCGTCCTCCTCGTCGTCGAACGGCTCCCGCACCGGGCGGGGCGAGACGGTCCGCACCACGCCCGCACGGCCGCCCGCCGCGGTGGCCCGGCGACCGGTCCGGCCGCCGTCACCCGCGGTATCGCGCTGGCCGCCGCGCCCGGTCCGGCCGCCGTCGAGCACCTGCAAGGCGGGCCGGAACGGGTCGCCGGACCGGGTGCTGCGGGGGGTACGCCGTTGCTCGGCGCCGCCGCCCTCGCGCACGGTCCGCCCGCGTGGGGTGTACGCCCGGGCGTCGGAGATCCCGCCGAGACCCGGCTCGCGCGGCTCCGACCCCCGCGACGATCCGCGCCGGGAGCCCGTGGCGTCCCGGCGCGGATCCTCCGATCTCGGCGGCACCGCTCAGCCTCCGTTGCCCTGCTGACTGGTGACCGACGGGGCGCCCTGGGCGGGGTGCGGCACCCCGATGGTCTGCCCGTCCGGCAGCCGGATGTAGGCCGGGTCCTCGGACTCGACCAGGCCCAGCTTGCGGGCGTTGGCGGTCAGGTTGCCCGGCGCCTTCTGGTCGGCGATCTCCTTCTTGAGCTCCTGCTCGTCCACGTCGAGCTTGGCCTGCTGCTGCTGGAGCTTCTCCAGCTTGAAGGCGTTCTCGTTGATCTTGGTGTTGACGGCCAGGATGCCCAGCACCCCACCGACCACGAGCACCAGGATCAGTGCGACGAAGGGCGCCCGGGGCACCCGGATCGGCGCCGGCGGGGCGACCCGCAGACGCGGCGCCGGCGTACCCGTGACCCGGGTCCGCTCGGCCGGCCGCAGGGCGGCGCTGCCCTGCGTCGGGAACTCGCGCGCCCCCCGGGCGTGAGTGGCCTCCCGGCGGTCGGTCGAAGTCGTGTCCCGCGTGGTGCGCTGCGCCGCGGTCCGGCCCCCCGACCGCGGTGCGCGCTGCCCGACGGCTCCCCGGCCGTCGCGCTTCTCGACGTTCATGTCCCCTCCCCCTCCTCGTCCGTCCCGATCCCGTCCCCCGGAGCCGACGCGGGGTCCGTCACGGACCCCGGTGACCCCGTCCCCGGTTGGTGCATCGCCTTCACCCGGCGGCGGTACCGTTCGCGGTCGGTACGCCCCTGCTGGGCCGCCTCCGGGTCGAGCCGTTCCGCTGCCCGCAGCCGCACCGAGGCGGCGCGCGGATTCGCGGCGACCTCCGCCTCCCCGGGCAGCTCGGCGCCCCGGCTCAACAGCCGGAACGTCGGGCCCGACCCGGGCAGTTCGACCGGGAGGTCGACCGGGCCCTTACTGCGGACCCGGTCGGCGAGCGCGTGCTTGGTGAGCCGGTCCTCCAGCGAGTGGTAGGACAGGACCACCATGCGGCCGCCCACTGTGAGCTTGTCCAGAGCGGCCGGCAGCGCTGTCTCCAGCACTGCCAGCTCTCTGTTTACCTCGATCCTCAAAGCCTGAAACGTTCTCTTTGCCGGGTGTCCACCAGTTCGTCGGGCCGGTGCCGGGATGCTCTCCCGGACCAGCTCGGCCAGCCGGGCCGACGACGTGATCCGGGCCCGCTCCCGTTCCCGGATGATCGCCGAGGCGATCTTCCCGGCGAACTTCTCCTCGCCGTACACCCGCAGCAGGCGGGCCAGGTCCGGGTGGGAGTAGGTGTTGACCACCTCCTCGGCGGTCACCCCCCGGGTCTGGTCCATCCGCATGTCCAGCGGCGCGTCCTGCGCGTACGCGAACCCGCGGTCGGGCGCGTCGAGTTGCAGGGACGAGACGCCGAGGTCGAACAGCACCCCGTCGACGGCCGGGTAACCGAGCCGGTCGAGCACCTCGGGCAGCTCGTCATAGACGGCGTGCTCCAGGTGGATCCGGTCGGCGAACCGGGCCAGGCGGACCCGCGCGTGGGCGAGCGCCTCGGTGTCCCGGTCCAGGCCGATCAGCACCGTGTCCGGATGCGCCGTGAGCACCGCCTCGGCGTGCCCGGCCAAGCCGAGCGTGGCGTCGACGTGGACGGTGCGACCGGGCCGGCCCAGTGCGGGGGCCAGCAGCTCGAGACACCGCTCGAGCAGCACCGGCACGTGCGTGCCGCGTAGCTCCCCCATCTCGACCCCCACCCCGTTCGTCAACCGTTCCGTCACGTGTCCGTCGTCGCCACGGCGCCTCGCCATACCGCCAGATCCCCATCCGCTCCCGCCCGCCGGAGGCCGCGGCCCTCCGTGTCGGATCGTGCGCCTGGCACCGGGGAAGGGGTGCCAGGAACTCGAAAGCGGCTGGAGATCTCGCAGTACGTCGGGCGCCGTCACGCCCTACAGACCGCCGGGCAGCACCCCCTCCTCGATGTCGGCGAAGTCGTCTTCGCTCTCCGCGAGGTAGGCCTCCCAGGCCGCCCTGTCCCAGATCTCCACCCGGGTGCTCGCCCCGATCACGACCAGATCCCGGTCCAGTGCCGCGTACGACCGCAGGTGGCCGGGAATGGTGACCCGCCCCTGCTTGTCCGGCACCTCGTCGTGCGCGCTGGCGAAGAAGACCCGGCTGTAGGCCCGGGCCGCCTTGCTCGTCATCGGCTGCGCGCGCAACTGGTCGGCGATCCGCTGGAACTCGGGCATCGGGAAGACGTAGAGGCAGCGCTCCTGCCCTTTGGTGATCACGACACCCCCCGCCAGTTCGTCCCGGAACTTCGCCGGCAGGATCAACCGGCCTTTGTCGTCCAGGCGCGGAGTGTGGGTGCCGAGGAACATCGGCCCAACCCCCTCGCCCTGAGCGGCGTTCGCGGCGCCGCTGACCCCCCGGGCCGGTGTGGCCCTCCCGGCCTCACCATCGCGCCCCACTCTACTCCACTTCCCTCCACCTGCAACCAGAATCGCCCGCGCGGCGTGGCGTTTCCGCGCGCAAAACAGCACGTCAACGCGGGTGGGGCGGAGTGGAGGGGGCGGGGAGCGCCCGGCACCGTCCGCTACCCGACATCGACCGACGCCGTCCGGCCCAGCGCGCTCCGGCCGTCCGCCGCGCCGTCCCCGGCCGAACGGTTCGCCGTCGGCGGCGATCTGGTGAGGGTGGCGGTCCGGTAACCTCGCTCGCGTGACGGACGCGAAGATGCCCTTGCGGGCAAAGGTGGCCAGCTCCGTGTCGCGCACCGCTGCGGCGCTGTCGCGGGCTGCGGGCCGTGGCGACGGTTCGGTGATCGGCGGCTGGATCGGCCTCAAGATCGACCCGGACCTGCTCGCCCACCTCTCGACCGGGCGCGCCATCGCCCTGGTGTCCGGCACCAACGGCAAGACCACCACCACCCGGCTCACCACAGCCGCGGTCGGCGTGCTGGGCCGGGTCGCCACCAACTCCTTCGGCGCGAACATGCCCACCGGCCACACCTCGGCGCTGGCCAAGGCCGGCAGCACCCCGTACGCGGTGCTGGAGGTGGACGAGCACTACCTCGCCCAGGTGCTGGAGGCGACCGAGCCGCACGTGGTGGCGCTGCTCAACCTCTCCCGCGACCAGCTCGACCGGGCCAAGGAGGTCGCCATGATGGCGCAGCTCTGGCGCGCCGCCCTGGTCCGGCACCCGCGGGTACGGGTGGTCGCCAACGCCGACGACCCGATGGTGGTGTGGGCCGCCTGCCCGCCGGCCGACCCGGCCCAGGGCCACGTGCCGCCGCACGTCACCTGGTTCAGCGCCGGGCAGCGCTGGCACGACGACTCCTGGGTCTGCCCCGAGTGCGGCTCCACCATCCAGCGCTCCGGCGAGCAGTGGTGGTGCACCGGCTGCCCGTTGCGCCGCCCCGAGCCGAACTGGACGGTCGAGGACGACGGCGTGCTCGACCCCACCGGCGCCTGGCACAAGATCCAGCTCCAGCTTCCCGGCAAGGTCAACCTCGGCAACGCGGCCACCGCCCTGGCCGTCGCCGCCGAGTTCGGCGTACGCCCGGTGGACGCGGTCTCCCGGCTCGGCAGCGTCACCTCGGTGGCCGGCCGCTACGCCCAGGTGGACCGCGACGGGCGCAACATCCGGCTGCTGCTGGCGAAGAACCCGGCGAGCTGGCTGGAGGCGTTCGACATGGCCGACGTCGCGCCGACACTGCTGTCCATCAACGCCCGCGACCCCGACGGGCTGGACACGTCCTGGCTGTTCGACGTGGACTTCTCCCCGCTGACCGGCCGGCAGGTGCTGATCACCGGCGACCGGGCGTACGACCTGGCGGTGCGGCTGGAGGTCAACGGCGTGCCGTTCCAGCACGTCCGCAGCTTCGACGAGGCGGTCCGCGCGGTGCCGCCGGGCCGGCTGGAGGTCATCGCCAACTACACCGCCTTCCAGGACATCCGAGCGGAGCTTGACCGTGTCAACTGAGAGCCTGCGCATCGTCTGGATCTATCCCGACCTGCTGTCCACCTACGGCGACCGGGGCAACGCGCTGATCCTGGCCCGCCGGGCCCAGCTGCGCGGCATGCCGGTCGAGGTGCTGGAGGTCCGCTCCGACCAGCGGCTGCCCGCCACCGCCGACATCTACCTGATCGGCGGCGGCGAGGACGGCCCGCAGGCGCTGGGCGCCCAGCGCCTGCTCGCCGACGGCGGCCTGCACCGGGCGGTGGCCCAGGGCTCGGTGGTCTTCGGCGTCTGCGCCGGCTACCAGCTGCTCGGCACCTCCTTCTTCGCCAAGGGCACCCGCTGCGCCGGCCTGGAGCTGCTCGACCTCTCCTCCGACCGCGGCCCCACCCGGGCCGTCGGCGAGCTGGCCGGCGAGGTCGACCCACGGCTGGGCATCCCGCACCTGTCCGGGTTCGAGAACCACGGCGGCCGTACCCACCTCGGGCCGGGCGTGTCCCCGCTGGCCCGGGTCACCGCGGGCGTCGGCAACGACGGCGCCACCGAGGGCGCGTGGCGGGGCAAGCTGCTCGGCACCTACTCGCACGGCCCGGCGCTGGCGCGCAACCCCGACCTGGCGGATCTGCTGCTGCGCTGGGCGACCGGCATCCACCAGCTTCCCCCACTCGACGACACCTGGGCCGACCGGCTCCGCTCCGAGCGCCGCACCGCGGTGGCCGCCGCCCCGAGGCCGTGACCGACGCCGCCCGGCCGGGGCGGCGACCGGTGGCCCGCCGGCTCGCCGGGTTGCTGCGGCAGCCCTCGGCGCGCCGGTTCGGGCTGCTTCTGCTGCTGCTCGCCGGGTTCGGCGTGACGCTGCTGCTGGTGCCCCGGCCGGATCCGGCCGACCTGCCCCGGCTCGCCGACTCGCTCGGCGGCTACGGCCCGCCCGCGGCGGTTCTCGGCGGCGCGCTGCTGCTGGTGGCGCTGGTGCCGCGCACGTTCGTCACGCTGGCCGCGGGCGCGGTCTTCGGCCCGGTGCAGGGCGCCGCGTACGCGCTCGGCGCGGCGCTGCTCGCGGCGGCCATCGGCTTCACAGTCGGCCGGGTGCTCGGCCGCGACTTCGTCGCCGAGCGGGTACGCGGCCGGCTGGCCCGCCTCGACGGCTGGTTCGCCCGGCAGAGCGTCTTCGGCGTGGTCACCGTGCGGCTGCTGCCGATCGCCGGGTTCGGGCTGGTCAGCTACGGCTACGGCACCACCGCCGCCCGGGTGCTGCCGTTCCTGACCGGCAGTGTGATCGCCTCCGCCCCCACCGCCATCGGCTACGCGGCGATCGGCGCCGCCGCGACCAGTCCCGGGTCGATCAACTGGTACGCCGCCGCGCCGGCCAGCCTCGGCCTGATCGCCAGCGTGCTGCTGGTCCACCGGTGGTGGCGGGCGGAACGGCGACGCGCTGCCGGCCCGGCCGGTCGACCTGCGGCGGAGGCCGGTCACGACGGTCCGCCGGGGGCGTCGGGCCGGTGACCGGGCCGCGGTGGCCCCCGGGAACGACCGCATGACGGTCCCGCCCGCCACGCGCAACGCGGTTGCCGGCGCTGCCTACCATTCGCGGGCATGAGGCTCTCGCCCCGCGCCGCGACCCGCTCCCGGACCTCGGCCGTCGTCTCGGCGGCCCTCACGGCGGCGCTGCTCTCCGCGTGCATCCCGGACAATGTGGCGCTCCCCTCGGGGACCGAGCACCTGCCCTCGTCGCAGGTGACCGCCGCGCCGGGTAGCGACTTCTGCCCGGTCGCCGTGCCGCAGAGCTGGCAGGACGCGGTCCGGGACGGTCGTCTGCCGCGGGAGCCCGGGGAACGGTGGGTGCCGCTCACCCCGGCGCCGGACGGCCGCTCCGCGTTCGCCACGGTGCAGCGCGACGGCCTCCCGGCGCTGCTGGTCAAGCAGGAGCGCAACGGCGACCGGCGGATCGTGGCCACCATGCCGGACCTGTTCACGTTCCCGCTGCTGGGGGACTTCGACGGGCGGTGGCTGGTCTACGCGCGCACCGACCTCCGCCGGGCCGCGCCGCACGGGGGTGGTGGCGCCGAGATCTTCGCCTGGGACGCGCAGACGGGGGGTGAGCCGCGGCAGGTCACCGGCGCCGTGCAGGGTGCCCGTCCGTTCCATCTGCACGACGGGAAGCTCGCCGTGACCCGGGTCGTCGACCAGTACCGGACCGAGCTGGCCCTGCACGACCTGGCGGCCGGAACGGCCCACCGGGTGGCCATCGGCCGGGTGAGCGCCGTCGGGTTCCGCGGCGCCGACCTGCTCTGGCACGACTGGTCGAAGCGCCGTCTGAACACCTTCCGTCCGAGCGGGAACCTGGTTTCCCAGCACGGAGCCTTCCTCGGCCGGGTCGAAGCGCCGGACATGACGACCGACGGCCGTACCATGGCCTGGATCTCCCCGGGCGACGGTGAGGTGAACGTCTGGCGGTCGGGCTGGAACGGACCCGTCCGGGTCCTGTCGGCGGCGCTGTCCACCCCGGTACCGGCGTCCGGCGGGCCCTCTGTCCCGCCGGACGCCGTGCCCCCGGCCGGCGGCCCCGTGAGCCGGGTCGCCAGACCCGCTGTCGTCGGCGACCTGGTGGTCTTCAAGTACAACCTGGGCTGGTACGTGGCCGACCTGCGGACCGGCTCGTACGCCCGGCTCACAGCGGACCACGCCGGGGCGGCGGTCTCGGGCCCGGCGCTGCTGATGGATTCGGACGACAGCTCCGTCCCGGCGGAACGGCACGCGTACTCACTGCTGCTCCTGGACCGGCTTCCGCCGCTGCCGGCATGCCCGTGACGTACCACGGGCATGCCGGCACCGGTCAGGCGACGACCGAGACCATGCGGCCCTTCACCACGATCACCTTGCGCGGCTCCTTGCCGGCCAGCGCGCCGGCGACCGCCTCCAGCGCCGCCGCGCGGACGGTCTCCTCGGTCGCGTCGGCCGGCACCTCGACCCGGCCCCGGACCTTGCCGTTGACCTGCACCGGGTACGTGACCGACTCGGCCACCAGCAGAGCCGGGTCGGCGACCGGGAAGTCCGCGTACGTCAGCGAGGTCTCGTGGCCCAGCTTGCGCCACAGTTCCTCGGCCATGTGCGGGGCGAACGGAGCGACCATCAGCACCAGCGGCTCGGCCACCTCACGCGGGGTCTCCGCCAGCCGGGTCAGGCCGTTCGTCAGCTCGATCAGCTTGGCGATGGCGGTGTTGAAGCGGATCCCGTCCATGTCGGCGCGGACCCCGTCGATCGCCTTGTGCAGCAGCCGCCGGGTCGCCTCGTCGGCCGGCGCGTCGGTGACCCACAGCTGGCCGGTCTGCTCGTCGACGACTGTGCGCCAGACCCGCTGCAGGAACCGGTAGGAGCCGACGACCGCCCGGGTCTCCCACGGGCGGGACACCTCCAGCGGGCCCATCGACATCTCGTACACCCGGAACGTGTCCGCGCCGTACGCCGCGCACATGTCGTCCGGGGTGACGACGTTCTTCAGCGACTTGCCCATCTTGCCGTACTCGCGCCGGACCTCGGTCTCGCCGTGGAACCAGCGGCCGTCGACCTCGACGACCTCCTCGGCGGGCACGTAGGCGCCGCGCGGGTCGACGAACGCGTACGCCTGGATCATGCCCTGGTTGAACAGGCGGCGGAACGGCTCGAACGACGAGACGTGGCCCAGGTCGTACAGCACCTTGTGCCAGAAGCGCGCGTACAGCAGGTGCAGCACGGCGTGCTCGGCGCCGCCGACGTACAGGTCGGTGCCACCGCAGTCGCCGTCGCGGCGCGGGCCCATCCAGTACGCCTCGTTCTCCGGGTCGGCGAAGCGCTGCGAGTCGGTCGGGTCCAGGTAGCGCAGCTCGTACCAGCAGGAGCCGGCCCACTGCGGCATCACGTTCGTCTCGCGGGTGTAGCGCCTGGGCCCGTCACCCAGGTCCAGCTCCACCTCCACCCAGTCGCGCCGCCGCGACAGCGGGGTCTCCGGGTTGCTGTCGGCATCCTCCGGGTCGAACGTCTTCGGCGAGAAGTCCTCCACCTCGGGCAGCTCGACCGGCAGCATCGACTCGGGCAGCGCGATCGGCGCACCGGTGGAGTCGTAGACGATCGGGAACGGCTCGCCCCAGTAGCGCTGCCGGGAGAACAGCCAGTCGCGCAGCCGCCAGGTGACCGCGCCGGCGCCGTGCCCGTTCGCCTCCAGCCACTCGATGATGCGGGCCTTGGCGTCGGCCACGCCCAGGCCGTCCAGGTCGATGCCGCGCTCCGGCGCGGCGCTGTTGATCGCCGGGCCGTCCCCGGTGTACGCCTTGCCGGCGAAGCCCTCCGGCGGCTGCACGGTCCGCACGATCGGCAGCTCGAAGACCTCGGCGAAGTCCCAGTCCCGCTCGTCCTGGGCGGGCACCGCCATGATCGCGCCGGTGCCGTACCCGGCCAGCACGTAGTCGGCGATGAAGATCGGGATCTGCCCGCCGGTCGCCGGGTTCGTCGCGTAGGCGCCGACGAAGACGCCGGTCTTCTCCTTGCTGTCCGCCTGCCGCTCCACGTCCGTCTTGGCCGCGGCGGCCTTCCGGTACGCCTCGACGGCCGCACGCGGACCGGCGTGCCCACCGGTCCAGGCGTCCTTCGTCCCCTCCGGCCAGGCCGCCGGCGTCAGCACGTCGACCAGTTCGTGCTCGGGCGCCAGCACCATGTAGGTGGCGCCGAAGACGGTGTCCGGCCGGGTCGTGAACACGCGCACCGGCGCCGCGTCGGTCGGGAAGTCGATGTGCGCGCCGGTCGACCGGCCGATCCAGTTGCGCTGCTGCAGCTTGATCGGCTCCGGCCAGTCCAGCGTGTCCAGGTCCTCCAGCAGCCGGTCCCCGTACGCGGTGATCCGCATCATCCACTGCTTCAGCTTGCGCTTGAAGACCGGGAAGTTGCCGCGCTCGGAGCGGCCGTCGGCGGTGACCTCCTCGTTGGCCAGCACCGTGCCCAGCCCTGGGCACCAGTTCACCGGCGCCTCCGAGACGTACGCCAGGCGGTGGTCGTCGACGATCTTCCGCCGCTCCCCCACGGTCAGCTCGGCCCACGGCCGCCCGTCCGGGGTGGCGCGGGTGCCGCCCTCGAACTCGGCGATCAGCTCGGCGATCGGGCGGGCCCTGCGCGCGTCCGCGTCGTACCAGGAGTTGAAGACCTGCAGGAAGATCCACTGGGTCCAGCGGTAGAACTCGGTGTCGATGGTCGCCACCGAGCGCCGCTCGTCGTGGCCCAGCCCCAGCCGGCGCAGCTGCGCCCGGTAGCGCTCGATGTTCGCCACAGTGGTGGTCCGGGGGTGGGTGCCGGTCTGCACCGCGTACTGCTCGGCGGGCAGGCCGAACGCGTCGAAGCCCATCGCGTGCAGCACGTTGCGCCCGGCCATCCGCTGGTAGCGGGCGTAGCAGTCGGTGCCGATGTAGCCCAGCGGGTGGCCGACGTGCAGGCCGGCGCCGGAGGGGTACGGGAACATGTCCAGCACGTACAGCTTCTCGGCGCCCGCGCGCGGATGACCCGGGTCGGCCAGCGGGCCGGTCGGGTTCGGCGCGTGGAAGGTGCCGTCCCGCTCCCAGACGTCCTGCCAGCGGTGTTCGATCTCGTCGGCCAGGGCGGCGGTGTACCGGAACGGGGGAATGTCGGTCGCCGGTGCGGCTGCCTCACTCATGGCGTCTCCTCGGCGCGGATCAATTCGAAAAATATGGGAGGTCTGCTGCGGGCACAAAAAAGCCCCTCGCGCAGGAGGGGCGGCCGTGCTGTCGCGCGTTCAGCGCATCAACACGGCTCGGTAAGAAGCAGGAAGAACCCGGCCATGCACGGCAGTGTACCTCGCCCGTCGGCCGGCCGGCGCGCCCGTTCCGGGTCGGCGGCCGATCCCCCGGTCCGGCGAATATTCCGGGCGTAACCGACCGACCACCTGCGGGAGTCGGCGATAACGACAAACATGGTTAGCCTGAGAGGCCAGTGAGATTACTGCGGCAGACGAGGCTCGGCGTCGCGAACCCAACGGCGGGTCCAGGTGCTCTATACAGAGCTGCCGTCCAGGCGACGAGGAGGAGGCCCGTGACACAACAGACCTGGGACGAGGTGGGCGGTCTGCTGCCGCACGACGAGTTCCGTGCCGCCAGCGAGGCCATCGTGGCCAACATCGAGCAGGTCATCGAGGGCAAGACCGCCACCGTCCGGCTCGCCCTGGCGGTGCTGCTGGCCGAGGGCCATCTGCTCATCGAGGACGTGCCCGGCGTCGGCAAGACCAAGCTCGCCAAGGCGATGGCGCGTTCCATCGACTGCTCGGTCCGGCGGATCCAGTTCACCCCCGATCTGCTTCCCAGCGACGTCACCGGCGTCAGCGTCTACAACCAGGAGACGCACGACTTCGAGTTCCGCCCCGGCGCGGTCTTCGCCAACCTGGTGGTCGGCGACGAGATCAACCGGGCCTCGCCGAAGACCCAGTCGGCGCTGCTGGAGTGCATGGAGGAGCGGCAGGTCACCGTCGACGGCGTCACCTACCAGCTGCAGACGCCGTTCATGGTGATCGCGACGCAGAACCCCATCGAGATGGAGGGGACGTACCCGCTCCCCGAGGCGCAGCGGGACCGGTTCACCGCCCGCATCGCGATGGGCTACCCCGACCCGCGGGCGGAGCTGGCCATGCTCGACGGGCACGGGGCCACCGACCCGCTGTCGGCGCTGCGCCCGGTCTCCGACGCGGCCACCGTCCGCCGGCTGATCGGCCACGTCCGGCAGGTGCACGTCGCCGAGGCGGTCAAGCAGTACGCGATCGACCTGGTCACCGCCACCCGGGAGGCGCCGGACCTGCGCCTGGGGGCGTCCCCGCGGGCCACGCTCCAGCTGCTGCGCACCGCCCGCGCGGTGGCCGCCCTGGAGGGTCGCGACTACGTGCTGCCGGACGACCTCCAGGTCCTCGCGGTGCCGGTGCTGGCGCACCGGATCATCCCGACCGCCGACGCCCAGCTGGCCCGGCGCACCACCGACGCGATCGTCGCCGAGCTGGTGCACCGCCTGCCGCTGCCGCACGACCGGCAGCGCTCGCCGTACGACACCCGGCCCGGCAGCGGCAACGGCAACGGCCGCGGGCCGTACGAGCCGCGGAGGCCGTGACGTGCGTGACGGCCTGCGTGGGCTGACCACCCGCGGCCGCTCCTTCCTGGCGGCCGCGGTGGCCGCCGCGATCTCCGCCGGCATCCTGGGCGAGAAGGACCTGCTCCGGGTGGCCGTCCTGCTCGCCGTGCTGCCGCTGCTGGCCGCCGCGTACGTCGGGCGCAGCCGGTACAAGCTGGCCTGCAACCGGTCGCTGGAGCCGCACCGGGTGCCGGTCGGGGCCAGCTCCCGGGTGGTGCTGCGGCTGCAGAACCTGTCCCGGCTGCCCACCGGCACGCTGCTGCTGGAGGACCGCCTGCCGTACGCGCTGGGCAGCCGCCCCCGGGTGGTGCTGGAGCGGCTCGGCGCGCACCAGGCCAGCTCCGTGGCGTACACCGTCCGGGCGGACGTGCGCGGCCGGTACGAGGTGGGCCCGCTGGTGATCCGGCTGACCGACCCGTTCGGGCTGTGCGAGCTGACCCGCTCGTTCCCCAGCACCGACCACCTCACGGTGATTCCGCAGGTCACCCCGTTGCCGGCGGTGCGGCTACCAGGTGAGTACGCCGGCAGCGGCGACAGCCGGGCCCGCTCGGTGGCGGTGCACGGCGAGGACGACGCCGCCACCCGGGAGTACCGGATGGGCGACGACCTGCGCCGCGTGCACTGGAAGTCCACCGCCCGCACCGGCGAGCTGATGGTGCGCCGCGAGGAGCAGCCGTGGGAGAGCCGCGCCACGGTGGTGCTGGACACCCGGGCCGGCGGGCACCGGGGCGAGGGGCCGACGGCGAGCTTCGAGTGGGCGGTCTCGGCGGCCGCCAGCATCGCCGTGCACCTGCGCCAGGCCGGCTACAAGCTGCGCCTGGTCACCGGCAACGGCGCCGACGTCGCGGCGACCGAGGCCGGCGGCGAGGGCCTGCTCCTGGACCAGCTCGCCGACGTGCACCTGGACCGGCGCGGCGAGATCACCACCCTGGTGCAGCAGGTCCGGCAGCGGGCCGACGGCGGCCTGATCATCGCGTTGCTCGGCACGCTCGGCGCCGCCGAGGCGGAGCTGCTGGCCGGGTTGCGCGGCAACGGCGCGACCTGCGTGGCGTTCCTGCTCGACAGCAACACCTGGCTGAACCTGCCGCCGAAGGCCCGCACCGAGGCGGAACGGGCGCACGGCGCCGCCGCGCTCGCGCTGCTGCAGAGCAGCTGGCGGGTCATCGGGGTGGAGCACGGCAGCCGTCTGCCGGCGCTGTGGCCGCAGGCCGGGCGCGGATCGCAGGGATTCGCGCTGCGGGCGGCCCTGGCCGAGACGGTCGCCGGAGGCATGCGATGACCGGAAGGAAGCTCCCGTGACCCCCCATCGCAACATCGGGTTCGTCGCCGCGGCGGCGACCCTGCTGGCGGCGGCCCCGCTGTCGGCGATCTTCGAACGCTGGACGTGGCTGATCCAGGCCACCATCGTGGTCGCCGTGGTGGCCGGCTCGGCCGCGTTGAGCCGGCTGGCCCGGGCACCGCTGTGGGGCCAGGTGCTGGCGATGCTGGCCGGCCTGACCCTGGGCCTGACGTGGATCTTCCCGGGCGGCACCGAGCTGCTCGCGTTCATCCCGACCCCGGGCACGTTCGCCCACTTCGGCGAGCTGATGCAGACGTCGCTGGAGGACATGCGCTCGTACGGCGTGAAGGTGCCCGACGTCGACTCGCTGCTGTTCCTCGCGGTGCTCGGCATCGGCGCGGTCGCCGTGGTGGTGGACGTCCTCTCGGTCGGGCTGCGCCGGCCGGCGCTGGCCGGCCTGCCGATGCTCGCCATCTACTCGGTGCCGGTGGCGGTCTACCTGGACAGCGTCCCCGCCACCCCGTTCGTGGTGGGCGCCGCCGGCTACCTGTGGCTGCTGGTCACCGACAACGTCGACCGGGTACGCCGGTTCGGCCGCCGGTTCACCGGCGAGGGACGCGACGTCGACGTCTGGGAGGCGTCGCCGCTGGCCGCGGCGGGCCGCCGGCTGGCAGTGGTCGGCGTGGCGGTGGCGGTGGCGCTGCCACTGGCCGTGCCCGGGATGACCGGTGGGCTGATGAACAACGTCGGAGCCGGGCCCGGTGAGGGCAACGGCCGGCCCGGCCAGGGTGGCAGCCCGGGCCGGATCGACCTGTTCGCGGCGCTCAGCGGCCAGCTCAACCAGAGCCAGGAAACCGAGCTGGTCAAGGTCAGCACCAGCGAGCCGAGCCCGTTCTACCTGCGCCTGGGCGTGGTCGACGACCTGCGGCCGAGCGGCTTCCAGGCGCGCGTGCCGACCGGGCGGCCGGTCACCCGCGGCCTGCCCGACCCGAGCGAGCGCGCCCCGCGTGGCGTCGAGCGGCAGCGCTACCGGGCCACCGTCGAGGTGTCGAAGAACCTGAACATGCCGCTGCTGCCGGTCTACGCCGAGCCGGTGAAGGCGGACGACCTCAACGGCAACTGGCTGTACGACTCGAGCCAGCAGATCGTCTTCTCCAACCGGGAGAACGCCCGCGGCAAGAACTACTCGTTCGAGTACGTGCGCTCGACGTTCAGCCCGGCGGCGCTGCGCGCCGCCCCGTCCCTGCCCTCGGACAGCCAGGTGAAGCGGCAGCTGACCGACCGGCCGTCGGTCCCGGCCGTCGAGGAGCTCGTCGACGAGCTGGTGAAGGGCAAGTCGAACGACTACGACAAGGTCCGCGCGATCTACGAGTACTTCTCGGTGGAGAACGGCTTCACCTACTCGCTGTCCACCCGCGACGGCAGCAGCGGGGAGGACATCACCGACTTCCTCGCCACCAAGGTCGGCTACTGCCAGCAGTACGCGGCGGCGATGGCCTGGCTGGTCCGGGCCGCCGGTATTCCGGCCCGGGTCGCCGTCGGCTTCACCAACGGCAGCAAGGCCGACAGCGGCACGTACGTGCTGACCAACCGCAACCTGCACGCGTGGACCGAGGTCAACTTCGGCAACGGAATCGGCTGGGTGCCGTTCGACGCCACCCCGGCGGCGAGCGTGCAGGGCTCGGTCCGCTCCGCCTGGGCGCCGGACACCGACGCCCCCGAGGAGGTCGCCCCGTCGCCCGGCAGCACCGTCGCTCCCGGCGCGGCCGACCCGTCGGCCGGCCCGAACGAGGCGGACCGGCTCGACAAGGACACCGACCAGGGTCTGGCCCTGGGTGGGAGTGACCCGGCCGAGCAGAACCGGGTGTGGCCGTGGTGGCTGGCGGCGGCGCTGGCGCTGCTGGCGCTGTTCGCCGTACCGGGCCTGCGCCGCTCCACCCTGCGCCGCCGCCGGCGCGTCCGGGTCCGGGCGCCCTCGGCGACCGCGCTCGCGGTGCCGGGTCAGCGGGGCGAGACACGGGAGGTCGTCGTCGGCGTGGACGCGGAGTCCGCCCGCGCCGACGCGCACGCCGCCTGGGACGAGCTGCTCGACACGCTCGTCGACTTCCACGTCCGGGTGGACCGCACGGAAACCCCCCGCGCGACCGCCGAGCGGCTGGCCCGGGAGGCGCTCGCCGAGAACGGCGACGCCGCGACCGGGGTACGGCTGCTGGGCCGGGCCGAGGAGCGGGCCCGGTACGCGCGGGATCCGCTTGCCGGCGCGGAGTTGCAGCCGGCGCTGCGGACGGTCCGGGGCGCGCTCGCGGCCGGGGCGGACCGCCGCACCCGCCTCCTGGCTGCGCTGCTGCCCCCGTCGGTGCTGCAGCGCTGGCGCACCGCCCTGGCCGAGCAGTCGGAGCGGGTCGTCACCGCGAGCGGGCAGGCCCGGACGCAGATGCTGCGCTGGAGCCCACGCCGCCTGTTGGCGGGTCGCACGGCCCGCTGACCGTTCCGCCCGCCGGCGCTCCCCCGCCGGCGGGCGGCCCTCTCCTCCTCCCTCCCCACCGCCCGCCCCCGTTGATCAAGGAGTTTGTGTCTCCGCGAGGCCGAATTCCACCCGCAAACCCCTTGATCACCGACTGCTCGGCCCGCCGGGAGGGCGTGGAGCGCCAAGCGCTTTGAGATCTTGGTAGGAAACGGCCCCTATGGGGGCTGTCATGTCCCGGGACATGTGTCAACGGGAAGTCCCGATAGATGTGTCAGGGGTTGTGGGTCATGGGGGTGGGGGTGAGGGGGATGTAGTTCTTGTCGGGGTTGAGGTGGAGGTAGCCGATGGGTTGGCCGTCGGGGTGGTAGATGGTGACGTGGTTGTTGTCGCGGATGGCGGTGACGGTGGTGCCGGCGTGGGTGGTGCCGACGCTGGTGCGGTGTCCGGCGACGGCGATGGCGCCGTTGCTGGCCACGGGGCAGTGGTGCAGGGTGGCGTCGGTTTGCAGGGGTGTGCTGGTGGGTCCGCCGAGGGTGGGTGCGTGGGTCCAGGCGTGGGCGGGTGTGGTGCGGCGGGGTAGGGCGCTGTGGCGGCGTTGGGTGTTGTAGTAGCGGCGGTAGGTGTCCAGGAGTGCTTGCAGGGCGGTGAGGGTCTGCGGTGGGGGTTGGGTGCTCAGCCATTTCTTGAGGGTTTGGTGGTGGCGTTCGACCTTGCCGCAGGTTTGTGGGTGGTAGGGGCTGGAGTTGATCGGGCGGGCGCCGTGGTCGATCAGGGTCTGCACGAAGGTGGAGATTGATCCGGGTCGGGTCCGGCGGCTGGTGAACGCGATGCCGTTGTCGCTGAGCACGATGGCCGGCACGCCGTAGGCGGTGAACGCCTGTCTGATCGCGGTGATCGCGGCTCGGGCGGTCTCCGCGGCGGCGGCGTGGCAGGCGACCAGGGTGCGGGTGCAGTCGTCCAGGACGTCGAAGACGACGACAGTGCGGCCGTCGGCGAGTTTCACTTCGGTGGCGTCGATCTGATAGCAGTCGCGGGGCCGGGCATAGCTGAAACGCCGCCACGAACTACGCGGTCGTTTAGCCGGAGTAGCCACGAGCAGGTCATGTCGGGCCAGCACCCGGTTGACCGTCGAGCGTGACGGCACCGACCAGGACGCGTCGGTGCGCCGGCGCACATCGTCCAACGCGTCTCGGATGAAGTCCGCCCCGTTGTCCGGGCCGAGTTCAGCGCGCAGTTTGCAGATCCACGCGTCCACCTCCGGCGGCGTGACCCGCGGACTGCTACGCGGACGCCGGGATCGTTCCTGCCACTGACCCTCGGCCCGGATACGTGCGCGGTGCCGGTACACCGTGCGCACCGACACCCCGTGCTCACGCGCGAACTCGGCCGCGTTCACCCGAACCCCCGCCGCCAGCTGCGCGTCCAGCAGGTTCATCACATGCCGCCGAGAAGCCATGCCCGGCAGCACATACCACCCGACCCAAGATCCCTACCACGTGACACATGTATCGGGACTTCAACGCTGACAGATGTCATGGGACTGAACAGCCCCTATGGGGGCACTTTCTTACCAAGATCTTCGTGGTTCCCGCGCTTCGGAAGATCCGTCTCAAACCCGTGGACCATGAGGAGACGGCAGGGGTCGACTGGGCGAAGCCTGGACCGTGGAGGCCGACTGCGGCACCAGGCCGGTCACCCGGCACTCCGGAACAGGCAACGGGTCGCGCGGATCACGGGAAGGGTCGAGCTGACCAGGGCGGCATCGTCGCGGGCGCTGACAGCTGACTCCGAAACCGCGGCGGTACGGGTGCCGAGCCGGCGCGGAGGGCGAACATCGGGCTGCCTGAGCCGTCGCGGGGCGAGGCGAGGCGAGGCGAGGCGGGGCGGGGCGCGGAGATGATGGTCGGCTGACGAAGCGCCGGTCGCGGGGCCAGTGGCGGCATCAGCGCTTCGAAATGGTCGCCCGTGTGCGGAGGGGGCGGGACTCACGCCGCGGCGAGGAAGCCGAGGGCCACCGCCACACCGGTCGGCGCCAACGACATCAGCGGGCACGGCGAGATCAACACCGGCCGGCGCCGTCAGCGGGCACGGCGGGGCCAACCGGGACGGCGACATCAGTCGGCCGTGAGCGGGCACGACGAAGCGAGCGCCGACGGGCGTCGCCGCGACATCCGCCCCGGTCAGGGGCGGAGCGCGGTCAGCGGTGTCCCTCCGGGCGCTGCCGCCAGCGGTCCTCCATCCGGTCGAGGAAGGAGCCCCGGCGGCCACTGCTGCGGCCACGGGGACGACGCCGGCTCGTTGTGCCGCCGACCACGTGCAGGTCGGGCGACTGGGATCGGCGGTGCGACTGCACCGCGTAGCCCAACGAGGCCAGCATGACGACGAAACCCGCCACGGCCACCGCGGGAATCTTGATCACGGCACCATAGATCAACAGGGCCAGACCAACGACGACCACGCCGGCAGCGACGAGCACGCGACGCCGCGCGTGGAAACGCGGGTCGCTGGCGCGCACGGCCGAGGCGAACTTGGGGTCCTCGGCAAGCGACCGCTCGATCTGCTCGAACAGCCGCTGCTCGTGCTCCGAGAGCGGCACGGCACTCCTCCCCGGTCACGTTGGTCGGCCCGGGCGGGCCGACAGACCGTGGCAGCCAACCGGCTGCTTACCCGCAAGTCTACGAGGGCCCCCGCGCGTCGGAAAGCGGGACGACCTACGGCCGGGTCGGTTTTTCGACTGGCCGGGTATCGCGACGGCTGAGAAGACTGGCCGGACCTATGACGGACCGCCCGAATCGGGCGGCCGCCGCGTCGGCTGCCGCCTCCGCCTCACGCCAGCCACGCTCGGGCGCACCGAGGGTGAGCTGCTGCGGGGTCTCCCCCGCGGGGGCGAGACCTTCCATCCGGACACCGACCAGCCGAACCGGCTCGCCGGGGGCGAGGGCCTCCCACAGCGCCCAGGCCGTGTCGAACATCTCCCGGGCGGTGTCGGTGGGCACGGGGAGCGTGCGGGAGCGGCTGATCGTCCGGAAGTCGGCGAAACGGACTTTGAGCGACACGGTACGGCCCACCTGCCCGGCCGCCCGCAGCCGGGCGCCGGCCTTGTCGGCGAGCGCGAGCAGGGACCGCCGGATCTCGTCCGGGTCGCTCACGTCGGTGTCGAACGTGACCTCCGCGCCGATCGACTTCTCCACGTGTTCCGGCGAGACCCCGCGCGGATCGCGGCCCCACGCCAGCTCGTGCAGGTGGGCGGCGGACGCCTCGCCCACGGCCCGCCGCAGCAGGCCGGCCGGCGCCTCGGCCAGGTCGCGTACGGTGCGCAGGCCGAGCCGCCGCAGCGCGTCGGCAGAGCGCTCCCCCACGCCCCACAGGGCGGACACCGGCAGCGGGTGCAGGAACTCCAGCACCCGGTCGGCCGGCACCACGAGCAGGCCGTCGGGTTTGGCGCGGGTGGAACCCAGCTTGGCCACGAACTTGCTCGGCCCGACGCCCACCGAACAGGTCAGCCGCTGCTCCTCGGCGACCCGCCGGCGGATCAGCCGGGCGATGGCGGCGGGCGGCCCGAACAGCCGGCGGGCGCCGGTCACGTCGAGGAACGCCTCGTCCAGCGACAGCGGCTCGACCAGCGGCGTGACGTCCCGGAAGATCCGCATGACCGCCCGCGACGCCTCGGTGTAGGCGGTGAAGTCGGGCGGAAGGTAGACCGCGCCGGGACAGAGCGCCCGGGCGCGGGAGGTGGGCATGGCGCTGCGGACGCCGTACCGCCGGGCCTCGTAGCTGGCGGAGCTGACCACCCCGCGCGGGCCGACGCCGCCCACCACCACCGGCCGCCCGCGCAGCTCGGGGCGGCGGCGCACCTCGACCGATGCGTAGAACGCGTCCATGTCGACGTGCAGGATGGTGCAGCCGGTGTCGTCGGCGTCCGCCCCGAAGCGCGGGTCACCGCCTCGGGGCAACGACTGGCTGCGGCCCATGTCAGCCAGGCTAGCCCGCCGGTCCGACAACCCACCGCGCCACCCGGTCAGCCCCGGATCACCAGCAGCGGGATGGTCATCTCGGCGGCGGTGTCCGCGCCGTGGTACGCCACCAGCCGCGACGCCATCGGCGGCTCGGAGCGGGTGGCGACCACCGCGTACGTGTCCCGGCAGACCACCACCACGTCGCCGATCCGGGTCAGGTGCGCCTCCGGCACCGGCCCGAACCAGCCGGTCGCCACCGCCTCGGCCCGGGTCAGCACGTGCGCGGCCGGGCCCAGCAGCTCGGTCCAGGCGGCCACCACGTCGTCCTCGGCGCCCGGCTCGGCGTGCAGGTAGCGGACCCGGGGCTCACCGGCGACCACCCGCACCCCGGCGCGTAGCCGGGGGTCGGCGTCCAGGTCGATCCGGTGCCCGGCGGGCACGTCGAGCTGGCCGTGGTCGGCGGTGACCAGCAGCGCGGCGTCCGGCGGCAGCCCGTCTACGAGCCGGGCCAGCAGCGTGTCCACATCGGCGGCGGCCAGCCGCCAGGGCTCGGAGTCGACGCCGCTGAGGTGCCCGTGCCGGTCCAGGTCGGGGTGGTACCCGGAGACGAGCGCGGGCCCGTCCCCGGCGGCCAGCGCCGCCAGCATCCGCGCGGCGAGCGCGTCGGCGCCGGCCGCGCCCCGGTAGTCGCCGCCCCGGTTGGCGGCGAGCGTCAGACCGCTGCCGGCGAACTCGGGACGGCTGACCACTGTCACCGCGATCCCGGCGGCGCGGGCCCGCTGGTACCAGGTGGGTACCGGCTGCCAGCTCGCCGGGTCGGGGTCGCCGGCCCAGTCGACGTGGTTGAGCACCCGGTCGGTGCCGGGCACCCGGACGGTGAAGCCGAGCACGCCGTGCGCGCCCGACGCGGTGCCGGTGCCGAGGCTGACCAGGCTGGTCGGAGTCGTGGACGGGAAGCCGGTGGTGAGCTGCCGGCCAGTGGTGGCGGCCAGTCCGGCGAGCGTCGGGGCGTACCGGGCGGCGGCGGGGATCTGGTACCAGCCGAGGCCGTCGACGAGCAGCACCGCGATGCGGCGCACCCCGGCCAGCCTCGGTGCCAGGCCGAGCCGGTCGGCCGCGCCGGGCACGCCGAGCACTGACAGCGCGCTGGGCAGCACGTCGGCCAGGCTGCCGCCGTCGTAGCGTGGCGGAACCCGGTCCAGCGGGCCGGGCGGCGGGCCGGTCATGCCGGGCGGCGGGCGAACAGGTGCAGTTGAGCGGCGAGATCACGGTACGGGGGCCGGGCCGCGAGCGCCCGTTCCAGCTCCACCAGGGCGGCCGGCTGTCCGTCGGCCACGGCGGCCGGAAGCAGGTCGGCGAGCACCCGTACCCCGTGGATCTCCTCCACGGCGAGGCCGGCGGCGGTGAGCAGCGCGCCCGCGTCGGCGGCGTCGTAGCGGCGGCGCAGCGTGTCCCGGCGACCGGTGGTGCCCTGCGGGTCGGCGGCGAGCGCGGCGGCGGCGTCCAGTTGCCCGTTCATCGCCCGGCCGAACACGGCGGCGGCCCGGCCGGCGACGAGCACGCTCGCCGCGCCGCCCGGTCGCAACGCGGTGACCAGCGCGGAGATCACCGGTTCCGGCTCGTCGACGACTTCGAGGACGGAGTGGCAGAGCACCAGGTCCACGCTGGCCGGTTCGACCAGCCCGGCGAGCGCGTCGGCGTCGCCCTGCGTCGCGCGTACCCGGTCGGCGACCCCGGCCTCGGCGGCCCGGCGGGTCAGCGCGGCGAGCGCGTCAGGGCTGGCGTCGACAACTGTGACCCGGTGACCGGCCTCGGCGAGCGGGACGGCGAAGCCGCCGGTCCCGCCGCCGACGTCGAGCACGGAGAGTCGTTCGCCGGCCCGCCGGTCCAGCTCGGCCCGGAGCACCGACCAGATGACGGCGGTGCGGGGGGTGAGGGTTCGGATCTGCTCCACGCGCCGAGCCTAGTCACCCCCCGGCCCGGGTTCAGGACTCGCCGCCGCCGGCGGGGTCGTCCTCGGCGCGGGAGCGCTCGGTGTTGGCCACCGGGCCCTCGGTCACCTGGTATTCCCGCGGCTCGGCCTCGTGGGTGGGCGCCCAGTCGGCGCCGAGGCGGGTCCGTCGGGCGTTGGCTACGCCACCGGCGTACGTACGGTGAAAGGTCATCGGTTCATCCCCCATACCCCGGGTGAGCCACTCTGCCCACCCGCGTCGGGAGTCTCCCGCCTCCGGCTCCCAGAAACCGTAATGTGGATCACTCCATCAACGGAAATCCCTGGATACCGGTGTGACGGGGGGCTCGATCGCGTCCAGCCGGTCCGCGGTGAGGTTCGTGACGCCCTCGTGCCGCTGCAGCCGGCCCCGCACCACCAGTGCTCCACTGGTGCGGGCGATTCGACGGTAGCGCTGCCACAGCCCCGGGGAGCAAGTGACATTGAGCATTCCGGTCTCGTCCTCCAGGTTGAGGAACGTGACGCCGCCGGCGGTCGCCGGGCGCTGCCGGTGGGTGACGATCCCGCCGACCCGGATCCGCCGCCCGGGCGGCACCTGGCCGAGCCGGGCGATCGGCACCGCGCCCAGCGCGTCGAGCCGGTCCCGGATGAACCGGGCCGGGTGGCTCTCCGGGGACAGGCCGGTGGCCCAGACGTCGGCGACCAGGCGGTCCACCGCGGCCATGCCGGGCAGGGTGGGCGGGTCCGCGCCGGTCACCGTGCCGGGCAGCCGGCCGGGCCGGTCCTGGGCCGCCGCGCCGGCGGCCCAGAGGGCCTGGCGCCGGGTCAGCCCGAAACAGGCGAAGGCGTCGGCGGTGGCCAGCGCCTCCAGCTGCGCGGCGGTGAGACCGACGCGGCGAGCCAGGTCCGGCATGTCCCGGTACGGCCCGTGCGCGGTCCGTTCCGCCTCGATCCGCTCGGCCACGTCCTCGCCGAGGGTGCGGACGCTGCCCAGCCCGAGCCGTACCGCCGGGCCGCCCAGCCCCCAGGCGTGCGGCGGCTCGCCCGGCACGCTGCCCCACCGGGTCTCCGGCGTGGACTCCAGCACCGCCTTGGCGCCGCTGGCGTTGATGTCCGGCCGGCGTACCTCCACGCCGTGCCGGCGGGCGTCGTCGGCGAGCGTCTGCGGCGAGTAGAAGCCCATCGGCTGGGCGTTGAGCAGCGCGGCCAGGAACGGGCCCGGGTGGTAGCGCTTGAGCCACGAGCTGGCGTACACCAGGTAGGCGAAGCTCATCGCGTGGCTCTCCGGGAAGCCGTAGCTGGCGAACGCGGTGAGCTTGCGGTAGACGTCGTCGGCCAGCTCGCCGGTGATGCCCCGCTCGGCCATCCCGGCGTAGAGCCGGTCGGCGATCTGTGCCATCCGTTCCACCGACCGTTTCGCCCCCATGGCCCGGCGCAGCTGGTCGGCGCCGGCCGCGTCGAACCCGGCCAGGTCGATGGCGAGCTGCATGAGCTGCTCCTGGAACAGCGGCACGCCGAGCGTCTTCTCCAGCGCGTTGCGCATCAGCGGGTGCGCGTACGTCACCGGCTCCTGGCCGTTCTTGCGCCGGATGTACGGGTGCACCGAGCCGCCCTGGATCGGGCCGGGCCGGATCAGCGCCACCTCCACCACCAGGTCGTAGAACTCGCGCGGCTTGAGCCGGGGCAGCGTGGCCATCTGGGCGCGGCTCTCCACCTGGAACACGCCCACCGAGTCGGCCCGGCAGAGCATGTCGTAGACCTCGGGGTCGTCCAGGTCCATGTCACCGAGGTCGAGGCTGGACCCGATCAGGTCGTAGCCGTAGTGCAGCGCCGACAGCATGCCGAGGCCGAGCAGGTCGAACTTGACCAGGCCGACGGCGGCGCAGTCGTCCTTGTCCCACTGGAGCACGCTGCGGCCGGGCATCCGGCCCCACTCCACCGGGCACACCTCGATCACCGGCCGGTCGCAGATCACCATGCCGCCGGAGTGGATGCCCAGGTGCCGGGGGAACGTCTGCAGCTCGTTGGCGTACGCGACCACCTGCTCGGGGATGTCCGCCACGTCGACCGCGGCGACCGAGCCCCACCTGTCGATCTGCTTGCTCCAGGCGTCCTGCTGGCCGGGCGAGAAGCCGAACGCCTTCGCGACGTCCCGCACCGCCGACCGGGGCCGGTACGAGATGACGTTGGCGACCTGGGCGGTGTGCTCCCGGCCGTAGCGGGCGTAGACGTGCTGGATCACCTCCTCCCGGCGGTCGGACTCGATGTCCACGTCGATGTCGGGCGGGCCGTCGCGTTCCGGGGCGAGGAACCGTTCGAACAGCAGCCGGTGCCGGACCGCGTCCACGTTGGTGATGCGCAGCGCATAGCAGACCGCCGAGTTGGCCGCCGACCCCCGACCCTGGCAGTAGATGTCCTGCGCGCGGCAGAACGCGACGATGTCGTAGACCACCAGGAAGTAGCCGGGGAAACCGAGGTCCTCGATCATCCGCAGCTCGTGCTCCAGTTGCGCGTACGCCTCCGGATGCGCCTCGGGCGGGCCGTAGCGCTCGCGGGCACCGTCCATGGTCAGCCGGCGCAGCCAGCTCATCTCGGTGTGCCCGGGCGGCACCGGGTACGCCGGCAGCTTCGGCGCCACGAGCTGCAGGTCGAAGGCGAGTTCCGCGCCGTACTCGGCGGCCCGTGCCACCGCGCCCGGGTACGCGGCGAACCGCGCCGCCATCTCCGCGCCGCTGCGCAGGTGGGCGGTGGCCGCGGCGGGCAGCCAGCCGTCGATCTCGTCGAGGCTGCGCCGGGCCCGGACCGCTGCGACGGTGGTGGCCAGCCGCCGCCGGCCCGGGGTGGCGTAGTGCACGTTGCCGGTGGCCACCGTGGGCAGCCCGACCGCGGCGGCCAGCTCGGCGAGCGCGTCGTTGCGGTCGGCGTCGACCGGGTGGCCGTGGTCGGTCAGCTCCACCGCCACCGTCTCCGCCCCGAACAGCGCGGTGAGCCGGTCCAGTTCCCGGGCCGCCGCGGCGACGCCCTCGGTGAGCAGCGCCGCGGGCACGTGTCCCTTGCGGCAACCGGTGAGCACCAGCACGTGGTCGCGCAACTCGGCGGCGATCTCCTCCAGCTCGCCGTAGACCGGGCGGCCCTTCTCCCCGCCGCGCAGCTGGGCCCGGGAGATGGTGGCGGCCAGGCGCGCGTACCCCTCGTGGCCGTGCGCGAGCACCAGCAGGTGCCGGCCGAGCGGGTCGGGTTCGCCGTTCTGCGGGCCGGGCAGCCCGAGGGAGAGTTCCGCGCCGAAGATCGTCGGCAGCCGCAGCGCGCGGGCCGCCTCGGCGAAGCGCACCACGCCGTAGAAGCCGTCGTGGTCGGTGACGGCGAGCGCGGTGAGCCCCAGCCGGGCCGCCTCCTCGGCCAGTTCCTCCGGGTGGCTGGCCCCGTCGAGGAAGCTGAAGTTGGAGTGCGCGTGCAGCTCCGCGTAGGGCACCACGCCGTCCGGCCGGTCCAGCTCCGGCGGCCGGTACTCCTGGCGCTTGCGGCTCCACGCCGGTGAGTCGCCGCCGTCGGCGTCGACCGCGAGCGGGTCGACCACGTGCAGGTGCCGCTCGCCCGTGGCCCGCCCGGAGAGCACCTGCTCCAGCTTGGACCAGGGCATCTTCGGGTTGTGGAAGCTCACCGGCGCCTCCCCCGCCCGGCACCCGACCGCCCGAGATCTTGGTACGAAAAGGCCCCTGGAGGGGCGCTTTCCTTCCAAGATCTTCCCCGGCGCTCAGTCATAGATCGCCTCCACCAGCCACTGCCCGCCCTCGACCGCGAGCAACAGGGCGGCGCCGTCGGCCAGGCACACCTGGAACCGGGCCCGGCGGCGCGCCTCGGCCGGCGCCCACCAGCGTTCGTCCACCGGCCACGGACCGGCCCACCCGGTGATCTCGGCCGGGCGGCCGGCGCCGACGGTGAGCCAGGCCGGCGCCGCGCTGACCGCCAGCCGAGCGCTCACCACGACCGGCTCCCCGGCGGCGTCACGCACATCGGCCGACAACGGGGTGGGCAGCACCACAGCCGGCGACGGCGGCGGAATCCGTCCCGGCCACGGCGGCTCGGCCACCGCCCGGCCCCGCCCGCCCCGCCGTCCCGCACGGCCCCCAGGGGGTACGACGACAGAGGCTCCCGCCGCCGCCGAGCCCGCAGGAACGTCTTCTGAACGGTGTCCGGACACCGGTGCCGGGGCGGGTGGTGGGCCGGGACGGGCGGGCACCCGCTCGTCGCCCCACGGCACGAGGCGCACCTGGTCGGCCGGGGAACGCCCGCCGCCGAGCACCGCGGTGACCACCGCCTCGGGGCCGAGGATGCCCTGCACCCGGCTCAGCGCGCGGTGCGCCCGCTCCCGCTCCTCACCGGTCTCCCCCCACAGCCCGGGTTGCAGGCCCGCCTGGGCGAGCACCCCGTCGGGCACCAGTCGCAACCGGACGATCCCTGCGGTCGGGCGGGCCGGGCGGGCCCCGCCCCGGCCGTTGCTGCCGGAGAGCCAGCCGTCGAGCTGCCAGCGGACCCGGTCGGCGATGGCCGCGGCGGTGAGCAGGCCGTCGTGCCGCCAGACCCGGTGCAGCTCCTGGCCGTGCGCGGTGACCGCCTCGATGCCGAGCCGGGTGCAGGCCAGCCCGTACGCGGCCAGCCGCTCGTGCAGCAGTTCGGCGAGCGTCCGGGCGGCGAACGCGGCGGCGTCGACCCGGTCGACCGGCTCGTCGTAGTCGGCGGTGACGGCCAGGTCGGCGGGCGGCTGCCGGACCGCGAGCGGGCGGTCGTCCCGGCCACCGGCGAGCCGGTGCGCCAGCGCGCCGTCGAAGCCGAACCGGGCCAGCACGTCCCCGGCGGGCAGCGCCGCGAAGTCGCCGAGGGTGCGGACGCCGAGCCGGCGCAGCAGGTCGGCCAGGGCGGGCCGGCCGAGCGCCTCGACCGGACGGCCGGCCAGGAACTCGCGGGTGCCGCCGGGGGCCACGATCCGCCCCTCCCGGGCGGCCAGCCCGGCCGCGAACACCCCGTCGGCGATGCCGGCCTGGCTCTCCACCGCGCAGCTCTGCGCGACGTGCTCGACGATCCGCTCGGCCGCCGCTTCCTCGCCGCCGAGGTAGCGGCTCGGCCCCCGGGCCGCGGTGGCGCAGGCGCCGGGCCGGATCACCTCGACGCCGGCGACCACCTCCTCCACGGCGGCCACCACCGGCTCGAACGCCCGCGCGTCCCGGCCGGGGTCGTGGTCGACCACTGTCAGGTGCGGGCACCGCCCCTGCGCCTCCCGGCGGCGCAGCCCGCGCCGGATCCCCTCGGCGCGGGCCCGCTCGGAGCAGGCGACCACCCGGTTGGCGTGCAGCACCACGACCGGGTCGGTGGCGGGCACCCCGTCGACGATCTCGGCGGCGAGGACCGGCCAGTCCGGGCACCAGAGCAGCAGCGTCCGCTGCGGTGCGCCGCTCACGCCGGACCGGCCGCGGCGAGCGTACGGGCGGGCGGGGCCACCACGCGCAGGCGGCGGGCCGACGCGGCGGACGGTGCGCCGAGCCCGGCCGAGCGGGGGATCACCCGGGTCAGCTCGTCACCGGGCAGCCACACCTTGATCTCCTTGGGGCGGGCGGCGGCGCCCCGGCCCCGGGCCGAGACGGTCACCTCGCGGCGGCGCAGCCGCCCGCGACCGGGGCCGAGCCCCTGCCAGACGCCCCGGACCACCTGGAGCGTCACGTCCGCGCCGTCCCACCGGCCGTACGGAACCAGCACGCTTCCGCGCTGCCGGGCGCGGGCGGCCAGCCGGGTGGTGACCGAGGCGGCGACAGTGGCCGGCACGGCGGTGACCACCACGTCGACCCCGTCGATGAGCGCGGCGACCACAGTGGGCCACTCCGGCCCGGGGTCGGGCACCAGGGCCAGCCGGTCCAGGGCGATGCCCGCCTCGGCCGCCGCGCCGGCCCCGAAGGTGGGTACGCCGACCACGGCGCACCACGAGCCGGCCCGGGACGCCTCGGCGAGCAACGCGAGGATCAGCGAGGTGGCGCCGCTGCGCCGGGGTTGGCCGGCGCCGATCGCGACGGTGCTGCCGCGGCGCAGGCCGCGGTTGGGCAGCAGCCCGGTCAGCTCGGCCCGGACGGGCAGCACCCGGTGGCCGCCGGCCGGGTCGGGCGCGCTCGCCGGACGGACCAGCTCGGCCAGGGCGGCGGAGCCGACCACCATGCGGCCCGCCATCGGACCAACCCCCCGTCGTGTTTCGCCACGGGTCCCGCCCGTGGATGGTGCTGTGGATCGTGTGCTGTGGATCGTGTCGGTGCTGCGGCACCCGCGTGCCGTTGGTGCGGCGCCCGGCCACCCGGGGTCCCGCCGGTGGTGGCCGGGCGCCACGAATCAGGCGGCTGCCGCTCCGGGCCGCGACGGCGGGGAGTCGGACGCGCCGCGCCGCAGGGGCCGGGGCAGGCCGTCGAGCGCCGGCTGGTGCGCCAGGCCGAGCGCGGTCTCCACCACTGTCACGAACTCCTCGGCGGCGCGCAGCAGGTCGTCGGCCTCCCGGGCGGTGACCACGCGGGGGATGCCGGCCTCGGCGGCGGCCCGCTTGCTCGCGCCGGCCGCGAAGTAGGCGGCCCACTCGTCCAGCTCGGGGGCGACGGTGGCGAGCAGCACCCAGACGCTGGTGATCCGGTTCCGGCGGGTGGGCGCGGGGCGGGCCCGGGCCGCGAGCACGGCGGCGGCGGCGCGCAGCGCCGCGAGGTGGGCGGCGGCGTACCGGAGGCCGTCGGGACGGGTGCGGGCGGCCTCGGCCAGCCCGTCGCGGGCCACCGCGAGCAACTGGGCGGGGGTGCGGTGCGGCAGCACGTGCGCGGGCACCGTGGGCGCCTGGGCCGGACTGGTCGGCATGGGTCTCTCCTCCGCGTGTGGCCGGGGCGGGCGGTCGCGCGACGGAAAACCGTCGCCCGGTCGCCCGGAGCGGTCGGTGCGGAGGAAGACGCACCTTGAGGTGGCTGGCCGGCCGGGTGTGGACGCTTCCCCACACCCACCCCCGGCCGGCGTACCGGCGGGTCCGTCGCCCGCCGCCCGGGGGTCGTGGGCGGCGGGCGACGACCTGCCTGACGGGCCCGGACTCGCGACTGTCCGAACCCGGTGCGGCCCGCGGTGCCGCACCTCCCGGAAACCGGTGCCGCGAAACACCGTCTCCGGAGCGTTCGACGGGTGCGCGACCGGCTCGAACCGGGGCCGGTCAGCCGGGGAGCTGAGCCGATGCCGTTCGGACTGGGCCGAACTTCGAACCGGAATCGAACACTCGTTCTAACTACCCTGACAGTACACCTCCCCCCCGACGAAAACGCAACGTGTGACGCGCCGAGGACACACGGGAGGCCACGGCCCCCGGCGGGGCCGTACCGGGGTGAGGGAAGAATGGGGTCATGCAGCCACACCCGAACGTGCAGGCGGTGCAGCGCGCGCTCGACGAGGCGGGCGCGCGGGACGGATCGGGCGAGGCCAGCCTCGTCCGACTGCTGCCCGACGCGGTGCACACCGCCGCCGCCGCGGCCGAGGCGCTCGGCGTCGCCGTCGGCGCCATCGCCAACTCGCTGATCTTCGACGCGGACGGCGCGCCGCTGCTGGTGCTCACCTCCGGCGCGCACCGGGTGGACACCGCCGGGCTCGCTGCCACGCTGGGCGTGACCCGGCTGCGCCGGGCCACCCCGGAATTCGTCAAGCAGCACACCGGGCAGGTGATCGGCGGCGTCGCCCCGGTCGGCCACCCCGCGCCGCTGCGCACCGTCGTCGACACCGCCCTGACCGGGTACGACGAGGTGTGGGCGGCCGGCGGCGTACCCCGGGCGGTGTTCCCCACCACGTACGCGGAACTGCTGCGGATCACCGCCGGCGCTCCGGCCGAGGTGGCGTGAACCCCGAACTCGTCACGCTGCACGTGTGGCGTGTGCCCCGACGGGCCGTACCCGGTGTGCTGGCCCGGATGGCCACCCACCCGGCGCGGCTGCGCCGCCTGCCCGGCGTCCGCTTCGCCAAGCTGCTCGGCACCGGGACCGGCACCGGATTCGGCCCCGGCGACGCCGACCTGACCCGGTGGGCCGCGCTCGTGGTCTGGGACTCCCCCGCCGACGCGGCCGGCTTCGACGCCTCCCCGGTCGCCCGGTCCTGGGCCCGGATCGCCCGCGCCGCGGTACGGGTCGAGCTGCGCCCGCTGACCAGCCGCGGCCGGTGGTCCGGCCGGGAGCCGTTCGGCGCGCCGTCGGGCGGACGGGTCACCGGGCCGGTGCTGGCGCTGACCCGGGCCCGGCTGCGGACCCGCCGGGCGGCCACGTTCTGGCGGGCGATCCCCCCGGTCGCCGCCGAGCTGCACACCGCGCCCGGCCTGCTCGCCCGCTTCGGCGTCGGCGAGGCGCCGCTGGGCTGGCAGGGCACGGTGAGCGTGTGGCGCGACCCGGCGGACCTGGTCGCGTTCGCGTACCGTTCCCCCGAGCACCGCGCCGCGATCACCCGCACCCCCACCGAGGGCTGGTACGCGGAGGAACTGTTCGCGCGGTTCGCGGTGGGCGACGTGGCCGGCGACCGCACGGTGCTCGGCTGGGCCGCCGAGGACGACCCGGAAACAGCGAGAGGGTACGCATGAGGCTGGTGCGGTGGACGCCGGACGACCTGGTCCGGCGGCTGGACGACGTGGTGGCCGTCTACGGCGAGGCGATGGGCTACCGGCCCGACCTGCTGGAGGCCCGCCGCGGCTACATCGCCACCCACGTACGCCGGCCCGGCTTCCGCGCCGTCGCCAGCCTGACCAGCGAGGGACACCTGGCCGGCTTCGGGTACGGCTACCGGGGCGCCACCGGGCAGTGGTGGCATGACCAGGTGCACCGGGCGCTGAACGCGCAGGCCCGGCAGCGCTGGCTCACCCACCCGTTCGAGGTGGTCGAGCTGCACGTCCGCCCGCCCGCGCAGGGGCACGGCCTGGGCGCCCGCCAGTTGCGCGCGCTGCTCGCCGTGGCCGAGGGCGACACCACGCTGCTGTCCACCCCGGAGGCCGACGAGGAGAAGTCCCGGGCCTGGCGGCTGTACCGCCGGTTCGGTTTCGTCGACGTCCTGCGCCACTTCCACTTCCCCGGCGACGAGCGGCCGTTCGGCGTGCTCGGCCGGGACCTGCCGCTGCCCCCGCCGGACGAGTCATGAAAGCCCGGTTGCCCTGGGCGCTGCTGGCCGCGCTGATCCTCGCCCAGATCTGCTACCCGCTCACCGGCGGCGCGACCCGGGCCGGGCTGACAGTGGCCACCGTGGTGCTCGGCTGGCTGCTCTCGGTCGGCCACGCGCTGCTCACCCGCGGCGCCCGTACCGCCGCCGCGCTCGTCGCGGTCGTCACCGGCGGCGGGTTCGCGGTGGAGGCGATCGGCGTGGCCACCGGCTTCCCGTTCGGCACCTACGACTACTCCGGCGAGCTGGGCCCGAAGCTGGCCGGGGTGCCGCTGATCATCCCGCTCGCCTGGACCTGGATGGCCTGGCCGGCGTGGCTCACCGCGGTCCGGCTCGTCCGCTCCCGCCTCGCCCGGATCGCGCTCTCGGCGGTGGGCCTGGCCGCCTGGGACCTGTTCCTCGACCCGCAGATGGTGGCCGAGGGCTACTGGACCTGGCTCGACGCCACCCCGGCGCTGCCCGGGCTACCCGGCATTCCGGTCAGCAACTACCTGGGCTGGCTGGGCTTCGCGGTGCTGCTGGCGATCGCGCTGCGCCCGCTCGCCGGGCCGTCGGTGGACCGGGTCGACGGCCGGGACGCGCCGATGTTCGCGCTCTACCTCTGGACGTACGCCTCCAGCGTGCTGGCGCACGCGGTGTTCCTGCGGCTGCCGGCGTCGGCGCTGTGGGGCGCGGCCGGGATGGCGGTGGCGGCGGTGCCGCTGGCGGTGACGCTGTGGCGGGCCCGCCGGGACCGGGCCGCCGAGCCGGAGCCGGCGCCGCGCGTCGACGCCCCGGCATGATCGCCGCCCTCGCGCTGGCCGTGGCGGTCGCCGCGCTCACCGGGCACACGCTCGTCAACGCGTACGCCTGGCTGCGCCGCCCCACCGCCGGCCCGGCCGAGGTGACCGAGCCGGTGGCGGTGCTGCTGCCGCTGCGCGACGAGGCCGAGCGGGTCACCCCGTGCCTGCGCGCGCTGCTGGCCCAGCGCGGGGTGCCGGACCTGCGGATCGTGGTGCTCGACGACGGATCGACCGACGGCACCGCCGACGTGGTCCGCGCGGTGGCCGATGACGATCCCCGTCTCACGCTGCTCACCGGCGTCGCCCCGCCGCCCGGCTGGCTGGGCAAGCCGCACGCCTGCTGGCAGCTCGCCACCCGTACCGCCCCGGAGCCGACGGTGCTGGCCTTCGTCGACGCGGACGTGGTGCTCACCCCGTACGCGGTGGCGGCGGCCGTGACCGAGTTGCGCGCGGCTGATGCGGCGCTGCTGTCGCCGTACCCCCGGATCGTGGTGCGGACGGCGGCCGACCGGCTGGTGCAGCCGCTGCTGCAGTGGTTGTGGCTGACGTTCCTGCCGCTGCGCGCGATGGAGCGCTCGCGGCGGCCCTCCCTCGCGGCGGCGGGCGGGCAGTTCCTGGTCCTGGACCGGGCCGGCTACCTGCGGGCCGGCGGGCACGCGGCGGTGGCCGACAAGGTGCTGGAGGACATCGAGCTGGCCCGGGCGGTGAAACGGGCCGGCGGGCGGATCGCGCTCGCCGACGGGTCCCGGCTGGCGTCCTGCCGGATGTACGACACCTGGCCGCAGCTGCGCGACGGCTACACCAAGTCGCTGTGGGCGACGTTCGGGCATCCCACCGCCGCGGCGGCCGTGCTGGCGCTGCTGGTCGCGCTCTACGTCGCGCCGCCGCTGCTGGCCCTCGGGGCGCTGCTGGCCGGCGCGCCGGTGGTGGCCGCGGTGGCGTTCCTGGCCTACCTGGCCGGGGTCGCCGGGCGGGTGGCGAGCGCGCGGGCCACCGGCGGGCGGGCGTGGCCCGACGCGCTGGCACACCCCGTGTCGGTCGTGGTCCTCGGTTGGCTGACCGTCCGGTCGTACCATCTGCGGAAGCGACGCCGGCTCACCTGGCGGGGTCGCCCGGTCACCTAGGAGGGGCACGCCATGGCGCGCATCGTGGTCATCGGCGCCGGCGTGGGCGGGCTCGCCGCCGCCGCCCGGCTCGCGGTCACCGGGCACGAGGTCACCGTCCTCGAACGGGCCGGCACGGTCGGAGGCAAGCTCGGCCGGTACGCCCACCACACCCCGGAGGGGGTGTGGCACTTCGACACCGGGCCGAGCCTGTTCACCCTGCCGCAGGTCTTCCACGACCTGTTCGAGGCGACCGGCGCGAAGCTCGACGAATACCTCGACGTGGTCCCGCTGGACCCGATCGTGCGGCACGTCTTCCCCGGCGGCGGGCCCACGCTCGACTCCTGCGCCGACCCGGACGAGTTCGCCGCCCGGATCGGCGCCGCGTTCGGCGACCGGTCCGCCGCCGACTGGCGCGGGCTGTGGCGGCGCGCCGGCCGGGTGTGGGCGGCCTCGCACCGGGACATCCTGCGCCGTACCGTCGACTCGCCCCGCGACCTGGCCGCGCTGGCCTGGCGGCTGGGCGACCTGGCCGCCATCGGCCCTGGCCGTACGCTGCGCGGGCTGGGCCGCCGCCACCTGTCCGACCCGCGGCTGCGGATGCTGCTGGACCGGTACGCCACGTACACCGGCGCCGACCCGCGCCGCGCCCCGGCCGCGCTCGTCGCCGTCCCCTACGCCGAGCTGGCGTACGGCGGCTGGTACCTGCGCGGCGGGCTGGGCACGCTCGCCGACGCGCTGCTGTCCCGCTGCCTGGACCTCGGCGTGGTGGTACGCACCGACGCCACAGTCACCCGGATCGACGCCGCGGGCGGCCGGGTGCACGGGGTACGCGTGGCCGGGTCCGCCGCGCCGGTGCCGGCCGACGTGGTGGTCGCCAACGTGGACGCGCTCACCGTCTACCGGAACCTGCTGCCCGATCCGCGCCGGCTGGCCGCGCTCACCGACCGCAGCCTGGCCGGGTTCGTGCTGCTGCTGGGCGTACGCGGCGACTCCGGGCTGGCCCACCACAACGTCTTCTTCCCCCGCGACTACGACGCCGAGTTCGACGCCGTCTTCGGCGACCCGGGTCGCGGGGTGCGGGCCCGCCCGGCGCCCGACCCGACCGTGTTCGTCACCGCGGCCGACGACCCGGCGGTCCGCCCCGACGGCCACGAGGCGTGGTTCGTGCTCGTCAACGCGCCCCGGCACGGCACCGCCGCGAGCGCTGTGGACTGGCGGCGGCCCGGCCTGGCCGAGGCGTACGCGGACCGGATCCTCGACGTGCTGGCCGAACGCGGCGCCGATGTGCGCGACCGGCTGGTGTTCCGGGAGATCCGCACCCCGGCCGACCTGGACGCGGCCACCGGCGCGCCGGGCGGGGCGATCTACGGCACCGCGGGCGGGCTGCTGCGCCCGGCCAACCGGGGTCCGGTCGCCGGGCTCTGGCTGGTCGGCGGCTCCAGCCACCCCGGCGGCGGCCTGCCCATGGTGACGCTGTCCGCGGAGATCGTCGCCGAGGCGGTCGGCCCGGCCTGGTGAGGTGTAAGGAAGGGCCCCTTGTTAACGCCTCCGGTAGAGGAAGGGCCCCTTCTTAACGCGGGCAGCCCGCCGCGCGCCGGGCAGCGCGGGCACGGGCAGCGCGGGCGCGGGCGCGGCGGTCAGCCGGCGTCGACAAGGGCGCGGCGGACGGCGGAGAGCAACTGGCCGAGGCCGAACCCGGCGAGCAGCACCCAGACCGTGGTGGCCATGGTGATGGTGCCGGCGGTCAGGTCGGCGTCGATCAGGCCGGTGAGCCCGGCGACCAGCAGCCCGACCAGCGCGACGCTGACCCGGGTCGGTCGCTCCCCCACTGTCACCGCGCCGATCTCCCGCATCCCGGCCGACACCGCTCGCGCCCGCACGTACTCGTGCAGCCAGGACAGGCCACCGGCCGCCGCGACCAGCGCGCCCGGCGCGCCGAGCAGCCAGAACGCGATCAGCCAGGCCACCTCGCCGAGCCGGTCGGCGACCGAGTCGTAGACGTAGCCCAGGCGGGTGGTGCGGCCGGTCGCGACCGCCACCGCGCCGTCGACGCTGTCGGCCACCGCGGCCAGCAGCACGAACAACGCGCCCAGGAACGGTCCGTCGCCGGGCCGCTCCACGAACAGGGGTACGCAGAAGCAGAGCAGCACCCCGAACACGGTCACCGGGGTGGGACCGACGCGCAGCCGGCCCAGCACGTAACCCACGTGGTAGGCGAAGCGCAGCCAGGCACGCACCACCGGCGCGGCGGTACGCGGATCGAAGCCGCCGTGCAGCCGCGCCCACGCCGTCGCGTACTGGTCCCAGTTCAGCTGTGTGCCCACCACGGATCAACCGTAGAAGCACGGCGCGGGTGTCGTGTGGCGGGTGGTCACACCCGTGCGGCCGCGCGCAGCCGCTGCCACACCTCGCGGGTCGCGGTGGACCGGTTGAGCGTGATGAAGTGGATCCCCGGCACGCCCTCGTCGAGGAGCTTCTCGCACATCTCGCTCGCCTGCTCGACGCCGAGGCGGCGCACCGCCTCGGGGTCGTCGGCCACCCGCTCGAACCGCTCGGCGAGCGCCGGCGGGAACGGCGCGCCGGACAGCTGCACCGAGCGTTCGATGGTGCCGATCTGGGTCACCGGCATCACCCCGGCCAGGATCGGCGTGTCGCAGCCGGCGGCGGCCACCCGGTCGCGCAGCCGCAGGTAGTCGTCGGCGTCGAAGAACATCTGGGTGACGGCGAACTCCGCGCCCGCCCGGCACTTGCGGACGAAGTACGCGGTGTCGCTGGCCACGTCCGGCGATCGCGGGTGCTTGTACGGGAAGGCGGCCACCCCGACGCTGAAGTCACCGCTGTCCCGTACCAGCCGGACCAGGTCCTCGGCGTACCGGACGCCTTCGGGGTGGGCGATCCACTCGCCGCCCGGGTCGCCCGGCGGGTCACCCCGCACGGCCAGCACGTTGCGCACCCCGACCGAGGCCAGCCGCCCGATCACGTGCCGCAGCTCGGCCACCGAGTGGTTCACGGCGGTGAGGTGCGCCATCGGCAGCAGCGTGGTCTCGGTGGCGATCCGCTCGGTCACCGCCACCGTGGTGTCGCGGGTCGAGCCGCCCGCGCCGTAGGTGATCGAGACGAACGAGGGGCGCAGCGACTCCAGCTCCCGGATGGCCTGCCAGAGCAGTTTCTCCCCGGCCTGCGTCTTCGGCGGGAAGAACTCGAAGGAGAACGTCGGGCGGCCGTCACGGATCAGCTCCCCGATGGCCGGCTGGGGATTGGGGAGGACCGAGGGAAGACCGAGCGCCACGGACCGACTGTAGCCGGGAGTGCCCGGCTTACCGAGCGTCTTCCCAGCCCGCGAACACTCCGCGGCGCGACGTCGTACCCCGGGGGTAGAAAGACCACAGCGCGGTGGGGCGGCCGACGGCCGTCCCGGGGCCCGCGCGGGGGTCGCCACGACGGTGACGCGCCGGCGCCGGCCGGGCGTCCGCGTCGCCATCCGCGCTGTCGCCCCGGAGGTCACCATGATCCCGTCCTCGCCGCCCGGCCCGCGCCTGCTCGGGCCGCTCCTGGCCGAGCTGCGGGCCGCCCGCGGCTGGAGCCAGCAGCGTCTCGCCGCCGAGCTCTGCGCCGCCTCCGGCGTGCCCACCCTGACCCGGCACGAGGTGTCCCGCTGGGAGCGCCAGCTCCGGCTCCCCGGCGACTTCTGGTCCGCCTGGCTGGCGACGGTCCTGGGCGTGCCGGGCGAGCTGCTCGCCGGGGCCGCCGCCAGCAGCCGCCGGCTCGGCGCGACGCCCGCCGCCGTCGACCCGGCCGGGTCCCGCGCCCGGCTGGCGCTGCTCACCCTGGCGCACCGCTGGGCCGCCGACCCGGGCGGCGGCACGCTGGCCGGCCCGTTCACCGGCCCGGCGACCGCCGCGCCGTCCGGCCCGGCCACCGGCGACGGGTACGGGCCGCCCGGCGCCGACGACAGCGCCGGCTCCGGTCGGCGGCACCCGGCGGACGGGGCGTCGCTGGCCACGCTGCGGCGCTGGGACGACCTGCTCGGCGGCGGCGACCTCGCCGGGCTCGGCGCGCGCCGGCTGCGCCGCTCGGTCCGCGGCTACCGGCGCGCCGGGCCCGCCGGCCGGCGGCGGATGCTGCCGTCGCTGGCCGAGTCGGCGCAGCTCGCCGGGTGGCTGGCCGCCGACGCCGGCGACCTCACCGGCGGCCTGGTCGCCTACCGGCTGGCGCTGCGGGCCGCGGTGGCCGCCGGGGAGCCGCCGCTGGCCGGGCACGTGCTCGGGTCGGCCAGCCACCTGCTGGCCGACGCCGGCGACCCGGCCGGCGCGCTGGTCCTGGCCCGGATCGGGTACGCGGCCAGCCGCGCCACCGCCTCCCCGGGGCTGCGGGCGCTGCTGCTGCACCGGGTCGCGCTCGCCGCCGCGCTCGGCGGGAGGTGCCGCGCCGCCGGTCAGGCGCTGGCCGGGGCCGACCGGGCCGGGCCTCCGGAGCCCGGCCGGGAGCCGCCCTGGCTGTACTGGCTGGACGCGGCCGAGCTGGCCGCGATGACCGGACGCACGCTCGTCGCGCTGGGTCGTCCCGCCGCGGCCGTGCCGCTGCTGACGCCCGTGGTGACCGCGCTGGGCCGCCCGCGCCGCTCAGCGGTGTACGGCGGCTGGCTGGCCCGCGGGCACCTGGGGCTCGGCGCGGAGCCCGAGGCGTGCGCGGTGGCCGGCGAGGCGCTGCTCGACGCGGTCCGCTCCGGTTCGCCCCGGGCCGTCGGCCAGCTCACCGAGTTCCGCCGCGGGCTGGCCCGCCGTCCGCCCGGACCGGCGACCCGGGGGTACGCGCGGCTGCTCGCGGCGGCCCGTCCGTACCTGCCGTCGCGGCACCGATGGCGACCGTCACCGCCGGTGAGCTGCGAGCCACGCCGGGACGGTGGCACGACGGGATCGGGCCCGAACCGCTAGCGTCGTGGCGTGACCCACGCTGCTCCTGTTTCCCCCGTCGACCGTGCCGGCCTGCGTCAGCGGATCGACAAGGCGCTCACCGAGTTCCTGGCCGGCCAGCGCGGCTGGCTGACCGCCGTCGACGACGGCCTGCTGCCCGTCGCCGAGGCGATCGAGGCGTTCGTGCTGGGCGGCGGCAAGCGGCTGCGCCCGGCCTTCGGCTACTGGGGCTACCGGGGCGCCGGCGGGGTCGACTCCGACCAGGTCGTCGCCGCCCTGGCCGCGCTGGAGTTCGTGCAGGCCAGCGCGCTGATTCACGACGACCTGATGGACCGGTCGGACACCCGGCGGGGCGAGCCGGCGGTGCACCGCAGGTTCGCCGCCCGGCACCGGGCGGCCGGCTGGGGCGGCGACGCGGACGCCTTCGGCGACTCGGCCGCGATCCTGCTGGGCGACCTGTGCCTGGTCTGGTCCGACGAGCTGCTGCACTCCTCCGGCCTGGCGCCGGCGACGGTGGCCCGGGCCCGGCCGGTCTTCGACGAGATGCGCACCGAGGTGACCGTCGGGCAGTACCTGGACGTGCTGACCCAGGCGACCGCGGACACCTCGCTCGACCGGGCCGCCAAGGTGGCCCGGTACAAGTCGGCGAAGTACACGGTCGAACGGCCCATGCTGCTGGGCGCCGCGCTGGCCGGCGCCCCGCCCGAGGTGCACGCCGCCTACTCCGCGTACGGGCTGCCGCTGGGTGAGGCGTTCCAGCTCCGCGACGACGTGCTGGGAGTGTTCGGCGACCCGGAGCTCACCGGCAAGCCGGCCGGTGACGACCTGCGCGAGGGCAAGCGGACGTACCTGGTGGCGGCGGCCATGGAGACGCTCGACCAGGCCGGCCGGGAGGCGTTGCTGGCCGGGCTCGGCGTACCGGACCTGGACGCGGCCGGGGTGGACCGGCTGCGCGAGCTGATCACCACCAGCGGCGCGCTGGAGCGCGCCGAACAGCACATCGCCGCGCTCACCGAGAGCGCGCTTGCCGCGCTCACCGCCGTCGACCTGGACACCGAGGCCCGCCAGGCGCTGGTGGATCTGGCCATAGCCGCCACCCGCCGCCCCGCCTGACCGCCACTCTCCCCTCCCTCCCTCCCGCCACGCCCGCTTCCGAAGCGGTCGATCATGAAGTTGGCGGCACTTTCGGAGATCGACTTCGCCGCCAACTTCATGATCAACGAGGACGGGAGGGCCGGCGGCCCGGGTGGGTGAAGAGGGCTAGAAGCCCACGGCCTGGGCTCGGCGTTTGACCTCGCGGGCCAGGTCGCCGCCGAGCGCGACGGCCGGGGTGCCGGGAAGCGACGGGTCCTCCCGGTAGAGCCAGCGCAGCGCCTCCTCGTCGTCGTACCCGGCGTCGTCGAGCAGGTTGAGCACGCCGGGCAGGTGCTTGAGCACTGTGTGGTTGGCCACCAGGTCGGCCGGGACGCGGCGGACGCCGTCACGGCGCACCGCGAGCAGTTCGCGGTCGCGGATCATCTGGTGCACCTTGCTGATCGACAGGTCCAGGCGCTCGGCCACGTCGGGCAGCGTCAGCCAGCCGGCCGGGTCGGCCGGTCCGGCCAGGTCGGCGCCGGTCTCGGCGGGTACGGAATCGGTCACCCGACCACCCTGCCACGTGCCCGCCGGATCCGGTGCACGGCACCCCCGGACCGGCCAGCGAGCGCGCCGGGCCACCGGTGTCCCAACCCGGCGGTAGCATCCTGTTCTACGTTCACCCTTCCGACACATAGACTGCCTGCCGATGGACACACAGGTCGCCGACACGTTGCTGGGCTCGCTGATCGAGGGGCGCTACCGCATTCGCGGGCGCGTCGCCCGTGGCGGCATGGCGACCGTGTACACCGCCACCGACGAGCGCCTGGAGCGCACTGTGGCGGTCAAGATCATTCACCCGACCCAGGCGCCGCAGGCCCGGGCCCGGATGGCCGGCTTCGTCGAGCGGTTCACCGACGAGGCGAAGACGATCGCCCGGCTCACCCACCCGAACGTGGTGGCGGTCTACGACCAGGGCATCCACGCCGGCCTGCCGTACCTGGTGATGGAGTACGTGCGCGGCCGCACGCTGCGTGACGTGCTCGCCGAGCGCCGCCGGCTGAATCCGGACGAGGCGCTCGCGATCACCGAGCAGGTGCTCGCCGCGCTCGCCGCCGCGCACCGGGCCGGTCTCGTGCACCGGGACGTCAAGCCGGAGAACGTGCTGGTCGCCGAGGTGCCCACCGGCGGCAGCCGCGACCTGGTCGACAGCGTGGTCAAGGTGGCCGACTTCGGGCTGGCCCGGGCCGTCGAGGCGAGCGCGGAGGACGAGAACGGCAACCAGCTCATGGCGACAGTGGCGTACGTGGCGCCGGAGCTGGTCACCCAGGGCCATGCCGACCCGCGCACCGACGTCTACTCGGCCGGCATCGTGCTGTTCGAAATGCTCACCGGCCGGGTGCCCTACGACGGCGACCGCCCGGTGGAGGTCGCCTGGCAGCACGTCGACCGGGACGTGCCTCCCCCGTCGACGCTGGTTCCGGCGCTGCCGCCGGCTGTCGACGCGCTCGTCGCCCGGGCCACCCGGCGGGACCCGGCCGCCCGTCCGGCCGACGCCGCGGCGCTGCTGACCGAGGTGCAGGCGGCCCGCGAGGAGCTGGGCAACCCGCACGCGCACACCGCTGTGCTGCGCCAGCTCAGCGACGACACGGCGGTGCTGAGCCAGCCGACGCAGGTGGTGGCCGCGCTCCAGCCGGTCCAGCGCCCGGCGTGGGCCCGGCTGCCCGAGGGCGCCGCCGCGCAGCGCCCGCACCGCCGCCGCGCCGTCGAGCAGGAGGGGCCGGTCGCCCGGTTCGCCGCCCTGCGTACCCGGATCATGGGCTCGCCGCGCGGCCGGCTGGCCGTCGCCGCGGCGGTCGTGGTGCTCGGCCTGGTCGCCGCCGTCGGCGGCTGGTGGTTCGGCGTGGGCCGCTACACGGTCGCGCCGCAGATGGTGAGCCTCACCAAGGCCGAGGCCGAGGCGCAGGCCCAGCGCGGTGGTTTCACGCTGCGCTACGCCGACCCCCGGTACGACGAGAACGTCCCGAAGGACACCGTGCTCGGCCAGGCGCCGGGCTCGGCCGCCCGGATCGTCAAGGGCGGCACGATCACGCTGACCCTGTCGCTCGGCCCGGAGCGCCTGCCGGTGCCGGACGTGGTGGGTAAGGACTTCGCGCTGGCCCAGGTGGAACTGGAGGGTCTCAACCTGGTCGCGGCCAAGGGCAGCTCCCGCTACGACGACGCGCTGCCGGCGGGTGTCGTGCTGGCGACCGACCCGAAGGTCGGCACGGTGGTCAAGCCCGGGGCCAAGGTGACGCTGATCCTCAGCAAGGGCCGCGCCCCGGTGAGCGTGCCCGACCTGGTCGGCAAGAGCCTCACCGAGGCGCGCACCATCCTCGCGCGGCTCGGGCTCAAGCCGGTGGAGAACGTCAAGGACTCCGACAAGCCGAAGGACGAGATCCTCGGCCAGAGTCCGGCGGACGGCACCGGCGTGGAGAAGGGCGCCCAGGTCAAGCTGGAGATCAGCAAGGGCCCGCCGCAGGTGGCCGTCCCCCGGGTGATCGACATGCCCTGCCAGCAGGCCAAGCAGACGCTGGAGAGCCAGGGCTTCCCGGTCAACATCCAGCTCAACCCGAATGGCGTCGTCCGGCTGCAGAACCCGGCCGAGAACACGCCGGTGCCGCCGGGCACGACGGTCACGGTGACGTGCCTGTGAGCGCGGCCGACGGGTGCCGGCCGGTGGGGTCGCACACCCCCACCTCCGGTGGCCTGGCGCGGGCGGCCCTGCCGTACGCGGAGGCGGCCGAGTCCGAGGTGGTGCAGGTCTACGTCTCGAACTCGCGTGGCTGGGCGCTGCCGGCCGGTGACCCGGCGCAGGACGCGCTGTTCCGCGACGGCTGCGGCGAGCGTGGCCTGCCTGTGTTCATCCACGCGTCGCTGCTGGTCAACCTCGGCTCCCCCACCCCGGCGACGGTGAGCCGGTCGGCGGAGACGCTCGCGCACGCGCTGAAACGGGGCCGGGCGATCGGCGCCGGGGGCGTGGTGTTCCACGCCGGCAGCTCGGTGGACGCCGGGCACGCCGACGCGGCCCTACGGCAGGTCCGGGAGGCGCTGCTCCCGCTGCTCGACGAGACTGCGGCCACCGGCGGGCCGATGCTGCTGGTCGAGCCGAGCGCCGGGGGCGGCCGGTCACTGGCGTCCCGGGTCGAGCACCTCGGTCCCTACCTGGACGCGGTCGACAGGCACCCGATGCTCGGGGTCTGCTTCGACACCTGCCACGCCTGGGCGGCCGGGCACGACCTGGCCGCCGAGGGCGGCATGACCGCCACGCTCGACACGCTGGTCGCCACCGTGGGCGCCGACCGGCTGCGGCTGGTGCACGCGAACGACTCGAAGGACCTGTGCGGCTCCACCCGGGACCGGCACGAGAACATCGGCAAGGGCACCATCGGCGAGCCGGCGTTCGCCGAGCTGATGCGCCATCCGGCGACGGCCGGCGTGCCGGTGCTGGTGGAGACCCCCACGGAGAAGCACGTCGGCCACGCCGCCGACATCGCCACCCTCAAACGCCTCCGCCCCTGACGGTTCCCACCCTCACCCTCACCGCCGGCAAAGGCGGGCCGGTCAGGCGCGCAGGGTGGTGTTCAGGATGGTGGCGGCGCTGTCGATCTGCTCGTCGGTGACGTCCAGGTGGGTCACCAGCCGGGCGGTACGCGGGCCGAGCACCGAGATCAGCAGGCCTTCCGCCCGCGCGGCGGCCGCCAGCGCGTGCGCGTCCAGCGGGTGCTTGGTCAGGTCGAGCGGCACGATGTTCGTGCGCGCCACCGACGCGAGCACCCCGTGCGGGGCGACCGCCTCGGCCAGCCGGGCCGCCTTGGCGTGGTCCTCGGCGAGGCGCTCGACGTGGTGCGCCAGCGCGTACCGGCCGGCGGCGGCGAGGATGCCCACCTGTCGCATGCCACCGCCCATCCGCTTGCGCAGGACCCGCGCGCGGGCGATCTTCTCCGCGCTGCCCACCACCAGCGAGCCGACGGGTGCGCCGAGGCCCTTGGAGAGGCAGACCGAGAGCGTGTCGAACAGCACGCCGTACTCGGCCAGCGGCAGCCCGTCGGCGACGTGCGCGTGCCAGATCCGGGCGCCGTCGCAGTGCAGCGCCACCCCGTGCTCGTCGGCGACCTCGCGCATGCGACGCAGCGTGGGCAGCGGGATCACCCCGCCGCCGCCCCGGTTGTGGGTCTGCTCCACGGCGATCGCGCGGGTGGGGACCGCGAAGTAGCCGTCCGGCCGGATCATCCCGGCGACCACGTCGGGGTCCAGCTCCGCGCCCACCGCCGGCCACGTCCGCGACGAGATCCCACCGTACGCGGCGGCGGCGCCCACCTCGTACGTGACCACGTGCGCGTCGGCGTCGCAGAGCAACTCGTCGCCGGGCGGTACGTGCAACTGGAGCGCGAGCTGGTTGGCCATCGAACCGCTCGGGGCGAACAGCGCCGCCTCGTGGCCGAACAGCGCGGCCACCTCCGCCTCCAGCGCGGCGACGGTGGGGTCCTCGCCGTAGACGTCGTCGCCCACCTCGGCAGCGGCCATCGCCTCCCGCATCCCCGGCGTCGGCCGGGTCACGGTGTCCGTCCGCAGATCGATCAGGTTACCCACGGAGCATCTCCGCCACGAGGAACGCCAACTCCAGCGACTGCTGGGTGTTGAGCCGCGGGTCGCAGGCGGTCTCGTACCGGTCGGGCAGGTCGAGGTCCTCGATGCCCTGGGCGCCGCCGAGGCACTCGGTGACGTCCTCGCCGGTCAGCTCGACGTGCAGGCCGCCCGGGTGGGTGTCCAGGCCGCGGTGCACCTCGAAGTAGCCGAGCACCTCGTCAACGATCCGGTCGAAGTGCCGGGTCTTGTAGCCGTTCGAGGACTCGTGCGTGTTGCCATGCATCGGGTCGCACTGCCAGACGACCTTCGCGCCGGCTGCGGTGACCTTCGCCACGATCGGCGGCAGCGCGTCGCGTACGCGGTGGTTGCCCATCCGGCTGATCAGCGTGAGCCGGCCGGGGATGTTGTCCGGGTTGAGCTTCTCGCAGAGCTCGATCGCCTCGTCCGGGGTGGTGGTGGGGCCGAGCTTGACCCCGATCGGGTTGGCGATGCGGGAGATGAAGTCGATGTGCGCGCCGTCGATCTGCCGGGTCCGCTCGCCGATCCAGAGGAAGTGCCCGGACAGGCCGTACGCCTTGTGGTCGGAGATCCGCGTCAGCGCCCGGTCGTACTCCAGCGCCAGCGCCTCGTGCGAGCAGTAGAGCGTGACGGTGCGCAGCGCCTCGTCGTCCGTCATCCCGCAGGCCCGGATGAGGGCCAGCGCCCGGTCGATCTCGCGGGCGATCGCGTCGTAGCGTTCCCCGGCCGGGGACTGCCGGACGAAGTCCTTGTTCCAGTCGTGCACGGCGTGCAGGTCGGCCAGGCCGCCGGCCAGGTACGCGCGGAGCATGTTCATGGCGGCGGCCGAGTTGGCGTACGCGCGGATCATGCGCTGCGGGTCGGCGACCCGCGCCTCCGGCGTGGCCTCCAGCGAGTTGATCATGTCGCCGCGGTAGGCGAGCAGACCCCGGGCGTCGGTCGGCAGCGACCGGGGCTTGGTGTACTGGCCGGCCACCCGGGCCACCTTGACCACCGGCAGCGACGCGCCGTAGGTGAGCACGATGGCCATCTGGAGCAGCGTGCGGGCGTTCGCGAGCAGGTGACTCTCGGTGTTGTCGGCGAACGTCTCCGCGCAGTCACCGCCCTGCAGCAGGAACGCCTTGCCCTCGCAGACCAGGGCCAGCCGCTGCCGCAGCTGGTCGACCTCGTAGGGCGCGACCACCGAGGGAACCGTGTCCAGCACCCGGCAGACCTCGGCGACCTGGGCCTGGTCGTCCCACGGCGGGGTCTGCGCGCGCGGCAGCTCCCGCCAGCGGTCGAGGCCGAGGGCTGTGTCCTCGGCGGAGTCGGCGGTCGGGCGGCTGGTCTGCAGGCCAGGGCTACCCACGGCGGGGTGACTCAGCTGATGCCACTCATGGCGCATGGAGGAAAGCGTACGGCGACCGTCGCGATCACTCGTCGCCGAGGGGCATGGTTCCGGTCACTGGGAGGACACCGGCGAGGGCGCCGCCGGCGGCGGCGGCCCGGACGGGTCGGCGGTCGGCTCGGCCGTGCGGTCGCGGGGCGCCTCGCCGGAGATGCACCAGTCTGCACCGTTACGGGTCACCGTGAACAGCAGTGACCGGGTGGCCTTGCGCGATCCGGCGGCCACCGTGACGGAGGCGCTGACCTCCTGCCCGTTCGGGCCGGAGCGGACGTCGGTGATCGTCGCGTCGGGCACCGTGAAGTGGTCGGCGAAGTCGCCGTTCGGGCCGGTGGCGGCGGCGTCGAAGGCGGCGTGCATGGGCGCGCAGAGCTGGCTGCGGCCGGCGTCGGCGTCGCGGGCGGTGAGCGCGTCGAGGTACGCCTGCACGCGCTCCCGGCTCTTGGCCGCCGCCTCCTCGGCCGGCGCCCGGCCGCTGGGCGCGGTGGCGGCGCCCTTGTCGCCGGAGCCGCAGGCGGCCAGCGCCGCCGGCGTGAGCGCGAGAGCGAGGGCGAGCGCGGCGAACCGGCCCCGGTGGCTGCGACCCATCGGTCCTCCCGTCGCGTGGACTCGTCGAGCGGCGAGTGTGCCACACCCGGCCCGCGCGGCCGGGTGACTCCCCATCCTGACCCGGATCGGCGCGTGCGGCCAGGACGGCACGCGGGCGGGGAGGGGCCGGTACGGCCCCTCCCCGCCGGGTGGGTGGTGCGTCGGCCCTCGGCTAGCCGAGGCCGCCCTTGATGGCGCCGATCAGCTCGCCGTTGCTGGTGTCACCGGAGAGCTCCCAGAAGAACGCGCCACCGAGGCCCTGGCTGTTGGCGTAGCTCATCTTCCCGCCGATGGTCGCCGGGGTGTCGTAGCTCCACCAGTTGCTGCCGCACTTGGCGTACGCGGTGCCGCCGACCGTGCCGGTGGCCGGGCAGCTGTTCTTGAGCACCTTGTAGTCCTCGATGCCGGCCTCGTAGGTGCCCGGCGCCGCGCCGGTGGCGCTGCCGCCGGGCGCGGCCTGGGTCACGCCGGTCCAGCCGCGTCCGTAGAAGCCGACGCCGAGCAGCAGCTTGCTGGACGGTACGCCCTTGGACTTCAGCTTCTGGATCGCCGCGTCCGACCAGAAGCCCTGCTGCGGGATGCCCGAGTAGGAGTAGAGCGGCGAGTGCGGCGCGGTCGGGCCCTGGGCGTTGAAGGCGCCGAAGTAGTCGTACGTCATCGGCATCAGCCAGTTGAGGTTCGTCGCGGCGCCCGCGTAGTCGGTGGCGTCGATCTTGCCGCCGTTGCTGCCGTCGGCGGTGATCGCCGCGGTGACCAGGAAGCTGGAGCCGAACTTGCTCCGCAGCGCCGAGACCACGTTCTTGAAGGCGTTCGGGCCGCTGCTGTCGCACTGGAGGCCGCAGGCGTTCGGGTACTCCCAGTCGACGTCGATGCCGTCGAAGACGTCCGCCCAGCGCGGGTCCTTGACCAGTGAGTAGCAGGAGTCGGCGAACGCGGCCGGGTTCTGCGCCGCCTGGGTGAAGCCGCCGGACCAGGTCCAGCCGCCGAAGGACCAGAGCACCTTCAGGTTCGGGTACATCTTCTTCAGCTTGCGCAGCTGGTTGAAGCTGCCGCGTAGCGGCTGGTCCCAGGTGTCGGCCACGCCGTCGACGCTGTCCGCCGCGGTGTACGCCTTCTCGTAGTCGGCGTAGCTGTCCCCGATGCTGCACCGGCCGCCGGTGGTGTTGCCGAAGGCGTACAGGATGTGGGTGAGCTTCGCGGCCGAGCCGCTGGTGTGGATGTTCTTGACGTGGTAGTTGCGGGCGTAGACGCCCCACTCGGCGAAGTAGCCGACGACCTTCTTGCCCCCGGGCGGCGGCGTGGTGGGCGGCTGCGTGGTCGGCGGGGCGGTCGTCGGCGGCGCGGTGGTGGGCGGCGCGGTCGTGGGCGGCGCGGTCGTGGGCGGCGCCGTGGTCGGCGCGGTGGTCGTCGGCGTGCCGCCGCCGGTGCAGGAGCCGCCGTTGATCGTGCAGCTCACCGGCGCCTTGTACGCGCCGGTGCCGTTGTAGCCCCAGCTGAAGCTGGCGCCGGGGGCGAGCGTCGATGCCCAGCTCTTGTTGACCGCCACGTAGCGGTCACCGCTGCGGGTGATGTCGGCGTCCCAGGAGCTGCTGATCGAGGTGCCGGAGGGCAGCGTGAACTCGATGCGCCAGCCGTTGACGGTGGAGCTGGTGCCGTTGGTGACGGTCACCCGGCCCTCGTGGCCGGTCCCCCAGTCCTGCACCTTGGCGAACGTGGCGGTGACGCTGCCGGCGGCCGACGCGGTGGTCATGGGCACCGCGGCGACCGCGAGCGCGACCACGGCGCCGGTGGCCCACAGGGCCCGGCGGAGCGATCTCTTCATACGGCGTCCCTCCAATAGTTAGGAAAGTTTCCAAATTGATTGCTGAGACGCTACTCACGCCGTCACCACTTCGTCAAGATGTAGATGCGTCGATTTCACGGGTGGCGCGGGACGGTCCGGGCGACGGCCCGTAGCCTCGTCACATGACCGTTTTCGACGTCCAGATCGACGCCCTCACCGGCGGACCGGCCGATCTCGGCCGCTACCGTGACCGCGCCCTGCTCGTGGTCAACGTGGCCTCCCGCTGCGGCCTCACCCCGCAGTACGCGGGCCTTCAGGAACTCGCCGACACGTACGCCGGGCGCGGGCTCACGGTGCTCGGGGTGCCGTGCAACCAGTTCGCCGGCCAGGAGCCGGGCAGCGCCGCCGAGATCGAGGAGTTCTGCCAGGTCAACTACGGCGTGACGTTCCCGCTGACGGAGAAGGTGGACGTCAACGGACCGGACCGGCACCCGCTCTACGCCGAGCTGGTGTCCACGCCGGACGCCGAGGGGCACACCGGCGACGTGCGCTGGAACTTCGAGAAGTTCCTCGTCGCCCCGGACGGCACGGTGGCCGCCCGGTTCGCCCCGCAGGTCACGCCCGAAGACCCCGAGCTGCGCGCGGCGATCGAGAAGGTCCTGCCGGCCTGACGAATGCGCGCCGGGACGGTGCCGGGTCCCGGCGCGCATGCCGCGCGTTCACGAACAGACATCGGCAACTCCCCGCGTACCCGGGAGAAAGAATTCGCCCCCGCGAATCGAAACCGTCGTCGCAACAACACCGCCGAATCGTGGCGGCGACCCGACTGTGTCCTGTTCGGTCGCAACTCCGTCCGGCCGTACGAGTGGACCGGCCCGTCGACCCGGGCGAGCGGTACCTACGGCCACTTTCCGGAGACCGGCCTGACCTCATAACGTGGCTGACCCCGGCACATCGTCATCGATTGGTGGTCACGTGACGAGCACGGTCGACGGTCCCAGGAACGCCACAGAATCGGCAACTTTCCTCACGCATGATGCGCCACGCGAGCGACAACCGTAATTGCGCGGCGCGGCCTACCGCGGTGAACGATTCGCCGACGGACCTGTCACCGAATTGGTCGCCGACGGCCGCCGGAGCGTGGCCCCGAAAGTCGAGTACGACCCGGAGTACGGCCCGGGTGAACGTCCTCAACGACCAGGGGTCCGCAGCCGCCGGCCCTGGAGCAACGGCGCCGCGCAACGACAGCGGCGGCAAGCGAGAGGAGAAGAGCAGTGACGTACGACGGTAACCACGGTGTGGTGATCCAGTGCTCGTGCAGCGGACCGGCGGCGGCCGGGCCGAACGCCACGGCGGACCAGGTCGACCACATGGGCGAGGCGTCACTGCGGGAGATTCTGGAGCAGTTGCGGACAACCCGGCAGTGGGTCGAGGAGAACCGGTCGCAGCTGGTCGAGCCGGAGCTGGCGCTGGAGGAGGTCGACGACATCGTGGATCTGATCCAGCAGGAGCGGCCGGACCGTAAGCGGGTCATGGTCAAGATGGACCGGCTGGTCAACCGGCTCAGCGCGGTGGGCGGCATCGCCGGGAACGCCTGGGGCCTGAGCCAGCTGGTCAACCAGTTCGCGCGCTGACCGATTCGGCGACGGCCGCGCCCCGGCCTCGTGTGGGGCCGGGGCGCGGCCGATCGAGCCGAGGTCAGCCGGCGGCGGACCGGAAGACCGGGTAGTAGCCGCCGGACTGCCCGGCCGCCGTCGGGTGGTACGACTTGCTCAGGCTCAGAACGTTGAGCGCGTGCAGCCACTTGGTGCCGTAGCTGCACAGCTGGTGGCCGACGAAGATCGAGCGGACGTCGGCGAAGGTGAAGCCGGCCGAGACGGCGGCCGTGCGGGTGATGTCGTCGAGCAGGTTGATGCCCTCGTTGATCTTCGCCCGGGACGTGGCGCTGAGTCCGACGCAGGTGGTGCCGAGCTGGTAGAAGACCGGGTAGCCGACCACCACCACGCGGGCCGAGGGCGAGCGGGACTTGATGCCGTTGTAGACGTTGGCGAGCCGGCCGGGCATCGAGGTGCGGGCCACGTTCATGGCGGACTGCACGGCCGCCACGCACTGGGTCTCCCCCTGGAGCACGCAGGTGCTCATGATGTTGGCGAAGCCGACGTCATTGCCGCCCACAGTCACGCTGACCAGCGTGGTGGTCGAGGAGAGCGCGGAGAGCTGGCTGTTGATGACGTCGGCGGTGGTGGCGCCGGAGCAGGCGACCGAACGGTACGACGCGGGTTTGATGTTGGCGTTGTAGAGCGCCGGATAGGCGTTCGTGCTGCGTAGACAGTTACCGCTCTCGGAGGTGTAGCTGTCGGCGCCGACGCCGGAGGCGTACGAGTCGCCGAGCGCGACGTAGCGGTCGGACGGGGCCGCCTGGGCGGGGGCGGCCAGGGACAGAGTGACCCCGACCGAGGCGGCCAGGGTCAGGGCGAGGGTGGCAAGACGGGATCTCCGCACGTCGCACTCCTGGGGGCGTGAAGTGGTGGTGAGAGATAGATATCAATAAGATTACAGCGCATGGAAGATCACCGATTTACGGTTCGGTGCACATAGCGACTACTCGCTACAAATCGCTGCCGGTCTCCCGAGGCGGGATGAAGGATTCTGCCGGGAGGGTCAGCCGCATCGCCGGGTCGGCGGTCTCCCGGAAGCCCAGGGCACGGTAGAGCGGACGGCCGGCCGCGCTCGGGTCGTCCGGCCCGCCGAGCCGCCGCTCCACGGTGCCCACCGCGCAGGCCGCAAGCGACGCGCCGTCCGGCGCGTCGACCACGAAGGCGGCCAGCCACGGGTCCGGCTCCGCCAGCCAGGTCCGCAGGTTGTCCCGGGCGATGTCCTGCCAGCGGCCCGGCGGCGTCGGCGCGCCGCTCATGCCGGCGAGCATCAGACCACGCAGCCGGACCAACTCCTCGGCGTCGGACGGAGTCGCCGGGCGAGCGTCACCCACGGGGCGGCGTCAGACCGGGCGGCGGCCGGCGAAACCGCACTCGACCCGGTGGTACCACCTGATGTCGGTGTCCCCCTCCAGCCAGCACCAGAGCACCGCCCGGCCGTCGCGCTCACCGGGGAAGTCGAGCAGCACCGGGGCGATCCCCTTGACCGCGATGTCGTGCTGGTGGAACTCGTCCACCACGAGATGCAGGCGCGCCTCCAGGGCCTTCACCTCGGCGAGCCCGCCGAGCGCGCTGACGCCGTGGTCGGCCAGGTCGACCCGCAGCTCGGCCAGGTCGGCCCGCAGCCGGATCAGTTCGTCGACGCGCGGCCGCAGCGTGGCCACCAGGTGTCGCGCCTGGGCGAGAGTGAACACCGGGCCAGTATGCGGCACGACCGGTTACACGGACGGGTCCCAGGCCGCGAGCTGGTCGAAGATGCGACTGTCGCCTTCGAACCGCAGGGAATCCAGCGGTATGCGGCCGTAGAAGAACAGGACCAGGTCAACTGGCCGTGCCCCGGGCGGAGACGTCGGCAGTGTCCGGGGCCCCGCCAGCAGCGGGCGTGAGGTGGGCGACCTGCGCCCCGTCGGCGGACAGCCGGAGGCGCCAGGAGCGGCCCTCGGTGGCGTGGTAGTCGACGACGGCGGGCTGGTGCGGCCAGGCGACAGTTGTCGCGCAGAGGGTGAACTGGCAGTCGTCGAAACCGTCGAGGGCGACCTCCTCCGGCAGCGGCTGCGGGGCGCCCACCGTGAGCTGGACGTCGTAGGTGTGTACCGCGATCTCGGGAACCTGGCGCCGCGCCCAGGCACCGGCGGTCTGCGGTGACGGCGAGTCGTCCCACCACGTCCAACAACCCCGATCCGGACCGGCCGCACGCAGCGTGCTCGTCAGCTGCTCGACGGACTCGGTCCACCAGGCCAGCAGAGCCTCGCGGTCCCGGGGCGCACCCACTCCGTCCTCCCAGGCCGACTTCTCCGGCGGCCCGTCCGCAGGCCCCGCGGCGACGATCGCGGCTGTCTTGCGGCGGCCCGTGCCCACGTGTTGGACGAGATCGAACAGCGTCCGCTCCGGATGGGTCGGAACCTTCATGTCGAGGCTGGGCGCCGCGGCGACAGCGGTGCGGAAGGCGGTCGACCGTTCGTCGATGAGCCGCAGATGATCGGAGAACGTCAACGTCTTGTGCACGTCGGCTTTCTACCAGTGCACCCGGCGACCGGACAGCGGTTTTCGCAGCCGGCTGTCAGGACTGGACGCGCTCCGCCTCCTGCACGAACGTGTCGGTCCGGCGCGCGCCCATCCGGTCCAGCTCGTCCAGCACCGCGCCCACCCCGTCCGCGCCGACCAGCACCGTGACCCGCAATCGGGCGGCGAGGGGCTGGTCCTGCCAGTAGCCGCGCGGCAGCAGGCTCGCCTCCGGCGTCGTCGTCGCGACCGCGGCGTCGCTGACGATGACCGAGAGCGCGCCCGCGCGCAGCAGGGCGTCGCGCAGTTCCGCGCTGTTCGTCGCGGGGTCCGGCTCCAGCAGCGCGGTGACCACCCGTACCCGCTGGCCGGGTGGCACGGCCGGTTCACCGGCCGGCGCCGCCGCGGTACGGCGCCGGGGCGCGCCGGGCGCGGTCAGGCTGGTCACCCCGCCCAGGTGGTACGCGTCGGCGCCCTGTTGCGCCTGGTCCAGGCGCTCCTGGTCGGCGAGCGGGACGCGCAGGCCGACGAGCGCCTGCACCCCGGCGGCGATCAGCCAGGTCAGGACGAAGGAGAACGCGACAACGCTCACCACGCCGACGAGCTGGCGCCACAGCAGGCCGCCTCCGCCGCCGAGGAACAGCCCGTCGGCGCCGAGCGGGTTGACCCCGCGGTTGCCGAACAGGCCGAGCAGGAGCGTGCCGAGCATGCCGCCGACGAAGTGCACGGCGAGCACGTCGAGCGCGTCGTCGAGGCGCAGCAGGTACTTCAGTTTCAGCGCGAAGTGGCAGACCAGGCCGGCCAGCGCGCCGATCGCGACGGCTGACGCCGCGTTGACGTACCCGGCGGTCGGGGTGACAGTCGCGAGGCCCGCCACCGCGCCGGAGACCGCGCCCACGACGGTGCTGTGTCCGTCGGTGACGCGTTCCAGCGCCAGCCAGACGAGCATCGCCGCGGCGGCGGCGAGGTGCGTGTTGAGGACGGCCTGCGCGGCGAGGCCGTTGGCCTGGAGGCCGTCGCCGCCGTTGAAGCCGAACCAGCCGAACCAGAGGATGCCCGCGCCGACGATGGTCAGCGGGATCGAGTTCGGTGGCGCGGCGGTGTGCGGCCAGTTCCGGCGGCGGCCGACGACGAGCAGGACGGCGAGGACGGCGGCGCCGGCGCTGGCGTGCACGACGAGCCCGCCGGCCCAGTCCTGGGTGCCGAACTTCGCCAGCCATCCGCCGGGGTGCCAGAGCCAGTGCGCGATCGGCGCGTAGACCACCACCGACCAGACCGCGAGGAACAGCACCCAGCCGCCGAAGCGCAGCCGGCCCGCTGTGGCGCCGGTGACGAGCGCCGGTGTGATCACCGCGAACATCATCTGGAACAGCACGAATGCCAGCGTCGGAATGGTGATCCGGCCGTCGACCACGTGCAGGTTCGGCGCGGGCGGCACCTTCAGGTCGGTCAGCCCGAACAGCTCCAGGTTGCCGAACAGCCCGCTGCCGGCGTCGTCGCCGAAGGCGATGGTGTAGCCGACGAGCACCCAGGTCAGGCTGACCACGCCCAGCGCGATCATGTTCTGTTGCAGCATCGCCAGCACGTTGCGGGTACGGACCATGCCGCCGTAGAACGCGGCGAGCCCCGGCGTCATGAACAGGACGAGCCCGGCGCAGACAAGCACCCAGGCGGTGTCACCCGCGTTCGGAGCGGACACGGTTTCCCTCCTTCTCTCGCAGGTGGACGGAGTCGCGGACGGTGTGCAGGACGCTGTCCTTGACCCGTTCGTGGTTGGGCAGCGGCGCGAAGTGCCGGTCCGGCAGCAGCAACAGCCAGGTGGCGATGTTGAACGGACCGGTCAGCACCGGGATGCCCAGCGGCGTGAGCATGGTGGTCAGCGCCATCTGCACGAACAACGTCAGCGCGATGCCGAACAGCGTGTAGACGGTCACCAGCGCGCCGGGACGGTGCGCCACAGCGCCCACCACGACCGCGGTCAGGACCGCGTTGAAGGCGAACAGCCCTTTGTCCAGCGACGCGCCGTCGGCGCCGAACCAGAGCGCCAGCAGCGTCGCGCCGACGGCGCCGATCACCGCGAACAGCGCCGACCACCGGGAGTTGATCAGCAGAGCGACGAGGATGAGCAGGCCGGTGACCCAGCTCTCGATCAGGTAGACCTGGGACACGCCCTTGAAGAACGTCGGGACGAGGCCCCAGTCGAACGTGCCGCCGGCCGACGACCCCTCACCGGGGAACTTCGGCGTCAGCTTGGTGAGCACCGTGAACCTGTCGAACTGGTACGCCGCCATCAGCAGGAACCAGGTCGTGAGCACGAACGGGAACGTGTAGGCGGTCAGGTTCCAGCGTTTGAACACGGCGTTGAGGGCGAGCGTGACCACCACCGTGCCGATCGCGCCGAGCACGAGGTAGAGCCACATCAGCGGGCGCTGGTCCAGGAACGTGGGCACCGCGAGCCCGGTCAGCAGCGGGCTGAAGCCGAACAGGCCCTTGCGCCAGCTGGACATGTCGACCCGCAGCGCCAGCGCGGTGGCGGTGCCCACGACCAGGCCGAGCACGCCGCCGCCGAACACCCGGGGCGTCCCGTTCTCGAACGCGCCCCAGGCGAGCGCGATCAGGATGAGCAGGCCACTGAGCGGATTGTTCTGGAGCACCACCTGCGCGGCGCCGCGCAGGCAGGCGTCGACGAACCCGACCGCCGGGTTCCGGTCGGCCAGCCGGTGCCAGCCACGTCCGATGTCGGCCATCTCGCTGCCCTCCGGGTCAACGCCAGCTGAAGACCGGCGGGAAGGTGCAGCCGGTCACCTCTTCGCGGGCGGCGACGCAGAACGCGCGTACCGCTGCGCGGACCGGTTCGGTCTCCTGCCCGAGCACCTTGAACACCAGGCCGGCGTCGTTCGGCAGCCGGCTCACAGCGGTGGCCAGCGGTGTCACCTCGTCCCACACCGGCGTCGCGGTCCGCTCGAAGACCCTTGCCGCCCGGTCCGGGTCGGTGAGCAGCACGACGTTGCCGAAGACGTGGAAGCGGTCCATCATCCCGATCCGCGTCACCGGGAACCGGCCGGGCGTGATGACGAACTTCTCCACGAACAGTGGCCGGCCGTCGGGCCGCTGCGCCCGCAGCGTGGTCGAGAACAGGTCGTACGCGAAGATCTCGCCGTCGCGGTAGTACTTGCGGCCGGGCTGGAGCACCTCGGCGTACAGCATTGTCGCGGTCTCCGGGAGCCGCACCACGGTGTCGGAGACGAACCGGCTGCGCCGGAACGGGATCACCGGCTCCGGCAGGAACTCCAGGTAGGCGTCCTCGGCCAGGGTGAAGCTCTGGCTCTGGGTGCCGTAGTTGGCGTCCATCTCCTGGATCTTGGTGGCGGCCTGGGTGACCAGGTGCGCCTGCGCTCCAGGCCCCAGGTCGACGTCCATCCGCAGCCGGTCGCCCTGGAGCACGCCGCCGGAGGTGGTGAGGATCATGACGCAGGGCAGACCCGGCATCTCCTCGTCCCAGTACAGCGCGCGCTGCACCAGCAGCGGGGACTGCCGGTAGACGTCGCGCAGGATGGTCCGGTCCGCGCGCCGCTCGAACCCCAGCCGGAGGATGCCCACCTTGCCGTTCGCGGCAGCCGGCAACTGGGCCGGCTGGTCCTGGTACGGCGCGAGTTCCCGGACGGAGTCCAGAGTGGTCATGCCAGCACTTCGGCGTCGAAGAGCGCGTTGCGGCGGACCAGGTCCACCAGGTCGTCGATGCCCTCGCCGGTCTTGCAGTTGGTGAAGACGAACGGCTTGCCGCCGCGCATCAGCTCGGCGTCGCGGGCCATCACGTCCAGGTCGGCGTCGACGTACGGGGCCAGGTCGGTCTTGTTGATCACGAGGATGTCGGACTTGGAGATGCCGGGGCCGTTCTTGCGCGGGATCTTGTCGCCGGCCGCCACGTCGATCACGTAGATGAAGTAGTCGACGAGGGCCGGGCTGAAGGTGAGCGTCAGGTTGTCCCCGCCGCTCTCGATGAGCACGACGTCGCTGTCCGGGAACCGCGCCTCCATGTCCTCCACGGCGGCGAGGTTCATGCTGGGGTCCTCGCGTACGGCCGTGTGCGGGCAGGCGCCGGTCTCCACGCCGACGATGCGTTCCTCCACCAGCACGCCGGTCAGGGCGCGGCGGACGTGCTTGGCGTCCTCGGTGGTGACCACGTCGTTGGTGATGACCAGGATGCGCAGGCCCTGCTCGACCAGGCGGGGCACGACGGCCTCGATGATGGCCGTCTTGCCGCTGCCCACCGGGCCGCCGACACCGATCCGACTCGCTGATTTCATCTTGGGAAAAGCCCTTCAGGTGGTGAGCGGGAGCGCTCAGCTCATGAACATCCGTACGTGTGCGTGCTGGTGCGCGCCGGCCAGCACGTCGAGGTGCGGCGCGAAGCTCTGCATGTCGTCGAGCCCGGCGGTGCGCACCTCCTCGTAGTCCGCGCCGACCCGCTCGTTGACCGCGAAGAGGATCGACTGGGTGTCGAGGTGGTCCACCCGCATCAGCCGGACCGCCGCGCCGAGCACCATGGAGGCCGCGCCGTACTGGTGGGCGGCGAACGCGTCCGCCTCGCCCACGTCGAGTTCGGCGAAGAGCACGCCGAGCGCGACCGGGTAGGTGACCGGGACTCCGCCGCCGCTCTCCGCGACGCGCTTGCGCAGCAGGGACTCCCCCACCACCCGTTCGGCGGCCTCGGCCAGCTTGCGCCCCATGCGGACGGTCATCGTCCGCGTCTCCTCGTTGATCTTGCGCAGGTGTACGGCCTCGTCGGCCGCCCGGATCCGGTCGAGGTCCCCGGCGCCCGCGGCGCGGTGCGCCACGAGCAGCGCGACGCCGTCACCGGTGGCGGCGGCACGGGTGACCGTCCGCACGAACTCCTGCAACGTGGTCCGGTCGTGCACCGCGCCCTGCTCGACAGCCGTCTCCAGCCCGTTGGAGAAGGAGAACGCGCCGACCGGGAAGACCGAGTCGCCGAACTGGAGCAGCTTCAGGGCCCCGGTCACCGTGGACACCCCGGCCCCTCAGTTCAGATCGGCGGGCAGGTGCGTGTGCGGGGTCGAGTCGGCCCCGCCGAACAGCCGCCGCGACTCGTGCGGGGCCAGGTACGCGATGATCTCGGTGCCGGGGATGAACTCGTGGGTGAGGCCGGTGAACGCGTGGGTCCGCATCACCGAGTCCATGACCTTGCTGTCCACCGTCAGCGGGACGTACATCTTGGTGCCCTTCACGACCGCCGGCCAGTGCTGGTTGCCGATCGCGTGGCCGAGTTCGACGGCGGAGCGGATCACCATGTCCAGCGACTCGCCGTGCAGCGTGTCGAGGTGTACGACCATCACCTCGCCGAGCGCGATCCGGGCCACCACAGCGGTCGCTGTGGCGTCGTCCCAGGCGAGCACGTCTCCGTCGCGCAGCCGTACGCCGCGGGCCAGGGACAGCGCCAGTTCGGTGCCGAGGCTCGTGGTCCGGCGCAGCCGGCTCTTCTGGGCGTCCCACTGGTCGAGGACCAGGTCGTCGACCTTGGCCTCCCGGAGCCGCTCGGTCCAGGCCGGCTCGTTCACGTTGCCGAGTACCGTTTCGACGAGCATGTGTTCTCCTTTCACGCGACCCCGCCACCGGCCCGGCCGACAGCGGGCGCCGCGCCGGGTCAGCTGAAGAAGTAGAGCTGGCTGAGGGGAAGGTTCTTGGCCGCCGGCACTGTCGCGTGCACGCCGTCCATCTTGACCGCGAAGGTCTCCGGGTCGACCTCGAGCTTCGGCGTACGGTCGTTGCGCACCATGTCGCGCTTGGTCAGGTTGCGGCAGCCGTAGACCGGCATGACCTGCCGTTGCAGGCCGAGCTTCTCGGCGACGCCCGCCTCGTGCGCGGCCCGGGACACGAACGTCACGCAGTTCTTGGCGACCTGGGTGCCGGTGGCGCCGAACATGGGCCGGTAGTAGACCGGCTGCGGGGTGGGCAGCGAGGCGTTCGGGTCGCCCATGATGGACCAGGCGATCATGCCGCCCTTGAGCACCATCTTCGGCTTCGTGCCGAAGAACGCGGGTTCCCAGAGGACGAGGTCGGCGAGCTTGCCCGGGCTGACCGAGCCGATGACGTGCGAGACGCCCTGGGTGATCGCCGGGTTGATGGTCATCTTGGCGACGTAGCGCAGGACGCGGAAGTTGTCGTTGGCGTCGGAGTCCTCGGCCAGCTTGCCGCGGACGTTCTTCATCTGCCCGGCGAGCTGGACGGTGCGCAGCCAGGTCTCCCCCACCCGGCCCATGGCCTGCGAGTCGCTCTGCATCATCGAGATGACGCCCTCGTCGAGGAGCACGTCCTCGGCGGCGATGGTCTCGGTGCGGATCCGGCTCTCCACGAAGGCGACGTCCGAGGGCACCTTCGGGTTGAAGTTGTGGCAGACCATGATCATGTCGTACAGCTCGGACTGGCTGTTGATGCCGTACGGCACCGTGGGCGTGGTCGAGGCGGGCAGCACGTTCATCTGGCCGGCGACCTTGATGATGTCCGGCGCGTGCCCGCCGCCCGCGCCCTCGGTGTGGAAGGTGTGGATGGTACGGCCCTCGAAGGCGGCGATGCTGTCCTCGATGTAGCCGCTCTCGTTGAGCGTGTCGGTGTGGATGCTGATCTGGACGTCGTACTCGTCGGCGACGGCCAGGCAGGACCGGATCACCGCGGGCGGCGCGCCCCAGTCCTCGTGGATCTTGAAGCTGGGGACTCCGGCCATGATCTGCTCGACGAGGGGCGCCCGGCCGCTGCTGTTGCCCTTGCCCAGCAGGCCGATGTTGATCGGCAGGTCCTCGAAGGACCGCATCATGTTCTCGATGTTCCACGGGCCGGGCGTGATGGTGACGCCGTTGGTGCTGTCGGTCGGCCCGGTGCCGCCGCCCCAGAGGGTGGTGACGCCGTTGCTGAGCGCCGCCCACACCTGCTGCGGGGTGACCAGGTGGACGTGCGCGTCGATGCCGCCGGCGGTCAGGATCAGGTGCTCACCGGAGATCGCGTCGGTGCCCGGTCCGGTCACCAGGCCCGGGGTCACCCCGTCCATGATGTTGGGGTTGCCGGCCTTGCCGATCCCGGCGATCTTTCCGTCCTTGATCCCCACGTCCGCCTTGACCACGCCGAGCAGCGCGTCGACGATTGTCACGTTGGTGATCACCAGGTCCACCACGCCCTCGGCGCTGGTGGCCTGGCTGGCACTGCCCATGCCGTCGCGCAGGGTCTTGCCACCGCCGTACATGACCTCGTCACCGAGGACCCGCAGATCCTTCTCGATCTCGATGTAGAGGTCGGTGTCACCCAGCCGGATCTGGTCGCCCGTGGTCGGGCCGTACATTCCGGCATATTCCTGCCGTGAGATCTGACTCATGCGTTCTCGCTCCAGCTCTGGCGCGTCGAAGGATTGCCGGGCTACTTGTCGCCCTTGCCGCTCTTGTCCTGGCCCTTGCCCTTGCCCTTGGCCTGTTCCTTGGCCTGACCCTGGTCCTGCTGCTGCGGTGTCGTCTTGAAGCCGCGCGTCTGGGCCTGGTGGAGCGCCTCGGCCCGGTCCGGCCGGTACCCGGGGATCGGCCCGTCGCCGGTCCAGCCCTGGACCAGGCCGTTGAAGCCGTACACCCGCTGGGAACCGCCGTACGGGACGAGCTGGACGGTCTTGCGGTCGCCGGGCTCGAACCGGATCGAGGTCGTGGCCGGGATGTTCAGCCGCTTCCCGAACGCCGACGGGCGGTCGAACTCCAGGAAGCGGTTGGCCTCGAAGAAGTGGAAGTGGGAGCCGACCTGGATGGGCCGGTCACCGGTGTTGTGCACGACCACCTCGGTCACCGGCCGCCCGGCGTTGAGTTCCAGAGGTTGGTCGCTGAGCTTGTAGCCGCCGATGGGCCGAAGGTGCTTGGAGTTCGGTCCCGGATGTTGTTTCGCCATGTCGCCCCCGCTCTGCCGGAGACCGTGGCCTCCGGTCGCTGCTCTACTGGATGGGTGAGTGGACGGTGATCAGCCGTGACCCGTCGGTGAAGACCGCCTCGACCTGGAGCATCGGGATCATGTCCGCCACGCCGGGGATCACGTCGTCCGCCGTGAGCACGTGGCTGGCGTCGTTCATGACCTCCTCGACGGTCTTGCCCTCCCGCGCGCCTTCGAGCGCCGCGGCGCAGATCACCGCCACGGCCTCGGGGTGGTTGAGCTTGACCCCGCGCGCCCTGCGGGCGTTGGCGACCATCGCCAACGAGTGGATCGTCAGCTTGTCGAATTCCTTCGGCGTGAGATGCATTTCGCGATCCCTTCGTCCGCACCTTCTGTACGGTTTCAGCTATTTCGTCACGGTAGGAGCGGATTGGCTGCCCCGCAGGCTTTCAGGGAGATTTCAGGAACCGGTGTGCGTCCGCTTGCGCCGGTCGTAGTCGGCGACCCACATCTGCTGGATCTGCTCCGGCGTCCGGCCCCTGGTCTCCGGCAGATAGCGCCGGACGAACAGGAAGCCGACCACGCACAGGCCGGCGAAGAGCGCGAAGACGCCCGACCGGCCGAGCGCGTCGAGCAGGCTCAGGAAGAACTGCGTGATCAGGTACTCGGTGCCCCAGTGGGTGGCGGAGGCGATCGCCACGCACCGCCCTCGGATCGGGCCGGGATAGATCTCGTTGATCACGGTCCACGCGGCCGGGCCGATCGACACGGCGTAGAAGGCGACGAAGAAGACCACGCCGAACAGCAGGAACAGGCCCGCGGTGGTGATCCGGCCGTCGCCGCGCCCGGCACCCGCGCCGAGGAAGCTGACGCTCACCACGGCGAGCGAGACCGCCATCCCGGCCAGGCCGACCAGCAGCAGCGGCCGGCGGCCGACGCGGTCCAGCAGGCCCACCGCGACGAGCGCGAACGCCGCGTCCACCGCGCCGATGGCCCAGGTGGTCGCGGAGAGCTGCGCCTCCGGGGTACGGAATCCGGCCGCCGCGAAGATCGAGTCGGCGTAGTAGATGATGCCGTTGATCCCGGTCGTCTGCTGGAACAGCGCCAGCCCCACGCCCAGCGCGAGCGGACGCCGCCACTGCGGGGACAGCAGCTCCCGCCAGCTCGCCCGGCGGCCGTGCAGGCTCTTCTCGACCTCTCCGAGACGCTGGTCCACCCGGTCCTCGGGGACGGTCCGGCACAGCGACTGCCGGGCACGGCGGCGGTCGCCCCGCTTGAGGTACCAGACCGCCGAGTCCGGCACCACCACGGTGACCAGGATCAGCGCCACGCCCAGCACGACCGCGGCGCCGAGCAGGTACCGCCACGACTCGCCGCCGGTGAACAGCTCGTCCGCGAGGTAGCCGATGAAGATCGCGAAGGTGGTCGAGAACTGGTAGACCGCGAGCAGGCCACCACGGATGCGTTCCGGCGCGGCCTCGGCCGCGAACATCGGTCCGGCGACCGAGGCGACGCCGATGCCCACGCCGAGGAGCAGCCGCGCGCCGAGCAGCGCGCCGATGGTCGGGGCCGCCGCCTGCACGATCGTGCCGACGACGTAAGCGCCGGCGGCGACCCAGAGCGCGCCCCGCCGGCCGATCCGGTCGGCGAGGTGACTACCGGCGAGCGCGCCGGCCAGCGCGCCGAGCGTCACCCAGCTCGCCGCCACCTCCACCTCGAAGGTGTCCACGTCGAACGTGCGCCGGATGTCGTGCAGGGCGCCGCTGATGACGCCCTGGTTGTAGCCGAAGAACGCGCCGGAGAGGACGACGATCGACACGATCGCCACGAGGTTGTGGCGGGGCGGCCGGGCCGGTCGCGCGTCCGCTCGCCGCCATGTCACCCCGTCCGCCGGTGGCCGCCTCGCGAAGCGCCCTAACCCATATATATCCGACATATAGTAGGTTCGCCGCGGCGGCCCGACAGCGAAACTCCCGGACGCTGCCGGGGCTGCTCCTGCACACGGACGGGGGACGGGTGAATTGGTCGGCGCCGTACGGCCTCGCGGACTCCTACCGCGAGTTCCGGCACCCGCTCGCGGCGCTGGTGCTCGCCGTCGTCACCGCCGGCGCGCTGGACGCCTTCGCGTTCCTGCGGTACGGCGCGTTCGTCGCCAACCAGTCCGGCAACGCCATCTTCCTCGGCATGGGACCGGCCGGCGGGCACCCCACGTGGCCGGTCTCGGCGGCGTCGATCGTCGCGTTCGCCACCGCCGCCGGACTGGTCAGCCTGCTCCGCCGCCGAACCGGGCCGACGGCGGCGCCGCTGGTGGACATCGCCGTCACCGAGATCGCCATGGTGGTCTGGACCGTGCTCAACCTGGCGCTCGCGTACGGCCGGGACGGCACGGCCGTACGGGTGCTGCTCGCCGCCGCCGGCGCGGCCGCCATGGGCAGCCTGACCACGGTGGCGAGCCGTACCGCGGGGATCGCGACGCCGATCACCTACCAGTCGGACACCACGACGAAGACCGGTGAGCGGGCCGCCCGCTGGCTGCTCGGTCCCACCGCCGGCCGGGCCCGGGCCCGGCGGGGCACTCTGCTCGGGCTGCTCGCCCTGGTCAGCTACAGCGTCGGCGGCGCGGTCGGCACGCTCGCCCAGCACCGGCCCCGCTGGGTGCCGCTGTGGGGGACGCTCGCCCTGGCCGTGCTGATCCTGCTGCTCCGGCGGCACCCGGGACCGGCATCGCGTCCCGGCTGAGCGTCAGTCGGCCTGGGCGGCGAGTTCCCGCGCCCGGTCCCGGGCCGCCTCCAGCGCCGCCAGCATTGCCGCGCGTACGCCGTGGTTCTCCAGCTCGCGGATCGCCGAGATGGTGGTGCCGGCGGGCGAGGTCACCGCCTCGCGCAGCTTCACCGGGTGCTCGCCGGAGTCGCGCAGCATCACCGCCGAGCCGATCGCGGTCTGCACGATCAGCTCGTGCGCCACCTGGCGCGGCAGGCCGAGCAGGATGCCGGCGTCGATCATGGCTTCGACCAGCAGGTAGAAGTAGGCGGGACCGGAGCCGGAGAGCGCGGTGACCGCGTCCTGCTGCGACTCGGGCACCCGCACGGTCGAGCCGAGCGGGGAGAACATCTCCTCGGCCAGGGCCAGGTGTTCGCCGGTGGCGTGCGCGCCCGCCGAGATGGCGCTCATCGCCTGGTCGACAAGCGCCGGTGTGTTGGTCATCACCCGGACCACCGGGGTGCCCTCGGGCAGCCGGCGGTTGAAGAACGCGGTCGGCAGGCCGGCGCAGAGCGAGATGACAAGCTTGTCGGCCGGCACCTTCGGGCCGATCTCGTCCAGCAGCGCGGCGGCGTCCTGCGGCTTGACCGACACCGCGAGCACCTCGGCCTCGGTCACCGCCGTGAGGTTGTCCACCACCCGCACGCCGTAGCGGTCGGCCAGCTCCTTCGCCCGGGCGGGGCGCCGCGCGGTGGCGAGCAGCCGCTCCACCGGCCAGCCGGAGCGCAGCAGCCCGGAGAGCATCAGCTCACCGATCTTGCCGGCGCCGATCACCGCGACCGTGTGCACCTCGCGTGCCATCAGCCGTACCCCTTCCCGGGTCGCGTGGGCGTGGCGTGGCGGGCCGGATCACCGGCCCGCCACGCCGTACGCCGTCGGTCAGCTGCCGAAGAAGACCTCGGCCTCGGCGTACCGCTCCAGCGGCACGGTCTTCAGCTCGCGGGTGGCGTCGGCCAGCGGGACGCGGACGATGTCCGTGCTCTGCATCGCGACCATCTTGCCCCAGTCGCCCTCGTGCACCGCGTCGATGGCCTGCAGGCCGAGCCGGGTGGCGAGCACCCGGTCGAACGCGGTCGGGGTGCCGCCGCGCTGGATGTGGCCGAGCACCACGGTGCGGGCCTCCTTGCCGGTCTTGGCCTCCAGCTGCTCGGCGAGCCACTGGCCGATGCCGCCCAGGCGGACGTGGCCGAACGCGTCCAGCTCCTGGTTGTGCAGCACCATCTGGCCGTCCAGCGGCTGGGCGCCCTCGGCGACCACGACGATCGGGGCGTACTGGTGCTGGAAGCGCTTCTCGACGTAGCCGGCGACCTGCTCGACGTCGAACTGCCGCTCCGGCAGCAGGATCACGTTGGCGCCGCCGGCGAGGCCGGCGTGCAGCGCGATCCAGCCGGCGTGCCGGCCCATGACCTCGACCACGAGCGTGCGGTGGTGGCTCTCCGCGGTGGTGTGCAGCCGGTCGATCGCCTCCATCGCGATGTTCACGGCGGTGTCGAAGCCGAACGTGTAGTCGGTGGCACCCAGGTCGTTGTCGATCGTCTTGGGCACGCCGATGACGTGGACGCCCAGCTCGTGCAGCTTCGTGGCGACGCCGAGGGTGTCCTCGCCGCCGATCGCGATCAGCGCGTCCACGCCCTGGGCGGCGAGGTTCTCCTTGATCCGCTCCACGCCGTTCTCGATCTTGAACGGGTTGGTGCGGGACGAGCCGAGGATGGTGCCGCCGCGGGGCAGGATGCCGCGCACCTCGGGGATACCCAGGGGCTTGGTCAGGCCCTCGAGCGGGCCCTTCCAGCCGTCCCGGAAGCCCACGAACTCGTGACCGTAGGTGGCGACGCCCTTGCGGACCACCGCCCGAATCACCGCGTTGAGACCTGGGCAGTCGCCGCCGCCGGTGAGCACGCCGATACGCATGATCTGCTCATCCTCCTGGAGCATCAGGTGAAGCCCGGATAAGCCCCAGGATATGTGTCAGATCAGACCATCGGCGCCGTTGCCGGCCCGGGGCGGGCCGTCACTGCGCACTGTAGTCGCCACAGGTGTACGCCGACACCGCGCCCCGGGCCGTTCCGGACGACGGACGGCCCTACCCGTCAGTAGCTGACCTCGCGGTTCTCCCCCGCCTTCGGCGGCTTGCCGGTCACCGCCGCCTTGGCGAAGCCGAGCAGGTTGACCACGGTGCTGCCGGGCGAGTCCCAGTACTCCGCCGAACCGGCGTGCACCTTGATCAACCTGATCCCCGGCGTCTCCAGGCCGTCCGGGAACCACACCTTGAGCAGCGGGTTCCACAACTCCTTCGCCCGGCCGGCGTCCCACTCCTCGGTGGCGGTGCCGGCCACCGACACCCAGGCGTGGTGGCGTTGGTCGGAGAAACCGACGTTGACCTGGGGGTTGACCCGGATCTGCCGGATCTTGGCGGAGTCGGCGTACGCGAAGAACCACAGATCCCCGTCGAACTCCGCCTCCTGCAGCCCCATCGGCCGGCTGACCAGCCGCCCGTCCACGCCGGTGGTGGTGAGCAGGCAGATCCGGGCGTCCCGGATCAGCTCGGTGACCCGGCGGCGGGCGTCCGCTGCGGTGGTCGGCTCGTTGCTCATGGGCACTCCTGTCTCCGATCGGCGTGATGCCGCTGCGGTGCCCAGGGCGGAACCGGTCAAACCTCCCGCGCGATCATCGCCCGCCACCGCGCCAGGTTGTGCCTCGCGTCGACGAGCGCGTCGTGCCGGTCGGCCTCGGCGTCCGGCAGCCGGGGACGGCCCCTGTCGTCCCAGAGCTGGCGCAGCTCCTTGGTGAACCGGGGGATCTCCCGGGGCAGCGCCGGCATCGCACCCCAGAGCTGGGCCAGCACGACGTGGTCGTACGCGGCGTACCAGGCCCACAACTCCAGCTGCTCGCCCGGCCGGTCCCGCACCGGCTCCAGCAGGAAGTCGTACAGGTCGTCGCGGATGCGCTCACGCGAGCGCCAGGCCCGGTCGGCCGGCGAGGGGAGCTTGTCCAGCACGTTGCGCCGCACCCAGGGCACCGCCCGGGAGTCGTCGAACTCGGTGGAGACCGCGTAGAACTCGCGGCCGTACTCGTCGACGACGCCGATCGACACCAGGTCGACGATGCGGCCGTCCTCGATGAATTCGCAGTCGTAGAAATAGCGGTAAACCATCGCCCTCATCCTCGCCCATCACCGGCACGGGCCGGTCGCCGGGGCGTCCACCGAGGTCGGCGGCGGTGCCGACGGCGGCCGGGCATGGTCACGGAAGTGTTTCCGGGGGTGTACAGCACGCGACGAGAGCGTCATGATCTGATGTGTACCGCCGTCGGGCGCCAAACCGGTTGAGCTGCCTCGTACCGGGACTGACAGCTTCACCCGGTGTGCGAGTTGTGACTTCTGACCGGGGAGGGGTTGGGCCGTGGAGTCTCGCCTGCCGGAGCCAGGTGACGCGCTCACGGGCGTGGAGATGTTCGCCGGGCTGGAGCCGGAGGTGCGGCAGCGGGTCATCGCCGCGGCCGTACCGCGCACCTACCGCAAGGGCCAGCTGCTCTTCGTCGAGAACGACCCCGGCGAGTCGCTGATCGTGCTGCGCCGCGGCGCGGTGGCGGTGTTCCGCACCGCACCGACCGGCGAGCGCGCGGTGCTGTCGGTGATCCGACCCCCGGACGTGCTCGGCGAGGTGTCCCTGTTGGACGCCTCCACCCGCTCGGCGTCGGCCGAGGCGATCGAGGACTCCGCCGCGCTGGCGCTGTCCCGGCCCGCCTTCATGGAGCTGGTCCACTCCAACCCGCGCATCCTGGACGCGGTGATGCGCTCGCTCGGCCAGCTGATCCGGCGGCTCACCGAGCAGAACGCCGACCACGTCTTCCTCGACCTGCCGGGCCGGGTGGCCAAGACGCTGGTCCGGCTGGCCGGCGAGAGCCAGGCCCCGATGATCACGATCGAGCTGAACCAGAGCCAGCTCGCCGAGATGGCCGGCGGCTCGCGGCAGAGCGTCAACCAGGCCATCGGTTCCTTCGCCAGCCGAGGCTGGCTGCGTACCGAGGGACGCCGCATCGTGGTCACCGACGTGGCCGCGCTGCGACGGCGGGCCGGCATGAACGACCGCTGACGCACCGCCTCCGCATCGCGACGGCAGCGCCGGCCACCTCTCGGGGTGGCCGGCGCTGCCGTTCGCGTCCTCAGCGGGTCGGACCGATCCAGCCCGCGTTCGACGTGGCGGCGAAGCCCGGGCCCGCCCAGAAGGTGGGGCCGACCCATGCTCGCCACCATCGGCCTCGGTCCCACGCTGGTGGTCGACGCGGCCACGTTCGTCGTGTCCGCGCTGCTGATCCGTGGCGTACGAGGGCTGTCGGCGCCCGCCGCGCCGGCCGCCGCGCGCGAGCCGTTCCACCAGGTGCTCGGCGCCGGCATGCGCGTGGTCCGGCACAGCCGGGTGGTCCGGGCGGTCTCGGTCGGCTTCCTGGTGCTGGTGACGTTCGCGGCGCTGGACAACCTGGCGCTGGTGCCCCTCGGGCGCACCGCGCTGGCCGCCGACGAGGTGATGATCGGCCTGCTCGCCACCGCCTACGGTGTCGGCATGGTGCTCGGGCCGGTGCTGCTGACCCGGGCCGGCGGGCGTACCCGAATGCAGTTCGTGCTCTACGGCGCGGTGCTCGCGCTCGGCCTGGGGACGCTGGTCACCGGCGTGAGCCCGGTGATCGGTGTGGCGCTGCTCGGGCAGGCGCTGGCCGGAGCCGGCGCGGGCTGGCACCACGTCGCGGCCGACACGCTCATCCAGCAGCACGTGCCCGCCGAACGACTCGGCGTGGTCTTCGGGACCGTCTACATGTTCCCGTACGCGGCGGAAGTGCTCGCCTATCTCGCCGGGGCGTCCCTGCTCGGCCTGATCGGGCCCCGGTGGCTGCTCGTCGTCTCGGGCATCGGCATCCTGGCCACGCTGGCGCTCGTCGTACCGCTGCTCACCCGCGCGCTCGGCGAGCGCGCCAGGCGGCGGACGGAGGTGGCGGCGGTGGCCTGAGCCGCCCGGCAGGGTGGAGCCGGCGGTCGTCCCGCCGGCTCCACCGCCGCGTCAGTCGCTCTTGGTGTCGGCCGGGGGCGCGCTCGGACCCGGGCCGATCTTCGACGGGTCGGTCTTCTTCGGCGGGGTCGTCGTGGTGGTCGTGGTCTCGGTCGATCCGCTACCCGCGGGCTGCTCCACCATGCCTTTTTCCTCCAGTTCGGCGAGGGTTACGGCGTCCACGTCGACCGTGTCACCGACGGCCCACACCGTCCCCCGTGGATCGGTCCATGAGGCGGACAGCCGGACGTGCACGGCAATCTCCCTGTCGACGGGACTTCCTGCTAGGGGAGACTAGACCCGGCCGAACAGCCGTGACGTCCCGCCGACCCGTCGGGTAGCCGACTGCGACGGCCACGCGGGACACTGGGGACCTCACGCGTACGGAGCCGGACATCGACCTCACCTGTGGACAGTGCGCCCGGACCGCCGGGCCGGACGACCGTTTCTGCGGTGGGTGCGGCCGTCCGCTGGCGGCGGCCTGCCCATCCTGCGGCCACGCCAACGACGCCAGCGCCAACTTCTGCACCAACTGCGGCCAGCCGCTGCGCGACCACGCGGTCACGGTGCAGGAGGACCGCCGCCAGGTGAGCGTGCTCTTCATCGACATCGTCGACTTCACGACATACGCCGAACGGGCCGACCCGGAGCAGGCCCGCGGCCTGCAACAGGCCTACTTCGCCACGGTGCGCCGGCTGGTGCACCAGTACGGCGGCGTGGTGGAGAAGTACATCGGCGACGCCGTCATGGCGTTGTTCGGCGCGCCGGTGGCCACCGACAACGACGCGCTGCGCTGCGTACGCGCCGGACTGGAGCTGCAACGCAGCCTGGCCCGGCAGCCGGCCGGACCGCATCCGCCGCTCGGGTTCCGGGTCGGCATCGCCACCGGCGAGGCCCTTGTCGACCTGGCCGCGGCGCGCGACGGCGGCCAGGCGTTCGTCACCGGCGACGTGGTGAACACCGCCAGCCGGTTGCAGGGGCTCGCCCCGGTCGGCGGCGTGGTGGTCGACGAGAGCACCTGGGCGGCCACCCGGCGCGAGATGGAGTACGACGACCAGCCGCCGGTGACGTTGCGCGGCCGGTCCGCGGTGAGCCGGATCTGGCTGGCCGTACGGGCGCGGCCCCGGCGCGACGGGCAGACCGCCGAGCTGACCCCGATGGTCGACCGGGACCACGAGCGGGGCCTGCTGGTCAGCGCGTTGCACCGCACGCTGACCGAGCGCACCTCGCAGCTGCTCACCGTCTTCGGCCCGGCCGGGGTCGGCAAGAGCCGGCTGCTGCGTGAGCTGGCCCGGCACGCAGCCAGCCTGCCCGGCACCCGGGTCACCTGGCTGACCGGCCAGTGCCCGCCGTTCGGCGAGAACGTCACCTACGCCGCGCTGGCCGACATCGTCCGGAGCTGGACCGGGCTGACCGGCGCCGACGACCCGGCCACCATCCGGGACCGGCTGCGCGAGCGGCTGGGCCATCTCGCCGACCCGCACGCGGTACGGCTGGCCGAGGCGCTGGGCCCGCTCGTCGGTGTCTCCGGCGAACGGCTCACCTCGGCCGAGACCGAGGCGGCGTGGCGGCGCTTCCTGCTCGCCCTGGCCGCGACCGGTCCCACGGTGCTCGTCTTCGAGGACATGCACTGGGCCGACGAGGCGATGCTGTCCTTCGTCGAGCAGCTCGGCGCGGCGGCCCGCAACGTGCCGCTGCTCGTCGTCGCGACCGCCCGGCCGGAGCTGCGCGAGCAGCACCCGGCCTGGACCGGCACGATCAGCGGGGCGATGTCCATCTCGGTGCCGCCGATGCACGACGGCGACATCGACACGCTCTACTCACTGCTGCTCGGCCAGGCCACGCTGCCGCAGGACGCGCGGGCGCCGCTGATCGAGTTCGCCGACGGCAACCCGCTCTACGCCCAGGAGTACGCGCGGATGCTGCTCGACGGCGGGCTGGCCGAGCGGACCGCCGCGCTCGCGCTCGTCGACCCGGTCGGGGGCGCCGGGATGCCGCGTACCGTGCAGGCGGTCATCGCCAACCGGCTGGACCTGCTCGACCCGGCCGACCGCGCGGTGCTCCAGGCCGCCTCGGTGGTCGGCGTGCAGTTCTGGGCGGCGCCGGTGGCGCTGGCGCTCGGCCGTCCGACGGAGTGGGTCGAACGGGCGCTGCACCACCTCCAGCGCCGTGACCTCGTCTACGAGCTGCCCGTCTCGACGATGCCCGGCCAGGCGGAGTACCGGTTCCGGCACGTGCTGGTCCGCGACGTCTGCTATCAGCGGCTGCCCCGGGCCGAGCGGGTCGCCCGGCACCAGCGCACCGCCGACTGGCTGGAGCAGCTCGCCGACGGCCGGCAGCACGACCGGGCCGAGGTGCTGGCCAACCACAGGTGGGCGGCGCACGAGATCGCCCGTACGGTCGGCCTGGACCAGGCCCCGCACGCCGCCGCGACCCGGTCCGCGCTGCACCGGGCCGCACGCCGGGCGTACGACCTGCACGCGCTGGAGACCGCTGCCACGCTGGTGGACCGCGCGTTGAGCGTGGAGTGCGGTCCGGACCCGGCGCTCGAGCTGTTCCAGGCCGAGCTGGCGTTCTACCGGGACCGGGACGGCTTCCTCGACGGCGGCGGGACGGCGCTGCTCACCACGCTGGCCGGCCGGCTGGCCGACGCCGGTGACCGGCCCGGCGCGGCGAAGGCGTGGCGGCTGCTGGCCACGGCGGCCTTCGCCCGGGCCGACCGCTCGGAGCTGATGCGCTGCCTCGATCAGGCGATCGGGCTGCACGCCACGCTGCCGGACAGCGAGGACAAGGTCGGCGTGCTGCTGGAGCTGGCCCGGGCGCACATGCTCGACGCGGAGACCGAGCCGGCGTGCGTGGCCGCGCGCACCGCCGCCGAGCTGGCCGAGCGGCTGGGGCTGCGCGAGGCGCGGGCGAACGCGCGCATCACGCTCGCCGTGGTCCGCTACCAGGCCGGCGCCGAGGAGGCGTACGCCGAGCTGGCCGAGGCGACCGAGGAGTGCCGGGTGGAGCGGCTGACCAGCCGCCGCCGCGCGGTGCACAACCTGGCCTGGGTGCTGCAGGAGGAGGGCGACCTGGCCGGCTCGGCCCGGCTGATCGACGAGCAGCGCTCGCTGGACCTGGCCGGCGAGCACGCGCTGACGGTGAGCTTCAGCGACCAGTGGGCCCGGTCGTACTACAGCGGGGACTGGACGGCGGCGCTGCGGATGGCCGAGGGCTCGACGCGGCGCCCGACCGACGAGTGGGACCTGCACATCGTCGCCGTGTCCGGCTGGATCCGGGCGCTCGGCGACGACCCGGCCGGCCCGGACGGCGGCGAGGACCTGGTGGACCAGGCGCTCGTCGCGGCCCGGCGCAGCGGCTTTCAGCGCGTGCTGCGCTCCACGCTGGCGCACGCCGCGCTCTGCCGCGCCGTGCAGGGCCGCCGGGACGAGGCGGTGGCGCTGCTGACCGAGCTGGACGAGGACTGGCGCCAGACCCGGATGATCCCGTTCGCCGAGTGGGTGCCGGCGATCGGCCACGTCGCGGCGCTGCTCGGCGGCGACGCCGCGGTGCTGGTGCGCGACCTGCTGGCCCACGCGCCCCGGGTGACCCGCTGGGCGCGGGCGGCCGGGCGGTCGGCCGAGGCGGCGCTGGCCCGGGGCGACGGGGACGCCGCGCGGGCGGGCCGGCTGCTCACCAGCGCGGCCGAGGGGTACGCGGAGATGACCGACGTCACCGACCAGATGATCGCGTCCGCGCTGGCTGTCGTGCCGCTGACCGAGGCGGACCCACCGGCCGCGGCGGCGACTCTGGCCCGGGTACGCGCGTTCGCCGGCCGGCACGCCGCCACCGGGCTGCTGCGGGTCGCCGGGGCGGGCTGAGGGTCAGGCCGGGAGCGGCTGCCGTGCCGCGACGCCCTTGGCCTTCTGGGCGTACGTGTCGACGTACTCGCGGCCGGACAACTCCATCAGCTCGTACATGATCTCGTCGGTGACCGCCCGCTCGACGAACCGGTCGCCGGCCATCCCGGCGTAGCGGGAGAAGTCCAGCGGCGGCCCGAAGCGGATCCGCACCCGGCCCAGGTTGGGGATGATCTGGCCGGTCGGCTGGATGGCGTCGGAGTTGAGCATGGCCATCGGGACCACCGGGGCGCCGCTCTCCAGCGCCAGCCGCGCCACCCCGGTCTTGCCCCGGTAGAGCCGGCCGTCCGGCGACCGGGTGCCCTCGGGGTAGATGCCGGCGATGCCACCGGCCCGCAGCACCGAGAGCTGGGTGTCGAGGGCGGCCCGGGCGGCGCGGCCGCCGGAGCGGTCGACCGGGATGGTGCCGGAGCCGACGAAGAACATCCTGGTGAGCCAGCCCTTGAGGCCCCTACCCGTGAAGTATTCGGCTTTGGCGATGAATGTGACTTTTCGCTTGACGATCAGCGGGGTGAAGATCGAATCCGAGAAGGAGAGGTGATTGCTGGCGAGGATCACCGGCCCGGTCTCCGGCACGTGCTCCAGTCCCTCGACCTGCGGGCGGAAGATCAGCCTCAGCAGCGGGCCGAGGACGACGTACTTCAGCAGCCAGTACAGCACCGGCGTCCTTCCCGTTCGGTGGCGGCGGGCGGGTCGCCGCGTGGCCCCGGAGGCGCCGGCGGCGCCCGGAGGAGTCCGGGAAGAGGGTACGAACGACGAGCGGCACGCCACAACGCACTCCCGGAACCGGGCTCCGGCGTGTCACGATTCAGGGCACGGGCAGCGAACGGCGAAGGGGGTGTCCGGTGTCAGGGGGCGGGCCCCGTCGGGGACGACGGGACAACGGGCTCGACGCGGCCGAGTACGCGGTCGCGGGCGACGTCGATCCACGCGTCGGCGAGCACCTGCTCGACGTGCTCGCCGCCGGTGGCATCGCGGCCTACCTCCAGCCCTCGGCCGACCTGAACCCGGTGACCCGCACCACCACCGTCCCGGCCCGCCCGGTCGACCGGCTCTACGTCGACAGGTCGCACCTGACCACCGCCCGGGACTACCTCACCCAGCTCGCCGACGAGGACGGCGGCGACCAGCCGCGCGCCGACGAGCCGGACATCGAGGCCGAGTGGGCGAAGATCGTGGCCGGGTTCCACACCGCGCCGAGCGCCGGCACTCACCCCTGGCCCGCGGCCGAGGACGTGGACGACCCGCCCGCGCCGGGCGCCGCCGCCGGCAGCCGCGCCGAGGAGCCGGCCGGCCCGACCGCCACCGACGTGCGCCGGCTGCCGTACGCGGCCGACATCTCCGGCGTCTCGCTGAGCCGGGACCGGCACGACGAGCCCTCGCTGCTGGACGGCCTGGACACGTTCGGCAACAACCTGCCCGACGAGGCGTCGGACGAGGAGCACTACACCCCGCCCCCGCCGCCCCCGCTGCCCCGCTTCTCCAAGTACGCGGTGCTCGGCGTGGCCTGCATAGTGCTCGGCTTCCTGCTGTTCCTGTCCCCCACCGTGGTGTCGCTCGTCGACCCGTCGGTGGTCACGCTGCTCGGCTTCTCCGGCATTCTGGCCGGTTTCGTGATGCTGATCTGGCGGCTGCGCCCGGGCGACCGGGACGACCACGACCCGGACGACGGCGCGGTCGTCTGACGCCGCGCCGACCGGCTCCGCCCGGATGGCGGGACGCCGCTCGCCCTGGGCCGAGGCGAAACAAGCGTGTAACTTACAGTCAGTAGGAATAGGCCGAACGTCACGTCCCGCACCGGCTGTCCGGCTTGCGTATCTTCCGGGTCGCCGGTCCCCTGCTGAGCGGAATGCCCGATGCGACAGAGCCCTCTCGTGGTGGTGGCGAACCGCCTCCCCATCGACGACAGTGTGGCGCCCGACGGCGCCTTCGAGTGGCGCCGCAGCCCCGGCGGCCTGGTGAGCGCCCTGCACCCGCTGCTGCGGCAGACGCCAGCAACCTGGGTCGGCTGGGCCGGCGGCACCGGTCCCGCGCCCGCGCTGCCGGACGTGGACGGCGTCCGCATGCACAGCGTGCCGCTGAGCGCCGAGGACTTCCGCGACCACTACGAGGGCTTCGCCAACGCCACCCTCTGGCCGCTGTACCACGACGCCGTCGAGCAGCCGGAATACCACCGCCGGTGGTGGGAGGCGTACCAGCGGGTCAACCAGCGCTTCGCCGAGGCCGCAGCCGAGGTGGCCGAGCCGGGCGGCCTGGTCTGGGTGCAGGACTACCACCTCCAGCTGGTGCCCGGCCTGCTCCGCGACCTGCGCCCGGACCTGCGCATCGGCTTCTTCCTGCACGTGCCGTTCCCGCCGCCGGAGCTGTTCATGCAGTTGCCGCGCCGGGCCGAGCTGCTGCGCGGTATGCTCGGCGCCGACCTGATCGGCTTCCAGCGGGCCCAGGCCGCGCACAACTTCGCCCAGCTCGCCACCAAGGTGCTCGGCCTGCCCGCGACCGACCGGCGGATCGGCGTGGACGGCCGAGTGGTGCGCATCGGCGCCTTCCCGGTCGCCATCGACACCGCCGAGATGTCCGCGCTCGCGGCGCGCCCGGAGGTCGCCGAACGGGCCCGCCGGCTACGGCAGGACCTCGGCCAGCCGGAGCAGGTGATCCTCAGCGTCGACCGGATGGACTACACGAAGGGCATCGAGCAGCGCCTCAAGGCGTACCGCGAACTGCTCGCCAGCGGCGACATCAAGGTCCGCGACACCGTGCTGGTCCAGGTGGCGGTGCCCAGCCGCGACCGGGTGGCGCAGTACCAGATCCTGCGGGACCGGGTGGAGCACCAGGTCGGGCGGATCAACGGCGAGTTCGGCCGGGTCGGCGAGCCGGCGATCCACTACCTCTCCCAGCCGTTCGACCGGGCCGAGCTGGTCGCGCTCTACCGCGTCGCGGACGTGATGGCGGTGACGCCGCTGCGCGACGGGATGAACCTGGTGGCGAAGGAGTACGTGGCGGCCCGGGTCGACGGCACCGGCGCGCTGCTGCTCAGCGAGTTCGCCGGCGCCGCCTCCGAGCTGGAGCAGGCGTACCTGGTAAACCCGCACGACCTCGACGGCCTCAAGCAGGGGCTGCTGGCCGCGCTGCGCGCCGGCCCGGAGGACGTGGCGGCCCGGATGGGCGCCATGCGCGAACACCTGGCGCGCAACGACATCCACGCCTGGGCGGCGTCCTACCTGAGCGCGCTGGAGGAGAGCGGGTCGCTCGCCGGCCGCCGCGCCGCCACCCGCTGAGCCGGCGCCCCGGCGCTCACCCCGCCGTGGACTCCGGGTCCTTGTCCAGCCAGTCCAGGATCGCGTCGATCGGCTCCCGCCAGCGGGCGTCGAGCATCAGGTCGTGCCCCATGCCGGGGAAGAGCAGCGGCGCGGAGGCGTACCGCTGGGCGGCCCGGACCAGCGCGGACGCCGGCACCACCCGGTCGTCCGGGCTGCCGAGCACCAGCACCGGCGGCCGGCCCACCGCCGGCTCCGGACCCCGGCCGGTCAGCAGCTGCCACTGCGCCCGCCGACCGGCCCGGCCCAGCCGGGCCAGGTGCCGCCGGGCGTCGGCGTCGGGCAGCTCCCGGCTGAACAGCTGCCGCCGGTTGAGCCGCAGCCCGGCGCCGAAGACCGCCGGCACGGTCCCGGCCGGATTGCGCCGCAACGCCGTGCCGAACGTCGCCCAGCCGCCGAGCACCGGCGCCACCAGCACCGCCGCCCGCGCCGGATAGCGGGCCAGCGCGTGCGCCACGACCCGGGCGCCGGCGCCGTGCCCCACCAGCACCGCCTGCCGCGGCAGGCTCGCCGCCACCTGCGTCACGTCATGGGTGTACGAGCGCAGCGTCGCCTCCGGCGCCGGCTCGCTGCCGCCGTGCCCGCGCAGGCTCAGCGCGTACGCCGGGAAGCCGCGACCGGCGGCGTGCCCCAGCCAGTGCTCGGCGAACGCCCACGCGCCGTGGCCGAACCCGGGCACGAACAGCAGCGGCGGCTTCGCCTCCTCCCGCTCCGGCACCGCGGCGAGGACCTCGCGGCGGGCGGGCCGCTCCGGCCGGGCCCACTCCCAGGACCGGACCACCCGCATCCGCTCAGTCGTCACCGTGCCTGCCCTTCGTTCGCGACTGCGGGACTCCGCTGCGCTGCGTTCCTCGCCCTCACCGGGCCTGCCTTTCGTTCGCGACTGCGGGACTCCGCTGCGCTGCGTTCCTCGCCCTCACCGGGCCTGCCTTTCGTTCGCGACTGCGGGACTCCGCTGCGCTGCGTTCCTCGCCCTCACCGTGTGCCCTCCAGCTCGTGCAGCGCCCGCTGGAGCGCGCGCAGGTAGTCGGCGTGCCCGACCTCGAACCAGTGCCGGGTGCTGTCCTTGACCTTGGCCGAGTACCGCTCGCCGAGGCCCGCGCGGACCTTGCGGTCGAACGCGGCGGCCCGCTCCGGCCGGGTGGCGCGCAGCGTGAGCAGCCGGGCGAACAGCACGCTCTGCCAGTGCGAGATGGGGAAGATGCCGGAGTCCGGCTGCACCAGGCCGACCACGGCGAGCGTGGGATGCCCGGCGGTGAACGCGTTGAGCCACAGCCGGGGCCGCCCGGAGTCGTCCTCGTCGCCGAGCACCTGTCCCTTGAGGAACTCGAAGCGCGGCAGGTATCCGGTGGCGAAGACGACGAGCTCGGGGTCGATGCGCCGGCCGTCGGTCAGCTCCACCGCGCGGTCGTCGAACCGGGCCACGTCCGGCACCGGCGTGACCTCGCCGTGCCCGACGTAGTAGACGAGCTGGCTGTTGGCGATCGGGTGCGTCTCGTAGACGCGGTGGTCCGGCTTGGGCATGCCGAACCGGGTCAGGTCGCCGACGGTCAGCCGCAGCGTCCAGTGGTAGAGCCACTGCCGTACCCGCAGCGGCACCCGCAGCGCCAGCAGCGTGTCGTTCACCTGGTCGGCGGGGCGGCCGAGGACGTACTTCGGGGCGTACCAGTAGCCGCGCCGGGTGGAGTGCCAGCAGTGCGACGCCTGCTGGGCCGCCTCGACAGCGATGTCGCAGCCGGTGTTGCCCGCACCCACCACCAGCACCCGCTTGCCGCGCAACTGCGCCGGGTCCTTGTAGGACGAGGCGTGCATGACCTCGCCGCGGAACTGCTCCAGCCCTTCGTAGCGGGGCAGCTTCGGCGACCAGTTGTGCCCGTTGGCGAGCACCACCGCGGCGTACCGGGAGGTGCGCTCGGGACCGTAGCCGCCGGTGCTGCGCGTGGTGACGTCCCACCGGTCCCCCTCGACCGGCTCGACCCGTACCACCTCGGTGCCGAACCAGACGTGCTGGCGCAGGTCGAAGTGGTCGGCGTACCGCTCGAAGTAGGACAGGAGCTGGCTGTGGTGCGGGTAGTCCGGCCAGTCGTCAGGCATCGGGAAGTCGGGGAACTGGGTGAACGGCCGGGACGAGATCAGGTGCGTGCTGGCGTACACCGGACTGCGGTCGTGCCGCCAGTTCCAGGCGCCGCCGACGCCTGTCTCCCGCTCGTAGCAGTCCACGCCGAAGCCGGCCTCGCGGAGGTTCTTGACGGCGGTCAGGCCGCTGGCGCCGGCGCCGATGACGCAGACCGTGTCACCCCGGTCGGAGACCGGGCGTTCGGCACGGCTCGGTACGGCCGTCTGGTCCGGATCGGGGTGGCCGAGCTCGGTGGAGGAGGACACCGCGAAATCCTGCCGAGAATGCCAGCCGTTGTCCAGCCACCGATTTCCGGGGACGGTCAGGCGGTCGGCAGCAGCAGGTCGACCAGCACCGGGAAGTGGTCGCTGGCGCGGCGGGTCAGCGGCGTGTCCACCACGTCGTAGTCGACCACGGTGATCCGGGGGTCGACGAAGAGCGCGTCGATGCGGCGGCGCGGGTCGGCGCAGGAGAACGTGTGCCGGTCGGCCCGGTCGGCGGCCAGCGCCGCGTCGGTGAGCCCTTCGGCGACCGTCTGCCAGGCCGGCCCGTCCGGGCCCTCGTTGAGGTCCGCGCCGGCCACCACGGGCAGCGTGGACGCGGCCAGCTCCCGCTTGAACGCCGCCGCCTGCGCCGGCCGCTCGGCCGGGTCGGTGGACAGGTGCGAGCCGGCCAGCAGCAGGTCGACACCGCCGACCCGGCACCGCGCGTACGCGGCGCCGCGCATGTGCCGACCCGGCGTCAGCGGATACCGCTGGCAGCTGGTGTCGGTGACCCGCACCCGCAGGCTGGTCAGCAGCACGTTGCCCAGCGACGGCAGGCCACCGGCCGCCACCACCATGCCGAACGACTCGGCGAGCGCGGCGCACTTCTGCCGCCACCGGAACCGGCGCGGTCCCTCCTGGACGATCACCACGTCCGGGTCCGCGCCCCGGACCACCTCGGCCAGCGCGGCGGTGTCGTCCCGCTGTCCGTGGACGTTGTACGACACCACCCGCAGCGGCACACCCGAGTCCGTCATGTCAGATCCGCCGGGCCAGGTCGGCGGCGCCGATCACGCCGGCGGTGTTGCCGAGCTCGGCCGGGCGTACCTCGGCGACGGGCAGGCGGCTGCGCTGGGCCAGCGCCTCGGCGAACGACCGGCGGGTCGGGCCGAGCAGCAGGTCACCGGCGTCGATCACGCCGCCGCCCACCACGAGCACCTGCGGGTCGAGGATCTGCGCCATGTCGGCGAGGCTGGTGCCGAGCCAGCGGCCGACCTGGGCGAACGCCTCGGTGGAGACCGGGTCGCCGCCCTTGGCCGCGGCGGTCACCATCGGGCCGGTGATCAACTCGGCCTCGCCGTCGGCCAGCTCCAGCAGCGCTGCGGCCCGGTGCGGCTCCTGCCGGGCGGCGGCGCGGGCGAAGCGGACCAGGGCGCTGCCGCTGGCGTACTGCTCGATGCAGCCCAGCCGGCCGCAGCCGCACTGGTGGCCGTCCGGCACGGTGAGCATGTGCCCCAGCTCGGCGGCGATGCCGTTGGCGCCGCGGACCAGGTCGCCGCCGAGCACGATGCCGCCGCCGACGCCGGTGCCGATGGTGAACATGACCATCGAGTCGTCGGCGTCGCGGGCCGCGCCGTAGCGGAACTCCGCCCAGGCGGCCACGTTCCCGTCGTTCTCCACGATCACCGGCAGGCCGGTGGCGTCCCCGACGTACGTGCGCAGCGGCTCGTCCCGCCAGGCCAGGTTCGGGGCGAACAGCACGGTGGAGCGGGAGGCGTCGATCCAGCCGGCGGCGCCGATGCCGACCGCCTCGACGGCGTGACCGGCGGCCAGCTCGGTGACGACCTCGATGATGACGTCGCGGGTCTTGGCCACGTCGTCGGCGGGGGTGTCCCGTCGCGTCTGCACGAGTACCGCGCCGGCGTCGTCCACGACACCGCCGGCCACCTTCGTGCCACCGACGTCGACTCCGATGGTCAGCGTCACCGCTGCCACTCCCCTCTGCTGTGCTGCCCGGGAACCGGCCGAACCGGCCGTACGGTCCCGGGATGTCCGGTGGTCAGGCCCCGTCGCCTGGTGCGTCCGCGCCCACCTCGCCGGACGCCCGCGAGGCGGGCACCACGGGACGGCCGGCCGGTGGCCGGCTCGTCGCCGGTTCCTGCGGCCCGGCGGCGTCGGCGGCACCCGCATCGGCCGCGCCCTCCCCCCGGGTGGCGGCGGACCACACGTCCTGCTCGGGTGCCGGCTGAGAATCATGCCCGGTACGGGTCGCCTCGCGCCACACGTGGTCCCCCGATCCGCCCGGCGCGGCGCCGCCGGTGTCGGCCGGCTGCTCCGGCTCGGCCGGGGTGAACGCGCGGAGCATGCTGGCGACACCGGCCGCAAGGTCCCCGGCGCCGGTGGCGAGCCGCTCGGCGAACTCGGGACTCGGGTCACGCAACGCGGCGATACCGCGACAGACGGGGCAGACACAGCATTCCGGGGAGCCGGTGGCGAAACCGGCGGGGCCGGACGCCCGCGGACCGGAACCGGTGTCCGAGCCGGTGTGACCGAGGACACCGGAGAGGATCCCACCGAGCGGACCCCAGGGGCCGGAGCCCGGCGTGGCGGCGGCCAGCTTCGCGGTGGCCAGCAGTGTGGCGACGAGGCGCTCGGCCTCTTCCCGGGCCGAACCCGGATCAGTGGTGCCCATGGTTCGGCTCCTCCAGCGTGACTACCGGGACGACGGTCGGGTCTCCTGCGCCGCACCGGGTGCTTCTACCCGGCGCTTGAGCTGCTTCAACGCCGTATCCATGATCATTTTCTCGGCCTTGCGGCGGAACATGCCGAGCATCGCCACGGACAGCTCCACCTCCAGGGTGTAGGTCACCGTGGTCGTCCCGTCCGGGTTGCCCACCAGGTCGTACGACCCGCGCTGGGACCGCTGCATCTTCGACGGGGCGACCAGGTGCCACTCGATCCGGGAGATGTCCTCGGCGTACTCGTAGGCCAGCACGTACTCGTCGGCCAGCACGCCCGCGTCGAGCGTGAACCGGACCTGACTGGCGTAGCCGTCCTCGTACTCCTCGATCACCTCGGCCTCGCGGACCGCCTCGGTCCACTCGGGGTAACTGGGGAAGTCGCAGATGACGGCCGCCACCCGATCCGGTGACGCGCCGATGATGATCGACTGGGTGGAGGAGTCCGCCATGGGGGGAGGCTACCCGGCCGCGTCCCGGCCGGCGCCGCTCCACCCGCCGACGGCGTCCCACCAGCCGGTCAGGCAACCTCCCTGGCCGACCCCCCGGGGTGTGCGGGTAGGTTTCGACAGAGCTGACCAGGCCGGCCCCCGCCGGTAGAGCACGAGGGAGTGCAGGTGCGCGAGTTCTCCGTCCCGCCGATCGTCACCGTCGGCGACTCGGCCAACCTGACCGACCCGGTCTGGGAAAACGCCGAGGTCGCCCCGGACACCGTGCAGTTCGTCCGTCCCGGCGCGGGGACGGCGGCGCGCGAGGAGGTGACCTGCCGGCAGTTCCGCGACGAGGTGGTCGCGGTGGCCCGGGGCCTGATCGCGGCCGGCGTCTCCCCCGGCGACCGGGTCGGCCTGATGAGCCGCACCCGCTACGAGTGGACCCTGTTCGACTACGCGATCTGGGCCGCCGGCGCGGTCACCGTGCCGATCTACGAGACCTCCAGCGCCGAGCAGGCCGCCTGGATCCTCGGCGACTCCGGCGCCGTCGCCGTGGTGGTGGAGAGCACCGCGCACGCCACCCTGGTCGCCGGTGTCCGGGACCGGCTGCCCGAGCTGCGCGAGGTCTGGCAGATCGACCTGGGCGTGGTGGACGAGCTGGTCGCCGCCGGCGAGGCGGTGGACCCGGCCGAGGTCGACACGCGCCGCTCCATGCTCAAGGCCGGCGACGTCGCCACGATCATCTACACCAGCGGCACCACCGGCCGGCCGAAGGGCTGCGTGCTGACGCACCGCAACATCTACACCGACATCGCCAACGCGGTGCCGGTGCTGCCGAACCTGTTCCGCCCGGGCGCCTCGACGCTGCTGTTCCTGCCGCTCGCGCACGCCTTCGCCCGGCTCATCCAGGTCGGCGTGGTGCACGCCCGGGCCACCATGGCGCACTGCGCGGACACCACGAACCTGGTCGCCGAGCTGCAGGACTTCCGGCCCACGTTCGTGCTCTCCGTACCCCGGGTCTTCGAGAAGGTCTACAACGGCGCGCGGCAGAAGGCCGAGGCCGAGGGCAAGGGCAAGATCTTCGACCGGGCGGAGAAGGTCGCCATCGCCTGGAGCGAGGCGCAGGAGCTGCCGGGCGGTCCGGGCCTGGCGCTGCGCGCGCAGCACACCCTCTTCGACAAGCTGGTCTACCGCAAGCTGCGGGCGGCGATGGGCGGCCGGTGCCGCGACGCCATCTCCGGCGGCGCGCCGCTGGGCGCGCGGCTCGGGCACTTCTTCCGCGGCGTCGGGGTGACCATCTGCGAGGGGTACGGCCTGACCGAGACCTCCCCGGCCGCCGCCGCCAACCTGCCCACCGGCACCCGGATCGGCACCGTCGGCCGCCCCCTGCCCGGCGTCACCATCCGCATCGACGACGACGGCGAGGTCCTCATCGCCGGCGACATCGTCTTCCAGGGCTACTGGCACAACGAGGCGGCCACCGACGAGGCGATCAGCGCCGACGGCTGGTTCCGCACCGGCGACCTCGGGCACCTCGACGACGACGGCTACCTGAGCATCACCGGCCGCAAGAAGGAGATCATCGTGACCGCCGGCGGCAAGAACGTCGCCCCGGCGGTGCTGGAGGACCAGGTCCGGGCGCACCCGCTGATCAGCCAGTGCGTGGTGGTCGGCGACCGGCAGCCGTTCATCGCCGCGCTCGTCACCATCGACGAGGAGGCGCTGCCGAAGTGGCTGGCCGCGCAGGGCCGCCCGGAGACCACGAGCATCGCCGAGCTGCGCGAGGACGCGGCGCTGCGCGCCGAGGTGCAGGGCGCGATCGACCAGGCCAACCAGGCGGTCTCCAAGGCCGAGGCGATCAAGGTGTTCCGGATCCTGCCGCAGGACTTCACCGAGACCACAGGTGAGCTGACCCCGTCGCTGAAGGTCAAGCGGCAGGTCGTGCACAAGACGTACGCCTCGGAGATCGCCGAGATCTACCAACGCTGACTACGATCCGTCACGTGCCCGCCTCCACATCCGGCCAGCCGCAGACGCAGCCCCTCGCGGTCGCGGCCCGCGCGGTTCTCCTCGCGCTGGTCGCCGCCCTGACCCTGTTCGCCACCCGCGACGCCGCCCAGCTCTGGTGGATCGCCCTGCTGGGCGTCGCGGGGCTGCCCGCCGTGCTCGCCCCGCAGCACCGGCTGCTCACCTCGATCAGCCGGTTCGCCGAGGTGGTGGTGCTCGGGCTGGCCGCCAGCCAGGTCGCCGCCGACACCCATCTCACCGGTGTCACCGGCGGGGTGGGCGCCTCGGCGGTGCTGCCGTACCTCGCCGTGCCGGTCACCGTGACCGCGCTGAGCCGCCGCTTCCGCGAGGGCGCCGCGCTGCTCGTGGTGGCGGCGGCGACGCTCGTGGCCAGCGCCGCGTTCACCCAGGTCGACGGTGGCGCGCAGCTCGGTCAGGTCGGCTACCTGGCGGTCTGCGCCCAGTGGCTGATCCTGGCCGGTCTCGGCCTCTACACCGCCGGCACGCTCCAGCGCGTGATGCGGGTCCGCGGCGAGGGCAAACCCCAGCCGTACGCCGAGGCGACCCGGCTGCTCACCCAGCTGCGTACGGTCGCCCGGCAGCTGCCCGGCGCCACGCTGGACCCGGGCGGCATCTCCGAGCACCTGCTGGAGGAGCTGCGGGTGGTGGCGAAGACCGACCGGGGCGCGGTGCTCTCCGCCAGCGGCGGCGGCCGGCTGGTCGTGCTGGCCCAGATCGGCGCGGACCGGGTCGACTGGGAGACCACGCTCGACGCCGACTCGGCCATCGCCGACGCCTGGGCCAGCCAGCAGCCGACCGTCTCGTCCCGCTCGCAGGGCCGCTCCCGGCGCTCCGGGGAGGTCTCCGCGCTGATCGTGCCGCTGGTGGCCGGCGTGCGCACGGTCGGCCTGGTGGTGATCGAGGCGGACACCGCTGCCGCGTACCCGCCGCCTGTGGTGTCCCGGGTGACGGCGCTGACCGGCCCGGCGGCGCTGCGGCTGGAGGCGGCGCTGCTCTTCGACGAGGTGCGCTCGCTGGCGACGAACGAGGAGCGGCAGCGGCTGGCCCGGGAGATCCACGACGGGGTCGCCCAGGAGCTGGTCATGGTCGGGTACGGCATCGACAACGCCCTGGCCACCGTGCACGAGGACGCGGAGGAGACCGCCGACTCGCTGCGCACGCTGCGCCAGGAGGTGACCCGGGTGATCACCGAGCTGCGGCTGAGCCTGTTCGAGCTGCGCAGCGAGGTGGACCGGCACGGTGGCCTGGCCGCCGCCATCGCCGAGTACGCCCGTACCGTCGGCGCCTCCGGCGGCCTGCGGGTGCACCTGTCGCTCGACGAGTCCACCGCGCGGCTGCCGGCCGCGACCGAGGCCGAGTTGCTGCGCATCGCGCAGGAGGCGGTGACGAACGCCCGCAAGCACGCCGGCGCCTCGAACCTCTGGGTCACGTGCGAGGTGGATCCCCCGTACACCCGAATTGAAGTGTCGGATGACGGTCACGGCATCGGTGACCAGCGCCCGGACGGGCACTATGGCCTTGCGATCATGGCGGAGAGGGCGGAACGTATCCGAGGCCGGTTGGAGATCAGGCCACGTCAACCCAGTGGGACGACAGTGGCCGTGGTGCTCGGCTCGTCGCCCCGGCGCGATAAGGTGCGCGGCAGCGCCGCAGCAGCAGAAGGGGAGTAACCCGAGGATGACCAGCAGTCCGACACCGGCCACCCGTACCAAGGTTCTCCTAGTCGACGACCACGACCTCATCCGCAAGGGCCTGCGGCACGCCTTCGAGCGTGACCGCCAGTTCGAGGTCGTGGGCGAGGCCGCCACCGCCGCGGAGGGCGTGCGCCAGGCCGGCGCGCTCCAGCCCGACGTGGTGATCATGGACCTTCGCCTGCCCGACGGCAGCGGCCTGGAGGCCACCCGCGCCCTGCGCAAGTCCAGCGCGTCGATGGGCATCGTCGTGCTGACCATGTACGCCGGCGACGACCAGCTCTTCGGTGCCCTGGAGGCCGGCGCGAGCGCGTTCGTGCCGAAGACCGCGCCGGCCGACGAGGTGGTCGCCGCGGCCCGGCACGCCGCCTCCTCCCCCAGCGCGTTCACCGCCGCCGACCTGGCCGAGGCGATGAAGCGCCGGCTGGCGCCGTCCGGCCCGCAGCTGTCCCCCCGCGAGGGCCAGGTGCTGCGGCTGCTCGCCGACGGCATGAGCGTGGCCGGCATCGCCAAGCAGCTGTTCGTCAGCGAGTCGACCGCCAAGACCCACATCTCCAAGCTCTACGAGAAGCTGGGCGCGGCCAACCGGGCCCAGGCGCTGATGACCGCGCTGCGGCTGGGCCTGCTCGAGGCCCCGGACGCGCCCAAGTTCTGAGGCACACCGCCGGAAGAGGCCCCGTCCGCCACGGACGCGGGCCTCTTCGGCGTCACGGGTGCGGCTGACCGCGCACGGTGAACGGCCGGACGCATAGCGACGACGGTCTTTGCACCACGACGGCGGAGGGGCAGAATACGCGGGTGATCCGCGCGGCGGTGACGGCCGCGCGTCGTCGACACCCGAGGGGCAGGACATGCAGCGGCCGGACTGGGCACCCGAGACGATCGACATCGAACGCCCCAGCGTCGCCCGCATGTACGACTACTACCTCGGCGGCTCGCACAACTTCGCCGCCGACCGGGCCGCCGCCCGGGCGATGGTGGAGGCGGTGCCGGAGGCCCCGCTGATGGCCCAGGCCAACCGCGCGTTCCTGCGCCGGGCGGTGCAGTACCTCGCCGGGACCGGCGTCCGCCAGTTCCTGGACATCGGCTCCGGCATCCCCACCGTCGGCAACGTCCACGAGATCGCCCAGGGCATCGACCCGGAGTCGCGCGTCGTCTACGTCGACGTGGACCCGGTGGCGGTGGCACACAGCCAGGAGATCCTGGCCGGCAACGATCGCGCCACGGTGCTCCAGGAGGACCTGCGCAACCCGGAGGCGATCCTGGCCCACCCGGAGGTCACCCGGCTGCTGGACTTCACACAGCCGGTCGCGGTGATGGTCGTGGCGGTGCTGCACTTCATCCCGGACACCGACCGCCCCGAGGAGATCCTGCGGACGCTGCGCGCGGCGCTGGCGCCCGGCAGCCACCTGGTGCTCTCCCAGGCCAGCGAGGACGGCCGCGCGGGCACCGGCGAACGGGCCGAGGCGGAGCGGGTCTACCGGCGCACCGACAACCAGCTCTGGATCCGCAGCCGGGCCGAGCTGACCGCGCTCTTCGACGGCTTCGAGCTGGTCGACCCGGGCGTGGTGTGGGTGCCGCAGTGGCGGCCGGACTCCCCCGACCAGGCCGAGAACGCCGAGCGGGCGGTCTTCATGGGCGGCGTCGGGCGGCTCGGTGGGTGACGACGCGACCCGCTGCCGGCCCGGCGTGTTCGCCCGGGCCTGGGCGAAGGCCGTCTCCGGGACCAGCTACCTGCCGATGGCGCAGACGCAGCTGGAGGAGATGTTGCAGCGGCTCACCGAACGGCTGGCCCAGGCGCTGCGGGCCGAGCCGTTCGACATGCGGATCGGCCAGCAGGTCGGCGCGGAACTGGTGCAGGCGCACATCGCCTCCGCCGAAGGGCTGGGCCGCACCGTCGAGGTGATCCAGCTGCGCCTGGTCCGCGACCTCGACCTGGTCGTCGACGACGTCGAGGACCGGATGGCGCGGCTGCTCGCCACCGTCGCCACCGGCTACGCCCGCGCGCTGCGCGACCGCACGCTCGACGAGCAGGAGTCCATCCGCCGCGCCGCCATGATCGCCCGGGCGCACGCGGAACGGGCGCTGCGCGACAGCGAGGCCCGGTTCCGGCACCAGGCCACCCACGACCCGCTCACCGGCCTGCCCAACCGCACGCTGTTCACCGAGCGGCTGGCCGCCGCGATCACCCGGGGCGCCGACCGGGTCGGCGTCTGCTTCCTCGACCTGGACCGGTTCAAGATCGTCAACGACTCCCTCGGCCACCAGGTCGGCGACTCGTTGCTGGTGGCGGTGGCACAGCGGCTGCACGAGGCGCTCGGCGAGCATCTGGTGGCCCGGCTCGGTGGCGACGAGTTCGTGATCCTGATCGAGCGCACGACCGGCACCGACGACGCGGTGAAGGTCGCCGAGGCGGCGCTCGCAGCGGTTGGCGAGCCGGCGCTCGTCGACGGCCACGAGCTGACCGTCTCGGCGAGCATCGGCATCGTGGAACGCCCGGTCGCGGGCACCTCCCCGATGGAGCTGATGCGCGCGGCCGACAGCACGCTGCACTGGGCCAAGGCCGCGGGCGGGGCCCGCTGGTCGCTGTTCGACGCCGACCGCAACCGCCGCGACCTGGCCCGGTACGCGCTGTCCGCGGCGATCCCGGCCGCGCTGGACCGGGGCGAGTTCTACCTCGACTACCAGCCGCTGACGTCCCTGCGCGACGGGCGGGTGCTCGGCATGGAGGCGCTGGTGCGCTGGCGCCACCCCGAGCTGGGTGTGCTGCGGCCGGACAGCTTCATCCCGCTGGCCGAGGAGACCGGGCTGATCGTCCCGCTCGGCAGCTGGGTGCTGGCCGAGGCGTGCCGCGAGGCGGGCACCTGGCCGGCGGTCGACGGCGACGCGCCGTTCGTCAGCGTCAACCTCGCCGTACGCCAGTTGCACCGGGCCGACCTGGTGCCCGAGGTACGCGGCGTGCTCGGCCGCACCGGCCTGCCGCCGCGCCGGCTGCAACTGGAGATCACCGAGAGCACCATGATGAGCACCGTGGTCGAGCCGGTGCGGGCGCTGCGGGTGCTCGGCGACCTGGGCGTCCGGGTCGCCATCGACGACTTCGGCACCGGCTACTGCAACCTCGCGTACCTGCGGGACCTGCCGGTCGACGAGCTGAAGGTGGCCGGCGAGTTCGTCACCGGCCTGCGCGCGCCGGACAGCGGCACCGACGAGCGGATCCTCGCCTCGCTCGTCTCGCTGGCGCACGCGCTGGACCTGACCGTCACCGCCGAGGGCGTGGAGACGGCCGACCAGGCGGACCGGCTGCGCGCGATCGGCTGCGACGCCGGGCAGGGCTGGCACTTCGGCCGCCCCGGCCCGGCCGCGCCGCACCTGGGCCGGGTGCCCGTGCACGTCGAAGCCGTCTCCTGAGGCGGACCGGCCGCCGGGCCGGAGCCGCTGTCCGGGGCGGCGGTCAGCCGGCCAGCAGCGCGGCCATCCGCTGCGCCTGCGTCTCCCAGCGCCACTCCCGCTCCACCCAGGCCCGGCCGGCCGCGCCGAACTGCCGGGCCAGGTCCCGGTCGGCGAGCAGCGTGGCCACCCCGTCGGCGAGCTGGGCCACGTCCCGGCCGGAAACCACGAACCCGGTCTCGCCGTCGCGGACCGCATCCGGCGCGCCCCCGGAGTCGCCGGCCACCACCGGCAGCCCGGTGGCCCCCGCCTCCAGGTAGACGATCCCGAGTCCCTCCACGTCCAGGCCCCGGTTACGGGTGCGGCAGGGCATCGCGTAGACGTCACCGGCCGCGTAGTGGGCGGGCAGCGCGTCCGACGGCACGGAGCCGGTGAACACCACGTCGTGTTCCAGCCCGGTCTGCCGGGCCAGCTTCTCCAGCGTCGAGCGGTACGGCCCGCCGCCGACCACCAGCAGCGCGGCGCCGGGCACCCGGCGGCGGATCTCGGGCAGCGCGCGGATCAGCATGTCCTGGCCCTTGCGGGGCACCAGCCGCGACACGCACACCACCACCGGCCGGTCGGCCAGCCCGAGCCGCTTGCGGACCTCCTTGCCGTCGACGTCCGGGTGGTAGGTCTCCACGTCCACGCCGGGCGCGAGCCGGCGCAGCTCGGTCAGCCCGTCCAGCACGCGCGCCAGCCGCGTCCGGGTGTACTCGCCGAGGTAGGTGGTCACGTCCACGCCCCGGCCGATGCGGCGCAGCGCCGAGCGGGCGCCGGGCAGCGCCGCCCAACCGACCTCGTGCCCGTGGGTCAGCGCCACCGCCCGGCGGATCCCGGCCCGCCGCCGCAGGCCCGTCGCGAGCAGCCCCAGCGGGGCCGCCGCGCCGAACCAGACCGTGTCGCAGTCGTACGCGCGGGCCAGCCGCGCCGCCCGCCGGGCGATCAGCGGCGTGGGCAGCAGCACCCGGGTACGTTCCCGGACGACCTCGAACGGCTGGTCGGCGTCGAACTTCTCCGCCCCGCGCCAGCTCGACGCGTAGACCACCACCGAGCCGGGCGGCTGGCGTACCGCGAGGTTGTGCACGAACGACTGGATGCCGCCGGGGCGCGGCGGGAAGTCGTTGGTGATCAGCAAGGTGCGGCTCATCGGCCGGACTCCCTGGCGTAGGCGCGGGCGGCGGCCATCCGCTCCACGGTGGACGGGTGGGTAGCCGACCAGAGGTGCTCCCAGCGCGGCGGGTCGGGGTCGGCCAGGTTGACCCCGGCCAGCCGGCGCTGCATCGCCTCGAACGTCGCCGGGTCGCCGGTGAGCGCCAGCGCGTGGGCGTCGGCGCGGGCCTCGATCCGGCGGGAGACCAGCGCCTGCACCGGCGTGGTGAGCAGGCCGGCCACCGTGACCAGCGCGATCAGCAGCGGGAACGCCCGCGGCTGGGCGATCGAGTCGACGCCGGCGAGCCGCAGCAGTGGCGTCCAGGAGCCGATCAGGTAGAGCGACACCACCGCCGCGGCGGCGCCGAGCGCGCCGAGCAGCGTGCCGGTCCACACGTCCCGGTCCTTGGCGTGCCCCAGCTCGTGGGCCACCACGCTCGTCACCTCCGCCGGCTCCGCCTCGCGCAGCAGCGTGTCGTAGACCACCACCCGCCGCGTCGGCCCGAGCCCGGAGACGTACGCGTTCACCGCGCTGGTACGCCGGGACGCGTCGGCGACGAGCACGTCGCGCACCGGTACGCCGTCCCGGGCCGCCATCGCGGTCAGCTCGCTGCGCAGCGGGCCCGGCTCCATCGGGGTGAACCGGTTGAACACCGGCTCGACGAGCACCGGCAGCACGAACGACAGCACCACCACCAGGGCTGCCGCGCCGGCCGCGCCGAACGCCCACCACCAGCGCGGGGCCAGCCGGATCACTGTGTAGAAGCCGAGCAGCACCAGCGCGCCGATCACCGCGCTCACCGCGTACGACTTGAGCAGGTCGACCGCCCAGCCGCCCCAGCTCTGGGTGCTCAGCCCGTAGCGGACCAGCACTGTGCGCCGCCAGGCCGCGAAGGGCAGGGTGAGCAGGTCGGCGAGGAACATGACGGCCAGCCCGCCGAGCACGGCCTGCGCGATCCAGTGCCCGCCGAAGGGCCGGCCGGCCAGTTCGACCAGGCGCCCGCCCAGCGGGGTGAGGCCGAGCAGCAGTGCCACCACCAGCCCGACCGCCAGCGCCGACCAGGCCGCCGGGCGCAGCGCGCCGTGGAACGCGCGGCCCCGGGCCACCTGCTCGGCCGGTAGCTCCCGCAGCGCCGCGAGCTGGTCGGCTCGCGGCGCGGGCGGCCGGCTCCACGGCACCAGCAGCGCCACCGCCACGAGCAGCGCCACCGCCAGGCCGGCCAGGGTCAGCAGGGCCCACCCGCGCGGGGTCACCGCCGCACCTCGCCGTCGTGCCCGGTCCGCGTCATGCCGCCCCCTCCCACCGTGACCGCTCATCCTATTGCCCGGCCCGCGCTCGGACCGCCGTGCCCGACGACCGTCCCGACCGCGCGGCCCGGCATCTGCTCAGGCCCAGCGACCGGCATCCGCTCGGGCCCGGCGACCGGCATCTGCTCAGGCCCGGCGAAAGGCCGACAGCAGCCGGCAGGCGGGTCAGGCGATCCGGCGACGGCCGGTACGGCGGGGCGCCGGCGCCCGTCTCGCGGCCGGCGCCACGGCGGGCGCGGGTGGCAGCACCTCGACCTCGAACCCGGCCCGCGCGAACACCTCGATCGCCCGGTGCTCGGCCGGGCCCAGGTCGGCCGGGTCGGAGTCGAGCAGAGCGGTCACCAGGCAGCCGGAGCAGCCGGCGCCGCGGTTGCCGCAGGTGTCGCAGTCGATGAGCATCAACGCCTCCTGACGGGTCGCCGGTGGCGCTCGGAGAAGGGACCACCACCGTCGGTCACCACGACGCTAACGCCCGGGTATGACAGAACCGGACAACGAGGCAGCACCCGCCGCGAACCCCAACCAGTACGCCGAAGTGGCGCGATCAGCACGCGCCCGACCCCGCCACTCCCCCGATCTGGAGTCGATCAAGCAGGGCGGCGGTCAAGCGGGGACGGCTGTGCGGTCAGGAGCGGGCCAGGCGCCGCAGCAGCGAGTCGGCGCCCAGCGGGTACGCGCCGTGCCGGCGGACCCCGTCGGCGACCTCGCGGTCGGAGGAGACCACCACCACCGGCCGCCCGGCCGGCTCGGCGCGGACCAGCCGGCGGATCAGCTCGTCCGCGGTCTCGCCCTTGCGGGAGAACAGCACCCGCACGCCGCGCGGCGCGGGCGGCAGCCCGTGGATCCGCTCGGCGCCGTCGAAGACCACGGTGACCTCGTCCCCGGTCTGCGCGGCGATCCCGCCCAGCCCGGTGATCAGCCGCTTGCGCTGCTGCTCCAGCGACATCTCACCGAAGCCGCGCTTGGTGACGTTGTAGCCGTCCACCACCAGGTGTGCCCGGGGCAGCGCGAGGAGCTGGTCGAGGCGGGCCGGGTCGTCGGTGTCGCGGGCCCTGGTCGCCGGTCCGGCCGGCGCGGCGCCCGGCTGGTCGGCGAACGCGTCGGCGACGAAGTCGGCGGGCAGCTTGTCCACCGGGTCGAGCGCCAGCTCGCGGCGCAGCCCGACGGCCGCCTGGCCGATCGTCTCCAGCAGCAGCCACAGCCGGGCGTCGTCAACCGAGCGGGCCTCCTTGGCGCTGGCCCGGGCCACGCCGGCGGCGGCCTCCGCCTCGGCCAGCCGGGCCCGGGCGCGGCGCAGCTCGGCGTCCGCGTCGGCCGCCGCGCGGGCCGCCCGGCCCCGCTCGGTGGCGAGCAGTTCGGTGGCCTTGCGCTCGCGGCCCTGGGTCTCCCGCAGGGTACGGGCCAACTGGCGCGCCTCCTCGCGGAGCTGACCCAGCTCCTCCCGGACCCGGGCCAGCTCGTCGCGCAGCTTCTCCGCCTCCACCCGGGCCACCGCCCGGTCGTGCTCGGCACGGGCGGCCCGCTGCTCGGCCTCGCGGACCAGTTCGGCCACGACCGCACTGTCGGCCTCGGCGCGTACCGCCTCGCCGCTGGCCTCGATCAGTTCCCGCCAGCCGCGGGGCCGGGCCAGGTAGGCCAGGGCGGCCACCTCGACCGGGTCGGCGGCGGCCGGGGCGGTGCCCTCCACCACCGCCGCGCCGAGGTCGCCGGCGTCGGCCAGCACCCGGGCGGTGATCCGCTGCCGGAACAGCGGGTCGGCGGTGAGCTGGGCGGCGATCACGGGCGCGCCGAGGCGGGCGCGGCGGTTCGGGGCGAACTTGGCGACCCGCCGCAGTGGCACCGGCACCTCGTCGGCGGGCAGGCCGGGCAGCACGGCGGCGGTGAGCGTCACGATCCGCTGCCGGACCGGCTCGGGCAGGGTGGGCTCAGGCTCGACCGGGATCGGCGCGTCCTCACCGGCACCGGGCACACCGACCACCGGCTCCTCCGCGGAGGAGTGGTCGTCGTACGGCTCGGTGAGGGGCATGAGGCAAGTCTCCCACCCCGAACGGGCCCACCGCCCAGTGGTGAGCCGATCTCTCATCGTACCCCCGTGGTAACTCCTGGGACCGCAGTGACGCGAGTGTCGGACCGTGCCGCTAGCGTCCCGCGGGTGACACGAGCGGAGTACGTCCAGGAGTCGCTGGCCGGCCTGGACACTGCGGCGGGCAGCGCTGTGGACCCGGCGCTGCCGCTCTACGCGACCACCTTCGTGGTGGTCGACCTGGAGACCACGGGCGGCGCGCCCGACGGCGGCGGGATCACCGAGATCGGCGCGGTGAAGGTGCGCGGCGGCGAGGAGCTGGGCGTGCTCGCCACGCTGGTCAACCCGGGCGTGCCGATCCCGCCGTTCATCACCGTGCTGACCGGCATCACGCAGGCCATGCTGCTGCCCGCCCCGCCGGTCGAGCAGGTGCTGCCGAGTTTCCTGGAGTTCATCAGCGACGCCGTGCTGGTCGCCCACAACGCGCCGTACGACGTGGGGTTCCTCAAGGCCGCCTGCGCCAGGCACGGCTACCGCTGGCCCAACCCCCGGGTGCTGGACACGGCCGCGCTGGCCCGGCGGGTGCTCACCCGCGACGAGGTGCCCAACCGCAAGCTGGGCACGCTCGCCGCCTACTTCCGCACCGCGACCCAGCCCACCCACCGGGCGCTGGACGACGCCAAGGCCACCGTCGACGTGCTGCACGGGCTGATCGGCCGGCTCGGCGGGCACCGGGTCGACACCGTCGGCGAGGCCATCGAGTTCGCCCGCGCGGTCACCCCCACCCAGCGCCGCAAGCGGCACCTCGCCGACGGGCTGCCCAAGGTGCCGGGCGTCTACATCTTCCGGGCCGCCGACGACCGGCCGCTCTACGTCGGCACCTCCGGCGACGTCGCCACCCGGGTCCGCAGCTACTTCACCGCCGCGGAGAAGCGGGCCCGGATCTCCGAGATGCTCGCCGCCGCCGAGCGCGTGGAGGCGGTCGAGTGCGCCCACTCGCTGGAGGCGGAGGTCCGCGAGCTGCGGCTGATCGCGGCGCACGCGCCGCCGTACAACCGCCGGTCGAAGTATCCGGAGCGCCAGGTGTGGCTGAAACTCACCGACGAGGCGTACCCCCGGTTGTCGATCGTGCGCGACATCGCGCCGACCGACACGGCCTACCTGGGGCCGTTCCGGTCCCGGCAGGCGGCCGAGCTGGCCGCCGCCGGTTTCCACGACGCGGTGCCGCTGCGCCAGTGCACCCACCGGCTGTCCCGGCGCACGACCATGCCGGCCTGCGCGCTGGCCGAGCTGGGGCGCTGCCCGGCGCCCTGCGAGCACCGGATCACCCCCGAGGAGTACGACGACCGCGCGGCGACGCCGTTCCGCACCGCCACCCGCGACGACCCCGGTGTGGTGGTGGACGCGCTGCTCGACCGCATCGAGGTGCTGTCGGCCGCCCAGCGCTACGAGGAGGCGGCTGTGGTACGCGGCCGGCTCGTAGCGGTGCTGCGCGCGGCGGTCCGGATGCAGCGGCTGGCCGCGCTGACCGGCATCGCCGAGCTGGCCGCCGCCCGCCCGGCGGCCCGGGGCGGCTGGGAGCTGGCGCTGGTCCGGCACGGCCGGCTGGCGGGGGCCGGGGTGTCCCCGCCGGGTGTCCACCCGCGACCGACGATCGCCGCGATCCGGGCCACCGCCGAGACGGTGCTGCCCGGGCACGGGCCGGTGCCGTCCGCGACCGCCGAGGAGACCGAACGGATCCTGTCCTGGTTGGAGCGACCGGAGACCCGCCTGGTCGAGGCGACCTCCGGATGGGCCTCGCCGGTGGCCGGGGCGGGGCGTTTCCGTGACCTGCTGGCGAAGGCGGAGAGCGGCGGATCGCACAAAGTCTCGACCGAACGCTCATGACCAACTGACCGATCGGACTACCTCGACTCCCTTAGTCTGTTAAAGGAGTGCAGACCTGCCCGATTCGCGGGCTCTGCTCCCGGCCGCCGGTTTCCGGCGGCCGAGGGCCGGGGTGAGGAGGTGTCCCAGGTGGACGTCGACGCCGGACACGGCGCCGCCCTGGGTGGCGCGCTTCCAGCCCAGGGCGAACTACCGCTCACCCGCCGCCTGCGTTCCCTGCTCACCTGGCCGACCTCCGACGGCGACCCGGTCACCACACTGGTCCGCGCCCACCGGGGCATCCACGCGAGCGCCGACGCCTCGATGCTGCGTCGCGCCTACACGATCGCCGAGAACATGCACCGCGGTCAGTTCCGCAAGAGCGGTGAGCCGTACATCACCCACCCGCTGGCGGTGGCGCAGATCTGCGCCGACCTCGGCATGGACACCATCACGCTGGTCGCCGCGCTGCTGCACGACACGGTGGAGGACACCCGCTACACGCTCCAGGCGCTCCAGGAGGACTTCGGCCGCGAGGTCGCCCACCTGGTCGACGGGGTGACGAAGTTCGACAAGGCGTTCTACGGCAAGGCCGCCGAGGCGGAGACCGTCCGCAAGATGATCGTGGCGGCCGGCAAGGACGTCCGGGTGCTGGTGATCAAGCTGGCCGACCGGCTGCACAACATGCGCACGCTCGGGGTCCGCTCGGCCGCCTCCCGGGAGCGGATCGCCCGCAAGACCCAGGAGGTCCTGGTCCCGCTCTGCGACCGGCTCGGCATCCAGACGCTCAAACGCGAACTGGACGACGTGGTCCTGCTGCACCTGCGGCCGGAGGAGCACGCCCGGCTCGCCCGCTTCGTGCACGACCGGCCCGGCTGGGACGCCTACCTCGCCGACGTGGTGGCCCGCACCCGGGTGGCGCTGCGCCGCAACCGGGTGGACGCCGACGTCTCTCCCCGTCCCCGCCACCTCTACTCGATCTGGAAGGACACCGTCGCCGGCGGTCACGCGGCTCCGTACGACCTGCCGCGTATCGCGATCGTGGTGGACGGCCCGGCGACCGACTGTTACGCCGCGCTGGGGGCCGTGCACGGGCTCTGGCGGCCGGTGCCGGGCCGGTTCAAGGACTTCATCGCCTCCCCGAAGAACAACCTCTACCGTTCCCTGCACACGAGCGTCTGCGGCCCGCAGGACCGCACGGTCGAGGTGCTGATCCGCACCAACGAGATGCACCGCTCCGCTGAGTACGGCGTGGCCGCCCACTACCGCTTCCCCCGGGCCGCGGGCCGGGGGGTCGACCGGGCGGACGAGCTGGCCTGGCTGCGCCGGGTGCTCGACTGGGAGCAGGAGACCGTCGACCCGACCCAGTTCATGGAGTCGCTGCGCTGCGACCTGTCGGAGGCGCAGATCCAGGTCGTCGCCGACGGGCGGCAGGTGGTGCTGCCGGCCGGGGCCACCCCGGTCGACCTCGCGTACGAGCTGGGCACCGAGCGCGGTGACCACTGCCTGGCGGCCCGGATCAACGGCCGGCTCGCCCCGCTCTCCTCCGAACTGGAGGAGGGCGACGTGGTGGAGATCTACACCGAGCGCGACACGGAGAACGGCTGCGAGGCCGACGCGCCCCCGCGCGGGCCGCGCCGGGAGTGGCTGGGCTTCGTCAAGTCCCCGCACGCCCAGATGCAGATCAACCGCTGGTTCGCCGAGCACACCGAGCCGGGCATCTCGATCGCCGACAAGGTACGCCTCGGCCGGGCCTCCATCGGCTTGGCGCTGCGCAAGCACAGCCGGGGTCTGGCCAGCGACCTGCCGCTGCTGCGGCTGTCCGAGGAACTGGGCTACCCCGACCTGGAGACGCTGCTGGTGGCGGTCTTCGACCGCGTTGTCGAGCCGGACACCGTGGTCGAGCAGTTGATCGACCTGGTCGACCACCGGCAGTAGGCGAAGCCGGTTCGCCCGCGTCCGCTCCGGGGCCACTAGCCTGGACGACATGATCCCCCGCGCGCGTGCCACCGGACGGGCCATCGGCTACCAGATCTTCTACCGGCTTCCGGTCCCGCTGCGGCGGCGGCTGGTGCGGCTGGTGGTGCCGAAGTACGTCGTCGGCGCGGTCACGCTGGTCCGGGACGCGGAGGCCACCGGCGCGGGCCGGATCCTGCTGCTGCGCCAGCCGCCCGGCTACAGCTGGACGCTGCCCGCCGGGCTGCTGCAACGCGGCGAGGCCCCGGTGGTCGGCGCCGCCCGGGAGCTGTACGAGGAGTCCGGCGTCCGTCTGTCCCCGGACGCGCTGCGCCCGGCGGTGCCGAACGCGGTGGTGCACGCCAAGGGCTGGGTCGACGTGGTGTTCGAGGCGGAGGTGCCGGCGTCGCGCACCGAGCTGAAGGTGGACGGGGCCGAGGTCTTCGAGGCCGCCTTCCATCCGCTGGACGACCTGCCCCGGCTCAGTCGCGCCACCGCCAACCTGCTGGGCTACTACGGCATCGGCCCGCGCGCCGGCGAGGTCCCGCCGGTCGCGCCACCGGCCGCGTGAACACCCCGGTCCCCGGCGCGCCCGACCCGGCGTCCCGCGGCGCGGTGACGCCCGGCCCGGCGGCGGGCGGCCCGGCAGTGAACGGCCCGGTGGCGGGGGTCGAGGTGTGCGCGGTGGTGCTGGCCGCCGGCGAGGGCACCCGGCTGCGCCCGCTCACCGAGCGGGTGCCGAAGGCGCTCTGCCCGGTCGGCAACGTCCCGCTGCTGGACCGGGCGCTGGCCCGGCTGGCCGGGCTCGGCCTGACCGGTCCGGAACGGGTCGCGGTGAACGCCTGCTACCTGGGTGACCAGGTCGTCGCGCGGGTGGGCGACCGGGCCCACCTGTCGGTCGAGCCGGACGCCCCGCTGGGGACCGCCGGTGGTGTGGGCCGGCTGCGCGACTGGATCGCCGGCCGGGGCGTGCTGGTCGGCAACGCCGACGCGTACCTGGTCGATCCGCTGGCCCCGCCCGGGCCGGACATCGCCGCGCTGCTCGACGGCTGGGACGGGCACGGCGTACGCCTGCTCGGCCGGCCCGCCGACGACCCGGACGCCCTCGGGACCTTCGACGGCCACGAGTTCGTGGGTTTCTCGCTGCTGCCCTGGCGGCTGGTCCGCGACCTGCCGGCCACGTTCGGCGACCTGGTCCGGACGGTGTGGCGGCCGGCGGAGGCGGCCGGCGCGCTCACCGTGGTGCCCTACCGGGGCACGTTCTACGACACCGGCACCCCGGCCGACTACCTGGACGCCAACCTGCACGCCGCCGGCCCGGACGGGCTGGTGGACCCGTCCGCAGCCGTGACCGGCCGGGTCACGGCCTCGGTGGTGGGCGCGGGCGCGCGCGTGCACGGCGACGCCGACCGGTCCGTGGTGTGGCCGGGCGCGCGCGTCGCGGCCGGGGAACGCCTCCACCGGGTGATCCGGGCCGGGGACGACCTGACCGTCCCGGCGGCGCGCTGAGGGCCGCTGGCTCTAGCATGGGCCTCGTCGCCGACGAACGGAGAACCGTCCCGTGATCACCGCGATCGTGCTGATCGACTGCGCCACCGACTCCATCCCCGAGGTGGCCGAGACCCTGGCCAACCTGCCCGGCGTCAGCGAGGTCTACTCGGTGGCCGGGCACGTCGACCTGATCGCCATGGTCCGCGTCCGGGAGTTCGAGCAGATCGCGCAGGTCATCGCCGGCAGCATCTCGAAGGTGCCGGGCGTGCTGAACACGGAGTCGCACATCGCCTTCCGTGCCTACTCCCAGCACGACCTGGAGGAGGCGTTCGCGATCGGGCTCGCGAGCGCCGACTGACACGAGCCGGTGACCGGCCCGCCCTCGTGGGCGGGCCGGTCACCGTCGACCGTGCGGTACGTCAGCTCTGGCTGGGCACCGGGGTTTCCGTGGTGCCCGGAGCGGGCTCCTCGGTCACGGTGCCGCCCGGAGCCGGCGACTCGGTGCCACCCGGGGACGTGGTGCCGCCCGGGCTGGGCGTGCCGCTGGCACTGGTCTGCGGAACCGGGACACCCAGCGTCTGGGCCAGGGCCACCAGCGCGTCGTAGTGCGCCTGCAGGACCGGCAGCGCGTCCTGCGCGATCTGCACCACCGACTGCTCCGAGCCCTGCGAGATCTCGGTCTGGGTGGCCTGGATTGCCTGGACGTGGCCGGCGAGCTGCGCGGTCACCCAGGCCTTGTCGAACTCGGGCCCGTTGAGGTTGTTCAACTTGTCGAGGACCTTCTGCTGGTCGGCGGTCGGGTCGGCCGGCAGCTGCACGTTGAGCTGCTGGGCGGTCGACTGCACCGTCTGGTCCAGCTGGGTGTGGTCCGTGACGAACATCTTGCCCAGGTCCTTGACCTGCTGGTTCTGGCCCTTCTGCTCGGCCAGGTTACCGGCGGTGATCTCGAACAGGTTGACCTGGTGCACCGCCTGCAGGTACTGCGTGTCCTGCGTCGACGGCTGCGCCGCGGCCTGCGCCGCGGCGGCGGGCGCCAGCCCCACGACCACCAGCGCGGCCATCAGGCCCAGGCGTTTGATTCCCAGCATTCTTCCTCCCCCATGAGACGTCGGACCGCACGGATACCCGGCTGACCGGGGTTATTCCTGCGATTCCACCCGTCCGTGTCGGGGGCGGCGGGGACCGGTGCACCGCACGCCGGACGCCGGGCGGGCACAACCGGACGACAGGTGCGTAAACGGCAGTGGCGCCCGCCGGATGATCCGGCGGGCGCCACTGTCAGTCGTACCGGGAAGGTCAGCGACGGCTCTCGCCGCTGCCGATCTCCTCCCGCTCCGGCCGGTCCTCGACCGGCGGGTGCCCCGGCGAGACCGGCGCCTCGGCCGGCTTCTCGATCGGGTAGAAGAAGCCCCGGATCGCCGGGCCGAGGGCACCGAGCCGGTTCATCTTCTTCGGCACCACCCAGCCGACGTAGTCCAGCGCCGGCGGGTGACCGTCGTGTCCCTCGGCCGAGGTGAGCGGCTGGTGGACCTCGACGAACCGGCCGTCGGGCAGCCGCTTGATGATGCCGGTCTCCACGCCGTGGGCCAGCACCTCCCGGTCGTGCTGCTGCAGACCCAGGCAGATCCGGTACGTGACGTAGTACGCGATCGGCGGCAGGATCAGCAGGCCGATCCGGCCGGCCCAGGTCATCGCGTTCAGGCTGATGTGGAACTTGTCGGCGATGACGTCGTTGGCGCCGGAGAGCGTCAGCACGATGTAGAAGGCCAGCGCCATGGCGCCCACGGCGGTCCGGGCCGGAACGTCCCGGGGCCGCTGGAGCAGGTTGTGGTGCTTGTAGTCCTTGAGGCGGCGCGCCTCCAGGAACGGGTACATCGTCGACAGGCCCACCAGGATTCCGGGTAGGACCACAGTCGGCCAGAACAACGGTGGAATGACGTACCCGTTGCCGATCGGAATGTGGATCTCCCAGCCCGGCATGAGTCGGGTCGAGCCGTCGAGGAACATGACGTACCAGTCGGGCTGGCTGGCCGCCGAGACCACCCACGCCTCGTACGGGCCGAACAGCCAGATCGGGTTGATCTGGAACATGCCGCCCATCAGCGCGATCACGCCGAAGACGACCATGAAGAAGCCGCCCTGCTTGAGCGCGTAGCGCGGGAACATCCGCTCGCCGACCACGTTGTCGTTGGTCCGGCCGGGGCCGGGCCACTGGGTGTGCTTCTGCTTGAACACCAGGCCGAGGTGCACGCTGATCAGCGCGACCAGCAGGCCCGGGACGAGCAGCACGTGGGCGATGAAGAAGCGGCTGATGATGATCGTGCCGGGGAACTCCCCGCCGAAGATCGACGAGCTGACCCAGGAACCGATCACCGGGATCGACAGGATGATCGCGGAGGCGATCCGCAGACCGGTGCCGGACAGACCGTCGTCCGGCAGCGAGTAACCGGTGAAGCCGGCCAGGAAGCCGACCCAGAACAGCAGCGAACCGATGATCCAGTTGGTCTCACGCGGCTTGCGGAACGCGCCGGTGAAGAACACCCGCAGCATGTGCACCACGATCGCGGCCATGAACAGCAGCGCCGCCCAGTGGTGCATCTGCCGCATGATCAGGCCACCCCGGACATCGAACGAGATGTCCAGGCTGGAGGCGTACGCGGCCGACATCGGGGTACCCCGCAACGGCGCGTAGCTGCCGTTGTAGATGACCTCGGTCATCGTCGGCTCGAAGAAGAACGTCAGGAAGACGCCGGTCAGCAGCAGGACGATGAACGAGAAGAGCGCGATCTCGCCCAGCAGGAACGACCAGTGGTCGGGGAAGACCTTGTTCAGCAGCTTGCGCAGGGGCGTGGCCACCTGGAAGCGGTCGTCCACCGCCCGCGCGCTCTTGGCCGGCAGCGCGGCGGCATCAAACTTTCGGCGCTTCATGGCCGCTCCCAGAAGTCGGGACCGATGGTCTCGGTGTAGTCGGACTTCGCCACGAAGAAGCCCTCCTCGTCCACCTCGATCGGCAGCTGCGGCAGCGGCCGGTTCGCCGGGCCGAAGATCGGCTTGGCGTTGTCGGTGATGAGGAACTGGGACTGGTGGCAGGGGCAGAGCAGGCGGTTGGTCTGCTGCTCGTAGAGGCTGGCCGGGCAGCCGGCGTGCGTACAGATCTTGGAGTACGCGACGTAGTTGCCCCACATGTAGTCGCCGTGGCCCTTGCGCTCGTTCGCGGCGCGCGACTTCTGCGCGTCGTCCTCCCGCAGGTGGATGAGCAGGGTGGGCGAGTCGGCGTGCTTGTTGCTGACGCCGCCGTCGATGCCCGGGAACACGGTGAGCTGGCCACCGACGCTGACGTCGGCGGGGCGGATCGGACGGCCGTCCTCACGGATCAGCCGGATCTTCTTGCCGCCCTCGCCCGGCTGGAAGCCGGTGGTGAACATCTGGTTGTTCTTGTGCGGCTGCTCGATCAGGCCACCGATCAGCGGCGCGGCGGCCACCGCGCCCACCGGCGCCAGACCGGCGAGCAGCGAGATGCCGAGCAGCGGCCGGCGGCGTACGCCCATCTCGTCGGCCAGGTAGAGCATGGTCTCACCGGTGATCTTGCGACTCTCCGGGTTGTCGACCTGGTCGTGCCGGTCCTGGATCGACACCTCCTTGGGCAGCAGCTTCTTGCCCCAGGTCAGGATGCCGAAACCGATGCCGAGCAGCGCCAGGCCCAGCGTCACGCCGAGCAGCGGCGTGTAGAGCTTGTCGCCGCCGCGACCCGGCTCCCACTGCCACGGCCACCAGATGTAGACCACCAGGAAGGCGGTCGCGAAGACGCCGGTCAGCAGGAACATCAGGGCGACGGTACGGGTCAGCCGGCGCTCGGCCTTGCTGCCCGGGACCACCTGCGGCTCGTAGTGGACGATCTCGATGTCGTCCCGCCGGGCGCCCTCCTGAACGACCTCGAACCGGGAGAGCCGGGGGTCGTTCACGTCGAGCGGCTCCGGGCCCCGCTGGGCCTGGTGCTCGGTGTGGGTGCTCATGCCGTCACCTCGCTACGGGTGACGCCGGGGGTCGGCGCCACAGCACTGGAAGCATTGATCCGTCCGGTCACGACTTGCCCGCAATCCACAGGCTCGCGAAGACCAGCGCGACGATGCCGACCAGGAAGATCGCGACACCCTCGGTCGACGGGCCGTACCGGCCCAGGTTGAAACCGCCCGGGTCGCCGTCGTGCTTCAGCGTCTCCTGGATGTAGGCGATGATGTCCGCCTTCTCCTCGGGCGTGATCTGGTTGTCGCCGAACACCGGCATGTTCTGCGGGCCGCTCAGCATCGCGGCGTAGATCTGCCGGTCGCTGGCCGGCGCGAGGCTCGGCGCGTACTTGCCGGAGGACAGCGCGCCGCCGCCACCGCCGAAGGCGTGGCACTGCGAGCAGTTGATCCGGAACAGCTCGCCACCGGTGGCCAGGTTGGCGCCCTCACGCAGGTCGCCGTTGGGCACCTCCGGACCGCCACCGAGCTCCTGGATGTACTGCCCGAGCTGGCGCACCTGCTCGTCGGTGAACTGCGGCGGCTTGCGCATGGCCTGGGCCTCCTGCCGGGCCATCGGCATGCGACCGCTGCTCACCTGGAACTCCACCGAGGAGGACCCGACGCCGATCAGGCTCGGACCACGGCCCTCGACGCCCTGGGCGTTGCGACCGTGACAGGTCACACAGCTCACGTCGAACAGCGCCTTACCCTCGTTGCCTGCGGCGGTCAACGGCGGGTTGTCCTGCGCCTGCACGCCGGGGGCGAAGACGGTGTAGGCACCGCCGGCCAGCATCAGCGCGGCGAACAGCCGGACCGCGGCGCCCAGCCGGCGGCGGCCCCTGCTGCGCGCTACGGGCCGCCCGCGCAGCCGCGCGAGCAGACCGCGGCGGCGGTCGTTGTCAGAAGTCATGACCTGTGTCCTTAACCGGTTGGACCTTGTCTCAGGGGACGGAGCAGCGGCGCGGTTCGTGACGCGCCAAGATCACTGGAGCCAGTAGATCATGGCGTAGAGCCCGATCCACACGACGTCCACGAAGTGCCAGTAGTAGGACACGACGATCGCCGAGGTCGCCTGGGCTGGAGTGAACCGGCCCATGGTGGTGCGGATCATGAAGATGATGAAGGCGACCAGACCGCCGGTCACGTGCAGACCGTGGAATCCGGTGGTGAGGTAGAACATCGACCCGTAGCCGTCTTCGTTGATCTTCACGCCCTCGTGCACCAGGGTCCGGTACTCGTTCAGCTGACCGAGTACGAAGATCAGACCCATGATGAACGTGATCGTGAACCACCGGCGCAGGGCGTGGACGTCGCCGCGCTCGGCCGCGAACACGCCGATCTGACAGGTGATCGAGGAGAGCACCAGGATCACCGTGAACGTGGTCGCGTACGGGATGTTCAGCACCTCGGTGTGCTTCTCCCACTGCTCCGGCGCAGCCGCGCGGATGGAGAAGTACATCGCGAACAGCGCCGCGAAGAACATGAGTTCGCTGGAGAGCCACACGATCGTCCCGACGCTGACCATGTTGGGTCGGGTCAGGGAGTGGATCCGGCTCTTGTCAATGGCTGGGGCCGCAGTCACGCGGTCATTATTGCCCCTGACCGGGACCGACGATCAGCGGGGTGCCAAACCCGCCCCCTCCGTGGCCCGATCGTGGTGGTCCACTTCGCCTGACCTACCCTGAAAAGCGTGCTGCACGTCGATCAGATCCTCGCCGTCACCTCGGCCGTTCCGGCGACGCTGGCGGCGGGAGGCGAGAGCGCCCCGCCGCCGTTCACCGTGGCCCGGGTGTTCACCGAGACCCGGCTGGACAGCTGGCTCACGCTGGGCATCGTGCTGGCCGCCGGTCTCTACCTCTACGGGGTGCACCGGCTGCGGCTGCGCGGCGACCGCTGGCCGGTCATCCGTACCGTGTCGTTCCTCGGCCCCGGCCTCGGCGGCATCGCGCTGGTCACGCTCACCGGGCTCGGCGCGTACGACACCGCCCTGCTCTCGGTGCACATGGTCCAGCACATGGTGCTGTCGATGATCGCGCCGATCTTCCTGGCGCTCGGCGCGCCGGTCACGCTGGCGCTGCGCACGCTGCCGGTACGCCCGCGCAAGCGCCTGCTCGCGATCGTGCACAGCCGGATCGCGCGGATCTACAGCTTCCCGCTCGTGGCGTTCACCATCTTCGTGGTGAACCCGTTCGCGCTCTACTTCACCGACCTCTACGAGTTCACCCTGCGTCACGAGTGGGCACACGAGCTGGTCCACGCGCACTTCATCGCCACCGGCTGCGTCTTCTTCTGGCCGCTGCTCGGCCTCGACCCGCTGCCCGGACGCTGGCCGTACCCGGCGCGCGCGCTGCTCATGCTGCTCTCGGTGCCGTTCCACACCGTGCTCGGGCTCACCATCATGCAGAGCACCACGCTGTTCGGCGGCGACTGGTACCCGTCGCTCAACCTGTCCTGGTCCGACCCCTGGAACGACCAGGTGGTGGCCGGGGGCGTCCTCTGGGCCGGCGGCGAGTTCGTCAGCGTCACCATGCTCGCCGTCCTGGTCGTCCAGTGGGTCAGACAGTCCGAGCGCGAGGCCCGCCGGCTGGACCGCGAACTGGACCGCCAGGAGGCCCGCGAGCGCGCCGCGGAAGCCAGCGCCTGAGGCCCCTGCAGGGGTACGCCCCAAGCCCGCCCGGGCGGGGCGACAGGCCGAACGTTACGCCCGCTACGATCAGCGGGCAGCTACGAGGTGGGAGCCACGTCACGATGAGCGATCGTCTTTGCACCGTCCTGCTCTACAGCGACGACCCGAAGGTCCGCGACCGGATGCGGCTGGCCGTGGGCACCCGGCCGGCGCCCGGCATCGAGATCGAGTTCGTCGAGGCCGACGAGTACGCCGCCTGCGTCCGGCTGGTCGACGACTACGAGATCGACCTGCTGCTGCTCGACGGCGAGGCGAGCCCGGGCGGCGGCATCGGCATCGCCCGCCAGATCAAGGACGACCGGGACGACGCGCCGCCGACCTGCGTGGTGCTGGCCCGCGCCGCCGACCGCTGGCTGGCCGCGTACGCCGAGGTCGACGCCACGCTGACCCACCCGCTGGACCCGGTGATCGCCGGCAGCACCGTCGCGGAGCTGCTGCGCCGCACCCCCGCCGCCGCCTGATCCCCCGGCCTTCGCGCGCCACGGCGACGCGGCCGTGGCGCGCCCCAACCGCTTTCCTCACGCCGCTCGGGAGGCCCGTCATGGGCGAACGGACCTGGCCGCTCTTGCTGAACGCGCTGCTGCGCGGCGAGGAGCTTTCCACCGCCGACACCGCGTGGGCGATGGGCGAGATCATGGCCGGCTCGGCCACCCCGGCGCAGATCGCCGGGTTCGCCGTGGCGCTGCGCACCAAGGGCGAGACGCCCGCCGAGCTGGGCGGCCTGGTCGAGGCCATGCTGACCCGCGCGGTGCCGGTGCGCCTGCCCGACGAGGTACGCGAAACCGCGCTGGACGTGGTCGGCACCGGCGGTGACCTCGCGCACACGGTGAACATCTCCACCATGGCAGCGCTCGTGGTCGCCGGGGCCGGCGTCCGCGTGGTCAAGCACGGCAACCGGGCCGCCTCCTCCTCGTGCGGCACGGCGGACGTGCTGGAGGAACTCGGCGTACCGCTGGACCTGGCGCCCGAGCAGGTGGCCCGCTGCGTCACCGAGGCCGGCATCGGCTTCTGCTTCGCCGCCCGCTTCCACCCCGGCATGCGCCACACCGGCCCGGTCCGGCGCGAGATCGGCGTACCCACCGCCTTCAACTTCCTCGGCCCGCTGACCAACCCGGCGCGGCCCCGCGCGGGCGCGGTGGGCTGCTTCGACCGGCGGATGGCCCCGGTGATGGCGGCCGTCTTCGCGGCCCGCGGCGACTCCGCGATCGTGGTACGCGGCGAGGACGGCCTGGACGAGTTCAGCACCGGCGCGCCCACCCGGGTCTGGGTGGCGCAGCAGGGCACCGTCACGGAGGCGCTGCTGGACGCGGCGCAGCTCGGGGTACCCCGGGCCACCCTGGCCGACCTGCGCGGCGGAGACGCGGCCTACAACGCCGACGTGGTCCGCCGCCTGCTGGCCGGCGAGACCGGCCCGGTGCGGGACGCGGTGCTGGTCAACGCCGCTGTCGCGCTGTCCACCCAGGGCCCGCTCGACGGTGATCTGCACGAGGCGCTGCGGGCCAACCTGGACCGCGCCGCCGAGGCCGTCGACTCGGGCGCCGCCGCGGCCGCGCTGGAACGCTGGCTGGCGGTCGCGCGCGCCGCCTGACGCGGGCCTGACGCGGGTGTTGTCGTACCCGCGTGCCAAACTACACGGGAGTTATTTTCCGTTTTCGGTCTTTGGTCCACCGGCCGGCGCCCCACCGCCCCGGCCGGTGCCCGGAGCGAGAGGAGCCCCCGTGTCTGACCGCGAGCTGCACTGCGACACCTGCGAGGACGTCGTGCTGTTCGAGGCGCCGCCCTGCGGCGACGGGCACGGCGTCGACTGCCCGGAGCTGATCTGCACCGGCTGCGGCGCGGCAGTGGTGATCGCCACGTTCACCTTCCGCCCGACGCGCCTGTCCGGCCGCCGCCCTCGCCGCCCGTCCCACGCCCAGGCCGCCTGACCGCCGCTCCCCTCCCCGCCCTTCCCGCGCCTTCCGCGCGCAGAGGCACCCTTCCACGCCGCGCCCTTCCGCGCGCAGAGCGCCCTTCCCGCGCCACACCCTTCCCGCGCCCTTCCCGCGCCGAGCCATTCCTGCGCCCCTTCCGCGCCCTTCCGCGCACAGAGCACCCCTTCCGCGCCGAGCCATTCCTGCGCTCTTTCCCCTGTACCGCACCCTCTTCTGCACCCTGTCCGCGCCGCGCGTGTCCGTGCCTCTTTGCGCCTCCGCGCCGCGCGCGGCCGCCCACCCCTCCCCTCCCCTCCCCGCCACGTCGCGTCGCGCCACGCCGCGCCGCGCCGCGCCGCGCCCGACAGCCCACCCGTCCGCCGCTCGTGATCAAGGAGTTTGTGTCCCCCGCGGTCGCCCAGGCGGACACAAACTCCTTGATCACCGCCGCCTGGTGGCTGGCAAGTGGTGGGTGCGCCCCCGTCCGAGGCCGTGATCAAGGGGTTTGTGTCACCGACGGTGCGCGAAATTGCCTCAAACTCCTTGATCACCGAGGCCCGGCCGGGCACGGGAGCGCAGGGTGGCCGGCGCGCTGGGCGGTGGGCGGTCGGCGTAAGGCGTCGGGCGTGGAGGGCGAGCGCTGGGGCTTGGGGTGAATGTCGGCGGTGACCCGTGACGGCACCGGTCTTGGGAGCGGACTGCGGTTCCGCCCATGTGGACAAGCCGCGCGATGGGAGAGAGATCTTGGTAGGAAATGGCCCCCATGAGGGCGCTTTCCTACCAAGATCTCTTGTGGTCCTGGGAAGTGGAACGGTGCTCTCGGTGAATGGAACAGCCGGGAGGGCGTGAGCCCGGGTGGTGCGCGTCGGCGGCGGAGCGGGAGAGCGCCAGGCCGACCGCACGGGGCGGTGATCATGAGGTTGGCGGGGACAAAAGGGACCGCCGGTGCCGCCAACTTCATGATCAACGCGCGCGGGGCGAGGGCGGTGCCGGGGGCAGGCGGGAGGGGGAAAAGCGGCAGGCCCGCTACCCCGGGAGGGGTGCGGGCCTGCGGTGGTGCTTCGGGTCAGTGCTCGGCGGTGCGGCGGGTGCCGGAGTAGTACTCGAAGAGCAGCCCGCAGGTGGCGAAGACCACCGCCACCATGCCCAGTCCCAGCAGCCAGAACTGCCAGAACACCAGACCGAGACCGGCGATCGCGGCGGCCAGCGCCAGACCGAACGGCCAGTAGCTGCCCGGGCTGAAGAAGCCGACCTCACCGGCGCCGTCGGCGATCTCGCCGTCCGGCCGGTCCTCGGGGCGCAGGTCGATACGGCGGGAGACGAACCAGAAGAAGCCGCCGCACATGGCGCAGAGCAGGAAGGAGAGCAGCAGCGCCACGGTGCCGATCCACTCGATGTGGCCGTTGCTGTCGGCGTACGTCCAGGCGCCGTAGAGGATGGCCGCGCCGAGGAGGAACGTGGCGATGGTGAGGAAGATCTTCCACTCGGTCTTCATGCCGGACCTCTCAGCTTCCCGCGCCGGCCTGGGCGTCGGACGGGTTGAAGTTGTTCACGTCGCGCCGGGTGTCGAACGGCTTCGTCTCGGTGGCGTACTCGGGCTCACCGATCGCGCCGAGCGCCTCCTGGGTCGACTTGCCGGCCTTCTTGGCCGCCAGGAACTGGTCGTACTTCTCCGGCGAGACGACCCGCAGCTCGAAGTTCATGAAGGCGTGGTAGCTGCCGCACAGCTCGGCGCAGCGGCCGACGAACGCGCCCTCCTGGTCGATGCTGGAGACCTCGAACGTGTTGCGCACGTTGCCCGGCATGACGTCGCGCTTGAACAGCAGCTCCGGCACCCAGAACGAGTGGATGACGTCGCGGCTGGTCTCCTCGAACCGGATCGAGCGGCCGCTGGGCAGCACCAGCACCGGGATGACCTCGCTGGTGCCCAGCACCGAGGCGACGGTGTTGGCGTCGCGGCCCTCGCCGTCGCGGTAGTTGAACTGCCAGTTCCACTTGAACGCCACGACCTCGACTGTGACGTCCGGGTTCTTCGACTCCTTGATCACGTCGGTCTGCACGACCGCCGTGTAGTAGAAGAGCACGGAGACCACGAGGATCGGCGCGATGGTGTAGAGGAACTCCATCGGCAGGTTGTAGCGGGTCTGCACCGGCAGCTCGTTGCCGCGCTTTCGGTAGCGGACCACGCACCAGAAGATCAGGCCCCAGACGAACACACCGACGGCCAGCGCCGCGATGCAGGAGGCGATCCACAGGTCGTACATGCGCTGCGACTCGGGCGTGATGCCGCCCTGCGGCCAGCCGAACCCGCCGAACGCCTTGCCGACGTCACAGCCGGTGAGCGAGACCAGCAGCGCCGCCGCGCCGAGACCGAGCCCGGCGATTCGACCAGCACCACGCCGCCGGCGTCCACCGGCCCCCGGGGAAGCGCTGTCCCGTACGGCCGAGCGCCGTACCTCCGAACTCCTTGCGACCACCTGGTCCTGCCTCCCTAGCGCGCCGCGGCGGTTGTTCTCCTTGACACCGACGGCAAAGGCGTCACCGACGGTCGCAGATTACTCGACCATGACCGGCCAGGCCGTCTTGGGGTCGCTGTCCACCCCCATCGGGGGGATCTTGGGCGTAACCGGGCGATAGCGTGGACCGTCATGAGCGCCTCCCCGGTCTACCTGGACGCCGCCACAGCGGCCCCGCTGCATCCGGTCGCGCGGCAGGCGATGCTGGCCGCCCTGGACGACGGCTGGGCCGACCCGGCCCGGCTCTACTCGGCGGCCCGCCGGGCCCGCCAGCTCCTCGACGCCGCGCGGGAGGCCGCCGCGCAGACGCTCGGCGTCCGCGCCGACGAACTGTCCTTCACCCCCAGCGGTACGGCGGCAGCACACGCCGCCGTACTCGGTGGCCTGGCCGGGCGGCGGCGGGCCGGGGCGACGCTGGTGCACTCGGCGATCGAGCACTCGGCGGTGCTGCACGCCGCGCAGCGGCACACCGCCGGTGGCGGCGCGGCGGTGTCCGTACCGGTGAACCGGCTGGGCCGGGTGGACCTGGACGCCTGGGCGGCGGCGGTGGCCGCGCCCGGCGTGGCCCTGGCCGCGCTGATCGGGGCCAGTCACGAGGTGGGCACGGTGCAGCCGGTGCCCGCCGCGGCCGAGTTGTGCGCCGAGGCGGGCGTGCCGCTGTACGTGGACGCGGCGCAGCTCGTCGGCCGGGCGCCGCTGCCGCCGGGTTGGTCGGTGCTGACCGCCAGCGCGCACAAGTGGGGCGGACCGCCTGGCGTCGGGCTGCTCGTGGTGCGCAAGGGTGCCCGCTGGGAGTCGCCGTACCCGGCCGACGAGCGGGAGTCGGGGCGTACCCCCGGGGTGGTGAACCTGCCGGCGGTGGTGGCGGCGGCGGCGAGCCTGCGCGCGGCGGCTGCCGACGCGGCGGCCGAGGCGGCGCGGCTGGGTCCGCTGGTGGACCGGATCCGGGCGCGGGTGGCGGCCGAGGTGCCGGACGTGGAGGTGGTCGGCGACCCGGTGGACCGGTTGCCGCACCTGGTGACGTTCTCCTGCCTGTACGTCGACGGCGAGGCGCTGCTGCACGCGTTGGACCGGCGCGGGTTCGCGGTGTCGTCCGGCTCGTCGTGCACGTCCTCCACGGTGCGCCCGTCGCACGTGCTGGAGGCGATGGGGGTGCTGTCGCACGGCAACGTGCGGGTGTCGCTGCACCGGGAGACCACCGAGGCGGACGTCGAGCGGTTCCTGACCGAGCTGCCCGGGATCGTCGCGGGCCTGCGGGCGGAGGCGGGGGTGACGGACCTGTGAGCGAGCCGGACGAGGTGCTGGACTGCCGGGGGCAGCGCTGTCCCCTGCCGGTGATCAATCTCGCCCGGCTGGTGCCGGGGCTGCCGGCGGGCGCGGTGGTGCGGGTGCTGGCCGACGACCCGGCGGCGGCGGTGGACATCCCGGCGTGGTGCCGGATGCGCGGGCACGAGTTCCTCGCCGCGCACGAGGGGCCCGCCTACGACGTCCGGGTGTAAGGAAGGGCCCCTTCTTAACGCCTCCGGTAGAGGAAGGGGCCCTTCTTAACACCCAACGTTCAGCTCAGGTAGGCGAGGATGCCCGGCAGCGGGTCGGCCGCCACGGCGGTGTCGACCACCAGGCGCGGGCCGATCAGCGGCTCGTACTCGGCACGGCGGCGCAGCGTCAGCTCCCAGGTGCCGTCCTCGGGCGGGCGCGCGTCGACCCGGCGCCGGTGCTCCTCCTCGTCGCCGCAGTGCACCTCGATCACCCGCAGCGGCACGCCGGCCCGTTCGGCCACGTCGTGCCAGAGGCCCCGGGCGCTGGCGACCGGGTTCACCGCGTCGACCACCACGCTGAGCCCCAGGCCGAGCTGCACCTCGGCCAGCCCGGCAACCGCGCCGTACGCGGCCATGCCCGGCACGTCGCCGGTGAGGCCGTAGCGGTGCAGGGCCCGCTCGACCGGGTCGACCGGCAGGACCGGGGCGCGCAGGGCGACGCCGACCCGGGCGGCCAGGGTGGTCTTGCCCACGCCGGGCAGCCCGGCGAAGGCGACGAGAACCGGGCCGCCGGAGCCGGGGCGGACCGCCTCCGGGTCCACCCCGCCCGCCGGGACGGCCGCGCCGGTCACAGCAGGTGCGGCCGGACGTCCTCGGCGGCCGCGTCACCGTACGACTCGGCGAGTCGCTTCACGAACAGGTCGCGGCGGACCTCGTACTCCTGGCCGCCGAAGTTCTCCAGCACGAGCGTGGCGAGCAGGCAGCCGACCTGGGCGGCGCGCTCCAGGCCGACGCCCCAGTCGAGCGCGGCGAAGAATCCGGCCCGGAAGCCGTCGCCGACGCCGGTCGGGTCGACCGCCTGGATCTCCCGGGCGATCGGCACCCGGATCGTGCCGACCTCCCGGCCGACGATCTCCACACCCTGCTTGCCCAGCGTGGTGACCCGGACCTTGACCCGGTCGAGCAGCTGCTCGTCGGTCAGTCCGGCCTTGCTCTGCAGCAGCGACTTCTCGTACTCGTTGGTCATCAGGTAGTCGGCGCCCTCGACCAGGCCGAGCACGTCCTCGCCGTCCATCCGGGCGAGCTGCTGGGACGGGTCGGCGACGAAGGCGTAGCCCCGGTCCCGGCACTCGCCGGAGTGGCGGATCATCGCGGCCGGGTCGTTGGCGCTGACCAGCACCAGGTCGAGGCCGCCGAGGCGCTGCGCCACCGGGTGCAGCTCGATGTTGCGGGCCTCGCTCATCGCTCCGGCGTAGAAGGAGGCGATCTGGCACATGTCGGTGTCGGTGGTGCAGACGAAGCGGGCGGTGTGCGCCACCTCGCTGACGTGCACCGAGTCGCAGTCGACGCCGTGGCGCTCCAGCCAGGAACGGTAGTCGGCGAAGTCGGCGCCGACCGCGCCGAGCAGCACCGGGCGCAGCCCGAGCTGGGCCATGCCGAAGGCGATGTTGGCGGCGGTGCCGCCGCGCCGCAGGACCAGCTCGTCGACGAGGAAGGAGAGCGAGACCTTGTCGAGCTGGTCGGCGATGAGCTGGTCGGCGAACCGGCCGGGGAAGCTCATCAGGTGGTCGGTCGCGATCGAGCCGGTTACGGCGATCTTCATGTCAACCCTCGTGGTCGGGAGCACGGCGCGGTCAGCCTACCGGCCCCCGGACCGGCCGGACGGCGGTCGGTCACCAACCGGTCGATCAGCGCACACCCGGACGTCACGCACGGGGTACGACGAAGCGGCGGGCCGCCCCACTCGGGGACGGCCCGCCGCTTTTCGGTCGGTGCGTCGACTCAGCTGAAGGAGTCGCCGCAGGCGCAGGAGCTGCCCGCGTTCGGGTTGTCGATGGTGAAGCCCTGGGCGTCGATCCGGTCGGCGAAGTCGATGGTGGCGCCGGTCAGGTAGGGGGCGCTCATCCGGTCGACGACGACCTCGACACCGTCGAAGTCGGTGACGATGTCACCGTCGAGCGAACGCTCGTCGAAGAACAGCTGGTACCGCAGGCCGGAACAGCCACCCGGCTGCACGGCGACCCGGAGCCGCAGGTCGTCGCGGCCCTCCTGCTCGATCAGGGCCTTGACCTTCTGCGCCGCGACGTCGGTGAGGACGACGGTGCTGGGGGCCTTGGCCTCGGTCGACTCGGTCTGCGCTGGCGTGGTCACGTGGAAGTCTCCCTGCGCGGTATTAGGTCCGGACGTCCTGGCCAACGCCGCACGTCCGCCAGTGATTCCCGGTGTGGTCCGTCTTTCGATCGTACGCCGCCGTCGGCGTCACCACCCGGCGGCGTGACCAGCGGAACCGGTCAGCGGCTCCACTGCCCGGCCAGCCGCGCGCCGAGCGCGCGCAGCCCCTCGGCCGGGCGGGTCATCGCCGCGTCCACCCCCCCGTGCTCCTCGCCGCCGAAGTGCTCCACCAGGCTGTACGCGTCGGTCACGCCCGCCGCGGCCGCCTCCCGCCGTCCGGTGCTCACCCGTCCCGCCAGCACCACGCAGGGCACGCCCCGGTCCCGGGCGGCTCCGGCCACGCCGGCGACCACCTTGCCGCGCAGCGACTGGTGGTCGAAGGAGCCCTCGCCGGTGATCACCAGGTCGGCGGTGTCGAGCGCGGCGTCCAGCCGCACCGCGCGGGTGACCAGCCCGATGCCGGATTCGCATCGGCCGCCCAGCGCCAGCGCTGCCGCGCCGAGGCCGCCGGCCGCGCCGCCGCCGGGCAGCGTGCCCAGCCCGGGCGGGCAGCCCGGAAGCCGTTCGGTCAGCACCTCCGCCCAACGCTGCAACGCGGCGTCGAGCAGCAGCACGTCGGCCCGGTCGGCGCCCTTCTGCGGGCCGAAGACGCTGCTCGCGCCGTGCAGCCCGAGCAGCGGGTTGTCCACGTCGGTGGCGGCGACGAGCGTCGCGCCGCGCAGCCGGGGCTCCCCGTCGAGCGCGGCCACCTCGGTCAGCGCCGCGCCGCCGTACGGCAGGGCCCGGCCGGCGGCGTCGAGCGGGGTGACGCCGAGCGGTACGAGCATCCCGGCGCCGCCGTCGTTGGTGGCCGAGCCGCCCAGTCCCACCACCACTGTGCGCGCGCCCGCCTCGACCGCGGCGGTGACCAGCAGCCCCAGCCCGTACGAGGTGGTGGCCTTCGGGTCGCGTTCGGCGTCGGCGAGCAGGTGCAGGCCGCACGCCTGGGCGCTCTCCAGGTACGCCGTGCCGTCGTCGGTGAGCAGAATCTCACCGGTGGCCGGGCGGCCCAGCGGGTCGACGGTGGGCACCGGCAGCCGGCGTCCGCCGAGCGCCTCGGCGAGCACCTCGACGAACCCCGGTCCGCCGTCGGCCAGCGGCCGGACCAGCAGTTCGTCGCCGAGGGCGGCGTCCCGCCAGCCCTCGGCCACCGCGGCGGCCACCTCGGGGGCCGACAGCGTGCCGGCGAACTTGTCCGGGCAGAGCAGCACGCGCATGCGCAGCAGTGTGGCAGGCCACATCCGAGGCGGCTGCGGCGCGGGCGCGCTGTGGGACCATGGGGGCGTGACTTCGACCTGGGTTGAGCCGTCCAACACCGCCACGGCGCTGCTGCTCCTCGGCCGCGGCAGCGACCCCGCCACCGAACGTGGCGTGGAGTGTCCGGGTGATCTCCCCGCGCCGAGCGACCCCGATCTGGTGGCGCGCGCCGCCTCCGCGAAGGCCGCGCTCGGCACGAAGGTGTTCGTGCTGGGGCACCACTACCAGCGCGACGAGGTGATCCAGTTCGCCGACGTGACGGGCGACTCGTTCAAGCTGGCCCGGGAGGCGGCGGCCCGGCCGGACGCGGAGTACATCGTCTTCTGCGGCGTGCACTTCATGGCCGAGAGCGCCGACATCCTCACCTCGGACGCGCAGAAGGTGATCCTGCCCGACCTCGCGGCCGGCTGCTCGATGGCCGACATGGCGGTGCTGTCGCAGGTCGAGGCCGCGTGGGACACGCTCACCGACCTGGGCGTCGCGGCCGACACCGTTCCGGTGACGTACATGAACTCCTCGGCCGACATCAAGGGCTTCGTCGGCCGCAACGACGGCGTGGTCTGCACCTCGTCCAACGCCAAGCGCGCGCTGGACTGGGCGTTCGAGCAGGGCAGCAAGGTGCTGTTCCTGCCCGACCAGCACCTGGGCCGCAACACCGCGGTGCTGGAGATGGGCTTCTCGCTCGACGACTGCGTGCTCTACGACCCGCACAAGCCCAACGGCGGGCTGACCGCCGAGCAGCTGCGGGACGCGAAGATGATCCTGTGGCGCGGTCACTGCTCCGTGCACGGCCGCTTCACGCTCGAAAGCGTCAACGACGTACGTGAGCGGGTGCCGGGCGTGAACGTGCTGGTGCACCCGGAGTGCCGGCACGAGGTGGTGAACGCCGCCGACCTGGTGGGCTCGACCGAGTTCATCATCAGGACGATCGAGGCGGCGCCGGCCGGCTCGGCGTGGGCGGTCGGCACGGAGCTGAACCTGGTCCGCCGGCTCGCGCTGGCCCACCCGGACAAGCAGATCATGTTCCTCGACCGGGCCGTCTGCTACTGCTCGACGATGAACCGGATCGACCTGCCGCACCTGGTGTGGGCGCTGGAGGAGCTTGTCGCCGGCCGCGTGGTCAACCAGATCACAGTCGATCCGGAGACCGCCCGACACGCCCGGTCGGCGCTGGACCAGATGCTCGCACTTCCGGGAGCCTGATCACCCTCGGTCACCTCACTGGCACGGAAACGCACCGGACACCCCGGTTCGTGCCCTCGCTGGTGATGTGACCGATTCCATTTTCGTCACGGAGGGCTATGCTGCCGGGGCGATGACACATGCGGCCCGTTTTCCCATGGCCGCGTTCCGGGTAGCGATGAACTTCGTGCACCCATCACTAGACACAGCAGTACCCAACGCGCTGGAGGTTGCGTTGACCGACGACGTCCTGGTCGTACACGGAGGCACTCCGCTTGAAGGGCGGATCCGCGTGCGCGGCGCGAAGAACCTGGTGTCCAAGGCGATGGTGGCCGCCCTGCTCGGCGACACACCCAGCCGGCTGTTCGACGTGCCGCGTATCCGTGACGTCGAGGTGGTCCGCGGTCTGCTCGGCCTGCACGGCGTCAAGGTCAGCGACGGCGACGAGGAGGGCGAGCTGGTCTTCGACCCCTCGAACGTCGAGAGCGCCAGCACCGACCAGATCAACGTGCACGCCGGTTCCAGCCGGATTCCGATCCTGTTCTGCGGCCCGCTGCTGCACCGGCTCGGCCACGCGTTCATCCCCGACCTGGGCGGCTGCCACATCGGCCCGCGCCCGATCGACTTCCACCTCCAGGCGCTGCGCGAGTTCGGCGCCACAGTCGACAAGACGCCGGAGGGCCTGCACCTGTCCGCGCCCAACGGGCTGCACGGCACGAAGTTCGCACTGCCGTACCCGAGCGTGGGCGCCACCGAGCAGGTGCTGCTCACCGCGGTGATGGCCGAGGGCGTCACCGAGCTGCGCAACGCGGCGGTCGAGCCGGAGATCATCGACCTCATCTGCGTGCTGCAGAAGATGGGCGCGATCATCAAGGTGCACACCGACCGGGTGATCGAGATCCAGGGCGTCAAGAAGCTGCACGGCTACACCCACCGGCCGATCCCGGACCGGATCGAGGCGGCCAGCTGGGCGGCGGCGGCGCTGGCGACCCGCGGGCACGTCGAGGTGCTGGGCGCCCAGCAGGCCGACATGATGACCTTCCTGAACATCTTCCGCTCGGTCGGCGGCGAGTACGAGGTCACCGACCTGCGCCCGCCGCGCGGCGGCAGCTCGGGCCAGGAGGGCGGCATCCGCTTCTGGCACCCGGGCGGCGAGCTGAACGCGGTGGCGCTGGAGACCGACGTACACCCGGGTTTCATGACCGACTGGCAGCAGCCGCTTGTGGTCGCGCTCACCCAGGCCCGCGGCCTGTCGATCGTCCACGAGACGGTCTACGAGCAGCGGCTCGGCTACACCGAGGCGCTGAACACGATGGGCGCCAACATCCAGGTCTACCGGGACTGCCTGGGCGGCACCCCGTGCCGCTTCGGCCGGCGCAACTTCAAGCACTCCGCGGTGATCGCCGGGCCGAGCAAGCTGCACGCGGCCGACCTGGTCATCCCGGACCTGCGGGCCGGGTTCAGCCACCTCATCGCGGCGCTCGCCGCCGAGGGCACCTCCCGGGTGTACGGCGTGGACCTGATCAACCGCGGCTACGAGGACTTCGAGGCCAAGCTGGCCGACCTCGGCGCGCACGTCGAACGTCCCTGACCGTCCCGTTTCCCGCGCCCGGCGCCGCCCCGCGACGCCGGTCCGCCGGCCCGGTGCACCCGTGATGTGCACCGGGCGCGGACGGTTGGCTACCCTTGCCGCGTGCCGTCGCTGTTTCGCCGCAAGTCCGCCGACCTCGTCGAGGAGTCCGTCACCACTGTGACGACCGACGAGGAGTCCTCCGCCGCCCGCCCCCGGGGCTACACGCCCAGCAAGAAGGAACTCGGGCAGGTCACGCCGAAGCGTCCGGTCGCCGGGCGTCGGCCGACCGCGCCGGCCAAGCCGCTGACCAAGGAGGAGGCCCGCGCGCAGCGCCGCGCCGCCCGCGCCGAGGCCGCCGCCGAGTTCCGTCGCGAGGGCGGTCCGCGTGACCGGGGCCCCGAGCGGCTGCTGGCCCGCAACGTGGTCGACTCCCGGCGTACGGTCGGCACCTGGTTCTTCGGCGGCGCGCTGATCGTGCTGGTCGGCTCCAACCAGGCCATGCCGCCGATCGTGCGGCTGCTGTCGAACCTGCTGTGGGGCGCGCTCGCGCTCGGCGTGCTGATCGACTCGGTGCTCATCTCCCGGAAGATCAAGCGGCTGATCCGCGAGCGCTTCCCGAAGAGCACCGAGAAGCTCGGCTCGATCTACTTCTACGCGATCATGCGGTCGATCACGTTCCGCCGGATGCGCGCTCCCGCGCCCCGGGTGAACATCGGCGACAAGGTCTGACCGGACGAAACCGGAACCGGCCCCTTCCCGCTCCGGCGGTGAGGGGCCGTTCTCGTGCGGGAATCGACCGACGTCTTGCGGGAAGCGGCCGCGCTCAGGCCACGCCGAGCAGGCGCAGGAGCGCGGTGGTGGCCGCCGCCCCGACCACTACCAGCACGAACGGCGCCCGGCGCCAGGCGAGCACCAGGCCGACCAGCACACCGGCGGGCCGGGCGTACCCGGCGAAGCCACCGGCCTCGGTCAGCGCCGCGGTGGCGGCGAGCGCGGCCAGCAGCGTGGCGGCGCCGACCGGCAGCAGGTGCCGGGCCCATTCGGGCAGGTCCAGCCGGTCCCGCAGCAGCACTCCGGCGACGCGGAAGCCGTAGGTGCCGGCGGCCAGGGCGAGGATCACGGCGATCAGCACGAGCCCTCCCCGGCACGCACCTGGCGCCTCGCCCCACCGGCGTCCATCGGTCCGCCGATCCCGTCCGGCGCGGCGCCGGAACCGGCCGGCACGGCGACCGGGCCGCCGTCGCGCACGCGGCCGGGGTCATCACCCGGCGCGGTGTCCGGGTCGCCCGGCGCGGTGGGCGAGCGGCGGCGGGCCAGCATCGGCAGGGCCAGCGCGGCGAGCGCGAGCAGCACCGGCAGCCCGGCCGGCAGCAGCGGGGTCGCCAGCACGGCCAGGCCGGCGCCGAGGAGCGCCACCCGGCGCGTCTCCCGGTCGCGCAGGCTGGGCAGCAGCAGGGCGGCCAGCCCGGCCGGGAAGGCGGCGTCGAGTCCCAGCGCGGCCGGGTCGCCGGCCGCGCCCCCGGCGAGCACGCCGAGCGCGGTGCCGGCGTTCCAGGCCAGGAAGAGCAGCACCCCGGCGAGCCAGAACGCCCGGCGCCGCCCCGGTCCGGCCGGGCGGGCCAGCGCGAACGCGGTCGCCTCGTCGGTCATCAGGTGGCTGCCGAGCAGCCGCTGCCAGCGCCGGGAGCCGAGTGCGCCGCCGAGGGCCAAGCCGAACGGCAGGTGCCGGGCGTTGAGGAGCAGGCCGGCGAGGACCGCCGCGAGCGGGCTGCCGGCCACGACGAGGCCCACTGCCATGAACTGGGCGCCACCGGCGTAGACGATCGCCGACATGGCCAGTGCGGCCCAGGCGGGCAGGCCGGCGGCCACCGCCACGGCGCCGAACGACGCGCCCACGGCGAGCATCGCCGCGCCGATGGCGGCGACGTCGCGGAGCACCCGGGCGTCGCCCGTTCGGTATGCCGTACGCATGTCCATTATCCTGAACGCGAGAACGCTTGTTCGTCAAACCGAACAAACCGACCGCTGGAGCGAACACATGGCGATCGACCCCGCTCCCCCACTCGCCACCATCGCGGCAGCGCTGCGCCGCGAGCGCGAACGGGCGGGCCTGTCGCTGACCGAGCTGGCCCGCCGCGCCGGCATCGCCAAGTCCACGCTGTCCCAACTGGAGTCGGGCGCCGGAAACCCCAGCGTGGAGACGCTCTGGGCGCTCGGCGTGGCGCTGGACGTGCCGTTCAGCCGCCTGGTCGAACCGCCGGTCGCCGCCGTCCGGGTGGTACGGGCCGGTGAGGGCCCCCGGATCCGCTCCGAGCACGCCGACTTCTCCGCCACCCTGCTCGCCGCCGGGTCACCGCACATCCGGCGGGACGTCTACGTGATGGAGCTGGAACCCGGGGCGGTACGCCTCGCCGAGGCGCACACCCCGCGCAGCGTCGAACACGTCGTCGTGGCCGCCGGGCGGATGCGCGTCGGTCCGGAGACCGACCCGGTCGAGCTGGGACCCGGTGACTACGCCACGTTCCCCGGTGACACCCCGCACCGGTACGAGGCGCTGGCCCCCGGCACCTTCGCCGTACTCGTCATGGAGCACCCGTGACCGCGGCCGGCGCCCGGTAGAGCCGGGTCACGACCTCCTCGATGTCGGGCTCCACGATCGAGATGTCCCGCAGCGTGGCCAGGCCGGCCAGGCCGGCCACCACCTCGGCGACGGTCGCCTGTTCCAGCGCGAAGACCAGCCGCCGCCCGTCCGCCTCCACCCGCTGCACCGGCGCGCCGGGCAGCACCGGCGGCTCGGTCAGCGCCGCGTCCAGCTCGGCGACCACCATCCGGCGTGAGCCGTACCGGCGGTGCAGCTCGGCGATCGACCCGTCGTGCACCACCCGCCCGTGGTCGATCACCACAAGTCGCCGGCACAGCCGCTCGATGTCGGCCAGGTCGTGCGTGGTGAGCACGAGCGTGGTGTCGCCGGCCCGGCCCAGCTCGGCCAGGAAGCCCCGCACCGCCTGCTTGCTCACCACGTCCAGACCGATGGTCGGCTCGTCCAGGAACAGCACCTCCGGGCCGTGCAGCAACGCCGCGGTCAGCTCGCCACGCATCCGCTGACCGAGCGAGAGCTGCCGGACCGGGGTGTCCAGGAACCCGTCCAGGTCGAGCAGTCCCCGGCAGCGGGCCAGCCGGGCCGCGTGCGCGCCGGCCGGCACCCGGTAGACGTGCCGCAGCAGGTCGAACGAGTCCCGCAGCGGCAGGTCCCACCACAGCTGCGAGCGCTGCCCGAACACCACACCGATCCGCAGCGCCAGGCGCGTCCGGTCGGCCACCGGCCGCAGCCCGCACACCCGGGCCCGGCCCGCCGACGGCGTCAGCACGCCGGTGAGCATCTTCAGCGTTGTCGACTTCCCGGCGCCGTTCGGGCCGATGTAGCCGAGCATCTCGCCGCGCTCCACCCGCAGGTCGACCCCGTCGACGGCGGTCACCGTCCGCTTCTCGCGGCGCAACCGCCCGGCCCGGACCCGGACCGTGAACTCCTTGCGCAGCCCGTCCATCTCGATGACGCTCATGACCCCGTACTCCGGTAGTGACGGACCCCGACGCGCCAGGCCAGGGCGGCCGACGTCGCCGCGACCACCGCGACGCCCGGCGCGGCCCAGCCCGCCCAGGGCGGCAGGCCGAGCGGGTCGGCGCGGCCCAGCAGCGCCAGCGCCGGGTGGTAGCTGACGAAGGCGAACCCCATCCCGTACGCGAACAGCGCGCGGAACCAGCCGCCGTACACGGTGACCGGGTACGAGGTGAAGTCGCGCCCGCCGTAGGTGACCGAGTTGGCCAGCTCGCCCGAGTCGACCCAGTAGAACGACACCGTGGCGGTCAGCACGAAGACCGAGGCGAAGAAGACCACGGCGGCCAGCGGCGCGACGACTGCCAGCGCCACCCGGCCCGGTGTCCAGTCGATCCCCGCCGAGCCGAGCGCGAACAGCAGCACGGCCAGTCCGAACACGGCCCGGGACAGCTTGCGCAGCGGCAGGTCCATCAGCAGCAACTGCGGCAGCGCGCCGAGCGGACGGACAAGCACGGCGTCGAAGAGGCCGGTGCGCACGTACCGGGGAAGCCGTTCGATGTTCCCGACCAGCAGGTCGGCGGTGGCGAAGCCGCACGACGACAGGCCGACCACGACGAGCGTCTCGCGCAGCGTGAAGCCGCCCAGCTCCCGCGTCACGCCGAAGATCACCAGGACGGTGACCACGTCGAACACCGTCGCGCCCACGTTGCCGACCAGGTCCACCACGAACGAGGTGCGGTACGCCGCCTGCGAGCGCGCCTGCGCGCCGAGCAGCGCCCGGTACGCCCGCAGCGCGCCGCCGCCCTCAGCCACCGCGGGCGCGCTGCCGCCCTCAGCCACCCTGCACCACCAGGCGGCGCTCGGCACGACGCTGGACCAGCCGGCACAGCGCCAGCAGCACCACCACCCAGCCGGCCTGCATCCCGACCAGGGCGAGACCGGTGGACATCGGCTCCCGCTCCACGAGCACGTCGAGCGGCACCTGGAGGATGCTCGGGAACGGGGTGGCGTACCGCAGGACCGCCTCCAGCGGACCCGGCAGGAACCCGAGCGGGAAGTAGAGCCCGGCCAGCACGCCCGAGCCGAGCGTCCACAGGATCATCGGGCCCCGGACGTCCTGCAACCAGTACGCGGTGGCGTTGACCAGATAGCGGCAGCCGAAGCAGACCACCACCGCGAGCAGCGCGGAGAGCAGGAACAGCGGCACCGTGGCCCAGTGCCGGGGCACGTACACCGCGAAGAAGAACGGCCCGATCACCAGCGGCGGCACCAGCCGGGCCAGCGCCGCGAACCCCGCCCGGCCCAGGTCGGTGGCGAGGTAACTGGTCACCGGATGCACCGGCCGCAGCAGGTCGGCGGCCACCTCGCCGGTGCGGATCCGGTCGGCCAGATCGGTCCAGCCCCAGATGGCGATCACCGCCAGCAGCCCCTGGCCGGCCCAGACGAACGTGGCGAGCTGCGCCCGGTCGTAGCCGGCCACAGTGCCTGCCGCGCCGGCCGCGGCGAGGAAGATGTAGCAGCGCAGAAAACCGAACACGGTGTTGGTGCACAGCCCCGCCACGGCGGCCTGGCGGTAGGTGGCGTGCCGCCGGAACCCGGCCGCCGCGATCGCGCCGAATGTCCGAAACCATGGGGTAACGTGTGCGCCGGTGGGTGGTGCCACAGTGGCGGTGACCGAGCCCACGCCGCTACCCTCCTTCCGCAGCCACGACGTGCTGGACCGGGCGACTGTACCGGCACGTCCGGCGCCCCAGCGCGAGAATTTCCAATGAGGTGACACCGCCGTGAGCGAGCGACGCGAGCCGGCCCCGGGGCCGTCCCGCGCGAGCGGCGGGAGGGGTTGCCGATGAGTGGCTGGGGCAGCTGGCGCGAGCCGGCCGAACCGGCCTGGGCCGCCGAGCCCACCCACGAATGGCAGCCGCAGTTCCCCGGGCAGCGCTACCCCGGTGACATCGGCATCGAGAACCTGACGCCGCGCCGCCGCGCCGTGGTCGGCCGGGCCGAGGTACGCCCGGTCAGCCCCACGCCCGACGCCGACCCGTACCCGGTCAGCCCGGCCGGCGCGAACCCGGTCAGTCCGGCCGGGTTCCATCCGGTCCGTCCGGCGCCCGACGCCGATCCGTATCCGGTCAGCCCCGCGGGGGCGCACCCGATCAGTCCCGCCGGATTCCATCCGGTCAGCCCCGCGTCCGGCGACGCCTACCCGGTCAGTCCCGCCGGTCCCCGGCCGGGCCGTACGGCGCACGGCGGGAGCGGGCACCCGGTCCGCCCGGCGGGTTCACGCGACGCGCATCCGATCAGCCCGGCCGGGCCCCGCCGGGCCGATCCGGTGAGTCCCGCGGGTCCGCGCGACGCGTACCCCGTCAGTCCGGCCGGCCCACGCGACGCATACCCGACCAGTCCCGCCGGCCCAGGCAGCACGTACCCGGCCGGTCCGGCCAGTCCAGGCGGCACGTACCCCACCAGTCCGGCCGGCCCACGCGGCACGCACCCGGCCGGTCCACACGGCACGTACCCGAACGGTCCCGCCGGTCCGCGCGGGGCCGAGCCGGCGGGGTCCGGCGGTCCGCGCGGTGGCGGCCCGGCCGGTCCGGCCGCTTCCCGCGGCGCATACCCGGTCGGGCCCGCGGGTCACGGCGGCCAGCGCCCCGCCGGCAGCACTCCGGACGATCGTCGCGGGCACCCCACGGACGGGCGGCGGCCCTGGCCGGAGGATCGGCACCGCACCGGCCCGCCCACGCCGCCCGAGCAGCGGCTCGACCAACGCTGGGTACGTCCCGACGCCGCACCGCGCCGGCCGTCCCAGCCGGGCTGGATGCCGGAGCCGAACGAGTTCCCGCACGATGCCGAGCGCCGGGCCGACCGCCCGCACCAGGCCGACGGACGCCGCGCCCCGGTCGAGGGCCCGCCTGCCGCGTCGGAACAGCGGTGGGGCCCGGCGTCCGACGCGCGGCGGGACCACTCCCCCGCCGGGCGCCGCGAGTCCACGCCCGACGGACGCCGTGACCGCTTCCCGGACGAGCGCCGGGAGCCGCCGTTCGACGGGCGGCGCGACCACGGCGCCGGGCGTCCGGCCGATCGGCGCGACGACGCCGTGTCGCCGCTGGAGCGAGGCGCGGCCGGGTGGGGCCAGCCGGGCCGGGACGGTTGGCGCGGCACCGACGGTGACGGCTGGCGTGACCCGAGCCGGCGTCCCCCGGTGGAGCGGCGTGAGCCGGTGGACGGCCGCGCCCCGGCAGATCACCGCTCGCCGACGGACGGCCGGGCGCCGACGGGTGGCCGTTCCCCGGCGGATGGCCGTGCGCCGGGCCGGGAGGCCGCCGCGTACCCGGAGACCCAGCGCCGCGCGCCCGAGAACGGGCATCCGCAGACCGAGCCCGACCGGTACGGCGCACCGCGTCCCGCCGCCGACCAGCGGTGGCAGGGTCAGCGCCCGCCGGCCGACCGGTCCCGCCCGCACCAGGGCGAGTGGCCGATCGTCGAGCCGAGGTCCCGTCCCGAGCCGGACACGCGCCGGCCGGACGAACGGCAGCGCCCGCAGGAGGAACGGCCGGCGCCGCAGCGGTACCCGGTGCCGCCGTCCGACGCCGCCCGCCCCGACGCACGCCACCCGGAGCAGGGCAGTTCCGTCCGCCCAGGCTCGCGGGACACCCGGCCGACCGGTCCGGGCAATCAGTCCGACCTCGCCGGTCACCGCGACGAGGCGCGCTCCCAGCCCTCCGCCACCCGGCCGCCCACCGCCATGCCCCGCCCCGAGCCCGGTCGGTCGCAGCCCGACGCTGCCGCCCGCCCCGAGGCCCCTGCCCCGCAGTGGCCGACGCGGCCGGACTCCCCCCGGCCGGGATCGCCCGACCGGAGTCCCGCGCAGCCGGACGACCGCCGGTCGTCGCCGGATGCACGCAGGCCGGCCCCGCCGGACGAGCGCAGGTCGACGCCGCCGGTGCAGTGGCCGGTGCGGCCTGCCGGTCACCCGCCGCCCCGAGTCGCCGACGGCCGGGAGACGGGACCTGTCGAACCGGCCGCACACACCCGCCCCGACGACCGTCCCCGGGTCGCCCCGGGACGCCCTGATCCGGTGCCGCCGTCGGCCGCGCCCGGCCGTTCCGGGGAAGGCTCGGCCACGCCTCGGACCGGCGACACCCCGCGTCCGGCATCTCCTGAGCCGCAGGCCGGCGTGTCCGTCGCGGGCACTCCCGCTTCCGGCGCGGTCACCCCCGCCGCGTCGCCTTCCGACGCGCCCATTTCCCGTGCGCCCGCTTCGGGTGTACCAGTTGCCGGAGACCGGCCTTCCGGGGTGCGCGATTCCGGTCCGGCTGTTTCCGATCTACCCGTCTCCGGTCCGGCTGTTTCCGGTCCACCCGTCTCCGGTCCGGCTGTTTCCCGTGTGCCCGCTTCGGGCGCACCCACATCCGCAGCGCCCGCGTCCGGCGCGTCCACTACCAGCGCACCCACGTCCAGAGTGCCCACGTTCGACGCCCCCGCTTCTGACGCACCCGCGCCTGGCGCGTCCACCTCCGACGCACCCAACTCCGGCGCGCCCAAGTCCGCCGCACCCACGACCAGCGCGTCCACGTCGGGAGCGTCCGCTTTCGGCGCGTCCGCTGCCGGAGTACAGGGTCCGGGTGGCCCGGGAGCAACGGGCCGTAGCGAGGGGGCGACTCGGCCCACGCCGCCGCAGGACCGGACCGGCGAGCGTCCCGGCTCGCCTTCTACCGACCGGGTGAGCCCGGCCCAGGCCGCGACGGCTCGCCCGGCACCACCCGCTTACCCGGGTTCCGTGCCCGCACAGCAGACCGCCGACAGGCCGGCCGTACCCACGTCGGCCGGACCGGTCGAGCAGCGAACCGACGCCAGGCCCGCCGACTCGGTGGAGCACCCCGCCCCGACCGCGCCCCGGCCCGGCGACGAGCCCGTCGCCACCGGCGAGCCCGAAGCCGGACCGGACGCCGGAGCCACGCCGGGGGCGGATGCCGGTCGTCGCGAGTCCGAGCTGAGCGCTCCGTCCACGTCGGCCACTGAGACCAACCGGCCCGACGCCACAGTCACCCCCCAGCCCACGCCCGGAACAGGGCAAACGGCAACCGGCCCGGCCATCGACCGGACCCACGAGCCGTCGGAGCAAGCCAAGCACCCCCATGCGGAGACGACGACCACTCCGTCCTCCCCCGCCACGGACTCCGGCCCCGAGGCATGGTTCCGCCCCAGCCAGCCCACCACCCCGGTCGCCGCCGAGGCTCCGAAACCGCCGGAGATCTTGGAAGATTTCGGCCCCCCTGGGGGCCATTTCGTACCAAGATCTTCGGCGGACCGAGCTGAGCCGGCGACGCCCCACCCAGGGGCGCCAGCGGGAGATGCCGCCGCAATGTCGGCCCGTGTCTCCGGGGCGGGTGCGGACGGGGTGGGCACGGCCTCGACGCTGCCCGGGACCGGCGTCACCACCCCGTCCGACGCCGCAACCAGCAACGACACACCGGCTGCACCGGCCGCCACCAGCACCAGCACCAGCACCAGCACCAGCACCAGCACATCCACAAGCACCGCCGACGCGCCGACCCGCCCCACACCGAGCGCCGACGTGCCAGCCGGTGGCACACCGGCGGAGCGAGGAACGACCACCGACCCGGCGGCCGGACGCCTGGACACGTCGGCCGGGCCCGCCTCCGGCGGCGAGAACGCGGGCAATCGCATGTCCGCCGACACCGCAAGCGGCGGGCCGGTCACCGACGCCGAACCGCCGGTCACTGTGGAGGCGGCACCCGGCGCGACCGCGCCCACATCGGATTCCGCGCCGAACGGCACCACTCCCTCCGTCGACGCCGGAGCCACGCGGGGCGCAGCGGCATCAGAGGCCATCGGTGGGGCACCGACGGAACCGACGGCAACCGACGACCCGCACGGGTCCGCTCACACCGAGGACAGGGCCGCCGCGCCGGAGCCGGTCGGCACCCCGGTCCACAGCGACCGCACCGACCTCCCAGCCGCGCAACCGGAGCCCGTCGGCATCCCCGCCGCCGCCGAGCGCACCGGCATCACAACCTCGCAGCCGGAACCCGCCGACACCGACCACACCACCGACATCGCAGCGCCGCAACAGGAGCCCGCCGGCACCCCTTCCGCCGGGCCGGGCGACGACTCCGGCAACGAGACCACGCCGACCGACGCGACCGGTGACCCGGACCCCGCACCCGCCGAACCCGCGACCGGCGGCGAGCCCGCAGCCCACACCGACGCCGCAGCCGTCGACCCGGAGCACGACCGCGAGCCCACACCACCCGAGCCGACCGACGCGCCGACCGGTCAGACCGACAACGCGCCGACTCCCCGTACACAAGAACCGGACGCCGAAGCGGACGCCGAGCCGCCGGTACCGCCGCCGGCGGACCCGGAGCAGGCCCTCGCCGCGGTCGGTTGGCGGCTGGATCCGCGTACGCTGCGCGAGGAGGCGCCCGATCCGGCGCAGTTGCGGCTGATCCGGGACGGCCTGACCGGCAAGCTCGACACCACACTGGACAACCGTGGCCGGGCCCGGCTGCTGAGCCTGCGGGCGGTGGCGTCGCGGATCCTCGGCGACCTGGACGACGCGCTCGGGGACGCGCGGCTGGCCGTCACGTACGCGGAATCGACAGGTGAGCTGCGGCGTAGCGCACTGGCCCGCGCCCGCCTGGCCGAGGCGCTGCGGTGGCGGGGTGACCACGCGGAGGCCGACCGGCTCTTCGCCGAGGCGAACTCGCCGGAGCTGCCGGACCCGCTGCGCGCGCTGCTGCACGAGCACGCCGGGCGGAGCTGCTACGACCAGGGCCGGCTAACCGAGGCGTGCCTGCACTTCGAGCGGGCGCTGGACCTGCGTCACGGCGAGGACGCGCCGATGAACGCGCGCGTCGAGGTGGCGCTGGACGCGGTCGCGGAGCGGGCCGCCGCCGACGGTTTCGGTCCCGCGCCGCGCCGGCCCGAGGAGGTGCTCGGCGCCCCGCGTCTCCCGGTGGCGACGTTCGACGAGGAGCAGCAGCTCTGGGGGTACGCGAACGCCGACGGCGAGATGGTGATCACGCACCGGTACGCCGAGGCGCAGCCGTTCCACGAAGGGCTGGCCTGGGTACGGCGTCCGGAGGCGTCCCGCTGGGCGCTGATCGACACGTCCGGCGCGGCGCTGATCGAGGCGAACAACGGCTACCGGGCGGTGGGCGCCTTCTCCGAAGGGCTGTCCTGGGTGTCGATGGACGGCAAGGGCCGCTGGATGGCCGTCGACCGGATGAACATCGTGCGGATCCCGCCCGGGTACGAGGAGGTCAGGCCGTTCCGCAACGGCCTGGCTGCGGTACGGCAGAACGGCGGCTGGGGCGCGGTGGACCTCACCGGCGAGGTGGTGGTGCCGACCCGGTACCACGGTCTCGGTACGCCGCTGGCCGACGGGCGGAGGGTGGACGGGTTCACCGCCGACGGCCTGGCAGTAATCGAGCTGGCCGGTCGCCGGGGCGTGGTGGACCGCAGCGGCCGGGTGGTGGTCACGCCGGCGTACCCGACCGTGGTGGTGCATCCGGTGGCGTTCCTGGTCGCCACGGAGTCGGGCCGATGGGGCGCGCTGGACCGGCGCGGCGAGCCGCTCATCGACCCGGTGCACCCCGGCCGCGCGGCGGTGGTCGCGGAGATCGACCGGCTGCTCGCCGACGCCAGCCCGGTGCTCTGACCCGCACCTCACGCCGACGGCGGAGGGCCCAGCAGTTCGATGCCGTTGCGGGCGGCGGCGTGCCCGAGCGCGGCCGGGTCGATCGGGGCGGGGTCGGGCAGCCGGCGTTCGAGCGCCGGTACGCCCGCCTCGGCGGCGAACCGCTCGAACCCGGCCGGGGTGGTGATCTGGAGCGCGCGCAACGGCTCGTCCGGGCCGACCACGAAGGTGTGCGCCAGCCCGACCGGCAGCAGGACGAAGTCACCGGGCCCGGCGGTGAGCATATGGCCGTCGCAGAGGAACCGGGCGGTGCCGGAGAGCAGGTAGAACATCTCGTCCTCGACCTGGTGGCGGTGCAGCGGCGGGGCGAAGCCGGGCGGGTTCACGAACTCGGCGACGGTGAGCCGGTCCCGGGTGTGCCGGCCGCCGGCCTTCAGGGTGCACAGGTTGCCGAGGAACCAGTACGCCTCGCCGTCGTGGGGCCCGAGCAGGTAGGGGCGGATGGACATGACGGCCTCCCGATTTGGATGAACGGAGCGATATTCGATAGTCAGCAGTCTGCTGAATACGTTGTTAGTATCGCGAGGTCATGGCTGGAGTCAAGGACGGCAAGGCGACCCGCCCCTACCGCTCGACGGTGCGCGTGGAGAACGCGCGGCGTACCCGTCAGGCGGTCGTGCGGGCGGCGACCCACCTGTTCGTCACACACGGCTACGCGGCGACGTCGCTGGCCGACGTGGCCGCTGCGGCCGGCGTCGCCCGGCCCACCGTGTTCGCCGCGTTCGGCTCCAAGGCCGCCCTGCTGCACCAGGTGCTCGACGAGGCGCTCGCCGGTGACGACGAGCCGGTGCCGGTGGCGCGTCGCCCGTGGTTCCAGCCGGTCTGGGAGGCGACCGACCAGGGTGCGGTGCTCGACGCGTACGCCGGGGTCTGCTCGTTGATCGGTCACCGCGCAGCCGGCGCGTTCGAGGCGGTGCGTCGCGCGGCGGACGAGGCGCCCGAGGTGGCCGAGCTGTGGGAGACGCTGCTGCGCAACCGTCGCGCGGGCGCCACCATGGTGGTCGACCACCTGCTCACCCTGGACGGTCCGCTACGGGCGGGCGCGGGCACCGAACGCGCGGTCGACACGCTGTGGTTCTACAACGACCCGGCGCACTACGCGGCGTTGGTGCAGCGGTGCGGGTGGACGGAGGAGAGCTTCCGGGAGTGGCTCGGCGCCCGGATGCGGGACGCGCTGCTGCCGGGGTGAGCCGCACGGCGGGGATGACCCGCCAGGACTAGGGTCGGGCCATGGAATTCCGTCACCTGGGCCGCTCCGGCCTGATGGTCAGCGAGATCTCGTACGGCAACTGGATCACCCACGGCTCGCAGGTCGAGGAGGACGCCGCGCTCGCGTGCGTCCGCGCCGCCCTCGACAGCGGCATCACCACGTTCGACACCGCCGACGTGTACGCCGGCACCCGGGCCGAGTCGGTGCTCGGGCGGGCGCTCAAGGGTGAGCGCCGCGAAGGGCTGGAGATCTTCACCAAGGTCTACTGGCCGACCGGGCCGGGCCGCAACGACCGGGGCCTGTCCCGCAAGCACATCATGGAGTCGATCGACGGCTCGCTGCGTCGCCTGCAGACCGACCACGTCGACCTCTACCAGGCCCACCGCTACGACTACAGCACGCCGCTGGAGGAGACGATGGAGGCCTTCGCCGACGTCGTGCGTTCCGGCAAGGCGCACTACATCGGCGTCTCCGAGTGGAAGGCGTCGCAGCTGCGCGAGGCGCACGCGCTCGCCCGCGAGCTGCGCATCCCGCTGATCTCCAACCAGCCGCAGTACTCGATGCTGTGGCGGGTCATCGAGACCGAGGTGATCCCGGCCAGCGAGGAGCTGGGCATCGGTCAGATCGTCTGGTCGCCGATGGCGCAGGGCGTGCTGTCCGGCAAGTACCTGCCGGGGCAGCCGCCGCCCGCCGGCTCCCGCGCCACCGACGAGAAGTCCGGCGCGAACTTCATCGCGCGGTTCCTGAACGACGACGTGCTCACCCGGGTGCAGCGGCTCAAGCCGCTGGCCGAGCAGGCCGGGCTGACCATGCCGCAGCTCGCCGTCGCGTGGGTGCTGCAGAACCCGAACGTCGCCTCGGCGATCGTCGGCGCGTCCCGGCCCGAGCAGGTGCACGACAACGTGAAGGCGGCGGGCGTGAAGCTCGACGCCGACCTGCTCAAGGCGATCGACGAGATCGTCGAGCCGGTCACCGAGCGGGACCCGGCGAAGACCGAGAGCCCGGCGCAGCGTCCGTGACGCCCCTCCCCGGGCCGGCGCGACCGCCGGCCCGGGGACGCACGACGCTCAGCCCTGCCAGAAGCGGATCAGGGCGAACCCGATCTGGTACAGCTCGCGCGGCAGCCCGAGCGCGTCGCCGACCGCGAACACGGCACCGAAGAACGCCCGGTTGATCTGCGGGCTCCACAGCAGCGCGAACAGCAGGATGAAGCCGTACGGGGCGAACAGGTCGTACATCCGCCGGTAGGCGGGGCTGAGCCAGGGCTGGAGCATGTTGCCGCCGTCCAGGCCCGGCACCGGCAGCAGGTTGAGCACGCTGGCGGTGAGCTGGAGGAACGCGAGCAGCCCGACGCCGGCCCAGAACTCCAGCGGCCCGCCCAGCTCGGGGCCCCACGCCACGGCCGCCACCAGCACCAGCGTGAACAGCACGTTGGTGGCCGGCCCGGCCAGGCTGACGAGCGTGTGCCGCAGCCGGCCGGGGATGGCGTGCCGGTCCACCCAGACCGCGCCGCCGGGCAGGCCGATGCCGCCGAGCAGTACCACGACCACCGGCAGCACGATCGACAGCAGTGGGCTGGTGTACTTCAGCGGGTTGAGCGTCAGGTAGCCCCGGTGGGCGATGTCCCGGTCACCGGCCCGGTACGCGACCACGGCGTGGGCGTACTCGTGCAGACAGAGTGAGACCAGCCAGCCGGAGACCACGAAGAGGAACACGTCGAACCGGACGTTGCCGTACCGGTTCCAGGTCATCACCCCGCTGGCGACGAAGAGCGCGACCAGGGCCAGGAAGATCGGGCTCGGCCGGAACGCCGCCCGGGGCACGCCGAGGACCAGCGGCTCGCCCGGGCGGTCGTAGCCGGTCATTCGGCCGGGGGTTGCAGGCTCATCCGGTAGTCCACCCGGTCGTCCTCGACCAGCACGACTGTGGTGACGCCGGATGCCGCGAGCTCCCGCCAGGTCTGGCCGATCCACGACTCGGCGTCCGCCTGGCTCGGGAACGACTCACCCGGTCCGTCGACCGCGTCGCCGTTCGTGCCCTCGTACCGCCAGCTCCACGCCATGCCGCGTCTCCCCTCGCCGCCGTCGTCCCGCAGGACGCCAAACCTCCGCAAGCCTAGTCGCCCGCCCACGACGCTTCACCCCTCGACCGGCGCGGGCCGACGCGCGGGTGCCCGCAAGGTTCGGCCGTCACCAGCGGGGTATCCACGCCGGGACGTCGCCAGCGAGGGAGGACACCATGCGGCCGTTGCGGGAGATGGACACCGAGGAGGTACGGGCGATGGCGGTACGCGGCGGCATCGAGGCGGCCCACGAGATGGACCGGGAGGAGCTGCTCGACGCGCTCCTCGCCCGCCCCGGCGAGGGAGCCTGGCAGGAGGATCCGAAGCCGGTTGACGTGAATCCCAACGACTATCGCTTCGGGGCCCCCGAGCGCCGACCGCGATGAGCCACCTCTCACTGCCCCGCCCGGGCGGCGGCATCTAAGGTACGGGGCATGTCCGTTGACGGGTGGCACACCCTCCTGGTGCTCGGCGGTATCCGCTCCGGCAAGTCCGAGTTCGCCGAGTCGCTGGTCGCCGACGCGCCCACGGTCCGGTACGTGGCCACCGCCCCCGCCGGGGACCCGGAGGACACCGAGTGGGCGACCCGCCTCGCGGCGCACCGCGCCCGCCGGCCGGGGAGCTGGACCACCGAGGAGACCGCTGCGGACCCGGGCCGGCTCGCCGAGGTGATCACCACCGCCGGGCCCAACGAGACGCTGATCGTGGACGACCTGGGCGGCTGGGTGACGGTGCTGCTCGACCCGGCCCACCAGCCCGCCGACGACACCGCCACCATCGCCGAGCTGGCCACGGCGGTCCGGTCCAGCGAGGCCCGGCTGGTGCTGGTCAGCCCGGAGGTGGGCCTGTCCCTGGTGCCCTCCACGCCGCTGGGCCGCGCGTTCACCGACGCGCTGGGCGCGACGAACCGCGCGGTGGCCGACGCCTGCGACGCGGTCGCGCTCGTGGTGGCCGGCCAGGCCGCGTGGCTCAAGCCGGCCGCCCCCGCGCACGCGGCGCACACCGTGCCGCCCGCCGGCACGTCGCCCGAGGCGGAGCCGAGCCGCGCCGCGACGCCCGGGACCGATCCAGGCGCCGCCGCGGGGCTCGGGGCAGCCAGGGCGCCCGAGGCCATGCCCGCCGAGGCCACGTCCGGCCGGGCCGTACCGGCCGACTTCGGCGCCGGGGACGTGACGCTGCCCGAGGTGCTCACCCCGGCCGCCGCCCCGGTGCCCGGCCCGGCCACGCCGGAAGCGCCCGGTACTGGTGACTGGGCCGCCCCCACCATGGCGCTGCCGATGATCGCCACCGGTCTGGTGATCCAGCCGGGCATGGAACTGCCGATGCCCGACGACTACACCGGTCCGCAGGCGGTCGACCGGCTCGCCACGCTCGACGTACCCGGCGCCGGCCTCGGCGTGCTGGAGCAGGTGGTCGGCTTCGCCGCCGCCACCCAGGGCACCTCGATCCCGCGTCCGTGGGACGCCGTGCGGGTGCTGCTGATCCACGGCGACCACGCCGGCGGCGCCTCGGCCGGCGCGGTGCCCGGCGAGTCCGCCCGCCGAGCCCGGCAGGCCCGCGCCGGCCGGGGCGCGCTGGCCCGGCTCGCCGCCGAGAACCGCGCCGATCTCCAGATCGTCGAGGCGCCCACGTCCGCGCCGATCGAGTACGGCCCGGCCCTGCCCGCCGACGAGGTCGAGGCGGCGCTGCGCTACGGCTGGCGGCTCGCTGAGCAGGCCGCCGACGCGGGGGTACGGCTGCTGGTGCTGGCCGCCTGCGGAGCCGGCGCCGAGGCGGCCGCCGCGGCGGTGCTCGCGGCCACCGCGGGCGCGGAGCCGCCCACTGTGCTCGGCCGGGTGGTCACCGAGCAGGGCGAGATCGACGACGCCGCCTGGATGGTCCGCTGCGCGGCGGTACGCGACGCGCTGCACCGCACCCGCCGCTCCCCGCGCGAGGCCAAGGACATCCTGGCCGAGCTGGGCGGCGGCGACATCGCGCTGGCCACCGGCGTGCTGCTCGGCGCCACCGCGCGGCGGCTGCCGGTGCTGCTGGACGGTCCGGTCGGCACCGCCGCCGCGATGGTCAGCCGCGACCTGGCCGGCCAGGCCCGGCACTGGTGCCTGCTGCCCGACCACGGCGGCCGTCCGGGCGTGCGCCTGGCCGCCGACGTGCTCGGCCTGACGCCGCTGGTGGACCTGCGGCTCGACCTGGGCGAGGGGGCGACCGCGCTGGCCGCGCTGCCGCTGCTGCGCTCCGCGCTGACGCTCGCCGCCACGCTGCCGGTACACCCGTCACTCGGCGGCGACGACAGCGACAGCGGAGACCGCAACAGCGACGGCACCGGCGGCGACGACAGCGGCAACAGCGACCGCACCGGTTACGGCACCGGACCGGACGAGCCGGACTTCACAGAGCCGGACTTCACCGAGCCGGAACCGGCCGGGCCGGGGCCGACCACGATCGGGTCCGACGAGCCGGTCTCCCCCGGCCGACGTGCCGACTGAGGCGCGGCTCGCCGACGGCATCCGGCTGGCGCTCACCACGTTCACCACTGCCCCGGTACGCGCCGGCCGGGTCGACCGGGCCGCCGCCGGCACCGCGATGGCGCTCGCCCCGCTGGTCGGCGCGCTGCTCGGCGCCGTACTCGGCGGGGTGCTGCTGCTCACCGGCGCGCTCGCGCCCCCGCTCGTCGCCGCGGTGGTCACTGTGGGGCTGGGCGCGCTGCTCACCCGCGGGCTGCACCTAGACGGGCTGGCCGACACCATGGACGCGCTCGGCTCGTACCGGCGTGGTCCGGCCGCGCTGGAGATCATGAAGCAGCCGGACGTCGGCCCGTTCGGGGTGGTCGCGCTCGTGGTCGTACTCCTGCTTCAGAGCGCGGTGCTCGCGGAGCTGGCCGGGCGGGACACGCTCGCCGCGTTCGCCGCCGTGGTCGCGGCGAGCGCGGCCGGACGGCTCGCCGTCGGCCTGGCCTGCCGCCGCGGGGTGCCGGCGGCCCGGCCCGAGGGCCTGGGCGCGCTCGTGGCCGGCACGGTCGGGTGGTGCGCGCTGGCGCTCGGCGCGGTCGCCGTCGCGCTGGCGGCCGTGCCCGCCGTCCCGGACCGTCCGTGGCAGGGGCCGCTCGCCGTGCTCGGCGCGCTCGCCGTCGCGGCCGGGCTGCTCCGGCACCTGGTACGCCGCTTCGGCGGCATCACCGGCGACGTGCTCGGGGCGCTCGTGGAGGTCGTCACCACGCTGTCCTACCTGGGACTGGTGCTGACCGGCTGAACGCCACCGGTCCGGGCGGGTAGCGTTCGGGGCGAGTGCACCGGCGCGGTCGAGGGGGACGGCATGCTCATCACGGACGACTTCCTGCCGGTACCGGTGCCCGAGTCGCTCGACGCGACCTATCTGGTGCCGATCACCGGGCTGCCCAAGGTGAGCCCGAAGACCGCCGTCGAAGGGCTGGCCGGCCGGCTCGCCGAGCCGGTGCACGGGCTGGCCAAGCAGATGCTCGACAGCCCGCTGATGACCGTGGACACCCGGACCGTGGACGAGTTCCCCGAGCTGCCGCCGGACCTGCTCACCGCGTTCGGCGCCACCGAGGAGCAGCTGGCCCGGCTGGCCGCCGCCACCCACCTGGTGGTGGTGCAGGCCGAGTACCGGCCGGGCTGGCCGCCCGCGCACGAGTGGGCCGCCCGCGCGGTGGCCGCGGCGGTCGCCGAGACGGTCGGCGGGGACGTGGTGGACGTCTTCGGGCTCCAGTTCCTCGACCCGGCGGCCGCGCTGCGCTCCCTGCCGGACGACAACGGCCGGATCCGGCTCGTCGACTGGGTGCTGGTGCCCTACTCGTCGGACGCCGACGGGCTCTGGTTCACCACCAAGGGGCTGCGCCGGTTCGGGCTGCTGGAGTTGCAGGCCCAGGGCGTGCCGGACCACCTGACCCGGGCCTGGGGCGCGGTGATGACCGGCGCGGCCCGACGGCTGCTGCGGGACTGGACCGACGGCCTGTCCGGCGAGGAGGTGCCGGCGTTCGTGCAGCTGCCGGTGCTGGCCACGGTGACCGGGCACGACATCGCCGTCGCGTACGGCAATCCGGAGCAGCACGGCGCGACCGCGCCGGTGCTGCTGCGACTGGAGCTGGACCCGGCCACCGACCCGGACGCCGACTCGTTCCTGAGCCTGGGCCCGCCGCCCGGCCATCCGGGGCCGCCCGGCCGCTACTTCGCCGCCGCCTGCGCGACGCTGTTCAACGGCATCCAGCCGGACGTGCGCTACACCCGCACCGGTGACGCGATGAGCCGCGCGGTGGAGACGGCCCGAGCCGCGCTCGGCGACATCCGGGCCCGCTTCCTGGCCGGGCGGCTGCCCGAGGAGAGCCAGCTCGTGGTCAAGTACGGGCTGCCCGGCGACGACGGCCCCGAGTACGTCTGGGCCGGGGTGACCTCGTGGGACACGCCGGAACGGATCGTCGCGGCCAGCGCCAGCGACGCCAACACCGACCCGAGCGTGCGGATCGGCTCGCCCGTGGTGGTGGAGGCGTCGGACGTGGTCGACTGGGCGGTGCTGGACGGCACCGGCGTGCTGGAGGGCGGCTGGACGCAGGCAGTCCTCGACGCCGGGGAGCGCGGCGAGGACTGACCCGCGCGGCTCAGCGCACCGAGGGCTGGACGAACGGCGGCCTGGTCAGGCGCATCCGGGCACGACGGCCACGGATGTCCACCTCCAGCACCTCGCCGTCGGGCAGCTTCGGGTCGGTGTCGACCAGCGCCAGCGCGATGCCGTGCTTGAGCGTCGGGCTGAACGTGCCGCTGGTGACGGTGCCGACCTGCTTGTCGCCCGCGTACACGGCCATGCCGGGGCGTGGGATGGCCCGGTCGACGGCGGTGAGGCCGCGCAGCGTACGGGCCGGGCCCGCGGCCTTCTCGGCGCGCAGCGCGTCGCGGCCCCAGAACGCCGGCTTGTCCCAGCCCACCGCCCAGCCGGAGCGGCCCTGCACCGGGGTGATCTCCGGGGAGAGGTCCTGCCCGTGCAGCGGGTACCCCATCTCGGTGCGCAGCGTGTCCCGGGCGGCCAGGCCGCAGGCGCGCACGTCGTCGGCCGCCGCGAAGATCGCGTCCCAGACGGCGACCGCGTGCTCGGACGCCACGACCAGCTCGTAGCCCAGCTCGCCGGTGTAGCCGGTGCGGCACACGGTCAGCTCCACCCCGGCCAGCGTGGCGGTCGAGAAGCTCATGTAGTCGTGCCCGGTGGGCAGGCCGAGCGCGCCGAGCAGGTCCGCCGAGCGCGGGCCCTGGACCGCGAGCACCGCGTACGCCTCGTGCTCGTCGGTGACGGTGACGCCCTCGGGGGCGGCGGCGCGCAGCCGGCGGGCCACCTCGGCGGTGTTCGCGGCGTTGGGCACCAGGAAGACGTGGTCGTCGGCGTACAGGTAGGCGATGATGTCGTCCACCACGCCGCCGGTGGCGTCGTCGCAGCAGAGCGTGTACTGCGCCTGGCCGGGGGCGATCCGGCCGAGGTCGTTGGTGAGGCAGGCGTTGACGAAGTCCGCCGCGCCGGGCCCGGCGACCCGGATCTTGCCCAGGTGCGAGACGTCGAACACGCCGACGCCGTCGCGGACGGCCGTGTGTTCCTTGAGCACGCCGCCACCGGCGTATTCCAGCGGCATCTGCCAGCCGCCGAAGGGGGCGAACTTCGCGCCGAGCGCGGTGTGCCGCTCGTGCAGCGGGGAACGGCGCAGCCGGGTCTCGGCGGCGTCGGAGGTCACCTCGGTCATGGGTGGCAACTTACCGGCCGCGACGACTGTGGTTAGCATCGGCGGGATCCCGTCGGCGCGCATCGGCGGGACAGCCACGCCTCCCGGCGGGTAGGTTGCCGCCGGAGAGAACTTCATCGCCGGTACGCGACGTCGCGACCGGCCCGGCCCGCCCGGAGTAGCTTTCGTGACATCGCCCCGTACCACCCTCAGCCTGGTCGACACCGACCCCGCCGAACTCGCCGTCGACGCGATCGTGATCGGCGTGCACAGCCAGACCACCGAGCCGGGCAGCGGCGCACCCGCCCACGCCCTGCTGCTGGCCAGCGGCGCGGAGAGCATCGCCGCCGCGTTCGACGGAAAGCTGACCGAGACGCTGGCTCTGCTCGGCGCGACAGGTGGCCCGGGCGAGGTGATCAAGCTGGCCACGCTGGGCACGGTGACCGCGCCGCTGGTCGTCGCCGTCGGGCTCGGCCCGGAGCCCTCGGGCGCCGCCCCGGCTCCGGAGTCGCTGCGCCGGGCCGCCGGCGCGGCCGTACGGGCGCTGGCCGGCGCCCCGCGCGTCGCCCTCACCCTGCCGCTGCCCGACGACGCCGACGCCCCGGCCGCGCTGCGCGCGGTCGCCGAGGGCGCGCTGCTGGGCGGTTACCGGTTCGCCGGCTACAAGACCAAGCCGCAGCCGGCCCGGCGCGAGCCGGTGGCCGAGGTGCTGGTGGCGGTGCCGGACGCGGCCGACGCGACCGCGCAGGCCGAGGTCGCCCGGGCGCAGGCGGTGGCCGGCGCGGTGCGGACCAGCCGGGACTGGGTGAACACCGCGCCGAACGAGCTGCGTCCCCCGGCGTTCGCCGACGTCGTCTCCGCCGCCGCCCGCGAGGCCGGGCTGGAGGTCGAGGTGCTGGACGAGGCGGCGCTGAAGGCCGGCGGCTACGGCGGCATCCTCGCCGTCGGCCAGGGCTCCGAGGCCCCGCCCCGGCTGGTGAAGATCACCTACACGCCCGCAGGCGGCGGCAACGGCAAGCGGGTCGCGCTGGTCGGCAAGGGCATCACGTTCGACACCGGCGGCATCTCGATCAAGCCGGCCCAGGGCATGTGGGAGATGAAGTCGGACATGGCCGGCGCGGCGGCGGTCGGCGCGGCCATGCTGGCGGTCGCAGCGCTCAAGCCGTCGGTCACCGTCACCGGCTACCTGCCGATGGCGGAGAACATGCCGTCGGGCACCAGCTACCGCCCCGGCGACGTGATCAGCATGTACAACGGCAAGAAGGTGGAGGTGCTCAACACCGACGCCGAGGGCCGGATGGTGCTGGCCGACGCGATGGCGCGGGCCTGCGCGGACGGCGCGGACTACCTGTTCGAGACCTCGACGCTGACCGGCGGGCAGGTGATCGCGCTGGGCAAGCGGATCGCCGGTGTGATGGGCACCCCCGAGCTGTGCGAGCGGGTGCGGGTGGCCGGCGACGAGACCGGCGAGCCGGCCTGGCCGATGCCGCTGCCGGACGACGTGCGCAAGGGCATGGAGTCCGACGTCGCGGACATCTCGCAGGTCAACGCCGGGATGGACCGGGCCGGGCACATGCTCCAGGGCGGGGTGTTCCTGCGCGAGTTCGTCACCGACGACGTGGCGTGGGCGCACATCGACATCGCCGGCCCGGGCTACCACTCGGGTGAGGCGACCGGCTACTGGACCAAGGGCGGCACCGGCGTGCCGGTGCGTACGCTGCTGCACCTCGTCGAGGACGTCGCCGCCAACGGCTGACGTGTAAGGAAGGGCCCCTTCTTAACGCCTGGCGTTGTAGAAGGGGCCCTTTTTAACACCTGGGTTCAGGTAGCTCAGAACAGCTCGGGACGGCGCTTGCGGCGCTCGTTGTAGTCGCGCATGCGCTGCGGGTACCCCATCAGCCGCACGTCGTAGATCGGGATGGCGATCCGGTGCGCCCAGCGGCGGGCCTCGTCCGGCCCGCCCACACGCCGCCGGGTCCACTCGCCGTCGTCGGCGATCAGCATGATCGTGGTCTCGGTGACCGTCGTACGGGGTTCGATGTACGCCTCGACGCCCTTACGGGTCCGGACGAAGTTCTCCAAGTGGTCCAGATCGGCGCGGTCGGCGGCACGGTCGCGGCTCGCCGGGGCGGCCCGCTTTCGTCGTCGGAACAACCCCACCGAATCCACTCCTCCCCCAGCGCCGTCATCGTGGACGGTGCCAAGGGTACGTGTCACCGACGTGTCGTTGGGCACCTCGGTACGCGCCCGGTCCGTGGTGGTGACAAGATGACCGAGGTGGGGTGTGCCTGTTACTCCGCCGTAACCCCCGATGCAGTGACGCGACCTGGGAGTTGGATGTGAGCGAGCCGAACGACACGACCTTCGACATCGTCATCCTCGGAGGTGGTAGCGGCGGCTACGCGGCGGCGCTGCGTGCCGCCCAGCTGGACCTCTCCGTCGCCCTCATCGAGAAGAGCAAGCTGGGCGGGACCTGCCTGCACAACGGGTGCATCCCGACCAAGGCGCTGCTGCACGCCGCCGAGATCGCCGACCAGACCCGCGAGTCCGAGCAGTTCGGCGTGAAGGCCGAGCTGGTGGGCATCGACATGAAGGCGGTCAACTCGTACAAGGACGGCGTGATCTCCCGCCTGTACAAGGGCCTGCAGGGCCTTGTCGGCAGCAGCAAGATGATCACCTTCGTGGCGGGCGCCGGCAAGCTGGTCGGCAAGAACGTCGTCGAGGTCGACGGCAAGCGCTACACCGGCCGTAACGTCGTGCTGGCCTCCGGCTCGTACGCGAAGAGCCTGCCCGGCCTGGACGTCGACGGCGAGCGGATCATCACCAGCGACCACGCCCTGACCCTGGACCGGGTGCCGTCCTCGGCGATCGTGCTCGGCGGCGGCGTGATCGGCGTCGAGTTCGCGAGCGTCTGGAAGTCCTTCGGCGTGGACGTGACCATCGTCGAGGCGCTGCCCCGCCTGGTCGCCGCCGAGGACGAGGAGTCGTCGAAGGCGCTGGAGCGGGCGTTCCGCAAGCGGAAGATCAACTTCAAGGTCGGCAAGCCGTTCGAGAAGGTCGAGAAGACCGACAAGGGCGTGAAGCTGACCATTCAGGGCGGCGACACGGTCGAGGCCGAGCTGCTGCTGGTCGCCGTGGGCCGTGGCCCGAACACCGCCGGCCTCGGCTACGAGGAGCAGGGCGTGAAGATGGACCGCGGCTACGTGCTGACCGACGAGCGGCTGCGCACCAGCGTGCCGAACGTCTACGCGGTCGGCGACATCGTGCCCGGCCTGCAGCTCGCGCACCGCGGCTTCCAGCAGGGCATCTTCGTCGCCGAGGAGATCGCCGGAAAGAGCCCGGCCGTGATCGACGAGGCCGGCATCCCGCGCGTGACCTACTGCGACCCGGAGCTGGCCTCGGTCGGCCTGACCGAGGCGAAGGCCAAGGAGCAGTACGGCGCCGACAAGGTCAAGACGTACAACTACAACCTGGGCGGCAACGGCAAGAGCCAGATCCTCAAGACCGCGGGCCACGTGAAGCTGGTCCGGGTGGACGACGGCCCGGTGGTCGGCGTGCACATGGTCGGCGCCCGGGTCGGTGAGCTGATCGGCGAGGCGCAGCTCATCTACAACTGGGAGGCGTACCCGGCCGAGGTGGCGCAGCTCGTGCACGCCCACCCGACGCAGAACGAGGCTCTGGGCGAGGCGCACCTGGCCCTGGCCGGCAAGCCGCTGCACGCGCACGCCTGACACGACAACCGCGGCGTCCGGCGACGGGCGAGAATCCCACCAGGGAATGAAGGAGTCTGGAGAACATGCCGGTATCGGTCACCATGCCCCGGCTCGGCGAGAGCGTCACCGAGGGCACCGTCACGCGCTGGCTCAAGCAGGAGGGTGACACCGTCGAAGTCGACGAGCCCCTGCTCGAGGTGTCGACCGACAAGGTCGACACCGAGATCCCGTCCCCGGCTGCGGGCGTGCTGAGCCGGATCGTGGTCGGCGAGGACGAGACCGCCGAGGTCGGCAGCGAGCTGGCGGTCATCGCCGGCGAGGGCGAGGACGCGGGCGCGGCTCCCACCGAGGAGGCCGAGCCGGCCACCGAGCCGACGGCCGCCGCCGAGGGCACCGGCCCCGAGCCGGAGCAGGCCGAGCAGGCCGCGGCCGAGCCGGGCGCCGAGGCCGAGCAGCCGGCCGTCGAGGAGCCGGCCCAGCCCGCCGCGTCGTCGGGCGAGGGTACGCCGGTGACCATGCCGGCCCTGGGCGAGAGCGTCACCGAGGGCACTGTCACCCGCTGGCTCAAGCAGGTCGGCGAGACCGTCGAGGTGGACGAGCCACTGCTGGAGGTCTCCACCGACAAGGTCGACACCGAGATCCCGTCCCCGGTCGCCGGCACGCTGCAGGAGATCAAGGTCGCCGAGGACGAGACCGCCGACGTCGGCGCCGTGCTGGCGATCGTCGGGGTGGCCGGCGCCGCGCCCGCGAAGGCGGAGCCGAAGCCTGAGCCCAAGCCGGAGCCCAAGGCCGAGGCGAAGCCCGAGCCCAAGCCGGAGCCGAAGCCGAAGCCGAAGGTCGAGGAGCCCACGCCGGGCGCGTCCTACAACGAGCCGGCCGCCGAGGCGGAGCAGGCCGCGCAGCCGGCCAAGGCCGAGGCGGCGGCGCAGCCGTCCGCTCCGGCCGCCACGCAGCGCCCGAGCGTTCCGGCCGAGTTCGGCGAGGACGCCGCCGGGTACGTGACGCCGCTGGTGCGCAAGCTCGCCGCCGAGCACGGCGTGGACCTGGGCTCGGTCAAGGGCACTGGCGTGGGTGGCCGCATCCGCAAGCAGGACGTGCTGGAGGCGGCCGAGAAGGCGAAGGCCGCCAAGCCCGCTCCGGCCGCCGCCGCTCCGGCCGCGAAGGCGGAGGCGCCGGCCCAGCCGGCCGCCAAGCCGCAGCCGAGCGCCAAGCGGGGTACGACCGAGAAGCTGCCGCGTATCCGGGCCACCATCGCCAAGCGGATGCAGCAGTCGCTGCACGAGACGGCCCAGCTGACCACAGTGGTCGAGGTGGACGTCACCCGGGTCGCCAAGCTGCGGGCGCGGGCGAAGGAGTCGTTCCAGGCCAAGCACGGCGTGAAGCTGTCGTTCCTGCCGTTCTTCGCGCTGGCCGCGATCGAGGCGCTCCAGACGTACCCGATCGTCCAGGCCAGCATGGACCTGGAGGGCGGGACGATCACCTACCCGGCCGCGGAGCACCTGGGTATCGCCGTGGACACCGAGCGCGGGCTGCTCGTGCCGGTCATCCACAACGCCGGTGACCTGAACATGGGCGGCATCGCCAAGCGGATCGCCGACCTGGCCGAGCGCACCCGGGCCAACAAGATCACCCCGGACGAGATGGCCGGGGCGACCTTCACGGTGACCAACACCGGCAGCCGGGGCGCGCTGTTCGACACCCCGATCGTGCCGTCGCCGCAGTCGGCGATGCTCGGTACGGGCGCTGTGGTGAAGCGCCCGGTCGTGGTGAACGACCCGGAGCTGGGCGAGGTCGTCGCGATCCGGTCGATGGTCTACCTGGCCATGTCGTACGACCACCGCCTGATCGACGGTGCCGACGCGGCCCGCTTCCTCACCGCGGTGAAGGAGCGGCTGGAGGCCGGCAACTTCGAGGCCGAGCTGGGTCTGTAGATCCGAGACGGCGAGGGGGCGCGCGGCGACATGCCGCGCGCCCTCTTCGTCGTTTGCGGCCTCAGCCCTTCAGGTGCTCCTCGGATACCGTCCAGAGCTGCTCGGCGGCCTCCGGGTCCCGGGCGTACGGGGCCCAGCCGGTCCGCGTGCCGGGCTGGTTCGGTCCGGCCTCCTGGCAGTCCTCGAGGTACCGGCCGCCGACGCCGTCGAGCAGCGGTGAGGTGGCGACCAGCACCGAGGTCGCCGCGCCCTGCTCGGGGGTCTTGAAGGCGGCCGCGTTGCCGCTGCGCATCCGCGCCAGTTCCTCCTCGCTGATGTAGCGCTGCAGGTTGGTCCGGATCGCGCCGGGCATCAGCGCGTTGGTGTAGATGCCGTCGTCGGCCCAGCGCCGGGTCGCCTCGACCGCGAAGAGCACGTTCGCGGTCTTGGACTGCCCGTACGCCAGCCACGGGTCGTACGGCCGCTGCCGGAAGTGGATGTCGGAGAACACCACCGGTGAGCGCAGATGGGCGCCCGAGCTGACCGAGACGACACGCGCGCCCCCGGCCGCGGCGAGTGCCGGGCGCAGTCCGGTGGCCAGCGCGAAGTGCCCGAGGTGGTTGGTCGCGAACTGCATCTCCCAGCCCTGCTCGGTGCGCATCTCCGGGGAGGCCATGATGCCGGCGTTGTTGACGAGCATGTGCAGCGGGCCGTCCCAGTTCCGGACGAACGCGGCCACCGACGCGAGATCGTCCAGGTCGAGCGGGGCGACCAGGATCCCGTCGTTGCCGGTGGCGGCGGTGATGTCGGCGGCGGCGCGCTGACCGGCCTCGGTGTTGCGGACCGCGAGGGTGACGTCCGCTCCGGCGGAGGCGAGCGCGCGGGCGGTCTCCACGCCGATCCCGGAGGCGCCGCCGGTGACGACGGCCCGCCGGCCGGTCAGGTCCAGATCGCGGACCACTTCCAGGGCGGTGGTCTCGGAGCCGAACGGGGTCGTGACTGGTGTCGGGGTTGTCATGGTCCATCCTTGTCGACGGCGACGCGGACCGATGTCCGCCCGCTACGATGAGAAGCGGAGGATCCTCCGTTACTTGCTCAGCATAACCGGAGGGGACTCCGGTTACCATCGACCCGGGCCTGCGACCCGGTCGAGCCGAGGAGGAACCGTGCCCGACCGTCCGCTGCGCGCCGACGCGCTGCGCAACCGGCAGCGCCTGCTGGACGCCGCGGTGCAGGCGTTTTCCCGGGCGGGCGCGGAGGTAACGCTTGATCGCGTCGCCAAGGAGGCCGGCGTCGGGATCGGCACGCTCTACCGCCACTTCCCCAGCCGGGAGGCGCTCATCGAGGCGGCGTACCGCAACGAGCTGGAGAAGCTCTGCGACGCCGCGCCGTCGCTGCTCGCCACCCGGCCCGCCGACGTGGCGCTGCGGGCGTGGATGGACCGGTTCGTCGACTACCTCGCCACCAAGCGGGGCATGGCCGACGCGCTGCGGCTGGTCATCGCCTCCGGCGCCAACCCGTACGCGCAGAGCCGCGACCTGCTGCGGGCCGCGCTCGGCGAATTGCTCGCGGCCGGCGCGGCAGCCGGTGTCCTGCGCGCCGACGTGGCCGCCGCCGACGTGCTCGCCAGCCTCAGCGGGGTCTCCCTGGTGGCCGGCGAGCCGGCCCAGCGCGCCCAGGCCGGACGCCTGCTCGACCTGCTCATGGACGGCCTGCGCCACCGGCCGGGCTGACCGAATCGGCCACCCGGGCCACCCTGCGCTGACAGACTCGGCCGGTGGGCTCGTACCGCTGGCGGGGACGCCTGGGGCCGGCGGTGCCGGTGGCCCCCGGCGCCCGCGTCGACCGGTTCGAGATCTTCTTCGACCTGGTCTTCGTCTTCTCGTTCTTCATCATCACCCGGGCCACCGCCCTGCAGGTGACCGGCGGGGCGCTGCTGCACGCGCTGCTGGTCCTCGCCGTGCTCTGGTGGTCGTGGGTCGTGCACAGCGTGGTCGCCACCCGGGTACGCCTCGGCGAAGGCTTCGTCCCGGTGCTCATGACCGTCGGCATGGCCGCGCTGTTCACGTTCGCGCTGTCCCTGCCGCAGGCGTTCCGGGACCCCACCGGCAACGCGGCCGGGCCGATGGTCGCGGCGCTCAGCTACACCGTCCTGCGGTTGATCCACCTGCTGCTGTACCGGCACGCCATCCGGGACAGCCCGAACGAGCGCCGGCAACTCCTCCGGTTCGCCCCGGAGCTGATCGGCAGCACCGCGCTGCTGCTGGTCGCCGCGCTGCTGCCGCCGAGGATCGACGACCTGTTCTCCGCGGCGGTGCTCCGGGACGTGCTGTGGGCGGTGGTCATCCTGCTCCAGTACGGCACCGGCATACTCGCCGGCACCTGGGGCTGGGGCGTCGCGTCCGCCGAACACTGGACCGAGCGGTACGACCTGATCCTGATCATCGCGCTGGGCGAGTCCGTGATCTCGGTCGGCGTCGGCAGCAATCTGCTCGGCCAGCCGCCCACCTGGCCGGCCGTGGCCGCCGCCGTGCTCGGCATCTTCTTCACCGCCGCGCTCTGGTGGGCGCACTACGACATGATCGGGCCGGCCGCCCGGATCGCGTTGCACGTCGCGCAGGACGGCCCCCGGGTGGCGATGGCCCGGGACGCGTACGCGTACCTGTTCCTGCCGATGATCGCGGGCATCATCCTGTTCGCGCTCGGCGCCGAGACGATCGTGCACGGGATCGCCGACCCGAACGTGCCACCGAGCGAGCCGGCGCACGGTCCCGGCGTGCCGCTGCTGTTCGGCGGCGTGATCTGCTACCTCTGCGGCAACATGCTGTTCCAGCTGCGTACCCTGCGCACGCTGAGCTGGACGCGGGTCGCGACGGCGTTGCTGCTCGGCCTGAGCATCCCGGTCGCGGAGCGGGTCCCGGGGCTGGCCGCGCTGGGCATACTCACCGCCATCACCGTCGGCATGGTGGCCGTCGAGGTGATCGTCTTCGCCGAGGGCCGGCAGGCTCTGCGCAAGCTGGTCTTCGAGGAACGCGCCAGCCACGAGGCGCACGAGGCGGCCTGGCGGGCCCGCTGGCACGACCGGCCCGACGAAGGCGAGTGAACAAGCGTCCCGCCGCCTCCGTGGAACCTGCCGGTTCGCGCCGCCGCGCCGCGGCTCTCCCCCGCCGGCCTGGCCCGCCTCGACGCGGCGTGACGTGTGTTGTTAAGAAGGGGCCCTTTCACCTCCTCAGGCGTTAAGAAGGGGCCCTTCCTTACGGTTCGGCCGTTGGCAGAATCGGCGGGTGCGGGGTGGCCGGCGACGCGGCGCGCGCCGATGCTGAGGCGATGGCGACCTTCTCCGTACAGGCCCATCCCACCGGCGCGGCGAGCTGGACCGAGCTGGCCCGCACCGTCGAGGCGGCCGGTTTCGACGCGCTGTTCGCCGCCGACCATCCCGGCGACTGCGCGTCGCCGTTCGTCGCGCTGGCCGCCGCGGGAGCCGTGACCAGCACGCTGGGCCTCGGCTCGTACGTCTCCAACGCCGCCGTCCGGGAGCCGATCCTGCTCGCCGCCGACGTGGCCACGCTGGACGTGGTCTCCGGCGGGCGGGCCCGGCTCGGCCTCGGCGCCGGGCACACCCCGGCCGAGTGGCGGGCCGTCGGGCGCGAGCGCCCGGACGTGGCCGGCCGGGTCCGCCGCTGCGTCGCGGTGACCGAGGCGGTACGGGCACTGCTGGCCGGTGAGGAGGTCACTGTGGACACCGAAGAGCTGGCCGTGTACGCCGCCCACCTCAAGGAGCCCCGACCGGTCCAGGACCGGATCCCGCTCACCGTCGGCACCGCGAACTCGGCGCTGCTGCGCTGGGCCGGGGCGCACGCCGACGTGGTGGGGCTGACCGGCTTCGGGCGTACCCTCTCCGACGGCCACCGGCACGAGGTCAGGTGGCGGACCGACCAGATCGAGGCGCAGCTCGCCCACGTCGCGGCCGGCGCCGCCGGCCGGGACACGCCGCCGGTCCTGGAGGCGCTGGTCCAGCACGTCGCGGTCACCGACGACGCGGAGGCGGTCGCGGCGCCGCTCGCCACGAAGCTCGACCTCACCGTCGACGAGCTGCTCGCCACCCCGTTCGCGCTGGTCGGCACCGCCGACGAGATCGCCGCGGCGGTCGCCGGGCACGAGCGCCGCTGGGGCGTCACCCACTTCGCGGTACGCGCCGGCGCGGTGGCGCCGCTCGCGCCGCTGCTGCCCCGGCTGGCCGGAAAAGCGCTGGACTTCGAGCACCCTCGAAAGTGAACACTGTGCCCATGACGACGACACGACGGCTGGGTCGCAGCGGCATCGAGGTCAGCGCGATCGGCGTGGGCTGCTGGGCGATCGGCGGTCCGCTCTGGGACGGCACGCAGCCGCTCGGCTGGGGCGAGGTGGACGACGACGAGTCGGTGCGTACCGTCCACCGGGCCCTGGAGCTGGGCGCGACGCTGTTCGACACGTCCAGCAACTACGGCGCCGGGCACAGCGAGCGGGTGCTCGGCCGCGCGCTCGCCGGCCGCCGGGACCGCGCGGTCATCGCCACCAAGTTCGGCTACCCCACCGACGAGGCGACCCGGCAGGCCCTGGGCGAGGACGCCACGGCGGACTACGCCCGGCGCAGCCTGGAGGGTTCGCTGCGCCGGCTGGGCACCGACCACGTCGACCTCTACCAGCTCCACCTGGGCGGCCTGCCGGTGCCGCAGGCACTGGACCTCGTCGGCACCCTGGAGGACCTGGTCGCCCAGGGGAAGATCCGGGCGTACGGCTGGAGCACCGACGACCCCGCCTCGGCGCGTGCGTTCGCCGAGGCGGGACCGCACTGCGCGGCGATCCAGCACGACCAGTCGGTGCTGCGGGACAACGCGGCCATGCTCGCGGTCTGCGCGGACTTCGACCTGGCCGCCCTGAACCGGGGGCCGCTGGCGATGGGCCTGCTCACCGCGAAGTACCAGGACACGCCGGCCGCCCGGGGCGACGACGACGTCCGCGGCGTGGCCCCCGAATGGCTGCCCTGGTTCACCGGAGGTGTCCCGCGCGCCGAGTGGGCGCAGCGGGTGGCCCGGGTCCGCGAGGCGCTGACCGCCGACGGCCGCACCCTCGCCCAGGGCGCGCTGGGCTGGCTGCTCGCCCGCAGCCCGCAGACGCTGCCCATCCCCGGCTGCCGGACCGTCGCGCAGGCCGAGGAGAACCTCGGCGCGCTCGCGTACGGGCCGCTGCCGCAGGACGCGTTCGCGGAGGTGGAAAGGCTGCTCGCCGACCTGCGCACCGTTCCGCCAGCCCCGTGAACGCCGTCTCGACATGACTGCGACACATCGCTGTGCAGGTGTGGCGGTCGTGGCCTCAGCCGCGACCGCCACACCTGCGTTCGGGTTCAGATGCATCGCTCGTTCCCGCGACTAAGCTCTGACCATGCTGACTCGGCTGGAGGTGCAGGGGTTCAAGAACCTCTTGGACGTCACCATCGACTTCGGCCCCTTCACGTGCATCGCCGGCGCGAACGGCATGGGGAAGTCGAACATTTTCGACGCCATCGAGTTTCTCTCCTACCTGGCGACCGATTCCTTGACCCGGGCCGCGCAGAAGGTGCGGGGAACGTCCGACGCCGTCGGCAGCGACCCCCGCGACCTCTTCTGGGACGGCTATCGGCAAAACGAGCACCGCATCCGGATCGCCGCGGAAATGATCGTGCCGAACGAGGTGGAAGATGAACTCGGCGAGCGGGCCCGTCCAGAGGCGACGTTCCTGCGCTACGAGGTCACACTCGGTTACGGACCGACGCGTGGCGAGCATGGCGGGGGACGACTCCATCTGCTCCGTGAGGACCTGCGACAGGTCGAGGACCCGAAGACCCGACTCCGTTTCGCGGCCGGCGACCCGTTCCTCGACTCGCTCATTCTGAGCAGCGGGCGGGACCCGGTCTATCTGTCCACCGATCGGCGCGGTGCGCAGGCTGCCTTCATCAATAGCCACGAGGGCGGGCACACCGTGGAGAAGTCGCGGTCTCCCGGCCGCGCCGCCAGGACCGTGCTCAGCACCACGATCACCGCCGAGAATCCGACCATCCTCGCCGCCCGCCACGAGATGCAGCGATGGCGCCGGCTGGCACTGGAACCGTCCGCGTTGCGATCACCTGACGACGAGACCGGTCCGGAAAGGATGAGTCCGCGCGGGCGTCACCTCCCGAGCACGTTGTATCGGGTGGCGCACGCTCCCGACTGGTCGGGCGACCCGGAGCGGGTCTATGCCCGAGTCGCGGGGCGCCTGTCGGACCTCACAGGTCTCGCTGTCGAGGCGCTCGATGTCGAATTCGACGATGTGCGCCAGACGTTCACTCTGTTCCTGCAGGAGCGAGGGGGTCTGCGTCTTCCGGCTCGAGCCCTCTCCGAGGGCACCCTTCGCTTCCTGGCGCTCTGCGTACTGCTGGAGGATTCCGAGTTCAACGGACTCGTCTGTATGGAGGAGCCGGAGAATGGAATTCATCCGGCGAACTTGCCCGCCATGGTGCAACTCGTCCGCGACCTCGTCGTGGATCCGACGGAGTCGCCGGGCACGGCCAACCCCTTCCGGCAGGTGATCATCAATACGCACTCGCCGGGCGTCGTCCAACTCTGCGACCCGAGCGACCTCCTGCTGGCACAACTCCGGCCACGGTCGTCGGCCGGGCGGGGCATCGTGCGCTCGCTGGCAGTTCTGCCGTACCGAAGCTCCTGGCGTGCCCAGCCCGGACAGCCGACCTTCTCGGAGGCCGACGTGGTGGCCTACCTGACCAACCCTCCGGCGACTCAGCTGCACATTCCGCCGGGTCTGTCGGCATGAGTAGCCGAACATACTCGGGGCTGTTCATCGCCGAAGGCAGCTCCGACCAACCGTTGGCAGAGCACATCCAGTTGCTGTTCTACGAGCGTGGGGTGGAGCTGATGCTCAGCTCCCCGGAGTTCGAACGGCTGTCCTCCAAGGTCACCAAGGATGTCGAATCCCGGATCGCCGCCGGCCTGGCGTTGAACCACGATCCGGTCGACCTGATCGTGGTCCACCGGGACGCCGACAACGCCGGCTACCAGACGCGTCTGCACGAGATCACCACGGCATACGCCGCCACCCCGAGCCAGGCGGCACTGATCCCGGTGATCCCCGTGCGGATGACGGAGGCGTGGCTGCTGCTCGACGAGACCGCGATCCGACAGGTTGCCGGAAATCCCCGAGGGCGAACGAATCTAGGCCTGCCGAAGGTGCACGAGGTGGAGTCGATCAGCGACCCCAAGGCGCGACTGGCGGACTGCATACTCCGGGCGGCGGACGAGACCGGACGACGCCGCGATGTCGTCAAGGCCCGGTTCAACGAGCATCGCCGGCAGCTCCTGGATCGCCTGGAGCCGTCCGGCCCGCTCGGCCGGTTGGAGAGCTGGAAACGGCTCACGCACGCCGTCGACCAGGTCGTGAAGGGCTGGAAGTAGTTGCGTGACGAGTGATTGATTTCGCTCAACGCATCCGGATCGGGATCCGTGTCCGAAGATGTGAGCATGCGGATCCTCATGGCCGGCGTGTCCGGCTTCCTCGGCACCCGACTGGTCGACTGCCTCACCGCGGACGGCCACCAGGTCACCCGACTGGTCCGCCGCCCACCCCGCACACCCGCCGAACGGCAGTGGAACCCGTCCGCCGCGCAACTGGACCCGCAGTGCGTCGCCGACGCCGACGCGGTGGTGAACCTGGCCGGGGCCGGGGTTGGCGACAAGCGCTGGACCGACGAGTACCGCAAGCTGATCCGGACCAGCCGGGTGGACAGCACCACCACGCTCGCCATCACGATCGCGGGCCTGCCCGCCGCCGACCGGCCCGCGGTGCTGCTGAACTCCTCGGCTGTCGGCTGGTACGGCAACACCGGTGACCGCGCGGTCACCGAGGAGGCGCCGCCCGGTGAGGGGTTCCTCGCCGACGTCTGCCGGGTGTGGGAGGCCGCGACCCGGCCGGCCGAGGACGCGGGCGTACGGGTGGTGCGGCTGCGCACCGGGCTGCCGCTGCACCGCGACGGCGGCCTGCTCAAGCCGCAACTCCTGCCGTTCCGGCTCGGCGTCGGCGGCAAGCTGGGCAACGGGCGGCAGTGGCTGCCGTGGATCTCGATGCGGGACTGGCTGAACGCGGCGAAGTTCCTGCTGGACCGCGACGACGTGGCGGGCCCGGTCAACGTGGTCGGCCCGGCGCCGGTCACCAACGCCGAGTTCACCCGGGAACTCGCCCGTCAGCTGCACCGCCCCGCGATCATGCCGATCCCGGCGGTGGCGCTGAAGGTGGTGCTCGGCGGCTTCTCGCAGGAGGCGCTCACCAGCACCCGGGTGCTGCCGGGCGTGCTCGACAAGTCCGGCTTCCCCTGGACGCATCCGGACCTGCCGGGCGCGCTGCACGCCGCCCTCACGGAGTGAGCCCGCGAGGGCGGCGCGGCGTTGCGGTTCAGCAGCCGATCACCCAGTACGCGGGCCCGGTCTGCTTGAGCGTGCTCGTGTAGAACGTGTTGTAGAGGCCCATCCGCTGCCCGCTGCCCAGCGCGTAGGCGTACCCGCCGGACTGGTAGGCCCGCCCGGCCACCACGTGCGCGTAGTTGCTGGCGGTGACGCAGACCGGCGCGCTGGTCGGCGAGGGTGACGGCGACGCGGTCGGGGTGGGCGACGCGGTCGCCGTCGGGGTCGGGCTCGGCGAGGCGCCGCCATCGCCGAGGCCGAAGAAGAGCGCGTCCCGGTACGTCGAGCAGATGGTGTCCAGGAAGTACGCCCCGGCGGTGCCGCACTGGTCCGCGCCCGTACCCGGGTCGACGGGGGTGCCGTGGCCCATGCCGGAGACCCGGTAGAGGCGGACCTGGTCGTTGCCGTAGACCTCCAGGCTCGTGCCGGACGGCAGCGTGGAGGTGCTGGTCGGGGTGGTGGACACGCCCAGCACGTTCGTCCACTGGTCCCGCGACTCGACGGCGTTGGCGGTCGCCACTGTGGTGTCGCTGGTGCCGTGCCAGATCGCCACCCGGGGCCGCTTGCCGGTGTAGCCGGCGTACGCGCCGCGGGCCAGGTCGCCCCACTGCGCCGGGGTCTTGTCCACGCCCGGGTTCATACAGCTGAACGCGGTGACGGTGCTCGTGGCGCAGCGGTACGGAATGCCGGCGATGATCGAACCGGCGGCGAAGACGTCGGGGTAGGCGGCGAGCATGGCCGCGCTCATCGCGCCACCGGCGGAGAGGCCGCTGACGTACACGCGTGCGGCGGCGGTGCCGTAGTTGCTCTTGGCGTAGTCGACCATCTGCTTGATCGACAGCGCCTCGCCCTGACCGCGGGCGGTGTCTCCGGTCTCGAACCAGTTGAAGCAGGAGTTGGCGTTGTTGCCGCTGGGCTGCTGCGGCGCGATGAGCGTGAACTTCCACTGGTCGGCGTACTTCTGCCAGCCCGAGTTGGTGACGTAGGTCGAGGCGTTCTGCACGCACCCGTGCAGCAGCACCACGGCGGGCGCGCCGGCCGGCAGGCCGTCCGGGCGGTACGCGTACATGGCCAGGTTGCCGGGGTTGGAGCCGAAGCCGGTGACCTGGGTGAGCGAGGCGGCCTGGGCGGGGAGGGCGGCGACCAGCGCGGTGGCCGCGGCCAGCACGACCCCGGCCGCCGCTCCGGCGACGCGGGCGATGAGGGATGAGGAGCGGGGCACGGGGACCTCCCGATCGTGGAATGTGAACTGAGTCACTTCCGGGTTGCCGCGACGTTACGGCCGCGTTTCGTCACACCGGAATGGCCGCCGCTCACACATTCACGACCGGCGAAGTGTGCGGGCGAGTTTCGTGTCCGGGCGGTCTGCCCAGGTCAGGTTGGTAACGTCCGCTGCGTGCCGTCCTCCCCGTTCCTGGCCACCGGGCCGTCGACGACCCACGTCCGTGACCGGCGGGCCGACCTGCTGGTGACGCTCGCCGCGCTGGCCCTGGCCTTCTGGGTCACCAGCGGCATGTGGCGTGACCCCAACAGCCGCGCCATCACCGTCAACTCCAGTGATCAGGCGTTGTTCGAGTGGCTGCTGGCGTTCGGCGGGCACGCGCTCACCCACGGGGAGAACCCGCTGTACACCACGCTGATCAACGTCCCGGACGGGGTGAACCTCGCGGTGAACACGTCGATCACCGTGTACGCGGCGGTCTTCGCGCCGCTGACGTACCTCATCGGGCCGCCCGCGACGTTCCTGGTGATCCTCACGCTCAACCTCGCCGCCACCGCGGTGGCCTGGTACTGGCTGCTGAGCCGGTACCTGGTGCGCAGCCGGCTGGCCGCCGGCGTGGGGGCGCTGTTCATCGCCTTCTGCCCGGCGATGGTGTCGCACGCCAACGCGCACCTGAACTGGACCGCCGGCTGGCTGGTGCCGCTGCTGATCTGGGGCGTGTTCCGGCTGCGCCGCCCCGGCCGCGCGGTCACCGGCGGGATCGTGCTCGGCCTGCTGGTGGCGGCCGCGTTCTCGATCGCCGCCGAAGGGCTGTTCTTCACCGCGCTGGCGCTCGGCGTGTTCCTCGCCGTCTGGGCGCTGCACCCGGCCCGGTGGCCGGAGGTACGCGCCGCGCTGCCCCGGATGGCGGCCGGGCTGGGCGTCACAGCGCTGGTCGCCGGGGCGTTGCTGGCGTACCCGCTCTGGCTGCACTTCCTCGGGCCGCAGCGGTTCCACGGCACCGGCTTCGACCCGCTGATCCACTCCGAGGACATCGCGGCGTACGGGTCGTACCCGCGCCGATCGCTCGCCGGTTGGGCCGGGTGGGGCACCTCGCTGGCGCCCAACCCGACGGAGGAGAACTCGTTCTTCGGCGTACCGCTGCTCCTGCTCGCGGTCGCCTGCTTCGCGCTGCTGTGGTGGCGCGCGGACCGGGCGTTCCGGGCCACGCTCGCGGCGCTCGGGGTGACCGCGGTGGTCTTCGCGGTGCTGTCGTGGGGGCCGACCGTAAAGTGGAACGGCCGCCGGTTCGACCAGATGCTGCCGTTCGGGGTGCTGGACAACCTGCCGGTGATCAACGCGGCGTTGCCGTCTCGGCTGGCGCTCGTCGTCGCGCCGGTGATCGGCCTGCTGCTGGCGTACGCGATCGACGCGCTGCGCGCCCGGCCGCCCCGGCGCCGCGCCACCGGCGTGGCCTGGGCGCTCGGGTTCGTGGTCGCGCTGCTGCCGCTGGTGCCCACCCCGCTGCTCACCAGCGTCCGCGAGCCGATTCCCCAGTTCATCACCACTGGCGCCTGGCAGCGCTACGTCCCGCCCGACGGGGTGCTGACCCCGCTGCCACTGACCGTGGACGTGTATCCGGACGGGCAGCGCTGGCAGGCGTACGCGCTGGCCCACCGGCAGGGTGAGTTCCGCATTCCGGCCGGGTTCTTCCTCGGGCCGGGCGGCCCGGAGGGCCGGGGCCGGATCGGGCCGGTGCCGCGCACCTTCGACTCGCTGATGGACCAGGCCGGCCGGACCGGCCTCGTACCGATCGTCACCGACGGCAGCATCCGCGAGTCCCGGGCGGACCTCCGCCACTGGGGGGTGCGGGCGGTGGTGCTGCCGGACCGGGTGCACGGCGCCAAGTACGACGTCGACGAGGAGGCGCTGCGGCGCACCGCCACCGCGCTGCTGGGTCCGCCGGAGCGGGTGGAGGACGTCTGGCTGTGGCGGGTGCCGGACTGACGCGACGAGGTTCACGGGTCCGATTCCCGGACGGCGGGACTAGGCTGGACGGGTGAGCGTGACGACTTCCGGGCTGACCGCCGTCCGCGCCGGCCTGCTCGACTACCAGGCCGCCTGGGACGAGCAGCGCCGACTGCACGAGGCGGTGGTGGCCGGCGAGCAGGGCGACACGGTGCTGCTGCTGGAGCACCCCAGCGTCTACACCGCCGGCAAGCGCACCGAACCGTGGGACCGGCCGATGGACGGCACCCCGGTGGTGGACGTGGACCGCGGCGGGAAGATCACCTGGCACGGCCCGGGGCAGCTCGTCGGCTACCCGATCGTCCGGCTGCCCGACCCGGTCGACGTAGTCGCGTACGTTCGGCGCACCGAGCAACTGCTGATCGACGTGTGCGCCGAGTTCGGGCTGGCCGCCGGCCGGGTCGAAGGGCGCTCCGGCGTGTGGGTGCCGGAGGACGACAGGGGCCCGGCCCGCAAGGTGGCAGCGATCGGCATCCGGGTCGCCCGTGGCGTCACGCTGCACGGCTTCTCCATCAACTGCGACTGCGATCTCGGCTTCTTCGACCGGATCGTGCCCTGCGGCATCCGCGACGCCGGGGTCACCTCGCTGACCGCCGAGCTGGGCCGGCCGATCACCGTCGCCGACGTGCTGCCGGTGGTCGAGCGGCACCTGCCGACACTGACGCAGGTCTGAGCCCGGTGCGGCTCGACCTGGTCACGCTCGTCGTCACCGAGTACGACCCGGCGATCGCGTTCTTCACCGAGGTGCTCGGCTTCGAGCTGGCCGAGGACAAGCCGTCCCTGACCAACGACGGCCGGCCCAAGCGCTGGGTGGTGGTACGCCCACCGGGCGGCGGCACCGGCCTGCTGCTGGCCCGCGCCGACGGCGAGCACCAGGCCGGCGCGGTCGGCGACCAGACCCACGGCCGGGTGGGCTTCTTCCTCCAGGTCGACGACTTCGACGCGGCCTACCGCCGGATGCTCGACGCGGACGTCGAGTTCGTCCGGCCGCCCCGCACCGAGCCGTACGGCCGGGTCGCGGTCTTCCGCGACATCGTCGGCAACCACTGGGACCTGCTCGGTCCGGCCTGACCGCTCCCCTAGCCCTCCGCGCCCCCCGAGCCGTCCGCGGCCCACCCACGTGGGTCCCGCGCTCGGCCGTGGTCCCGGCTTGTGGTCCCCCTCCCCCCGCTGTGGCCCGGCTCTCGGCCACCGCGCATCCGCTCGGCACGCGGTGGCCGACGGGTCCGGATCGCCGCCGACCCGGCCCCGCCCACCAGCAGTCACCGTGAGTGACATCCCAGAGTCCGAGGCCTACACCCCTCCGCGGACTTTGCTCTGCAGCCGCCTACGCGGCGGTAACTCCTGGTCGATCGCTGCGTCAGTGGCTGCAGAGCAAAGGGCGCAGAGACCCATACCTCCCTCCCGGAGACCGTTCGCCACAACCCCTGCTCAGGGCACTCCCCCAGCGACGAGGGCACCCCCGCGAGCCCGAACGCACCATCACCCAGCGTCACCCCAGTGCGACACAGCCCCTCCTCACTCTCGGTGGTCAGCCTCAGCAGGCCAGGGCACTGACGAGGACACCGACGAGCACGGGCCGCGCCGCAGCCTCCGACCGGCACGGAGCACGGGCCGCGCCGCAGCCGTCAGGGCGTGAGGCGGTGCAGGTCGCGCGGGAAGGCGGTCACCTCTCGGACGTTCGCCGCGCCCGTCAGCCGCGCGACGAACCGCTCCAGCCCGATCGCGAACCCGCCGTGCGGCGGCATGCCGTGCCGGAACGCGTCCACGTACCCGGCGTACGGCTCGACCGGCTCGCCCCGCGCCGCCAGCGCGGCCAGGTAGTCGGCGTGCCGGTGCAGCCGCTGCCCGCCGGTGACCAGCTCCACACCCCGGAACAACAGGTCGAAACCGTTCGAGTACGCGGGCCGCGCCGGGTCCGGGTGCGTGTAGAAGGGACGCTTCGCCATCGGGTAGCCGGTGACGAAGAGGAAGTCGCTGCCGTGCTCGCGAAGCGCCCACTCCCCCAGCGCCCGCTCGTGCGCCGGCGCCAGGTCGGGTTCGTCAGCCGGCGCTCCGGCGATCTTCAGCGCCTCGGTGAAGTGCACCGCCGGGATCTCGGCAGGCACCTCCGGCACCGTCACGCCGAGCGTGGCCAGCGCCCCGCCGGCCCGGTCGGCGACTGTCGCCACCATCCCGGCCAGCGTGTCCCGCAGCACCGCCATCACGCCCCGGTGGTCGGCCACGAACCCCAGCTCGACGTCGAGCGACGTGTACTGGGCCAGGTGCCGCGCGGTGTCGTGCGGCTCGGCGCGGAACACCGGCCCGACCTCGTACACCCGCTCGAAGACGCCCACCATGAGCTGCTTGTAGAACTGCGGCGACTGGGCCAGGTAGGCCGGGCGGCCGAACCAGTCCAGCGCGAACACGTTCGCCCCGCTCTCGGTGGACGAGGCGACCACCTTCGGCGTGTGCACCTCCACGAAGCCCTGCCCGTCGAGCGTGGCCCGGAAGCCGGACACGGCCGCCGCCGAGATCCGCAGCGCGGCGGACCGGGTCGGGTGCCGCAACGCGACCGGCGCGTGGTCGAGCTGGGTGGACAGACCGGCGGTGAGCACCGGCCGGTACAGGTCGAACGGCGGCGGGACGGCGGGTGGCCCGAGCGGACGTACCGTCGGGTCGACGACCTCGACCCCGGCGGGCGCGGCCGGGTTCGCGACCACGGTGCCGACCACCTCGACGACCGTCTCCTCGGTGAGCGCCTCGACCTGTGCGCGCACGGCGGGCGCGGCGACCACCACCTGGGCGAGCCCGCCGCCGTCGCGGAGGACCAGGAAGGCCACCGACTTGAGCAGCCGGCGGCGGTGGACCCAGCCGGCGAGTCGCACGGTCGAGCCCACCTGGGCGGGAAGTTGAGAGGACAGGATGCGTTGCACGACGACTACCTCCTTGACCAATCGCAACGCGATCCCCAGGGAGGTGTGGGCGAGCGGGAACCTCGCGGTGCCACCACACCTTCGCCCCCGCCTGGGCGGGAGCCTCGTTCGTCGCCTTTTCACCGGGGCCGGCCGGGCGGGCTCTACTGGGCGCGAAGGCGCTGTTCTTCCCGCAGCTCGGGAGGGTCTTCGCGGCCCGGCGCCAGACCGCCTCGCAGCAACCGGCGGCTCTCTCGACTGGCGGATCGGTCCGTTACTCGGCTCCGTCACAGCTCTGCCCGGCACGCTAGCACCGGACGCCTCGCGGTGTGACCGGGATTTTTGGCCCTTCGTGTCCGGTGTCACAGCGATTCCGGGGTGACGGCGGTCGCCCGCCGTTCATCGACCGGCGCCGACCGGCGTACGCTCGGTTTTGTGACGATCGAGCAATCCGCGCCGACGACTGAGCAGCCCGCGCGCCCCGCGACGGTCGCCCCGGAGGGGCGGCGCATGCTGCGGATCGAGGCGCGCAACGCCGAGACGCCGATCGAGCGCAAGCCGCCGTGGATCAAGGTCAAGGCCAAGATGGGCCCGGAGTACACCCAGTTGCGCGGGCTCGTCTCGCGCGAAGGGCTGCACACCGTGTGCCAGGAGGCCGGCTGCCCCAACATCTACGAGTGCTGGGAGGACCGCGAGGCCACCTTCCTCATCGGTGGCGACCAGTGCACCCGCCGCTGCGACTTCTGTCAGATCGACACCGGAAAGCCGGCCGAGTTCGACGCCGACGAGCCGCGGCGCGTCGCCGAGTCGGTCGCCGCGATGGGTCTGCGCTACGCGACCATCACCGGCGTCGCCCGCGACGACCTGCCCGACGGTGGCGCCTGGCTCTACGCGGAGACGGTCCGGCAGATCCACGCGCTGCAGTCCGGCTGCGGTGTCGAGCTGCTGATCCCCGACTTCAACGCGGTGCCGGAGCAGCTTGCCGAGGTGTTCGGCTCGCGCCCGGAGGTGCTGGCGCACAACGTGGAGACGGTGCCGCGCATCTTCAAGCGGATCCGCCCGGCGTTCCGCTACGAGCGTTCGCTCGACGTGATCCGCCAGGCCCGCGCCGACGGCCTGGTCACCAAGAGCAACCTGATCCTGGGCATGGGCGAGGAACGCGCCGAGGTGTCTCAGGCGCTGCGCGACCTGCACGAGGCCGGCTGCGAGCTGATCACCATCACGCAGTACCTGCGCCCCTCCCCCCGGCACCACCCGGTGACCCGCTGGGTCAAGCCGGAGGAGTTCGTCGAGCTGCGTGAGGAGGCCGAGGAGATCGGCTTGGCGGGCGTGATGAGCGGTCCGCTGGTCCGTTCGTCGTACCGCGCGGGCCGCCTCTACCAGCAGGCGCTCGCCGCCCGCCAGGAGGTCGTCGTCGCCGGCTGAGGCCGGCCGTCGACCGCGTCACCCGCCGCCGGCCGCCCGCCGGATGCCATGATCACAGGCATGACCGCCGGGGTACGCGAGGAGCCACGCGAAGCCGTGCGCCCTCGTACGCCCCGGCGGCTGCCGTTGCCGACGGTGCTCGCCCTGCTCGTCGGGTTCGCTGCTGTGGGCTACCGGCTGGCGCTGCTGTTCGCCGACGTGCCGCCCACAAACAGCGACGAGGCGACGATGGGGCTGGCCGCCCTGCACATCGCCCGCGGTGACGGCTTCCCGGTCTGGTTCTACGGCCAGGCGTACATGGGCACGCTGGAGGCGTACCTGGCCGCGCCGCTCGTCGCGCTGGCCGGGCCGTCGGTGCTCGTGCTGCGGCTGCCCACGCTGGCGCTGTACGCGTTGTTCCTGCTGCTGTCCTGGCGGCTGACCCGGCGGCTCGGCGGTGACCGCTGGTACGCCCTGCTGGTCGTCGCCGTGCTGGCGCTCGGCGCGGACCGGGTGGTGAAGAACCAGCTCATCGCCGGTGGCGGCTATCCGGAGCTGAACCCGGCCGGCGCCGCGCTGGCGCTGCTCACCGTCGGGCTCTGCGTGGCCGGGCCGGGCGCGCGGTTGCCCCGCTGGGCGGCCTGGGGACTGATCGCCGGGGTGCTGCTCTGGGTGGACCCGCTGATCCTGCCGTACGTGCTGACGCTCGGCGCGCTGCTGGTGGCGTGGCGATGGCGGGAACTGGCCGGACGGGCCGGGGTGGTGCTGGCCGGGGCGCTGCTGCTGGGCGCGGCGCCGATGATCGTGGACAGCATCCGGCACGGCCGCAACCCGGTGGCCGCGGTGCTGGCGGCCGGTGGCACGGGCGCGCCGGCGGACTGGGCGGACCGGCTGCACGGCGGCCTGGTGCTCGGGCCGCCGCTGGCGATGGGCTTCTGCTCACCCGGCCGGTGCGCCACCTGGCAGCTCTGGTGGGCCGTCGCGTTCCCGGTGCTGCTGACGCTCGCCGCGCTCACCGCGTGGCACACCCTGCGCCGTGCCTCCGGCGGTCCGCGCTCGGCGGAGCGGGTGTCGGCCGGGGTGCGGCTGGCGCTGCTCGGCGGCGCGGCCGGTGTCCTCGCCGCGTACGCGGTGAGCAACGCGGCCGGGCGGACGCCGATCGAGAGCAGCCGGTACCTGTCGTGCCTGGCGGTCGCCGTGCCCGCCCTGCTCTGGCCACTGTGGCAGGCCGCCCGCCCGCTCGCCGCCCGCCGGCTGACGTGGCGGCGCCAGTTCGCCGAGGTGGCGGCCTCGGACCGGCCCGCCGAACGCCAGCTCGCCGAGGTGGCGGCATCGGAGGGGGGTGGATACCGCTATCTCCCCGAGGTGGAGTCGATCAAGGCGATCGGCGAGCGGGTGGCCGGGGCGAGAGCCCGGGTGGCTGGTGTCGGGGCGCTGGCGGTGCTCGCGGGTGTGCTCGGGACCGGCGCGGCGGCCACAGTGGAGGTGATCCGGGCGGCGCCCGCCGTGCACGCCGAGGCCGACCGGCACCGCTCGCTCGTGGACACGCTCGGCGCGCTCGGCGTCCGGCACGTACGCGGCGGCTACTGGACGTGCAACCGGCTCGCCTACGCCACCGGCGAGAACGTGCTCTGCGCCGTGGTCGAGGACGACCTGCGCCCCGGATTCGACCGGCTGCCCGCGTACCGGCGGGAGGTGGCCGCCGACCCGGACGCTGCCTGGGTGGCGCCCGCCGGCTCGCCGCTGGCGGCCCGGCTGGACGCGCGCCTCGGCCCCGAAGCGGGCGCGCTCGACGTCGTCGCCGTTGCCGGCTGGCGGATCTACCTGCCGCGCCGCTGACACAGGCCCGGAGCGGTCACCGAGCCGACGCGACGCGCTACCGGGCGCGGCGCTGCGCCGGGGCGGGTGGCGGTACGTCGAGCAGGCCGAGGCGGTGGGCCAGCGCGGCTGCCTCCACCCGGTTGGTCACGTCGAGCTTGGCGATGATCCGGGACACGTGCACGCTCGCCGTCTTCGGCGAGATGAACAGCCGCTCGGCGATGCGGCTGTTGCTGTGCCCCTCGGCGACCAGCCGCAGCACCTCCCGTTCCCGGCTGGTCAGCAGGTCCGGCCCGGGTCGCCCGGTGCCGCGCAGCCCGACCCGGCGGGCCAGCGTCGCCGCCTGCTCGCCCAGCGGGGTCGCGCCCAGCCGGGCGGCCACCTCGACGGTCTCCCGTACCGCTGCGGCCACCTCGTCCCGCTCGCCCGCCGCCGCGGCCGCCTCGGCCAGCCCGAGCAGCGCCCGGCCCAGCGGGTACGGCTGCCCGGCCGTCCGCCACGCCGCCACCGCCGCCCGCCAATCGGCGAGCGCCCCGGCGGGACCGGTGGACGCGAGCCCGGCCAGGACGGCGGCGACGTCGGCCGCGTACGCCTGCTCGGCCGGGTGCCGGGCGGGCAGCGCGGCGGCCGTCGTGGACACGTCGGCGGCAAGCGTCGCGTCACCGGTCAACGCGGCGGTACGCGCCACCGCGCTGAGCACCGGCCAGCCCTCGCGCGGCAGGTCGGCCAGGTGCGGATCGGCCAGGGCGGCGCGCGCCGCGCGTACCGCTTCCAGCTTGTCGTCGGCGGCGAGCGCGGCCTCGACGCGCAGCTCGTGCAGCGGCAGCCGGTGGTTCGGCCACAGGTAGGGGCGGCTGAGGAACGCCAGCGCCCGCCCGACGACCTCGTCGGCGGCGGGATGGGCGCGGGCCAGGTGGAGCCCGGCGCGCAGTTGCAGCCAGTGCAGCCCGGAGACGCCGGGCGGGTCGATGCGGGCCGCCTCGGCGCAGGTGCTGTCCGCCTCGTCCCAGCGGCCCAACGCGATCAGCGCCTCGGCCCGGTTCGACAGCAGGTACGCCCCGATCGAGCGGCTGATGCCGACCCGGCGCGCCTCGGTCACCCCGGCCGCGGCTGCCTGTTCGGACTCGTCGTAGCGGCCCAGCTCGTAGAGCACGTCGGAGAGGAAGACCAGCGCGCTGACCAGGGCCCACGAGTCACCTGCGGCGCGGGCCCGCGCCTCGACCCGGCGCAGCTCGGCCAGCCCGCGCTCCGGAGTGCCGTCGAGGCGGTGCAGCAGGGCGATCCGGGTGGGCAGCAGCACCAGGTCGGTGCCGACCTCGGACGCGCCGGCCGCCGCCTCGGCGGCGACCGAGGCGGCCTCGCGCGGGTCGACCTTCATCAGGTGCGACGCGATGTCGGCCAGCACGGCGAACCGTTCCGCGCCGTCGGGGGCGCCGGCCGCCAGCCGGTACGCCTCGCGCAGCTCGGCCGCGCCGTCGCTCTTGCCGAGCAGCGCGAACAGCCGGCCCCGGTGGTCGAGCAGGCGGGCGGCGCGCAGCGGCTCGGCATCGGGGTCGACCTCGGCCAGCGCGGCCCGGGTGAGCGTGAGCGCCCGGCTGAGGTCACCGGCGGTGACCGCCGCGGTGAGCGTCTCCTCCAGCACCCGCAGGTGGTCCATGTCGAGCCGGTCGGCGGCGTCGGGCACCTGCTCCCACAGTTCGAGGACGCGCTCCAGCAGCCGGCTCTGCTCGGCGTACGCGTACCGGTCGGCCGCCGCCTCGGCGGCGAGCCGGGCGGCGGTGAGCGCGCGCGGGTGGTCGTGCGCCGCGTACCAGTGGTGGGCGATCTCGGCCGGGGCGCGACCGGCGGCGACGAGGTGGGGTTGGGCCTCGATCGCGGCGGCGTACCGGGCGTGCAGCCGCGCGTGCTCGCCGGGCAGCAGGTCGTCGTGCACGGCCTCGCGGACCAGCGCGTGCCGGAACTCGTAGTCGCCGTCCGGGTCGGCCACCACGAGCTGCCCGGCGACGGCGGCGCGCAGCGCGTCCTCCAGCTCGGCCTCGGGCAGACCGGCCACCCCGGCGAGCAGCTGGTGGGCGAAGCGGGTGCCTCCGGCGGCGGCGATCCGCAGCACCCGCTGGGCCGGCTCGGGCAGCCGGTCGACGCGGGCCAGCAGCAGGTCGCGCAGCGTCTCCGGGATGGCGGCGCAGCCGACCGGGCCACCGGCGGCGGCCAGCTCCTCGATGAAGAACGGGTTGCCCTGGGTGCGTTCGTGCACGTCGTCCACGGTCCGGGCGTACTGCTCGATGCCGAGCAGGTCGGCGAGCACGGCGGCGGTGCCGTCACGGTCGAGGCGGCCCAGTTCGATCCGGTCCACGCCGCGGACCCGGTCGAGCTCGGCGAGGAACGGCCGTAGCGGGTGCCCGCGGTGCAGCTCGTCGGTGCGGTACGTGCAGACCACCAGCAGGCGGGTGGCGCGGGCGGCCCGCACCAGGAAACCGATCAGATCGCGGGTGGAGCGGTCGGCCCAGTGCAGGTCCTCGATCACCAGCACCAGCGGGCGTTCCTCGGCGATCCGCCGGAACAGGTCGGCGACCAGGTCGAACAGGTAGCCGCGCGGGGTGTCGGCGAGGGCCGGCCCGGCGGGCGCGGCGGCTGCGGCGGGCATCCGGGCCAGCTCCGGCAGCAGCCGGGCGAACTCCGCCTCGTAGCCGGCGAAGACGGCCGGCCCGTCGTGGCGCAGCACGTCGCGCAGCGCGGCCGCGAACGGGGCGAACGGCAGGCCGGCCTCGCCCAGCTCCAGGCACTGGCCGACCAGCAGCCGCGCCCCGGCCGTGTGGACGTGCGTGCCGAACTCCTCCAGCAGCCGGGTCTTGCCGACGCCGGCCTCGCCGCCCACGAGCACCGTCGTCGGGTCGCCGGACCGGGCCCGGGCCAGCGCGTCGCCGAGCACTGTCAGCTCGCGCCGGCGGCCGACGAGGACGGTGCTGGCGGAACGTACTGTCACGCCGTCGAGCATGCCACGGCCCCCCGACGGCCCGGCCTGGCCGATCGGGCGGTGGACGGCCGCCGGCCCGGCCGCCCCCGTGACGGCCGGACCGGCGACGGCCGCCGGTGCGGTCACCGGCGGGCGTCGGTGGTGCGGGCGTGGTGCTGCCGGCGGCTCAGCCAGCCGCGCGGGTGCCGGCGGGGCAGCGACCGGGCCAGCCGGTCCTGCGCCGCGTCGGCCTGCAGTTCGGAGGCGTGGCTGCGGTGGATGCTGAGAATGAACTCCGCGTCGTTGCCGAACATGTCGGATCTCCCTGTCGTGCGTCTGTCGTCCCTGTCGAGATCCACTTTTCGCGCGAAGGTGCCCCCGGCGCATGGGTACGCAGCCTGATCTTTCCCCCCGCCGCCTCCTTACCTGAGGGCCGGCAGGGGCCGGCGCGGCCGTAAGGTACTCAGCCCGCGCCGGAAGGGGCGGCCACGGATCAACGTGACGTGCGCCGACCACTAGACTCTGCGGCATGGCAAAGCCCCAGGAGAAGGTCTCGTTCGGCCAGCGGCTGAAGCAGATCGGGATGGTGTTCCGGTTCACCGCCAAGCAGGACAAGTGGTTCGCGCCGCTGACGGCGGCGGCGGTGCTGATCCCGCTCGCGCTCACCGTGGTCGCGGTGATCGCCTGGGGCTGGATCTGGCTGCCGATCGGCATCCTGCTGGCCATGCTGGCCGTGCTGATCGTGCTCAACCTCCGCTCGAACAAGGCGATGATGAACGCCGCCGAGGGGCAGCCGGGCGCGGCGGCGCAGATCATGGAGAGCATGCGCGGCGACTGGCGGGTCACCCCGGCGGTCAGCTCCACCACCCAGATGGACATGGTGCACCTGGTGGTGGGCCGGCAGGGCGTGATCCTGCTGGCCGAGGGGCACCCGCAGCGCGTGCGTGGCCTGCTCGGCCAGGAGAAGCGCCGGCTGGCGAAGGTGATCGGCACGGCTCCGCTGCACGACTACGTGATCGGGCAGGGCGAGGGTGAGCTGCCGGTCCGCAAGCTGCGGATGACGCTGATGCGGCTGCCCCGCGCCCTGTCCCCGAAGGACGTCAACGCCCTCGACAAGCGGCTCAAGGCGCTGACGGCGCGGCCGCAGATGCCCAAGGGCGCGGTCCCGAAGAACATGCGGCCGCCGCGCGGCGCGTTCCGGCAGACCCGGGGTCGCTGACCTCCGGCGTACGCGAAAAGGAGCCGGTCCCGTGCGGGGCCGGCTCCTTTCTCGTGCGGGTCAGCGGCGCGGGGCGTCGGTGACGACGGAGCCGGCGAGCCGGTCGTGCAGGCCGCGCCGGTGCTCGTCCATGAGCAGGGCCGGCACGACGAGGGCCAACAGGAGTCCGCGCAGCAGCCCGCGGAGCAGCCCGATCCGGCCGCCGTCGGCCCAGGCGACGCAGCGCAGCCGGGTCAGGTACATGCCGGGGGTCTGGGCGAACAGGCCGATGAAGAAGCCGTACTCCAGGATCAGCACCAGGACCGGCGGCCAGCCGTCGCGGACCGGGTCGGAGAAGGCCCGGGCGACCATCAGGCACAGCACCCAGTCGATGATCAGGGCGCCGAAGCGGCGGCCGAGGCTGGGCGGGGTGAAGTTGGCGTCGGCCGCGGGCGGCACCGGTGTGGCGGCGGTATCGGTCACAGCGGCCAGGGTAGCGCCGCCGCCACCCCTGACGAAAAATCCGACATTCGGCACCAGAGGCGTGCTGGGATGACGCTCCGCAAGCGACGTAACACGGCGGAAACAGACGAGACACGGCAGGGCAACCCCCCGGCCATAGCGTCGCCAGTAGTTAGCTACCGGAGTGAACCTGCCAGGAGGACGTGTGTTCGCCAATTCCGAGGAACTCCTGCGATACCTCGCCAATGAGGACGTGAAGTTCGTCGACGTACGTTTCTGTGACCTGCCCGGCGTGATGCAGCACTTCAACCTGCCGGTCGAGTCGTTCGACGACAGCGTGTTCACCGACGGCCTCGCCTTCGACGGCTCCTCGATCCGCGGGTTCCAGGCCATCCACGAGTCCGACATGCTCCTGCTGCCGGACGTCGCCACCGCCTTCATCGACCCGTTCCGGGCCCAGAAGACCCTCGCGCTGAACTTCTTCATCCACGACCCGTTCACCCGCGAGGCCTACTCCCGCGACCCCCGCAACGTCGCCAAGAAGGCCGAGGCCTACCTCGCCGCCAGCGGCATCGCCGACACCGCCTACTTCGGCGCCGAGGCGGAGTTCTACATCTTCGACTCCATCCGCCACGAAACCTCGGCGCACCAGTCGTTCTACTACATCGACTCGATCGAAGGCGCCTGGAACAGCGGCCGCATCGAAGAGGGCGGCAACCGCGGCTACAAGACCGCGTACAAGGGCGGCTACTTCCCGGTGCCGCCGGTCGACCACTACGCCGACCTGCGCGACCGGATCGTGCGGCGCCTCGTCGACGGTGGCTTCACCGTCGAGCGCTCGCACCACGAGGTGGGCACCGCCGGCCAGTCGGAGATCAACTACAAGTTCTCCACGCTGCTGCACGCTGCCGACCAGCTCCAGATGTTCAAGTACATCGTCAAGAACGAGACCTGGGCCGCCGGCAAGACCGCGACGTTCATGCCCAAGCCGCTGTTCGGTGACAACGGCTCCGGCATGCACACCCACCAGAGCCTCTGGCGCGGCGGCGAACCCCTGTTCTACGACGAGACCGGCTACGCCGGCCTGTCCGACACCGCCCGCTGGTACATCGGCGGCCTCCTGCACCACGCCCCGTCACTGCTGGCCTTCACCAACCCGACGATCAACTCCTACCGTCGTCTGGTGCCGGGCTTCGAGGCGCCGGTGAACCTGGTCTACTCGCAGCGCAACCGCTCCGCGTGCACCCGCATCCCGGTCACCGGCAGCAACCCGAAGGCCAAGCGCGTCGAGTTCCGGGTGCCGGACCCGTCGAGCAACCCGTACCTGGCGTTCTCGGCCATGATGATGGCCGGCCTGGACGGCATCAAGAGCAAGATCGAGCCGCCGGCGCCGATCGACAAGGACCTCTACGACCTCCCGCCGGAGGAGTGGGGCGACGTCAAGCAGGTCCCGGGCTCGCTGCCGGAGGTGCTCGACGCGCTCGAGGCCGACCACGACTACCTGCTCGACGGCGGCGTGTTCACGCCGGACCTGATCTCCACCTGGGTCGACTGGAAGCGGGCCAACGAGGTCGACCCGGTGCGTCTGCGCCCGACCCCGCACGAGTTCGCCATGTACTTCGACTGCTGAGCACGCTCGTCAGCACCGGCCGGGCCGGCTCCGCGATCGCGGAGCCGGCCCGGCCGTTTCACGCGGCTCGGCGGCGCAGCGCGGCCCGGACGCCGGTCACCGCGACGACCACCACCAGCACCGTCATCAGCACCGCGCCGGGCGCTTTGGTGAACCGGGCCAGGTTGGTCCCGTCGGGCAGGGTGAGCAGCGAGACCACCGCGCAGGGGGCCACGAACCAGACCTCCCGGGCCAGCGGCACCGCCGCGACCGCGAGCAGGGTCAGCGGCCAGATCGCGTACCAGGGGTGGAAGACCGGCGCGAGCAACACCGTGGCGGCCAGCGCCAGCCCCGCGCCGAGCAGCGCCACCCGGGGCCGGGCCAGCGTCAGCCGGGCGACCCGCTGCCGGGCGTCGTTGAGCCGTCGCAGCGTCGTCCACGCCCGCCACCAGAGCGCCACCAGCGCTCCGGCCAGCAGCGCCAGCGCGACCGTCCGGGCCACCGGCACCGCCGCCTGCGGCCGCCCGGCCAGCTCACCGGCGTAGTCGATGACGAAGCCGACAGCCGTCGGCGGTGAGGTCCACTGCTGCGAGTCGCCGCTGTGGCCGAGTCCTCCGATCCAGCCCAGCCCGAGGCCGGTGGCGAGCGAGACGACCAGCAGCGTGCCGAGCACCGACGCGGCCAGTTGCCCGCCGTCGCGCAGCAGCGCCCGCCAGGTGTAGCGGCCGAGCACGGCGGCGAGCGCCGCGAACGGCAGCGCCACCACCGCCATCGCCTTCACCGCCACGGCCAGGCCCAGCAGCACCCCGGCCACCAGCAGCGCGCGCGGCTTGCCGGGCCGGCGGACCAGCACCAGCAGGCCGAGCAGGAGCAGTCCGAGCGCGAGCGCGTCGTTGTGCGCACCGGCCACCAGGTGGATCCCGACCAGCGGGCAGGCGAGCACCAGCCACGCGGCCCGGCGGGTGGGCACCCCGGCCGCCCGGGCCAGGCCGGGCAGGCAGAGCGCGGTCAGCAGCACCCCGGCCACCGCGACCAGCCGCAGCAGCACCACCGTCCCGATCAGGCCGCCTCCGGCGAGCACGGCGAGCCCGGCCAGCAGCACGAAGAACGGCCCGTACGGCGCCGGGGTGTCCCGCCAGATCGACGACACCGAGTCGGTCCACGGGCAGCCGGCCGCCGCGACCCCCACCCGGTACGGGCTGAGCCCTTGCGTCCACGTCCAGCCCTGGCAGGCGTACGAATAGACGTCGCGGCTGCCGAGCGGCGGCGCGGCGAGCAGCGGCAGCGACCAGAGCCCGGCGGTCAGGTACGCCCACCGGCCGGACGGCGCGCCCCACCGCAGCGACCACCAGGCGCCGACCAGCAGCAGCGTCCCGGCCAGCCAGCAGCCGAGCGTCAGCGGCCCGTTCGGGGCCGCCCAGATCGCGGCGAGCGTGCTGCGCGGGGGCGGACCGGGCAGCGCGCCACCGAGCCACCCGGCGGCGGTGAGCAGCACCGCCCCGGCGAGACCGGCGTAGCGGGCGACGGCGGCGGCGATCGGCCGGACCGGTCCGTCGACCTCGCTCACCGGCACACTCCTCAGTCCGCGGGAACCGGCTGCCGGCCCTTGCGAGCCGACCGTACCAACCACACGACCACCCCGATCACGAACAGCGTCATCAGCGGCGCACCGGGCATCTTGCTGAACCGGGCCAGCCCGGTGCCGTCGGCGAGCACCAGGAACGACGACACCACAGTGACGATCGAGAACCAGAGCGTGCGGTGCGCGGTCGCGGCGAGCACCGCCAGCGGCCACAGCCAGTACCAGGGGTGGAACAGCGGGGATAGCGCGACGGTGGCGGTGAGCGCCAGCGCGGCGTGCCAGAACGGCTCACCGCGACGGAACGACCGGAACCAGAGCCAGATCAGCACCCCGATCAGCGCGACCATGCCGATCGCCCGGGTCACCGGCAGCGCGTCGACGTGCACCCCGAACGGCACCAGCAGATAGCCGACGGTCTGCCCCACCGCCGTCGGCGGCGACGTCCAGGCCACCACCAGACTGCCCTGCTCCAGCCCGCTGATGAAGCCAAGACCCAGACCGGAGACGACAGTCACCCCGGCCAGCGCCACGAGCGACCCGCCGACCACCCACCCGCCGTCGCGGACCAGCGACCTGATCCGGTACGCCCCGACGATGGCGGCGAGCGCGGCGAACGGCATCACGACCAGCGCGGTGACCTTGACGGCGGCGGCGAGTCCGAGCAGCGCCCCACCGGCGAGCAACGGCCAGGGCCGCCCCTGCCGGGCCGCCACCACCGCCAGCCCGGCCACGAGCAGGCCGATCATCAGCGCGTCGTTGTGCGCGCCGGATATCAGGTGCACCGGCACCAGCGGGCTGGCCAACGCCAGCCACAGCGCCCGCCGCGGCGGCACCCCGCAGCGGCGGGCCAGCACCGGCAGGGCCCACGCGGTGAGCGCCACCCCGGCCACGGCGAGCAGCCGGAACAGCGCGACCGCGCCGAGCAGCGAGCCGGTGGCCTCCACCACCGCGCCGGCGAGTAGCACGAACAGCGGCCCGTACGGCGCCGGGGTGTCCCGCCAGATGTAGGAGATGGTGTCCAGCCAGGGGCAGGGCAGCGATGACACGCCCTGCTCGTAGGGGTTGATCCCGGCCGAGAAACTGGCGCCCTGGCAGGCGTACGCGTACACGTCCCGGCTGCCCAGCGGCGGCGCGACCAACATCGGCAGCAGCCACAGCGCGACGGTCACCAGCACCCAGCGCGACGACGGCACCCGGTCCCGCAGCGACCACCAGGCCCACGCCAGCAGCCCGGTGCCGACCAGCCACAACCCGATGGTCAGCGGCCCGTTCGGGCCCTGCCAGATGCCGACCGGAGTGGGACGCAACTCGCCGTCGGGCAGGGCGCCGCCGAGGAACGCGGCCACGGCGAGCAGCACCGAACCCGCCAGGCCGATCCAACGCGAGAGGTGGTGAGACACGCCCGACATGCTGCCAGTACGGTGGTTCGCGATCAGGAGGTGGGCATGCGGGGCGGTCGGGTGGTGGCGGTGTCCGCCGCGTCGGCGCTCGTCCTGGCCGTGCTGTACCTCACCCTGCCGGTCACCGGCTCGGACCTGTCCGCCCAGGTCGCCCGCGCCGACTTCTTCGCCGCGCACCCCTCCGCCCTGGTCGACCTGCGCTGGTACGGCGGCGTGCACCCATGGGGCTACAGCCTGGTCTCGCCGCCACTGATGGCGCTGCTCGGCGTACGCGTCACCGGCGCGCTCGCGCTGCTCGCCTCCGCCACCGCGTTCGCGGCCCTGCTGGTGCGTACCCGGATGCCCCGCCCGCTGCTGGGCAGCCTGGTCGGCGTGCTGACGATCGCCGGCAACCTGGTGTCCGGCCGGGTCACCTACGCCCTCGGCGTCGCGTTCGGCCTGGCCGCGCTGCTCGCGCTCACAGCACCCGCCCGCCGCGCTGCCGCCGGTGCCAGTGCCGACCCGGCCGGTGCTGGGGGTGGCGGCAGCAGCGTCTGGGCGGCCGCCGCCGTTGTCGCCGCGCTGCTCGCCTCAGCGGCCAGCCCGGTGGCCGGGCTGTTCGTCGGGCTCGTCGGCGTCGCGCTGCTGCTGACCCGCCGTTACGCCGATGGCCTGCTGCTCGCCGTACCCGCGGCCGGGCCGCTCGCCGTGACCGGGCTGCTGTTCGGCGAGGGCGGCTGGATGAACATCAGCCGCACCGACACCGTGCACGCCGTGGTGACGAGCCTGCTGGTCGCGGCGCTCGTGGCGTACCGGCCGGTGCGGGTGGGCGCGCTGCTGTCCGCGGCCGGGGTGCTGGCGTCGGCGTTGCTGCCCACCCCGGTCGGGCTGAACGCCACCCGCCTGGTGGTGATGTTCGCGCTGCCGCTGCTGGCCGCCGCAGCGACGCCACCCGCATGGCTCACCGCGAGCCGCCTCGGCGGTCGACTCGGCGCGGCTCGACTCGGGGCGGGCCGGGGTGGCGTGGGCCCGGACAGCGCGGACCGGGGCGGAGTGGACCCGGACAGCGAGGGCCGTTCCGACAGCGGCCCGGCTGGCACGGGCCGACTCGGCGAGGGTCGGTCCCGCCGGGCGGTCGGCGCGGCCGGGCTGGCGGCCCTGCTCGCCGTCGTCTGCTGGTGGCAGCCGCCGGTGGTCACCGCCGACCTGCGCAGCGCCGACGATCCGACGGCAGACCCGGCGTACTTCGCTCCGCTGCGCGCGGAACTGGCCCGGCGCGGGCTCACCGGGCGGGTGGAGGTGCCGCCGACCCGCAACTACTGGGAGGCCGCTCGCATGGGCGAGGTGCCGCTGGCCCGGGGCTGGCTGCGTCAGGCCGACATCGACCGCAACCCGCTGTTCTTCACCACTGTGCCCGGCGCGGACGGCACCGGCATTCCGCTGACGCCCGTCACCTACCGGGACTGGCTGGCCGACAACGCGGTGCAGTACGTGGCAGTGCCCGACGCCGAGTTCTCCTGGGTGGGGCGGTCCGAGGCGAAGCTGGTGGAGTTGGGTCAGCCGTACCTGACCGAGGTCTGGTCGGACCGGCACTGGAAGCTGTACGCGGTCGCCGACCCCACCCCGCTGGTCGGCGCGCCGGGCGAACTGGTCCGCCAGGACGGCGCCTCGATCACGTTCCGCACCCCCGCCGCCGGCCCCATCCCGATCCGGGTACGCCACGACCGCTGGCTGACCGCCTCGGACGGCGCCACGGTAACCCGGGACGGCGAGTGGACCACCGTGACGGTCCCCCGAGCGGGCACCTACACCCTCACAAGCTGACCCCGGCTAGAGATCTTGGTACGAAATGGCCCCCATAGGGGCCCCATAGGGGCCGTTCTCTACCAAGATCTCTCGGCACTCCCGGGATGCGGAACGCAAGTCTCGTGTTTCGGGACCAGCGTCAGCAGCGGGAAGCGAGGGCGGTCACCGAGGCCCCACCACGCCGCGGCACCGGGCTGGACCGCCTCGCTCTGTGACCGCCTCCCCGCCGCCGACGACAGACGGCGCAGCTAGGGCCGCAAGTGCAAGATCGACGCCGAGGGCCGGGCGGGGGGCAAGGCCGAGGGTCGGGCGGCGGGGCAAGGCCGCGGGCCGGGCAGGGGCAAGACCGAGGGCCGAGCCGGGCGAGGGCAGGGCGGGGGCGGGCAGGCCGGGCAGCCAAGAGGCGTGGGCGGGGCAGGGTCTAGAGGGGTGACTCCAGGATGCGCTGGACGACGGTGCGGGAGTGGCGGCCGGTGCGCAGGTACTCGTCGAGGAACTCGCCCTGGTCCTCGCGCCCCAGCAGCCGCACCACCCCGGCCAGCTCCACCCCGTGCCGGGGCAGCTGGTCACCGGCCCGGCCGCGTACCAGCATCAGCGCGTCGCGCACCTCGGCGGCGAGCGTCCAGCCGGCGGCCAGCTCGGCCGCGTCGGTGGCGTCGAGCAGGCCGGCGTCGCGGGCGGCGGTCAGCGCGTCGAGCGTACGGGTGCCGCGCAGCTCGGGCATCCGGCCGGCGTACCGGAGCTGGAGCAGCTGCACGGCCCACTCGACGTCGGCGAGCCCGCCCCGGCCCAGCTTGGTGTGCGTGGCCGGGTCGGCGCCCCGGGGCAGCCGCTCGGTCTCGACCCGCGCCTTGATCCGGCGGATCTCGATGACCTGCTCGCGGGTCAGCCCGTCGGCCGGGTAGCGCACCGGCTCGATCATCGCCTCGAACTCGGCGCCCAGGTCGGCGTCGCCGCAGACGAACCGGGCCCGCAGCAGCGCCTGCGCCTCCCACACCCGCGACCAGCGCGCGTAGTACTGCGCGTACGCGGCGAGGCTGCGGACCAGCGGGCCCTGCCGCCCTTCGGGGCGCAGGTCGGCGTCGACGCCGAGCGGCGGGTCGGGAGCGGGCGCGGACAGCAGCCGGCGCAGTTCCTCGGCGACGGCGTGCGCCGCCGCGCTCGCGGTGCTCTCGTCCACGCCGGGCGGCGGGTCGTAGACGAACAGCACGTCGGCGTCGGAAAGGTAGTTGGACTCGTACCCGCCGAGCCGGCCCATGCCGATCACCGCGAAGCGCAGCCCGGGCGGTCCGGGGTGGACGGTACGGGCGGCGCGCAGCGCGGCGGCGAGCGTGGCATCGGCGACGTGGGACAGCGCGGTGCCCACTGCCGTCACGTCCACCACTGTGGGCCGGCGTTCCCCGCCGCCGACCGGGCGGGGGGTGAGCGGGGCGAGCGAGCCGGCGCGGCTGAGCACGTCGGCGGCGGCGATCCGGACCAGCTCCCGGCGGCGCAGGGCGCGGACCGCCCGGATCGCCTCGACCGGGTCGTCGTGCCGGGCGGCGGCCGCGGCGAACCCGTCGACGAGCGTCTCGCGCGGGCGCGGGGTCAGTTCGCTGTCCTCGGCGAGCAGCCGCAGCGCCTCCGGCTCGCGGGACAGCATGTCGGCCGCGTACCGGGACGAGGAGAGCACCCGGGCCAGGCGGCGCGCGACAGGGCCGGAGTCGCGCAGCAGGCGCAGGTACCACGGGGTGCTGCCGAGCTTGTCGGACACCTGCCGGTAGTTGAGCAGCCCGCGGTCCGGCTCGGGGGCGTCGGCGAACTCGTCGAGCAGCACCGGCAGCAGCGTGCGCTGGATCGCGGCGGTACGGCTGACCCCGCCGGTGAGCGCCTGGAGGTGCCGCAGCGCGCCGGCCGGGTCGGCGAAGCCGAGCACCTCCAGCCGGTGCCGGGCCGCCTCGGGCGTGAGGCGCAGCCCTTCGGCCGGCACCCTGGCCACGGATTCCAGCAGCGGCCGGTAGAGCAGTTTGGCGTGCAGCCGGCGTACCTCGGTGGCGTGGGTGACCCACTCGGCGCGGAACTCCTCGACGGCGCTGCGGCCCGGCGTGGCCGCGTAGCCGAGCGCGGCGGCGAGCCAGCGCAGCGCGGCCGGCTCGGTCGGCACGGTGTGGGTGCGGCGCAGCGCCTGGAGCTGGAGCCGGTGCTCGATGGCACGCAGGAAGCGGTAGCCGCGCAGTAGCGCCTCCCCGTCGGCGCGCCCGACGTATCCGCCGGCGACGAGCGCGCGCAGCGCCGGCACGGTGCCCGGCACCCGCAGCGACTCGTCGCCGCGGCCGTGCACGAGCTGCAGCAGCTGGACGGCGAACTCGATGTCGCGCAGCCCGCCCGGACCGCGCTTGATCTCGCGTTCCAGCTCCTTCGGCGGCACGTTGTCGAGGATCTTGCGGCGCATGGACCGGACGTCCTCGACCGCCTCGGGGCGCTCGGCGGCGGTCCACACGAGCGGGGCCAGCGCCTCGATCCACTCCCGGGCCAGCTCCAGGTCGCCGGCGGCCGGGCGGGCCTTGAGCAGCGCCTGGAACTCCCACGTGCGGGCCCAGCGCTTGTAGTAGGCGAGGTGGCTGGCGAGCGTGCGGACCAGCGGCCCCCGGTTGCCCTCAGGTCGCAGCGCCGCGTCGACCGGCCAGGCCACCAGGCCGCAGATCTGGATCAGCCGGGTGGCGACCTGGGTGGCGGCGGGCAGGTCGTCGTCGGTCGCGGAGACGAAGATGACGTCGACGTCGGAGACGTAGTTCAGCTCGTCGCCGCCGCACTTGCCCATCGCCACCACTGCGAGGCGAGGGCGCGGCGTGCCCTCGGGCAGCTCGGCGGCGGCGATGTCGTAGGCGGCGGCCAGCGTGGCGTCGGCCAGCCCGGACAGCGCCGCCATGGTCTGCTCCAGGCCGCGCCCGCCGGTCAGGTCGGCCGCCGCGATCCGCAGCAGCGCGAGACGGTACGCCTGCCGCAGCAGCGGGACGGCGCCGGTGAGAGTGGTGAGCCGGGCGGCCACGCTCAGGTCGAGCCGGCCGTCCGCGGTGGGGGCGAGCCCGTCCGGCTCGGTGGCCAGCACGGCCCACTGCCCCGGGTTGGCCACCAGGTGGTCGCCGAGCGCGGAGGAGGCGCCGAGCACCGCGATCAGCCGGCGGCGCAGCCCGGGGTCGGCGGCCAGCGCGTCGCGTACGGCCACCTCGTCGCCGGAGCGCCGCTCGGATTCGACCATCCGGTGCAACTGACGCAGGGCCAGGTCCGGGTCGGCGGCGCGGGACAGCGCGGCGAGCAGCTCGGCGGCGCGTTCGTCGGCCGGCTCCTGCGTGTCGGGCCGCCACAGGGCGAGCCCGTCCGGGCCGAGCAGGTCGGCGGCGCGCGTCACGCCGTCACCCTCGGCGAATCCGTAGCGGGCCAGGCGCCCGCGGGCCGGCCGGGTCACCCTCAGGCCCCGAGCAGCGGCAGGCTGCGGCGCGGGTTGTCGTCGCCGAGCTCGCCGAGCGCGAGCGCGGCGAACCGGATCGCGAACGGCTGCCACGCTTCCTCGACGTCGGCCATCACCCGGTCGCAGGCGGCCACCACCAGCTCCGGGTCGTAGTCCAGCTCGGCCAGCACCGCCGAGTCGCGGGACCACTCGGCGATCATCGCGGTGTCGCACTCGATGTGGAACTGCAGGCCCCAGGCCCGGTCGCCGAGGCGGAACGCCTGATGCGGGTAGCGGGTGGACGCGGCCAGCAGCGTCGCGCCGTGTGGCAGTTCGGTGATCTCGTCGGCGTGCCACTGGAGCACGTCGGGCATCAGCGGCACGTACCGGAACAGCGGATCGTCCTCGGCGGCGTCGCGCCGGCCCACCAGCGCCGGGCCGATCTCCGGCCCGGACGGGCTGCGCTCGACCAGGCCGGCGTGCGCGGTGGCGAGCAGTTGCGCGCCGAGGCAGATCGCGAGCGTGGGCACCCGCTGGCGGACCGCCTTGCGCAGCAGCCCTTCCACCGCCGGGAACCAGGGCGCGCCGGGGGCGCCGTCGGGCCCCGGGTACGCCTGCTGGTCGCCGCCGAGCACCACCAGGGCGGCGTACCCCTCCAGGTCGGCGGGGAGCGCGTCACCGGCGTGCGGACGCAGGACGCGCAGCTCCAGGCCCCCTTCGGTGAGCCACTCCCCCAGGCGGCGGAGGTCGTCGGTCGGGTCGTTCTCGATCACCAGCGCGGTCGCCACGACGTCGAGGCTAACCGGTGCGCCCGACAGGGCACGGTCCGGCAGGCCCTAGGCTCGCGATCGTGCCCGACGACTGCCTGCGTCCACCGGCCCTGCGTCCCGGCGACGCGGTGATGCTGGTGTCCCCGTCCGGACCGACCCGCCCCGAGCGGGTGGCCCGTGGCATCGAGCTGCTGACCGGTTGGGGGCTGCGGCCGGTGCCCGCGCCGAACGCGTACGCCAGGCGGGGTTACCTGGCCGGCGACGACGCGCTGCGGGCCGCGGACCTGAACGCCGCGTTCGCCGACCCGGAGATCCGCGGCGTGATCTGCACCCGGGGCGGCTACGGCGCGCAGCGGGTGGTCGACCTGATCGACATGGCTGCGGTACGCCGGGACCCGAAGGTGGTGGCCGGGTTCTCCGACATCACCGCGTTGCAGTTCGCGCTCTGGCGGGGCGCCCGGCTGGCCGGCGTGCACGGCCCGGGGGCCGCGTGGCGGGACGAGCGCACCCCGCTCCGCTCGGCGGAGTCGCTGCACGCCGCGCTGACCAGCGCCGAGCCGGTGACGGTGGCGGCTGTCGAGGCGGAGGAGACGTACCCGGTGCGGGTGCCCGGCCGGGCCGAGGGCCGGCTGCTCGGCGGCAACCTGTGTCTGATCACCGCGTCGATCGGCACGCCGGACATGCCCGACCTGACCGGGGCGATCCTGCTGGTCGAGGAGGTGCAGGAGCCGCCGTACAAGATCGACCGGATGCTCACGCACCTGCGTCGCTGCGGCGCGCTGGACGGCATCGCCGCTGTGGCTGTGGGCCAGTTCACCGAGTGCGCGGACGGCTGGGACACCACAGTCGTGGACGTGCTCACCGACCGCCTGGGCGACCTGGGCGTACCGGTCCTGGGCGGCCTGCCGATCGGCCACGGCCCCGGCCAGCTGACCGTCCCGGTCGGTACCCCCGCGGTTCTGGACGCCACCACCGGCACCCTCACCGTGACGTCCGCCGTCCGCTGAGGCCGAGCCCTGGCGATCATGAGGTTGGCGGCAGTTCAGAGATCCACAACTGCCGCCAACCTCATGATCAGCGCTGAGACGGGGCGAGGTGGGCGACCGCGCCGATCTCCAGTGCGGCCCAGACCGTGCCGTCGGGGGTGACCGTCAGGCCGTGGGGCTCGGACGCGGGGGTGGGCAGGGCGTGGGCGGTGTGGTTGCCGTCGGGGTCGATGTGGGCGATGCGGTTGGCGCTCCACTCGGTGAGCCAGCAGCCACCGGCCGGGTCCGCGACGATCGCGTGCGGGCGCGCCGCGCGGTCCGGCAGCGGGAACTCGCCGATCCGCCCGTCCGGCGTGATCCGCCCGACCTGCCCGGCGGCGATCTCGACGAACCAGAGCGCGCCGTCGCCGCCCCGGGTGATGCCGACCGGCCCGGCCGCCTCGGTGGGCAGCGGATGCAGCGTCACCGACCCGTCCAGGCCCACCCGGGCGATCGCGTTCGCCTGGTTGAGCGTGAGCCAGAGCGCGTCGTCCGGCCCGGCCGCGAGCATCGACGGGAAACCCTTGGCCACCGGCAGCCCGAAGGTGGTCACCTCCCCGTCGACGCTCACCCGGCCGACCGTGTCGTCGTTCATGCCGGCGTACCAGAGCGCGCCGTCCGGGCCCACCGCCAGCCCGCACGGGCCGCAGCCGGGCGGCAGCGCCACCGAGCCGGTCTCGCCGTCGACGGTGATCCGGCCGAGCCGGTCGTCGCCCGAGCGGGTGTACCAGAGCGCACCGTCCGGGCCGCCGACGATGATCAGCGGGCGGCTGCCCGGCCGGTCGTCGCGGTAGGCCCGCACCTCACCGTCGAGACCGAGCCGGGCGACGCCGCCGGAGCCGGCCAGCGTCAGCCAGAGCGCGCCGTCGGACCCGACCGTGATCGAGTACGGGCCGGAGCCCGGCCCGGTGAGCGGGATCTCGCGGATGGCAGGCTGTGTCATCGAGTGGCCCTTTCGTCGGGTTTGGTCCAGCCTTGCGGGCGCTCCCGCACCCGGCAACACGAATAATCCGGACCATCCGGGCGGGATTGCCAGCCCGCTGACAGGTTCGCCACGGGTTGCCCTCAGTTCCGGGGATCACTGTCGGTGACGTCATCGCACCACCACCGGACAGGAGAATCGCATGATCCGCACGATGTCGAAGAAGCGTCTGCTGGTCGGCCTGGCCGCCGCCGGAGTGCTCGGCGTCGGGATCGCCGCCCCGACGGTGGCGCTCGCCGACGACAAGAGCCCGAACCCGTCCTCGAGCGCCAGCAGCACCGACCAGGGTGACGACCGCCGCCAGAAGCACGCCGACCGGCAGGCCGAGTTCGCCGAGGCGCTCGCCAAGGAGCTGGGCGTCCCGGCCGACAAGGTCACCGCAGCGCTGGAGAAGCTGCACGAGCAGCGGCAGGGCGACCGCCCGGAGCGGCCGGAGCGGCCCTCGACCGAGGACCGGCAGGCCGCGTTGAAGGAGCGGCTGGACCAGGCCGTCACCGACGGCAAGCTGACCCAGGAGCAGGCCGACGCGGTGCTCAAGGCCGCCGAGGCGGGCGTGTTCCCGGGCGGCCCCGGCCACGACGGCAAGGGCGGCCCGCACGGCGAGCGCGGCGGACACGGCAAGGGCGGCCCGGACGGCAAGTGACCGCACGGCCACGCCGTATCCCGCCGGCCGGACCTGCTCGTGACCGGCGGCGGCGAGGCCCCCGCCCCGCACCAGGCGGCGGGACAGAGGCGCCGCACCGGGACTCCCCGGTGCGGCGCCTGTCGCGCCGTCCCCGTGACACCGCAGCCGGCGACACGGGTACGGCAGTGGGTCAGCGAGCGGTCGCGTACGCGGCGCAGCCGATCAGTTCGAGGGAGACCTGGAGTCGCTCGAGGCTGATGTTCTTGGCGATGGTGTCCTCCGGGGTGTGGTACGGCGGCTCCAGGAGTGCCGGGCTCGTCTCCCCGCGCCAGGAGAAGTTGGCGCTGGCGATGCCGACCTCCTGGAAGGACTGGTGGTCGCTGGAGCCGCGCTGCGTCACCGGCGACATCCGCGGGTCGTAGCCGAGGCGTACACCGGCGGCGGCCACCTCGTCGGTGGCCCGGTTGGACTGGCCGGTGAAGGACAGCAGCCAGTAGAGGGTGGCCGGGTCCCAGCTCGTGGCGACCATGTCGTTCTGGTACACCGCCAGGATGCGGTCCCGCTCGGCCTGCGGGAGCTGTCGCACGTGGTGACGCGAGCCGAGCAGGCCCTGCTCCTCCGAGCCCCACAGCGCGAACCGCAGGGTGGCGTCGACCGGGATCGCCTTCATCACCCGGGCCAGTTCGAGGCAGAGCACCGTGCCGGAACCGTCGTCGTTGGCACCGGGGGCGCCGACGACCGTGTCGTAGTGGGCGCTGACCATGACGACCGGCCCGTTCGCGCCGGACCGCCCGACCCGCTCCGCGATGACGTTGTGGGACGTCAGGTTGCGGTGTGCGGCAGTGGAGACGGTGAGCGTGAGTCGCCCGGTGGCGAGCAGAGCACGCAGCCGCTCCTTTTGCGCCTGGGCGACGCCGACCACCGGGATCGGCACCGGGGCGCCGGCCGAGCCCGGCAGGGTCGGTGAGAACGTGCTGCTGCGCCGGGGCGGCACCCCGTCGGCGGCGAGGAACACCACGGCGGCCGCGCCGCGCTCCAGCGCGGTGGCGACCAGCTGCTCGCGCCGGGCCGCCACGTAGTCGACGAGCACGATCTGGCCGGTGACGCTCGCCGGGTAGTTCTCGGGAGCGCCCGCGCCCACGTCCACCACGTCACCCTGGACGGTGGTGTCCAGCGCGGCCTGCGGGGAGGCGCCGGCCTGCCAGTTCAGGTCGGTGGGCAGGCCGGCCGGCGAGGCGAGCTGAGCGAGGAACTTGTCCGCCACCGCGAACGGCTCCAGCCGGACCTGGTAGCCGAGGCGGTCGAGCTGCTTGGCGATGTAGTCGGCGGCGCGCCGCTCCGAGGCGGTCCCGCCGATACGCGGTCCGATCTCCTCGCTGAGCACGCGCAGGTGCGCCAGGGCCCGCTCGGCCGAGACCTGAGCGATGATCTTGCGATCGTCCGACGTGAGTGCCGGCGCCCGCCGGGAGCCCGGTCGCTTGTCGTCGGCCGCCCAGGCGGGCGTGGGCAGGGCAACGGTGGCGGCGCCACCGAGAGCGATAGTCAGCATGCGGCGTCGGTTCACAGTGGATCCGATGATGTCCGTGGCGGGGGAAGAGGGGTAACCGTCGTTGGTCATACGCTTCTCCTGACTGTGCGAGTCGGGCGGTCGTCGCCCGCCCGACTCGGAGGATCTTGAACATAACCCGAGGTCGGGGGCGTATCCAAGATCCTCTCCGGTGATCGCCGGACCGACCGGCGCAGCCGGCTACCGCCCTGGCCGATCCGGACATCGACCGGTCTCTTGCCCGCCGCTGCTTCACGGTGCCGGCCGGCACGACGGTCCGGGCGGCCGCCGTCGCGACCGCCCGGACCGACGTGGCCCCGCCCCACCGACGCCGTCGTGTTCGGACGGACCGCCACGGTGTCACCGGCCGACCCGGGGTCAGCCGCCGACCGGCGGGGTGAAGACGCCGAGCAGATTGCCCGACGGGTCGCGCAACAGGGCCCGCACCAGACCAGCCGGCGTGGTCACCGGCGCCGTCACCACGGCGCCGCCGGTCGCCTCGGCCCGGCGGCAGATCTCCGCGACGTCCGCCACCTCGGCGTAGAAGATCGCGTAGTTGCCGGTGTCGGTGCCCCGGATCGCGCCGCCGATCCCCCGCTCACCGCCGGCCGCCGTCTGCCGGTACGACCCGGCCGGGCCGCCCTGCTCCTCGAAACTCCAGCCGAACAGGTCGGCGTAGAACCGCTGCGCCTCGTCCGGGCGGTCGGAGCCGATCTCGAACCAGGTCACGGGCGTGCTGGACATGCTTCCTCCTGAGGTTCGCGCCGGCGGTCGGCCGGCGTCGTCAGGATTCAGCGTGGTGCCGGGACACGACAGCGTCCTGTCGGTGTTTCCCCCCGAATCAGACCAGGGTGAGCGGGCGCACCCGGTCGACCGGCACGTCGAGGTCGCCCGGACGCCATTCCCGGGTCACCGGCTCGGCCAGCGGGCGCACCGTACGGATCCGGTCGGTGCGGAAGCAACGCACCCCGTCGCGCAGCCGGCACCAGGCGACCAGGTACCAGTGCACCGAGTTGCCCAGGTAGGCCAGCGGCTCCACGTCGCGCAGAGAATCAGCGCCGCCGCGGTCGGCGTACCCCAGGCGCAGCACCCGCCCGGCGGCGACCGCGTCGGCGACGACGGCCGGGACGGGCGAGCCCGGCCCGTCGCCCACCAGGTGCACCCGGCCGGCGAGCCGGTGCGCCTCGGCCACCGCGGCCGGCGGCATCACCGCGACCAGCTTGCGCAGCGCGGCGCCGGCCGCCGCGGCGAACGGGGAACCGCCGAGCCGGTGCAGCGCGACAGCCATCGCCACCGCCTCGGCCGCTGTCAGGTTGACCGGCGGGAGCGTGCGCGCCCGGTCGACCACATAGCCGCCGGTGCGACCCGGCTCGGCCCAGATCGGCACGCCCGCGCCCTGCAACGCGGAGATGTCCCGCTCGACGGTGCGGGTGCTGACCTCGAAGCGGCCAGCCAGCCAGCTCGCGCTGCGCGGGCGCGGCGACACCGCCCGCAGCTCCTCGACCAGGGCGTAGAGGCGGTCGGTGCGGTTCACCCCCGGAAACTAACCCCGGGGTACGACACCGCTCAGGCGATGCAGGCGCAGACGATCAGCGCGGCGCCGAAGTGGGTGGCGGCGCTGACCTTGGCGGCCGGGTGCGGCTCCTCGGCCGCGATGACGTCGCCCAGCCGGCCCGGGGTGAGCAGGTCCAGCACCACGAAGGCCAGCGCCATCACCAGCAGGCCGACCAGCCCGAAGACCACAGTGGAGGCGATCCCCTTGGTGAACGAGCTGTAGCTGGTCAGCACGGCGGTGAAGACGATGCCGGCGATGCCGAGCTGGTTCGCGGCGAGCAGCAACGCGGCGTTGCCGTTGCGGCGCACCCAGATCAGCTCCCGCAGCTTCCCCGGGGTGAGCAGATCCACGAGCAGGAACCCGGCGGCCATCAGCGCCACCCCGACGATCCCGAACACGATGCTCTGCCACGCCCCGTCGAGCAGGTCTCCCAGCACCAACGCCTCCCCGGCTCACCCGCCCGGCGAGGTGCCGGCGCGGTGCCGCAGACGATAGCGGCACCGCGCCAGGTGATCTAGAGAGACAGGTAGCGCTGCCGCTCGTACGGAGTGACCTCGCGGCGGTACTGCTCCCACTCGGCCCGCTTGTTGCGCAGGAAGAAGTCGAAGACGTGCTCGCCGAGCACCTCGGCGACCAGCTCGGAGCCGGCCATCACGTCGATCGCCTCGGCCAGGTTCTCCGGCAGCGCCTCGTAACCCATGGCGCGGCGCTCCGCGCTGCTGAGCGACCAGACGTCGTCCTCGGCGCCCGGCGGCAGCTCGTACCCCTCCTCGATGCCCTTGAGGCCGGCGCCGAGCATCACCGCGAACGCCAGGTAGGGGTTGGTCGCCGAGTCCAGCGAGCGGACCTCGACCCGGGCCGAGTTCGGCTTGCCGTACGCGGGCACCCGCACCAGCGCGGACCGGTTCAGGTGACCCCAGCAGACGTACGCGGGGCTCTCGGTGATCCGGTCCGGCAACGCCTGCGGGAACAGCCGCTTGTACGAGTTGACCCACTGGTTCGTCACCGCGGTGTACTCCCGCGCGTGGGTGAGCAGCCCGGCGATGAACGACTTGGCGACCTTCGACAGCTTCATCGGGTCACCGGCGTCGTGGAACGCGTTGCGCTCCCCCTCGAACAGCGACAGGTGGGTGTGCATGCCGTTGCCGGGCTGGTCGGTGAACGGCTTCGGCATGAAGCTGGCCTGCACGCCGGTGGAGAGCGCGACCTCCTTCACCACGTGCCGGAAGGTCATGATGTTGTCGGCGGTGGTGAGCGCGTCGGCGTAGCGCAGGTCGATCTCCTGCTGGCCGGGGGCGACCTCGTGGTGGCTGTACTCCACCGAGATGCCGATCCGCTCCAGCGCCAGCACCGCCTGGCGGCGGAAGTCCCGCGCCACGGCGTGCGTGGTGTGCTCGAAGTAGCCGCCGGTGTCCACCGGGACCGGCACCGAGCCGTCCTGCGGGCCGTTCTCCAGCAGGAAGAACTCGATCTCCGGGTGGGTGTAGAACGTGAAGCCCTTGTCGGCGGCGCGGGAGAGCATGCGGCGCAGCACGTGCCTCGGGTCGGCCCAGGACGGGCTGCCGTCGGGCAGCGAGATGTCGCAGAACATCCGGGCGCTCTCACCGCTGACGCCGCCCTCGAACGGGAAGACCTGGAACGTCGTCGGGTCCGGCATGGCGACCATGTCCGACTCGAAGACCCGGGCGAAGCCCTCGATCGCGGAGCCGTCGAAACCGATGCCCTCGTCGAAGGCCGCCTCCAGCTCCGCCGGGGCCACCGAGACGCTCTTGAGCGTGCCGAGCACATCGGTGAACCACAGCCGGACGAAACGGATGTCCCGCTCTTCCAGCGTACGGAGGACGAACTCCTGCTGACGGTCCACTTCCACCCCTCGTTACACGTACGTCCGCGCCGGCGCCGGGGCCGGCTCGGCCTGACCGCCCAGTCTCCACCGGGCTCGTTACGCCGACGTTACGCCTTCCCCGGCCGGCCGTCCCGCCGTGTCCGCCGCGCTGGGACGCGCGGGGCCGGCACGCCTGTCTGCCCCAACCGGTCGGATTCGGCCGGGACGGCTGGGGGAAGATGGGGACATGCCCACCCTGCGTCTCGCCCTGTGCCAGGTCAACCCGACGGTAGGCGACCTCGCCGGCAACGCCGGCCTGGTCCGCGAGTGGACCCGCCAGGCGGCCGGCTCCGGCGCCCAGCTCGTCCTGTTCCCCGAGCTGATGCTGACCGGCTACCCGGTCGAGGACCTGGTCTTCCGCCGCTCGTTCGTCGCCGCGTCCCGGGCCGCGCTGCACCGGCTCGCCGCCGACCTGGCCGCCGACGGCCACGGTGACCTGCCGGTGATGGTCGGCTACCTGGACGCCGACGGCCCGCCGCAGGTCAGCTCCGACGCGGAGCCGGGCCGGGGCGCCCGGAACGCGGCGGCGCTGCTGCACCGGGGCGAGGTCGTCGCCACCTACTTCAAGCACCACCTGCCCAACTACGGCGTGTTCGACGAGGACCGCTACTTCGTGCCCGGTGACACGCTCACCGTGGTGCGCGTCGGCGGGGTGGACGTGGCGCTGACCATCTGCGAGGACCTGTGGCAGGCCGGTGGGCCGTTCGCGGTGGCCCGGCAGGCCGGCGTCGGGCTGGTGCTGAGCATCAACGGCTCCCCGTACGAGCTGAACAAGGACGACGTGCGGCTGCCGCTGGTGCGCCGGCGCGCCGCCGAGGCCGGGGCCACGATCGCGTACGTGAACATGGTCGGCGGCCAGGACGAGCTGGTCTACGACGGAGACTCGATGATCGTCGCCGCGGACGGCACGCTGCTGGCCCGGGCGCCGCAGTTCGTCGAGCACCTGGTGGTGCACGACCTGGAACTGCCGGCGGCGGCGGACGCTCCCGGCGAGACCGGTGAGCCGGCCGGCGGGATGCGCGTGGTCCGCCACGAGGTCCCGGCGATCCCGCCCGCACCCGCCGGGCCGGCGGCCGACGGCGGCATCATCGAGCCGGTCGCCGACGAGGCCGAGGTGTGGCACGCGCTGGTGCTGGGCCTGCGCGACTACATCGACAAGAACCGCTTCCCCTCGGTGGTGCTCGGCCTGTCCGGCGGCATCGACTCGGCGGTGGCGGCGGCGATCGCTGTCGACGCGGTCGGCCCGGAGCGCGTCGTCGGCGTCTCGATGCCCAGCCAGCACTCCTCCGAGCACTCCCGCACCGACGCCGAGGACCTGGCGAAGCGGACCGGCCTGGACTACCGGGTCGAGCCGATCCAGCCGATGGTGGACACGTTCCTGGCGAACATGTCGCTGTCCGGGGTGGCGGTGGAGAACCTCCAGGCCCGGGTACGCGGCGTGATCCTGATGGCGTTGTCGAACCAGGAGGGCCACCTGGTGCTCACCACCGGCAACAAGAGCGAGCTGGCGGTGGGCTACTCGACGCTCTACGGCGACTCGGTGGGCGGCTACAACCCGGTCAAGGACGTCTGGAAGACGCTGGTGTGGCGGCTGGCGAAGTGGCGCAACGCCGACGCGGTACGGCGCGGACAGACGCCGCCGATCCCGGAGAACTCGATCGGCAAGCCGCCGTCGGCCGAGCTGAGCCCCGGCCAGCTCGACAGCGACACGCTGCCCGACTACGACGTGCTGGACCCGATCCTGATCGGCTACGTCGACGGTGACCTGGGCCGCGACGGCCTGGTCGAGTCCGGCCACGACCCGGCCGTCGTGGACAAGGTGCTGCGGATGGTGGATACCGCCGAGTACAAGCGACGGCAGTCCGCACCCGGCACCAAGATCTCCATGAAGGCGTTCGGGCGGGACCGGCGGCTGCCGATCACCAACCGGTGGCGCGAGGACGGCTGACCGCTCCCCCGGCCGGGGAGTGACATCCTCCACTCCGATCTGCCCGCGGGCCGTCGCCCGGTGCGACGATCGCGGGGAACCCGGGGACCGCGTGCGCGGCCTCGAGGAAGGAGATTGTCATGGTGGAGTCCACCCCGGCCGAGGTGACCGCCCTCTACGGCGGGCCGGCCACCCGGCGGGTACGCACCCGCGACCTGATCGCCGCCAAGGAGCGCGGCGAGCGCTGGGCGATGCTCACCTCGTACGACCAGTACACGGCCTCGATCTTCGACCAGGCGGGCATCCCGGTGCTGCTGGTCGGCGACTCGGCGGCGAACAACGTGTTCGGCTACGAGACCACGCTGCCGGTGACCGCCGAGGAACTGCTGCCGCTGGTCCGCGCCGTGGTACGGGCCACGAAGCAGTCGCTGGTCGTCGGCGACCTGCCGTTCGGCTCGTACGAGGAGGGCCCGGCGCAGGCGCTGCGCACCGCGGTGCGGTTCATGAAGGAGGGCGGCTGCCACGCGGTGAAGCTGGAGGGCGGGCGGCGCTGCGCCGCCCAGATCGAGGCGATCAACGGCGCCGGCATCCCGGTGATGGCGCACATCGGCTTCACCCCGCAGAGCGAACACACGCTCGGCGGCTACCGGGTGCAGGGCCGGGGCGAGGCGGCCGAGGAGGTGCTCGCCGACGCGCGGGCCGTCGCCGACGCGGGCGCGTTCGCCGTGGTGCTGGAGATGGTGCCGGGTGAGGTGGCCAAGCGGGTCACCGCCGAGTTGGCCATCCCCACCGTCGGCATCGGCGCCGGTCCGGACACCGACGGGCAGGTGCTGGTCTGGCAGGACATGGCCGGGCTGCGGACCGGCCGGGCGCCCCGTTTCGTGAAGCGCTACGCCGACCTGGCCGGCGCGCTCACCGACGCCACCCGCCGGTTCGCCGACGAGGTACGCGGCGGCGAGTTCCCCGCCGCCGAACACACCTTCTGAGGGTGTAAGGAAGGGCCCCTTCTTAACGCCTGGCGTAGAGGAGGGGCCCCTTCTTAACACGCGCCGCCGCCGCGCCGCGCCGAGCGCGCCACCCGCGCCCACGCGACGGCGCGCGGCGCGCGGTTCAGAGGTCGGTGACGCGGATGCCGGCGTGCGCCTTGTAGCGCTTGTTGATCGCGATCAGGTTGGCGGTGAACGCCTCGATCTGGTGGGCGTTGCGCAGCCGTCCGGCGTAGATGCCCCGCATGCCGGGGATCCGCGCGGCCAGCGCGGCGACCACGCCGGCCACCTCCCGGTCCTCGGTGCAGATCAGCACGTCGAGGTCGATCCGGTCGATCTGCGGGTCGGCCAGCAGCGGCGCGCTGACGTGGTTGAACGCGGCGCACACCCGGGACTCGGGCAGCAGCCCGGCGGCCTGCTGCACGGCGCTGCCCTCGGGCACGTCGAGCGCGTACGGGCCCTGCTTGTCGAAGCCGAGCGGGTTGACGCAGTCCACCACGATCTTGCCGGCCAGCGGGGCGGCGAGCGCGGCGACGGTGGCCGCGTGCCCGTCCCACGGCACCGCCACGATCACCACGTCGCTGCGCCGGGCCACGTCCTCGTTGTCGCCGCCGGAGACGACGGCGCCCTCCGGTACGCCGGGCAGGGCGGCGATCTCGGCGGCGGCCTGATTGGCCCGCTCTGCGGTGCGGGAGCCGATCAGCACGGTCTGCCCGGCGCGGGCGAACCGGTAGGCGAGACCTCGTCCCTGGTCGCCGGTGCCACCGATGATGCCGACGGTCAGCCCGGAAACGTCGGGCAGCGTGGTCGCGTCGTAAGCCATGGGCTCATCCTCGCAAAGCGAGGCCGCGTGCGGTGCATCCCGATGCTGTGACAATGGCCGCGCTGGTCACGCCCGTTCGAAGGCGACCCGGCGCTGGGCCGGGTCGGCGACGGTGAGCCGTACCCGGACGCGCTCGCCGAGCGGCAGCTCTCCGGTGCAGCGGGCGCGGACCGGCGGCTCGTCCAGCGCGATCGTGCCGCCGGGTGGACGGCCGGGCCGGCCGTTGCCCGCCGGGCGCGGTTCGTCCACGTCGAGCACCGCCGCCTCGAACGTCTCCCCCACCCGGTGCGCGAGCAGCACCGCCTCGGCCAGTTCCACGGCGCCCCGGCTGGCCGCGCCCGCGGTCCGGTCGGTAGTGGCCATCACCTCGGGCAGCTTCGGCAGCGCGGCCCGGACCTGCTCGGGCACCTCCCGGCCCTCGTGCAGCGCCAGGCAGACCTCGGTCGCGTACCGGTCGGCCAGCCGCCGCAGCGGCGCCGTGACGTGCGCGTACGCGGCGGCCACCCCGCCGTGCTCGGGCTGCTCGGGCAGGGCGCCGTCGAAGGCGGTGTACGCCGCGCCGCGCATCAGCTCGGCGGCCTGGTCGACGAAGGCGGCCACCCGGGGTTGGGAGGTGTCCAGCCCGTCGAGCACCTGACCCACTGGTGTGCCGTCCGGCCAGGGCACACCCAGCGGGCCGGCGGCCGTCCGCAGCCGCTGCACCGCCTCCGGGCGGGGGCGCGGCATGGTCCGCAGCAGCCCGATGCCGCCGGCCAGCATGATGTCGGCCGCGGCCATCCCGGTCAGCAGCGAGATCTGGGCGTTGTGCTCCTCCATCGGGCCGGGCCCGCGCAGCACCAGCCGCCACCCGTCGCCGTCGGGTTCGACGTCCTGCTCCGGCAGCGGCAGGTTGATCGCGCCCCGGCTCAGGCCACGGGCGGTGAGCAGCGCCCCGATCTCGGGCAGCAGGGCGATCGGCTCGGGCAGCCGACCGGCGTCGGCGTCGCGCTGCACGCCGCCGTAGTCGAGCTTGGCCCGGCTGCGCACGAGAGCCCGCTCCAGCGTGACCGCGACGGTGCCACCGTCGGCGTCGAGGTCGACGGTCCACAGCACCGCGGCCCGGTCGACGTCGGGCAGCAGGCTGGCCGCTCCCTCGCTGAGCGTGTGCGGGTGCAGCGGCACGTTGCCGTCGGGCAGGTAGACCGTCTGCCCCCGGCGCCACGTCTCGGCCTCCAGGTCACCGCCGAGGCGTACGTGGGTCAGGACGTCGGCTATCGCGTACCGGACGCGGTAGCCGCCACCGGGACGGCGGGCGAGGTGCATGGCCTGGTCGAGGTCGCGCGAGGTCGCCGGGTCGACGGTGACGAACGGGACGTCGGTCCGGTCGGCGACGGCCGGTGGCGGCGCGGCGGCGGCCGTGTCGGCCTCGCGCTGCGCCGCGGCCGGGAAGCTCTCGGGCAGTCCCAGCTCGCGGCGCAGCGCGCCGAAGTCGATGCGGGGCGCCAGTACGCGTCGGATCACCACGTGGTCAATCCTGACAGCGCCCCGCTCGTTCCGCCCTCCGGGGCGAGCGCCGTGTCCGCCCGGCGCCGCGCGGGAGGGCGGCGGGGGTCAGGCGCGGCGGGCCGGCGCCTTCCGGGCGGTGCTCTTGGCGGCGGTGGTCTTGCGGGCGGGCGCCTTCTTGGCCGCTGTGGTCTTCTTCGCCGCAGTGGTGGTCTTGCGCGCGGTGGTGGTCTTGCGGGCGGGCGCCTTCTTCGCCGCCGCCTTGCGCGCCGTGGGACGGGTCGAGGCGGTGGCCTTCTTCGCCGGAGCCTTCTTCGCCGCTGTGGTCTTCTTGGCGGCGGTGGTCTTCTTCGCCGCCGCGGTGACCTTCCGCGCTCCGGTCGTCTTCGTCGCCGCCGCCGTCTTCTTCGCGGTCGTCGTCTTACGGGCCGGCGCCTTCTTCGCGGTGGTGCTCTTGCGCGCGGTGACCGTCGACTTCGCCGCCGTGCTCTTGCGGGCGGCGGTGGTCTTCTTCGCCGCCGCCGTCGTCTTCTTCGCCGTCGTCTTCTTCGCGGTGGCCTTCTTGGCGGGCGCGCTCTTGGCGGCGGCCCGGCCGGCCGGCGCCGTCCGGGTGCCGGCCTTCTTCGCTGTGGTCTTCTTGGCTGTCGTCCTGGTGGTGGCCTTCGTGGCCGGGGCCCCACGGACCGCCGACACGACCTTCTTGGCGGCAGTCTTCTTCGCCACCGCCTTCTTCGCCGGCGTCCGTCCGGCGCCGGCGCCCGAGGCGTTCGGCGACGCCTTGGTGACCGTCGTCGACCTGCCCGCGGTGGTCCTCTTCGCGGTCGTCCGTTTCGCGGCCGGGCGGGTGGCCTGCTGTGCTTCGGCCATCTCGGTTCCCTTTCCTGGGGACGTGCTCCCGCCCTCGCGGAAGCACGGATCACCTCGACGCGGGCCCTCCCGCGCCGTCTAACGGCCCTCCCCGGCCCAACGGGCGTCCTCGGCGTCCCACGCGTCGTTCCGCTCCCGCACCGTCTGCAGGGCGTTGTCCGCGTCGGCGGCTGAGGCGTACGGTCCGAGAACGTGCCGGGCGGGACACACGTCGGCATCGGTCTCGACCCGGTGGTGTCGCGTGCACCAGTAGTAGTGCCCACCACTTCCGTCGTCGCTCATGCGATCACTGTGCACTGGTAACCGCCCGCCCGCCACCGGAACGGCCCAAATAGTCACGCTTCTCCACATTAGACCTGGTCGGGGCGGTTGTGGTGGGTAACCGCGGAAGACCTTCGGGCCGGCTCAGGCGGGCGCCGGGACGGGCTCCGAACCGGGTACGGCGGCGGTCGCCGGCCGGGCCGCCGCGATCGCGTACGCCAGGGCGTAGGGCGTGCACGCCAGGTAGAACATGGGCTCGACGAGCACCCGGTCGGTGATGAGGAACCGTTCCCACCCGGTCGGCCGAGGCAGCCCGAACGACGAGTCGGTCCAGCAGGTGAACAGCCACAGCGGCGCGGAGATCCGGTCCACCGAGTCCGGCGGCATGCCGTCCACCACCGGTGCGGTGGCCGGGATCGAAGTGACCACCGCGAGCACCACCGCCACGTCGGCCGCGACAAGCGCGCCCAGCAGGCCCACCAGCCAGGCCGCGCGGAACCGGCCCTGGCGCGCCAGTGCCCCGGCGGCCCACAGCGCCGCCGTCAGCAGCGCCAACCAGAGCAGCAGCCCTGGTGCGCTCTCCCACACCCGGCTCTCGCCCCGGCCGGCCAACAGCGCCAGCGTCGCGGTCACCGTCGCGCCGACCGGCAGCACCACGCCGAGCGCCGTGGGCAGCGCCCCCACGCGTACGGTCCGCCGGGCGGCCCGGGTCACGACGAGCGCGAGCGCCACGCCGAGCAGCGCGGTGAGCCCGGACCAGGTCGGCAGTTGCGCCGCGGTGGCCCACGGCACGCGCATCTCCAGCCAGCCGTGCGCCAGACCCATCGTCAGGCCCGCGAACACGAGGACCGCGAGGCAGAACGGCGGCGCGAGCAGCAACACCCCGGCGGTACGCCACAGCCGCCGCGCCCCGGCCCGGTCGGCGAGTGGCGTGGCCACCCGGCTGACCGCCAGGCTCCCGGCGAACCGGAGCATCCCCCATCGCCGGTCGGTCCGGGCCAGCTCGTGCAGCTCGGCGGCCCACTCCCGGGCCAGGTCGGCGCGCAGCTCCACCGGCCAGCGGCGCACCGCGACCCGCAGCAGGAGAACCGCGACCCGCCGGGTCACCACGCCGGCGCCCCGGCCGGGCCGGCGCCGCTACCGGCACGTTCCCCGGGTACGAGGGCGCGCAGCTCGGCCAGTGCCAGCCGGGCCGACCGGATGCCCTCGCCGGTCAGGCGGTAGTAGCGGCGGGCCGGACGGCCGGCGGCGACCGGGTCGACGTCCTCCCAGTCGGCGGCGAGCCAGCCGGCCGCCTGGAGGCGGTGCAGCACCGGGTAGAGCGTCCCGCTGGGCAGGCCGGTGAGGCGCATCAGGTCGAGGCCGTAGCGCGGCGCCTCGGGCTCGGCGAGCAGCGCCGAGAGCACCTTCGCCACCGGGATGGTCAGTCGCACAGCCGTACTCTATCGGAACTCTACATAGGGTGCTGTCCTCGGCGGGCCGACGGACTAGCCTCGCGGCTGTGACCCCGCACCGGCTCGACCGCGCCACCGCCCGCCGGATCGCCGTCCGCGCTCAACTGCTCGACGCCCACCAGCCGGCCGACCTGCTGTCGACGGTGGACCGGCTGACGTTCCTGCAGATCGACCCGACCGCCGCTGTCGCACCGAACGCCGACCTGGTGGCCTGGACCCGCCTGGGCGCCGGCTACCACCCGAGCGACCTGGTCCGCGCCCTCGAACAGAAGCGCAGCCTCTTCGAGCACCGGGCCATGATCAGGCCGATGGCCGACCTGGCCCTGCACCTCGCCGAGATGGCCGCCTGGCCCACCGACGCCCGACGCCGGGACTGGCTGGCCGCCAACGACAGCTTCCGCCGCTACGTGCTGGACGCGCTGCGCGATGCGGGCCCCCGGCTCAGCCGGGACATCGAGGACCGCAGCGTGGTGCCGTGGCCGTCCACCGGCTGGACGAACAACCGCAACGTCACCCAGATGCTGGAGTTCCTCGCCGCCCGGGGCGAGGTCGCCGTCGCCGGGCGGGTCGGCCGCCAACGCACCTGGGACCTGGCCGAACGGGTCTACCCGGCCACCGCCGCGGTTCCCGCCGAGGAGGCCGCGCGGCGGCGCGCGGAACGACAGCTGGGTTCGCTCGGCGTCGCCCGGGCGGCCGTGGTCGGCGACGCGGGCGAGCCGGCGCGGATCGAGGGTACGTCCGACGTCTGGCGGGTCGACCCGGCCGCGCTGGACGACGCGCCGTTCACCGGGCGTACCGCCCTGCTCTCCCCGTTCGACCGGCTCGTGCACGACCGGGTCCGCGCCAAGGACCTGTTCGACTTCGACTACCGGCTGGAGATGTACGTGCCGAAGGCGCGGCGGCGCTGGGGCTATTTCGCCCTGCCGGTGCTGCACCACGACCGGCTGGTGGGCAAGGTCGACGCGACCGCCGACCGCAGGGCGTCGGTGCTGCGGGTCGACGCGATCCACCCGGACGTGCCCTTCACCCCGGAGCTGACCGCCGCCGTGCACGCCGAGCTGGCCGCGCTCGCGTCCTGGTCGGGCCTGCGCGACCTGCGCCTGCCGACCGGCTGAGAACGGCGTCGTAGCAGCCCAGCCTGGAATCGGCCATCGGACGGCGCGTCCCCTTTACGGGGACCGGTGGCCGGTCCGGCGGGGACCGCTCAGGTGGATCATGGACCGCCCGGATGCAGGCCGGGACTCCATATGCGAGCCTCGACGGACCATATTCGCTGTCCATCCGCTACACGGTGGACAGCGGCCTTTCCCGTCAGAGCTGGGGAGAAGAATCGTGGGCAACCTCGACATCGCGCTGAAGAACGCGATGAACATCGACGGCGCGATCGGCGCCGCGCTCGTCGACTACACAAGTGGCATGACCCTCGGCGTCGCCGGGGGCACCGGCGAGATCGACCTGACCGTCGCCGCCGCCGGCAACACCGACGTGGTACGCGCCAAGCTGCGCACCATCGAGATGCTCAAGCTCGACGACGAGATCGAGGACATCCTGATCACGCTCGGCAGCCAGTACCACCTGATCCGGCCGCTGAGCAACCGCACCGGCAAAGGGCTGTTCCTCTACCTGATGGTGAGCAAGAGCCGGGCCAACCTCGCGATGGCGCGGCACCAACTGCGCATGATCGAGGAGAGCCTGGAACTGTGAGCCGGGTGGACGACCTCCCCCGCCGTGCGCGCGCCCAGACCGGCACCCTGCCGCCACCACGCGCGCTTCCGCCCTCGCTGGCCGGCAACCCGGCCCTGCCGTACCCGGCCATCGCCCAGGAACTGTCCGCGCTGCGGCTGCAGATCCCGGGCGTGCACGGGTGCGTCCTCGGCGGCGTCGACGGCCTGCTCGTCACGCACAACCTGCAGAACGGCGCCGACCCGGACGACCTGGCGGCACTCGCCGCCACCACGTACGGACTCGGCCGCCAGGTCGGGCTCCGGCTCGGACAGGGCGACTTCCAGCAGTCCACGGTGCGCAACGCGGGCGGCTACCTCAGCGTGTACGCGATCAACGGCCAGGCCCTGCTCGCCGTGGTCGGCACGGACAGCATCAACGTGGCGCGCCTGCACCTGCACGCCCCGACCACCGCGGCCAAGCTCGCCGAACTGCTCGACGAGGTCAGTCCGGCCACGTCCTGACGTACGCCGGCCGCTCGGTCCCACCCGTCCGAACCGAGCCGGCCGGCGTACCCCAGGTTCTGCGGCTCGTGCGCGGCGGTCGCGCGCCGTGGCGCGGTGGTCCCGTGCGCGGCGCGCCGGCCCGCGCGGTCGCGACGGTCACACCGGCCCGCGTGTCGCGGCGGGTCAGACGCCGAAGCGGCCGGCCCACGTGGTCACGTCGGCCACCGTGGCGTTGCCGCCGCAGACCACCAGGCCCAGCCGGGCGTCGCCGCCCACCCGCTCGACCACCCGGCGGGCGGCGGGCAGCAGGCAACCGGCGGCCGGCTCGGCCCACACCTTGGCATGCTCCGCCAGCTCCAGCGTGCCCCGCACCGCCTCGGCGTCGGAGACCACGAGGACGTCGCTGACCAGCGCTGTCACATGGTCGTAGGTGAGCTGCGAGACGGTCGGCGCGCTGAGCGTGGTGACGATCGAGGACAACGGAACCTCGACCGGGCCGCCCTTCGCGAGGGCCTGCGACATCGCCTGCGCGCCCTCGGTCTCCACGCCCCAGACGCGTACCCCCGGCCGGCGCGCCCGCAGCGCCGCCGCCACGCCCGAGATCAGCGCGCCCCCGCCGATGCTGACCAGCACGTCGGTCAGCTCACCGGCGTCGTCGGCCAGCTCCAGCCCGACAGTGCCCTGCCCGGCCAGCACAATCGGGTCGTCGAACGGGTGCAGCAGCGTCACACCCTCGTCCCGCAGCCGGTTCATCAGCGCGAACGCGCCGGCCATGTCCTCGGTCAACCGGACGTCCGCCCCGGCCGCGCGGGCGACCTCGACCGCACGGGCGGGCGCGCTGCGTGGCATCACCACAGTCGCCGCCACCCCGAGCGCGCCGGCCATCACCGCGACGGCGATGCCGTGGTTGCCGCCGCTGACCGCCACCACCCCGGCCGCCCGCTCCGCGTCGTCGAGCGCGAGCAGCTTGGCCGCCGCGCCCCGGGCCTTGAACGAGCCGGTACGTTGCAGCAGCTCCAGCTTGGCGGTGACCGGTACGCCGAGCAGCTCGGTCAGTCCCGGGCTGGGCAGGGTCGGGGTGTGCACCACGACGTCGGCGATCCGGTCGGCGGCCGCCTGGATGTCCGCAAGCTCGATCACCATCGCAGCGTGCCACACGTAGCCCGCCAGCCCGCTCGCCACCCGCACGGCGCCCCGCCGCCCTTGCCCTTCGCCGCTCTCCCCCGTCGATCTTGGAGTTGTGGCACCTGCCGAACTTCGCGGAACGGATGTTCTGGGCGCCACAACTCCAAGATCGCCGAAGCCGGTCGGGCGCCTCGGCGCCTGGGCTCGATCGCTGTCACGGCCGGGTGGCGGCCACCTCGGCGTCGCTGCGGAGGATGCAGAACTCGTTGCCCTCCGGATCGGCGAGCACCACCCAGCCGGTGCCGTCGTTCTCCCGCCGGTCGGCCACCACTGTCGCACCCAGCCCGGTCAGCCGGGCCAGTTCCTCGTCGCGTGTCCCCTCGACCGGGCGCAGGTCGAGGTGGATACGGTTCTTGACCTGCTTCGCGTCCGGCACCTCGATGAAGAGCAGGCGGTGCCGCCCGTCGCGCGAATAGATCATGCACTCCTCGTGGCCCGGCTCGTTCGGGTCCTCCGAGTCCTCCCGGTAGTCGAGGACGGCCGCCCACCAGCGGGACAGGGCGTAGGCGTCGGCACAGTCCACGGTGGTGTGGGACACGTAGGAGGTCACCACCTGATCATCGCAAGTCTGGAGGGAGAGGTTCCACCACGCCGAGGGCGGGTATTCCCGATCGTGCGTATCGACATTGACGAGCCGATGGCCGCAGAACTGTTCTGGGAGGGCATGCGGGAGGTGGCAGCCGGTGCCGCCCGGCATCAGGACGACGACCTGTACCGGGCGATCGTCAAGATCGGCCGGGATGCGCTGGCCCAGGGCAGCGAGTTGGTGCCGCAATGCGGCCTGTTCCTCCAGTGCCCGGTCTGTGAAGCGGTGGCGGGTCAACGGTGCATCAACGTGCCCGGCAACCCCCTCTCCGACGACGTACTCCACCCGGAGCGCGTTGAACTGGCCGAGATGGCGCTGCGGGGAGATGCGCCCCTTCCCCCGCCGCTACGGGATGAGTGAGCCGGCTTGAGGTCGAACGGCGACGCGACTCATCACCGACGTGAATCGAGCCCGGGTCGACAGGCTCGACCGCTCACGATGCGTCGCCGGCTGCCAGTCCGGCATCGAGCGCGGTCAGGAAGTCCAGCAACTCACGCCGTGCGGCCTCGTCATGTGTGCGGTGGTTCAGGAAGTCCGACGTGACGCAATGGGATCTGTCCTCGACCACCTCGATCAGCTCGGCTAGCTGAAGGCGGGCCTCGATCACCGCGGCCGAGCCCACCTGACGGCACCAGTCCCCGATGAGGGCGGGATCGGTGGAGACGGCGTCGATCCCGCAGCACAGGCGAACGCACTCGACTTCGCAGAAGATGACGCATTTGCGCAGGGGCGACGGCACGTCGACCGACACGTCCGCCATCGCCGCTCCCTTCCTGAGCCCGCCGACGGTGACGGGGTAGCCGATGCTAGCGCCGCCACCGCGCACCGCTCCTGCGAATTCGGCGGCCGATCCGGAGCCATAGCCTGGTGATCGTCGAGGAGGGCGCCGGGTGAACATCTCGTGGAGTGCCACGTCTCCGACGTCAGGCAGGTTCGTGCCGATGGAGCGGTCGGACGTCGCCGGTGAGCTGATGGGCGACGGACGAGTCGACCTGCACGCCGGACACTGGACGCAGCACCGGCGCTGAGCTGCGGAAGCACCACCGCAACCACCCGTCAGGGCGTCTGTAGGGCGTCACGCCTCCTCCTCGCCGCCGAACAGCTCGTCCATCGCCCGTCTTGTTCGCTCCTCGCTCGACAGCATCAAGGCGGCGCCGGCCCGGCCCCGGCCTGCTGGCGACCTCCGGCCGGCATCGGCCGGCCACGCTTGGGAATGACCAGGACCTTGAAGACCTCGGGGCTCGCCCCGAACCCCGACCCTCCTCAGAGATGCCGCCGCAGATCACCTCGCCGGGCACCACAAGGGCTACCAGCCTCCCCCGACGGGAAGATCCGCTTCAGCGCTTGGCCTTGGTTCGTTACGCGTCAGCCCACCGCGCCTATGCGTGAACACCTGCTCAGAGCATCGCGCTCCCAGTCGCTTCCGACGAGAGCGACGGGGTAGCTGACCTCTCTGCCTTGCTTGTCATCGGTCTCGACCGATAACCCTAGCGGCAGCGGCTCTCGCTGGAGGCGTGCGACCGAGCACTCGAACCACAGCTCGACCGCGAGCTGACCGGTGCTGCCAGCGGGTAACAGCCGGGGCGATCCGATGCTGTGTATGACGACGCCCGGCCTCTTTGCATGAACCCGACGAACGGTGATCGGCCCGGGGCCGGCGTTGGCCAACGCCAAATACCCGGACAGTCGGACGGATCCCTCGGAGGCCGCACTTCCAGAGTCGGCCGATTGAGGGAAGGCCACGAATGCGACCACGGCGTTCCGCTCCCGCTGATCACGCGAGTCCCGCAGTTGGCTGACACCGAAGCCGCCAAGCACAACGCCGACCACGAAAGCGGCGACGAGCCGCAGCGTCATCTTCTGTCGGACCACGAGACGGTCATGGACGCTGGTACCCGACTCCGCCGACTGGTGATTGTGCTCGTCCAGGTCGATCACCGCATGCTCCACGACATGGACGTCAGCCTAGGTCTCTTCACACCAGCAGGTCGCCCGGCCGTAGAGCCGCCCGTACAGCCAAGGCCATCCGCAGACGCCGACCAGGCCCGACAACGTTGGACAGGTTGACCAGGCGTGCAGTCGGCAGGGCTGCTCTGGTCGAATGGTCGGGGCTTCCGTCTACCGCGCCAGTCCAACCCCGGGACTGGCTTGCCACCGGATCAGCGAGTCGCGGCACCAGCTCCACCGCCAGGAGGTGCCCGGCCCTCCCCCACAGCCGACGGCTCCGCTCCGGAACCATCGAACGCCGGCCCTCAGGCGGCCCGCAGCGCCATAGCCAGTCCGACTCGGGAAGAGATCCCACTAGCTGCCGACACTGATGACCTTCCCGCCGAGCCCGGACCGGGACGTGGGCTGGCCGACCAGCTCGACGAGCACTTCGTCGCGACAATCCTCGCCGAACACGGCAGTAACGGCTTCGGTGAAGGCGGAGACGAGTTGTGCGATGACTCTGGCTGCGTCCTCTCGCGCGAACACTTCCTCCCGCATGCCGAAGGTGACCGAGGGGGCTGCTGCAGCGACCGCCGCTCCGCCGCGGGCCCATCGACCGGTAGGAACGCCGATCAGCCTGACATCCACCGAACTTCTAGCCCACGCGCCATACACGGAGGCGACGGCGTTGGTCAGTTCCTCGATGAGGTGGGGTTCATGCCCGACCAGTTCCTCTTCAAGCGCGTAAAGCGTCACGTGGGGCATCGGCAACTCCTCGGTGTCGGATTGCAGCGGCGGGCCAGTGACCGGATCGTCTGCGAGCAAGCAGGGTAGGGCCCGTCGTCCGCATGCCGGAAGCGATTTCCATCCTGTCGCCGAACTGAGCCGGCGCTCAGGGCGTCAGGGCGTCGTCATGGCATCAAACGCCCAATGTTGACCATGAACGACCATCGACACCCGAACATAGAACCAGCTCATAGCCTTGATCAAAGCTCTGAGCTGGTGGGCGACGGACGAGTCGACCTGTACGCCGGATTGTGGGTGTGAAACACCTGCTACCTGGGGCGAAGTCCAGCGGCAACCACTGTAGGCCGTCGCCAGGCCGTCAGACGTAGAACGAAGACCTCCTCAAAGCGTGACCGGCTGTCGCGTATCACAGATCAACCTTGATGAGGCCAGTGCAGCCGGCACCAACCTCAGTCCCGCTATGGACGGGAAGAAGGCGAGAGGAGCCACGCCACAACTCGCTTCAGCCATTGCATAACCATGATCATTTTCGCTCCGATGCCAGCCAGCGCCACACCCAGCGCTACCAGGGAGACAGTTAGTACGGTTCGGCGAGCAGAGAAAGCTATTACAGCTCCGAACAACGAAACCACGCTGCCCATCAAAAGGGTGACACCAGTCCAGGCTGGCCGCAGGGGAGCGCAGATCAGCAATGCCATCTGAAATACTCCGATGCTGATGAGCGGCCAGCCGATCTCGGGGGAACCAGGGGCGTGAGCGACACCGATACCAACAAGCAGCGCACTGAAGATGCCAGCAAGGGGAACGGCAAAGATAGCAAAAACTACAGCCAGATCCAAAGGAAGAGTGTCAAGCACTGACACGAATTCCTCCTCATCATCAAGCTCGCCAGAATCAAGCCACTCCGAGTACCACAACATCGCGTTTGCCGCAAGCAGCCCGACAAGCCCGGCGTCGAGCGCCGCCAGAGAGAACCCCCAATAGCCGTTGGCGAGCAGGAAGATGCCGATGCCTGCGATTGCGAAGCTGCTTGCTCCAAGCAGGGCCGAAGTGCATTTAGTCGCAAGCCCTCCGATCGCCAAACCTGCCACCACGCCAAGCAAGCCGATCGAAAGTGCCCCTAATCCAAGGGCCACGCTGCGCTGAATCACCGATGCCCCGTACCCGGCTACCGCAACGCCCGCTCCAACAAAGCCCACACCTAGGACGACAAAGGTGGCAGAGAGTGGGTCAGACGTCATCAAGACCGCAAGCATGACCAGCCCAACCGCCACGATAAGTAGATATGTCGCCGCTCGGGAATCAACCAAGACGATGATCGCCAGCAGAAGGGCCAACACCAGCGATCCGTACTGCGCCAGCTTGGCCAACCGGGTACGGGGGGCGCGTTGGCGGATCCATCTGGCAGCCATCAGGGCACCTGCCGCCACGAGCGCGGAAGCGAGTGCCGGAAAGCCGATACGGTCGCTAGCCAGATTAATCGCTATTCCGCCGGCAGCGCCGAGCGTGAGTGTCACCCACCTGTCGATAGGAACCGACTGGTACGAGGGATCTCTTTTATTGACCTCCGTCACGGCTGACAGCCTATGGTGCCGGCACCACAATCTGCTTGCGCCTTGCAGCGGGCGCCCTGGAGATGCCCGCTTTGTTCTATCTTGCAGCAGAAGCGATTCAGACCCTCTGGACCGGTGAAAGCGCGACACAAGCGGCGCGGCTAAGAGCCGGGCCATGCCCTGATGCACCGGCACGACGGCGCCGTCTATAGGCGAAGTACCGCCGCCCAGCTCAGGCATGCTGTCCATGAGGGTCGAATAGGTCGTCGATCGCGTTCCGGGTGCGTTCCTCGCTGGCGGGCATCAGGTGGGTGTAGACGCGAAGAGTGAACCCAGGGTCGGCGTGGCCGAGGTACGACGCCAGTGCCTTGATGCTCTCCCCCGCGTCGAGCAACGCCGAAGCGTAGAAGTGGCGCAGCGCGTGCATGCCGGTGGCCCGGGTCGGCGTGATGCCGGCGGCCCGGACGGCGGGGCGCCAACTCTTGTCGTCGAAGGTGTGCCGGTTGATCGCACCCCGCCGGGTCGTGGTGAACAGCAGCGGCACCCTCACCCGCTCCTCGTCGGCCGGGTTCTCCTACGGCAGGGTGAGCGACACCGGCGGGAAGTCGTCGATGTGCTGACGCAGCACCAGGGCGACGGAGTCCGGCAGCGGTACCCGGCGGTCCCGGTCGTTCTTGGGCAGGCCGAAGACGAGCCGGGAGCGGACGAGCTTGACCTGACGCGAGACGTGCACCCACCCGGCGTCAAGGTCGATGTCGTCGACGCCGAGCCCGAGGATTTCGCCCTGCCGCAGACCGCAGCCGGCGCCCAGGTCGACCATCGCCCGGTACCGCTGGGCGAGGCCACCGCGGATTGCCGAAACCTGGTCGTAGCGCAGCGGCACCACCCGACGCTGCACCGGTCGCGGCGCGGTGACCGACTTTGCCGAACACGGATTCTTCGCGATCCGTTCGTCGTCAACGGCCGCGCCGAGGATGGTGCGCAGATGCGCGAAGATCACGGCCCGGGTCGCCGGGGCCAGCTTGCCGACCAACGCGGCGTCCCACTCCCGGATGTGACCCGGCTTGATCGCCCCCAGTTGCCGAGAGCCGAAGAACGGCAACAGGTGCTTGCGTACCCGATGCTCGGTGACCTCCCGCGTCGACTCATCGAAGGAACGCGTGCGAAGCCAGGATTCGGCGTACTCGGCGAAGGTCAGGCGGCCGGCGGACGGGTCGACGTAGGAGCCCCGCAGCTTGTCCGTCTCGGTGGAGACGAGAAACGCGTCAGCGTCGCGCTTGGCCCGGTCCGGGAAGGACTGGCTGCGTTCCCGGCCGTCCGGGCCGATGTAGCGGACCCGATAGCGCATCCCCTTGCCGAACAGATCCGACTTGACCCGCTCCTTCCGGCCGCCGGGATGTTTGATCACCTTGTACCAGCGATCCTCGACGTGTCCCATCAGGCCGCCGCCTGCTCACGTACCCAGGCCCGGACCGCTTCCGGCTCGTAGCGCAGGTGTCGGCCGACCCGAGCCGCCGGCGGACCGTACTTGACCTTGCGCCAGCGGTACAGCGTCTCCTGCGGCACCCGGAGGTACGCCGACACGTCCCGAACCGTCCACAGCTCGTCCTCCACCATCACAGCCCCTCCCCCGTCTTGTCCGCTTCCGTCGTCGAGGAGTCCTCGGGGAGCTGGGCCGCGCGGTCCCTGGCAGCGAGCAGTTCGGAGCGCCAGCGGGCACGTTCGCTGATCGACCGCAGCAGCCGGTGAGCCATCGCCGGCACGTCGGGATCATCGGGACGGGCCAGTTCCCAGGCGTGGCGGACCGGTTCGACGGTGGCGCCCTGGTCGTCGACGCCATCGAGTCCGACGGTGACGCCGAGCAGCGCCCGCACCCAGGCCCGCACGTCGTGCTTGTGGTCGCTGAGCGTCTTGCCGGACCAGTCGCGGGAGATGAGGATGCGCCGACCGCCGATGCCGAGGGTGTCCCGCTGGTGGACCTTGCCCTTGCAGCGGCCCGGCTTGAGCTTCGCGTGCGCCTTCTTCGGCTGGACGCCGTAGAGCAGCCAGTTAGCGCACCGGTCGGTGCAGGGGATTACACGCAGTTCCCGCCACAGCCGGTCGAGGTGTGCCCGTTGCCGGTCGGTGGTCGCCTTGTGGCAGTCGCCGGTGTGCTTGGTGATGTACTTCGTGACGTACCGGATGGTCCGTTCGGCGTCCTCGGTGCCGGGCATGACGCCGCGGGCGTCGACCTGGGCGCCGAAGCGCACCACGTGCACCGGTTCCGCGTCGGGGTCCTCGTCGATGGCGTCGAGGGCTTCCGTCCAGGTCGTCAGCGGCTGGCGGGTGTCCGGGTCGACCCACGTCGAGGCGTCCTCGTCCCACACCGGGGGCCGCTCGACGGTGTACCGCTGGACGTCGACCGCCGGCCACCACACCTGGTGATACGTGGCCGCCGCGACGGTGCGCAGGATGTCCCGGGGGATCGTGCCCCGGATGGCGAAGTGCGCGTGCGGGGCCAGTCGGCGTTGCGGCTCAACACAGCCGGCGTACTGGACGTTCCAGCCCTCACAGCGCCGCAGGTTCTGCCAGAACCGATCGAGCAGCCGAGGGAAGTGCACCGCGTCCCACGCCGCACGGCGGTAGTCGTACCGATCGGGGTTGAGCGGCGTGCCGTCGGGACGGACCGGGCCGTAGGAGTCGAGGGTGAGCGTCAGCCACATCGACGGCCGGTAGGTGGCCCCGTCCGCAGCGGTGTACGTCCTGCCGACCGTGCGCGCCTCCACCTTGCGCCGAGGCAGTTCCGGGGCATCCTGCCGCCGCCGGGTAGAGCGCTTACGACGCGGGCCGGCGTCGTCGTCGCCCTGGTCCTCGTCGGCGCTCGCGTGCGGAGGGGCGACCCGTCCCCGGAGCCCTTCAGCCGCGATCGCCTCTTCCACTTCGCGGATCGCCTCGTCGAGGTCGTCCACCTGGTCCCACTGGCACGTCCGAGACGCCTCGTCACGGGAGAACTCCAGGTGCCCGCGCATCAGGACGAGCGCCCTCTGTTCCTCGGTCGCCGGCTCCGGTGGCGGTAGCGGCTCGTCGTCGCGGTGCCAGCCCTCCCGGATCTGGGCCTGCCGCAGCCGGCGGTTCTTCTTCGCGCACGGCGCGCACTTGTCCTCCCGGGTCGCCCCGCACGGCAGGTCGATGACCTCGGTCAGGCCGGTGTCGAGATCCGTGCGGCGCATCGCCAGGGGGCGCACGCAGACGCCGTACTCGGCGGCAATTTCCTTGAGCACGTCGACCGAACGAGGTAGCGCCATGCGGGCCGCCCGCGACCCCGGCCGAGGAGCAGCAGCCGGGGTCGGGGCGGCCGGCGCGAGGCCGGGCAGGATCGCAGCGGTCATCGAATGATCCCGACGACGTGCGGCCGGTTGGACTGGACAGCGCGCGGAGGCAGCACCGCCGAGACGACGGGCGACGTCGGCACAGTCGGGCGGACCGGTTCGACCTCGGTGGCTTCCGCCGGCTCTTCGTACCGGTACGCGCCCGGCTGGTCCGGCTCGACAGCCGGCGGCGTGACCGGGGCGTTGGACAGGACGACCTTCACCAGGGCGAGGAAGGCCAGCGACGGCACCGCCGCCACGACCCAGCCCCACACCGACGATTCGGCTTCCGCGACCTGGGCCGCGAGGGACAGCAACGCGAACGCCACCAGCAGCGAGCCCACCAGGCCGACCGGTCGACCGGCACGACGGCGGGCACGCAGCTCCAGGCCGAGGTAGATCGTCATCAGCTCGACCGCCACGGCGTTGGCCCAGCCGATCCAGTTCGGTTGGCCGTGGGCTACGGACAGGTCATGGACGTGGGTGAAAGCGGCGGCGCCGGCCATGGCGGCGATGGCGAGCAGGATCACCAGACGTACGCCCGATTCGGTGCGCTCGGTCATCGCCACTCCTGCAACGGCTTCTCGCGGATGGTCAGGTCGATGCGGATACGCCGGTCGGCCATGTCGGGGCGGCGGTTGACCATGTGCGCCAGGCCGTGCAGGGCGGCGGCGGTCTGGTCGGCCGGGCCAACCAGGCGGATGCGCAGCGGACGACGGAGCCGGTTGACGATGCGGGTGAGGGTGGTCATCGCGGTTACCTCCTGGCCGGTCGGATGTCGGTGCGGATGTAGTCGGGAGGGGCGCCGAGCGTGGCAACCGCTTCGGAGAGGCAGCGCCACAGCGCCCACGCCTCGTCGGGGGTCAGGGACATCCGTCGCCGGCCCGCACCGACCGCCAGATACACCGGGTACGGGTCGGGCCGTTCCGGGTCGACGCGAACGGACACGGCGGTGACCGGTTCGGGGGTTCGCAGCCGGTAGAACCGGCGACCAATCGGGGAGGTGGTCACCGCGGCTCACCCCCGCCGTCGGAGTCCAGGAGGTTGCGCAGCGCGTCGGGCAGCAGCGGCCCGGACGGCTTACGCGGCAACGGAAGGCGTACCGGTTCGGTGGCGGTTTCCCGGCCGACCTGGGCGAGGATGTCCGACGCGTCAGCCGGCGCCGGGAACTGCTGCGCCATGTCGCGGATGTCGTCGTCGCTGACGTACGAGAACCGGACCCGCATCGGGTCAGGGGTGCCGTCGAGGATCACGTACCCGACGCCCTTCGCCCACCGGGGCATCTGATCCGCCAACGCGCCCCGGTTGCGGGCACCGTCACCGAGGACCATGTCGACCTGTGACGCCTCGGTCAGGCCGAGCGCGATGCGGGTCGGGAACAGGTCCCGGAACGGCAGCACCTCCTTACGGGGGTCCTGCAACGCCGCCACCACGAGGACGCCGACGCCGGCACCCTGCGACAGCAGCAGCCCCAGCGAGCCGGTGATGCGCTTGCGCAGCTCGACATCCTGCAAATAGGCGGTCAGCGCCGCCATCTCGTCGACGACGACCACGACCAGGGGGTCAACCTCGGTCGGCGTGTGCACCCGCACCGTTCCCGCCAGGCGGGTCTGACGCTCCCGCAGCACCGTCACGGCCTCGTCGAGCAGGTCCGCCATCGCCTCGAACGACTTGCAGGCGAACCGGGCGAACATCGGCCGGCCGAGCGCGAACTCCATCCCGCCCTTCGGGTCGACCACCCACAGCCGCACCAGCCCGGAAGCGACACCGCCGCCGAGGACCCGGACCAGCGACCACAGCACCGAGCCCTTCCCCGACCGTGTGGCGCCGCCCACCAGGACGTGAGTCGCCAGCAGATGCAGCGACCAGGGACGCAGGTCCTCCCGCCGGGCCAACGGCAACGCGGTGAAGTCCGGCACCGCCGGCACCGGGAACGGCGGCACCACCGTGCGCAACGCATCGGTACGCACCAACGCCACGTAGACCACCGTCGGCCGGTCCCGATACCGCACCCGATCCACCAGCCGCAGCACCCAGCCCCATCGGCCGGCACGCGTCGGCGGGTCCCCCGGACGTTCCGCGTAGACCCGGGCATGCCGCCGGCCAAACGCGTACGCCAGATTCGCGCTCACCCGCTGGAAATGCTCCGGCGTCTGCCCCCGGACCATCCGCACCGTCAGCACATCCAGGGCCTGATCCGAGCGGACCCGCAACAGCTCAGGGAGCACGCGCCGCCGGTCGAACGTCTCGGCGAGCCCGCACAGCGTCATGGCCTCACGCCACACCCGTCGGTAGACGAACACCCGCCGAAACGCCCCCAGCAGCGGACCCGCCAGCCACGCCCACCAGGACGACTCATCCCGCCAGCGCCACACCGCCGACACCGCCGACACCACCACCAGCGGCACCACCAGGCCCAGCCAGTCGAACTCGACGTACAGCCACAGCGCCAGGACCACCGAGCCGGTAGCCACCGGATGCCGCAGGCACCACCACAACACCCGTCCGGACCAGCGCAGCACCAGGCCGAGCACGACCATCCACATCGGCAGCTCGAACCGCCTCGGACGGAACACCAGCAGGTCACCCGCCGAGGTGGTCACCACCTCACCGCGAGGCCGCCCGATCACTTGACGCCCCGCAGCGACACGAACCGGCCCGACGCATCCCGGACCGGAGGAAACGGAAGCACGAGCTGCCCCACGCAGCCCTCACACCGACCATCGGCACCCGTCGCCGGATCGAACCGCGACTGACACACACCACACCGAGGCCAGCCACGGCCAGCCGGACGCATACCCTTGGACACGTCACTACCTCTCTCGACAGAGCAGGGGAAGAGACAGAGGGCGGGGCTGCCGTCCGCCAAGACCTGACAGCCCCGCCCCCACCAGATGCGACTACGCCGCCGCCTTCTTGGCCACGCCCGCCGGGGCACGCAGCCCGGTCGCGCGCAGCGAGTACGCCATCCGGTTGTTGTTGCTCACGTACGGCGTGACCGTCATCCCGTCGAACTCCACCGCCTCGAACGGCGCACCCGTCGGCGGCACCGGCTGGTAGTCGGCGGAAATCTTCACCGTCGTCTCACGCGACCGCTTCCCCAGCTCGGGATCCAGGTCCATCACCCGGACCTGCCACACCCGCTGGCCGGTCAGCTTGTCCTTGGCCGGGGTCCGCCGGCCGGTCTTCTCGTCGTAGTCCTCGACCTCACCCATTGACTCGGGCACCAACGCGCACCCCGCCGGGAACACGTCTTCGAACCGCACGGCGAACCGGGTTCCGCCTCGCAGAGCCATCGCTCAACCTCCACGTTGTTGGCATGTCTGCCAAGTTGAGACTCCAAGGTAGACGGCACTTGGCAGACAAGTCAACGAGTTTGGTGCGCCGCTTGATGAACCCCGTACCGCAGGAGCTCTCGCCCCTGGTCCAGCCCGGTCCGACCTGACGATCCGCGCGGTATCAATCCTCGATCTCGGGTACGTGGGTCCCTATGCCAGGTGATGAGAGATCAGTGGATGAGGAACGCTCGCGGCCTGCGGGAGTCGACGACACGACCGTTGTGGCGCTGGGCGAGTTGAGCAAGGCGCTGGAGACGATCCACCGGGTGCGCGGCCACCTCTACTCCGCGCACCAGCTCGTCGGCGGCGCGGATCTCACCCTCGACCGGGTGGTGAAGCTGTTCCGCGAGGCCGGGCACGACGAGACGGCCGACCGAGTCGAGCACGAGCTGTTGGGGCGTAACCTACTGCCCGGCCGATGGACTTTCCAGATCATGGAGGAGTTCGATGACGGTTACTACGCCGCGTTTCAGGAGATTGAGCGGGATGCTCGGGAGATGCTTGCCGACGGCCGGCGCCACATCTATGAATCAGAGATGAAACAGCGCCGAAGAACTCACGGGAGAGTCGGCCACGAGGCAACGCCAAGAGATGCAACCGAGATGAGCTGAATACTAGGAGCAAGGCAGCTCTGCCAGCATGCGTTCCACACGCGCTTCCGCTTCAGTGAATCCCTTAGATTTGCACCAACCCGCAAGCTCATCGAGGCCTTCTCTATCCATTGCATGCACGAGCATAAACCCGAATCCGTATACCCAGTCCAGGTCTCCTGTCGATGCTGAGCGCCGCACACATACTCTGGACGATTCCAGTCTGCCCACATGCCGCAGCGCCTCGCAGGCAATGAGAAGCAATCCGCGTGATTCTTCTAAATCGGCCTCGGTCACCCATGCTTCCAACAGCTCTGCGCCTGTCGAATCTTGCACAAGCGAGCTAATCAGCATGGCGGCCAGCGAAGATTCTTTACTAGATATATGGCCGGCGACAGCCGCCAGACCTACAAACTCTCGAAGGACGACGCTCGCCCTCAGGCGTTTCACAAGAACAAAGGATAGGATAACAGCAAGTGTTACATTAAGTTCGCTTACGGAATCACGGAACCAGCCAACAGGAATCTCATCATTTCCGCTGGCTAGGTAAATTTTAGCGAGCGTCAGCGTTCCCAGTGGGCAGCCCTGATCATGCGACCGCTGAAGCCAATCCAACCCTTCTTCTAGTCGCTCTACACGCAACAGGCTAATACCAAGGTTGGCCATCGCTCGGGAATCACCAGCACGGGCTCCTGCCTCATAGCTCTGCAGGGCTTCTTGAGTACGGCCAGCGCGCTCCAAGATCCGTCCAAGATTGTTATGGGCTTTAATTTCGCCCAATTTCGCAGCGTCCGTATACCATCGAATCGCTTCGTCGAAGTCACCCCTATCGCCAGCAATGTTGCCGAGGCCTAGCATTCCGCCCGGATAGCTTTGGTGCGCCGCAAGGGTAAACCAACTCGTCGCCTCGTCAATATCTCCGCGCTTCTTGGCAATGACGCCCAGATTCGACATCGCCAAGGCGCTTCCAGCGTTAGCGGCAGACCTATAGAGTGTCTCGCTTCGCTCCAAATCGCCCTTTTTGTGCAAGATGTAGGCGAGGTTCACCTCCGAGTCAACATCCCCGAGCGAAGCGGCCCGTGCGTAGAATTCAACCGCCTCGGCTTCCTTTCCTAAATCCGTGTACAGAATGCCCAAATTGAACATAGCTCGCTGGCTTCCGTTGTCCGCAGCCCTTCTGTACCATGCCTCTGCTTCAGAGTTATTCGCCCTTTGCTGGAAGTGCAACCCGAGCTCAGTGGCACTGTCCGTCTGACCCGACTCCCATGACTTCTTGTGCCAGTGCAGGAAGTCATCCCGGTTGCCTTCCTGTTCAGCTAGCTTCGCTAGGTTGTACATCGCCGCAGACTCGCCACCTTCAGCCGCCTTCAGCCATGCCCGACGACAAGCAGACGTCATTCCCTCTTGGTAAGCGGCCCAACCTATTGACACACAAGAGTTGGCAGCGCTTTCGTCAATTAAATAGTCCCGAACGCTGGCTAAGCGGGCTCCATGTCCGCCAACGGCCTTCTGCGCAAAGTCAACCAAAATATCAGAGACGAAAACTCCATCGAGCCGACCGACTTGCGAAGCCGCAGGCTGCAATGCACGCACATCGCCGGATACGGGATGCAGCGCCCAGGACAAGGCTTCTTTAAACCAGTCCCTGGAGGCAGAAAGCCTTTGATTATCGTCCATGTAGAAGCGCTCCACGACTTTTGCTAGTAGATCTGGAGCCACCGGCGGCGGGTAACCCACAGACCTAAAGTCGATAGCGGCGGCCAATACAGCATGACCGAGATCGTCGTCGGGTGATGTCAGCTTGAGCAGGAGGGCAGGAGCCGCTGCCAAGATTCGAGTTATTTGTCCGTCATTACCAGCCAAATCAACAGCCTGAGCGATTCTCGGATCCAGTGCTGCCTTTACTTTGGCTCTCGCCAGCTCGCGTTCGCTGAATTGAGATGAGAGAAAGAAGGTTCGAGCAACCTTGGTTAGATCATTTGCCAGAAACTGTCCTTCAAGGTCGACGCTGGCTACCTCCACCTCCGGCTCGTTAAGTGCCGCATCAGTCGATGATGCCACGTCGACAGGTCGAACAGAGCGACGATTAGGCCTAGACGCCATCTCCGCATAGAACTTCGGCCACATTGTGGCAATAAATATGAGCCGACTTCGTCCACGGCTAATAATCGAACCCCGAATCAATCGACTAAGATTAGGCGACGAAGGGAGGAACCGCTCCGCATCGTCGATCCAAATCAATGCTTCCGTAGGCAACATCCCCTCCGCCACTAAGTATTCAAGTTCAGTCGGGGATGTTGGCACAACCAAGGGCCAATCGGGAAGGGATCTCAACGCGGCCTCATATGCGACGCGGGATTTCCCCGAAGCAGCGGGACCGACAAGGATTAACATACCCCCTGTTTCACTCAACGAGTGAAGCGCGTCGTCGATCTCTACATCAACGTCTCTTTCGATATAGAGCGGCAGACCTTCATCCAGGATGCCGGCCTCTGACGTAAGAGGTATTGCGGGATGCACCTCAAGCAGAGCCAGAAGCCGAGCGTCTCTGACGCGCGGGAATTTACCTTTGTGTCCGGCTAATTGGTTGAGAGAGGAGTTGGCCCGCCGGGAACGCTCCAACCGGCCGGCTGCTTCTTTGGTGATCGCCGATGACTGAGCAGCGACACGAGGAGCGACGAGTGAGAGGATCCCTCCGGAGCACGCCCCAAGTAGGGGGATGACCCATGCTGGAGAGCCCTGAGGCACCAAAGCCGGCAAAGTGGGCGCGAGGGCTGTCAGGGCGGCACCAAGGAACAGGCCCGCACTTGACCCGACGAAGATTCGCTGCGGTCGCACCTCTCTAGCATCGTCAATGACGGCCGAAAGGTCACGTCATGTCAGCCGCCAGCTATGGCCGCAGAGGGAGCATCTCGAGGCCTGCCGGGAGCATGCGAGCAAGGGCCTCAGCCCGTGCGCCGATGATCCGCATCCGCCCCACGTACTCAGTAGGCTCCCGGTGGGCGGCCTGGCTGGTGACCTGGCCGGGCCACTTGCGATAGAGCAGCCCGTACTCCCGCGTGAAGTAGCCGGCGCTGACGGCGTTCGCGGCGAGCAGCAGGCCCGTGTCCTCGGAGGCTGGAAGCGCCATCCAGCCGCCCAGGGCGAAGACGAGATCCCGCCGCAGGCACAGCGTGGCCGGGTGTACCGATGCCCGGTAGCCGTTGGCTTGCCAGAACGACAGGACCGTACCGCGGTCGACGACCCCGCCGGCCGGGTCCTTGTCCCAGCCGGCGGTTGACCCGTCGGGCAGCAGATCGAGTACCCGCGAGGTGGTCCAACCGATCTGCGGGTGAGCGTCGAAGGCGGCGATGTCCCGGGCGAGCGCGCCGGGTGTCAACTGGTCGTCGGCGTCCAACACTTTGATCAGGTCGCCTGAAACCCGGGAAAGGGCGAGTGTACGGGCGACGCCAGGCCCACCGGGGCGGCCGGTGCCGAGGCTGATCCGGGGGTCATCAGGCAGCGCGTCGGCCAGGGCGCCGGTTTGCCCGTCCTCCTGAACGAGCCATTGCCAGTCCCACCCGGTGGGCATTACCTGCTTGGCCAAGGACTCGTAGGCGCCAGCAAGGTGCTCGATGCTAGGCGCGTGGACCGGAGTGACGACCGAGACGAGCTGCGTCAAGTTTTCCACCGCTGGAGTTTGTGCGAGTAGACAAGCTCGGTGCGATCACCCGGCATTACGACGTCGGCAACCTCGACGACCCGGCCAGTGGTGTCGACAGAGGTCTTCCGAACGGTAAGGACGGAGACGCCCGGATCGATGTCCAGAAGCTCGGCCTCGTCCGGCGACGGCGGGCGGGCGCGGATCTCGTCGTCGATCCGGTCCAGCTCGATGCCAATCGTGTAGAGCTGGTGCTGTGTACCGCCCGGCCACGGCTCCTTGCCCTCGTCGAGAAGGTCCGGGTTCGCGGCCACCAGGTCGTACGGCAGGTACGAGTACGACACCGTCAGCGGCGCGTTCTCGTGCCGGGAGGAAGTCCAGTAGACCCGGCGCAGCAGCGTCGTGCCCGGGTCAACCTGCAAGGCCGCCGCCATCTCCGCATCAGCCTGCACGCGCGTGTACTCGGCGTGGAACTTGAGATCGTCAACGGTCAGGCCGGTGTCGTGCTCGGTCGCACCGGTCTTCAACCGCTCGTCCTCGTCGAGCAGGACACGGTCCTTTTCCCACTGGTAACGCTCGGCGTTGCGTCGGCGTACGCGTTGGCGGGGTGCCCGGACGTAGGTGCCGCGTCCCTGCTCGGCGCGGACCAGGCCCCACTCGCGGAGCTGTCGGATCGCGTTGCGCACGCTGGTGCGGGACAGGCCGGAGGAATCGGCAAGCTCGGTCTCACTCGGCATCAGGGTGCCGGGGGCCAGTTCGCCGCCCATGATCTTCGCCCGCAACTCCTCCGCGAGTTGCAGGTAGCGAGGGCGCCAGTCCCGGCCTTGCACACCGGTCACCGTACCCCCTAGACGTTCCAACGTCTGCCAGGTGGTCCCTCCGGCCGGGCGTTCGGGGACGGGAGCGACTGGCGCCGCAGGCCGCTTGGTCTGTCGCCCAGTAAGCGAGGAAGCCCGGCCGGGGCGCAGGCGGTCAGGAGTGCTCATCATGCTCTTCCAGATGCTGACCCTTGGTCATCATCACTAGCCGGGCATAGGTCAGTTCGTAGATGAGCCGGTCCAGACGGATCCGATCAAGCAGGACGGCTTGCGTCGCGCCGTTGCGGGTGGCGTCGAGCTTCACGACCAGGTCTCGCCGCGCGAACCGGTCAAGCAGCATCTGAACGTTGACCCAACCGGTTCGTTCATGGCCAACGGTGGCGAGGAAGCCTCGGTGCATCGGGTCGTTCGGTCCGCACCCTCGGCACCACGCCGGACATCCGAGAGCGCCCGTCACCGATCTCATGCCGTTCTCCTGCTCGCTCTTCCGCTCAGTCACTGTGGCTCCCGGGACCTCTACCGGCCTCGACCACCAGGCCGCTGAGGCGCTCGATCAGTTGGGCGGTCTGCGTCAGGGACAGTTCAGCCCAGCCGATGCCGGCCCGACACGTCGCATGCACCGCGATCAGGGGCGTCCGAGCGTCAACGCCGATGAGGTAGGCGACCACCATCCCGCCCGCGCGAGCCTCGCCGATCCGGTGCGTCGGACCGCGATGGTGGCGGGCCATCTCCGACATCAGCGGCGGGACCAGGTGACCGCAGCGATCAGGGGCACACCAGTCCGGATGGTTCACGACGTCGGCGCGCTTGTTCGTAGGCGTCACCGTGGCCACCGCCCGGCACCGTCCCGGTAGATCTGAACTCGCGTGATCGGCGGGCTGAGCCGCAACATCGACGACTGCTCCGTCTCTTCCACCGACCATCGCAATGCCGGTGGGAAAACCGCCGGCCGCGTGCGCGGTGGGACCTTCCCTCTGGCTGGACGCGCGGGGTGCCGCTTCCGGGGCCACCACGGGAAGAGCCGGCGGCGTCGATGAGGACGGCTGGACATCGCACCTCCACAGGTAGAAGAGAGCCGGTGGCCGACTACGGGGGAATGCAGCCGGCCACCGGCTCGAATGAAGGCACGGCGCACCGCCCGACGGGGAACGGGTCGGGTATCGCCGAGCCAACTTGTCCGCGCGGCTACCGCAACCGGTCCGACAGGACGCCGCGCGTCAGATGCGACCAGGGCTGGCGCGAGACCACCCCTGACACGAGCCGTCACCCTGGCCGCACACTACGAAGCGTATCTACAAGTGGACGAGTTGTCTAGATGTCGAATCAGCGCTTCTGGTTGGCACTTGGTAAGACAAGTGCCAGGTACGGTAAGCAGGTGCCCACCCCGCACTACAGACAGCCCCGCTACCGCGCCATCGCTGACGCATTGAGAGAGCGAATCGAAGGTGGCATCATCCCGCCAGGCGGCCTCCTGCCGGCTGAAAGTGTCCTCACTGCTGAGTTTCGGGCAAGCCGCGGCACCGTCCGTCAAGCCATAGCTGTCTTGCGGGATGAGGGCGTAGTTATCACTCAGCACGGCAGAGGCACATACGCTGACCCACGTCAACAAGGGTGGGATCCCACTGACGATACTGAGCCGGAGGCACGGCAGCGCCGGATCATTGCGGATAGGGAACTCGCTGAGCTATTCGCGGTTGAGGTCGGCACTACGTTGATTGAGCGAGAAAGCGTCACTCGATCAGATGGAGTTGTGCACCTGGTGGTCAGGGCGTACCGCTTACCTCGGACCGAATAGTCTTTTAAACATTCTATCCTTGCTTCCATTGCCGGCATCCGCGACTCGGGAGTCAACTCCCGGCATCCAGACTCACGGTGCCACGACAACTTCCACGACAGGGCGGCAAGTTACGCATATCCGCAAAGGGACGAGCCCTGATCGCCGCTCCCATCCACTACTTTGCAATCCCTACGAGTGAGTCAAGACTGAGCTTGCCAAAGGCAAACGCAGCCAGGGCTAGAACGATTACGATCGTCTTCCAAGAGTCCTGCACGAAGAGATTGACTTGGTTGACAAGTCTCCCAAATTCAATAAGTGACTGCTTGAAGCGGCCAGGATATGGTGCCGTTTGGAGCGCCCGAGGCTTACCCTCCTCATCGAACACATCCAAATGTCGCGTGAGGTAGTTCCGCCATGTGGGCGAATCTGAAATGCTCACCGCTTCAATCGATATTAGAATCGCTACCATCGAGAATGGAAGCGTGCTGTTTAGCGACGCGGGTGAGGCACAGTATCGTCGCATATGGTCGGCAGCTGCCTTGTAAAGTGCAGCAAGAGGGTGGTGCGACCCTAGGCCAGCACCTGAATCGACGCGGCGCGCTAGGCGCTCTAAGATCCGCGCAACGCGAATCATTTCAGACCTCCCCCAGCCGAATGGGTCAGACTTCCGCCGACTTATGGATATGCGATGCTCCTGCGATTTGGAGTTCGCTGACACTAGATAATTGACTTTGGCCAACAACGCAGCCTGGGACGGATAATTCAGAATAAGCTCCCTTGCCCAGGTCGCAACCACTGCGGCAATAGCCAAGCCGGCTAAGAAGATCCAAACAGCTTCGACATCCGGCGTATCGGAGGAAGATCCTCGCGCCGCAAGCATAAGATGACAGGGAAGCAGGGCAAACACGCAGAACGTTGTGGCAGTGTTAAGAGTAAACAAGCGAATCCAGAGGTGTCTAACCACTTGAGGGTTATTTCTATAGATAGGCTTGGGGAAGATGAGCGAGCTGCGACCGTTAAATTTTGTCACACCCGTCATGCTGTAGTGGAAAGTTAAACCCATAATCAGCAGGCTCAAACTGGCCAAAATGCCGATAATCCAAAGCTCGGCTACATGCCTGACGCCTGGCTCGACCATTGCACTTAGAACAGGCGCCACTACTTTTCGATCATATTCCCACACTGCCGCGATACCAAGCATTGCAGAGAGGAGGCTCAATTGCTTGCCATCCAGGATGCCACGGACGATGCGCGTCTGAACAAAATAGAGTATGCCCAAATGCGCCATCAGAAGAACCAGCGACAAAAGCCAGATAAGCAGTGGAGCTAAGAGCAAGAGAACAGCTCTGCCAACGGTCATCGGACTCTTCTATCACTGTTGTCGCCATCTTGACAATCAACAAGGCGACAGCGGATAGTCCGGATCTCCTGCTCCAAGCTCCGTGCCCCAAGCTCAGGCCCCAAGCGGTTGCCGATTTCCTCTGTTCTGGATCAAGGCACCGCGCTCCGCGCGGTGCGGGCGGCAAGCCCGGCCGGCGGCAAGCCGCCCCGGTCGCCTACGGCGCCGGGGCGGTGAGCCACCGACAGCCGCCGGGACACCGCCCACAGGTGAAGGAACCAGCCTCAGCGAGGCCGTGACGGAAGCCGGCGGGGCGATCTGGTCGGATGTCAGGGCTTCCGCCTGCCGCGCCAGTCCAACCCCGGGACTGGCTTGCCACCGGATCACCGGGTCGCGGCACCAGCTCCACCGCTAGGACGTGCCCGACCTCCACGACAGCCGGCGGCACCCGCAGCAGAGCCACGCACCGCCGGAAAGGCCCTCAAGACCAAGCCGCGGAGTAGACCGCATCCGAGGTCCGCTGAGCCGGCACTCAGGCCGTCGCCAGGCCGTCTCAGGCCGTGGCCAGGCCGTCAAACGCCACCCAACGATGACCAAGGTCAACCAACGGCACCAGACAAAGAACCAGCTCAGAGCCTTGATCAGGTCTCTGAGCTGGTGGGCGACGGACGAGTCGACCTGTACGCCGGATTCTGTGCCCGGCACGCCCGTAGGCGCACCGGCGGCGGCCATCCATCTCGGCCTGCCGTTGCCGGCAGGCTCCAGCGGCCTACCCGCAGACATCGGGCGGGCAGCCCTCAAGCGTCTGCGCGGGTCGTCATCTTGCGGTGACGGCCCTTTCTTGGCCTTGCTCCGGGTGGGGTTTACCGAGCCACCCCGGTCACCCGGGGTGCTGGTGGGCTCTTACCCCACCGTTTCACCCTTACCGTCCCGTTACGGGGCGGCGGTCTGTTTTCTGTGGCACTGTCCCGCGGGTCACCCCGGGTTGCCGTTAGCAACCACCCTGCCCTGTGGAGTCCGGACGTTCCTCGGCGACGGGCCGGAGCCCGTCGACGCGACCGCCCGGTCGACTCGTCCGTCGCGCCCTCATCCTAACGACGCTCCCCCGGCCGGCGATTCCGCCCCGAGGCGCACCGCGGTTCAGCGGGCGTCGGCGCGGACGACCTGCTCCAGCAGCGCAAGCGAGCCTGCCACTGCTCGCGGTGGTCGTCGTTGTCGGCAGTGACGGCGACGACGCGGTCCCGGTCGGGCAGGACACACAGGCGCTGGGGCCGACCCGTTGGGCTCCGTCCGGCCGATCGCGCACCCGCATCCTCCCGTACGACATCCACGCTCGCCATACCGGATCCGGATCAACCGGTACGGGGTTCTCATCCCCAGTCGGAGATGAGCGGCTCTTCGAAGAGTTGCGGCCCGGCGGAGCCGTCGCTCACGCCGCGAAGGGCGATGACGACGTTGTCCCGGTCGAGCACCAGTAAGGTGAAGGGCCCCGCCCCGGGCGGCGAGGTGAGGATCGCGGAGCCGTTCGCCAGCGGTGCCACCGTCGAGGCGCCGTCCGGCCCGATCAGTTTGACCCGTACCGCGTCCGCGGCTTGCGACACCACCAGCAGGCGATCGGTGAGGACTGCCTGTCCGTCGGACCAGGCGGGCACCCGTACAGCGGTCAGGTCATTGGAGCCGCCGACAGCGGTCGCGGCCAGCGCCCAGCCGGCGCGGCTGGCGCCGCGGGTGCCGGTGTCGTCCGGGCGGGCGTTCGCGGCTGACGCCGTGGCCAGGAGCGTGTCATGGCTGGCGCCCACGTGCAGGACGACCGGGCCGACGCCGGAGGCCGAGCCGGAGATCGAGGCCGGTCGGCCGTCGCCGGGAAGCCGGCCGGACCAGCGACGGACCGGGGCCGGGCTGGTCGGCAGCCCGGCCGCCGCGGCGAGCAGGAGATGATCGCGTATGGCTGCCTGCCCCGTCCGCCGGACCTCGTCGCTGTCCGGTGCTTCGGTGGCCGTCCCGTCGGGCAGGGGCAGCTTGCTGCTGAGTTCCCCGTCGCGCAGGGCGACAGGGCCCTGCTCCCGGATGGTCCCGTCGCACTCGACCCGCCACCAGCCGCGCGGGTGCTCCTCGTTGAGCAGGACATAACCAGGCGTGAGGGCGGGTTGCCAGCCTCGCCGGATCCGGCCGGTCTCGCCGACCGGCTGCCGGTCTCGGGCCTCGTGAGCGACGGTCGCGGTGGGGGCGGTGGAGACCGCGCAGCCGGCCGGGGCGAGGCCGAGGTGCCAGCGGACGCCGTCGAGGCTGTCGTCGAGCACGGTGAACGGTGCCACCGGCAAGTTCACCAAGCCGCCCGCACGGACCAGTTCCAACGGTCTCGAGCCGATCGGGGCGGTCTTCGCGACCAGACCGGCAGCGCGGTCGGAGCGATAGGCGACCACCACGACGCGTACCCCGGTGGAGTCGTCGGCGAAGAGGATCCTCACGGTCGGCAGCGACGCGCTCATCCCGGCTTCGTCGCGATCGGCGTCGAAGACCCGGGTCAGCTCGCCGACCAGGGACCGGTCACCGGCGAGGCTGCCCCGAGTCGGCGAGTCGAGCAGCCGTCGGGCCCAATCGTTGGTGATCGCATATCCGGTGCCGCCTTCGGGGTCGCGGAACCAGGTGCGGAGGTCTCCGACGCCGATCGCCGGCCCGGCCACGGCGGCGGCGAGCAGAGCGGCGAGGAACGCGCCGACGCCGGCCCCCCACCGGCTGCGGCGGCGGCGCCGCGCGTGACGCAGCACCGACGTGTACGGGTCGGCGTCCGCCACGACCGTTCCGGCGAGCCGGGCCAGTCCGGCCCGCAACTCCTCCAGGCTCATGCCGTGCCGGCTGGGCATGCCCTCACGGCCGTCGCTTCGCTCGGTGCGTTCGCTCATGCCGTGCCCGCTGGGCATGCCCCCACGGCCCTCGCTTCGCTCGGTGCGTTCGCTCATGCCGTGCCCGCTGGGCATGCCCCCACGGCCCTCGCTTCGCTCGGTGCGTTCGCTCATGCCGTCCCTCCCAGAATTTCGCCGGTCAGCCCGGCCCGCTCCCCGTCCAGCACGACGCGGAGCCGGGCCAGCCCTCGCGCCGCCTGGCTCTTCACAGTGCCCACCGCGCATCCCATGACGGCCGCGACCTCCGCCTCCGGCAGGTCCTCCCAGTAGCGCAGGACCAGCACCGTGCGCATCCGGACCGGCAACCGGTCCAGCGCGGTGAGCAGTTCGTCGCGTACCGCGACGTGCTCGGTGCTGTCCGGACCCGGTCGCTCCGGCACGCTGGAGGTGAGCAGCTCGCGCAGTCTGAGCCGTCGCCACCGGCTGGTGCGTTCGTTGACCATCGCGCGGCGGACGTACGCCATCGGCTCGTCCATCCGGCGCCAGTTCCGCATCACCTTGATCAGCGCTTCGTGCACCAGGTCGGCCGCGGCGTCGCGGTCGCCGGTCAGGAGGTACGCGGTACGCGGTACGCGGTACGCGGTACGCAGCAGGTCGGTGTAGCGGACTTCCACGAAGTCGCGGAATCCCGCGTCATCCATCGGCCTGTCCCCCGTCGTGACACTGCACGGCGCGCTCCCCTCGTCCGGCTCCGTCACCGGGAAGAACGCCGGCCGGTGCCGGAAGGTTGAGTTACCGACGGGCCGTACTAGCCTCGGGGACCATGGATTTCTCCGACGCCGCGCTCCTGCTCGCCGCCGGTCTCGCCGCGGGCACTGTGAACGCGGTGGCCGGAGGTGGCTCACTGATCACGTTTCCGGCGATGATCGCGACCGGCCTGCCGCCGGTGGCGGCGAACGTCTCCAACTCGGTGTCGGTCTTTCCCGGGTACGTGGCGAGCGTGGCGGGCAGCCGGGTGGACCTGCCGCGCGGGCGGGAACTGTGGTCGCTGCTGCCCACCGCGGTGCTCGGCACGATCGCCGGGTGCGCGCTGCTGCTGGCGACCCCCGCGCGCGCGTTCGAACTGGTGGTGCCGTTCCTGGTGCTCGGCGCGACCGCCGTACTCGCGTTCCAGGGTCCGCTGCGCCGGCTGGTCGGCCATCCGGAACGGCTGGGCGCGCGCCGCCGTACCGTCACGGTTCAGACCATGGTCGCGCTCGGCACTGTGTACGGAGGCTACTTCGGCGCGGCCCTCGGGGTGATGCTGGTGGCCGGTTTGGCGCTGGTGCTGGACGCGACGCTGGCCCGGGTGTCGGCGGTGAAGAACCTGCTCTCGGCCGTGGTGGGGTTGACCACGCTCATCGTGTTCGCCCTGTTCGGCGCGGTGAACTGGGCGGCGGTTGCGGTGGTCGCGCCGGCCACCCTGTTCGGTGGGTACGCGGGCGCGCGGCTGGCCCGCCGGCTTCCGCAGGTGGTGTTGAAGACGGTGATCGTCGTGTTCGGCACGGTCATCGGGTGCTACCTGCTGTGGCGGGCGCTGACCTGACGCCCCCGGGCCGGGCCGGTCAGTAGGCCTCCCCCACCGGCTCTTCCGGGGCGTGCTCGGCGCGGCGGGCGGCCCGGTTCCAGATCACCCGTTCGCCGTAGCCGGCCGCCATCAGGTGGCCGAACGCCAGGTAGACCAGCACACCGGCGGCGAGCACGCCGAAGCCGACCCAGAACGGCAGCGCGAGGCTGTGCTCGGCCAGCTTGCCGGAGATGATCGGCGCGGGCGCGGCGGCGCCCCAGCGGACCAGGTTGAACGCGCCGGTGGCAACGCGGCGGTCGGCGGAGCCGAGCCCCAACGCCAGGTCGGTCAGGTTGGCGTTGGCGAGGCCCATGAACAGGCCGGCGACGACCAGGACGACGAGCGACATGGCGGTGCCGGTGGAGGTGGCGAACAGGACCATGCAGACCAGCAGGCCGAGCAGCGCGACGCCGACGGTCTGCACCGCGCCGATGCGGTGGGCGAGCCGGTGCCCGATCAGCAGGATGCCGGCGGCGAGGCCGAGGCCCCAGCCGGTGAACGCCAGGCCGAGCGGGATGACGTCGAGGCGCAGGAACAGCGGCGTGTAGCCGAGTACGACGAAGAAGACGAAGTTGTACGCGGCGGTGACCACGCAGAGCGTCACGAACGCGGGCTTGCGGTAGGTGGCGAAGATCTGGCCGAGGCGTACCGGCTGTTGCTTGTGGGCCGGTTCGCGCAGCTTGCGGGCGGCGACGCCGAGCGCGAGCACCATGAACACGCCGCAGACGAAGAACGGCAGCCGCCAGCTCACCTGGCCGAGCAGGCCGCCGATCAGCGGGCCGACGGCGAAGCCGAGGCCGAGGGCGGTCTCGAACAGGCCGACCACCCATTCCCTGTCGTTCGCCAGGCTGACCAGCACCACCATGGCGGTGGCGAAGAACATCGCGTTGCCCAGGCCCCAGACGCCGCGCAGCACGGAGAGCTGCACGATGTCGTTGCTGAACGAGGCGCCGATGGCGGCGAGGCCGACCACGGAGACGCCGGTGACGAGCACCGGCTTGAAGCCGAACCGCCCGCTGGCCAGCGTCGCCGGGATCATGCCGACGGCCATGACCGCGATGTACGCGGTGAAGAGCAACTCGACCTGCCAGGCGGTGACGCCGATCGCCTCACCGATGGCGGGCAGGATCGGGTCGACGACGGCGATGCCGGCGATGGCGAGGAACGCGACGAGCGTGGTGGCGTAGATGGCACTGCGGTTGGGCTCGGATCGGCGATCCACTCCGCAACCTCCCAGATAGCTGTATCATACAGGCATTTTCCTTGTATGATACAGCTATGAGCGGTGACGACCACACCCACGAGGCCACCCTCGGCCGGATCGAAACCGAGGTCGCGTTGCTGATGCGGCTGGGCGAGGCCACCCGCCGGGGCACCGGCACGACGGAGCACCGGCTGCTCGACCGCGCCGCCTACGTGATCCTGCGACACCTGGACGCGGCCGGCCCGCAGAACGTCTCGGCGCTCGCCGCGCGGCTGAGCCTGGACGGCTCCACAGTCACCCGGCAGGTCTCCGCGCTCCAGCGCGACGGCCTGATCTCGCGTACCCCCGACCCGGCCGACGGGCGCGGCACGGTGATCTCCGCGACGGCGGCCGGCCTCCAGCGGATGGCCGCCGTGCGGGCGGCCCGTACCCGGCTGTACGGCGACATCCTCGCCGCCTGGCCCGAGGCGGACCGGGAGACGCTCGCGGACATGTTGCACCGCCTCAACGAGGCGCTCGACGCACGCAACCGCCGCCGCTGAGGTGTTAGGAAGGGCCCCTTGTTATGCAGAATGCGTTAACAAGGGGCCCTTCCTTTCACGCGACCGGTTCCGGGGCGGAGTCGGCGCGATCGGCGGAGGCCGTGACGCGCGGATCGCCCTCGTCGGCGAAGTAGTCGTCCGGCGTGGTGCCGTCGGGGCCGTCGGCCACCTTCGCGGCGCGCAGCACCAGCGTGAGCAGCGCGGCCACCACCAGGTTCACCAGCACCGCCACGACGCCCACGTAGATGGTCTTCGGCGTGTCGAAGCCGAACTTCTCCAGCGGGAACGCCGACCCGGCGAAGTGCTTCTTCCCGGTCGCCGGGTTGCCGATCTGGTAGAGCATCCACATGCCCAGGCCCATGCCGGCCGCCCAGCCGGCGATCAGCGCGCCCCTGTGGAACCAGCGGGTGTAGAGGCCCAGCGCCACCGCCGGCAGCGTCTGGAGGATGATCACGCCGCCGATGAGCTGCAGGTCGATGGAGAACTGCGGGTCGAGGAAGACGATGCAGGCCACCGCGCCGACCTTCACCACCAGCGAAGTGATCTTCGAGACGTTCGCCTCCTGCGCCGGGGTGGCGTCCCGCTTCAGGTACTCCTTGTAGATGTTGCGGGTGAACAGGTTCGCCGCCGCGATCGACATGATCGCCGCGGGCACCAGCGCGCCGATGCCGATGGCGGCGTACGCCACCCCGGCGAACCAGTCCGGGAACTGCTGGTCGAACAGCAGCGGCACGACGGTGTTGCCGTCGGTCGTGCCCTCCTTCGCCCCGGGCAGCGGCTTCACGTTCGCCGCGATGGCCATGTAGCCGAGCAGCGCGATCAGCCCCAGCAGCAGGCTGTACGCGGGCAGCGCGGACATGTTCCGCTTGATCACGTCGCGGTTCCGGCTGGCCAGCACACCGGTGATGCTGTGCGGGTAGAGGAACAGCGCCAGCGCCGAGCCGAACGCCAGCGTCACGTACTGGATCTGGTTGTTCTGGTTGAGCAGGATGCCGTCGCCGGGCGCCGGTGACGCCTGGAACTTCGCGTCGGCGGCGTCGAAGATGGCGCCCCAGCCGCCGAGCTTGTACGGCAGCCAGATCACCGCGACCAGGATCACGATGTAGATCAGCGAGTCCTTGACGAACGCGATCAGCGCCGGGGCGCGCAGCCCGGACTGGTACGTGTACGCGGCCAGGATCGCGAACGCGATGATGATCGGCAGGTGCCGGGCCAGCGCGCTGTCCCCGGTGACGCCCATGGTCTTGAGCACCGCCTCGATGCCGACCAGTTGCAGCGCGATGTACGGCATGGTGGCGACGATGCCGGTGATCGCGACCAGCAGCGCCAGGATCGGCGAACCGAACCGGTTGCGGACGAAGTCGGCGGGCGTGACGAAGCCGTGCCGGTGCGAGACCGACCAGAGCCGGCACAGCACCAGGAACACCAGCGGGTAGATGACGATCGTGTACGGCACCGCGAAGAACCCCGCCGCGCCGGCTCCGAAGATCAGCGCCGGGACCGCCACGAACGTGTACGCGGTGTAGAGGTCACCGCCGACCAGGAACCAGGTGATCCAGCCGCCGAAGCTGCGCCCACCCAGTCCCCACTCGTCCAGGTGGGCCATGTCTCGTGGTCTGCGCCACCGGGCCGCCACGAAGCCCATGGCGCTGACCAGCAGGAACAGCAGCGTGAAGACGATGATCTCGGTGAGGTGGTCCCGCCACATCAGCGGTCACCCCGCTTCTTGGTCATCTGGTAGACCAGCGTGGTGGTGGCGACACCCAGCAGGATCCAGGCCAGTTGCAGCCAGTAAAACCGCGGGAAGCCGAACAGCCGGGGCGAGTCGGCGTTGAACAGCGCCGGGATCAGCGGCACCACGATCGGGATGAAGAGCAACCAGTTCCAGGGACTCTTGTCCTTCGCCCTGGATCGCGCCGTGTCGAGCGCCTCCGGTTCCGGTTCGGACATGTGACACCCTCCGGGCATTCGTAGCGGGCCATGTGACGGCCGGAGGCTACGACCCTGTGACGGGGGTCACGTCCGATCGGGTGATGTCGATGCGCTGAACGGCCGCCGGCATGCGCCGAACGGCCGTCACGCGTCCGTGAGGTGCGAGGTGTCGTTGACCGAGCGGACCGCGACGCCGCCGTCCGGGTACAGGTCCAGCACCGAGATGCCCGCGGTGTCCAGGTAGAGCCGGTGCAGGAACGCGTCGCCGGCCGCGAGCGCATCGCGCAGCACCAGCTTGATCGGCGAGACGTGGGAGACCACCACGACCGTCTCCCCCGGGTACGCCGACCGCAGCCGGTCGACGGCCCGCCCGGTGCGCTCGGCGACTGTCACGAACGACTCGCCCCGCGGCGGAGCGACCCGGGTGGAGGCGAGCCAGGCGTCCAGTTCCGCCGCCCAGCGCTCGCGTACCTCGGCGAACGTGTGCCCCTCCCAGACGCCGAAGTCGCATTCGATCAGGTCGTCGTCGGTGCGTACCGGCGGGTTGCCGACCTGGGCGGCGATCGCCTCGGCGGTGGCCGTGCACCGGGACAGCGGCGAGCTGACCACTGCCGCGACGGACGGGGCCAGCGCGGCCACCCGGGCGGCGCTGGCCCGGGCCTGGGCCCGGCCCCGGTCGGTCAGCGGCACGTCGCCCCGGCCGGAGTAGTGCTTCTGCACGGTGCGCTCGGTCTCGCCGTGCCGCACCAGGATCAGCCGGGTGGCCTCCTCGGTCGGGCGCGGCTCCCAGGAGGCGGGCGTGGTGGCCGGGTCGGTGCCGGTGGCCCGGACGACAGCGGCCTCCCGCGCCGCGGCCTTCCCGGCGCCCGCCGGGGCGGCACCCGAGGCGGCGGCGTCCATGGCCGCGTTGGCGAGGGCGTCGGCGTGCCGGTTGCGCTCCCGGGGCACCCAGGTGAACCGTACGGCGGTGAACCGGCTGACCAGCCCCGCCGCCTGGGCGGCGAGCGGACGCAGCCCGGGGTGCTTGATCTGCCAGCGGCCGCACATCTGCTCGACCACCAGCTTGGAGTCCATCCGCGCCTCGACCTCGGCCGCGCCCAGCTCGGCGGCGGCCTCCAGCCCGGCGATCAGGCCCCGGTACTCGGCCACGTTGTTCGTGGCAGTGCCGATCGACTCCGACCGCTCGGCCAGTACCTCGCCGGTCTCCGGGTCCCGGATCACCGCGCCGTAACCGGCCGGGCCGGGGTTGCCCCGGGAGCCGCCGTCGGCCTCGATGACGACCGCGCGCACCGCCACGGCGGCTACAGTCCCGACTCGTTGGTCCGGACCATGATCCGCCGGCACTCCTCACAACGGACCACGTCGTCCGGGTCGGCCTTGCGGATGCGGGCCAGGTCGGCGCCGGACATCTCCAGCCGGCAGCCGCCGCAGCGGCCACCGGTGAGCAGCGCGGCGCCCATGCCGGTGTCCTCGCGGATCTTGTCGTAGAGGCCGACCAGGTCCGAGGGGAGGTCACCGGCGAGCGGCTGGCGGGCGGTGCGCTTGAAATCCTCCTCCTTGGCGATCTCGGCCAGGGTCTCGTCGCGGCGCTGCTCGGTCGCGGCGCGGCGGTCCCGGGCCTCGACGAGCCAGCTCTCGATGCCGTCGAGCACGCCCTGCGCGGTCTCCCGCTGCTCCATCAGCTCCAGCTCGGCGTCCTCCAGGTCGCTCTGCCGGCGGTTCAGCGAGACCAGCTCGTGCTGGAGCGCCTCCAGCTCGCGGGCCGGGCCGCTGCCCGAGGCCAGCCGCGCCTCGTCCTTGCTCTTGCGCGCCCGTACCTGGTCGACGTCCTTCTCGATCCGGGCGATGTCCCGGTCCAGGTCGTCGACCGCAACCTGGGCGCGGACCCGCTCGTCCTCCAGCGCGGACAGCTCACGCGCCAGGGCCTCCAGCTCGGCCCGTTCCGGCAGGCTGCGGCGGCGGTGCGCGAGCTGCGCCAGCGCGGTGTCGATCGCCTGGAGGTCGAGCAGGCGGCGCTGCACCTTCGGGTCAGCCTTCACGTCGGGGCTCCTTGTCGTCCGGCCGGGGCGCGGCGGCGTGCACGGTCCACGGGTCGGTGTCCAGGTCGGACACCACGGTCTCGACGCCCAGCTCGCCGGCCAGGTGGGCGGCCAGGTCGTCCAGCCAGGGTCGCTCCGTCGCCCAGTGGGCGGCGTCCAGCAGCGCCGGGCCGCCCGCGGCGAGGTGTTCCCCGGCCGGGTGGTGACGCAGGTCCGCGGTGAGGAACGCGTCCACCCCGGCCGCGGTCGCCTCGGCGAGGAAACCGTCCCCCGAGCCGCCGCTGACGGCGAGGGTACGAACCATACGCCCGGGATCCCCGGCGGCGCGAACGCCCCAGGCGGTGACCGGGAGCACGGCGGCGGCCAGCCGGGTCAGCTCGGCCAGCGTCATCGGCTCGGGCAGCTCGCCGATGCGGCCGATGCCCCGGCCGGGGCCGTCGGCGGGCGAGCCGGGGCGGGGCGGGTGCAGCGGGCGCAGTCCGGTCAGCCCGAACCGGGCGGCGAGCGCGTCGGACACGCCGGGATCGGCCACGTCGGCGTTTGTGTGCGCGACGTACAGCGCGACGTCCGCCTTGATCAACCGGTGCACGATCCGGCCCTTGTACGTGGTGGCGGCCACCGAGGAGACGCCGCGCAGCAGCAGCGGGTGGTGCGCGACGATCATGTCCGCGCCGGCTTCGAGGGCCTCGTCCACGGTCTCCGGGACCACGTCCACCACGCAGGCGATCCGGCGTACCGGGTGGTCGGGCTCGCCCACCACCAGGCCGACCCGGTCCCATTCCTCGGCCCAGGCGGGCGGATAACGGCGGTCCAGGGCGGCCACCACGTCGGCGACGGTTGTGCTCACGGGCGGCCAGCTTACCGGCGTCCGGGCCGGTACACGCCGACCGCCGTCGGGCGTGGCTCCCGGGCGCGCCGGGAGCCACGCTCACACCGTCAGCCGACCGGGGCTACCGGCCGGTCCGCGCCGCGCAGGGCGGCCAGGCCGGCGTCCCAGGGGAAGGCGTCCGCGCGCCGCTCCCCCATGCCGGGCGGATGCAGGCGTACGACGTGGTCGCCGAAGACCACCCGGACGCCCCACCCGGCCAGCCGGTCGAGGCTGGCCCGGAACGCCGGGTGCCCGGCCATCGCCTCGTTCGTGTACGGGACGGCAGCGATCGGCACCCCCATCCCCTGCGCCTCGACCAGCAGGCCGAGCGCGAGGGTGTCGGTGATGCCGACCGCCCACTTGTTGATCGTGTTGACGGTGGCCGGGCACACCAGCATGGCGTCCGCCGGGGGCAGCACGTCCAGGTCACCCGGGTTCTTGTAGTGCGTACGGACCGGGTGGCCGGTCTGCCGGGCCAGGGCCGCCCGGTCGACGAACTTCGCGCCGTCCGGCGTGGTGACCACGCAGACCGTCCACTCCTCCTGCTGGGCGAGGTCGACCAGCCGGCCGACGTGACGGGCCAGCGGCGAACCGCAGGCGATGACGTAGAGCACCCGCCGGTGCCCGCTCGCGGTCTCCGGACCGCTCATACTCCGACTCCCATGTGCTCAGCCAACTCCGCGATCGGCGGAGGCGGCGCACCACGTGTGCGACGGAGAATCTCAGACATCAATTCGTGCGCTATCGGCCGGCACCGGATCTCGGAGGGTGCGAGCCGGTCACCGCGCAGCAACATGTCCCCGGCGTTGGCGACGTCGCCGATCTGGGAGTAGCCCCGGGCCAGGTCGAGCAGGTGGTGCGCGCGGCGTTCCGGCAGCAGCGCGTTGAACGCGGGCTCGGACAGCCGCAGGTGCGTCTCCACCGCCCGGCCGCCGTCGCCCAGTTCGACGGCGGCGGCGGCCCGGTGCAGCTCCAGGTTGGTCGGCCCGAAGGAGGTCCAGTAGTAGTTGTGGTCGCCGCCGAGCATCGTCGCGGCCTCGGCCGCGCCGGCGAGCAGGTCGTCCACTGTCGCCGAGTCGCCGATCCGGGCGGCGGCCATCGCGCCCTGCAGCAGCAGCATGCCGTAGACGGAGAGACGTTCCGGTCGGACGTCGTTGTCGCCGCCGGGCGCGAGCCGGCCGGCGATGCGCACGTTGAGCTCCAGCGCGGGGCGGGGGCGGCCCATCGCGACCAGCGCGTTGCAGACCCTCGTGGTGGCGATCCCGGCCAGCAGCGGGTCGTCGGCGCGTTGGGCCACCGCCATCGACCGGTCGGCGGCCAGCCAGGCGAGGTCGCACTCGCCGAGCTTGCGCAGCACCGAGGAGGCGATCTGGTAGACCTGCCCGAGCAGGTGGGCGGCCTCGCGTACCTGGTCGCCGGTGGCGTACCCGGCGTCCGCCGCCTGGGCGTCGCGCAGCAGCTTGGGCAGCGCGCGGGTGAGCATGCCGTACCGGCCGTACTGGTAGGTCAGCCAGGCGTGGTTCACGGCCTTGCGCATGTCGGCCAGCGGCGGGGGGCAGGGCGCCGCGTCGAAGTAGGCGCTCATCGAGTCGTACCGCTCCAGGGCGGTGCGGATTTCCTCCACCTCGACCTGGTCGATGCAGTTGAGCGCGTCGGCACGCCGCTCCGGGTCCTTGCCGTGCAGCAGCTGCACGTCGATCTGGAGGATGTCGGCGATCTCGTAGAGGACGGAGAATTTGTCCAGCCGGCGGACGCCACGCTCCACCTTGTCCACCCAGCTCTTGGACTTGCCGAGCCGGTCGGCGAAGACCTGCTGGGACATCTTGCGCCGGCTCCGCCAGTACGCCACCCGCCGGCCTATGGGCAGTTCGTCCATCCCTGCTCCCTCCCCCTCACGGCGCCGGCCGCTCCTCCCACGTCTCCCAGGCTTGCCTGGTCGCACAGGTTGTGCGTCCACCGACCAGCCAGTTCTCGTAGTTTTCGTGCAAGTTGCACCGACCGTTAGTCACCACAACGAGTGTGGGTTACGGCAGTGACGGCTTTCTACGTGTGGCATGTGGACGGTTTGGCGGGACGAGAGGGGATGTCAGACATGTGGAGGAATGTCCGACCGCGCGTCGCTCACCTGTCCCCGCTGGAACGGGTCCGGCTGCGCCGCGTCGCGGTACGGTACGCGCTGCACGGCTGGCCGGTCACCCCTGGCGCCTGCCTGGCCAACAGCCGCTTCGTCTGCGGCCGGGCCGGCTGCCCCACAGTGGGCTGCCACCCCGCGCTTGAGGACTGGGAGCACGCCGCCAGCACCGACGCGGCCCGGGTGGCCACCTGGTGGCGCAGCCGCCCGCACGGCGTCCTGCTCCCCACCGGGCACGCGTTCGACGTGCTCGAGGTCGCCGCCCACCTGGGCCGGCAGGTGCTCGACGCGGTCGCCACCCATCCCGCCGGGTTCGGCGTACGCGGACCGGCGCTGGTCACCCCGACCGGCCGCTGGATGTTCCTGGTCCGCCCCGGCGACCCGCTGCGCCCGGAGCTGGAGCACTGCTTCCACGTGGTACGCCACGGACCCGGCTCGTGGATCCCCGCTCCGCCGACCCGGCTGCCGGAGGGGACGGTGCGCTGGGCGGTCGCCCCGGAGCAGGCCCGCTGGCAGCTGCCCGACTCCTACCTGGTGCAGAACGCGCTGATCGCCGCGTTACGCGCGGCCGGCGTGACACTCGGCGCGGACCTGTTCCCCGGCCACCTCCCGCTCCCCCGGCGGGGCCACTGACCTCCCCGTCCGCCCCGGACGGGTGCCTGACAGCGACCTCCCCGGCACCGCACTCGTTGTTCCTGCCGAGGGCGCATGCGCGCCAGAGCGGGGGTTTTGACCATGTCCAGGGACGACGCTGCCCGCCACACCGGCGGTACCGAGCCGGCGCGGCCCCGCCGCCGTCTGCACCCGTGGGCCTTCACCCGTCCTCTGGGCGTCCGCCCCGGCCACCCCCGCCCCACCGGCTCCCGTCCCGCCATCCTCCACCGCCCTCTCCGCTGACCCACCCACCCCGGTGATCAGGTGGGGACGGCAGGAAGGGTGGGGAGGGTGCGGGAGTGGTGTTGGTGGGTGTCCTCGGTGACCACGGCGTGCTGCCAGGGGGACGGTAGGCCGTCCAGCCAGATGAGGCCGGGTCCGCCCATGGCCACCGCAGCTGTCGCGTACGCGTCGGCGACGCCCAGGTCCGGGCCCACCACAGTCACCGAGCGCAAGCCCTTCGCCGGGGCGCCCCGGCGCGGGTCCACCACGTGGTGCCCGCGCTCGTACACGCCGGAGGTGGCGACCGCCAGGTCGGTGCCGGTCAGCACCAGACAGGTCGCCGCCGGGTCCCAGGGATGCCGCACCCCGATCCGCCACCGTTCCCCGGCCGCGTCGTGGCCGCGTACGCGCACGTCGCCGCCCGCGTTCACGCAGTGGTTCGGTGCGCCGGCGGCCACCAGCCGGTCCGAGGCGACCTGCGCCGCCCAGCCCTTGACGTAGCCGGACGGGTCGAGCCGCCCGGTCGCGTACACGTCGAAGTAGCCGTCGGTGGCGGTCCACAGGTCGGCGCAGGCCGCCAGCACGGCGCGCAGGTCGGCGGAGGCGTCGGCGGGCCGCAGCTCGCCCCGGTCCACCCGGCACACCTCGCTGTCGTCCCGGTACGTGCTGAACCGCGCGTCGACCTCACGCAGCCAGCCGAACGTGTCCTCGGCCAGCTCGTGCAGGGTCCCCTGGGGCAGGTCGTCGGCCAGGTCGAGGCTGATCGCCGTACCCATGACGTGTGCGACGCGGCGCAGGCCAGGACGAACCGTGGTCACGCCTTGTCCAGCGCGGCCTGCAACGACTGCTTGTACGCGGTGCTGGTGTAGGTGGCCCCGGAGACGGTGCTCAGGCTGGCGCTCTGCCGGGCCACCACCTCACCCGAGGTGCCGCTGTAGCGGGCCTGCACGTCGTCGCTGCGCTGCCCGGACTGCCCACCCAGCGGCAGCCCGATCGCCGTGGCGTCGACGATCCGGCTGCCGCTGAGCGTGATCCGGACGCGGAGCGAGCCGTACTCGTAGGTGACCGACGGCCCGGTCACCGTGCGGGTGGTGACCTTGGGCGCGCTGGTGGTGGTCCGGGGCGCGGCGGGCGTGGTGCGCGTACGGGTGCCGCCCTGGCTGGCCGGGCTGCGGTCGGCGGACGGCTTCGGGGTGGGCTTCGCCGAGGCGCGCGACGACGGCGTGGCGCTGCCGGACGCCGCGGCGGTGGGCGACGGCGGCTCGGGCGCCGCCGAGCCGCCCGGGGTGACCGGCGCCAGCGCGACGGGCACGTCCGGCACGGTCTGCCCGCTGCCCGGCGCGCCCTTGAGCACCACGAGTGCGGTGGTGCCGGCGGCCAGTCCGGTGATCGCGAGGAGCGCGCGACGCATGGGGTGCCTTCCTACAGCTCGAACGCGGTCAGGTGGATCTGCCGGCGGGGCACGCCGGCCGCCCGCAGCGCGGCGACCGCCTCGTCGACCAGGCCGCCGGGGCCGCACAGGTAGACGTCGCGCCGGGTCAGGTCGGGCACCAGGCGGCGCAACCCTTCCGGGTTCATCACCTGGCGGGGGCCGGGGTCGTCGCGGCTGCCGACGACGTACCAGACGGAGGTCTGCCGGGCCTGCGCGAGCCAGTCCAGCTCCTGGTGCAGCAGCACGTCGGCCGGGGTACGGGCGCGGTAGATCAGGGCCGCGCCGGGCGGCAACTCCTCCAGCATGGCCCGCAGCGGGGCGATGCCGCTGCCACCGGCGATGAGCAGGGCCCGTTCCCGGGTACGGTGCGCGGCGGTGAACGTGCCGGAGGGGCCCTGCGCCCAGACCCGGGTGCCGGGCGTCAGATCGCGCAGCTCGGCGGTGTACCCGCCGACGACCTTCACCGTGATCCGCAGCCACCTGTCGTTCGCGGCGGCGGAGACGGAGAACGGGTGCGACTGCCACCAGCAACCGGGGTTGAGGAAGCGCCAGCGGAAGAACTGGCCGCCGAGCAGGTCGATCTGGTTGAGCCGCTGCCCGGTCAGGTAGACCGACACGGTGTCCGGGCTCTCCGCCACCACGTCGGCCACGCGCAGCCGGTGCCGCAGGTTGAACGCCAGCGGCGCGAGCACCCGGCCCCACACCAGCGCGGCCACCACCAGCACGTACCCGGCGATCCAGCCGGTACGCACCAGGCCCGGCTCGTGCAGCTGCGCGCCGTTGCTGAACTGGTGCGCGTACCCGAGCAGCAGCGTCAGGTAGCCGGCCGCGTGCAGCACGTGCCACAGCTCGTACGGCAGGCGACGGCGCACGGCGCGTACCGCGGTGACCGCGACGGTGACCAGGACGCCGGCCGCGGCGAACGCGGTGATCATGTCCTCGTAGTCGGTCAGCAGCACGCCGACCTCGCCGAACACCGAGTTCTGCTCCTGGCGGGAGTAGCCGACCACCAGCAGCGACATGTGCGTGAGCACCGTCACCAGCAGCGTCGCGCCGAGATCCCGGTGCAGCCGGGAGATCCGCTCGCCGCCGAGCGCGCGTTCCAGCACGCCGAGCCGGCTCATCATCAGAACCTGGACCAGCAGCAGGTAGCCGGCGATCAGGCCGGTGATCCGGCCGCCCGCGGTGAGCAGGTCGGCGGTGTCGGCGAGCGACCCGGCCGGGGTGTCCAGCCACCACGGCAGGACCGCGGCGACCAGACCCAGCCAGAAGAGCGCGGCGAGCGCGCGCCGGCCGCCGGGTCCGCGGCGCGGACGAGCCGGGGGTACGGGAGCAGCCGGACGGCCGCCGTACGGGGCGGAGTGCCCGGTACGACGGCCGGCGGCGCGGGTTTCCTGGTACGTCACGCGTAGATCTTGACCGGGGTGAACTTCTGCCGGGGGAAGACCTTGTCCACTTCGGCGTTGGTCAGGCCGAAGCGGCCCTGCGCGACGGATCCGTAGACGTTGAACATGTTGTTGTACTCCGGCACGTCGCCGCTGTCCAACTTGTCCAGCCCGTTCCAGGTGCCGAGCAGCGAGCTGGTCAGCTTGCGGCCGGACAGCACGGTGACGACGCCGCCGTGGCCGTGGTCGGTGCCGCCGCTGTTCGAGGCGACCCGCCGGCCGAACTCGCTGGACACCATGATCGTCACGTCCGCCGCCTGGTCGCCCAGGTCGGTGAAGAACGCGGCCATCGCCTTGGCCAGCTCGTTGAGCCGCCGCCAGAGCTGGCCGCCCTCGCGGGTGCCCTGGTTCTCGTGGGTGTCGTAGCCGCCCATGCCGACGGTGGCCACACGCACGTTCGCGCCGCCCTTGATGAGCTGGGCGAGCTGCTTGAACGCGTTGCCGACGCCCTGGTACTGGACGCCCTCCGCGGCGGCGTACGGCTTCGCGGCGAGCTTCTGCGCGGTGGCCAGCGCGCCCATGCCCTCCTGCACCGCCTCCTCGACCGGGTGGTTGATGCCGGTGAACAGGCCGCGGATCGCCTTCTCGGTGGCCGCGCGGTACTTGTCGGCACCGTTGAGCCGCAGGTCGCCGACGCTGTTGAGGGAGATCGCGCCGTTCACGCCGACGAGCGAGCGGGGCAGCGTGCTGCCGATGCCGACGCTGCGGAACGCGGTGCCCTTGCCGAGCGCGTCGACCAGGCTGTCCAGCCAGCCCCGGCCGCCGGTCTCGCCGGGCAGGCCGCCCAGGTTGCAGGCGTCGGCGGCCTGGAAGTGGCTGCGGGACAGCCGCGGGTCGGACACGGCCGGCACGAAGCCGAGCTGACCGGCCTTGAGCCACTTGTCCAGCGGCGCGAACGCGCTGGTCAGCTTGAACCCGCGGGCCAGCGCCAGCGAGTCCTCGGCGAGCAGCAGGTCGGGGCGGGCCTTGGCGAGCACCGGGTCGCTCGCCGGGGCGACCAGGCTCAGCCCGTCCAGCCCGCCGTAGAGGAAGACGTGGATCAGCGTGCCGGTCTTCGTCGCCGCGAACGACGCCGACGTGGTGACGAACTGGGCGGTGGCCAGCGCGGTCGCGGTGGCCGCGGCGCCCGCGACGAAGGTACGCCGGGTGACGCCCCGGCCGTCCTGCTGGGCCTCCTCGATCTCCTCCAGCCGGCGGTACCGGTCGGCCTCGGCCGCGTTCTCGGCCGCGACGATGTCCGCCTCCGCGCGCAGCAGCGCCTCGGCCGGGTTGTCGGCCAGCCGCCGCAGGTCGGGGCATTCGGGGTGCAGGGGGTACGGGTTCACGGTCATCTCCATCGAATGCCTCACCGGAGGTGGTGCTGGGGGGACGCGAGGATCGTCCGCGCGACCGCGGCGATGGCCCCGTTGAAGGTGGCGTCGACCTTGGCGCTCTCGGCGACCCCGGCCACGGCGAGCACGAGCTTCTTCTCCTTGGCGCTGAGCTTCTGGTGCACCAGCCGCTGGGCCAGCGCGTCCACGTACGCCCCGGCGGTGGCCGGCGGCTTCGCCACCAGCTTCTCCGGCTTGACGAAGGTGAACTGCTTGCGGTAGCCGGCGATCAGGTCACCCGCCTCGTTCCAGCCGTCGATCATCGTGCCGGCCGAGGTCCAGGCCAGGTAGACGTCGGCGTAGCCGTCCGGGGTGGGCTTGCCCATCGGGTACTGGCCGAGTTCCCGCATCTTGTCCTGGATCTGCCGCAGGCCCTGCGCGAACGGGGTCCGCCGCTGGTCGCCGGAGTAGCCGGGGGCCGCTTCCGGCGAGACGCCGAGCGCCCGGTACGTGGCGACCAGGTACTCCATCGGGCGGCGTACCTTCTGGCCGACCGCGGCCCAGAACTCCGAGGAGCTGAACAGCGTCGCCAGCACCGGGCGGATCTGCCCCTTGTTCGTGGTGTACGCCTTGGCGAGCCGGTCCACCACGGACTTCGGCGGAGTGTCGGAGACGAACCGGGTGGCGAGGTTCTGCGCCACGTACCGGGCGGTCGACGGGTGCATCGCGATGTAGCGGATGTACGAGTCGATGACCTTGTCGGCGGCCACCGGATCGTCGGAGTTGTTGGCGTGGCTGAACCCGAGGATCTTCACCTTGCCGAGGTAGTGCCGCTCGGCGAAGAACTTGTACTTGCCGTCGGCGACGCCGCGTCCGGTCTGGAGCAGCGCGGCCTGGCGTACGTCCTTCTCGGTGTAGCCGCCGTCGACACCGACGGAGTACAGCTCCAGGTTCTCCCGGGCCAGGTTCTCGTTGACCGCGTCCTTGCGCGAGTCGACCTGGTTCAGGTAGAGCAGCAGCGCCGGGTGCTTGTTCGCGGCGACGAGCATGTCCGGGTAGCTGCCGAGCGCGTGCTTGCGGATGACGTCCCGGTCGAACGCGTTGCGGTAGTTCTCCCCGCCGTCGAAGTCGGCCGCGACGTGCAGGAAGTCGTTCCAGAAGTCGACCATCACCTCGAACAGCTGGCGGTCCGACCAGACCTGCCGGGCGATGGTGGCGTCCACCGTCTCCCGGGCCGGGGCGACGCCCTTCTCGTTGAGCTGCTCGCGCTGGTCGCGAAGCTGGGTCGGGCTGAGCTTGAGCGAGGTCAGCTCGGCCAGCTTCAGCTCCGCCTTCGTCGGGGCGATCTTCTCCGGTTCGAGCTGCAGGCGCAGCCAGTCGTCGATGCCGAGCCGCTTGATGTCGGCGAGCACCTTCGGGGTGGCGCCGAACGTGGTGCGGGTGGCGAGGTGCCGGATCGCGTCCTTGGCGAGCACCGTCTTCACAGTCACCTTGGTCGCCTCGGCGGCGGCGGCCGGGCTGCCGTAGAGCCGGCCGCCGGAGGGCGCGTTGCGCTTGAGCGCCTCGCCCGCCCGGGAGCCCATGTAGCTCTCGTTCTGCTCGGTGTAGGTGCGTACCGTGCTGGGCTGCTGGCCGCTGGGCCGCGCGGCGTTGCCGTCGGTGGTCACCGTGCCGGTGGCGTCACCGGCCGGGGCGTCACCGGTGAACAGTCCGCGTACCTGCGGGGACAGCGCGAAGGCCGCGCCACCGGCGACCACCGCGGCGCCGCCGAGGGTGGCCAGCGCCCGGCGGCGGCCCCGGTTCGGGGGCTCGTCGCGGTCGTCGTCCAGGGTGGGCAGTCCCGGGCCGGGCGGCGGGCCGTACCCGCCGGCGGGCTGGGCGTAGCCGCCCTGCTGGGGGAAGCCGCCCTGCGGAGGGTAGCCAGCGGCGGCGGGGGCGAAGCCGTCCGGCCCGACCCACTGCGGGCCCGACGCCGGGGCGGGGTGCCCGCCGGCGTACGGCGCGGCGTGCGGGTCGCGGTACCCGTCCGGATGGGGGTGCTGGTATCCGTCCCAGCCGCGGTCGTCCCGGGGTCGACGCGGTGGCACGTTCAGGTCGGCCATGTACCTATCCCGTTTTCTTCGAGCGCCGGCACGCCTGCCACCCGGGGGTTGGGTGGCGCAGGGGCGGCGACGGTTGCCGGAGAGTTGCTACGGCAAGGTAGCCATGCGTTCCCGGCCACTCAAGGCACGCCGAACGGGCCCGCGAGCGCACTTAAGACAGTGCTCATGCCCGCCGCCGGAGCCGGTCACCGCGGCGGGTGATCCGGCGACGTCCGGAGCAGGGCCGACCCGGGCGGGCACCGCCCGGACGCGAGGTTTCACACGCCGGCGACGCCGCCGGGGGCGTTCACCGCCTCACCGAAACTTAAGGTACGGATAAGCCTGCGCTGAGAACCTCGTTCCGCCTGTCCGATCCGGCGAAACAGCAGCAGCGGCGGTGCGTGACCGGCCTCCGATCCGGGTATGCCGCCGAACCGCTGAAGCCGTGAGGGGAAGGCACCGCCATGCTCAGCCAAGAGGATCAGCGCAGGTTCGAACAGATCACCCGCCGTCTGCGGGAAAGTGACCCTCGGTTCTTCGCCCGGTTGGACAGCCGGATCAAGGGGCGCCGGGGCCGATACATGATGCTGCTGACGATCGTGCTGTGGGCATCGCTGCCGGCGATGACAGTACTGGTCGGACGGCTGGCCGGGGCGATCTGCGCGGTGGTGCTGGTCGCCAACGCCGCCGTGATGTGGCGTTTCCGCCGCCGCTTGCTGTAGGTGTAAGGAAGGGCCCCTTCTTAACGCATTCGGTAGAGGAAGGGCCCCCTGTTAACACTCGCCTCCGCCGCTGCCGAACTCCCGGAACGCCCGGCGCAGCCGCTCGGCCAGCCCTGGCCCGCCGATCGCGGCACCGGGTGACCCGAGCTGGCGCAACAGCAGCTCCGGGCCGGTGGCGAGCGTGGGCGGCCGGTCCGGCAGCGCCACCGGCGCCAGCCAGAACCGGTCCAGCTCCGCGTCCGGCTCGACCGCCGGCAGCCCGGCCAGGGCCCGCGCCGCGCCGACCACCGGTGCGGTGGCGCCCGTCGCGTCCGGCTCCCGTCCGGCGCCCGGGCCCGCCAGGACAGGCGTCCCGCCGCTCCCGTCCAAAGACGCCGACCGGTCCGCCGCGGTGCCGGTCGGGCCCGGCGCCACCTCGGTGGTACGGGCGCCGCGCAGCGTACGCAGCCGGTCGAGCAGTTCGGCGCGGGATCGGCCGCGCCAGTGCAGCAGGTGGAACGGGTCGGCGTCGAACGCCTCGGCGAGCAGGTAGAACGTGGCGGCCAGGTGTTTGCACGGCACCGCGAAGTCGGGGCAGCCGCAGCTCTGGTCCAGCTCGCCGATCTCGGCCGGGAACAGCGGCGCGCCCGCCTCGGCGAACAGCTCCTCCAGTTCGGCCGGCAGGTCACCGGCGAGCAGCCGGGCGCTGAAGAACGCCTGCCCGGCCAGCTCCGACTCCAGCCGCCGCCACACCTTCTCCGGGTACGCGGCCAGCCCGATCCGGACCGGGTAGGGACGCGGCCGGGACCCCTGCACCTCGGCGGTGACCTTTCCGGGCGACACGTCGAGCCGGAGCACCTGCCCCCGGCGCGCGTACGCCCGGCCGCGGGTGAGCCGGGAGCCGAGCGCGAACGACTCCAGCACCTCCACGAAGCGCCGGGACCACCAGGACTGCCCGATCGCACCTCTGGTGCTGCGCGCCCGCAGGCCGCCCTCGACCCGCAGCGGCGGACCGTAGTCGTCGAAACCTGGGCTCACTCGACCACCGCCGCCCCGGACTCCAGCGTGAACAGGTCGCGCAGCGTGTCGGTGGACAGCTCGGTGATCCACTGCTCGCCGCTGCCCACCACGGACCGGGCGAGGCTGCGCTTGTCCGCGATCATCGCGGCCACCTTCTCCTCGACGGTGCCGGCGCAGACGAACTTGCGTACCTGCACGCGGCGGCGCTGTCCGATGCGGAACGCCCGGTCGGTGGCCTGGTCCTCGACGGCCGGGTTCCACCACCGGTCCACGTGCACGACGTGGTTGGCGGCGGTCAGCGTGAGACCGGTGCCGCCGGCCTTGAGCGACAGGACGAACAGGGGCGGCCCCTGCGGCGTCTGGAACCGGGTCACCATGGCGTCCCGTTCGGCCTTGCCGACGCCGCCGTGCAGCAGCAGCACCTCCCGGCCGGTACGCGCCGACAGGTGCCCGCGCAGCATGCCGCCGAATTCGGCGTACTGGGTGAACAGCAGCGCCTTCTCCCCCGCCGCGAGCACCTCGTCGACGATCTCGTCGAGGCGTTCCAGCTTGCCGGACCGGCCGTCCAGCGCGGAGCCGTCGTGCAGCAGCTGCGCGGGGTGGTTGCAGACCTGCTTGAGCCGGGTCATGGTGGCCAGCACCAGCCCGCGCCGCTCGATCCCGTCGCTGGACTCGATCTTCGCCATCATGTCGTCCACCACGGCCCGGTAGAGGGCGGCCTGCTCGGCGGTGAGGTTGCAGACCACCTCCATCTCCAGCTTCTCCGGCAGGTCGGTGATGATCGAGGGGTCGGTCTTGAGGCGGCGCAGCACGAACGGGCCGGTGATCCGGCGCAGCCGCTCGGCCACCTCGGCGTCGCCGTGCCGCTCGATCGGTTCGGCGAAGCGCTTGCGGAACGTCGCGGCCGGCCCGAGCAGCCCCGGATTCGCGAACTGCATGATGGACCAGAGGTCGGCGAGCCGGTTCTCCACCGGCGTACCGGTGACCGCGACCCGGTGCCGCGCGGGCAGTGACCGGACCGCCTCGGCCTGCCGGGTGGCGGCGTTCTTGATCGCCTGCGCCTCGTCCACCACCACCCGGTGCCAGTCGATGCCGGCCAGCTCGAACGCGTCCCGGGCCGCCACCGAGTACGTGGTGAGCACCAGGTCCGCCTCCCGCACCGCGGTGGCGAAGCCCTCACCCCGGGCGCGCTCGGCGCCGTGGTGCACGTGCACCCGCAGCCCGGGGGCGAACTTCGCCGCTTCCCGCTGCCAGTTGCCGACGAGCGACATCGGGCAGACCAGCAGCGTGGGCCCGGCCTCCGGCGGGTCACCGGCGAGCAGCGCGAGCAGCTGCACGGTCTTGCCCAGGCCCATGTCGTCGGCGAGGATGCCGCCGAGCCCGAGCGACTGGAGGAACGCCAGCCAGGCCAGTCCGCGCCGCTGGTACGGCCGTAGCGTCCCGGTGAACCCCGGCGGCGGGTCGGCCGGGGTGAGCCGCCGTTCCGCCTCACCGGCGAGCAGTTCGCCCAGCGCGCCGTCGGCGACCACGTCCAGCACCGGCAGCTCACCGGCCCGGTCGTCACCGGACAGTCCCATCCGCAGCAGGTCGGCCACGCTCAGCTCGCCGGAGGAGCGCAGCAGCTTCAGCCCGGCCTCCAGCCGCTGCGGATCCAGCTCGACCCACCGGCCGCGCAGCCGGACGAGTGGGGACTTCAGGTCGGCGAGCGTCGCCAGTTCCTCGGCGGTCAGCGGCTGGTCGCCGAGCGCCAGCTCCCAGCGGTAGTCGACGAGCGCGTCCAGCCCCAGCTTGCCGTCGGTGGTGGCGACCGCGCCGGGCGCGCTACGGCTGCGCGCCCGCAGCCGCGCGCCGAGCCGGGACGAGGAGCGCCGCCACCACGACGGCAGCAGCACCCCGAACCCGGCCGCGTGCAGCACCGGCGCGCCCTCGCGCAGGAACCGGTGCGCGCCCTCGGCGTCCAGTTCCATCCCCTCCGGCGCGGCGGTACGCAGAGCGGCGTCCACCTCGGGCCAGAGCCGGCTGGCCCGGCCCAGCTCGGCCAGGAGCGTCTCCTGCGGCTCGACGCCCCGGGCGGTGAGCGCGGGCGCGGGCCGCTGCCAGATGTGAGCGGCGTCCACCACGAGCCCCGGCTCGTCGGCCGGGTGCAGGCCGAACTCGACCCGCCAGGCGGCGTCCTCGACCAGTTCGGCGACCGGGTCGACGTCCGGCTCGACCAGGCGGAACGTGGCCCGTACCGCGCCGCCGGCGGCGTCGCGCTGCCAGGCGTCCAGTTCGTCGCGCAACGTCTTCAGGGCGGCGGGCTCGGCCGGGAACGCGCGCTCCGGGCCGGTCAGCGCGGCCAGCCAGCGCGGCACCGCGCCGACCGGGCGCATTCCGCGGTGCAGCCGGGTGTCGGCCAGGGCCACCCGGGCGGTGGTGTCGACGAGCGCGTCCAGCGCCTCGGCGACCAGCTCACCGGCCCCGATGTCGTCGGCCCGCCCGGCCCACGCGTCGTCCGCCGGCGCTCCCCAGGACCCGGGCCGCCATTCCCGGGCGGCGCGGGCCGCCGGTGGCAACGCCATCGCCAGGTCGCGCGCCCACGCCGCGTCGGTGCCGGTGAGCAGCGGCCGCCAGAGCGCCCACGCCGTCACCACGTCGTCCGCCCCGACGGCCCGCAACCGCCGCGCGGACCCCGCGACCGGACCCGGCTCGCCCGAGGCCGCCGGCAACCGCCGCGCCGAGGTTCCCCGGCCGGCCGCGGCCGGCTCACCGCCCGCGCCGGGCCCGCCACCACCGGGGTACGCGTCGAACACGCCGGGCAGCAGCCGGCCGCGTGCCACCAGATCGGCGGCGAAGTCGGCCAGCTCGCACAGGTGGCGCAGGCTCGCACCGACCGGGCCCGGCATCGGCGCGCGCAGCAGCTCGTACGCGGCGTCCGGCGCGTACCTCAGGGCCGGGACCCGCCATCCGGCGCGGGTGACCGGGCCGCGGACCGGTTCCCCGACGGTGGCCCGGACCAGCTCCGGCGAGTCCAGCGGCGAGCCGGCCCGGGTCGGCAGGTCCAGCAGGACGGAGATCGGCTCGCCCGGCATGGCGTCGAGCGCATCGGCGAGCGTGGCGTGGTCGGCGGCGAAGGGGTGCGGGCGCTCGCGCGGGACGCGACCGGGCCGGCGAGGCGCGCGGGCCGGGCGCGTGCTGTCCTCGGCCCACAGGGCGAGCCCGGCGCGGGGCAGCCACAGCCCGTGGATGACCAGCACTGCTCCCCCTCGACGACGCCCGGTGCCGGAAGACGGCGCCCGGGGAGCCAGGATAGGCCGCCGGGCGCGGATATCGTCGGCGCCATGGTCGACCTTCTCGTGATCGGCGGGCTCGGCGTGGACGTCCGTGTCCAGGTGCCCGCTCTGCCGCCGCCCGTCGCCGACTCGCTGCTGGTGCCGCCGATCGACATGCGGATCGGCAACACCGGCGCCGGGGTGGCGCTGGCCGCGCACGCGCTCGGCCTGCGGGTGGCGCTCGTCGACGTGCTGGGCACCGACCCGGCCGGTGACGTGGTGCGGGCGGCGCTGGCGCGTACCTCGATCCGGACCACGCTCGCCGACGCGCCGGCCGGCACCCGGCGCTCGGTGAACCTGGTCGACCCGGCCGGACGGCGGATGTCGCTGCACGACCCGCGCCCGTGGTCGGGGCCGGCACCGTTCGCCGACGCGGAGCTGGCCGCGCTCGTGGCCGAGGCCGCCCACGTCCACCTGTCGATCATGGACTGGGCCCGGGACTCGCTGGCGACGCTGCGCGCCGCCACGTCGGTCTCCACCGACCTGCACGACTGGGACGGCGAGAACGACTACCACCGCCCGTTCGCCCGGATCGCGGACCTGGTCTTCGTCAGCGACACGCGGCTCGGCGAGCGCGCCGGGGCGGAGGCGGCCCGGCTGGCGCCGCGCACGGTGCTGGTCACCGGCGGCGCGGCCGGCGCGACGCTGCACACCCCGGACGCCCCGCCGGCTCACGTGCCCGCCGCCACCGCGCCGGGCCCGGTGGTGGACACCAACGGCGCCGGGGACGCGTTCGCCGCCGGGGTGATCGCCGCCCGGCTGCGCGGCGCGGACGTGCTAGACGCGGCCCGGTACGCCGCCCGGGTGGCCGCCGCGGCCTGCGCACACGACGGGATGGAGTACCCGGACGGGCTGCTCCCCCGCGCCTGAGGCGTCAGATCGCGCCGGTCTCGCCGTCGGTCAGCTCGCGCAGGATGTCGGCGTGCCCGGCGTGCCGGGCGGTCTCCTCGATCAGGTGCACAAGCACCCAGCGCAGCGACACCTCGCCGAGCTGCGGGTGCGGCACCACGTGGTCGAGGTCGAACCGCGCGGCCACCTCGCGGGACCGGTCACAGGCCGCCTCGTACGCGGCGGCCAGCGAGGCGACCGTGTCGCCGGCTGACAGCGTGAAACTGGCGTCGGCGTCGGCCTGGGAGGTGACGTAGACGTCGCCCGGCTCTGGGGCGAACAGGCAGCGGAACCAGTTCCCCTCGACCACTGTCAGGTGCCGGAGCAGCCCGGCCAGCGTGGTGAGCGAGGGCACCAGACGCCGGGCTGCGTCGGCATCGGTCAGGCCGCGCACCTTGCGCAGCATGTTGCCGCGGTGGAAGTCGAGGAACGCGTCGAGGATCGCCCGTTCGCCGCCCGTACGGGCGAGGACCGGACCGAGAGTCGGATCGATCGTCGGGTGCGCCATTCCCGGACCCTAGTACGCGCTGTACCCGTTTCGCTGCCCCGCGTGATCCCCTGCGCGGGCGGGCCGGCCGGGGCAGGATGGGCGCATGGCTTCCACGGTGCAGATCCCCCTGGTGGGCGGCGCGGCCGACGGCGAGACCGTCACCGTCGAGCTGGACAGCAACGGCCGGCCCCCGCTGACCCACCACCACCTCGGGTCGAAGGGGCTCGCGGAGGCACAGATCTACGAGCTGGAGTCGGGCGAGCAGCCGGGCCGGGAGTGGGTCTACTCCTGGCGCGGCCCGGCGGTCTGACGACCCGGCTCAGACCGCGGGGGTCAGCGACCGGGCCCGGATGCTGTCCAGCACGCTGCGGGTCACCTGCGAGGTTCCCCGCGCCTGCTCGCAGACCTCCGCCACCCGGCGCGCGGTCTCGTCGGCCCGCGCCGCCCGCTCGTCCCACAGCCGGTCCACCTCGGCCAGCAGCGGACCCTCGACCTCCCGTTCCACGCCGCGCAGCGCCGGCACCCCGAGCCGCTGGGCCAGGTCGAAGACCTTTCCGGCGTACGGCAGCGGCAGGAACGGGGTGCCCATCATGGCCGCGAAGATCAGGAAGTGCAGCCGCATGCCGACCGCGAGGTCGAAGTGGCGCATCAGGCCGAGGATCTGCGCCGGGCGGTAGTCGCCGTGCAGGATGCGGCCCCGGTCGGCGGCGGTCATGTGCGACAGCACGCCGTGGGAGTGCCGGATGTCGTCGCGTTCCATCGGCACGAACAGCACGTGCGCGTCGATCCGGTGCACCAGGAAGTCGCCGATCTGGGCGAGCAGGCGGTGGTAGCCGTCCACATCGAGCCGTTCGGCTGCCCGGCCCGGCTCACGCACGCTCAGCCCGACCAGCCGGGAGCCGGACGGCACGCCCTCCTCGCGCAGCCACTGCTCGGGGAACTCCTCCGGTTTCAGCAGGAACGCCGGATCGGCGGTGACGGTGATGGGGTTGACCAGGCCCGCCTCCTCCAGCACCATCCGCGACTCCTGGTCGCGGACGGTCACCTCGACGGCCTGCGCCAGCGTCTCGCGCACCATGCCGCTGTCGAGCGTGTCGCTGAGCGGGCCGACCCCGACCGCGTACGTGAGCAGCGGCAGCCCGCGTTCCTGGGCGACCCGGACCACCCGCAGGTAGCGCCGGGCCTCCTTGTCGTAGAGGATCCCGCCGCCGCCGAGGACGAGCAGGTCGAGCTGGTTGAGCACCGGGGACGAGTCGACGCGGCTGACGCCCTCCCACGGCACCGCCTCGACCTCGGGGTGGGCCAGCGCGGTGTGCGCCGGGTTGCGGGAGAACACGATGATCCGGGCGTTCGGCTCGTGCCGGCGCAGGTCGTCCAGGAGACCCGTGAGGATCGCCTCGTCGCCGAGGTTACGGCCGCCGTACGACCCGAGCACGCCGATGGTCAGTCCGGTGCGATCCCTCATCCGTTGCTCCTTCCCAGGGGCGTCCGGCCCAGCGTTCCCGCTGGTCGCCCCGGCTTAACGTGCGCCGGGAGTGGCGAGGGCGCTCAGTCGGCGGCGCCGCCGACCAGACGGGAGACGAGGTCGGAGACCACCTGATCGGTGTCGAACCCGGCGTCGATAGAGGTGGTGAGCAGGTCGAGCAGGAGCCCGTCGACGGCGTAGTGCAGCAGCGCCACCTCGTACGCCCCGCCCGGCAGGCCGGCGGCGAGGTGGTGGGCGGCGTCGTCGGCGTACCCCTGGCGGAGCACGCCGCCGAGCGCGGACCGCAACTCGGGGCGGCGGGCGGCCTCCAGCCGCAGTTCGAACAGCGCCCGGGTGAGGCCCGGCTCGCGGGTGGTGCGCGCGACGATGTCGCGCAGGTAGTCGGTCATCAGCGCGAGCGACGGCTCGCGGCGCCCGAGGTCGGCGAGCACGGCCGGGTCGGGCGCGATCCGGGCGAAGATCCGTTCGGCCAGGCCGGCGAGCAGCGCCGCGCGGGACGGGAAGTAGTTCGAGGTGGTGCCGGTGGGCACGCCCGCCTCGGCGTCGACCGCCCGGTGGGTCAGGCCGCGCGCGCCCGCGTCGGCGAGCACCCGCAGACCGGCGTCGGCGAGCAGGGTACGGCGTTCCGGGTTCCTGGCCACGCGAACACACTAGCAATAACCACGACAGGTGTTGTACATTCATCTCCGAACCACGACAGCCGTCGTGGATAACCTCGGACATCGGAGCCGGTTTGCGCAAGCTCGTCTATTTCGTCGCCAGCACCCTCGACGGCTTCATCGCCGCGCCCGACGGGTCGTTCGACTTCCTCCCGCTGACGCCCGACCTGGCGCCCCACCTGGTGGCCGAGTGGCCCCAGACGCTGCCCACGTTCGCCCACGCCCAGCTCGGCATCGAGTCCCCGCCCAGCGGCCGCTTCGACACCGTGCTGATGGGCCGCGGCAGCTACGAGCCGGGCCTGAAGCTCGGCGAGGCCAGCCCCTACGCCCACCTGAAGCAGTACGTCTTCAGCCGCTCTCTTCCCGCGGCCGACTACCCGGACGTCGAGGTCGTCGCCGGTGACGCGGCGGCCCTCGTCCACGAGCTGAAGACCCGGCCCGGACGCGACATCTGGCTCTGCGGTGGCGGGCAGCTCGCCGGCCAGCTTCTGGACGAGATCGACGAGCTGGTGGTCAAGGTCAACCCGGTGGTCGTCGGCAGCGGCATCAAGCTCGTCGACACCGGCTTCGATCCGCGGCGGCTCACGCTCACCTCGGCGCGCCCGTTCGACGCCGGCGTGGTCGTCCTGCACTACACGCGCAACGGTTAACCCGGTTGCCCCGGACGGCGGGCGGCACGCACCGTGGGACGGTGACGAAGACTCGGCTGCACTGGCACGAACTGCCCGCACACGTACGCGACGGGGTCGAGGCCGTCCTCGGCGACCGGGTGGTGGCGGCGCACTCGCAGCCGGGCGGCTTCTCCCCCGGCACCGCCGACCGGGTCCGCACCGCCGGTGGTGGCCGGGCCTTCGTCAAGGCGGTGAGCCCGGCGCAGAACGACCGCAGCCCGACGCTGCACCGCGCCGAGGCCCGGATCGCCGCCGCCCTGCCCCCGGACGCGCCCGCACCCCGGCTGCTCGGCAACTACGACGACGGCCACTGGATCGCGCTCGTCTTCGCCGACGTCGAGGGCCGGCACCCCGCCACCCCGTGGCGTACCGGTGAGCTGACCGCCGTGCTGTCCACGCTGGAGACCATGGCGGCGGCGCTCACCCCGGCGCCCGCCGCCGCCGGTACCACCACCGCCGCCGAACACCTCGCGCACGACTTCGACGGCTGGCGGCGCATCGCCGCCGACCCGCCGGCCGACCTCGACCCGTGGGCCCGGTCCCACCTGCCCGAACTGTGCGCCGCCGCCGACCGGGGCCTGGCCGCGCTCGCCGGTGACACGCTCTGCCACGTCGACGTCCGCGCCGACAACCTGCTGCTCGGCCCGGACGGATCGGTCACCGTCGTCGACTGGCCCTGGGCCTGCCGGGGGCCGGCCTGGCTGGACACCCTGCTCACCGTCGTCAACGTGCAGGTGCACGGCGGCCACGACCCCGACGCGCTGCTGGCCGCCCAGCGACTGACCGCGAATGTCGACCCGGCCGACCTGACCGGTGCGCTGGCCGCCTCACCGGGTTCTTCCTCGACGGTGCCCGCCAGCCACCACCACCCGGCATCCCGACGGTACGGGCGTTCCAGCGCCTACAGGGCGAGTCCCTGCTCCCCTGGCTCACCCACCGCCTGACCCCCTGACCCCCCGCCCCGCCCCGCCTCGCCCCGGTGATCTTGCAGTTTCGGCCCCTGAAATGCCCCTTTGGTGCACTTCGTCGGGGCTGGAACTGCAAGATCAACGCGCTCAAGAGGCCGCGGACGCGCGGCGGTGCGGCCTCACCCGGAAGTGGGGACGCCCAGGGGGTCGGCGAACAAGGGGGTGAAGCCCAGTTCGGCGGCGCCGATCAAGGTGGCGTCGTAGCCGAGCGCGGACACGCGCAGCCGGGCCTTGTCGCGCGAGATGGGCAGCACGTTGGCGGCGATCCGGCTGCGGACGTGGGCGGCGCAGACCGGAAAGACCTCGCTGAGCGTGCCCCCGAAGATCACCACGCCGGGGTTGAACAGGTTGATCACGTTCGCCACGCCGATGCCCAGCCAGTCGCCGATGTGCCGCAGCGCGTCCTGGGCGGCCGGCTCGCCCCGCGCGGCGGCTGCGACCACGGCCCGTACCGCCTCGCGCCCCTTCTCCCCCGCCGGGCGGCCGGCGGCGTCGAGCAGCGCCCGCTCACCGACCTCGGCCTCCAGGCACCCACGCGAGCCGCAGCCGCAGGGCCGCCCCTGGTACGGGTTCACGAGCATGTGCCCGACCTCGGAGGCGTACCCGCCGTCGCCGTCGAGCAGCTCACCGCTGACGATGATCCCGCCGCCGACACCCACGTCACCGTGCAGGTAGACCACGTTCTGCACTCCGGCACCCGCGCCGCGCTGGTGCTCGGCCAGGGCTCCGAGGTGCGCCTCGTTGCCGACCAGGACGGGCAGGCCCAGATCCAGCCGCCCGGCCAGCTCGGCGCCGAACGCCTGGTCCACCCAGCCCATGTCCGGTCCGAAGCGGACCATGCCGTCGCCGGGCCGGATCATCCCGCAGTACGACGCGCCGACACCGACGCACACCGATCCGGGTGGCGCGGCGTGGTGCAGCGCCCGCCCGAAGTCGGCGAGCACCGAGACCACGGAGTCCAGGTCGGCCCCGGCCCGTGGCCGTTCCGCCTCCAGGCGAGCCGACACCACGCCGCCGAGCCCGACGCGGGCGGCCACGAGCCGGTCCACGGCGATGTCGAAGGCGAGGACGTAGACGGTGTCCGAGGCCGGGCGGACCACAAGCGAGGGTCGTCCCGCCCGTCCGCTGCCGCCGGCCGCCACCTCCCGGACCAGGCCGGCCGACGCCAGTTCCGCGGTGAGCGCCATGACCGTGCTGCGGTTGACGCCCATCCACTCGGCCAGCTCGACGCGCGTCACCGGGCCGGTCAGGTGGACGCGCCGGAGCAGCGCGCCGAGGTTGCCTCTGCGGCCGTCCCCCTGCGCATGCCGATCCGCGACCAGGCCCTTACGCATCGACCACTCCGTCAGACGGCGACTGGCTTGTGACCCGAGAATAGTTGCCGCACATCGACGGGTGCCAGCGACCGCCTCCGGACGGCTGCCTCAACCATCGAGGGCTCGACCGGCGTTCATTGCGGTGAGGGGGTGGGCATGTCGGAGTCGTTCCGCGAGTTCGTGGTGCAGCGGTCACCCGCGTTGTCGCGGACCGCGTACCTGCTGACCGGCGATCACCAGCTCGCCGAGGACCTGTTGCAGAGCGCGCTGGCCCGCACCTACCGCCACTGGCGGCGGATCCGCGACGGGGATCCGGAGGCGTACGTGCGCCGGGTCATGTACCACCAGCAGGTCTCCTGGTGGCGCCGTCGGCGGGTGGCCGAGCGGCTGGACCCGATGCCGGCCGAGCGCGGCGGCGGCGACCACACCGACGCGACGGCGCTGCGGCTGAGCGTGGTGGCGGCACTGCGGCGGCTCACCGCCCGGCAGCGGGCCGTGGTGGTGCTGCGGTACTACGAGGATCTGACCGAGGCGCAGGTGGCCGAGGTGCTCGGCTGCTCGGTGGGCACCGTGAAGCGGCACGGGCACGACGCCGTACGCCGGCTGCGCGAGCTGGCCCCCGAGCTTCTGGAGCGGACTCCGGAAAGGAGCGAGCGATGAGCGTACGGCTGCGGGAGGCGTTGCGGGAGGCGGCGGCCGGGGTGCCCGCGTACCCGGTGCACGACCGGGCGGTGCGGACCGCGCGGCGCACGCGGTGGCGGACCGCCGCGGTGGTCACGGCGGTGCTGGCGCTGGTGGCGGCCGTGCCGCTGACGGTACGCGGGGAGGGCCGGACCGCGCCGGCGGGCTCGGGCGGTGCGGCGCTGCCGGACCGGCTCGGGCTGCCGCCGTTCGGCGCGTTGAAGGCCACCGACCGGCCCGCGCTCGGCCCGGCGTCGGTGGTGTTCAGCGGGCAGGCCCGAGGGCTGACCGGCCTGGTCGACGAGAACGGCACTGTCGGCATCGTCGGGGCGGACGCGGACCGGTACCGGACGTGGACTGTCGGTTTCGAGGCGCCGGCCGGGGAAGGGGTCCTGCTCTCCCCGGACGGGCGGTTCCTCGCGGCGCCCGACGGGTCGCCCACCAGCCCCGGCGTGGACGTGATCGACCTCGCCGGCGGCACGGTCCGGCGGCTGCCCAGCCCTCGGCCGGGCAGTGTGGCGACCGCGCCGGCCGGGTGGGCGCCGGACGGGTCCGCGCTGGTGGTCGTGGACACCACTCCGGCGAATCCGGAGCGCAGCTCGTACGTCAACACGCTCAGCCTGGTGCGGCTGGACACCGGCCGGGCGGTCCGCCTGCTGGAGACCACGCAGCTGCCGGTGTTCGGCTCGCCGGTGGCGTTCGCCGCCGACGGGTCGCGGCTGGCCTACCAGGTCGGCACGAAGGTGCTCGTGAGCAGCACGGACGGGCGGCAGATCTCCTCGTTCGCGTTGCCGACCGGCACCGCGCTGGCCGGCAAGGGGGCCTGGCTGCCCGACGGCTCGCTGACTCTGGTCGCCCACGAGGCGACCGGCGACCGGTGGCGGCTGCGCCGGGTCGACACCGACGGGCGGGAGCTGTCGGCACCCGCGCTGGCAGCCGTCTCCGGTATGACGGCGATCCGGCTGCTGGGGTGGCAGCCGGACGGGAGCGCGTGGGTGGTCGCGTACCGGCCCGAGCCGAACGCGCCGGGCTGGTACGCCGACGGGCTGGCGATGGACCAGCGGACCGCGTACGCCAACGTGCGCTCGATCCGGGTGCTGAGCCTGACACCGGGCGCCGCTGCCCCGGTCACGCTGCTCACCGCGCCGGACCAGGTGCTCGCCGTGGACGTGGCGGACTCGGTGGTGCGCGCCGGCCGGGTCCGGGAGGCCGATCCGCCGTCCGGTCCCGGCGGCCGGGCGTGGTGGGGGGCGGGCCTGGTGGCGCTGGCGCTCATCGGGCTGGCGGCGTACCGGCGGCTGCGCCGCGGGCGCCGGTGACGAAGCGGGTGCCTCCCCGGCCGGGAGGCACCCGTGATGCTTGCGTCGTCTCGGGCCGCGCCGACTGTTACTCCGCTTCGCGGACCGGGCTCTGCGGCACCACCATCACCGGCCGGTGGGCGCGGTGCAGGGTGGCCATGGCGACGCTGCCGAGCAGGATCTTGCGCATCGCAGTCCGTCCGCGCGAGCCGACCACCACAGTGCTCGCCTTGTGCTCGGTGGCGACGGCGGCGAGCGCCTCGGCCACCGCGCGCCCCTGGGCGCCGCGCCCGGCGCTCACCCGCACGGTGGTGACCTGTCCACCGGCCGTGTCCGGCGTGGGCGTCTCGCCCTCGTCGCCGTCGACGGCGACCAGGGCGACGTCCCGCTCGGGGAAGAGGCGCCGGGTGGAGTCGAGCGCCGCCTCGGCGCCGGCGGAGGCGTCCCAGCCGACCACGACCGGTCCGGCGGCGAGCGCGTCGTGCTCGTCGGTGAGCAGCGGGTGCGGCACCACCAGGACTGGCCGCGGGCTGTAGTGCACCGCCATGTCCGAGACGCTGCCGAGCACGGCCCGGGCGCCGCCCAGCCCGCGCGAGCCGAGCAGCAGCACGTCGGTCTGCTTCTCGTCGGCCAGTTCGGCGAGCCGGAGCCCTTCCCCGCCGTAGCTGCGGCACACGAGCGGCTCGGCGTCCCAGCCGGCCGCGCGGGCCAGCATCACGCCGACGGAGGTGAGCCGGTCGGCCTCCCGGCCGCCCTCGCGCTCGATCGCCTCCACGAACGCGTTGATGTTGCGCTTGCCGGTCCAGAGGCGCTTACGCAGTTCTTCGCTGGCGAACGGTGGCGTCCACAGATGCCCGATCCATGCGTGCGCGCCGGGGAACAGCAGCGCACCCGCCTCGATGGCGGCGCTCGCGGCCGGAGACCCGTCGTAACCCACCATCACTTGCCTGCTGTGCACGTCGCTCACCGCACCAAACCTCTCTTGCCGACGACATCCCACAAGATCGTATCCGCGGTCGGAGCGGGTCCGCGTCGGATCATCCGGCACGGACCCGTCGGTACGCTGGGCGGATGAGCACCCCGGACCTGTCGTACCTGCTCGACCACACCAGTCACGTGCTGCGCACCCGGGTGGCGGCGGCCCTGGCCGAGATCGGGCTGACCGCGCGGATGCACTGTGTGCTGGCGCACGCGCTGCCCGAGGAGCGTACGCAGATCCAGCTCGCCGAGATGGGCGACATGGACAAGACCACGATGGTGGTGACGGTGGACGCGCTGGAGCGGGCCGGCCTGGCGGTGCGGCGTCCGTCGCGTACCGACCGGCGGGCCCGGATCATCGCGGTGACCGAGGAGGGCGCCCGGGTCGCGGCGCGCAGCCAGGAGATCGTCGACCGGGTGCACGCCGAGACGCTGGCGAGCCTGCCGGACGAGGAGCGGGACGTCTTCCTGCGCGCGCTGGAGCGCCTGACCGCCGGCCACCTGGCCAATCCGGTGCCGAGCCCGAAACCGGCACGCCGCGCCCGCCAGTAGTTCCCAAAGAGATTGTCTGTAACGGAACTATCCGCTACGGTCCCTCCTGTCGCACCTCTCGACAGGAGGACTCCATGTCCGCTCCCCGCTCGCGTCAGATCGCGCTCGGCGTGCTCGCCACCAGCGCCCTGATGACCATTCTCGACGGCAGCGTCGTCACCGTGGCGATGCCGGCCATACAGCGCGACCTGCGCTTCTCCCCGGCCGGCCTGAGCTGGGTGGTGAACGCGTACCTGATCGCCTTCGGCAGCCTGCTCCTGCTCGCCGGTCGCCTCGGCGATCTGCTCGGACGCCGGGCGATGTTCCTCGGCGGCACCGCGCTGTTCACCGCCGCGTCGGTGCTGGCCGGGGTGGCCGGCTCGCCCGCCACCCTGGTCGCGGCCCGCTTCCTCCAGGGCGTCGGCAGCGCGGCGGCGGTCGCGGTGAGCCTCGGCATCCTGGTCACGCTCTTTCCCGACGCCGCCGAGCGGGGCCGGGCGATCGCCGTGTTCGCCTTCACCGGCGCCGCCGGGGCGGCCATCGGCCAGGTCGCCGGCGGCCTGCTCACCGATGCGCTGGGCTGGCACTCGATCTTCCTGATCAACCTGCCGATCGGCCTGGCCACTATCGCGATCGCGGTCCGTACGCTGCCCGCCGACCGGGGCCTCGGCCTGGCCGCCGGGGCCGACGTGGCGGGTGCGCTGCTGGTCACCGCGGGACTGGTGCTCGGCATCTACACGGTGGTCACGATCGAGCGGTACGGGGCGACGTCGGCGCGCACGCTCGGCCTCGGCGCGCTCGCCGTCGCGCTGGTCGCCGGGTTCGTCGTCCGGCAGGCGACCGCACGCCGCCCGCTCATGCCGCTGCGGATCCTGCGCTCGCGCGGCGTGGCGGTGGCGAACGCGGTCCAGATCCTCACCGTGGCGTCGACGTTCGCGTTCCAGGTGCTCGTCACGCTCTACCTCCAGCAGGTGCTCGGCTACGACGCCACCCGCACCGGGCTCGCTCTGCTGCCGGCCGCCGTCACCATCGGCGCGGTGTCGCTGGGCGTCTCCGCCCGGCTCAACGCCCGCTTCGGCGAGCGGGCGGTGCTGCTGGCCGGGCTCGTCCTGCTGGTGGCCATGTTCGTGCTGCTGGCCCGGGTACCGGTGGACGGTCGCTACCTGCCCGACGTGCTCCCGGTGATGCTGCTCGCCGGCGGGTTCGGGCTGGTGCTGCCGGCGCTGACCGCGCTCGGCATGTCCGCCGCCGGCGCCGAGGACGCCGGCCTTGCCTCCGGGCTGTTCAACACCACCCAGCAGCTCGGCATGGCGTTCGGCGTCGCGGTGCTGTCCACGCTGGCCGCCGCCCGTACCGCGGACCGGGTCGCGCTCGGCGACGACCGGGCCGCCGCGCTGACCAGCGGATTCCACCTCGCGTTCGCGATCGGCGCCGGGCTGCTCGTGGTCGCCGTCGGGCTCGCGTACGCGCTGCTGCGCCCGCGCACGACGGCGGGCGCGGACACTCCGGCGCTGGTGGGCTGAGTCAGCCGGGGGCGCGCGCCGGGTGGGTGAGGAACGGCAGCACCGCCGCCGGCAGCGCGGGTGAGGTCAGCACGTCGTAGTGGGTCAGTCCGGGCAGCACCGCCAGCCGGGACGCGGGACGGTCGGTTCCGTCGCCGCCCGCGTCCCGGTGGCCGCCGCCGAGCAGGCCGAAGAACTCCGCCGCGTGGCTCACCGGGATTTCGTCCGCGTCGGCGAACACCAGCAGCACCGGCATCGGCAGCGCGGCCACCTCGGCGGACCAGTCGTAGTCCCGTCGCAGCAGCTCGCCGCCGCGGGCCCAGAGCGCCTGCCAGTCCTGCGGGCGGGGCGCCACCCGCGCATATCGCTCGTGGAGCGGGGTGCCGCGCATCTGTTGCGCGACGCGCTCGTCGTGCGCGGACATCGCGGCGAGCGTGCGCGGGTACCAGCCGTGCCGCCGGAACGGCGTGGAGACCAGCACCAGGCGCCGGACCAGGCCGGGGTGCTGGATCGCGGTACGCAGGGCCACCCCGCCGCCGAGGGAGTAGCCGAGCACGTCGGCCCGGGGCAGGCCGAGGTGCCGCAGCAGCGCGGCGACGTCGTCGGCCATCGACTCGTACCGCAGCGGCCGGTCCACGTCGGCGGTGCGGCCGTGGCCCTGCAGGTCGACGGCGATCAGCCGCCGGCGTGCGGCCAGCGCCGGGCGGATCGGCGCGAACGTCTCCGTCGAGCCGTACTCGCCGTGCAGCAGGACCAGCGGCTTGCCGGTCCCGTGCTCCTCGTACCAGATCCGCAGCCCGCCGGCCTCCGCATAGCTCACCCGCCGATCGTCGCGCCGCCCGCGCCGCCGTGGGCGTGTTTGCGGTCGCCGGTCAGCTCGACGCGCGGGGGCGGGCGCGCAGGTGGGCGCGTTCGCCCTGACTGCCGAAGAGGCTGAGGAACTCCACCGCCTCGCTGTCGGCACGCCCGAACCAGTGCGGCACGCGGGTGTCGAACTCGGCCGCTTCACCGGGGACCATCACCAGGTCGTGCTCGCCGAGCACGAGCCGCAGCCGCCCGTTGAGCACGTACACCCACTCGTACCCCTCGTGGGTCTTCGGCTCGGGCTCGGACCGGCCGCCGGCCGGGATGATCAGCTTGTACGCCTGGATTCCCCCGGCCCGGCGGGTGAGCGGCAGCATGGTCATCCCGTACGCGGCGACCGGCCGCAGGTGGATGCGCGGGTCGCCGGTGGGCGGGGCGCCGACCAGCTCGTCAAGCGTCACGCCGTGCGCGCGGGCGAGCGGGAGCAGCAGCTCCAGCGTGGGCTTGCGACCGCCGGACTCCAGCCGGGACAGCGTGCTCACCGAGATGCCGGTGGCGGCGGACAGGTCGGCGAGCGTGGTCTCCCGCTCACGTCGCAGCGCGCGCAGCCGGGGACCGACCGCGTCGAGGGCCTGGTCGAGCTCGTCGTCCATGCCACCAGTTTGCCACATCAGCAAGAGGGTTTGCGGTTCTGCCCTTCCCCGCCGCAGTCTGGTCGCGGAGGTGGTCACGATGACCGAGGTACGTGAGGACTACGAGGTACTGGTGATCGGCGGCGGCGCGGCCGGGCTGAGCGGCGCGCTGATGCTGGCGCGGGCACGCCGGTCGGTGCTCGTGGTGGACGGCGGCGAGCCGCGCAACGCGCCCGCCGACGGGGTGCACGCGCTGCTGGGCCACGACGGCGTCCCACCGGCCGAGCTGCTGGCGCGCGGCCGGGACGAGGTACGCGGCTACGGCGGGCACCTGACCGAGGGCCGGGTCGAGGCGGTGAGCCGCGACGGCGACGGCTTCGAGGTGACGCTCGCCGACGGCCGGCGGGTACACGCCGCTCACGTGCTGGTCGCCACCGGCCTGGTCGACGAGCTGCCCGAGGTGCCCGGCCTGCGCGAGCGCTGGGGCCGGGACCTGGTGCACTGCCCGTACTGCCACGGCTGGGAGGTGCGGGACCGGCCGATCGGGGTGATCGGCAGCGGCCCGATGTCGGTGCACCAGACGCTGCTGTTCCGGCAGTGGAGCGACGACGTGGTCTACCTGCGGCACACCGCGCCGCCGCTGACCGACGAGCAGGCCGAACAGCTCGCCGCCCGCGGCGTGCCGGTGGTCGAGGGCGAGGTCGCGGCCGTCGAGGTGGCCGGGGACCGGGTGACCGGGGTACGCCTGCGCGACGGCCGCACCGTCGACCGTGAGGTGCTGACCGTCGCGCCCCGGATGGTCGCGCGGGCCGGGTTCCTGGCGGCGCTGGGCCTGCGCCCGCAACCGCACTCCAGCGGGATGGACGAGTATCTGCCGGCCGACGAGTCGGGGCGTACCGAGGTTCCCGGGGTGTGGGTCGCGGGCAACGTGACCGACCTGTCGGCGCAGGTCGGGGCCGCCGCGGCGGCGGGCGCCCGGACCGCGGCGATGATCAACGCGGACCTGGTGAACGAGGAGACCCGGCGGGCGGTCGAGGCCCGGCGTGGCGCGCGGGAGGGCGGGTGACCACGAATCCCCTCTAACCTGACAATTCTTCCCCTAGGTTGAGTCGGAGAGGGCAGTCGGAACCTGGGGGGCGACGTGAAGAGCTATCCGGCGATCGAAGATCACGGGCTCATCGGCGACCTCCAGACCGCGGCGCTGGTGACCTGTGACGGGACGATCGACTGGTTCTGCGCGCCGCGCTTCGACTCGCCCAGTGTCTTCTGCGCGTTGCTGGACAAGGACAAGGGCGGCTTCTTCCAGATCGCCCCGCACGACGTCCGGTACGTCACGAAGCAGCTCTACCTGCCCGGCACGCCGATCCTGATCACCCGGTTCATCAGCGCGGACGGCGTCGCCGAGGTGATGGACTTCATGCCTGTGACCGGCGAGCGGGTCACCGACTCGCACCGCGTCGTGCGCATGGTCAACATGGTGCGGGGCACCATGCGCTTCCGGGTGGAGTGCCGGCCGCGCTTCGACTTCGCCCGGGAGAGCCACGAGCTGGAGCGGCACCGCAACGGCTACCTGTTCCGGAGCCGGTCGACGACGCTCGCCTTCAACCCGATCGATCCGGTGCGGCAGCTCTGGGCCAAGACCGGCGAGATCCGCATGGAGGACGGCGACCTGATCGCCTACGGCACGTTGCAGGAGGGTGACACCGGCGGGGTGGTCCTGGAGACCGGCAGCGAGGAGCCCCGGATCATCCCGCCGGAAGAGGTCCAGGGCATGTTCGAGTGGACCCGGGACTACTGGCGGCGCTGGGTCGAGCGCTCCCGCTACACCGGGCGCTGGCGGGAGATGGTCGAGCGCTCGGCCATCACGCTCAAGCTCATGACGTACGCGCCGACCGGCGCGATGATCGCCGCGCCGACCGCCGCGCTGCCCGAGCTGGTCGGCGGCTCCCGCAACTGGGACTACCGCTACACCTGGGTACGCGACACCTCGTTCTCCGTGCACGCGCTGCTCGGCCTCGGGTTCACCGAGGAGGTCAGCCGGTACATGGACTGGCTCGACGAACGCATCCGGGAGGCCGGCGACCACCAGGACCCACTGAAGATCATGTACCGGGTGGACGGGTCCTCGGACCTGCACGAGGAGGTGCTCGACCACCTGGAGGGCTACCGCGGCTCCCGTCCGGTGCGGATCGGCAACGGCGCGGCCGACCAGATTCAGCTCGACATCCACGGCGAGGCGCTCTACGCCATGCACCTCGCCGACGAGCAGGGCATCCGCGTGTCGCACCAGGTGTGGAAGAGCACCGTGCGCCTGATCGACTGGCTCTGCCACAACTGGGACCAGCGCGACGCCGGCATCTGGGAGAGCCGCCACCACCCCCGCAACTACACGTTCGGCCGGGTGATGTCCTGGGTGGCGCTGGACCGGGCCATCCGCCTGGCCACCCGGACCGGCCGTCCCGGGGACATGAGCTGCTGGACCGAACAGCGCAACCGGATCTACAACCAGGTCATGGCCCGCGGTTTCCACCGGGAACGCGGCAGCTTCGTGCAGGCGTACGACGAGAACGTGCTCGACGCCGCTCTCCTCTACATGCCGGCGGTCGGCTTCGTCACGCCCACCGACCCGCTGTGGCTGTCCACCCTTGAGTCGATCGAGCGGGACCTGGTCTCGGACAGCCTGGTCCACCGCTACGACCCGGTCCACTCCCCCGACGGGCTCCCCGGCCACGAGGGCACGTTCAACATGTGCACGTTCTGGTACGTCGAGGCGCTGGCCCGCTCCGGCCGGCTGGACGACGCCCGGCTCACCCTGGAGAAGATGTTCACCTTCAGCAACCACCTCGGCCTGTACGCCGAGGAGATCGCCGCCACCGGTGAGCAGATCGGCAACTATCCGCAGGCGTTCAGCCACCTCGCCCTGATCAACTCGGCGCTGGCGGTGAACGACCTGCTCGACGCCGAGGCCGACGCCCGCCGCCGCCGATAACTCCGGCGGTCTCCGGCCCGGCCCCGGGTAGTGTCGACCGCATGAGGTTCTACGCCGCTGTCATGAAGCCCTGGTCCCTCCGCTGACGGCGGCAGGGTGACCGGCTTCTTCTGACGTACCAGCTCTGCTCCGCCGTCCTGGCGTTCCCGCCGGGCGGTGTCCTCGCGCTGCCCGGCTCCACGACGAGCCGAAGAGCGGACTGTGCACAACCTCGACAACATTCCTTCCTCCCCGTCCACCTCGGGCGGTTCGCTGCCCGCCGGGCACCGGGCGCACGTCCGGGCCGCCGGCGTCCGCGTCGTACGCGGCGGCCGGGTCGTGCTGTCCGATGTCAGCGTGACCGTGTCCGCCGCCTCCCGCCTCGCAGTCGTCGGCGAGAACGGCCGCGGCAAGACCACCCTGCTGCACGTGCTGGCCGGCCTCATCGCGCCCGACCAGGGCGTGGTGGAACGGCTGGGCACGATCGGCGTCGCCCGGCAGAACCTGGAGTCGCGCCACGGCGAGACAGTGGGCACGCTCGTCCGGGAGGCGATCCGGGAGTCCGAACGCGCCTTGCGGGCGCTGGACGCCGCCGCCGACGCGCTGGCCGAGGGCCGGGCGGGCGCCGACGACGCGTACGCGGCCGCCCTGGACGCGGCGACCCGGCTGGACGCCTGGGACGCGCAGCGGCGCGTCGACGTGGCGCTGGCCGGCCTCGACGCGTGCCCGGACCGGGACCGCCCGCTGGCCACGCTGTCCGTCGGGCAGCGCTACCGCGTACGGCTGGCGTGCCTGCTGGGAGCCCGGGTCGACCTGCTGATGCTGGACGAGCCGACGAATCACCTCGACGCCGACAGCCTGGCCTTCCTCACCGCCCGGCTACGCGACCACCCGGGCGGCGTCGTGCTGGTGACCCACGACCGCGCCCTGCTGCGGGACGTGGCCACGGAGTTCCTGGACCTCGACCCCAGCGCGGACGGGTGCCCGCGCCGCTACGCCGGGGACTACGCCGCCTGGCAGGACGGGCGCCGCCGCGACTTCGCGCACTGGGTACGCGACCACGAGGCACAGCAGGCCGAGCACCAGCGGCTGGCCGACGGGGTACGCGAGGCGCGTGACCGGCTCAGCACCGGCTGGCGTCCGGAGAAGGGACACGGCAAGCACCAGCGCCAGTCCCGCGCGCCCGGACTGGTCCAGGCGCTGCGCCGCCGGCAGGAGGCGCTCGACGCGCACCGCGTCACCGTGCCGGAGCCACCGCAGCCGCTGCGCTGGCCACCGCTGGACACCCGTGCCGGACTGCCGATCCTGCGATGCCACGACGTCACGGTGGCCGGGCGCCTGCGCCACCGGGTCACGCTCACGTTGGGCGGCGGTGACCGCCTGCTGGTGACCGGACCCAACGGCGCGGGCAAGTCGACGCTGCTCTCCGTGCTGGCCGGCGACCTCACCCCGTCGACCGGGGAGGTCCGGCACCTGTCCGGCGCGCGCGTCGCGTACCTCGGTCAGGAGGTGCCCGACTGGCCACCGGCGCTGCTCGCGCACGACCTGTACGAGCAGCACGTGGGCCGGCTCCGCTCCAGCGGGCGCGTCGGCTCCGGCACGACCCTGCCGCTGAGCGCGACGAACCTGCTCGACGCCGAGGCCCGGCGTACCCCCGTGGGCCGGATGTCGCACGGACAGCAACGGCGGCTGAACCTGGCGCTGCGCCTGGCCGAACGTCCCGACCTGCTGATCCTCGACGAACCGACGAACCACCTGTCGGCACCGCTGGTCGACGACCTCACCGCCGCCCTGCTGACGACCCGGGCCGCGGTGGTCGTCGCCACCCACGACCGGCAGATGCTCCAGGACCTCGCGGCCTGGCCCACGCTGCCACTGACCGAGCCGGAGGTGCCAGGTCGTTCGGTCACGGAGGGTCATGCCCGGCCGGAAGACTGACACTCCGAGCGATATGACTGGCAGTCATAAATATGCCTCTCAGTCATATCGACTTCTCGCCACGCCTTCCTCACCGGGCTGGACTCGCTGGCTACCGTGGATGTCGGGGCAGTCAGCGAAGGAGCGGCGGGATGGCTGTCGACGGAGCGGGCGCCGGCCCCGTCGGCCGCCCCTCGCGCTACGAGGAGGTCGTCCTCGGCCTGCTACGGGGCGAGGGGGCGACCGTGCTGACAGCCGGTCTCTGGCTGCTCGTCACGTCACTGTTCACCGCGCTGTTCCTGACCTTCGCCGGCTGGCAGGTGTGGGAGAACCGCATGCTGGAGACCAGGGGCCGGGTCGGCGACGCGCAGGTGGTGCGGGCCAACTACGAAGGGCGCGGCAAGTCCCTGAACGTCGTCTACCTGTCGGGCCGGTGGGCACGGCGGCGATCCTGGAGAACCCGGTGCACCGGCCGGCCGCGGGCGACGTGATAGCGGTCCGGTACGACCCCTGGCACCCCACCCACCTGCGGGAAGCGGACGCGCCGATCTGGCGGTGGCCGGACTTCCTGGTGACCGTGCCACCCGCGGTGGCGGGCTGCCTCGTCGTACCGGCCGAGTGGATGCGGTTCCGACGGCGGCTGCGGGAGCGGCGAGTCTGAGCAGTCACCACCCCTGCGGACCGGTCTCCCGGGTCCACCCGACGAAGCGGCGGTGCAGTGCGCCGGCAGGTGCCCAGGGCATGTCCTCGGAGGCTTGCACGAGGTAGGCGCCGAGATACAGAGCCAGTGACACCGGCGCACCGGCGTACTCCGCCCGCAGCTCCCGCCTGCGAGTGGGGCACGGCCACGGCAGGTCGCAGCCGCCGCAGCTCCAGACCGGCATGACCGGGCCGTGGGTGGTCACCGCGCACCCTCCAAGAACCGCGCGGTGATCGCCCGCGCCTGCCGACTCGTCGCCCATTCCGCCTGCCAGCATGGATACGGCGTGAGCCGCGACCACCACGCCCGGCACCCGGCACACATGCCGTCGAGTCCCCGCAGGTGTACCGCGAGGATCATCTCCTCCGGCCCGGGGATCACTCGTCGCTCGCCTGTGGCCAGTGACCGCGATTGATCGGAATCCGATGCCGCGAATGACAGGGCAACTCGGCTCCGCACCGGCAAACCCGTCGCCACCGCCGCCAGCACCACACCGGCCGATGCCGCCGGGCGAACGTCAACGCGGCGGCCGACAGGTATGCGTCGTACGAGACGCGGCGCTCCCGCGAGGCATCGCCGCCGCTCAGCGGTTGCTGCCCGCCTCGCGCCTGGCCCAGCAACCACCGCCGGAGCAACGCGATCTCGTACCGGGACAGTGCGGTCGATGGGTCGTCGCCAGTGCTCGGCATCTTCACCTCCGCCAGGGAAACGCGGCGACACCCCGTCCGCCGCCTGTCTACAGTGACGCCCTGGCGTCACTGATCGCGACGGCACAAGAACCGACAATCCGACTACATCGGTGGCGACATTTAGGCGACATAGCGTTATCGTGACGGGCATGACCGCCCCCAACACGGTTCTGCGCGCCGTCCGTACCGGCATGCGCATGAGCCAGGACGACTTCGCTCGCGCGCTCCAAGCCGCCGGCCACCGCGTCGGCGAGCCCAACGACGCCAACAAGCGACTCGTCCAGCGATGGGAGTCCGGCGTGATCGCCGCACCGCGCCCCGTCTACGCCCGCGCGCTGGAGGTGGTCACCGGCCTGCCCATCTCACTGCTCGGCTTCGCCGCAGTGCCCGGCGGACACGTCGCCGACGACCAACACGGTGGCCACGACCTGACCTCACCCGTATCGAGCCTGGCCACGCCGACGCCGTCCGCCAAGCCGGCCACGGCACACAGGTCATACGAGGGCGTGTGGCTCAGCCGCTACCAGTACTACTCCAGCGGCCGGGAGGAGTCCTTCGCCGGACAGCACTTCGTCGTCCTGCTGCAGCACGGCGACAGGCTGACCGCGCGCAGCTTGCCCGGATCGGCGTCCTCGTCTCTGTCGCTGGACCTGACCGTGGACGGTGCCGTCATCACCGGCACCTGGGTGGAGCAGACCGACCCGGCCGGCTACTACCGGGGCGCCCGCTATCACGGGGCGATCCAGCTTCTGGCCGAGCCGACGGGCCGACGGATGGCCGGTAAGTGGGTCGGATTCGGCAAGGACATGGACGTCAACACCGGCCCGTGGGAGCTTGTCTTCCGCGACGCGTCGACCTCCAAGGCGACGCTGGACCGGTACAACACGCCAGCGACGTAGAGAGCCGCGCCATCGCCTCGACGCCGGACAGGATCGGTGCTCGCGTCGACTACTCTGCACCGGAACACGGCACGGCGCCCGTATCCAGCGAAGCCGCATGTCGTGCCCGCGATACAACAGGAGAACGCTGTGACAGTCCGCGCCACGGGCCGGCCATCGACCCGGCTGGAAGCCGCCCAGGCGCACGCGGAGCACGTGCTCGGCGTCCGGAAGGCGAAGCGGATCGCGACGTTCGGCAACGGCGGCCTGTACGTCCGGGCCGGCACCGGGGCGCAAATCATGGCCTGGCTCGTCGACTTCACGGTGTTCCTGTTCGGTGTCGGGGCGGGCGTCGTCGCCCTGTCCCTGGTGGACCGCGCGGTCACCCTGTCCGACAACCTCGCCGCCGGGGCGAGCCTCTCGTTGCTCGTGGTGGTGCCGGTGCTCTACGGCCTCTGCTACGGCAACGGCCGAGCGCTCGGCGGGGTACTCACCGGCACACAGCTCGTGCGGGTCAAGGACGGCGGCCGGATCGGCCTGAAGGCGTGCTGGGCCATGCTGGTCCGGACGCTGTTGATGCCGGTGCTGGTCGTCGTACTGCTGGTGACCGCGTTCAGTACCGGATCCTCAGACGCGCCCGGTTCGCTCGTGCGGACCACCATCGACCCCGACGCCACCCGGCGGCTCCACGAGGCGGGCATCCGGTGACCCGTCGCGCGGCCGCGCCCCGAGGGCGGACGCCGCCAGCCTGATGCTCACCTGGGCTCCGAGCTCACGGAAGCCGAGCCGGCGAGCGAGCCGTCGTGAGGGCTCGGGGCGTGCGCGCCACTGCGGCATCAGTCGGTTCGCAAGCGCCTCCGCCACCGCGGCGGACGCCACGGCACGGGCCAGTCCGCGGCCTCGGAAGTGGACGCTGGTCAGCACACAGAGATGAGCGACCGCGTGTGGCCAGTTGTCGTACCCCGCCGCCGCGACGACTCGTACGCCGTCCCGGACGACGAACACCGGAGAGGTGATCTCACCGATTCCGCTCTCCGCGACGTCGTCCGCGGAGATGTCCGCGACCAGCCGATCGAGGTCCGGGTGCCCCGGCGACAACCGGGCCACCTCAACGATCGCCGTCTCCGGCCGGAACTCACGCTCGTCGAGGTACGCCAGCGAGGCAGGACCGAGCACGTCCACCACGCCGTGCTCCCCGTCCCACCGCCCGTCCTCGACGGCCGACCGGAGTGGCCGTCCCATGAGCGATTCGCGTAAGAACCGGGCGGCGGCAGCGTCCGGCGCGGTGGCGATCCCTGATCCCCCCAGCACCACGATGCCGGCCCAGGCCGGCGGGCACAGCCGGGAACCGGCGGAGACAACCACCCGAACGCCGTCCGCCGGGAAGCTGGTGGCGACACCGGCGAGGCCGACCCAGAGGTCCTGGACGCGGTGTGACACATCCGATCGAACCATCGACGCATTGTCCCCGGCTGCCGCCTCGGCCGCTGTCCGACCGCACGACCCGCGCGGCATACGACGCGGGCATTCGCTGACCCGTCGCGCAGCCGCGCCCCAAGGACGGACACCGCCCCGCGTACCGCCTAGCCTCTCGGGGATGGAGCGACTGCGCGACCTTGCCGTCCGGCTGGCGATGGATGAGCCGGTCGGCGACGACCTGGCGATGGCGGCCGCGCACGCTCTGGCCCGTGGTGTCGACTCGCCGAGCCTGCGGGAGCTCGCCGGTCTGTCGAAGGGCCAGTCCCGGGAAGCCGTCGACCTGTTCCGGCAGGCGATGGAGGAACTCGGCTCGCCGGTCCCGGACGAAAGCGGCGCCCGGTTGCACCTCATGCGTGCGGCAGCGGCGAGCATCGTCGCCGGAGAGGGCGATCCCGAGGACCTGGCGCACGAGATCTACTGGCAGTCGTCCCACTTTTCCTCACCGGAGCTGCGCGAGGTGGGCTACCGCTTCCTGTACCTGTACGCCGATTGCGGCGCAGCGCCGGATCAGACGGTGCAGGCCGTGGCGGCCATGAAGGATGCGGCGCGGTCGTTCCTGCACGATCATCCCGCCTGACCAGACCCTGCTCGCACCGTCTCTGTCGTGGCGCGGTGCTCAGAGGGCAAACGGCTCGTACGCGAGGGCTTCCGCTATCACCTCCTCATCGGTCAACTCGGGCTCGTTGAAGAACATCAGGGTAATGACGTGCGGACAGCGCAGGATCCGCTTCAGCTCATCGAGCTTCGCCCCCGTCTCCTCGTCAGGAATGGCGGGGTCGCGCAGTTCTCGAACGAGGGCCAGCGCCCTGCCTCGCGATGCATCGTCCAGTTCCACAGCCCCGGAGGGTACGGCTCCGAGCCTGATTTCCGGCGGCTCATTCGTTGTCGAGATGCCCTGGAACCAGCCTTGACCGGCTGCCCCACACTGGGGGCAGGCATCTCACCCAGGGAGGTCGAAGTGCGCTGGCTCATCGTCCTGATCATCATCGCGGCGGCCGTGGCTGCGGTCGCACTGTGGCGCCGTAGCCGGCAGACACCAGTCGACGGCGGCCAGGTGCGTGACTTCCAGGCATCTGCGGAGGCCCGCCGCAGGCTCGACGACCATCGGAACCGGACGGACGGCGGCAACACCGGCAGCGGTGGCGTCGGTGGCTGGAGCGCCTGACCTCACGGCAGGTCAGCTCAACGGGCGACTCGTGCTGTCACCGCACCGGCGGTTTGGCTGGCGTGAGCGGCGGGTGGGGCCGGTTCGGAGCTGAGTGACCACCGCTCAGGCGTAACCTCTGCTCGAAGTCCTACGGAAGCCGACCAGGCGTTCGGCCCGAGCAACTGATCTCAGTGCGTGTTTGAGAAGGTCTGTTGTGGACGGCGTGGCGGCATGACATCCAGCGATGGGGCGGGCAGGGTGGCGCGGTGTCTGCGCGTCGTGGTTACCCCTCGGACTTGACTGATGCCCAGTGGTCGCTGATCGAGGCGCTGTTGCCGGAGCCGAACACGGATGGTCGTCGGGAGAAGCATCCGCGGCGGGAGATCGTCAACGCGATCCTGTACGTGGTGCGGTCGGGGTGCCCGTGGCGCTATCTGCCGGCTGACCTGCCGCCGTGGCAGACGGTGTACTGGTACTTCACCCGGTGGGAAGAGGCCGGTGTGACGGAGAAACTCCTGGCCACGCTGCGGATCAAGGCCCGGGTGCAGCAGGGCCGCCAGCCGGAGCCGTCGGCGGGGATCATCGATTCGCAGAGCGTGAAGGGCGCTGACACCGTCGGCCGGGACAGTCGGGGCTACGACGCGGGCAAGAAGATCAACGGCCGGAAACGGTTCATCATCACCGACACCCTGGGACTGCTGGTCACCGTAACCGTGCTCGCCGCGAGCTGGCAGGACCGCGACGGAGCCAAGACGGCCCTGCTCAGCGCTTACATGGTCACCCCGATCCGGCACGTCTTCGCCGATCAGGGATTCGCTGGGCGACTCGTCGACTGGACCCGCGACACGCTGCGCACCACGCTGGAGATCGTCCGCAAACCCGCCGACCAACGCGGCTTCGCTGTCCACCCACGCCGCTGGGTCGTGGAACGCACCCTGGCCTGGCTCACCGCCTGCCGCCGGCTCGCCCGCGACTACGAGCGCCAACCTGCCGTCTCCGCAGCCCTTGAGTTCCCCCCGCTTTGATGGAGCGGTGGTTACCTGCTGCCGGCTGGTGCAGGGGTGGCGATAGGTGGCTCGGCTGGCTCGGTTCGGTGGCTGTGCCAGGCGGTCTCGTACTCGTTTGGGCTGAGGTAGCCCAGTTCCTTCTGGATGCGGCGGGTGTTGTACCAGCCGTCGATGTAGGCGAAGATCGCGTTCTCGGCCTCGTCGCGGGTCCGCCATGAGGTGCGGTAGACGAGTTCGATCTTCAACGTCGACCAGAAGTTCTCCATCAGCGCGTTGACGCTCCTATAGCTGTCAAGTGGCGATGGTGGTCGTGCGGAGAGGGCGGAGCAGGGCCCAGATCTCGCGGGCGAGGAGTCGTTTCAGGCAGCGGATGATCTCAGCTTTGGTCTTGCCGTCTGCGGTGCGGCGGGCGACGTAGGCGCGGGTGGGTTCGTGGTGTTGCATGCGGACGATGACGGCGCGGTAGAGGGCGGCGTTGGCTTGGCGGTGACCGCCGCGGTTGAGTCTGTGCCGGTTGGTCATGCCGGAGGAGGCGGGGATCGGTGCGACGCCGCAGAGCCTCGCCCAGGCGGGTTCTGAGCGGACCCGGTCGATGTTGTCGCCGGCGACGATGAGCATCTCGGCGGCGGTGTCGGCGCCGACGCCGAACGCGGCGACCAACTGCGGCACGAGCTGGCCGGTGAGCTCGACGAGTATCGCTTCGTGGGTTTTGATCTCGTCGTTGAGCTGTTGCCAGCGGCGGGCGATCGAGCGCAGGGTGTGTTTCGTTGCGGCGAGCACGGTGGTGACCGGACCGGGGCGCAGGCCGGCGCACCGTTCGATCAGGGCCATCTTCGACAAGGGCTGCAGAGGTTCACGTAGCTCGGGGCTGGCGGTGACCAGCACTGCCTTGAGGGTGATCATCGCGGCGGTGCGGGCCTTGACCGCGACGTCTTTGGCGACCTTGATCTGGCGGATCATCTCCACGATGCCGTCGTTGGTCTTCGGGACGCTGGTGGAGTTACCGGCCAGCACCGAGCGAGCGGCGTTCTCGGCGTCGAGGGTGTCGCTCTTGCCGCGTAGCCGACGGTCGCGGCGGTCGGTGCGCAGGACCTCGATGACTCCGAGGCCCCGTCGTCGGACAGCGGAGGTCAGTCCGGCGCCGTAGGAGCCGGTGCCCTCGATCGCGAAGATCAGCCTCTTCGCCTCGAAGCCGGCCGCCCAGTCGAGCAGCTGTTCATAGCCGCCTCGGTCGGCGGGGAATGAGCGGGCGTCGAGGCGGCCGCCGATGTCGTCCAGGGCGACGGCGACGTGGACGTGCTTGTGGGTGTCGACGCCGATGACGACTCGACGTCGACGCGGGTCGGGGCTCATGCTTGACATCGCGGGCTCCAGCTCAGACCAGGGCGACAGGGGTTCGTGACGCTGGCCGGCCGGGTGGACGGGACTGTGACGGGACCTGCTGCGATCAGGCTCCTATGAGGTCACTGCCCGCCCGGCCAGCACCACTGGTGCTGCACCGCCAGGCAGACGACAGATCAACAGCAAGGACACCCGAACTGCGGGGTCAGTCGTAAGCAAGAGTCAGGCCGCCTGACGGCGCCTCAAAGTCTCACAGTCGTAGGAGTCGCCGACGGATCCCATCAAGGGCAGGATCCCGTTGTCCTGTAAGCGTTCCGCGAAGCGAAACGACGTGTAGTTCGACCCGCGATCTGAGTGGTGGATCAACTGGCCGTCGCGGACGTCGCGCGACCAGATGCCGTATTCGAGGGCGGCGAGGATCAGGTCGGTGTCGCAGCGGTCGGAGGTCTTCCACCCAACGATCCGGCGGGAGAACGCATCGCGGACCGCAGCCAACCAGAACACGCCCTCACCGCAGGGGATGCGGGTGGCGTCGGCGACCCAGAGCCGGTTCGGCCCGTCGGCGGTGAACTGCCGGTTGACCAGATCCGGCGCCGGCGTGTGCCGGGGATCCTGCTTCGTGGAGCCGCCGCGCCAGCCCCGACGCAGAAACGCCCCCTGCCAGCCCTGCTGCACCATCAACCGCTCGACCCGCTTACGGCCCACGCGGATGCCGTCACGGCGTAGCTGCCGGTGGACCCGGTCCGCGCCGTAGGTGCGCCCCGATGTCTCCCAGATCTCGTGGATGTTGGAGACCAGACCCAGGTCGACCACGTCGCGGTCGCAGGGCTGCTCGACCTGCTTCACCCACGCGTAGTAGGTCGAGGCGCCGATGTTCAGGACCCGTAGCAGGAGCGCGACCGCGAACTGGTCACGGTGTTCGTGGATGAACCTCATGACCGTCGCCGGGTCGGGTCGAGCTCCGCCGCGAAATACGCGCTCGCGGCCTTCAGGATCTCGTTCGCCCGCCGCAACTCGGCGACCTCCCTGCGCAGCCGGCGGTTCTCCTCCGCCATCTCGCTGGTCGGCCGGTCGTGACGCTCGTCGGCGTCGGCCTCGGCCTGACGGATCCAGTTCCTGAGCGCCTCGTGATGCACACCAAGCTGCTCGGCCAGGCGCCGGATCACCGGCTTCGGATCCGACTCGCGGTACAAACGCACAGCGCGCTGACGTAGCTCATCGGGGTACTTCTTCGGTGCTGCCACGGACAACTTCCTCCCCACGGCCATCAGACCATGATCAAGAAGCTCCATGAAAGCGGGGGTAGCTCAGGATGGGCAACACCTTGTTGGCTGCCTCTGGCACACGTTGTATCGTACGAAGCGTTACAACGTGATGCACTGTGATGCACTGTGGTGCAGAAGAAGACCCCCGCCCTTCTGGTGGCAACCGCGAGGCGAGGGCCTTCCGTCTGGCGTGGGTCCAACGACGATCGGTCAGTTGGGCCCACAGCCGTTTCCGGCCAGCGTTACCGCCAGCCCTACGGCGTAGGCGAACAGCTTGAGTACGACTGCCACCCCCTCCGCAGCGTCCCGCCACCGGTTGGCGTTGGTCCGCCGGTTCTTGCTCGGGCCCAAGGGCCCCTTGCGGCGCCTTGTCACTGCCACCTCTTCTCAACTCGTCGGATCGAGGGCGGATGAACCCCCGGCCGCCGGAGCCATCCGGACCCTCAATCAGCTTGAGCTGGGGTCCAAGTTGGTCAGTGCCGTGCGCAGGAGACACCATAGCGAGCCAACCCGACGGATGGCGTGTCGCACTACATCTTCATACACAGGTTCGATAGGCGTAGGCACGTCATGCGTCCCAAGCACGCGGCTTAGCGCGCTGCAACTTAGGGACACAGCGTGCCGCTTATGGCCTTGAGCTGCGCCGATAACATCTGATCTGGCTGCTTGGAAAATCACCAAGCGCCGCCAAGGCTGGGTAGGTGTACATACAGGACCGCATGCGGACTACGTCGACGAACTTTTTGTGCATGCTCAGCTCGTGGCTGAGGTCGAACTTGCTACCTCAGGACACACAGACGACCCGGAGGGGTTTTCGTCGGGCGTTCCGTCATGGCCGGCAAGGCGGTAGCGCGGCCGAATCGCCGCCAGGCTGTCGCGCCCCAGGTTAAGGTTGTAAGGTCCGAACCGTTAGGACGTGCTGGCGTTTCACGCACCAGCACCAGCAGGAAGACCCCCGCCCCAGCTTGGAGGCCCAAGGCGGAGGCCCTTCCCCACCGGTACGGGCCTGGTTGGCGTTAGGTCAACTAGGCCCGCATCCGTTCCCGACCAGCGTCGCCGCCAGCCATGCTGAGTGGGCAAGCAGCTTCAGCGCTGGAACCACCCACTCGTTGGCATGCTCGCAGCGCTTACTGCCAGCGTGCCGGTTCCTTTTCGGGACCTGAGATCCCCTCTTGCGCGCGGACATCGCCCTCCTGTCGATGAGAACTGCTGACCTCCGAGGGGTTTGACCACCCCCCGGCCGGAGGGCTGGTCGACACCGTCCGAGTACGACAGTCAGGGCATCGGTCCGTGCGCTGACACACCATACCGGGAACCACGCCCACGCATGGCAAGTCCGTTACACAGGTGGAAAGGCTTTCCCATGCTGCTAGAGACAGGACACATGCAACGCCAAGAGCAGAAGTTGGGCCGGAGGCACCGCTCAACCGACACCCCAGCCACTCCTGGCCACATAGCTTGAGCTGGCAGTTCTCTAGCAATACACCAAGACACCCCCTCCGAACTAGCCGCGACAGGGGAACCGATAGGGGCATCTACATAAGCAGGTCAATCTTCCTCATTTCCCATGTGCGGGAATCCCATCCGCACAAATTGCAGTACCGTCGAAGAGACTTACAGAACTCGGATCGATGCCAGCCAGCCAGACGCATCGACGTCCCCCGTATCGACGGACCAGGTTCCGCTCACCTGGCAGGCAGAACGTGCCATGGCTCTTGGTTGATAGCCTGCAGCTCGTCTGTCGTGGGCCAATCCGACACGTCGAACGACGTTCGCTCCGCGGCATGCCTGAGGAACTGGACGGCTCTCGGCGACAACCCGGAAGGATCGTCCAGGACGTGATGCATGGATTCCATGATCGAGGACACGCTCACCAGACTTAGCCGAGGGTGTCACGCAACCATCTGACAGCGATCCGAAACGCATCAAGTGGAGCCCGACATCGCCGGCAGCCGGTGTCGGGGATCAGGACCTGTGTGACAGATCGGTATCAGGACCTGCGTGACACGTCTTGTTGCCAGAGGCGGATCATGAGAAGCATGGCCGTATCCGAGCCCACCGCCCCCAATGCTCTTGCCGCGGCTGTCCGGCAGGAGTTGATGGTGGCCGGCCTGCCCGTGCTGCCTTGGCAACCTCGTGAGGCCCTTCACAGCACCGGCGTGTCCATCGAAGGCTCCGAACATGACCCTGGGGTATGGATCGATTGGGTTGTCAGCGGCGCTTTGCGCGACGCGGCCCTCAGGGCCCTCGAAGCGGGCGCCTACCGGCGTGGCGGCTCGGAGATGCACCCCGCCATTCGGCATTCCTCGACGGTCAAATTCGCGATGATGGCGGCGATTGCCGAGATCCTTGAAGCGGCTGGGTACCGGGTCGAGAGGGACGCCGACGACTATCGGCCGGGTGAGTTGCTGGTGCTGGAGCAGCAGTCCGGGCCAACCTGGCGTGACCCGATAGGTCCACCGCTCGCCGGGTTAGGCGGATACATGCCTGGCGTGCGGGTGCGGCTGACCGACGGCGCCTACGCCGGTTCCATCACCAGAGTTGTGGAAGCCTGGCACACCACATCGCTGGACGAGCCGTCAGACGTTTATCTCGTCGAGCACCCGCAGGGGACTGGCGAGCTCCAGGTCCCCGCGACGGCAGTCGAGCTGGCCTACGAGGACAACTAGGAGTGTCGCTCACGTCCCGTCGCCGCCTACGTCACCGACCTCAAACCCACCACCGCACGCGCCGCTGCTGCTGCTGCCAGCGCTACCCGAGTGCTCGGCAGATCCAATTCGTGCATGCAGTGCTGCGGAACGCCCTGCAACACGCCATGCGGAAAGAGTTCATGTCGCGCAACGTCGCCAAGCTGGTCCGCGTACCAGCGCCCCGCTACCGGGTCGGTAAGGGCCCGTCGGTCGAGCAGGTCCGCAAGCTCCTCGCCGCCACGGAGGGCAGCGGCTCCACGCGCTGTACGTGGTAGCCGCGACTCTCGGACTGCGGCGGGGAGAACTGCTCGGGCGCCGCTGGTCGGACCTTGACCCCGACAACGGCACCGCCACCATCGGGCAGACGGTGCAACGTGCCGGCGGCGAACTGCGCCTACAGGACACCAAGACCGAGGACTCGGACAGCATCCTCCCGCTCCCCGACTGGACCTGGCTGGCGCTGCTCGACCACCAGGAGCGCCAGCGCGAGGTCCGTACCCCGATGGAGCCACGCAACCTCAACCGACACTTCGCCGGCCTCCGAGAGAAAGCCGGCTGCCCTGACATCCGCCTGCACGACCTGCGGCACACCGTCGTCTCGCTGCTGATGGAGTTGGGCGTCCCGCCGCACATCGTCCAGGCCATCGCCCGGCACGCCGATGTGAAGATCACGCTGAAGGTATACTCGCATGCCAACCTCGACGCGATGCGTCAGGCGCTCGGCAAGCTCGACGGGCGTCTTTCATAGACCCCTGTTGCTGTCAGCGTTGCTGTCACCGCCCCGAGAAACGATCTTCTCGGGGCGGTTTCTGCTGATGATGAAGGGTGGGCGCGGCAGGTTTCGAACCTGCGACCCCTCGCTTGTAAGGCGAGTGCTCTCCCACTGAGCTACGCGCCCGGAACGCCCGTACGGCGGGCCGGAGCGGCCAGCTTACCTGCCCGCCTCCGGCCCGGTCGAACGACGTACCTGGGTGTGGGACTCAGGCGGCGACGGCCTCGGCCAGCGCCTTGCGCCAGCCCTGCTGGTCGCGCGCCTCACCGGGCATGTTCATCTCCGCGAAGCGGACCACTCCGGCCTTGTCGATGACGAAGGTGCCCCGGTTGGCGATGCCCGCGACGTCGTTGAAGACGTCGTACGCCTGGGCCACCGCGCCGTGCGGCCAGAAGTCGGCCAGCAACGGGAACTGGAAGCCCTCCTGCTCGGCCCAGATCTTGTGGGCGTACACGGAGTCGACGCTGACGGTCAGCACCTGGACGTCGTCGTTGGCGTACTCGTCGAGGTTGTCCCGCACCTCGGACAGCTCGCCCTGGCAGACGCCGGTGAAGGCGAGCGGGTAGAAGACGAGCAGCACGGTCTTGCGGCCACGGAAGTCGGCGAGCCGTACCTCCTGGTTGTTCTGGTCCTTGAGCAGGAAGTCGGGCGCCTCGGCGCCAACCTCGACGGGCATGTGCGCTCCTACTTCTTGCTCTTGGAGCCGCGCCGCATGACGAGGCGGGCGCCGCTCCAGTCGCGGCCGGCGTTGATGGTGGAGGTCTGCTGGAGCCCGGCGGTCTGCGCGCTCTCCGCGACCTCGCTCGGCTCGACGTGGCCGTCCCGGCCGGCCTTCGGGGTCAGGAGCCAGACCACGCCGTTGTCGGCGAGCGGCCCGAGGGCGTCCACGAGGAGCTCGAAGAGGTCACCGTCGCCGTCTCGGTGCCAGACCAGAACCGCGTCGACCACCTCGTCGGTGTCCTCGTCGACGAGATCCCCACAGCGGTCGGTCAGGGCGTCCCGGAGATCGGTGTCGACGTCGTCGTCGTAGCCCATCTCCATGACGACCATGCCCGGCTCGATACCGAACCGGTCCGCCAGGCTGCGTACCCCGTCGGCCTGACCAGCGGTCGCGCTCACTGTCGAGTGCCTCCTCATCTCATGCCTGCTCGTGGCGTCGGGTGACACCGTCGGGCTCAGTCCACACAGTTGCGGCTCGCCGCGCAAGTGGCGCACCGGGTGGAACGGAATTTACCGTGCCAGCAGCGTACGGGCACCCTGGGTGATGGCTTCCTCCGAGACCAGTACCTGACGAGCAGCCGGACCTAATGGTACAAACGAGTCAAGTCCGGCCACACGGCGCGCGGCGCCGACGTACCCGGTGTCGACGAGCGCGGACAGCACGCCCTCGCCCACCCCGCCGGAGCGCCGCGTCTCGTCCACCACCAGCACCCGGCCGGTCGCCGAGGCCTCCCGGATGATGTCGGCCACCGGCAGCGGGGCCAGCCAGCGCAGATCCACCACGCGGCTGCCCACGCCCTCCGCGGCGAGGGTGGCCGCCGCGCGCAGCGACATCCGCACCCCGCTACCGAAAGTGACAATGGTGAGGTCCTCGGACGAGCCGATCCCGTAGACACGGGCCCGCCCGATCGGCACGTGCCGGTCCGCCCAGGCGCCCGGCTCGGCGTACTCGGCCGTCCACTCTCCGTCACCGTCGGTGTAGAGGTCGCGGGCGTGGTAGAGCGCGGCCGGCTCCAGGAAGACGCAGACGCTGCCGTCCACCCGGGCCGCCGCCAGGCACGTACGCAGCATCGGCGCGGCGTCGTCCGGCCGCGCCGGCACGGCGACCACGAGCCCCGGCACGTCCCGCAGTACCGCCACCGAGTTGTCGTTGCGCGCGTTGCCGCCGAGCCCGTCCTCGCCCGCCAGGGCGGCCACCCGCACCACCATCGGGTTGCGGAACGCGCCCCGGGAGAAGAACCGCATGGTGGCCGCCTCGCCGCGGAGCTGGTCCTCGGCGCTGTGCAGATACGCCAGGTACCGGATCTCCGGCACCGGCAGCATCCCGGCCAGGCCGGCGCCCAGCCCGAGCCCGAGGATCGAGGTCTCGTCCCGTGGCGTGTCGAACACCCGGGCCGCCCCGAACCGGTCCCGCAGCCCCTCGGTCACCCCGTGCGCCCCGCCGCCGGCGGCCACCCCCCGGCCGAACACCGCCATCCCGGGGTGGTCGAGCATGCCGTCGGCGAGCGCCGCGTTGATGCTCTGCGCCAGCGTCAGCGGCCCGGTCAGCTCCGGCGGCTTGCCGCCGAACGCCTCCGCCCGCGCCCCGGCGCCCGGACCGGCCGCCCGCGCCGCCGCGTCGGCCACCGCCCGGGACACCCGGACCGGCCGGCGTGGCGCCAGCTCCCGCACCACGTCGACCGCGGACGCCAGTTTCGGCTCGTCCAGCACCTCCTCGGCGATGCGGCGCAGCTGCCAGCCCCGCTCGTCGTACCGGCTGAGAAGTTCCTCGCCCCCGGCGTACCCGGAGGTGACCAGCAGCCGCGCGGTGGCCAGCAAAGGGTCGCGGACCTCGCCCCCGTCGCCCTGGCCCATCAGCCGGACCGCGCCCAGATGCAGCACGGCGGGCCGGCGGTGCCGGCGCACCCAGGCGGTCGCCTCCGCCGCCACCCGGTAGCTCTCGGCCACGTCCGTGCCGTCGGCCGCGAAGTAGCGGATGCCGGGCCGGGACCGCAGCGTCGTCGCCACCCACCCGTCAGCGGAGCCACAGCTGTCCTCGCACACGAACAGGACCGGGATACGCAGGCCGGTGTGGTCGTACCAGCCGGCGGTGTTGAGCGCGGCGGTGACCGTGGCGTGGTTGACCGAGGCGTCGCCGAAGGAGCAGACCACCACGGCGTCGGCGGGCCAGGCCGCCGCCTCCGGCTCACCGTCCGCGGGCCGGGCGCCCCGGCGCAGCCGCTCCAGCGCCAGCCCCAGGCCGACCGCGCGGGGCAGGTGCGAGCCGGCGCTCGCGGCGGTCGGCACGACCGCGAGGTCGGCGCGGCCGAAGAGCTTCTGCCGGCCTCCGGCGGCCGGTTCCTCGGCGGACGCCACAATGCCGCGCAGCACGTCGCGCGCCGCCGCCGCGAACGCGTCGTCGGGGGCAGGCGGCGGCAGATCGGGTACGCCGACAGTCGCGCCACCGTCCGCGTCCACCACGATCCCGGCTCCCACGGGAAGGCTGCCCGCCTCACCCGCCGCCGCGTTCGTCCGACCGCTCGCGCCGCCCGGCGCAGCGACGGCACCCGCCTGGCCAGCGTCGCCTCCCGCGCCCGGCCGTTCGAGATCTTGGTACGAAACGGCCCCCATAGGGGCACTTTCGCTCCAAGATCTCTCCGGTTCCCGGAGCGCGGAACGCTGCTCCTGAGAGGTGGGATCGATGGGGGGATCCTGGCTGGTGCCGCGCTGGGCGGGCAGGTCGTGCGATTCGTGGGTGGCGTCCGGCAGGGCCGGGGTGGCCGACGGGTCCGGGATGACAGCCGACGGAGCGGGGGAAACAGCCGACGAGGCGGGGGTGGCTCGCTGCGCGGAGGATGCGGCCGGCTCGTCGGGCGAGACGCCGCTTGAGGCGCCGGGGACGGCACCGGGCGAGCCGTCGACGGCGGCGTCGGGAGCGGTCTCCGGGTCGGGTGTCGGCGGGGCGGGCGGCGGCGGGGCGGCGGGGAAGGCCCCGGCGGCCTGGGCGGCGCGCAGGCAGTAGAACGCCCCGGAGCGGTGGTGCAGCAGCGCGGGGTCCGTCGGCCGCAGCGCGGCGGCCACCGCGGCGTTGCCCTCGTGCCCCGCCGACTCGATGGTGTGGTACCCCTCACCGAAGCCGTGCAGCCACTGCCCGGCCAGGTCGAGCAGCCGGCTGGTCAGTTGCGCGTCGAACAGGGCCAGCGCCTGCGCCCCGGTCAGCGGCCCGCCGTCGGGCAGTCGCTCGCCCAGGTCGCGCCGCTGGTCGGGCGCCCCGAGCGCGGCCAGTTCGGCCCGGAGCCGGTCGTCGAGATCGTGCGGGGTGGTCACGTCGGACAGCATTACCGACTCGGGCCCGCCGCGCCCAGTCGGACACGTTCCGCCCGGCGTGGTTCAGACCTCGCCGCACTCCTCCGGGCAGCCGCCGTCGGAGACCTTGAAGACGAGTTCACGCAGTGCGGCCAGTTCGGCGGTGCTCAGGTCGTCGAGCAGTCGGGAGTCCGACATGACCTGCCCGACCCGCGCACGGACCTCCCGGCCGCGCCCGGTTACCACAAGCGTCTTCTGCCGCCGGTCGGCCGGATCGGTGCGTCGTTCCACCAGCCCGGCCCGCTCCAGCCGGTCGGCCAGGCCGGTGACGTTCGACCTGTCGCAGCCGAGCTGCTCGGCGAGGTCGCGGGCCGGCTGCGGGCGGTCCGGGTCCAGTTCGTGCAGCGCGCGAGCGGCCGCGGGGGTGAGCCCCAGCCCGGCGAGCGCCTCGTCCTGGTGGTGGCGCAGCGCGGCGGCGACGTGCAGGATCCGGCGCACGGTGTCCCCGGCCAGGCTCGGCCGGTCACCGGAGCCGGGCTGATCAGCGGAGACAGTGGAGTGCGCCATCAGCCAATTCTACGTGACTGGTCAATAATTGATGCACTCCACTATCCGCGCCACCGCTCAGCCGGGCAGGAACGAGAAGCGCACCTGCCGGTCGGGGTTGTCGCCGTTGGTGTCGACCAGGCAGATCGACTGCCAGGTGCCGAGCTGGATCCGCCCGCCGAGCACCGGCAGCGTGGCGTACGGCGGGACGAACGCGGGCAGCACGTGGTCGCGGCCGTGCCCGGGCGAGCCGTGCCGGTGCCGCCACCTGCCGTCGGTGGGAAGCAGGTCGTCGAGCGCCCGCAGCAGGTCGTCGTCGGAGCCGGCGCCGGTCTCGATGATCGCCAGCCCGGCCGTGGCGTGCGGGACGAAGACGTGCAGCAGACCATCGCCGGCGCTGGCGACGAACCGCTCGGCCTCGCTCGTGATGTCCCGGACGGTCGGCCGGGAGCCGGTCCGGACGGTGATCACCTCACTGCGCATACGGCGCATTCTGCCGCAGTGCCCGGTTCCCCCGCCGCGCCCGCCGATAGCGCACCCGGTGATCGCGCAAAGTTACTGATGGGTACCTGTGTTCAGCGTCGCGTCTGAGGGTGGGAGAGGTGACGACACGCGCCACCAGGGGGCAGGATGGCGCTAGAGACCTATCCCACACGAAACCGAGGGAACGCCTGTGGCTACGGAACGCAAGCGCCCGGTGATCACCGCTGGTCTGCCGAGCCAGCTTCCGGACATCGACCCTGAAGAGACCAGCGAATGGGTCGAGTCGCTCGACGGTGTCATCGACGAGCGCGGGACAAAACGAGCCCGGTACGTCATGCTGCGCCTGCTGGAGCGGGCCCGCGAGCGGCAGGTCGGGGTGCCGTCCCTGACCACCACCGACTACATCAACACGATCCCGCCGGAGCGCGAACCGTGGTTCCCGGGTGACGAGCACGTCGAGCGGCGGCTGCGGGCGTACATCCGGTGGAACGCTGCCATGCTGGTGCACCGGGCGCAGCGCCCGGAGATCGGCGTCGGTGGCCACATCTCCACGTTCGCCAGCTCCGCGTCGCTCTACGAGGTGGGCTTCAACCACTTCTTCCGGGGCAAGAACCACCCGGGCGGCGGCGACCAGATCTTCTACCAGGGCCACGCCTCCCCCGGCATGTACGCGCGGGCGTTCCTGGAGGGCCGGCTCAGCGAGTCCCAGCTCGACGGCTTCCGGCAGGAGCTGTCGCACCCCGGTGGCGGGCTGCCGTCGTACCCGCACCCGCGGCTGATGCCGGACTTCTGGGAGTTCCCGACCGTCTCCATGGGTCTCGGGCCGCTGAACGCGATCTACCAGGCGCGGTTCAACCGCTACCTCCAGCACCGGGGCATCAAGGACACCTCCCAGCAGCACGTCTGGGCGTTCCTCGGCGACGGTGAGATGGACGAGGTCGAGTCGCTCGGCGCGATCGGCGTGGCCGCCCGCGAGGAGCTGGACAACCTCACCTTCGTGATCAACTGCAACCTCCAGCGCCTGGACGGACCGGTCCGCGGCAACGGCAAGGTCATGCAGGAGCTGGAGGCGTTCTTCCGGGGCGCCGGCTGGAACGTCATCAAGGTCGTCTGGGGCCGGGAGTGGGACCCGCTGCTCGCCGCGGACACCGACGGCGCGCTGGTCAACCTGATGAACACCACGCCCGACGGCGACTACCAGACCTACAAGGCGGAGTCCGGGGCGTACGTGCGGGAGCACTTCTTCGGCCGCGACCCGCGGACCCGCAAGATGGTCGAAGGGCTGACCGACGACGAGATCTGGAACCTCAAGCGGGGTGGCCACGACTACCGCAAGCTCTACGCGGCCTACAAGGCGGCCACGGAGCACACCGGCCAGCCGACAGTGATCCTCGCCAAGACGATCAAGGGCTGGACGCTCGGTTCGCACTTCGAGGGCCGCAACGCCACGCACCAGATGAAGAAGCTGACGCTGGAGGACCTGAAGCTCTTCCGCGACCGCCTCTACCTGGACATCCCGGACAAGCAGCTGGAGGAGAACCCGTACCTCCCGCCGTACTACACCCCGGGCGAGAAGTCGGACGAGATCACCTACCTGAAGGACCGGCGCCAGCAGCTCGGCGGCTACCTGCCCACGCGCAGCACCGCGCGCAAGACGCTGGCCATCCCGGGCAGCGAGCGGTTCGCCGACGTCAAGCGCGGGTCGGGCAAGCAGAAGGTCGCCACCACGATGGCCTTCGTCCGCCTGCTCAAGGACATCATGAAGGACAAGGAGTTCGGCAAGCGCTGGGTGCCGATCATCCCGGACGAGGCCCGTACCTTCGGCATGGACTCGCTCTTCCCGACCCAGAAGATCTACTCGCCGCACGGCCAGCGCTACACCGCCGTGGACCGGGACCTGTTCCTGTCCTACAAGGAGTCGACCACCGGCCAGATCCTGCACGAGGGGATCAACGAGGCCGGGTCGGTGGCCTCCTTCACCGCCGCGGGAACGGCGTACGCCACGCACGGCGAGCCGATGATCCCGCTGTACATCTTCTACTCGATGTTCGGCTTCCAGCGCACGGGCGACGGGTTCTGGGCGGCGGCGGACCAGATGGCGCGGGGTTTCGTGCTCGGCGCGACCGCCGGCCGGACCACGCTCAACGGTGAGGGCCTCCAGCACGAGGACGGCCACTCGCTGCTGCTCGCCGCCACCAACCCGGCGGTGGTCTCCTACGACGCGGCGTTCGCCTTCGAGCTGGCGCACATCGTGGAGAACGGCCTGCACCGGATGTACGGCGAGGAGCAGGAGAACATCTTCTACTACCTCACCATCTACAACGAGCCGATCTTCCAGCCGGCCGAGCCGGAGGGCGTGGACGTCGAGGGCATCGTCAAGGGCATCCACCGCTACTCCCCCGCGCCGCAGGTCGGCGACGACGCGCCGAAGGCGAACATCCTCGCCTCCGGCACCGGCATGCAGTGGGCGCTCAAGGCCCAGCAGCTGCTCGCCGAGGACTGGGGCGTCTCCGCCGACGTGTGGTCGGTGACGTCCTGGACCGAGCTGCGCCGCGACGCGGTGGAGTGCGAGGAGTACAACCTGCTCAACCCGGGCGAGGAGCCGCGGGTGCCGTACATCGCGCGGAGGCTGGCCGACGCCGACGGGCCGAAGGTCGCGGTCAGCGACTGGATGCGCGCGGTACCGGACCTGATCGCCCGCTGGGTACCCGGCGACTACACCTCGCTCGGCACCGACGGCTTCGGCATGTCGGACACGCGGCACGCGCTGCGCCGCCACTTCCACGTGGACGCCGAGTCGGTGGCGGTCGCCACGCTGCGCCAGCTCGCGCTGCGCGGCGTGGTGCCGGCCCACGTCCCGGCCGACGCGGCCCGCAAGTACGCGCTGGACGACGTCAACGCCGCCCCGGTCGGCGAGACCGGCGGCGACAGCTGAAAGGAGGGGCCCCTTCTTAACGCCTCCGGCAGAGAAAGGGCCCCTTCTTAACACCTCGGGTAGCAAAGACGGCCCGGCGTCCCTGGCGGGAACGCCGGGCCGTCACCATCGCGGGCGACGCCGGGACTGGGCTCGGTCAGCCGACGGCGGCCAGGTCGGTCAGCCGGGCCAGCGAGTCCTCCAGGTCGGCGCCGACCCGGCGCAGGCCGAGCCGGAGCAGGGCCGCCTTGACGGGTCCGGCGGGCCACCGCACGACGATCAGCCGTACGACGGTGCCGCCGGCTTCCTCGTCCGGGGTCAGCTGGACGTAGATCTCGGTGCGCGCCTCGGCCCGGGCGCCGGCGCCCTTTGCGCGTTCGCGCCAGCCGATCAGGGTCGGCTCCTGGAAGGCGATCACCTCGGCCTCGTGCGCGGCGCCGCGTCCGGCCTGGACCAACTGCCGCCGCCCGAATCCCTCCCCGGACAGGACCTCGGCCGCGCGGACTCCCGCCAGCCAGGCCGGCAGCTGCTCGGCGCGCTGCACGACGTCCCAGACCACTTCTACCGGCGCCGCCACGTGTGCGCTGCGTTCCACGAGGATCATGAGTATCTTTCCCCCACTTAAATCACATCCGCGATATTCGGCACTCTATGTGTAAATCGGACTTAAGCGGACGGGTTCGGAAAAGACACGCCGAACTCCCTTGCATCAAGCAGTCATCACGGCCTATGGCGCGGCGGTCCGCCGAGCCCTAGAGTCGCGAGCACGCTTCATGTCTTGGAGGGTGACTTGACGACCGCGCCGATGCCCGAGTTCCCCGCCGGCTTCCGCTGGGGGGTCTCCACCTCCGCGTACCAGATCGAGGGCGCGACCACTGCCGACGGTCGCGGTCCGTCCATCTGGGACACCTTCGCCCACGAGCCGGGCCGGGTCACCGACGCCAGCACCGGCGACCAGGCGTGCGACCACTTCCACCGGTACGCCGAGGACACCGCGCTGCTGGCCGGGCTGGGCGTGTCCGCGTACCGGTTCTCGATCGCCTGGCCCCGGATCCAGCCGGCCGGCACCGGCCCGGCCAACGCCGCCGGGCTGGACTTCTACGACCGGCTGGTGGACGGCCTGCTCGCCGCCGGCGTGGACCCGGTCGCCACACTGTTCCACTGGGACCTGCCGCAGCCGCTGGAGGACGCCGGCGGCTGGCTGAACCGGGACACCGCGGCCCGCTTCGCCGAGTACGCCGACCTGGCCGCGGCCCGCCTCGGCGACCGGGTGAGGCTCTGGATCACGCTCAACGAGCCGTTCATCCACATGAGCATGGGCTACGGCATGGGCGTGCACGCCCCCGGCCGGATGCTGCTGTTCGACGCCTTCCCGGTGGCCCACCACCAACTCCTCGGGCACGGTCTCGCGGTCTCCGCGCTGCGCGCCCGCACCACGTCCCCGGTGGCGATCGCCAACAACTACTCCCCGGTGCGGGTCGCCGGCGACACCGACGCGGACCGGGCCGCCGCGATGGCGTACGACGCGCTGCACAACCTCCTGTTCACCGATCCGCTGCTCGGACGCGGCTACCCGGAGGCGCCGGGTGTGGACCCGGCGGTGATCCGCGATGGGGACCTGGACGTGCTGGCCGCCCCGATCGACGTCCTCGGGGTCAACTACTACAACCCGACCGGCATCCGGGCACCCGAGGCGGACTCGCCGCTGCCGTTCGACATCGTGCCGCTGGACGGCTACCCGCGTACCGCGTTCGACTGGCCGGTGGCCCCGGACGGCCTGCGGGACCTGCTGCTCCAACTGCACCAGCGCTACGGCGACGCGCTGCCGCCGATCCAGGTAACCGAGAGCGGCTGCGCGTACGACGACGCGCCGGACGCCGACGGCCGGGTGCACGACCCGGAGCGGATCGCATACCTGGACGGGCACGTCCGCGCGGTGCGCGAGGCGATGGCCGCCGGTGTGCCGGTGACCGGGTACTTCGTCTGGTCGCTGCTGGACAACTGGGAGTGGGCCGAGGGCTTCACCAAGCGGTTCGGCCTGGTGCACGTCGACTTCGACACGCAGCGGCGGATGCCGAAGTCGTCGTACACCTGGTTCCGGGACCTGGTGCGGCGATGACCACTGTGAACCCGACGCCGGCGTCGCTGCCGGCGGCGCTCGCCGAACCGACAGTGCCGGTACGGCGGAGCTGGATCGCGCTGATCTTCGCGGCCAACCTGGGCGTCTGGATGGCGTTCTTCACCCCGATCCAGGTGCTGCTGCCGCAGCAGGTGGAACGCATCGCGCCGGCCGACAAGGAGGCGATGCTGGCGGTGGTGACCGGTCTCGGCGCGCTCGCCGCGGTGCTGGCGAACCCGCTCGCCGGGGCGTTGTCCGACCGCACCTCGCTGCGGCTGGCCAACCGCCACTTCGGCCGGCGGCACGTCTGGACCGCGTTCGGCGCGGTGATCGGCGCGGTCGCCCTGGTGCTGCTGGCCCGGCAGAACACCATCGCCGGGGTGGCGGTGGCCTGGGTGGCCGCGCAGGTCTGCTTCAACGCGATGCTGGCCAGCCTCACCGCCGCGATCCCGGACCGGGTGCCGGTGGCGCAGCGTGGCGGCGTGTCCGGCTGGGTGGGCATCCCGCAGGCGCTGGGCCTGGTACTGGGCGCGGTGCTGGTGACGGCTGTGGTGACCGGCAACGCCGCCGGGTACGCCGCGATCGCGCTCGCCATGCTGCTGCTGTCGCTGCCGTTCGCGCTGCTGACCCAGGACGACCACCTGCCCCGGGAGCACCGCTCGCCGCTGCGGCTGCGCTCGCTGTTCTCCTCGATGTGGATCAGCCCGCGCCGCCACCCCGACTTCGCCTGGGCGTGGTTCACCCGGTTCCTGGTGCAGACCGGCAACGCGCTGGGCACGCTCTACCTGCTCTACTTCCTCACCGACGGGGTACGGGTGGCCGACCCCGAGGGCTCGCTGCTGATCCTGATCCTGCTCTACACGGTCGGAATGATGCTGACCGCGGTGGTCGCCGGGCGCATGTCCGACCGCTCCGGCCGGCGCAAGGTCTTCGTGATCGCCTCCGGGCTGATCATGGCGGTGGCGGCGCTGCTGCTCGCGGTGGCGCCGACCTGGCCGATGGCGATGGTGGCGGCGCTGCTGCTCGGCGCGGGCTACGGCGTCTACCTGGCGGTGGACGCCGCGCTGATCACGCAGGTGCTGCCCGCCGCCACGGACCGGGCCAAGGACCTCGGCGTGATCAACATCGCCAACTCGGCGCCGCAGGTGCTCGGCCCGGCGCTGTCCGCGCCGATCGTGGTGCACCTCGGCGGCTACCCCACCCTGTACGCGGTCACCGCGGTGGTCACCGTGCTGGGCAGCGCCCTGGTAGTGAAGATCAAGTCGGTGCCCTGACCCGGCCCCCCTGCCGGAAACCCGTCGCGGGCCGCCGTAGGCTGGGGGACGTGACGGTACGTGTACGCTTCGCCCCCTCCCCGACCGGTATGTTCCACGTCGGCGGCGCCCGCTCGGCGCTGCAGAACTGGATCTTCGCCAAGCAGCAGGGCGGGGTGTTCGTGCTGCGCATCGAGGACACCGACGCGGCCCGCAACAAGCCCGAGTGGACCGAGGGCATCCTGTCCGCGCTCGAGTGGATCGGCATCGACCGGGGCAGCTACGAGGGCCCGTACTTCCAGTCCTCGTACGCCGGTGAGCACCGGGCCGCCGCGCAGCGGCTGTACGAGGGCGGCCGGGCCTACTACTGCGACTGCACCCGCGAGGACGTGCAGGCGCGTACCGGCCCGCAGCAGCGCGGCTACGACGGCTTCTGCCGCGACCGCGGCCTGGGGCCGGGCGAGGGCCGGGCACTGCGCTTCCGTACGCCCGACGAGGGCGAGACGGTGGTGGTCGACCTGGTGCGCGGCGAACCGACGTTCGAGAACAAGCTGATCGAGGACTTCGTCATCGCCCGCGGCGACGGCTCCCCGGTGTTCCTGCTGGCGAATGTCGTGGACGACATGTCGATGGGGATCACCCACGTGATCCGGGCCGAGGAGCACCTGCCGAACACCCCGAAGCAGCAGCTTCTCTGGGACGCGCTCGGGGTCAAGCCGCCGATCTGGGCGCACGTGCCGGTGGTGGTGAACGAGAAGCGGCAGAAGCTGTCCAAGCGGCGGGACAAGGTCGCGCTGGAGGCGTACCGGGACGAGGGCTACCTCGCCGACGCGATGCGCAACTACCTGATGCTGCTGGGCTGGGCGCCGTCGGGCGACCGGGAGATCGTGCCCTGGTCGGTGATCGAGCAGGAGTTCCGGCTGGACGAGGTCAACCCGTCCCCGGCGTTCTTCGACGAGAAGAAGCTGCGCGCCTTCAACGGCGACTACATCCGGGCGCTGCCGGTGGAGGACTTCGTCGCCGCCTGCCAGCCGTGGCTCACCGGCACCGGGACCATCGCCCCGCCGCCGTGGCAGCCGGAGGAGTTCGACCCGGCCGCGTTCGCGGCGGTGGCCCCGCTGGCGCAGACCCGGATCGCGGTGCTCAGCGAGATCGTGCCGAACGTCGACTTCCTCTTCCTGGCCGACCCGCTGATCGACGAGGCGGCGTGGGCGAAGGCGATGAAGGAGGGCGCGGCCGACCTGCTGGACGCGGCGATCGTCGCGTTCGAGGCGCTGGAGTCCTGGGACGCCGAGTCGCTCAAGGCCACACTGGAGGCCGTCGGTGCGGAGCGCGGGCTGAAGCTGGGCAAGGCACAGGCGCCGGTACGGGTCGCTGTCACCGGCCGCACCGTCGGGCTGCCGCTGTTCGAGTCGCTGGAGGTGCTGGGCCGCGACCGTACGCTGACCCGGCTGCGTGCCGCCCGCGTACGCCTGGTCTGAGCGGCAGGTCCGGCGCCGGTCGCCGCCGGCCCGGGCGTGTCGTGGCCGGGAACCGTACCCCTGTTGAGCGATATGCCTCTGAGTCATGATTATGACTCAGAGGCATATCGGCTCTCGGCGATCGTTGTGCCAGCCGCGTCACGCAGAGTGTTCCCCGCGAGCCGGCTCCCGCTGACCGGCCGGCGTCAGCGGCGGGCGGCCCGGCGGCGCAGCAGCAGCCCGCCGCCCAGCGCGGCCAGCACCACCACCGCGCCGGCCGCCCACAGCCAGCCCGTACCCCCGTCGTCGTTCGCCTCGGCGGCGGCCGGCGTCGGGCTCGCCCGGGTCGGCGCGGCGGTGGTGGGAGCGGCGGTCGGCGCGGCGCTGGTCGGCGGCGCGCTCGCCGACGGCGCCTCCGCCGGGGTGCCGGTGGTCAGGGTGAACCGGACCTCCCCTTTGATCGGATGGCCGTCGTCGGACGCCAGCCGGTAGGTGACGATGTAGAGCCCGGCCGCGCCCGGCCGGAACGGCACTATCACCCGCTTGCCGGAGAAGGTCGGCGCGCCGCCGGTCGCGGCCACATTGTCCGGTCCGGTGACGGTGACCTCGGTCGTGGCCTCCTTCGGCGTGGCCAGGAACCGCAGCTCGATCCGCTCCGGCGCGGCGGCCAGCCGGGCCCCGTCGCGCGGGTCGCTGCCGGTCAGTGAGTTGTGCGCGGCGGCCGGCGCGGCCGGTAGCACCGACACCGCCGCCGCCACCCCGAGCACGACCAGCCAGGTACGCGCCACACGAGCGACCCTGCCCCCCATGGTTCCCTCCGTCCGGGTAAGATCCGGCCGATGATCATCGGCCGCTCATTGGTCGGTCTCAGCTCGCAAATAGTTCCAAATACTCTTCCACCTGCTGCAACCAAGCGCCGTTCTGCGGAGTCTTTGTGGTGGACACCGGTCCAGTGTGACTGCAGCGGAAGCCAGCCATCGAACGGGGCGAGGAGGCGGCGATGATCCGGAAGGTGAGACGGCTGCTGATCGCCGTGACCGGGACGATGGCGGCCCTCGCGTGCACACTGGCCCTGACCGGCACGACGGCGGCCCAGGCCGCCCCGAAACCGAAGCCCGCGCCGACCGGCGTCGACATCACCGGCGACAAGCTCGACGAGCCGCTGCGGCTGCGCACCGACAGCCGGTCGGCCGAGGTCCACCTGGTGATCGACCAGATCAAGTGGCTGGGCACGACCGGCCAGCTGCGCGGCCCGGCCGCCGCGGACCTCGGTCCGAAGTACACGGTGGTGGTGCACGTCGCCGCCGGTCCGCAGCGCACCTACGACCTCTTCCCCCTGGCCAAGGGCGGCCCGCGCGTCTACCGGCCGGCCAAGCAGCCGGACAGGAGCAACCCTCGCGCGGGCTGGTTCTTCGGGCGGCTCAACATGCCGGAGACGCTGCGGTCGGTAGGGGTGCCGATGCCGGCGCAGTTCGACACGCTCGCCGGTGGCATCGGCGGCGGCGACCGGGTGCTCCCAGAGGAGGCGCTCGACCCGGTGGGCGATCTCGACACCGCCCTCGGCGAACTCCAGCGGCTGCTGCTGCTCAACGTGGGCGTCGTGCTGGTCATCACCGCCGGACTCGCCGGCATCGCGCTGCTGGTGCGCCGCCGCACCCGCTGAACCCGGCTGCGACGCCAGGCCCGGCGTCCGCGCGGGCGGCGTCAGCGCGGGCGGCTCCGCGTCAGACCCGGCAGCTCCGCCTCAGCACCAGCGGCTCGGCGGCCGCTCCCGGCGCGACCGGCGATTGAGCGGGCGTACCGCGCCGTGGCGGTGGGCGCCCGCCCAGCCCGCCAGGTCGCTGCGACAGCCCTGCTCCGGCGACGGCTCGTCCGCGAGATGCGCCGGCTCGGCGGCCCGCTGACGGGGCACCGCCGGCTCGTCCTCGGCGCGCTCCGCGGCCCGGCCGGCGGCCTGCTCGCCCTGGTGGTGCAGGCACGGCCGACGTGGGTGCGTGGCCGTGACCGGCTGGTCGTGGCCACGCCGGCACGCTTCGCCCTGGGCGCAACCGTGCTCGGCCTCCCCCTGCGCCATCCCGGCCTCCTCACCGTCGCCCTCGCGCGCCCGCCGGAACGGCCCGGGCGCGCCCTGACACCGTACTGGCCCGCCCGGACAAGATCGCCAGCGCGTACCGGTGGAGATCGTCACGCCACGGCGACGCCGCCACCTCGGGGTGGAACCGCTGCTCAGCGCGTGTCAGGCTGGTGCGGTGAGCGAACCGGGCGGCACGGAGACGTCGGCGACGCTGCGCCGCATCGAACGGGCGGCGGGCAGCCTGGCCACCGCCAGCGTGGCCCGGATGGACGAGACGCTGCCCTGGTTCCGCGGCCTGCCCGCCGACCAGCGCTCCTGGGTCATGCTCGTGGCCCAGGCCGGCGTGCGGTCGCTGGTGCAGTGGCTGCGCCAGGGCGGCGGCGCGACCGACCGCACCCAGGAGGTGTCGGACGAGGTCTTCGCCGCCGCGCCGCAGGCGCTGGCCCGCTCGATCAGCCTCCAGCAGACCGTGGCGCTGATCAAGGTGACCATCGACGTGGTCGAGGAGCAGGTGTCGGAGCTGGCCGTGCCGGGCGAGGAGCAGTCGCTGCGGGAGGCGGTGCTGCGCTTCTCCCGGGAGATCGCGTTCGCCGCCGCGCGGGTCTACGCCCGGGCCGCCGAGAGCCGCGGCTCCTGGGACGCCCGGTTGCAGGCGCTGCTCGTCGACGCCCTGCTGCGCGGCGACTCCCCGGACGTGCTGGCCAGCCGGGCCGCCGCGCTGGGCTGGACGGACGCGCCGCCGGTCGCGGTGGCGGTGGGCCGCTCGCCGGGCGGCGAGGTGGCCGCCGTGCTGCACACCGTCTACCGGCAGGCCCGGCGGATCGGCGTCGAGGTCATCGGCGGCGTGCACGGCGACCGCCTGGTGATCGTGCTGGGCGGGGCGGCCGACCCGGTGGCGGCCACGGAGAAGCTGCGTACCGCCTTCGGTGAGGGACCGGTGGTGGTCGGCCCGGCGGTGCCCAGCCTGGACGAGGCCACCGAGTCGGCGCGGGCCGCGCTGGCCGGGTTCCGGGCCGCGCCGGCCTGGCCGACCGCGCCGTGCCCGGTCTCCGCGGACGAACTGCTCCCGGAGCGGGCGCTGGCCGGCGACACGGAGGCCCGCCGCCGGTTGCGCCACGACGTGTACGCGGCACTCGCCCGGTCCGGCGGTGAGCTGCTGGAGACGCTCGACGCGTTCTTCGCCGCCGGTGGCACGCTGGAGAGCGCCGCCCGGGCGCTGTTCGTGCACCCGAACACCGTGCGCTACCGCCTGAAGCGGATCGCCGAGGTGACCGGCTTCTCGCCGCTGGCCCCGCGAGACGCGTTCGCGTTGCAGGTCGCGCTGACAGTGGGACGCCTCGACCCGGTGGTGCCGACGGTCTCCGACCGGCGATGATCGCCGACGATCTTTGTAGGTTTCCTCTAAAGGTTCTAGTGCGGTTTGGTGCCGTACGTTACAGCGCGGCACGCCGGTATCCGTCAGAGTCGTACACGTGCTCGCCGTACTCTCTCCCGGACAGGGTTCACAGAAGCCCGGCTTCCTCGCGCCGTGGCTCGACCTCCCCGGCGCCGAAGCGCGTCTGCGCTGGTGGTCGGCCCTGGCCGGGGTGGACCTGATCCACCTGGGCACCGGGGCCGACGCGGACGAGATCAAGGACACCGCCCGCACCCAGCCGCTGCTCGTCGCCGCCGCGCTGCTCGCCGCCGAGCACCTGCCGATGCACGACGTCGCGCTGGTCGCCGGGCACAGCGTCGGTGAGCTGGGCGCCGCCGCCCTGGCCGGGGTGCTGCCCGCCGAGGCCGCCGTGACGCTCGCCGGCGTACGCGGACGCGAGATGGCCGCGGCCTGCGCGTTGGAGCCGACCGGGATGGCCGCCGTGCTCGGCGGTGACCCGGACGAGGTGCTCGCCGCGCTGCGGGCCCACGGGCTGCACCCGGCCAACCGCAACGGCGCCGGTCAGGTCGTGGCCGCCGGCGCTGTCGACGGGCTGGACAAGCTCGCCGCCGAACCGCCGGCCCGCACCCGGGTCATCCGGCTCCAGGTGGCCGGCGCGTTCCACACGCCGTACATGGCGCCGGCCGAGGCCGCGCTGGCCGGCGTCGCCGCCGGTGTCACCGCCTCCGCCCCGGCCCGGATCCTGCTGTCCAACCTCGACGGCGCGCCGGTCGGGCACGGCCCGGAGACGGTGCAACGGCTGGTCCGGCAGGTCACCGCCCCGGTCCGCTGGGACCTGTGCATGCGCACGCTCGCCGACCTCGGGGTCACCGGCGTGATCGAGCTGCCGCCGGCCGGCACCCTGGCCGGGCTGGTCAAGCGGGAACTCAAGGGCGAGGGCGCGCCGGAGATCGTCACCCTGAACACCCCCGCCGACCTGCCCGCCGCGCGGCGGCTGATCGCCCGCCACGCCGGTCCCGCCGCCCGGCCGTCCGCGCCGTGGTTCCGCGTGGTGGTCTCCCCCGCCGCCGGTCGCCTCACCCGGGCGGCCGAGGCGACGGTGGGCGTCGAGGTACGCGCCGGCCAGGTCCTCGGCCACGTCGCCGGAGGGCGAGGGCCGGTCGAGGTGACCGCGCACGACAACGGGCTGCTCACCGAGTGGCTCGCGCACCACGCCGACCCGGTCGCCCCGGGCCAGCCCCTCGTCCGCATCGGAGGAACGCACTAAATGGCCGGCAGCCGGATCGTCGCGATGGGGCACTATCAGCCCTCCCGCGTCGTCACGAACGACGAGATCGCGCAGATGGTCGACACCAGCGACGAGTGGATCCGGGACCGGGTCGGCATCGTCACGCGGCGGATCGCGGGCGACGAGACGGTGGCCGACATGGCCGCCGCCGCCGCCGGCAAGGCGCTCGCCAACTCCGGCCTGACCGCCGCTGACATCGACCTGGTGGTGGTGGCCACCTGCTCGTCGGTGGACCGCAGCCCGAACGTGGCCTGCCGGGTCGCGGCGAAGCTCGGCATCAACGCGCCGGGGGCGTTCGACCTCAACACCGCCTGCTCCGGCTTCGCGTACGGGCTGGGCACCGTGGACCACGCGATCCGGGCCGGCGCGTCGCGCAACGCGATCGTCGTCGGCGCGGAGAAGCTCTCCGACTTCACCGACTGGACCGACCGCTCGACCTGCATCATCTTCGCCGACGGCGCGGGCGCCGCGGTGGTCACCGCGACCGCCGACGACGAGCCGGCCGGGATCGGGCCGGTGGTCTGGGGTTCCGCCCCGGAGAAGAGCGACGCGGTACGCATCGAGGGCTGGCAGCCCTACATCGCGCAGGAGGGGCAGTCGGTGTTCCGCTGGGCCACCACGGCGATCGCCCCGCTCGCGCTGCAGGCCTGCGAGCGGGCCGGGGTGGACCCGTCGGAGCTGGCCGCGTTCGTGCCGCACCAGGCCAACGGCCGGATCATCGACGGCATCGCCAAGCGGCTGAACATCCCGGACGCGATCATCGCCAAGGACATCGTCGAGTCCGGCAACACGTCGGCGGCGAGCATCCCGCTGGCCCTGTCGAAGCTGGTCGAGCGGCGTGAGGTGCCCTCGGGCGCCCCGGTGCTGCTGTTCGGCTTCGGCGGCGGCCTGACCTACGCCGGTCAGGTCGTGCGCTGCCCCTGAGACCCCCTCGGGCGCGAACGCGCCGAGGCGTGTGGCCGGCGACGCCGGTCACCGGTAACCCCCGATGAGAGGAACCAACCGCAATGACCCGTGACGAGATCACCGCCGGCCTCGCCGAGATTCTCGAAGAGGTTGCCGGCGTGAACCCGGACGACGTGGCCGAGGGGAAGTCCTTCACCGACGACCTCGACGTCGACTCGCTCTCCATGGTGGAGGTCGTGGTGGCGGCCGAGGAGAAGTTCGGCGTCAAGATCCCGGACAACGAGGTGCAGAACCTCAAGACGGTCGGCGACGCGGTCAGCTACATCGAGGCGCAGTCCTGATCATGAGTCGTCCCGACGTCGTCGTCACCGGGCTCGGCGCGACGACCCCGCTCGGCGGGGACGTCGCGTCGACCTGGGACGCCATGCTCGCCGGCCGCTCCGGGGTGAGTGCGCTCACCCAGGAGTGGGCGGCGGACCTGCCCGTCCGGATCGCCGCCCAGCTGGCGGTCGACCCGTCCGAGGTGCTGGACCGGGTGAAGCTGCGCCGGCTGGACCGCTCCGAGGCGATCGCCATCATCGCCGCCCGGCAGGCGTGGGCCGACGCCGGGCTGGCCGAGACCGGGCCGGACCCGGAGCGCCTGGCGGTCAGCGTCGGCTCGGGCATCGGCGGCGCCACCACCCTTCTCGCCCAGGACGACATCCTGGAGGCGTCCGGCCCGCGGCGGGTCTCCCCGCACACCATCCCGATGCTGATGCCGAACGGTCCGGCCGCCTGGGTCGGGCTGGAGCTGGGCGCCAAGGCCGGCGTACACACGGTCGCCAGCGCCTGCGCGACCGGCGCGGAGGCGATCGCGCTGGGCCTGGACATCATCCGCGCCGGCCGGGCCGACGTGGTGGTGGCCGGCGGCACCGAGGCGGTCATCCACCCGCTGCCGATCGCCGGCTTCAGCTCGATGCGGGCCATGTCGACCCGCAACGACGAGCCGGAGCGGGCCTCCCGGCCGTGGGACTCGGGCCGCGACGGCTTCGTTCTCGGTGAGGGCGCGGGCGTGGTGATCCTGGAACGGGCCGAGCACGCCGCCGCCCGGGGCGCCCGGGTGTACGCGCGCCTGGCCGGCGCGGGGATCACCTCGGACGCGTACGACATCGTGCAGCCGCACGCGGAGGGCGAGGGCGCGATCCGGGCCATCGCCCGGGCGGTCGCCGACGCGGACGTGGCCCGTACCGACATCGTGCACGTCAACGCGCACGCCACCTCGACCCCGGTCGGGGACATGCTGGAGATCGGCGCGCTGCGCAAGGCGGTCGGCGACCACCCGGTGCTCACCGCCACCAAGTCGATGACCGGGCACCTGCTCGGCGCGGCCGGGGCGCTGGAGTCGATCGCCACCATCCTGGCCATCCGGGACGGCGTGATCCCGCCGACGATCAACCTGGACGACCCGGACGAGGGCCTCACCCTGGACGTCGCCGCGCACAAGTCGCGGCACATGGAGATCCCGGCGGCGCTGAACAACGCGTTCGGCTTCGGCGGGCACAACGTGGCGCTGGTCTTCACCCGCCCCTGATGTAAGGAAGGGCCCCTTGTTAACAGGCGACTGTTAACAAGGGGCCCTTCCTCTACCGCAGGCGTTAACAGGGGGCCCTTCCTTACACCTCAGCCGCCGTTGCGGGGGTGTAGCCGGGCGGTCCGCTCGTTGCCACGCCGGTAGTTGCCGGTCCACCGGGCCATGGTCAGCTGCGGATCGTCGCCGACCTCGGCCAGGAACTGCGCGGCCCGGCCGCCGCGAAGCGTGCTCGCGACCCGCCCGTGATGCGTGATGACCACTGTCCCGTCGGCGCGCTCGACGTAGCGGAAACCCTGTGCTGCCTCTCCCATGGGCGCACACCCTGCCAGCCGGGGCCGCCCGGCCGCATCCGACTTAAGCCGCTGAGGATCAGGTGCGGCAGGTGGTGGCCGGCAGGCCGGCGACCGGCACCGGGGAGCGGCCGGCCGGGGGGGCCTTGCCGGCGAGCACGGCTGCCAGCCCGGTCATCGAGGCCCGGGTGGACGAGTAGGTAGCCATCAGCGTCGGGGACTTCGCCCCGGACAGCACGTACGGCGTGTCCATCGCCACCGTCACGGCGGCGTCGGCACGCAGGTCCTTCGCCCCGTCGCCGTACCCGACCAGGTGCACCACTGTGCCGCCGGAGGGCACCACCTTGACGCCGGCCGCAGTGAGCGCCTCGGTGAGCAGCTTGCGGGTGCGTTCTCGGCCGCCGGATGAGGTCACGCTGACCGGCCCGGTCACCGCGCCGCCGCACTTGCCACGCAGCACCGTCACCGCGGCGGTGGCGAGGTCGTCGGCGGCCTTGCGGTGTGCGGCGCCGTCGAGCGTGGACAGCGCGGGCGTGTCCCGCCCGGCCAGCCGGAACTTCATGGTCAGCACCCGGGTGACCGCCTCGACAAGGCGGGCGCGGGGCAACGAGCCGTCCTTGAGCGCGGCACGCAGCCCGTCGTACGCCTGCTTGACGTTCGGCGTCATCAGGATGAGGTCGTTGCCGGCGTTGAGCGCGCGCACCGCGGCCTCGCCCGGCGACCACTTCTTCGCCGGGGCCATGTTCATCCCGTCGGTGATCACCACGCCCTGGAAGCCGAGCTGGCCGCGGAGCACGTCGGTGAGCAGCTTGCGGGAGAACGTCGCCGGGGTGCCCGGGTCGACCGCCTTGACGTCCAGATGGGCCGACATCACCGCCAGGGCCCCGGCGCCGATCCCGGCCCGGAACGGCGGGAACGCGAGGCGGTCCAGGTCGGCGCGGGACTGCTTGATCACGGGCAGCTCGGTGTGCGAGTCCTCGGCGCTCAGGCCGTGCCCGGGGAAGTGCTTGACCGCCGCGCCGACGCCCTCGGCCTGCAGGCCGCGTACCGCGCCGGCCACCTGCGGGGACGCGGTCGCCGGGTCGGCGCCGAAGGACCGGGAGCCGATCACCGTGCTGCGGGTGACGAGCACGTCGGCGACCGGGGCGAAGTCGAGGTTGATGCCCATCGCGGCCAGCTCGGCCCCGGCGGCCCGCCACGCGGCCTCGGTCAGCGCCGGGTTCCCGGCGGCGCCGGCCGCGAGCGGGCTCGGCAGCAGGGTCACCCCGTCGGTGATCCGGGTGACCACGCCGTACTCCTGGTCGGTGCCGATCAGGAACGGCGCGGCGCCGGCGGGCAGCTTGCCGGCGGCGGCGCGCAGCCCGTCGGTGAGCGCCCGGACCTGCTTCGGGTTGTCGACGTTCGTGGTGGCCTGGTTGGCGGAGGTCGGGTCGTCGGCGCTGAAGCCGACCAGGATCACGCCGCCGAGCCGGTACTTCGCCACCATCTCGGCGGGGGTGTCGACGCCGGCGAGCGCCCGGTTGCCGGCCGCCGAGCCGGCCGAGACCTCGGTGGCCGAGCTGCCGTACGCGTACGGCATCAGCACCTGCCCGACCAGGTCCTCGTCGGAGAGCGTGCCGACCAGCGCGGCGGCGCGGGCGGCCGGGTCAGCGGCCGGCGGGTCGCTCGGCGCCGGCGCGGCCGACGACGGCGCCGGACTCGACGGGGTGGGACGGGGCCGGTCCGGCCCGTCCGAGCACCCGGAGACGAGCAGCGCGGTCAGTGCGGCGAGCGCGACGGCGGAGCGCCGCGAGGAAATCGACACGCGGCCCACCGTATCGGGGCAACTCGACCGCCGTCACCCGACCCGGGTGAGCAGCGTCACCGGGGCGCCGTCGCCGGCGTACCGGTAGGGCTCCAGCTCGGCGTCCCAGGCGGTGCCGAGCGCCTTGTCCAGCGCGTGGGCCAGCGCCTCCGGGCCACGCGCGGCGGCCATCAGGCTGCGCAGCCGGTCCTCGCCGAGCTGGATGTCGCCGGCCGCGCCGACGGCGGCCCGGAACAGGCCGCGGCCCGGTACGTACATGAAGCGCTCGCCGTCGACGCCGGAACTGGGTTCCTCGGTGACCTCGAAACGGATCATGGGCCACTGCCGGAGGGCAGCGGCCAGCTCCGCGCCGGTCCCCGGGCTGCCGGTCCAGCCGCACTCGGCGCGACGAGCGCCCGGATCGGCGGGCTGCGCCGTCCAGTGCAGGTTGACCGGCGCGGCGAGGACGCGCGCGATCGCCCACTCGACGTGCGAGCACACGGCGAGCGGGGTCGAGTGGACGTATACGACGCCACGCGTTGGCACGGTGACCTCCCGGTGAGCCGAGGTGCGTCTTCCCCTACGACCTCGTCCTACCAAGTGGTACCTGGCACCCATGATGACTCGTGTGGCTGGTGGTGCGCCAGCGAATCGGAAAATTCGCCAGGGCCCGGCGGCGGGAAATACCCGGGCGGCTGACCCGGTTGTGCCCTCTGACGCCGCGATGACCAGCCAGGTGTCGTGGTCGTGTACAGTTCTCTGGGCGGTTCTCTGTGCCGCCGTACATCTTCGCGGGCCGGCGCTCAACCCGGGCGTCACTCGCACAGCCCCCGGACGGCCTTCCGTCCCCACCGTACGTCTGCAAGGAGTACCTCCGTGGCGAGCAACACCTCTAAGACCGCGCGCGCGTCCGTCCGGGCCGGCCAGGCTGGCCAGGGTGGCGCCCTCAGCGTGCTGGGCGAGTTCAAGTACCTGATCCCGCTCAACGGCGGCAAGCACGCCTACGTGCGCAACCTGACCAACGGCAAGACCGCGCACCTGCGCACCGACTCCGAGGCCTTCGTCGAGGAGATCCGCGTGCTGGCCGCCGCCGGCCACGCCGCCAAGATCCGCGCCGAGATCAACGGCCTGGCCGCGTCCTACCCGGACCACGGCTGGGACGCCACCGAGAAGCGCCTGGTCGAGGCCGGCGTCTTCGAGGGCTGAGCGCCCTCACCCGCACCACCGAAACCGCCCGCCGGGATCACCCCGGCGGGCGGTTTCGCGTCTGCTCCTGCGGCAGCAGCGTCACCTCGCCCGTGGCCAGGTCGTAGAGCGCGCCCTCCACTGCCAGCTCACCGGCGTCCACCGGCCCGGCCAGCCGGTCGTCGCAGCGCAGCGCTGCCACGGTGCGCCGGACGTGGCGGCGGATCGCCAGCGGATGCGCGTCCGGTTCGTCCACGCCGACGTCGGTGACCGCCGGGGCGATCCGGTCGACCACGTACGCCAGGTCGCCGCCGGGGTGCCGCCCGGTGCGCAGCGCCTCGACCGCCGAGCCGACCGCACCGCAGCGCTCATGGCCCAGCACCATCACCAGGCGTACGCCGAGCTGCCCCACCACGTACTCGATCGAGCCGCGTACGGCCCGGTCGAGCACGTGCGCCCCGGTACGGATCACGCAGATCGAACCGAACGTCTGGTCGAAGATCGCCTCCAACGGCACGCGCGAGTCGATACAGCCCAGCACCACCGCGTACGGCTGCTGGTCGCCGGAGGCCACGGCGGCGGCAGCGGTGACGTCGTGCCCGTGCACCGGCTGGCCGCTGACGAAGCGACGGTTGCCGGCGAGCAACTCGGCCAGCGCGGCGCGCGGGCTGCGGGCGGCGGACGGCATGCCCCCAGCCTGGTCACCGATCCGGCCGCCGTGGGGCCGGACGCGAATCTTCTCCCCGCCCCGGTTGCCGTGGTGTCATGACGGGTAACGCCGGTGTCACCGCCGGGACACCCGGTGGGCGCAAACCGGACGGCTCGGGGGTGGACGACATGGAACTGCGGCTTCCGGACGGCGTACGCCTGCACGTGACAGTCACCGGTCCGGTCGACGCCGAGGTCACTCTGGTGATGCTGCACGGCTGGACGCTCGACGGGCGCAGCTGGCACCGCCAGGTCGCCGACATGCGGGAGCGGTTCGGCGACCGGGTCCGCCTGGTCACCTACGACGCGCGCGGCCACGGCCGGTCGAGCTGCATGGCGCTGCGTGACGCCACGCTGGCCCAGCTCGGCGACGACCTCGCCGCGGTGGTCGACGAGATCGCCCCGTCCGGGCCAATCGTGCTGGTCGGGCACTCGATGGGCGGTATGACGGTGATGGAGTACGCCCACCGACACCCCGACCGGTTCGCCGCGCGTACCGCCGGGCTGGTCTTCGTCTCGACCACCGCCGAGGGGCACACGCACACCGTCTACGGCCTCTCCCCCCGCATCACCCGGCTGATCCGGCTCGCCGAGACCACCGGCGCCGGGGTGCTGGCCCGGTGCGGCGGCTGGCGGCCACCGCACGCGCTGCTGCGCGCGCTGCGCCCGAGCATCCGCTGGATGCTGTTCGGCGACCGCTGCGACCCGGCGGACATCCGGCTGGTCACCTCGGCGGTGGCCCGCGCCACGCTGCGCTCGATCGGCGGGTTCCGCGCCTCGATCGGGGCGCAGCACCGGCTGGAGACGCTCGCCGCGCTCGGCGGGCTGCCCGCCGCCGCGCTGGTCGGGGACCGGGACCGGCTCACCCCGCCGCCGTGCGCCGAGTCGATCGCGGCGGCGCTGCCCACCACGGAGCTGACCGTGTGCCCGGGCGCCGGCCACATGCTGATGATGGAGCGCCCGGACCAGGTGAACGACGCCGTGGCCGGGGTGCTGGACCGGGTGCTGACCGGCCGCCCGACGACCCGCCTCTGAGCGTCTCCCGCTCCCGAACGGCACTGACGTACGCCACGCGGACGGCATGCCCCGGCGCTGCGGTTGCCGAGGGCCCGTACCCTCATTCAGCCCGTCGTGCCGTCCGACCACAGGAGCGCCCGCGTTGACCGACCAGACCACGCTGGACCGGGAGATCGCCTCCGAGCAGCGCCACCTCGACCGGGTGTACGCCCGGCTGGCCGAACTGCGCCGGTCGGCGGCCGACGCCGAGCGGGAGGGCTACCAGCTGGCCCGGGTCGGCAACTTCGGCGCGCTGGTCGAGCGGGACGCGATGGTCTTCCACGCCGCTCAGCGCCGGCACGTGCTCGACGCCGAGCACGAGGGACTGGTGTTCGGGCGGCTGGACCTGCGTACCGGGCAGGTGCTGCACGTCGGGCGCCTGGGTGTGCGGGGGGTGGACGCGGAGACGCTGGTGGTGGACTGGCGGGCCCCGGCTGCCGCCGCGTTCTACCAGGCAACGCCCGCCGAGCCGCGCGGCGTGGTGCGCCGGCGCACGATCCAGTCGGCCTCGGAAAAGGTCACCCGGATCGAGGACGACCTGCTGGACCCGGAGGCCGCGCCGCCGGAGATGGCGGTGGTCGGCGACGGGGCGCTGCTGGCCACGCTGTCCCGGGCCACCGGCCGGGGCATGCGGGACATCGTCGCCACCATCCAGCGCGAGCAGGACGAGGCGATCCGCTCCCCCGGCAACGGCGTCACGATCGTCTCCGGCGGCCCGGGGACGGGCAAGACGGCGGTGGCGTTGCACCGGGCCGCGTACCTGCTCTATTCCGACCGGGCCCGGTACGCCGGCGGCGGCATCCTGGTGGTCGGCCCGTCCGGCGTGTTCGTCGAGTACATCGCCTCGGTGCTGCCCTCGCTGGGCGAGGAGACCGCCACGCTGCGCTCGCTCGGCTCGCTGTTCCCGGGCCTGTCGGCGTCCCGGACCGACCCGCCGGACGTGGCGGCGGTGAAGGGCTCGCTGCGGATGCGCCGGGTGCTGGAGCGCGCGGTACGCGACGCGGTGCCGGACTCCCCGGCCGAGCTGCGCCTGCTGTACCGGGGTGAGCTGCTGCGCCTGGAGCGTCCCGCGCTGGACGCGATCCGGGACCGGACGCTGGCCCGGGGCGCGCGCCGCAACGAGGTACGCCGGGCGGCGTTCGACGCGGTGCTCGCCGCGCTCTACGCGCAGGCCCGCACGCTGCGGGTGGGCCGGCTGCCGGAGCAGCCCGCGTTCGAGGACGAGATCATCGAGCGGCCGGAGTTCCGCGAGTTCCTCAAGGCGTGGTGGCCACGGCTGCACCCACGGCACGTGCTGGACTGGCTGGCCCGCCCGGACCGGCTGCGCCGCTACGCCGGGGGGATCCTCTCCTCGGCCGAGATCCGGCTGCTCGGGCAGGCGTACCGCACGCTCGCGACCGACGGGCTGACGGTGGCGGACATCGCGCTGCTGGACGAGCTGGACGCGCTGCTGGGCAAGCCGGTGCAGCGGGCCCGGCCCAAGCGCGACCCGTACCAGCTCGCCGGTGGCGTGCGCGAGCTGAGCACGTACGCCGATCGGCAGCGCGCCGCCCGGGCGGCGGCCCGGGAGCGGCCGGCCGACTACCGCGACTACGCCCACGTGGTGGTGGACGAGGCGCAGGACGTCTCGCCGATGCAGTGGCGGATGGTCGGCCGGCGCGGGCGACTGGCCTCCTGGACCGTGGTCGGCGACCCGGCGCAGACGGCCTGGACCGGCGACCCGCAGGAGCTGGACCGGGCCCGGGACCAGGCGCTGGGCCGGCGCAAGCGGCACCGCTACGAGCTGACCACCAACTACCGCAACTCGGCGGAGATCTTCGCGGTGGCGGCGGCGGAGATCCGCCGGCTCTACCCGGATCTGCCGCTGCCCGACGCGGTCCGGTCCACCGGCGTGCTGCCGGTCGAGCGCGTGGTGCCCGCCGCCGAGTTGCCGGCGGCCACCGTCGAGGCGGCCGAGGCGCTGCTCGGACAGGTGGAGGGCACGGTCGGCGTGATCACACCGGTGCCGCGCCGGGACGAGGTGGCCGGCTGGCTGGGCGCGCGCGGCGCGGGCCGGCTCCAGGTGGTGACCAGCCTCCAGGCCAAGGGCATGGAGTACGACGGCGTGGTGCTGGTGGCGCCGAGCGAGATCCGGGCCGATCCCGGGTCGGGCGTGCGCACGCTCTACGTGGCGCTGTCCCGGGCGACCCAGCGCCTCACCACGCTCGACCCGGTGGGGTGAGGAGCCGCGCCGGCACCACCCACAGTTCACTTGCATACATAGCGATGTGAACATACATTGGGCCCGGCCGGTACGCGGCAGGAAGGGTGTTGGCGTGGGCGCAGGTCATGACCACAGCGGCGCGGTGGCCAACGCGGCACACCGCCACCGCGGCCGCCTCTGGGCCGCGTTCGCGCTGCTCGCCGTCCTGATGGTGGTCGAGGCGGTGGCCGCCTTCACCACCGGCTCGCTCGCCCTGCTCTCCGATGCCGGGCACATGTTCACCGACGTGCTCGGCATCGGCATGGCCCTCGCGGCGATCACCGCCACCCGGCGCGCCGGCACCGACCCGCAGCGCACGTTCGGCCTCTACCGGCTGGAGGTGCTAGCCGCACTCGCCAACGCCGTGCTGCTCGGCGCCGTCGCGGTCTACGTCCTGGTCGAGGCGGTACGCCGCTTCGGCGAGCCGCCGGAGGTGCTCGCCGGCCCGATGCTCGTGGTGGCGGTGCTCGGCCTGCTCGCCAACATCGTCGCCTTCGCGCTGCTGCGGGCCGGGTCGAAGGAGAGCATCAACCTGCGCGGCGCGTACCTGGAGGTGCTCGGCGACCTGCTCGGCTCGCTCGGCGTGATCGCCGCGGCGCTGGTCATCGCGGTCACCGACTGGTGGTGGGCGGACCCCCTGGTCGCCGTCGGGATCGGCCTGTTCATCCTGCCGCGCACCTGGCGGCTCGGCCGGGCCGCGGTGCGCATCCTGGTGCAGGCAGCGCCGGAGCACCTGCAGGTGACCGCCGTGCACGACCGGCTGGCCGCGGTCCCCGGCGTGGCCGAGGTGCACGACCTGCACGTCTGGACGCTCACCTCCGGGATGGAGGTGGCCTCGGCGCACCTGACCACCGACCCGGGCGTCGACCCCGGCGGGGTCCTTGCCGCCGCGCGGGCCGCGCTGCACGAGGACTTCTCCATCGATCACGCCACGTTGCAGGTCGAACCCGGAGCGTCCGCGGGCGTGTGCGGAAAGACCGAGTGGTGATTAGGACAGACTTAAATCACTGCGGCTGCTGTACAGTAATGTCGGTTTTGCCCCATCATGCGGCACCACGCATCGGAGCCGCGCCCGGGCAGCGCCGGTAGGCTCGGTCGCGGCCGCAGCCTCCGGCGCCACCGGCGCAGGTGGGGTGGCCGTCGCCTAATCGCCCGAAGGGGGCGAGCCGGGGAACCACGTACGTGGGGTGCATCCGCGTCAGCGGTAGGGATCTTCCGTCCCGAACCCGTCAGCTAACCCGGTCGGCGGTTGACGGAAGGACATGTGAATGCCCCCAGTGGCACCTGTACGACGGACGGCCGCCCGATTGGCGGCCCTGCTCGTCGCGACGCTGACTCTCGGCGTCGCGACCGTTCCGGCCTCCCCCGCCTCGGCGGCGCCCCGGACCGCCCTGCTCGCCGCCGCACCCGGCGACGACGAAGGCGGCACGCCGGAGCTGCGCGCCCAACTCGACGCGGCCAGCAAGGGCTGGCTGGAGGCGAAGGCCGCGCTGAACCAGTCGGTGAACCGCCAGAAGCAGCTGAACGACCAGCTCAAGACGGTCGGTGTCGAACTGGCCGCACGCGACGCCAAGGTCGGCGAGATCGCCGGGGTGGCGTACCGCGCCGGCCGCCTCGGCACCGCCGCGGCGCTGCTCGACAGCAGCAGCCCGGCGGGCTTCATGGACCGGGCCGCCACCCTGGAACAGGTCGCCGCGCACGAGGACCGCACGGTGCGCGACCTGATCGCCACCCGCGACGAGGCCACCCGCACCCGGGCCGCGCTCGACGCCGAGATCCGCGAGCAACGCAAGCAGGTCGCGGTGATGGGCAAGCGCAAGGAGCAGGCCGAGCGCGCGCTCGAAGTGGCGAACGACAGGGCGTCACGCAGCAGCAGTGGCGGCGGCGGCGGCGTCCAGGGCACCTCCAACAAGAACGCGAAGCCGGCGCCGCGCAACTCGGACGGCTCATGGCCCGCGGAGTCGTGCAGCGTCAACGACCCGACCCCGGCCAACGGCTGCATCACCCCGCGGACGCTGCACGCGCTACAGCAGGCCAAGGCGGCCGGCTTCACCCGGTACGTCTCGTGCCACCGGCCCAGCGGCTCGGGCGAGCACCCGAAGGGGCGGGCCTGCGACTTCGCCGCCCAGAAGAACGGCTTCGGGGGCGTGGCCACCGGCGGTGACCGGACGTACGGCAACAACCTGGCCGCGTACTTCGTGCGCAACGCCGACCCGCTCGCCGTGCTCTACGTGATCTGGTTCAAGCAGATCTGGCTGCCCAGCAGCGGGTGGAAGGCGTACAGCGGCGGCAACGGCGATCCGTCCAGCGACCACACCAACCACGTGCACCTGTCGGTGTACTAGCGCGCTCCCGGGGGGCCGGCCGGATCGGGCCGGCCCTCCAGCGTCGCGCCGAGACGGGCCGCCAGGCTCAGGTGAGCCGCCCGGGCCTGACGGAACGCGTACCCGAACAGCGGCGCCGGCGCGGTCAGCGTGATCTCCACGTCGATGCGCACGGTGCCGTCGGGCTCGTCGCGCAGCCGGGTGTGGTTGCGCACCGTCGTCGCCGGCTGCTGCCGGGCCACCGTGACCACCTCGTCCTCGCTCGCGACCAGCACGTCCGCCTGGTACGTGACCGGGAAGTGCAGCGGGCCCAGTTGCAGCCGGTCGGTGATCGCGTAGCTGGCCAGCGCGCCCGGCCGGGCCGGCAGTTGCCGGACCCGGACGATCAGCGGATGCAGCTCGCCCTGGCGACTGAGGTCACCCAGCAGGGCCACCGCGTCGGCCCGGCCGCACCGGGCCTGCACGGTGTAGCTGAAGCTGTCGCTGCTCTGCAAGCGGGCCCCCTCGCCGTCGTACGTCGCGACGATCGTCCCGTACGGACGCCGGACTGGCAACGGGTAGAAGGTCCCCTGGCCGGAGGGGGTGTGAGCGGCGCTCAGGCGCCGGGCAGCACCTCGGGGGTGTCGTCGGCGAACCACGGTTCGGGAGCGCCGAAGAGGCCGAGCAGGCCGGTCACCCAGAGCTGCCGGTGCACGAACCGGCTCGGCTCGGTGACCACCAGCTTGACGCCGCTGACCTCGCAGGTCTGGAAGCCGGCGACCATGGCGCTGATGCCGACCGAGTCGATGAACGTGACGAGCCGCATGTTCAGCTCGATGCGTGCGGGACGGCCCTTCGCGAGCACCTCGGCGATCGCTTCCCGCACCTCGTACGCGGTGTCGACGTCGATCTCCCCACGGGGCGCGATCTGGACGACACCACCCGGCCGCACCGACTTCACGATCGACAGGCTCACGCGAGCACCTCCACTCGCCCTTGACGGGCGCCTCATCAGTACGCGGGCCGCGACCGAGAGTATTCCTCCAACGGCTCGGTCGCCACCCCCCGGGATGAGCAATTCGCGAACTGGGCACACCTGGGCGCACCCAATCCGGACCTCCGGGTTCCAGTTTCCCCTTCGACGCGGGCCACGACCGGCCGTACGGCCGGTCGGACCCGTCGATCCGCCGACCAGGGTAGCGGGCGCGCGCACTTCGCGACGACACCCCGCTCTCGGCGCGTTCGGGTGGTTCGTCCCGGTTTGAAAGCCTGCTAGCCGCCCGCGCCCCACTGTGGGTTTGCCGCCGCCGCGCGCGGGGCACTGCCCGGGGGAGTCAACCCGTGACGCGCCGGATGGACACCGGAGTCCGAAGTGGCCGCCGGCCTTCGGCACCCGAGGAGGTAGAACGATGTTCGGATCCAACCTGCTGGACCGCCGGGGCAAGGCCGAGCGGGTCGCCGACCAGGCGTGGCAGCACCTGCTCTCCGCGGCCGGCTCCGCCGGTGACAGCGTGCGCGACGCCACCCGCGCCGCCCGCCGCAACTCCTCCGGCTTCGCCGACGACGCCACCGACCTGGTCGGCTCCGCCGCCGAGGAGGCGCGCCGGCGTGCCACGCTCGCCTTCGACGCGCTGGCCGGGCGTCGGCCCGCGCTGCCCTGGACGCTGCTGATCGCGGCGGCGCTCGCGGGCGCGGCGATCGGCTGGGCCGCCGGCACCGCCGCGCGCGCCGCGGGCAGCCGCGACCGCGCCGCGGACGAGATCGAGTTCGTGGACGTGGACCGTCCGAACTCCCCGGCCGGCCTGGACGGCTGAACCGCACCCGACCGGCACGGTGGCCGCTCCCGGTACTCCCGGGGGCGGCCACCGTGTTTGCGTGGTGCGCTCCCCCTCACCCGGACCGGGTGAGGGTCGGTCACCCGGGACACGCGCAGGATCGCGGGTGCGGGACCCGTGCCCGCGCCGCCGTCGACGGGAGGGAGAGCCGGATGGCCACCGACACGATCACGCGTACCGACCGGGACATCCAGTCCGCGGTGCTCGACGAACTGACCTGGGAACCCCGGGTCGGCCCCGACGAGATCGGGGTGACTGTCACCGAGGGCGTGGTGACGCTGACCGGCAGGGTGGACAGCTACGCCAAGAAGTGGGCCGCCGAGCGGGCCGCGCACCGGGCCGCCCGGGTCCGCGCGGTCGCCAACGACCTCTTCGTCCAGATCGCCACCGCCGCCGGGCGGGAGGACCCGGAGATCGCCGTAGCGGCCGTACGGGCGCTGGAGTGGGACGCCTTCGTGCCGGTCGAGGCGCTGCAGGTGACAGTCTCCGACGGCTGGGTCACGCTGCACGGCGACGTCGAGTGGGAGTACCAGCGGCGCGCCGCCGAACGGTCGGTCGCCCGGCTCACCGGCGTACGCGGGGTGAGCAACGGGATCGCCGTGCGCCCGGCGGTACGCGCCGACGGGCACGACCTGGCCGAGCGGATCGTGGACGCGCTCGCGCGCAACGCCGCCACCGAGGCCGAGACCGTCGACGTCCGGGTGCACGGCGACACGGTGCTGCTGGGCGGGCAGGTCCAGTCGGCCGGCGAACGCGCGGACATCGAGCGGGTGGTGTGGAACGCCCCCGGCATCCGGGAGGTGCACAACCACCTCGTCGTGCGCTGAGCCGAACCACCCCGCCCGGGTGAGCCCGCCTCACCCGGGCGCCGGCCATTGTGGGAGGCATGAGTGATCCGAACGGGCTGATCACACCCGGGCGGGCCGCCCCCGGCTTCACGCTGCCGGCGGCGCCGGACGGGCGACAGGTGGGTCCCGGGCAGTTCCGGGGCCGTCCGGTGGTGCTGGCCTTCTATCCCGCCGACTGGTCACCGGTCTGCGGCGAGCAGATGGCCCTCTACCAGGCGGCCCTGCCCGAGCTGGAGCGGTACGACGCGGTGCTGCTGGGCATCTCGGTGGACAGCGTCGACTCGCACCGGGCGTTCGCCGAGAGCCAGGGCATCCGCTTCCCGTTGCTCGCCGACTTCGAGCCCAAGGGCGAGGTGTCGCGCCGATACGGCGCGTACGCGCCGCGTGGGCAGTCCGACCGGGCGCTCGTGGTCGTCGACCCGGACGGCCGGGTGGCCTGGAGCCACCTGTCCCCGCCCGAGGTGAACCCGGGCGTGGACGGCATCCTCGACGCCCTGGAGCGGCTCAACTCGGATCGGCGGGTGAACGCCTGATGACCACGCCACTTCAGGTCACCACCGCGCGGCTGCGGACCTCGGTGACCGACAGCGACCACGTCCGCGGGCCGGTGGACGCGCCGGTCACGATCGTCGAGTACGGCGACTTCCAGTGCCGGTTCTGCGGCGCCGCGTACCCGAACCTCACCGAGGTGCTGCGCCAGCGGGCCGACGTGGTGCGCCTGGCGTACCGGCACTTTCCGATCGCCAACATCCACCCGCACGCGGAGAGCGCGGCGGAGACCGCCGAGGCGGCCGCCGCCCGGGGCCGGTTCTGGGAGATGTACGACTGGCTCTTCCAGCACCAGGACCAGCTCGACCCGGTGCACCTGTCGCTCGGCGTCGAGCAGATCGGACTGTCGCCGGACGAGATCGCCGCGGAGGTCGGCCGGCAGGAGTACGCCGACCGGGTCCGGCGGGACTTCGTCGACGGCATCCGCAGCGGCGTCAACGGCACCCCGACCCTGTTCGTCAACGGCGTCCGCCACGACGGCGGTTACGACGTTGCCGAACTGCTGACCGTGGTGGACGCCGCCGCCGACGTCTGAGTCAGATCAACCGCAGCTCGCGCGCCCGCCGGACGGCGTCCCGCCGGCGGGTCGCGTCGAGCTTGCGGTAGATGTTGCGCACGTGCGTCTTGACGGTGTTCACCGACAGCGACAGCTCGGCGGCGATCTCCACGTTGGACAGGATGCTCTGCAGGTACCGCAGGATGGTCAGCTCCCGCTCGGTGAGCGGCTCGTCCAGCCCGCGCGCCGGACCGTCCGCCGCCCCGGCGACCGGCTGTGCGTCCGCGCCCCGGACCAGCTCGCTCACCGTCGCCCAGTACGCGGTGCCGGAGTCCAGGTGCGCGGCCAGCAGGTCCCGTACCCCCGGGTCCGCCCGGGTGAAGACGCGCCGGAAGCCGTCCGGCTCGGCGAGCGCCAGCACCTCCTCCAGCACCCGCCCGGCCCGCCGGGCGTCCCCGGCCCCGCCGGCCAGCGCCGCGTCGAGCAGCCCGGCGGCCAGCCGTACCGGCAACGGCCAGTCCGCCGCGCCGGGCCCGGCCCAGTCGGGCACCGCCCGTTCGGCCGCGCGGGCGTCACCGGCACGCAGCAGCAACCGGGCGGACGCCAGCGCCGGCGCCGGCCCGTCGCCAGTGGCGTCGAGCAGCGCCCGGGCGCCGTCGGCGTCACCCGTCACCGCGCGTACCTGGGCCTCCTCGGCGGCCAGCCACCCGCCCAGCTCCGGGCCGGGCGCCACCGCCCGCGCCCCGGCGAGCGTGCGCAGCGCGCCGCCCGGGTCGTCGTTGTCGGTCAGCAGCCCGGCCCGGCAGAGCGCGGCCAGCGCCGCGCCCCCCGGCTCCGCGGCGGCCGGCCCGGCCAGCGCCAGGTGGGCCGCGGCCTCCGCCGGCCGGTCCCGATGCCAGGCCACGAGCGCCAGCGCCAGGTACGCGTAGCCGCAGTCCGACCGGGCCGACCAGCCCTGACAGGCCGGCATCGCCAGCGCCTCCCCGGCGAGTTCCTCGGCCGCCCGCAACGCGCCCTGGGCCGCCTCCAGCGCCGCCGAGCGGCTGACGCAGAGCAGCTCGGTCCGCGGCCGGCCGGCCCGGCGTGCCGCCTCCCGCGCCTCGGCGAACCGGGTACGGGCCACCGGCAGCTCCCCCTCGGCCAGCGCGACCAGCCCGTGCGCGGCGCCCGCCACCGCGCGTACGTCGTCGCGCTCGGCCGACCCGGCACGCGGATCGGCGGCGGCGTCGGCGGCCGGGCCGGAAGCGGTGGCGAGCAGGCGGTCGGCAGCCTCGCGTACCGCCTCGTGGTTCCCGCCGAGGCGGGCCAGACTCAACTCCAGGGCGGCGGCCAGCCGGCGGAACCGGTCGCGGCGCGGCGCGGGCAGGTCGTCGGCGTGGGCCAGCGCGCGCCGCAGCTGCCCGTCGGCGGCGGCCGGATCACCGGCGTACGCCCGCTCCGCCGCGGCGGCCAGCGCCAGCTCGGGATCGCGGCGGACCGCGTTCGCCGGCGGCTCGGGCGGGGGCGCCGCGGCCGTCGGCTCGTCCGGTGCCAGCTCCGGCCAGCGGCTGATCAGCAGCTCGGTGGCGGCGGTCCACTCGCCGGCGGTCAGCGCGTGCCGCACCGCCTCGGCCGGCCGGTCGTGGGCGGCGTACCAGTCCGCCGCCCGCCGGTGCAGCTCGCGCACCTCGTCGGCGGGCAGCCGGCCCAGTTCGTCCCGGAGCACGTCGGCCAGGAGCGGATGCGGCCGGTACCACTGCGGGTTGCCGCCGTCCTGGTGGAGGAAGCCGCCCTCCCGGGCCGCCTCGGCGAGCACCTGCCCGGCGTCGGCCCGCCCGGTCAGCACGGCGGCGAGGTCGGCGCGGACCGCGACGGCCACCGCCACGCGGCGCAGGACGTCACGGGTCGCCGGGCCCAGCGGCGCGAGCACCTCGTCCCGCAGGTACGCGGCGACGTCCGGCTGGTCACCGCCGAACCGGTCCACCGCGCGGGCCGGATCGGTCCCGTCGGCCAGCGCGAGCGCGGCGAAGCGCAGCCCGGCGGCCCAGCCGGCGGTGCGCTCGGCCAGCCGGGGCACCGCCGGGGCGGGCACCGGAACGCCGTGCGCGACCAGCAGGTCGGCGACCTCGTCGGCGGTGAACGCCAGCTCGTCCGGGCCGATGAGCGTCAGCTCGCCGGCCAGCCGCCAGCGGTGCAGCGCCAGCGGCGGCTCACGCCGCGCGCCGGCCACCAGCCGCAGTCGCCCGTCGGCGTGCTGGAGCAGGAACTCCAGCCCGGACAGGGCCGCCGGGTCGGTGACCCGGTGCAGGTCGTCGAGGACCAGCAGCACCGGCCGTTCCCGCGCGGCCAGCGCGACGGCGAGCGACTCCAGCTGCTCGGGCCGGGGCGGGCCGTCCGGCACCGGTGGCGGTGGTCCCTCGTCCGGGTCCTCGGCGGCGGCCGTACGCAGGGCCGCCGCCAGATAGCCCCAGAGCCGCCGTGTCGTGTCGCCCTCGCCCACCGTCACCCAGGCCGGCGCCGGGCCGTCCCGCTCCGCCCGCGCCCAGGCGGACAACACTGTCGTCTTGCCCCAGCCGGCCGGCGCGAGCACGAGCGTCACCGGCCCGCTCGCGCCCCGCTCCACCCGCTCCACCAGGCGGGGCCGCAGCAGACCCGGCTCGGGTGGCGCCGGTGGCGTCAGGCGGGATGTCAGCAGCGGTGGGCCGCCCGGCAGCGCACCACCGGCCAGGTCGGGTGAATCGATGCCGGCGGTACGCAGATCGGGCGTACCGGTGATCTCCCTGGTGTCGTGCGGCGCGGCCACGAATCGGACCTGGTCGGCCTCTTCCGGCATGCATCCCTCCCCCTGTCGGTGCGGGCAGCGGTTACCCGGACCGGGCCGGTTCACCCCTTCCGGGCGAACCCGGCTCACCCGGCCCCGGCCCACCCTGGAGGCACGCGGGCGGCCGGCCGGGCAGCGCCGGCCGCCCGAGCCCGGGACCTCGGGAGGTCAGGTGGCGCGGATCAGACGGCTCACGGTCGGCGCGCTGGCGCTGGCGGCCGGCGGGGCGCGGAGGCTGGCCGACCGCCTGCCGCAGCGGGCCGCAACGGATCCACGGCCGGGACGGTGGCAGAAGGTGACGGTGGCCGCCGAGCCCGAGCGGGTGCTCCCGGCCGGACGGTGGCCCGAGCCGCTGCGTCGTCTCGACGGGGCGGTCGAGGTGTGGGCCCGCCCGGCGCCCGGCGGTCGCGGCACCGAACTGGCGATCCGTCCGCTGGGCGGGGAGTGCACGCTGCCGGGGTTCGCCGCGCACCTGGTCGGCGACGACCCGGGCCGGTACCTGCGCCACGTGCTGCGGCAGACCAAGCAGCTCCTGGAGACCGGCGAGGTGCTGCGCGCGGACCGCTCGCCGCTGGAGCGGCCGGGGCCGGTGCGATGAGGGCGCTGTGCTGGGCCGGGGCCGACGCGGTGGAGGTGCGCCGCGTCCCGGACCCGGAGCTGCGCAACGCCCAGGACATGATCGTCCGGGTGCGACGCAGCACGACCTGCGGCGCGGACCTGCCGCTCCTGGGCGGGCGGGTGCCCGAGGCGTCCGCCGGGGAGGTGCTCGGACGCGAGTTCCTCGGCGAGGTGGTCGAGGTCGGCCCGGAGGTACGCCGGCACCGGGTCGCCGACCGGGTGGTGGTGGGCGCCGCGGTGGCCTGCGGCGCGTGCTGGTTCTGCCGGCAGGGGCTGCTCGCCTGCTGCGACAACGGCACGAGCGGTGTGACCGCCGAGCCGGAGTGGGGCCAGCCGTCCGCGGGCGGTTTCGGCCGGCCGGCCCGGCTGGGCGGGTTCGCCGGTGGCCACGCCGAGTTCGTCCGGGTGCCGTACGCGGACGTGGGCGCGTTCGCCGTACCGGAGTCGGTGAGCGACGACCGGGCGGTGTTCGCCGCCGACGCCGCGCCGGCCGGCTGGTACGGCGCCGAACTGGGCGAGGTCGCCCAGGGTGACGTGGTGGCGGTGTGGGGCGCGGGCGCTGTCGGTCAGCTCACCGCCGGGGCGGCGGTGGCCCGGGGGGCGGACCGGGTGATCGTGGTCGACGACCGGGACGACCGGCTGCGCATGGTCGCCCGGCACGCCGGGGTGGAGGCGCTCAACCACAGGTACGTGGACGTGCTCGCCGAGCTGCGCGAACGCAGCGGCGGCCGGGGCCCGGACGTGTGCGTCGACGCCTCCGGGATGCCGGCCGAGCCGAGCCGGTGGCCGCTGACCGAGGCGGACGGCGGGGCGGCGCTGCGCGAGGCGGTGCACGCGTGCCGCAAGGGCGGCGTCGTGGTGGTGCTCGACGCCCGGCCCGGTGTGGTGGACCGGTTCCCGCTCGGCGCGCTCACGGACAAGGGCCTCGCCGTCCGCGCCGCCCGGCGGCGGGGCGCGACGGCCATCCCGGAGCTTCTGGCGCGGATGGCCCGCGACGAGCTGGTGACCGAGCATCTGGCCACGCACCGGATGCCGCTGGAGCGGGGCGCCGACGGGTACGCGTTGTTCCGCGACCGGGCCGACGGCTGCGTGCGGGTGGTCTTCACGCCGTGAAGGTGAGCGCCGTGGATGGCACACTCGGCGGATGCGCGCAGACCGTCGGTACGACCTCGTCCTGTTCGGCGCCACCGGCTTCACCGGCGGGCTCACCGCCGAGTACCTGGCCCGGCACGCGCCGGAGCGGCTGCGCTGGGCGCTGGCCGGGCGTAACCCGGACAAGCTGGCCGCGGTGCGGGAGCGGCTCGCCGCGATCGACCCGGCCCTGGCCGAGCTGCCCCTGCTCACCGCCGACGTGACCGACCCGGCGTCGCTGCGGGCGGTGGCCGAGTGCGCCCGGGTGGTGGCCACCACCGTCGGCCCGTACGTGCACCACGGCGAGCCGCTGGTGGCCGCCTGCGCCGCGGCCGGCACCGACTACCTCGACATCACCGGCGAGCCGGAGTTCGTCGACCGGATGTACGTGCGGCACCACGCCGAGGCGGTACGCACCGGGGCACGCCTGGTGCACGCCTGCGGCTTCGACTCGATCCCGCACGACCTGGGCGTCTGGTACACGGTCAAGCAACTGCCGGCCGACGGGCCGATCGCCGTGGACGGCTACGTGCGGGCCGGTGGCCGGTTCTCCGCCGGGACGTACCACTCGGCGCTCACCGCGTTCTCCCGTACCGGTGAGACGAGCCGGGCGGCGCGGGCCCGGCGGGCGATGGAGCCCGGCCCGGACGGGCGCCGGGTCCGCGCGGTGCCGGGCAAGGTCGGCCGGGTACGCGAGTTCGGCCAGTGGGCGGTGCCGCTGCCCACCATCGACCCGCAGGTGGTCCGCCGGTCCGCGGCGGCCCGCCCGGAGTACGGGCCGGACTTCCGCTACCGGCACTTTGCGGCCATGAAGCGGCTGCCCACGGTGCTTGTCGCCGGAGTCGGGCTGGCCGGTGTGATGGGGCTGGTGAAGGTGGCGCCGACGCGGCGCTGGCTGCTCGGGCGGCTCGCCTCCGGGCAGGGGCCGACAGCCGAGCAGCGGGCGAAGTCGTGGTTCCGGGTGCGGTTCGTGGGCACCGGCGGCGGCCGCCGGGTGGTGACCGAGGTGGCCGGCGGCGACCCGGGATACGACGAGACCGCCAAGATGCTCGCGGAGTCGGCGCTCTGCCTGGCCTTCGACGACCTGCCGGAGACCGCCGGGCAGGTCACGCCGGCCGCGGCGATGGGTGACGCGCTGCTGGACCGGCTGGTCCGCGCGGGCATCACGTTCCGCACGCTGCCGGCGTGAGGTTGACCCTCGACCCGGTCGAGGTCACAGGATGACGGCCGTGGAGAGCGAGCTTCGCAGCATCGGCGAACTGGCCCGGGCCAGCGGCTTGACGGTCAGCGCGTTACGGTTCTACGACCGTTCCGGCGTGCTGCCCCCGGCCCGGGTGGACCCGGTGACCGGCTACCGCTGGTACGCCGAGGAGCAGGTGGCCCCGGCCCGCCTGGTGGCCGGGCTGCGCCGGGTGGGGATGCCGCTGACCGGCATCGCCGAGGCGCTGCGGCACCGGCACCGGCCGGCCGAGGTGCACCGCCTGCTGGACGCGCACCTGCGCCGCCTGGAGGACGGCCTGGCCGACGCGCGTCGTGAACTCTCCCGGATCCGCAGCCTGATCGACCCGGAGGAGACCACTGTGACCACCCGCCTCGTGCTGTCCCGCACCGACCTCGCCGCCGCCGTGGACGCCGTACGCTTCGCCGTCGGCGCCGACCCCGCGCTGCCGGTCCTGTCCGGCGTGCTGCTGGAGGTCGCCCTCGACGGGGTGCACCTGTTCGCCACCGACCGGTTCCGGCTCGCCGTGGCCCGGGTCGGCGCCACTGTCGACGGCCCGCCGGTGAGCGTGCTGCTGCCGGTGGCTGCCGTCGACGAGCTGCGGGCGCTGCTGGACGCCGCCGGATCGCTGTCGGGCCTCGACGGCTCGGACGTTGCCGAGGTCGTCGTCACCCCCGACGGGGTGACTGTCACGGTGGCGGGCCGGCCGCTGACCGCCGTCCCGCTGCCGTACGACTTCCCGGACTACCGGCGGCTGCTGCGGGCGCAGCTCGGCGACGCGCCCGCGTACCGGATCCCGTTCGACGGCGCGGCGCTGCGCGCGGCGCTCACCGCCGACGGCGTCCCCGTCTGCCGCCGGGCGCACGAGGGCGTCGAGCACGAGGTGGTGGCGCTCGGCCTGGACGGCCGCGGCGAGCTGCGCCTGGTCGACCCGAACGGCACGGACGGCGCGGACGGCGCGGGTGCGCTCCGGGTGGCGGTGAACCGGGAGTACCTGCTGGACGCGCTGGGGTCCGGCGACGGCCAGCTCGTGCTGGAACTGGACGGCCCGATCACGCCCCTGGCGGTGCGGCGGGCCGACGACGCGGACGCCTTCTCGGTGCTGATGCCGGTACGCCTCTGACGCTCAGCGCTCGCCGGCCTCCCTCCCCCACGCTCCAGCGACAGACATCCGTGACAGTGCGTGACATCACTGCTGCCCCCGCTGCTTCACCCCTTGCGGACTTTGCTCTGCAGCCATCGGCGCGACGCTGACGCTCCGTCGAACGCCGCGTCGGTGGCTGCAGAGCAAAGTCGCCCGAGGGGCAAACCCGCCCGAGAGTGGATCCGTGAGATTGACCAGGTCAGCGCGACCACGAGCGGATGCGGGGCCACGCACGCACCAGAGCGCCGTTACGCACTGTGAGCACATCCGATCGCCAGCACCACCACCACGCACCGTCACCGGAACGGGCCTCGCGGCGGCGGGCTGCGCGGGCCGGGCCGGGGCGGCGAGGGCGCGACGGTAGCATCTGGAGGTCCCACCTGACTGCCTGGACGGAGGCGTACGAGCAGCATGCTCGACATGGAGTTGATCCGGAAGGATCGCGAGGCGGTGGCGACCGCGCTGGCGAAGCGTCTGGATCCCGCCGAGGTCACCCGGGCGCTGGACGACATCCAGCGGCTCGACCAGGAACGACGCGCCCTGATCACGGAGATCGACGCCGAGCGGCAGCGCCGCAAGGCCGAGGCGCGGGCGTACGCGGAGGCGAAACGGTCCGGCGGCACGCCGCAGCCGGTCGCCCCGGAGGCCGAGCGCAAGCAGCTCGCGGAGCTGGAGTCCCAGCTCGACGAGGTGCAGTCCCGGCTCCGCTCGGCGATGAGCGAGCTGCCGAACCTGCCCGCCGACGACGTGGTCGCCGGGGGCAAGGAGGCCAACCGGGTGGTGCGGACGTTCGGCGAGGCGCCCGCCATCGAGAAGGTACGCGACCACGTGGAGCTGAGCCGCGCGCTCGGCCTGGTCGACCACGAGCGGGGCGTGAAGCTCGGCGGCTCGGGCTTCTGGATGTACACCGGTATGGGCGCCCGGCTGGAGTGGGCGCTGGTGAACTGGCTGATCGAGCAGAACATCCAGGCCGGCTACGAGTTCCTGCTCCCGCCGCACCTGCTGCTGGAGAGCGCCGGTTTCGCGGCCGGGCAGTTCCCGAAGTTCCACGACGACGTCTACCACATCGACAAGCAGTCGTCCTCGCGCGGCCAGTTCCTGCTGCCCACGGCGGAGACGGCGATCCTCGGCGCGTACCAGGACGAGATCCTGGAGACGCCGAAGCTGCCGTTGAAGGCGTTCGCGTACACGCCCTGCTATCGCCGTGAGGCGGCCGGTTCGCACTCCGACGAGCGCGGCACGGTGCGCGGCCACCAGTTCAACAAGGTGGAGATCTTCCAGTTCACGCTGCCGGAGCAGGCGGGCGAGGCGCTTGAGGCGATGGTCGGGCACGTCGAGGGCCTGGTCGGCAAGCTCGGTCTGCACTTCCAGACCAGCCTGCTCGCCGCCAGTGACGCCAGCGCCTCGATGAAGAAGACGCTCGACGTCGAGGTCTGGATGCCGAGCACCGGCAAGTACAAGGAGGTGTCGTCGGTCTCCTGGGCCGGTGACTACCAGGCCCGCCGGGCGGCGATCCGCTACCGCGAGCCGGGCGCGAAGCAGACCCGTTTCGTGCACACGCTCAACGGCTCGGCGCTCGCCACCAGCCGCCTGTTCCCGGCCATCCTGGAGCAGCACCAGCAGTCCGACGGCTCGGTGGTGGTCCCGGAGGTCCTGCGCGACAAGCTCGGCACCGACCGCCTCACCCCGCGCTGACCCGCTCCCCCGCCGCCGTCCCCGCCTCTCCCCCGCGATCTTGCACTTGCGGCCCACGAGAAGTCCGGTTCACCCCTTCCGCCCGGGCCCCAACTGCAAGATCGTGGGAGCGAGGGCGGGACGGGCGGGGGTGGGACGGGCGAGGGCGGCGGGTGAGGGGCAGGGCGGCCAGGAGCAGGGCCGCGAGGACCGCGGCGAGCACGGCGGGGCCGGCGGTGTCGAGGGCTCGTACCAGGGTCTGCTGGACCTCGGCGGCGGCGCGGATCACCGGGTCGGTGAAGGCGTCGTACCGGCCCTCGGCGAGGCGCACCTCGTACCAGCCGTACCAGGCGACGTAACCGCCCGCGACCACGAGCACCAGGCCGCTCAGGCGCGGCGCCCACGCGCCCGCGCCGCGCAGTCGCGCCACGACCCGGCCGCGCAGCAGCGCCACGGCGAGCGCGGCCACCCCGACCACGAGCGCCATCCCCAGCGCGTACGCCCCGAACAGCGCCAGCCCGCGCACCGGCGACCCGGCCCGCAGGCTGGTCACCACGATCGCCAGGAACGGCGCGATCGCGCAGCTCAGCGACGTGAGCGCGTACGCCGCGCCGAACAGCACCATCGACGGCCAGGTGCGGGTGAGCCGGGGCGCGGCGCGCAGCGGGCGCGGCGCGGGCAGTCGCCGTCCGGCGAGCAGCCAGCACCCGGCCAGCGTCAGCAGCACGCCGAGCGTGACAGTCAGCCACGGCAGCCGGGGGCGCAGCCAGTCCGCGGCCGGCGCCACGGCCAGCCCGAACGCGCCGAACACCAGCACGTACCCGAGGGTGAGCGCGGCCGTCGCGGTGAGCGCGCGGCCGACCGCGCCGCGCCCGTCGGCCACCAGCAACGACAGGTACGCGGGCAGCATCGCGAAGCCGCACGGGTTGACCGCGCCGAGCATGCCCGCGGTCAGGGCGAGCAGCAGCGCGCCGGTCATCCCCGGGCCAGCGTCTCGACCTGCCGGGTCAGCGCCTCACCGTCCAGGAATCCCTGGTGGACGACCCGGCCGGTTCGGTCCAGGACGACGAACGTGCTCTGCTCGGTCACCTTGAACCGGCGCCACAGCGCGCCCTTCCGGTCGTCGATCTGGGTCGTGCCGGCCAGGTCGAACTCGGTGACGAAGTCCTTCATCGCCTTCTGCTCGCCGAGCCCGGCGACGCCGACGATCGGGACCGTGTCCCGGTAGGCGGGGGCGATCTCGGCCACCGTCCACGCCTGGCTGGCGCAGGTGGCGCACCAGGGCGCCCAGAACCAGAGCAGCACCGGCCGCCCGGCCAGGTCGGCGGCGGAGAACGCCGTACCGTCGAGGGTCTTGCCGGTGAACGACAGCGTGGCCGGCACCGCGGCCGGTGGCGCGGACGTCGGCCCGCCCGGCGTCGCGACCGGGGACGCGATGTCCGACGGCGCGGCGGCCGGGGCCGCGGGGGGCACCGCGCCGGCCTCGGGTCCGGCCGCGCAGGCCGTGGCGGCGGCGAGCGTGGCGGCCAGTACGGCGGCGGTGAGGCGGCTGGCGGCGCGCGGTGGCATCGGCGGCTCCTGGAGTGGTCGCTACTCGGCCCGGACCAGCCGGAGCGCGAGTTCGGGACAGACCTTTACCGCCTTGAGCGCGCCCTCGCGCAGCCACGTCGGCACCGGGGTGGGCGGGAACGCCGGGTATCCGTTGCCGTCGAGCCGGATGAAGTCCGGCACCACGTGCGCGCAGAGCCCGTGCCCGTCGCAGCGGGACCAGTCCAGCGTGAGCTTCTGCGGGTTGGCGTCGGGCGCGCCGGGCAGGCCCATCGTGCCCTTGACCCGCTTGCCGCAGCCCTCGCCGGTGGCGTGCAGCCGCAGGTCGTCGGCGAACACCTCCATGGCGGACAGCGCGAACCGGGCGGTGCCGTCCGGGTGGCTGCACGCGCCGCGTCCCTTGACGTCGCCAGCCGCGGCCCGGACCAGTTCGACCGGGGCGCTGCCGGAGACCGCGAGGTCGACCGAGCGGGCCAGGTCGGGCAGGCCCATCTTGCACGGGCCGCACTGCCCGGCGGACTCGCCGGCCAGGTAGCGCACGACCTGGGCGGCCTCCCCGAGCGGGCAGGTGTCGGCGCCGAGCGGCACGATGATGCCGGCGCCGAGCGTGCCACCCACTGCGGTGAGCCCCTTGCGGGACACCTCGGCCCGGTCCGCCGCCGCCGCGGTGATCCACTTTCCGTGGTAGCCGCCCATCAGGATGCCGGGGCCGGGCGGGACCTCGCACAGGTCGAGGATCTCGCGCAGCGGGGTGCCCGCGGCGCACTCCACCACGGCGGGCCGCTTCGCCGACCCGGTGACGGTGAGCAGCACCGTGCCCGGCTCGTCGTCGGTGCCGAGCGCGGCGTACTCGTACGGGCCGATGCGGGCGGCGACGGCGAGCTGGGAGTACGTCTCGGCGTTCGACAGCAGCGTGGGCAGCCCGCCGACGCCGGAGTCGCTGGAGCGCTTCTTGGTGCCGGGCGGGATGTGCGGAAGGCCGTTGATGCCGTTGACGAGCGCGCCGCCCTCGCCGGAGATGAACCGGTGCGGCACCGTGACGATGGTGGTCGGCACCGGCATCCGCCGTTCCTGCAACGCCTCGGCCAGCGAGGGCCGACCCACGTCGTCGTCGGCGACGCCGATGACGATCTCCTCCGCGTCCAGCGCGAACGCGGCCAGCGCGGCGCCGTCCAGGATCAGGTGCGGGGCGCGAGTGAGCAGCACCTTGTCCTTCCAGCTCGCCGGTTCCCCCTCGGTGGCGTTGACCACCACCACGGCGGAGAGGTCCTGCCGCTCGCAGGACTCCAGCACCGCGCGCAGCTTGCGGGCGAACGGGAAACCCGCGCCGCCCTTGCCCTTGAGGTCGATCGCCTCGGCGAGCCGCAGCAGCGCCGCCGGTTCCATCGGGCCGATCGGGCCGTGCACCTCCTCGTGGGCGAGCAGGTCGAGCCGGCCGAACTCGGCGAAGCCGGCGGTCAGGCGGGGCTCGCCGACGCAGGCTACCGGCGGGACGGTCCGCGTCACCGGGCCTCACCCCGCAGCCCGGCCCAGTACGCCCCGTCGACCGCGTCCGCGTCGGCCCGCTTGCGACGAGACCGGCTGTCCTTGCCGGCCCGCATGGCGCGGCGGGAGGCGAGGTCGACAAGCGTCGGGGTGTCGTCCACGAACGCCTCGTCGGCGTCGTAGCGGGCCGGCGGGCGCCAGTAGTCCGGCTCCTCCGGCACGTCCTCCTCGTCCCGGTAGCGCCGGCCGGACCCGCTGAGCGGCTCCGCCGACATCGGGGTGCCGGAGATCGGCCCGGCCGAGATCGGCTCACCGGAGACCGGGCGGGTCTCCCAGCGGCGCGGGCTGTCCCACGGCTCCTCCGCCTCGTTGCCGACACGCGGCGGCGCGGAGTAGCGGGCCACCTCGGCCGGGCTGGCGTAGCGGCTGCTGTCCGGCGGGGCGGAGTGGCGGCCGCCGGTGTCCGGGGGCGCGGAGTGGCGGCCACCGCTCTCCGGCGGCGCCGAGTAGCGGGCGGCTACGTCCTCGTCGGCCCGGGAGCGGCGACCGGCCCGTTCCTCGTCCAGCCGGGACCGGCGGCTCACCCGCTCCTCCTCGGTCCGGGACCGGCGGCCCGCCGGCTCCTCGCCGGACCGGCGACGACGGCGGGACCGTTCGCCGTCGGACCGGCGTGCCGGCACCAGTTCCTCGTCCCGGTCGAGGAGGACCGGCTCGCGCTCCTCCTCGCGTACCCGGACGGCGACCCGCTCCTCGTCGCGGCGGCGGGCGGCGGCCGCACGGACCGGTTCGCGCAGCGACCCGGGTTCCGGCACCACGGGTACGGCGAACCGCTCGGGGTCGCGCCGCCGGGCGGTGCCGGCCGGCGCGGTCCAGGTGGCGGTCGCCTCGGCCCAGCGGCCCCGGCCGGCGCCGCTGTCCTCCTTGGTGGTGGCCTTCTTGCGGGTGATCGCGGCGAACACGCCGGTCCGCTCCTCGCCCTTGCCGGCCATGGCCTTGTTGAGCGCGGCGGCCTGATGCTGTTCCCGGCTGCGCTTGCCCAGGTGGACGGAGAGCCGCACCATCAGCGCCAGCACCACGGCCAGCACGCAGGCGAGGTAGCTGAGCAGCACCCAGGTCGCCGCGGGCCGGCCGGCGTTGAGGCCGTGCACCAGCGCGAACGGCCAGGACACGTAGGCCATCGAGTGCAGTGCCCGCCAGAACCACTTGGGACCGACTCCGGCGAACCGGACCCGGACGATTCCGGTCCAGAGCACGCCCACCATCAGCAGCGCGGCGACTGTGCCCAGTCCGACGTAGAGGCCGGTGCCGCCGATGAACGGCACCACCGCGTCGGTGGGGCCGGCCCGGCCGATCGCCACCTTGGTGATGACGTGGAAGACCAGTCCGGCCACGCCGAGCACGCCGGTGGCGCGGTGCGCCGACTGGAGCAGCACGCGGTGCCGGATGAGCAGCACCAGGCGGTCGGTGGCGAGCAGGCCCAGCATCACGGTGATGCTGAGCGCGACCAGGGCGACCACCCCGGCGAAGAACTCGGTGAAGAAGAATCCGTACGAGTACATGAGCCCGCCGGCACCGGCCAGCTCCACTCCGGCCCACGCGAGGCCGAGCGCGGAAGCGGTCAGCGCCGCGATCGCGGACTTCGACATGGTCCGGACACCACGGCTGCTGGTGGTGGTCCGGACGGTCGTCGTCTTCTCGTTCTGCTGTGCCCGGGCCATCTGCTCCTCGATCGTCTCACGGCGGCGCCCCCACCGACCGACCCTGCTCCCCACTCAGGTACGGAGCGACGGCGCGGACGGATCACCTCCGGTGGCGAATTTCTCGGCGGGTTTTTCGAACCGTCCGCACCGGACGCGCGTGTAGCGCCTGACGCAACGACGAATGCGCATGCGTTGACAGTCCTTGCAACATTCTCGTAACCTTGCCGCAAAATTTCAGCGCGGGCTGCAAGAAGCCAGCACTGAGACAGGCTCCACTCCCCCGCACCCCCGCACCCCCGCAGGAGTCCTGATGCACCGACGCCGATTCCGCGCCGCGGCGCTCGCCCTGGGCCTGGCCGCGAGCCTGCTCGTCCCGATCACGGCGGCGGCTCCCCCGGCCACCGCCGCCACCCCGGGCGCCAAAAAGGTCATCGTCCAGCTCTTCGAGTGGAACTGGACCTCGGTGGCCGCCGAGTGCACCAGCACGCTGGGCCCGAAGGGCTACGGCTACGTGCAGGTGTCCCCGCCCCAGGAACACGTCAACAGCAGCCAGTGGTGGGTGTCCTACCAGCCGGTCAGCTACCGGATCGAGTCCCGCAAGGGCACCCGCGCGCAGTTCCAGTCCATGGTGAACACGTGCCACGCGGCGGGCGTGAAGGTGATCGTCGACGCCGTGGTCAACCACATGTCCGGCCAGGAGAACGGCGGCACCGGCTGGGCCGGCTCGTCGTACGGCCACTACAACTACCCCGGCGTCTACTCGGCGCAGGACTTCCACTACTGCGGGCGCAACGGCAACAACGACATCGCCAACTACAACGACCGGTACGAGGTGCAGAACTGCGAGCTGGTCAACCTCGCCGACCTCAAGACCGAGTCGGAGTACGTGCGCGGCCGGCTCGCCGCGTACCTCAACGACCTGCTCTCCCTCGGCGTCGACGGTTTCCGGCTGGACGGCAGCAAGCACATGCCGGCCGCCGACATCGCCGCGATCAAGGCCAAGCTGAACCGCAGTGCGTACCTGGTGCAGGAGGTCATCTACGGCGCTGGTGAGCCGATCCAGCCGACCGAGTACACCGGCAACGGTGACGTGCACGAGTTCCGGTACGGCAAGGACCTGGCCCGGCTGTTCAACAACGAGCGGCTGGCGTACCTGAGGAACTTCGGCGAGTCCTGGGGCTACCTGTCGAGCGCGAAGGCGGTGGTCTTCACCGACAACCACGACACCCAGCGCGAGGGCGGCGTGCTCACCTACCGCGACCGCGGCACGTACGCGCTGGCGAACGCGTTCATGCTGGCCTGGCCGTACGGCACGCCGGCGGTGATGTCGAGCTTCACCTACAGCGGCCGGGACCAGGGTCCGCCCGCCGACGGCAGCAACCGGATCACCAACGTCACCTGCTACTCGGGCTGGGAGTGCGAGCACCGCTGGCCGGTCATCGCCAACATGGTCGGCTTCCGTAACGCCACCGAGGGCGCCGGGGTCTCCAACTGGTACGACAACGGCTACCAGCACATCGCGTTCAGCCGTACCGGCAAGGGCTACCTGACGATCAACGACGAGGGCACCGCGGTGAACGGGCGCTCGTACTACACCGGGCTGCCGGCGGGCCGCTACTGCGACGTCGTCCACGGCACGTTCAGCAACGGCTCGTGCAGCGGGCCGGTGATCACCGTGGACTCGTCCGGCTGGTTCGCCGCGAACGTCCCCGCCCACGACGCGATCGCCATCCACATCGGCGCGAAGCTGAGCTGAGCCACCCGCACCGCGAAGCCCCCGTACCCGTAGTACCGGGTACGGGGGCTTCCGGTCAGTTACAGTCAGTTTTGTGCTGTTCGACCGGTTTGCCACGCGCCGGCCTCCCGGCTGGCTGATCGCCGCGCTCGCCGTACCGCTGCTGCTCGTCACCGCGCTGCTGGTCGGCCGCGCGCTCACCGTCACGCCCGCGCGCCCGTCCGCGCCGGTCGCCGCCGCGCCTTCGGCCACGACCGCCGCGCCGAGCCCGTCGCCGTACGAGTCGGTGCCGCCCGCCGCGCCCCCGCCGGACGACCTGCCGGTGGTCACCTACGACCCGGCGCCGCGCGGCTTCCCGCCCGACCCGGACCCGGCCGACACCCGCCCGCTCAGCGAAGGGCTGCGCCCGAACCGGAACGTGGCCGCGTACGACGCGCCGGGCGGCCGTCCGCTGGCCTTCCTCGCGCCGACCATCAGCGGCGTACGGCTCACCGTGCCGATCGTCGAACGCCGCTCCGGCTGGACCGCCGTGCTGCTCCCGTCGGCAAACCGCACCATCGCCTGGCTGCCCTCGGGCGGCTGGACCACTGTGGCGCTGCGCGACCAGATCGTGGTGGAACGGCGCACCCACCGGCTCACCTGGCAGCGGGACGGGCGCGCGATGCGCACCTGGCCGGTCAGCCTCGGCATGTCCGGCCAGCTCACCCCGCTGGGCCGCACGTTCGTGCTGGGCCGCACCCCGCCCCCGGAGGCCGTCTACGGCGGCGTCGACATCTTCGCCCTCGGCGCGATCCCCGACGACCCGGACGCGGTGCCGACCGGCCTGCGCGGGGCCCACATCGGACTGCACAGCTGGCACAACGACGACACGCTCGGCAGGAACGTCACGAACGGCTGCATCCGGCTGACCCGCAGCGCCCAGCGCCTGCTCCTGACCGAGGTCGAGCCGGGCACCGCCTTCGTGGTTGTCGACCGCCTGCCCTGAGTCGGGCTCAGCCCAGCAGCCAGCCGTTCGCCTCGGCCACCCGCACGGCGTCGGCCCGGTTACGGGCGCCGGTCTTGCCGATCGCGGCGGAGAGATGATTGCGAACAGTCCCCTCGGACAGGTGCAACGTCGCCGCCAGCTCGGCCACCGTGCCGCCACCACGCGCCGTACGCAGCACCTCGGTCTCCCGCTCGGTGAGCGGGCTCGGCCCGGTGGCCAGCGTCTCGGCGGCGAGCGCCGGGTCGACCACCCGCAGCCCGGCGTGCACCCGCCGGACCGCGTCGGCGAGCTGCCGGGCCGGGGTGTCCTTGACCACGAAGCCGTTCGCGCCAGCCTCCATCGCCCGGCGCAGGTAGCCGGGACGGCCGAACGTGGTCACCACCAGCACCCGGCAGGACGGCAGCGCGGCCCGCAGCGCGGCGGTGGCGGCCACCCCGTCCAGGCCCGGCATCTCCACGTCGAGCAACGCCAAGTCCGGGCCAGCGCGCAGCGCCTCCGGCACCACCTCGTCGCCGCGGCTCACCTCGGCCACCACCGTCAGGTCCGGCTCCAGCGACAGCAGCGCCGCCAGCGCGCCCCGGACCAGCGCCTGGTCGTCGGCGAGCAGCAGCCTGATCGGCTCGGTCACGGGTGCGTCCCTCCGTCCGGATCCGCCGCAGGCACCGTCACCCGGAGCAGGAAACCACGCCCGTCGTCCGGCCGCGCCACCGTCACCGTCGCGTCCAGCCGCCCGGCCCGCTCGCGCAGCCCGGCCAGCCCGTGCCCGGCCGTGCCCCGCGGGTCCGCCGGCCCTCGGCCGTCGTCGCGTACCTCCACCGCCGACGGTTCCACCCGGATGACGCAGCGCCGCGCGCCGCTGTGCCGCACCACGTTGGTCACCCCCTCACGGACCGCCCAGCCGAACAGCTCGTCGCGGTCCACCGGCAGCGGCGGCACGGACTCCGGCAGCTCCGCGACGACGCCCGCGGCAGCCAGCGCCGACCGGGCGCCGGCCAGTTCGGAGGCCAGATCCACCCCGCGATACGCCCCGACGGTGCCCCGCACGTCGGCCAGCGCCTCCCGGGCCAGCCGCTCGATGTCGGCGATCTCGGTGGCGGCCCGGGCCGGGTCCAGCGGCAGCAGCCGGCCGGCCAGTTCCGCCTTGACCGCCACCACAGTGAGCGAGTGCCCGAGGATGTCGTGCAGGTCCCGGGCGGCGCGGACGCGTTCCTCGGCCACCGCCAGCCGGCGGATCTCCTGCTGCGCGGCCTGGAGTTCGCCGTTGCGCTGGGCCAGCCGGCTCACCCCGAACATGGCGAACGAGGCGAGCAGCACGGCGAAGACCAGCGTGCTCTCGTGCTCCCAGCCGGGCACCAGACGTGCGGTCACCGGCGGCGTCGCCGCGGCGAGCACCACCACGACCAGCGCTTCCGCTGACGGCAGCAGGAACACTGCGGCGGCGGCCACGAACACCAGTGTGGTCAGCCAGTCGCCGCCGGTGCCCGGGATCCCGGCCAGGCCGAGCGCGAGAAGCACGGCGATCAGCAGCCGGGCCCGGCCGGGCGGCACCGGCAGGTTGCGCTGCCGGCGGGCCCGGGCCCACTGGAAGATCAGCACGTACGCCACGGCGAACGCGACGAGCGAGCCGATCCCGACCAGCAGCCGCCACATCTGCGGCTGGTGCAGTGCGGTGGTGAACGGGATGTTGAGGAAGAACAGCCAGACCGCCGCCAGCAGCCAGCCGGTGAACCGCCAGTGGCGGTTCGCCGGCCGGACCGGGCCGGCTGGTGGCGTCACGCCGATCACGCTAGACCTCGCTCAGACCCGTGTGGTGTCGCGGCGGAACAGGCGGGCCGCGCCGAGTACGAAGAACACGGTCCAGGCGGTCACGTTCGCCACCGCCGCCCAGTCCACCCCGGTGCCGGTCAGTGGCGCGCGTGCGAGCTGACCGACCCCGTACACCGGGGTGAACTTGGCGATCTGCTGCATCGCGCCGGGCAGCAGCTCCAGCGGGACGAACAGGCCGCCCAGCATGGCCAGGATGGCCAGCGCCGGGCCCATGAACTGCATGACGTTCTCGGCCGGGGCGAGGTAGCCGACGAACAGCCCGAACGCGGCGAACACGAGCGCACCGATCCAGGCGGTCAGCCCGGACTCGACCCAGACGTGGGCCGGCAGCCGCACCCCGGAGGCGGCGCCGACGGCGAACTCCACGAGTACGCCGAGCAGGCCGAGCACCATCGCGGTGGCCACTTTCGTCGCCACGTACGCGGCGGGGCGCAGCGGGGTGAGCCGCAGTTGCCGGCTCCAGCCGAGCGCGCGTTCGGTGGCGACAGCCGCGCCGGCGCTCGTGGTGGCCACCATCGCCGCGTACACGGCCAGGCTGATCATGATCCAGCCGGTGACCGGCAGCCCGTTGTCGAGCTTCTCGCCGCGCGTGGGCAGCCCGAACAGCAGGAAGAACACGGCCGGCATGACCAGGATGAACAGCAGCGTACGGCGGTTGCGCAGCACCCGGCGGATCTCGATGGCGAGCACCGGCGCGCAGAACCCGCCGAGCGCGGGCGGCCGACGGTCGGCCGCGCGGGCGCCGGTGGTGGACGAGGTCGTGGCGGTCATGGCAGGACTCCCCGAGGGTCGATTCAGGCGGAGGCGGTCAGGGTGAGGAACGCGTCCTCGAGGTTGCGCGAGGTGATCTCCAGGTCCCGGGCGCCGGTGCGGGTCAGCAGGTGCCGGGCCACCACATCGGAGTCCTCGGTGTGCACGAGCACCGCGTCACCGCGTACCTCGACCGACCGCACGCCCGGCAGCGCGGCGAGCGCGGCCTGGTCGGCGCCGGGCAGCGTGGCACGGACCACCCGCCCGGCGGCCAGGTTCTTGATCTCGGCGGTGGTGCCGTCGGCGACCACGCGGCCCTGGCGGATCAGCACGATCCGGTCCGCGTACGCGTCGGCCTCGTCCAGGTAGTGGGTGGCGAACAGGACGGTCCGGCCGGAACGGGCGTCGGCCCGGATCGCCTGCCAGAAGTCGCGCCGGCCCTCGACGTCCATGCCGGTGGTCGGCTCGTCCAGCACCATCAGGTCCGGGTCGGGCAGCAACGCGAGCGCGAACCGCAGGCGCTGCTGCTGACCGCCCGAGCACTTGCCCACCGCACGGTCGGCGATCCCGGCGATGCCGGCGCGCTCCAGCACCTCGGCCACGGGCCGGGTGTGGCCGTAGAAGTGCGCGGTCATCCGTACCGTCTCGGCGACCGTGAGGTCCTTGAGCAGGCCGCCGGTCTGCATCACGGCGGCGACCCGGCCGAGCCGGACGGCGTCGGCCGGTTCGCCGCCGAAGAGGCGGACGGTGCCGGTGTCCGGGCGGGCCAGCCCGAGCAGCATGTCGACGGTGGTGGTCTTGCCGGCGCCGTTGGGGCCGAGGAACGCCACCACCTCACCGGGGGCGATCCGCAGGTCGAGCCCGTCGACGGCGGTCACCGGTCCGAAGGTCTTGGTGAGTCCGGCCAGGTCCACGGCCGGTGCGGAATCGGTCATGTCCCGATGCTCCGGCGTGCGGTGTCCGGTTCCCCGGAGCGGCAGTCACCTTCCGGCCGTGACATTTGTCAGGGCGGAGTGAGGACCGCGGCGGGCGGGGTATGCCGCGGCATGAGCGCACCGACGGGACGGGTCGACACGATCGTGCTCATCCACGGCCTCTGGATGACCTCGCGGAGCTGGGAGCACTGGGCGCAGCGGTACGCCGCACGCGGCTTCCAGGTGCTCACGCCCGCCTGGCCCGGCATGGACCGCGAGGTGGAGGAGCTGCGGGCCGACCCGGCGCCGATCGCCGCCCAGCGGATCGCCGACATCGCCGAGCACTACGCGGCGATCGTCCGGGACCTGCCGCGCCCGCCGATCATCATGGGCCACTCGTTCGGCGGCCTGGTCGCCCAGTTGCTGCTGGACCGGCGCCTCGGCGCCGCAGTGGTCGCCGTGCACCCCGCGCCGGTACGGGGCGTGCTCAAGCTGCCGCCCAGCACGCTGCGGTCCGGGTACTCCATCCTGCACAACCCGGCCAACCGGCACCGCGCCGTGCCGTTCACGCCGGAGGACTTCCGGTACGCCTTCGGCAACACCATCAGCCAGGAGCAGTCCGACGCCGCCTGGGAGCGGTACGCCGTACCGGGCGCCGGGCACGTGCTGTTCGAGGCGGCGTTCGCCAACCTGGACCCGAACTCGGCCAGCGCGATCGACAAGAAGCGCAGCGACCGCGCCCCGCTTCTCATCACCGCGGGCGGCGAGGACCACGTGGTGCCCGCAACCTTGGCCAGCTCGATCGCCAACCTCTACCGGAGTTCGACGGCGCTCACCGGCTACCGGGAGTTCCCCGGCCGGTCGCACTTCGTCGGCGGCGAACCGGGCTGGGAGGAGGAGGCGGACTACGCGCTGGAGTGGGCGGTCGAGGCGGCGAACGAGTTCTCCCCGACAGTGGTCGCCGAGGCCCCTCGACGGCGCTGACCCACCGGGAACCATCCCGCGCTCGTATAGATATCAAGATCTGCCGAACTTGATATCATCGACTCGTTCGACTGGCCGGACGAGGAGGCGCAGAGTGTCCCGAACCATCCTTGACGTCGACGACGACCTCCTGGCCGAGGCCGCCGAGATCCTCGGCACGGGCACCAAGAAGGCCACTGTCAACGCCGCGCTGCAGGAAGTGGTCAACCGGGAGAAGCGCCGGGAGTTCGCCGACTGGCTTAAGAGCGGCGGCCTGCCGGACCTCACCGACCCGCAGCAGGCGTCGAAGCCCGAAGCGGCATGACGCAGGAGCGCTACCTACTCGACAAGTCTGCGCTGGCCAGATGGCCGAAGCCCGCCGTGGCACCCGTCCTGGACGAGTTGTCCGAGCGCGGTCTACTGGCGGTCTGCGGGGCGGTCGAGATCGAGGTGGTGCACAGCGCCCGCTCGGCCAAGGACGCGCAACGCGCCCGATGGCTGCTTCGCGGCTTCGACTGGCTCGCCATGCCGGACGACATCTGGGATCGAGCCATCGACGTGCAGGTGCAGGCGCTGCACAAGGGCAACCACCGGGCGCTCTCGATGGCCGATCTGCTGATCGCCGCCACCGCCGAACGGCATGGCGCAACAGTCCTGCACTACGACGGCGACTTCGACCTGATCACCGCCATCACCGGGCAGCCGACGACGTGGGTCGTCCCGGCCGGAAAGGCCGACTGACCGGCTACGGCCCTCGAGGTCGGGTAGCGCCGCCGCGAGCAGCGCCGCGGTGTCCGGGACGAGCCCGTTCACGCGCCGGCCGCCCCGTCGCCCCCGAACTGGCGCAACCACTCCATGTTCCGGTCGTGCTGCTCGTCGGTGATCGGCGGCTGTTGTGCCAGCCTCCGGCGGGCCCGCTCGACGTCCTCGTCGGTCACCGCGTAACCGACGTTATCGGCCACGGCTCGTGCATACTCCGCTTCCGGTACGGCACGAGCGCGTCCGCCCCTGGTCCGTCGGGTGCTCATCGCGGCCGGAACCGCCGGGAGCACTCACCGTCGTGTCCGGGCCGGAGCAGACACCGCTGTCCACCGGGCAGTAAGCGGTCGCAGAACACCCAGTGGCGAACGTTCTGGTCGTCCTCCGCCGAGACAGTGGTGCCGCCGGGCTCGGTCTGTGGCAGGACGTGCGTCCAGTGCGCCACCACCCGGGCCAGCCGCTGAGCCGAGAGCAGGTCGTTGACGACGACCGGCAGGTGGATCATCCAGCGCTCGGTCACCTGTCGTACCCCCGTTCGTTGCGTGCCCGGGCCTGCTCCGACTGCCAGCGGCGCAGCGCGTTCTTGATCCGGTCGGTCTCCCGGCGGCTCTGCGCCAGCGCGTCGTAGACGGCGGCCAGGTCACCGGCGACGCGGTCGAGGAACTCCCGCACCTCCTGCGGGTCGAGCCCCCGCCGGCCCAGCTGGGTCGTCCGGAAGCTCCGCTCACGGACCTGCCAGGGGCGCAGGGGCTGGTAGGCGGACGAGCGGTAGCAGGTCGATCCGAGGACCGACCGCCGGCGACGCCGGACACGCCGGAGGAAGACGCGCATGACAGGACCTGCCTCTCACCGTCGAGATCGAACCGTGGAAGGGCGGGCCCACCGGCCCGCCCCGCACCGGCGGACCCACCCCGGCACCTGCCACCGCAGCCTTCGACCAGCAGTACGTCAGCAGGGCTCACATGGCCACTGAACAGCGAGAACTCCACAGTGGTCGCAGAGGCAGTGAAGCACTGGACCAATTCAATTGCAACATTGCAATAGCAGCTCGACGATAGCGACCTGGCCGAAGAGAAGTACTCGCTGTGACGTGTCTATTGATTGTGAGACAACACGGCGCTTCAATTGGACGTCCGCTAGTTGAGGAACAACCGCAGTCGGAGGCAGCGCGTGTCACAAGGAGTCACTGGCTCGACGATGTTGCGACGGCAGATCGGCCGCAAGTTCGAGTCACTGCGCAAGTCCGCAGGACTGACGATGGAGCAGGCTGCGGAACGTCTGGACCGAGCACGGGCGACGCTGCATCGGATCGAGAACGGTGCCGAGCACGTCCGCTTCCGGCAGGCAGACGTACAACAGATGCTCGACCTATATGGGGCATCCACCGACGATCGTGAGCTGCTGCTTGCCCTGACGGCAGCCACCAGAGAGAACAAGAACTGGTGGCACGACTACGTCGGCTCGGGCCTACCGCGCTGGTTCCAGCTCTACATCGGGCTTGAAGCTGCCGCATCCAACATCCGGCAGTACGAAGCCGAACTGGTTCCCGGTCTGCTCCAAACACGCGCCTACGCCGAGGAGGTGTTCCGAACGCCTGGCGGCTCGATCGACGCGAAGGACAGCAGCGAGCGGCAGCGGGCGATCCAACTACGCGTCGAACGGCAGGCGCTCCTTACCCGGTTCTCCGCGCCGCAACTCAGCGTGATAATCAACGAGGCCGTATTGCTTCGACGAGTCGGCAGCGCCACGATCATGGCCGAACAGCTCCACCAGATCCTGAAGGCAGCAGAGCTACCCAACGTAACCATCCAAGTTGTGGAATTTTCCGCCGGGCTCCATGCCGGGGCCATGGCGGGAGCCTTCTCGATCTTGGACTTCCCGAAGGACAGCAATGGCAAGGAGGTGGAACCACCGGTGGCTTACCTGGAGGCAGCGACCGGCGCCATCTACCTCGACAAGCCGCACGAAATCGCCGCCTACGACACCATCTGGGCCGACATGACGAGCCGCGCCCTCACCGAGCCCCGATCGAAGAATCTGATCCAGCAAGTCGCAGAGGAGTACTCCCGTGCCTGACCTGACCGGTGCCGTCTGGCGCAAGTCGAGTCGCAGCAACAACGGTGGCAACTGTGTCGAGGTCGCCGACGGCCTGCCCGGCGTCGTGGGGCTACGTGACAGCAAGGACCCCGCCGGCCCGGCCCTCGCCTTCCCGCCTAGCAGTTGGACCGCCTTCATCCGGGCCGTCAAGAACGAGACGCTGGGCCACTGACCGGCCGTCTCGGCTGGTGGCAGGCGTACGACGACGTGCTGCCGGACGATGCGGACCGGCCCGGCCGCACCATCCAGATCCTGACCTTCGGCGCGGACGAGTACGGGTCGATGGGCAGCGCCTTAAGCGTGCTGACCTTCCCCGAGCCGGCCGATCCGGGGGTCGTCTACGTCGAGACCCGCGCGGGTAGCCTCACCCTGGGGGCGATCGACGAGCTATGAGAGGACGGCGCGGGTGGAAGAGGCCAACCAGGCGACGGTGACCTGGCGCAAGAGCACCCGCAGCAACGGCTCCGGCGACTGCGTTGAGGTCGCCGACAACCTGCCCGGCGTGGTCGGACTCCGCGACAGCAAGGACCCCACCGGCCCGGCCCTCGCCTTCGACCAGGCAGCCTGGTCGACCTTCGTCGCGAGCGTCAAACAGCGGTCGTTCCGCCGCTGACGTCCTGACGGCTTCGCCCTGGTGCCCTGTGAGATGCCACCCGGCCCTGGTGTGCGGGTGGGTGTGCCGGGTATGACGGGAACATGAGGGCGAGTTTCCGTCTGGGTCGGATCGCCGGCGTACCGGTCGGCGTCAACTGGAGTGTCCTGGTCATCTTCGTGCTGATCGCGTGGGCGCTGTCGGCGAGCCTGTTCCCCGCCTCGTACCCCGGTCACTCCCCCGTCGCCTACTTCGCGGCCGGTCTGGCCGCCGCTGTGGTCTTCTTTGTCGGCCTGCTCGCCCACGAGGTGGCGCACGCGGTCGTCGCCAAGCGCAACGGCATCGAGGTCGAGGGGATCACGCTCTGGCTGTTCGGCGGCGTCGCCGAGCTGAAGGGCGAGGCGAAGGACCCGGGCGCCGAGCTTCGGATCGCCGGGGTCGGGCCGCTGGTCAGCCTGGTCCTCGGCGTGTTCTTCGCGGCGATCGCGGTGGCCGTCGCCGCAGCGGGTGGGCACGGGCTGCTGCTCGGCGCGCTGGCCTGGCTGGCGGGCATCAACGTGCTGCTGGCGATCTTCAACGTGCTGCCCGCCGCCCCGCTGGACGGCGGGCGGCTGCTGCGCGCGGCGGTCTGGAAGTTCACCGGCGACCGGACGAAGGCGTCGGTGGTGGCGGCCCGCGCGGGCTGGGTGCTCGGCGTCGTGCTGATCGGGCTCGGCCTGTGGCGGTTCCTGACCGGCGCCGGGTTCGGCGGGCTCTGGCTGGCGCTGATCGGCTGGTTCCTGCTCGGCGCCGCCGGCCAGGAGGAACGCGCCGCCCGGATGGGCGACGCGCTGCGCGGCATCCGGGTGGGCGACGTCATGACGCCGCAGCCGCAGACCGCGTCCGGCGACCTCACGGTGGCCGACTTCGTCGACCACTACCTTTTCGCGTACCGGCACTCGGCGCTGCCGCTCACCGTCGACGGCAGGCCGGTCGGTCTGGTCACGCTCGCTCGGGTACGCGGCATCGCGGCGGATCGCCGCGCCTCGACCACGCTGGCCGAGGTGTCCTGCCGGGCCGACGAACTGGTTCTCGCCCGCCCGGACGAGCAGCTCACCGACCTGCTGCCCCGCCTCAACGAGTGCACCGACGGCCGGGCACTCGTGGTGATCGACGACCAGTTGGTCGGCATCGTCTCGCCCAGTGACATCAGCCGGGCGGTCCAGCGCGGCAGTCTGCGCCAGCAGACGCCGGCCGGGCGCTGAGGTCAGTCCCGGGGGAAGTAGCGGTCCATCTCGGCGGTGCGGAACTTCCCCTTCGGGTCGAACTCGCGCAGCAGCGTGGCAAAGTCCTCATGTCGGGGGTACGCGGCGGCGGGATCGCGCTCGAACAGCTTGCCCCAGTGCGGGCGCGGCGCGAACGGGGCGAGCCGCTCCTCCACCTCGGCCAGCACCGGCGCGACGGCCACCGGGTCGCCGATCCAGGTGAAGTGCAGCGCCAGCGAGTCGCGCCGGAAGTTCGGGCTCAACCACAGCTCGTCGGCGGCGATCGTCCGCAGCTCGCAGATCTGGAGCACGGCGGCGATCCGCTCGGCGATCGGGTCGAGCGCGGCGAGCGCCGCCGTCGCGTCGCCGCGGGCGACGTGCCACTCGGACTGCAGTTCGTCGCCGCTGCTCGGGGTGAAGCCGAGCCGGAAGTGCGGCAGCCGCTCGTGCCACGGCCCCGGCTCGCCGAGCTGCGCGGTGCAGTGCTCCGGTGACATGCCGGGCACCGGGTGCCGGGGCGAGTCGGCGGCCACCGTGTCCAGCCAGTCGGCGGGCGGCGGGGCCTGATCGGCGTACTGCTTCACCCACACCTGGTCCAAGCGCTCCGAGCGCCACGAGGTGAAGACGCTGACGCTGTACGCGGCGTCGAGCGCCTCGTCCAGCGCGGCGCGGGGCAGGCCGAGACGGACGTGCTGGCGCACCGCGTACGTGGGCACCACGTCGAGCGTGAGCCGGGTGACCACGCCCAGCGCGCCCAGGTTGACCACCAGCCCGGCGAACCGCGGATCGCTGCGGTCGACGGTGATCAGGTCGCCGTCGGCGGTGACCAGTTCCAGCCCGGCGACGGCGGCGGCGAGGTTGCGGTTCCGCGCGCCGGAACCGTGGGTGGCGGTGGCGACCGAGCCGGCCACCGAGATGTGCGGCAGCGACGCGAGGTTCGCCAGCGCGTACCCCTGAGCCTGGATCGCGGTGGCGAGATCGCCGTAGCGGACGCCGGCCGCGACCGTGACGGCGCCGCGGTCCGGGTCGAGCGCGACGGTGGGCGGCAGGCCGTCCAGCGCGATCTGGGTGCCTGTGGTGTCGCCGAGCCGGTTGAACGAGTGGCCGGTGCCGACGGCCCGGACCAGGTCGGCCTCCGCGACCAGCCGCCGCAGCTCGTCGGTCGAGGTCGGCCGCGATCGGGTACGCGCCGACCAGCTGACGTTTCCGGCCCAGTTGGTGTCCGTCATGCGCTGCATCATCCGCCATCATGCGCCGGCAGGGTTGCCCCGGCCACTCGGCGGGAATCCTGGCGAGATGAGCAGCTACCGCGACCCGAGCCTCCGCGGCGACGTGTACCCGTCGGAGGAGGAGATCGACCCGACCGGCGTGGACCCCGACCTCACCGGCACCACGCCTCCCGCGACCGCCCCGGTTCCGGGGCCCACGCCGGAGCCCGAGCCCGCCCCGGTGCCCCACCCGGGGCCGCCGCCGCGTCAGGCGTCGGGCCGGTCGATCGTGACCCGGCACCTGGACGGCTCCGTCGAGGTGGTGACGGACCTGGACGGCGACGGTGTGGCCGACGTCGTGCAGGTCGACCTGGACGGCGACGGCGTGCCCGACGTGACGTACCTGGACATCGACCGCGACGGCCGCCTCGACACCGTCCGCCGCGCAACCCCACGCTGACGCGCCCGGCGCTCGCGCGACTCGGCGACGATCTTGGAGTTCCGACGCCCGGATTGTCGCGCGCGCGAGGCTCGGCTCCACGATCTGGGGGGGGCGCCCACACCGTTGATCATGCAGTTACTGCCCCGACAAGAGCCGTAAATCCGGCACCGAAAGGGCCGCAACTGCAAGATCGCGGGGCTTGTGGGGGTGGTGCGGGAGCGCCTCCCGTAACGTGAGATTGTCGTTTCGCGAGGTGGGACCGATGGAGATCTTGGTAAGAAAGGGCCCCTATGGGGGCCGTTTGGTACCAAGATCTCGACGGGAGGCGGGAGGCGGGAGGCGGGACGGGCGGCGCGCCCCGGGCGGGTCAGACGTGGGGCATCACCTCGGCGGCTACCAGCTCCAGGTGGTCCAGGTCGGTCAGGTCGAGCACCTGGAGGTAGGCCCGGGAGCTGCCGGTCTCGGCGTACCGGCCGAGCGTCTCGACCACTTCGGCGGGTGTGCCGGCGGCGCCGTTGGCGCGCAGCTCGTCCGGGTCGCGGCCGATCACCTCGGCGCGGCGCTTCACCTCGGCCTCGTTGCGGCCGCAGCAGAGCACGAGCGCGTTGGACCAGGCCATCGTGGACGGGTCGCGGTCGATCTCGGCGCAGGCGTCGCGCACGCGCTGGAACTGCGCCACGGTGTCCTCGACCGAGGCGAACGGCAGGTTGAACTCGTCGGCGTAGCGGGCGGCCAGGCGGGGCGTGCGCTTCGGTCCCATGCCGCCGAGCAGGATCGGCGGGCGGGGGCGCTGCACCGGCTTGGGCAGCGCGGGCGAGTCGCTGACCGGGTAGTACGTGCCGGGGAAGTCGAACGTGGAGCCCGCCGGGGTGGACCAGAGCCCGGTGATCACCGCGAGCTGTTCCTCCAGCCGGTCGAACCGCTCCCCCAGCGGCGGGAACGGGATGCCGTACGCGGCGTGCTCCTCGGCGTACCAGGCGGTGCCGATGCCCAGCTCGACCCGGCCGCCGCTCATCTGGTCGACCTGCGCCACGGTGATCGCCAGCGGACCTGGTAGCCGGAACGTGGCGGCGGTCATCAGCGTGCCGAGCCGGATCCGGGTGGTGTCGCGGGCCAGCCCGGCGAGCGTGGTCCAGGCGTCGGTCGGGCCGGGGTCACCGCTCACCGAGCCCATCTTCAGGTAGTGGTCGGAGCGGAAGAACGCGGCGAAGCCGGTCTCCTCCGCGCGCCGGGCCACCGCGAGGAGCAGGTCGTAGGTGGCGCCCTGCTGGGGTTCGGTGAAGATCCGCAGTTCCATGCCCCGAGCATATGGAGCCGGCCGGCGCGAGGCAGCGCGACCTACCATTCCTTGCCAGACATATAACCGATGAGGCATATTGAAGCTGTGACAGTCGACGCCTTCGCCGTGCTGGCCGAGCCCTCCCGGCGCCGCATCCTGGACCGGCTGCGCCGGGCGGAGAGCAGCGTCGGCGAGCTGGTGGACGCGCTGGGCATGAGCCAGCCGGCCGTCTCCAAGCACCTGCGCGTGCTCCGCGACGCCGGCCTGGTCACCTGCCGTACTGCGGCGCAGCGGCGGATCTACCGGGTCGACATCACGCCGCTACGGGCAGTCGACGACTGGCTCGGGCCGTACCGGTCGATGTGGACCGCGCACCTCGACGCCCTGGAACGCCACCTCGACAGTCAGGAGTGACAGATGGACCGCGACACGTTCCGTCCCGGCCCGCTCGCCCGGGTGGAGCTGACACCCGAGAACGAACTGGTGTTCGTCCGCGAGCTGCGGCACCCGCCGGAGAAGGTGTGGACCGCGCTCACCGACCCGGATCAGCTCGCCGGGTGGGCGCCGTTCCTGACCGACCGCGACCTGGGCCGTACCGGTGACGCCGTGCTCAGCACCGTCGACGGCGACCAGAGCTACCCGGCGCCGGCCCGGGTGCTGCGCGCGGACCGGCCGCACCTGCTGGAGTACACCTGGGGCGACGACAGGCTCCGCTGGGAGCTGACGGCGAACGGCGACGGCACCACGCTCACGCTGCGCCACCGGGTCGGCGGTCCCGACCTCGCCGCGATGACGGCCGCCGGCTGGCACCTCTGCCTCGACGTCGCCGCGCGTCTGCTCGACGGCGACCCGGTCGGCCCGATCCGGGGCGCGGAGGCGAAGGACTTCGGCTGGGCGGAGCTACGCGACGCGTACGCCGAACGCCTGGACCGCGACTGACGCCTGCCCTCACCCGGTCCGGCGGCGCAGCCAGCCGGCGGCCCCGCCGACAAGCGTCGTCCCGATGGTGGTGCCGATGGCCACCAGCGCCGCCCCGACCGCCCACAGGCCGGTGTCGTCGGTCGAGGCGGCGTGCACCGCCCACGGCACGGTGAACGCCACTGTCATCACTGTTGCCACCAGCCAGATGTTCAGCCACCAGCCGGCGACGGCGGCCAGCGCGCCCAGGGTCAGCACCGCGGCGGCGACCTGCCAGACCGCGTACGGCCCGCTCATGTCGCCGGTCTGCGGGTCCACGGTCCAGCCGGACTCCCAGCTCAGCCAGGCCACCCAGGCGCCGGCCGTGGCCAGCGCCAGGAACAGACCGCCGAGCAGCGTACGTCTCGTTGTCACGCCTTCGATCCTGCCCGGGCCGGCGGGGCGGGCGAATGAGCACGCGTACTCGATTTCGCCGCCGCGCACACGGCGGTGTGCGCGGCGTGTGCGCCCGGTGCCAGCGGCCCCGGTCATCGTCGGCGTCATGAGTTACGCATTCGAGGCAGAGGGCCTGGTCAAGCGGTTCGGTACGACGACCGCGCTGGCCGGGATCGACCTCGCCGCACGCCGGGGGACCGTGCTGGGGGTGCTGGGGCCCAACGGTGCCGGCAAGACCACAGCGGTGCGGATCCTCGCCACACTGTTGCGCCCGGACGAGGGGCGCGCCATTGTCGGCGGCCACGACGTGGTCACCGACGCCGCCCGGGTACGGCGGCTGATCGGGCTGACCGGCCAGTACGCCTCGGTCGACGAGGACCTGACCGGTACCCAGAACCTGGTGCTGATCGGCCGGCTGCTCGACCTGAGCCGTCGGGAGGCCCGGGCGCGGGCGGCGGAGCTGCTCGCCTGGTTCGGCCTGACCGACGCGGCCGGACGCCCGACCAAGACGTACTCCGGGGGTATGCGCCGTCGCCTGGACCTGGCCGCGAGCCTGGTCGGCCGGCCGGAGGTGATCTACCTGGACGAGCCGACGACCGGCCTGGACCCGGCCAAGCGGGAGGAGATGTGGGGCGTGGTCCGCTCACTTGTCGACGACGGGTCGACGGTGCTGCTGACCACGCAGTACCTGGACGAGGCCGACGCGCTCGCCGACGAGATCTCGGTGATCGACCACGGCCGGGTGATCGCGCACGGTACGCCCGGCGAGCTGAAGCGGATCGCCGGCAGCCAGACGATCGTGGTCCGGCCGACCGATCCGGGCCGGATCGGCGCTGTCGCCGAGATCCTGCGCGCCGCCACCGGGGCCGATCCCGAGCTGCCCCGGCCGGGCGTGCTCACCGTGCCGGTGGACGACGACGCCACGTTCACCGCAGTGGTCCGCCGGCTCGACGAGGCCGGCATCGGGGTGGTCGAGCTGGCGTTGCGGCTGCCCAGCCTCGACGAGGTGTTCTTCACGTTGACCGGCCACGGCGCCGAGGAGCCCACGGAGGTGGCGGCATGACCACGACGACCCGTACGGCGGCGACGCCGTCCCGGACCGGCGCCACCCACACCGCGGCCCGTCCGTTCGGGCTGGTCCGGCACAGTCTCGCGCTGGCCGGCCGCAGCCTGGTCAAGACGATCCGGACCCCGGAGCAACTGCTCGACGTCACGCTCCAGCCGATCGTCTTCGTGCTGATCTTCGTCTACCTGCTCGGCGGCGCGGTCGCCGGCTCGCAGCACGAGTACCTGCAGTTCCTGCTGCCCGCGATCATGGTGCAGACCGTGCTGTTCGCGTCCATCGCGACCGGCGTCAGCCTCAACACCGACGTAGAGAAGGGCGTCTTCGACAGGTTCCGCAGCCTGCCCATCGCCCGGTCCGCGCCGCTCGTCGGCTCGGTGGTCGGCGACCTGGTCCGGTTCGTGGTCTCCATCGTGGTGCTGCTGGGGTTCGGGTACGCGCTCGGCTTCCGGATCGGCACCGATCCGCTGTCCGCGCTCGCCGCCTGCCTGCTCACCATCGCGTTCGCGTTCGCGGTCAGCTGGATCGGCGTGCTGCTCGGGGTGCTGATGCGCAGCCCGGGCGCGGTGCAGGGCACGGCGTTCCTGCTGCTGTTCCCGCTCACCTTCGGCACCAACATGATGGTGCCGACGGACACGCTGCCCGGCTGGTTGCAGTGGTGGGTCGGGGTCAACCCGGTGGCCGACGTGATGGAGGCGGCGCGGGGTCTGATGATCGGTGGCCCGGTGGCCGGGCCGGTGACCCGGTCGCTGCTCTGGACCGTGGCGATCATCGCGGTGTTCGCGCCGCTCGCCGTCCGCGCCTACCGCCGCCGAGCCTGACCGGACCGCACGACGATCACCCGGCCGGGTCGCCGCCCACGAACGCGAGGGCGTCGGCCCGGCTGCGGCCGTGACCCCGGGCGTACGCGGCGGCGTATCCGTCCTCGCCCAGCTCGGCGCGCAGCCGCTCGGCGAGCCGCTGCGCGTCGGGGTTGGAGCGGTCCGGCCGCCCGCGCAGCGAGTCGGAGACGCCGAGCAGTTCGGCCGCCCGCTCGTACCGGCCCTCCGCCTCCGCCAGCGCCACCCGGCCGACCGTGATGATCGCGACCACCGGCATGTCCCGGGCGGCAAGGCTGCGGGTGGTCGCCTCGTCGAGGCAGCGGCGCGCACCCGGCAGGTCACCGCGGGCAAGCGCCAGATGGCCCGTCTCGGCCAGCAGCAGGGCGCGGAACTGCGGGGCGACAAGCGGCGTCTCGGCTTGGCGGCGCATCGCCTCGGCGAGGCACTCCTGCGCCTCGTCCAGCGAGCCCTCGGAGCGGGCGATGCTGCCGAGCATCATCAGCCCGAACGCGCCGTCCCGGCCGTCCCGGTCGGTCACGAACCGGCGCAGCTCGGCCTTGGCGCCGGCCACGTCGCCGGAGCGGGCGCGGATGGCGGCGAGCCAGATCAGCTGGAAGCCCGGCTCCGAGGCCGGGTTGAGTTCCCGGGCCAGCCGCACCGACTCCTCCAGCGCCGCGGTCGCCGCGTCGAAGTCGCCGCGTTTGGTGAGCGCGTCCGCGTACTCGCTGAGCACGTGCGACAAGCTCATCCGCTCGCCGACCGCGCGCAGCTCCGCGGCGGCGACGGTCAGGTCACGCAGCATGCCCTCGGCGTCGCCGTCGTTCTCCTTGAACTTGCCGCGCATCCCGAGCAACGTGCCGTCGGTCCACGGGTCGGGGTGCCCGCGCGCCCGGTCGATCGCCGCGATCCCGGCCGCCGTGTCGTCGCCGAAGATCGACAGCATCGGTGCGAGCAGCCCCACGATCGGATGTTTGGTCCCCTCCGCCGCCCCGCAGGGTCGTGGTCAGCTCGGCGATCTGCTCCGGCGTCGGCCCCTGCTCGCCGCGTGCCAGCTCCGCGCCGATGCGGATGGCGAGCACCACCGCCCGCTCCTCCGCCGGCGCCGGGCCGGGCAGCGCCAGCGCGCGGGCCAGCACGTCACCGCCGATGCCGCCGTCGTCGCCCCAGATCACCAGCGGCAACGCCAGCCCCGCGCCGATCCGCAGCGCGGTGTCGGCGTCACTGGCGTCGCAGGCGTAGTGCAGCGCGCCGACGACGTTCTCCCGTTCCGCCTCCAGCAGCCGCAGCCACGGCAGCTGACCGGCGGTGCGCAGGTGCGGCTCCGCGGTCCGGACCAGCTCCCGGAAGTACGCGGCGTGCGCGGCGCGCGCCCCGGCCGTCGCCCCGGCGGCGGCGAGCCGTTCCAGCCCGTACTCCCGGATGGTCTCCAGCATCCGGAACCGCCCGTCGCCGACGACCTGGAGCAGCGACTTGTCCACGAGCGCGTCGAGCAGCGCGGCGGCGGCCGGGCCGGCGACGCCGGCGGCCGAGTCGGCGGTGACCGACGCCGGGAAGACCGCGAGCCGTTCGGCGAGCCGCCGCTCGTCGTCGGTGAGCAGCCCCCAGCTCCAGTCCACCACCGCCCGCAGCGTGCGGTGCCGGGGCAGCGCGGTGCGGCTGCCGCCGGTCAGCAGCCGGAACCGGTCGTCCAGGCCGGCCGCGACCTGCTGCGGCGACAGCGTGCGCAGCCGCGCCGCGGCGAGTTCGATGGCCAGCGGCAGGCCGTCGAGCCGCCGGCAGATCTCCACCACGGCCGCCACGTTGTCGCCGGTCACCGCGAACCCGGCCCGCACTGCTGCGGCCCGGTCGCGCAGCAACTGCACCGACGGGTACGCGAGCGCGTCGTCCGGCGTGGCGTCCGCCGGTGGCAGCCGCAACGGCGGTACGGGGTCCAGCGCCTCACCGACGATGCCGAGCGGCTCCCGGGAGGTGGCCAGCACGCGCAGTCCCGGGCAGCGGCCGAGCAGTTCCTCGGCGAGCCGGGCGGCGGCCTCGACGACGTGTTCGCAGTTGTCCAGCACGATCAGCGTCTCGTCGGCGGCAATCGTCTCCACCAGGCGGCCGAGCGTGTCGCGGGCCGGCTGGCGTACCGGTTCCAGCGTCCGGTCCCGGCGGCCGAGCGTGTCGAGCACGGCCCGGGGCACGTCCGCCGGGTCGGTGATCGGCGCCAGCTCGACCAGCCACGCCCCGCCGGGCACGCCGTCGGCGAGCCGGCCCGCCGCCACGCTCGCCAGCCGCGTCTTGCCTGCCCCGCCCGGCCCGAGCAGGGTGACCAGCCGGTTGCCGGCGAGCAGCCCGGTGAGCCGGCGCAGGTCCTCGTCGCGCCCGACGAACGTGGTGAGCGCGGCCCGCAGGTTGCCCCGCCGCGCCGCAGCCGTCGGCTGCTGCGGTGGGGCCGCCTCACCACGCAGCAGTTCCAGATGCGCGGCCCGCAACTGTGGCGACGGGTCGACGCCCAGTTCGTCGGCGAGCCGTTGCCGGATCCGCTCGTACGCCGCCAGCGCCTCGGCGGGCCGCCCGACGGCGGCGAGCGTGCGCAGGTGCAACTCGGCCAGCCGCTCCCGCAGCGGGTGCGCGGCGGTCAGCTCCTCCAGCTCGGCGACGATCAGCTCCGGTCGCCCGGTGCGCAGCTCCGCATCGATCCGGTCCTCCTGCGCGGTGAGCCGCAGCTCCGCCAGCCGCGCCACCGCTGCCGCCGCGTACGGCGCGTCGGTGACCTCGGTCAGCGCCGGCCCGCGCCACAGCGCGAGCGCGTCGCGCAACGTCGTCCGCGCCGTCGCCGCGTCGCCGTCGCGCAGCGCCGTCCGCCCCTGCCGGGTCAGCCGCTCGAACCGCCCGGCGTCCACGTCGTCCGGGTCGAGGTCGAGCCGGTAACCGGCCGGGCTGCTGCGTACGCCGAGGCCGGGCACCGCCCGGCGCAGCCGGGACACGAGCGTCTGCACCGCGTTCGCGGTGTCGGTCGGCGGCTCGTCACCCCAGAGCGCCTCGGCCAGCGCGGGCACGCTCACCGGCCGGCCCGGGTCCAGAGCGAGGCGGATCAGCAGCGCCCGCAGCCGCGCCCCGGCGACGTCGACCGGCCGATCGCCGTCGCGGACCTCAAGCGGCCCGAGGATCCCCACCCGCACCATGCCACTCTCTCATCCGCCGTCGAACCGATGGTGGCAAGATCGCGGGCGTGACGAGTGTGTCCCGCCCGCTGCCGCGGCTCGTGCCGGCCGAGGCGTTCGCGGACGTCCCCGCCGACCGGCTCTTGGCGGTGCTGGAGGCGGTCACGATGGTCCTCACGCTCCCCCACCGGGCCGCCGAGCGGGTGGACGCGCTGGTGGTGGCCACCGGCCAGGGCGAGGACTGGCGTCTCACCGACGCGATCCGCGCCTGGGAGACCGGCCCGGCGCTGCGGCACCTGCTGGTGGCGAACACCGACTCGGCCGAGCGGACCTACCGCCCGCTCACACTGGACCGGCTGCGCGGGCTCGGCCTGCGCCGGGTCGACGGGGTCGTGCTCCAGGCCGAGCCGGTCACCGGCACCGGCCGGCAGGCCACCTGGGTCGTGGAGCAGGTGCGGGCGCTGGGCATCGGCAGCGTCGCGCTCGTCGTCTCGCCGTACCACCTGGTCCGGGTCTATCTCACAGTGCTGCGGGCCTGCGACGACGCCGGCCTGCGGATCCCGATGGTTCCGCTGCCCGTGGCCGTCGCACCGGACGCCCCGGTGCCGGAGACCGGCGCGGCCGGGTACGACCTGGTGGCCGGCGAGGTCAGCCGGCTGCTCCGCTATCCCGGCCAGGGGTGGATCGCCACCCCGGAACGGCTACGCGACTACCTGCGCTGGCTCTGGTCCGAGCACCACCCTCTGCTCACCGGCGCCTGAACGTTTACCGCCCGGTCGGCGGGCTACGCGTCGGGGATCCGGACCGTGAGCACCCGGGTGAGAGTGCGGAAGCCGGCCGCGTCGTACATGCGGCGGGCCGGGTTGCCGTCGACCACCGACAGGCCGACGGACGGCAGTCCCGCCTCCCGCGCGCCACGCAACGCGTGGACGAGCAGCGCCCGGCCGAACCCGCGGCGCTGCGCGCGGGGCGCGACGCCGAGGTTGAGGATCCAGACGCAGTCGTCGTCGGTCCACGGCACCGGTCCGGCACACAGCACGTGCCCGGCGCTGCGGCCGTCCGGGTCGATCAGCCGGGCCGAGGCGGGCACCAGTGGCGGCACCGGCTCACCGGTGTCGAACATCGCCCGCACCTGTTCGGTGTCGCTGGGCTGCCAGCGGCCGTCCGGGTGGTCCGGGCCGTACGCCGCGTCCAGCCCTGTGGCGAGGTCGTCGTCCCAGCCGGGGGCGCCGAGCGACCAGCCGTCCGGCAGCGCCACCGGCTCGGGCACGTCGGTCAGGTCGTGCCGCATGTCAGTGGCGGCCCGGCTCAGCTCCAGCCCGTCGGCCACCAGCGCCGCCGCCAGCGCCTCGTCCGGCGTCTCCAGCCGATGCCCGGCGAGGTCATGCCGTACCTGCGCGACGAGCCGGGTGAGCGGCGCCTTGGGCAGCGGCCGGACGTCGGCCGCGACCCGCGTGCCGTCGTCATCCCGAAGCCGCATCCGGGCCAGCGGCGCGTCGTCGGCACCGAACAGCAGCGAGTCGTCAGGGGCGTCGGGGTGCGGTCGTACCGGCATTCGCGGCAGCGTACCGGGCGCACCCCGGTCCCGCTCCCCGTCGACCTTGGAGTTGTGGCGCCTGAATCGCCCTACTCGGCGACATTCGTCAACCACCACAACTCCAAGATCGACGAGTGCGCCCGCGAGCGGGTGGGCGCGGGCCTAGGGTTGGGGGGTGAGCAGGATCGATCGGGGCAGCAGGACGATCGCCGCCACTCCGGCAGCGGTGTACGGCGCGCTCGTCGACCGGGCCGCCCTGGAGGCGTGGCTGCCGCCGGACGGGATGCGCGGGCGGATCGAGCGGTGGGATCCCCGGCCCGGTGGCGGGTTCCGGATGGTGCTCACCTACCTCGACCCGGCGGGCAGCCCGGGCAAGACGTCGGACGCCACCGACGTGGTGGACGTCGGGTTCGCCGAACTCGTACCGGCGCGCCGGGTGACGCAGACGGCGGTGTTCCAGGCCGACGACCCGGCGTACGCGGGCACCATGACCATGACCTGGCACCTCGCGGCGGCCGGCGACGGCACCGAGGTGACAGTCACCGCCACCGGCGTACCGCCGGGCATCGACCAGACGGCACACGAGGAGGGCATCGCGTCCTCGCTGGCGCACCTGGCCGCGTACCTCGAACCGGGCGGCTGACCTCGGCGGACGCCGGGGTTGGCGGCGGTTTTTGCGGGCAGCCGCCGGCGGTGACCGGGCAGCGGGAGGGGCGCGACGGTGCTGCTCGGCGCGCTCTCCTCGTCCCGGCACACGCTGGGGGCCGTCAGGCGTCCCCGCGGACGCGGGCGTGCAGGTGCATGTCGTGCCGCCCGTCGTCGTGCACCGCCGCGCTGCGCTTCGTGCCCTCCAGCCGGAACCCGGCCTTGACCGCCACCCGGCACGACGCGACGTTGCCGGTCGAGTGGTCCAGCCAGAGCCGGTGCAGCCGGCCGTCGCCGAGCGCCCACGCGCTCACCGCCCGCAACGCGCCGGAGGCCACGCCCGCGCCACGGGCGGCCGGAACCACCCAGTACGCGCACCCGGCCTCGCCGTCGTCGAGGTTGAAGCCGCCCAGCACCATGCGGCCCACCACCGCGCCGTCGCGCGTCACCGCCCAGCTCGCGCCCGTCTCCTCCTGCCAGGAACGACGGAGGTGGGCGAACCACTGGAGGACCTGCTCCGGCGACGCGGGCCGGCGGGTGTGCCAGCGGCGGATCTCCGGATCCTGGTACGCGGCCAGGACGGCGGGCGCGTCCCCGTCCGCCCAGGGGCGCAGGACCAGGCCGCCCTCGGCGGGCAACGTCGGCTGCGGGCCGGTGGTGAGCGTGCCGGCGGGAACGGCGGGCGGTGTGGACACCGGGAATCGCATGCCCGACTCTCCCCCGCGAACCACCCCGCGTGTCAATCCGGTTCAGATCGTCAGCAACCCTCCGTTGCGAGTGTCGCGAGGGGCCAGCCGCCCGGCTAGGGTGCGCCGGTGGCAGTGACGGCAGCGGGCGCCTTCCGGCGTACGCCAGGGGAACGGGCCGATCAGCGACTCGCCTGGAATCGCGCGGACCAGCCGTTCTTCGCAGCCGGGGCCTGCCACATCCTGGCCTGGGTGTGCCGGGACACCTATCCGGACCGCCCGATCGGCCTCGCGGGGTTGCGGTTCGCGGGTCAGCGCCAGGTCTTCCACGTGTACGCGACCTGGGCGGACTGGGCGTTCGACCACGCCGGATGGAACCCGGAGGCGGACCTGCTCGCCGCCAACCAGGAGTTCGAGCGGCGCCCACTGGACCGGATCGCGATCACGGGCGACCTCGCCACGTTCTGCCGGGCCCAGCATCACCGCACGCCGCACCAGTACTTCGGTGACCCACTCGCCCGCGCCCGCGACTATGTCAACCGGCATCCCCCGCCGTGGGCGTGACATCGTCCGGGATCCGGTCGGCCCCGGGCCGGCGCGGCACCGCATACCGGATGTGGGCCCGCTGCCGGGGCGGGCGCGGACGGGCTGGACCCGCCGTCGTCGGGGCGGGCCCAGCCTCGCGCCGGTCCGGAGGGGCGCGTCGATCAGCGCCGCTTCGGGCTCGGTGACGGGACGACGGCGGCGTCGGGCCGTACGCCCGGATTGCTCGGGTCCTGCGGACCGATCGGGACCGGCGACGACGCGGCCGGCGGAGCCGGAAGCGCGCTGTCCGGCCTGGTCGGGTCCTCCGGGCTGACCGGGACGGGCGACGGCGCGGCCGGATTGGTCGGGTTTTCAGGGCCGACCGGGACCGGCGACGGCGCGGCCGGATTGGTCGGGTTTTCAGGGCCGACCGGGACCGGCGACGGCGCGGCCGGATTGCTCGGGTCCTCCGGGCCGACCGGGACCGGCGACGGCACGCCCGGCGGCGGATCGACGGGCTCGCTCCGGCCCGGCTGCGGGACGCTCGATCCCGGCTGCGGTGAGATCACGGCGTCGTCGCTCCGGCCGGCGTATGCGAACGGCGCGCTGATCACGAGCACCGCGAGGACGCCCGCCGCGCCTGCCGCCACCGTGTTGCGTCGACGGCTACGCGCGCGTCGTTCCGCCCTGGTCAATGAGTCCCGCACAGTCGGTGCCTCCTCGGCGATGTCGGTGAGGGTGGAGCGGAGCAGACCTTCGAACGGATCACTCATCGCTGCATCTCCAGAAGCTCGCTGTCCGGCAGGATCTGACGCAGTCGGGTGACCGCGCGGTGGGTCCGGCTGCGCACCGTCCCGACCGAGCAGCCCAGCAGTTCGGCGACCTGGGCCTCCGGCAGATCCTCGTAGTAGCGCAGGACCACGACGGTGCGCTGCGCCGGTGGCAGTTGCCACAGCGCCGCCCGCAGCGCCAGCCGGAGGTCCGTACCTCCGGCGGGGTCGGCCACCACCGGCTCGTGCCCGCCGACCGGCGACTCCCGGCGGCGGCGGAACCGTCGCCACCAGCTCACCTGCTCCCGGTACATGACGGCGCGGAGGTAGCCCTCCGGGTCGGCGTGCCGGATGGTCCGCCACTTCGGAATGATCTTCGACAGCGCCGACTGGAACAGGTCCTCGGCACTGCTGCGGTCACCGGTGAGCAGGTAGGCGACCCGTATCAGCGCCGGCGCCCGGCTCGCCACGAATTCGGCCAGCACCGCCCGCTCGTCCTCTTCCACCGCACCACCCTCTTCTCCTCTTTCACCAGTGACAGACGCGCGGGGAAGCCGCCGCTATCCCGAAATCGGCGAGCATGCTGCTCAAGGGTTCCGCCTACACTGCGCCGCGTGGACCAGGCCGCACCGCACACAGTCACCTCGATCGCGTACGACCTGCGCGCGCTCGGCGTCACCTCCGGTGACGTCCTGCTGCTGCACTCGTCGTACCGAAGCCTTGGCTTCGTCGCCGGGGGCACCCACGCGGTGGTGCTGGCGCTGCTGGAGGCGCTCGGTCCGGAGGGCACCCTCGTCGTCCCGACGCAAACGCGCGAGAACACGGATCCGGCCGGGTGGCGGCATCCGCCCGTACCGGAGGCGTGGTGGCCCGTCATCCGCGAGCAGACGCCCGGCTTCGACCCGGCGCGCACGCCGAGCCGGTGGATGGGCGCCGTCGCCGAGACGGTACGCACCTGGCCGGGCGCCCGCCGCAGCGATCATCCGCAGGTGTCCTTCGCCGCGCTCGGCGCGCACGCCGCCGACGTCGTGGACGGACACCGCCTCGACGACGCGCTGGGCGAGCACTCACCGCTGGGCGCGGTCTACCGGCTCGACGGCAAGGTGCTGCTGCTCGGCTGCGAACACAGCTCCAACACCTCGCTGCACCTGGCGGAATGGCGGCAGGCGTCGCCGCCGCGGGCGGTGACGGGCTCGGCGGTACGGCTGCCGGACGGGACGAGCCGGTGGACCGCGTGGACCGATGTCGTCACCGACGAGGACGACTTCGACCGGCTGGGCGCCGACTTCGAGGCCACCGGCGGTGCGGCGGTCGGCCGCATCGGAAGCGCGACCGCCCGCCTGATGTCCCAACGCGCGCTGGTCGATTTCGCGACCGCCTGGATGGCCGCGAACCGCACGGGCTGACCGCCGGCTCCGTCCGCCGCCCGGCATCACACGACGGACGGAGCGCTCGACTCACGAGTGGCGTTGTTCGTTTTCCTCCCCCGGGGGACGCTGCCGGATCGGCTCGGTCGTGTGACCTTCGGACGGCGGTGGCATCAGGAGAGCGGTCGGGTCCGCACCCGACGGGACAGCGGGTCCGCTCAACGCCGCGTTCCCGTCGGGATAGGCGGCGCCGCTGTGCTCTCGCAAGTGCTCGCGAAGCTGGGAGATCATGGCGTCCACCGACGACGGCTCGGTCACACCCTGGATGACCATCGCCTCGTTGGGCGCGATCCCCAGCCAGAGGTCGACAGCCACCCGGCCGGAGACGAGCAGTTTGATGATCTGGCGCTGTGTGTAGTGCCCGAACTGTGCACCCATGTTCGGCCCGTTGCCGATGGCTCCTGTGAAGACCCCACCGCTGTTGCCGTCGGAGCCGGGTTTCCACTGCTCGTTGAACACGCTCACCCGGTCCGCGGACGTCTCCATCCCGTCCACGTTGCCGAGCGCGTACTCCTTCGTGGAGTCGCGGATCGTGGCCCCGGTGGCGATGTCGAGCACGCACTCGTACACCGGCAGGCGCCAGTTCGACATGTAGACGATCATGATTTTGTACGCGGAGTAGCGGAGTTTGCCGTCCCGCCCCCTGTTCCAGTGGAACGGAAGAACCGAGAACAGCTCGGGAATTCCGTAGAAGACGAGATAGGGCCGCCTGCCCTGGGCAAGCTCAGTGGGGTGGATGTTCAGCCGCCGGTAGCCCATCTGCGCGATAGCTTCCTCGGCCCCGTACAGCCAGGCGTCCATCTCCTGATCGGTCGCCCGGGGATAGGCGCGCCTGCGCGCCTCCGCGTAGTTCAGGAGCCCGACGAGCCCCAGGACGACGAGCACGGCGCCGCCGACCCCGCAGAGGAACCCCAGGCAGATCGCCGCGTCACCGACGGCGAACATCACCAGGGCCATCAGCAGGAGTCCGCCACCGAATGCCAGCTTGACGTACTGGGCTACCGGTGTGGACGGCTCGGGCGCGAAGTACTTGCCGGCTCGCTCTGCGCGTTGTTCAGGATGCATCAGATTCCCTGGTTTCGGCTGAGCCCCTGCCACGTCGGGCACTCGACAGCAGGAACGTGGTTGATGATTTCGCGGGCGCGATCACTGCCGACGCCCCACAGCGCCGCCTGGAGGTCGCGAAGCCTGAAGCGGTCGGTCGGAATGCCACGGATTTCGTAGTAGTCTTCGATGATCAGCGCCCAGAGGGCTCGCAAATGGTTGCTCGTGTCGCCGGGCTCGATCTGAATGCCGATCTGCAGCAGATTCTCCATCGCCCGGATCACCTCGTACCGGTATCCGCCGGGGCGCCGGCCGCCGAGAGCGGCAAGCACCCGGTAGTAGTAGACATCGACCTCGCGTGGATACATGTTCACGAGGGTGTTGAAGCGCTCCAGGGCACGTGCGTACGCCCCGTTGTTGAGAGCAGCGATCGCCTCGACGAATTCCGGGTCGACGCGGATCTGCTCCGGGAGCAGATCCGCCAACGGCGGCCAGGCCTCGGCCAGCGTGGCAAGCGGGATGATCCACGAGATCCGCAGCCTCTTGTCCATGTCGGCGGTCGAAATCATGCCGACGACGCGGCCGGACGTGACGTCGACAATGGGGCCGCCGCTGTATCCGCGCTGGATCTGGCCGTCGAATCCGGGCAGACCGTTCACCTGAATGAGCTTCCCGGTCTCATCAGACCCGATCACCTGGACCCGGGTCCGCTGACCGCGGTCGTCCGCCGACGAATACTGTTCCGGAAAGCCGAGCGCGTCGAGCGGCGTCTCCGGCCGCGGCGGCTCACTGGGCCCGAGCGGCGCCGCGGGCCAGCTCTCCGGAACGTCGACGACTGCCACGTCGGTCCCGTCGTACCGGCCCGGGCTCCAGCCCGGAACCGCGTAGCGCGCGGAACAGACCTGGCCCGAGCCCCAACCCCCCGGCGCCTCCGCCCAACACCGGACTCGACCCTCGACCACGTGAGCGCATGTGAGGGCCACGCCCGGCGCCACGACGAATGCGGTTCCCAGCACCTCCGACGGAGCACCACCATTCGTCGTGGCCCGGATCCGCAGCCGCCAGGGTTCAGAGGAGGTGATCATTTCGGGGCGGAGTCTTCCCGTCGCCAGACCAGTTCGACACCGAAGTTTCCTTCGTACGCGGTCTTCGCGATGACGGCGTTCATCTCAGCCGTCATCTTCACGGCAAAGGTGAGCTTGACCTCGCTCGGCCCCAGGTCCTCGCGAAACACACGCATGGCCTCCATGGCCGCCGAGCGGACGCTCCGAAGTGACTCGTCGAAGGATCTCGGCTCGGTGCGGGCACTGCGGCCCACCGGCCCGATGCCGGCGTTTTCGCCATGGATCTCCAGCTCCTGGCCCTCGACCTCAACGAGAACCGGATCCGCTCCATGCACCGCAAATTGCCTGGTAACTGGCACAGCACTCCTTCAGCTGGAAGGAAAAGAGGGCATCGCGACAATGCAGACGACGCGCCAATGCGTCGGGGATCGACCGGCAGCACACCCGCAACTTGCGAGGATCTTTCAACCGGCTTGGAAATGATCCTGGCGTTCGTGCGCTGATGCCAGGATCAGACATTCGGCCGGTTCGATTGTCAGCAACACGACTACTGGTCTCTACTTAGGACTTCGGGTTGAGGATCGGATATGCACCGGCACAGGACTGGTGACCGGATGGGCGACCCGGACGCCTATTCATCCACCTTTTCCCGACGAGAGGGCACCGATCGGCTGACACCGGCTGAGCGGCGCTGATCCACCCGCGGCCGAGGGGCTCAGGGGATCACGTTCGGCGGCATCGAAGGCACCCCGCCTTCGGGTACGGTGACGCTTCACGAGTCGCGCCCTTACCGTCGAAAGCCTCGCCGTTCAGGAGGTGACGCGCGTGCGTAGGACCAGCCGCATGTTGTGCTGGCCGCTCAGCGTCTGCCTGATGGCGGCGCCGGCAGCCTGTACGTCCTCAAGCGGTTCCAGCCAGGATGAGGCCAGACCAGCCGCACCAACTGCGTCTCTGGGCACTGACCCCAGTGCGTCCCCGTCGACTGACGTGAGCGCCGGACAGGAGTCGTGCACTGTATCCATCGATGCGATCAAGGAGCCGCCGGCGGGTTATCGGCTCGTGGGAGAGGACGTTGCAGTACCTGCACGGCCGGTGCTTCAAGCAGAGGAATCGGGGGAACCGGACCCGGCAGCCCGGCTGTTCGCCAAGTGGGGGCTGGTCGTACGCGGCGGCGCAGTGGTTGATCTTCGGGTGGCAGCCGGCTGGGAGGACAAGGCGCGTCTCGGATGGGGCTCGTCAGTGGTGCCAGCCGTGAGCGCCCATGTGCGTGCCTGCGCACCTGTCGATGACCGACCTGAGTGGCTGGCCTTCGTCGGCGGCACGTGGGTTGCGCGACCAACCTGCCTACCGCTCACCATTCAGTCGCGGGGGCAGACGGCACAAGTACGGCTGGGTATCGGTGTCCCTTGCGACGGAACCGACCCGCCGAGTTCCTGGTAAGGCTCGCCAGGAACCTCCGCCGTGAGGCGGATTCTCGACAAGGCCGAGGAAACGACTGGTGTGGCGGGCGAGAGCTAGAACCCGCGAACGACCCGGTCGGGTGCGGTTCTAGCAGCGAAGCGCGCCTCGTCTCCCTCGATGACCAGAATGAACCACGGCACCTCGCGCCCGTCCCATGCCGCACCACCGACCAGCCCGTCCGCAACCTCAAAGCCAGCCGGCCCCGCAAGGTGGACCACGGCATGAGGCGGTCAACGCAGAAGACGACCCCCGTGAGAGCCTGTCGCGATGTCGCGTGCCCGCCTGGCGCTGACCGCCGGGGTTCTCCTGCTCATCACCTCGTGCCTGCTGCCGTGCCTGCCGTTCCTGGATCTGTCCGGGATCTCGATGCCCTACCAGGACCCCACCCCCGAGATGCTGGAGAAGCAAGCCGCCGACATCACCGCAGCCGAACACAGACTCGCCGTCCACACAGCCATCGCCGGTGCACTCGCCGTAATCGGCCTGGCAGCCTTCATCTACGCCTGGAAGCACAGACGGACCCGCAAGGCCGACCACGGAATCTGACCAAACGTCAAGCATGTGCTGGGACGGATTCGTCAAGCATGTGGTGGGACTAGACAGACGCGGTCGAGCCTGTGTCCTCCGCCGGGTTTCGCGGAGCACACCGCGTGGGGCTCGCACCTCCGGAACATCGGCGCGACCGGACTGCGGCAGCCCGGGCTTCGTACAGATGTACGATGTGCGGCTTTCGGAATTTCGACCTAGCCTGCGTGGTGACCGCCGCCGCGCCATTGGCCGTGGAATCGCGGCGGCGGTCTATTGCCCCACTCCAGGTATTCGAGAAGGAGCAACGTGACAATCCTAGTAACCGGAGCGACCGGCAACGTGGGTCGCCAGGTGGTGGCCGGGCTCGTCCGGGCCGGACGAACGGTGCGGGCGATGACCCGCCAGCCGCAAACGCACCGGCTGCCGGACAGGGCTGAGGTGGTCCAGGGAGACTTCGAACGTCCCGGGACCTGGCGAGCGGTGCTGGACGGAGTGCAGTCGGTGTACCTGTTCCCGTTCGCGTACGCCGCGACCGACCATGGGTTCGTTGATGAGGCGTTGAAGGCCGGCGTCACCCGGTTCGTCGTGCACTCCGCGGCGGCGGCCGGGTTCACACCCGGAACCGGTGGCGACGGCGCGCTCGGGCGGCACCTGACCGATGAGTGGGTGGCGCACCGCGGGCTGGAAGTGCTGGTGGAGGCCTCGGGTGCCGAGTGGACCCATGTGCGGCCGGGGTTGTTGGCCGCCAATGCGCTGCGGTGGGCCGACCGGATCCGAACCGAGCGGGTGGTGCGGGAACCGTACGCGTCGGCCGGCTATCCGGTGGTCCATGAGGCCGACGTGGCCGACGTGGCGGTCGCGGCGTTGCTGACCGACGACCATGTCGGTGCCGCGTACACCGTCACCGGCCCGGTGAAGGTCTCGCAGGCGGAGCAGGTCACCGCGATCGGTGCCGCCATCGGCGTGCAGGTGCGGCTCGAGGAGCTCGATCCGGCCGAGGCGCGCACGCAGTGGCTGCGCGACGGCTTCGATGAGGAGACCGCCGACTGGATGATCGCGCTGCTCGCCGACGCGGTTGACGGAACAGGTGCGTTGCCGCCGACGGACACCTATCTGCGGGTGACGGGGCGGCCACCGCGCACGTTCGCCCAGTGGGCCAACGATCACGCCACCGACTTCCGGCCCGAGGCGACGCGATGACGATTCTGGTCACGGGTGCCACCGGCATGGTGGGCCGACACGTCGTCGCCGAACTGGTGAAGACCGGGCATCGGGTCCGCGCACTCACGCGGACGCCGTCGGCGGCGAGCCTTCCGGACGGGGTAGAGGTCGTCGGCGGCGACCTGACGGATCCGCCGTCGCTGGAGCCGTCGCTGAACGGCGTCGAGAAAATGTATCTGTTCCCTGTCGGACGGACAGCGCGTGAGTTAGTTACCGTCGCGAAGCGGGCCGGCGTGCGGCGCATCGTCGTGCTGTCCGGGGCGCTCGCCGACACCGACGACAGCGAGGACGGATACCTGGCGGTCGAACGTGCCGTCGAGGACTCTGGTCTGGAGTGGACGCACGTCCGGCCCGGGGAGTTTGCCGCGAACTGGCTGGACTGGGCCCCGTCCATCAAGGAAGGTCGGGTGGTTCGCCGCCCGTACGGGGCTGCGGTCACCCAACCCACCCACGAGGCGGACGTCGCCGCGGTCGCCGCGACAGTTCTCATCGAGGACGGGCACGCCGGCCGGACCTACACCCTCGCCGGCCCCGAGGCGCTCACCACCGTGGCGCAGGTGCACGCGATCGGCACGGCGATCGGTGCCACGGTGCGGTTCGAGGAGCTCGATCCGGCCGCGGCCCGGGCCGAGTGGATCGGCAACGGCTATCCAGAGAAGTTTGTCGACTGGATCTTCACCATGTGGGCGGAGTCCGCGCGTGACCCTGCCCCGACGAACCAGGAGTGGGCAGGCATCGTCCCGCGCCTGACCGGCCGACCCGCACGGACATTCGCGCAATGGGCCACCGACCACGCGGCCGAATTCCTTTAACCGCGGTTCGCCTGGGTCGCCAGCAGCATGGCTGAGCTGGGAAAACGGCTGGTGGGGCGGGCGGGGTTCGAACCCGCGACCGAGGGATTATGAGTCCCCTGCTCTAACCGGCTGAGCTACCGCCCCGTCACCGCGCCGGATCGTAACCCGCCGATCGTTTCGCGGACCACCACCTGCCGGGCGGAAAGACTACCGCGACAGCACGATGGGCTACGCGAGGATAACAACGCGCAACCCACCGGCCAACGGCTCACGCCCGCCGGAGATCGGCGAGGACGGCGCCGGCTGTACGCCAGCCGCTGGCGAGCGCGCCCTGGATGGACGGGCTGTCCCGGTGGTCCCCGGCCACGTACAGGCCGTCGCCCAGCGCGACCGGCTTGCGCAGGCGGCCCTGCGGTGGCGGGGCGGCGGGCAGCGCGTCCGGCACGGTGACGGTGGTGAGGTGGGTCCAGTCGGCGGTGGAGCGGCCGTAGAGGCGGTCCAGCTCGCGGCGGATCACCGGTTCGGGCGGGGTCTGGGGGCCGACCACCGAGGTGGCGACCAGGTGCTGGCCGTCGGGGGCGTACGTGGGTGCGGCCCGGCTCACCACCACCGTGTTGGCGATCATTTCCCGCCGGTCGCCGTCGAGCAGCAGGATCGGCTCGTCCAGTGGCGCCGTGCCGGTGCGGTGGTAGTAGGTGGTGTAGGCGTGCATGCGTACCCGTGGCAGCCCGGGCAGCAGCGTGGCCGCCGCCGGTGGGTCGGCCGCGACCACGACGGCGCGGCAGGTGATCTCGCCGGACGGGGTGCGGACGCGGCCGGGCGCGACCTCGGTGACCGGGGTGTTCAGGTCGATCAGCTCGGCGGGCAGCGGCGCGGCGAGCGCCCGGGGCAGCGCCGCCATGCCGTCCGCGGGCAGGCCGATCCGGCCCCGGGCGAAGGAGCGCATGATGACCGCGAGGACGTGGCTGGAGGTGGCCAGCTCGCGGTCGAGCAGCACGCCGGACAGGAACGGCCGGAGGAGTTCCTCGATGATCGCGTCGGAGAGCCCGGCGCGGCGCAGCGCCTTCTCGGCTGTGGTCTCGGGTGTGTGGAGCAGCCGCCCGACCGGCAGCGTCGCGTAGCCGGCCGCGAGCGCGCCGAAGCGCAGCCGGTCGGTCAGTGATCCGATGCCGGCGGTGAGCGTGGCGGGCGCGCCGGCGGGTTCGCGCAGCGGGTTGACGAGTCGTTCCAGCCGGTCGCCGCGGCGCACCAGCACGCCGGGCGTGAACCAGCCCATCCCGAGAGCGCCGACGTCGACCAGGCCGGCGAGCCGCGGGTACGCGGTGTTCAGCACCTGGAAGCCGCGGTCCAGCAGGAACCCGTCGACCCGGTCGGTGGCGACCCGCCCGCCGAGCCGGTCGGCGGCCTCCAGCAGCCGCCACGGCACGCCGGCCCGGTGCAGCCGCCGCGCGGCGGCGAGCCCGGCCAGGCCGCCGCCGACGATCACGACGTCCGTGTCAGGCACGGTCCACCCCCGCGCCGGCCCGGTCGCCCTCGCGGTGCGACCGCGACAACCGGCCCGGCCACCAGACCTTCGGGCCGATGTCGTACGCGAGCGCGGGCACCAGCAGCGAGCGGACCACTATGGTGTCGAGCAGGACGCCGACGGCGACGGCCACGCCCAGCTCGACGAGCACCACGAGCGGCAGCACGGCGAGCGCGGAGAACGTGGCGGCGAGCACGATGCCGGCGGAGGTGATCACGCCGCCGGTGACGGCCAGGCCGACGAGCACACCGGCGCGGGTGCCGCGGCGTACCGACTCCTCCCGGACCCGGCTCATCAGGAAGATGTTGTAGTCGATGCCGAGCGCCACCAGGAAGACGAACGCGAACAGCGGGAACGACTGGTCGACGCCGGGGAAGTCGAACACGTACCGGAACAGCAGCGCGCACAGGCCGAGCGTGGCCAGGAACGACAGCACCACTGTGGCGATCAGCAGCACCGGGGCGACCAGGGCGCGCAGCAGCACGGCCAGGATGATCGCGATGACCAGCAGCACCACCGGGATGATCACGTTGCGGTCGCGGACCGAGGCGTCGGCGGTGTCCACGTTGATCGCGGTGAAGCCGCCGACCACGGCGTCCGCGCCGGGCACCCGGTGCACCGCCTCGCGCAGGTCGCGGATGGTGCGCTCGGCGCCGTTGCTGTCCGGCGCGTCGGCGAGCGTGACGTTGAGCTGCACCCGCCCGTCGACCACCTTCGGCGGAGCGGCCGGGTCGGGCGGCGCGTTCTCGCCACGCTGGCCGAGCGGCGCGACAGCGGCCACCCCGGGGACGCCCTGCGCCACCTGGGCGACCTGACGCGCGGTGTCCTGGCTGGTGAAGATGGTGGCGGGGCTGCCGGTGCCGGCCGGGAAGTGCCTGTCGATGACCTCCTGCCCGGCCACCGAGTCGGTGCGCTGGGTGAACAGCTGGGACTGGCCGAGCGTGGTGGCGCCGAGCTGGGTCACCCCGATCGCGAGCACTGCCAGCGCGACGGCGGTGACGATCCAGACGGTACGCGAGCGCCGCGCCACGAAGCCGGCGATCCGCGCCCAGATGCCGTGCTCGGCGCGCGGGTCGGCCTCGTCGTGCCGGGGCCGCCGGGGCCAGAACGCCCATCTGCCGCCGAGGACCAGCAGCGCGGGCAGGAACGTGAGCATCACCAGCAGCGTGGCGGCGATGCCGACGGCGCTCACCGGGCCGAGCGCCCGGTTGGAGTTGAGGCTGGACAGCAGCAGGCAGAGCAGGCTGACGATGACTGTGGCGCCGGAGGCGACGATGGCCGGCGCGGCGCCCTTCCAGGCGGTCCTCATCGCGTCCCAGGGCCGCTCGTGCCGGTGCAGCTCCTCCCGGTAGCGGGCGATGAGCAGCAGCGCGTAGTCGGTGCCGGCGCCGAACACGAGCACTGTGAGGATGCCCTGCGCCTGCCCGTTGAGCTTGACGATGTCGTGGTCGGCGAGCAGGTAGACGAAGACGGCCGCCAGCGAGTACGACATCCCGGCGGCCAGCAGCGGGAAGATCCACAGCACCGGGCTGCGGTAGACGACGAGGAGGATGACCAGGACCACGGTGAGGGTGACGAGCAGCAGCGGCCCGTCGATCGCGCCGAACACCTCGATCAGGTCGCCGAGCAGCCCTGCGGGTCCGGCCACGTCGACGGTGAGCCCGTCGCGGTCCGGGCCGGCGATGTCGCGCAGGCGTTCCACCACCGCGCGGATCTGTTCGCCCTCACCGCTTTCGATCGGGACGATCACCTGGGCGGCCTGCCGGTCCTGGCTGACGATCGGTGGCGGCAGCGGGCCGACCACGCCGGGCACGTCGGCGAAGCGGGCGGCGTCGGCCTGGATCCGTTGCTGGTCGGCCGGGGTGAGGCCGCCGGCGCGTTCGTAGACCACGAGCGCCGGGGTGGTCTCCCGGTCGACGAATCCGGCGGCCAGGTCCTGTGCGCGGGTGGCCTCGGCGTCGGTCGGCAGGAAGGAGGCGTTGTCGTTGGTGGAGACCTCGCCGAGCTTGCCCGAGTACGGCCCGGCGACGCCGCCGATGATCAGCCAGCCGAGCACCACCGCCACCGCGACGAGCGTCGCGGTCCAGCGGCTGCGTCCTGCGGCCATCTCCACCGTCCTCGAATCGACGCATCAATCGACGCAGCGGGAGTCTAGGTCGACGCCGACCATCCTGCCGGGCGAACGGTGACTCGGGGGCGGAAACCGGGCAGCCGGGACACGCGAGGGGTGGGAACGACGAACGCCCGCCGGCGGGGCCGACGGGCGTGACATGGAGCGAAGCTCCCCCGATTGGACTCGAACCAATAACCTGCCGGTTAACAGCCGGCTGCTCTGCCAATTGAGCTACAGGGGACCGTGCACCGCTCGGATCGGATCTTTCCGCTCCGTGCGACGGGGACAAGAGTACAGGACATCCGGGGGTGGTGCGCCAGGGGGTTACCGGACCGGACCCGACCGGCGGACGCGCCAGAATTACGGACAAATCGTCATCTCGGCACAGGGAGGCATGAGCGGAGAGCAGGATGGGTAGTTAGCCGTCGACAGAGAACGCAGGCGCCACGATGGTCGTTCCGCCGAGCCGGCGGAAATCGGCAGAGAGCGTCAGGTACGGAAGGAGCCGCCATGCGCGGAAAGATCATGTTTCTTGGCGGGCTGGCTGCGGGATTCGTCCTGGGCGCCCGTGCCGGCCGGGAGAAGTACGAAGAGCTGGTGGTCCGCGGGCGCAAGGTCCTCGACCACCCGACCGTCCAGGAGGCGGCCGGGGTCGCGCAGGCGCAGGCGACCCGGCTCTACTCCGAGAGCAAGGACAAGCTGGGGCAGACCAAGCTGGGTGAGAAGCTTGCCACCGGCAACGGCGGCAAGCCGGGCATGACCGAGGCCGACAAGCCGTTCGCGGGCACGCCGGCAGCCGTCGGCAGCCGCGCCAACGGCACGGGCTCGACCAGCGCGTCCGGCTCGACCACGACCGGCACGAGCACCAAGCCGTCCACCGGCAACACGCTCTGACGCAAGCGGACAGCGGGCCGGTCACCTTCGGGTGACCGGCCCGCTCCCGTGTGCCCGGGCGCCGATGTGGCACATTCTCGGTGGGGAGGTGACCACATGCCGATGGTCGGACCGGAGACGGCGGATCAGGCGCGGCTGCTGCGCCTGCTGCGCGACGACGGCCCACGGTCCCGGGTCGAGCTGACCGACCTCCTCGGCCTGCCCCGGGCCCGGTTCGCCGCCGAGGTGGACCGGTTGACCGCGCTGGGCCTGGTGGAGAGCGCCGGCCCGGCCGCGTCACGGGGCGGGCGACGGTCGTCGCTGCTGCGCATCGGCGCGCAGGTCCGGTTCGGCGCGGTGCTCGTCGGCGGCGGCACGCTGCGGGTCGCGCTCACCGACGGCGAGCTGAACCCGCTGGCCCGGCACGACGAGCCGGTGGACGTCCGGCTCGGCCCGGACGTGGTGGTCGCCCGCATGGTCGAGCTGCTCAGCAAGCTGCGGGCCGAGGCGGGACTGACGTCGCTGACCGGCGTCGGTGTCGCGCTGCCCGCGCCGGTCGAGGTCCGCGACGGCACGCCGGTGTCCCCGCCGGCCCTGCCCGGCTGGCACCGCTTCCCGGTACGCGACACGCTCGCCGCCGAGCTGGGCTGCCCGGTGCAGGTCGACAACGACGCCAACGCGATGGCCCTCGGCGAACGGCACGCCGGCACCGGCCGCCCGTTCGACGACTTCCTCGCCGTCAAGCTGGGCGACGCGGTCGGCTCCGGGCTGGTGCTCGCCGGTTCGCTCTACCGGGGCGCGGCCAGTGGGGCCGGCGACATCGGTCACCTCCAGCTCAGCGAGGACGGGCCGCTCTGCGGCTGCGGCCACAACGGGTGCGTCGAGGCGTACTGCGGGGATGCCGCGCTGGTGCGGGAGGCGGTGACGGCCGCGCGGGCCGGGCGCTCGACGGTGCTCGCGGACCGGCTGGCCGAGGCCGGGACGCTGTCGGTGGCCGACGTGGCGGCGGCGGCCACCGAGGGTGACCCGGCGGCGCAGATCATCGTCCGCGACGCCGCCCGCCGCCTCGGGCAGGTGCTGGTCGGGCTGGTCAGCTTCGTCAACCCGGCCATCGTCATCATCGGGGGCGCGCCGGCCGGGATCGGGCCGGTCCTGCTCGCGGAGATCCGGGGCGTGGTCTACCGGCGCTCCACGCCGTTGGCCACCGGCAGCCTGCCGATCGTCCTGTCCGACCTCGGCGACACCGCCGCCCTGATCGGCGCAGCCCACCTGGTAAGCGACCAGGCCTACGCCGCCCGCTGACCCCCACCCTCACCCTCACCCTCACCCTCACCCTCACCCTCACCCTCACCCTCACCCTCACCCCGTCGATCTTGCACTTGCGGCCCACATGATGCCGCTTATGCCGTTTCGGGAGGGCCGCAACTGCAAGATCACGGGCGCCGAGGAGGGGGTGGGGGCGAGGGTGGGGGTTAGGGGGTCAGCCGCGGCTGGTGAATGCGGCGTCGAAGGCCGCCGACGGGGCGTCGAACGCCAGGCGGCGGACGAACTGAAGTGCCTCCGGCGCGCCGACCAGGCGGTCCATGCCGGCGTCCTCCCACTCGATCGAGATCGGGCCGTCGTAGCCGATCGCGTTCAGCGCCCGGAAGCAGTCCTCCCACGGCACATCGCCGTGCCCGGTGGAGACGAAGTCCCAGCCGCGTCGCAGGTCGGCCCAGGGCAGGTGGGAGGAGAGCCGGCCACGGCGGCCGTCCCCGGTACGGACCTTCGCGTCCTTGCAGTCGACGTGATAGATCCGGTCGGCGAAGTCGAAGATGAAGTTCACCGGGTCCAGCTCCTGCCAGACGAAGTGCGACGGGTCCCAGTTGAGCCCGAACGCGGGCCGGTGCCCGATCGCCTCCAGCGTCCGCTTCGTGGTCCAGTAGTCGTACGCGATCTCGCTGGGGTGCACCTCGTGCGCGAACCGCACGCCCACCTCGTCGAACACGTCCAGGATCGGGTTCCACCTGTCGGCGAAGTCCTGGTAGCCGCGCTCGATCATGGCCGGCGGCACCGGCGGGAACATGGCCAGTGTGTGCCAGATGGACGAGCCGGTGAAGCCGACGACAGTGCGTACACCGAGCTTCGCCGCCGCCCGCGCGGTGTCCTTGATCTCCTCGGAAGCCCGGCGGCGCACGCCCTCCGGCTCGCCGTCGCCCCAGATCCGGGCCGGGAGGATGTCCTGGTGCCGCTCGTCGATCGGGTGGTCGCAGACGGCCTGCCCGACCAGGTGGTTGGAGATGGCGAACACCTGGAGGTTGTGCTTGGCCAGGGTGGCCCGCTTGCGCTCGACGTACGAGTCGTCGGCGAGCGCCTTGTCCACCTCGAAGTGGTCGCCCCAGCAGGCGATCTCCAGTCCGTCGTAGCCCCACTCGGCGGCGAGCCGGCAGACCTCGTCGAACGGAAGGTCGGCCCACTGGCCGGTGAAGAGCGTGATGGGTCGCGCCATTGTCCTTCTCCCCTGTGGTGATGGGGGATTCCGTCGCGGACCGGGGCGAGGACGACCGGAGGCGGCGGCCTGAGGGCACCGGTGGACGCCGGAGCGTCTGCCTCCCGGGCGGGTTGCGCCTCCCGCCGGGTCACCGGCCACCTCGCGGTCGCCGCCTCCACTCTATGGCCTTCCTCAGGGCAGGGTCCAGCGCTGGTTCGCCGCGCCCGTGCACGTCCACAGGTGCACCGCCGTGCCGTCGGCCGAGTTGTTGCCCGACACGTCCAGGCACTTGCCCGACGACGGATTACGCAGCGTCCCGTCCGCCTGCGCCGACCAGTTCTGCGCACCCGTGCCGTTGCACGACCACAACTGGATCTTCGTGCCGTTCGCGTTGCCGCCGCCGGAGACGTCCAGGCACTTGCCCAGCGCCTTCACCGGCCCGTTCGACGTCACCGTCCACGTCTGCGCCGACGAGCCGTTGCAGGTGTAGAGCTGGATCTGGGTGCCGTCCGCCGACGAGGCGTTCCGCACGTCCAGGCACTTGCCGGCCAGCCCCTTGATCGGGCCGGTGCCGCCGCTGCCGGTCGAGCGGACCAGCGTGAAGTCGTCCACGTCGAACAGCCCGGAGCCGCTGCCGGTGAACGTCAGGTGCACGGTCTGCGTACCGGACGGCACGCCTGTGAGCGCGGTCGACACGTCGGCGAACGTGGTCCAGCTACCGGTGTTCGGCACCGCCACCTGGCCGAGCACCGGCCCGGTCGGCGAGCCGGTACGCACCTGGAGCGTGCCGCCCGGGCCGCCGGAGACCACCCGGGCGCGCAGCGACGTCACACCGGTGAGGTCGAGCCCCGGGTACGCGGCCCAGTCGCCTGGGTCCACGTACCCCAGGGTCTGGCCGCCGTTGGCGCCCGCCTTGGGGTACGCGCTGACGCCGCTGGCCGAACCGAACGACTCGGCCTGGACCGTGGTGTTGCCGGTCGGCGGCGGCGTCCCGCCCAGCTCCTTGATCCGGATGTTGCGGAACGACACGTCGTCGCCGGTGCCGTGGTTCTGGATGCCGACGTGCCCGGCGAGCGACCGCACCGGGTCGGTGTTGGTGAAGTCGTTTATGCGTACGCCGTTGAGGAAGACCTGCAGCCGCTCGGACTCGACCAGGATCTCGTAGGTGTTCCACTCCCCCGCCGGGTTCAGCGCCGCGTCCCGGGCCGCCAGGTCCGCCGACTTGAAGCCGTAGATCGCGCCGGTGGTCCGGTCGGCCGCGTCGGTGGGGTCGATCTGCACCTCGTAGCCGTTGTCCACAGCCGAGTTCGGGTCGCTCGACGGCGGGAAGCCGACGAACACGCCCGAGTTGTCGTCGCCGGCCAGCCGCCAGTCCAGCTTCAGCGAGTAGTTGGTGAACTGCTTCGCGCTGTACCAGTACAGGCCCATGCCGCCCACCGAGGTGAGCGTGGCGTCGGCGTTGGTGAAGCTGCCTGGCCCGGCCTGGGACCAGCCGGTGGTGCCGCCGTTGTAGAGCGCGGTGTAGCCGGTCTCCGGCCGGCAGTCGGCCTTCGTGCGCCCGGCCGCGTAGCGGATGCCGCCGAGCAGGTGGTTGCGGAACGCCGCGTCGGCGTAGGACGCCTGGGTGTGGCCGCCGCCGGTGTAGAAGGACCGGCCACCGCTGTACGTCTTGCACCAGGCGTGCGGGTGGTCGCCGCCCATCGAGCCTCCGGAGTACGAGGACTCGTCGAGGCTGGCCAGCACGTGCGCGGTGGAGCGGGCGTTGGAGCGGTAGTCGTACCACTCGTCGGTGCGGTTCCACTGCTGCGGCAGGTGCGCGGTGGCCGCGTGTGCCCGGTCCTCCACCTTGACGGTGGCCGGCTGGATGGCCGGGTGGGAGGCGAACCAGGCGCCGACGAGGTTGCCGTAGAACGGCCAGTCGTACTCGGTGTCGGCGGCGGAGTGCACGCCGACGTACCCGCCGCCGGCGCCGATGTACGCCTCGAACGCCGACTGCTGGGTGGCGTTGAGGACGTCCCCGGTGGTGTTGAGGAAGATCACCGCCTCGAAGCGGGCCAGGTTGGCGGTGGTGAACTGGGCGGCGTCCTCGGTCGCGGTGACCGTGAAGTTGTTCGCCGTGCCCAGCTCGCGCACGGCCTGCGTGCCCGCCGCGATGGAGTCGTGGCGGAATCCGGCGGTCTTGGAGAAGACGAGTACGTCGTAGGGGGCGTCGGCGGCGGCGGCCGGGCCCGCGGGGACGGTGCAGGCGATGGCGGTGAGGACGGCGGTCACCGCCCCCAGTGCGGTACGCAGGAGTTTCATCTGGTTCTCCTTCATCCTCAGGGCAGGGTCCAGCGCTGGTTCGCCGCGCCGGTGCACGTCCACAGGTGCACCGCCGTGCCGTCGGCCGAGTTGTTGCCGGACACGTCCAGGCACTTGGCCGACGACGGGTTGCGCAGCGTTCCGTCCGCCTGCGCCGACCAGTTCTGGGCGCCGGTGCCGTTGCACGTGTACAGCTGGATCTTGGTGCCGTCCGCGCTGGCGCCACCGGAGACGTCCAGGCACTTGCCGAGCGCCTTCACCGTGGCGTTCGGCGTCACCGTCCACGACTGCGCCGTCGTGCCGTTGCAGGTGTAGAGCTGGATCTGCGTGCCGTCGGCGGTGGCGGCGTTGCGCACGTCCAGGCACTTGCCGGCCAGGCCCTTCACCGGGCCGGTGCGCACGGCCGGCGTGGTGAGCGTGAACGCGTCCAGGTCGTAGAGCGCCCCGCTGCCCCCGGCGAACGTGAGGTAGAGCGTGGTGGTGCCGGCCGGCGGGCTGGTGATCGTGCCGGTCACTGTGGTGAACGTGTCCCAGGCGCCGGTGACCGGGACGGTGGCGGAGCCGAGGACGGCGCCGGTGGCCGAGCCGGCCCGCACCTGGAGCGTGCCGCCGGCTCCGGCGGACGAGACCCGGGCGGTGAATCCGGTGGCGTCGGCGAGCAGGTACGGCCGGAACGCGATCCAGTCCCCGTTGTGGATGTCGCCGACGGTCCTGCCGCCCTCGGCGGTGCCCTTGTCGAACGTGTTGACCCCGGCGGAGGTGGCGAAGTGCTCGGCCTGCCGGTGCCGGGGCTGGAGCGTGTGCTGGGTGTGCGTGGTGAGGCCGCCGGAGTCGGTGTACTCGGCGTCGAAGACCGCGAAGATGTTCGCCGCGTCGTCGTGCTCACCGTCGACCGGCACGGCGATCGAGCCGGTGCAGCCGGTCGCCGAGGTGATCTGGTGGCCGTGCTGGTCGTGGCCGAGCACGTAGGTCATCTTGACCTTCGTGCAGTCGATGGTGGCGTCCTCCGGGTCGGTGACGGTGATCCGGAACGGCACCGTGTCGCCGAAGGAGAACAGCTTGCCGTTGCCGGGCGTCTCGATGACCACAGTCGGGGCGGTGTTGCCGACTGTGACTGTCACGCTCGCGGTGCCGGTGGCGCCCTGCGGGTCGCGCACGGTGAGCGTGGCGGTGTACCTGCCGTTCGCGGTGTAGGTGTGCGAGGGGTTCGCCGCGGTGGAGGTGCCGCCGTCGCCGAACGTCCAGGCGTACGTGAGCGCGCCGCCCTCCGGGTCGGACGAGCCGGTTGAGGAGAACGCGACTGCGAGCGGCGCGGCGCCGGATGTCCGGTCGGCGGCGGCACGGGCCACCGGGGCACGGTTGGCGCCGCCCAGGTAGTCGAAGCGGTACAGCGCCGAGTTGGCGTCGCCGTTGAAGTAGCCGGTGCCGTAGTCGAGCACGTAGTACGCGCCGTCCGGGCCGAACGCGGAGTCCATCACCTGTTTGCCGGCCCACGGGAACGTGTCGATGGTGCCGGGTGAGCCGTCGGCGTTGACGTGGATCGGCTTGATCCAGCCCCGGCCGAACTCGGTGGCGAAGAACTGCCCGTCGAAGGACTGCGGGAACTTCGTGGTGGACGGGTTCGCCGCGTCGTACCGGTAGACCGGGCCGCCCATCGGCGACTCGGAGCCGCCGCCGAACTCGGGCGGGCTGCCCGCGTCACCGGCGTAGCGGATCCAGGACGGCTTCGCCGCCGGCAACGTGGCCAGGCCGGTGTTGCGGAACGAGTTGTTCGTCGGGCCGCCGGTGCAGTTGTACTTCGGCCCGGCGGTGCCGGTGGCGAAGTCCCATTCGGCGTACGTCTCGGCGGCCGTGTTGGTGCCGGTGCAGTACGGCCAGCCGTAGTTGCCGGGCCCGGTGACCCGGTTGAACTCGACCTGCCCGGACGGGCCGCGGGCCGTGGTGGTGCCGGCGTCCGGCCCGTAGTCGCCCACGTAGACGACGCCGGTGGCCTTGTCGACGCTGATCCGGAACGGGTTGCGGAAGCCCATCGCGTAGATCTCCGGGCGGGTCCGCGCGGTGCCGGGCGCGAAGAGGTTGCCGGCCGGGATCGAGTACGTGCCGTTGGCGTTCACCTTGATCCGCAGGATCTTGCCGCGTAGGTCGTTGGTGTTGCCGGCGCTGCGCTGCGCGTCGTAGCCGGGGTTGCGGTTGGTGCGCTCGTCGATCGGCGCGTAGCCGGCCGAGTCGAACGGGTTGGTGTCGTCGCCGGTGGACAGGTAGAGGTTGCCGGCGGCGTCGAAGTCGATGTCGCCGCCGACGTGGCAGCACAGCCCCCGGTCGGCCGGTACGTCGAGCACGTCGACCTTGCTGGCCTGGTTGAGCGTGAAGTCGGCGTTGAGCGTGAACCGGGAGAGCCGGTTGACGCCCTGCCAGGCGGAGAAGTCGGTGCCGGTGGCGGGCGCGTCCCCGGCCGGGGTGGACAGCGGCGGCGCGTAGTAGAGGTAGATGTGCCGGTTGGAGGCGAAGCCGGGGTCGACGCCGACGCCCTGCAGCCCTTCCTCGTCGTGGGTGTAGACCGACAGCGTGCCGATGACTGTGGTGGCGCCGGCCGCGTCGGTGCGGCGCAGCGTGCCGTTGCGGGCGGTGTGCAGGACCGACCGGTCGGGCAGCACCGCCAGGGACATCGGTTCGCCGGTCTCGGCGACGCCGCGGGCGAGTTCGACCTGCTGGAAGTCGCTCGCCGTGATGGGGTGGGCGGACGCCGGGACGGGCGCCGCGGCCGCTGTGACGGTGCCGGCGGTGGCCGCGAGCAGCAGCGCTGCTGCGGCGGCGAACGGTCGTCGGGCACGGGGGTGGTGGTGGCTGGACATGCTGTGCTGTCCCTTCCTGACGCGCGCAGCCAGGACCGGGCGCGCGTCGCGCCGGATGCCGAGCGGGGGATGCTGCGCCTCGACGAGGCGGCGGTGCGGGGCGGATCGCCTCGACGAGACAGCTAGGTGCTGTGCACGACATTAAAACCTTTCGATCAGTCTGTCCATAGCTTCTGATCGATCGGCTTACACTTTCGGCGCTACGCAACAAAAGTAGGTGTCACTCGCGGCGGTCGACAGCCCGTTCCACAAGCGCGGCGAGCACCCGCCGGGCCGGCTCCGCGAGCCCCGCCGCGTCCAGCGCGACCACTGCCGCGTCGGCCCGGGTACGGATCATCCGCTCCACCGCCTCCCGGGCGCCGGACTCCTCGACGATGCCCCGCACCTCGGCGGCGCCCGCGTGGTCCAGTCCCGGATCGCCGACCAGCTCCCGCAGCCGGGCCACGCCGGCCGGGGAGGCGGACGCCCGGGCCAGCGCCAGCAGCACCGTCGGCTTGCCCTCGCGCAGGTCGTCCAGGTTGGACTTGCCGGTCACCGCCGGATCCCCGAAGACGCCGAGGACGTCGTCCCGGAGCTGGAACGCGTCCCCGAGCGGGTCGCCGAACCCGGCGAGCGCCGCCACCTCCTCCGGCGTCGCACCGGCCAGCGCGGCGCCGATCTGCACCGGACGGGTCACCGTGTAACGGGCCGTCTTCAGCCGCACCACGGCGAGCGCGCTCGCCACCGTGCCGTCCCCGGCCGCGGCGACCACGTCCAGGTACTCCCCCGCGATCACCTCGGAGCGCATCCGGGCCAGCAGGACGTGCCCCCGGCGCAGCCGCTCCGGCGGCAACCCGCAGCCGTGGAACATCTGGGCCGACCAGGTGGCGCAGAGGTCCCCGCAGAGCACCGCCGCCTGCCGGCCGTACGCCGCCGGATCACCGCGCCAGCCGGACCGCTCGTGCAGGTCGGCGAAGAAGCGGTGCAGCGTCGGCGCGCCCCGGCGGCGGTCACTGCGGTCCACGATGTCGTCGTGGATCAGCGCGAACGCGTGGAACAACTCCAGCGACGCCGCGGCCACCAGAATCGGCCGCTCGTCCGGGCCGCCGAAACCCCGCCAGCCCCAGTAGCAGAACAGCGGTCGCAGCCGCTTGCCACCGGCCAGCACGAACCGGCGCAGAGCGGTGTGGACGGCCCCCGTACCGTCGTCCGGCCGACCCGGCCGTCTCGCGTCCAGGAACGCGGCGAGCTCGGCGTCGAAGCGGCCCCGAAGCAGGGCCGGGTCGGTCGGTGCGACGGTTACGGTCATGGCGCCTCCCAGGCCAGTCCGGCGAGTTCGAGCAACAACGCCTTCACATCGGTCGCCTCCACCCGGGGCCGGATCGCGGCCCGGTCGGAGCAGAGCAGCACCGGGCCGTCTGCCGGATCGGCCGGCAGGCGCCCGTGCGAACCACGCACCGCCCGCGCCCCGGCGTCCAGCCCGACCACGTTCATCAGATAGCGCAGGCCGAGCTTCTTGCGGGCCAGCGCCACCGCCGCGCGGCGTTTCGCCGCGCCCGGAGCGGCCGGGTCGAAGAACAGCTCGGCCGGGTCGTAACCCGGCTTGCGATGGATCTCCACCAGCCGGGCGAAGTCGGGCGCCCGCGCGTCGTCGAGCCAGTAGTAGTAGGTGAACCAGGCGTCCGGCTCGGCCACCAGGATCAGCTCGCCCGAGCGGGGATGGTCGAGGCCGTACCCGGCCTGCCCGGCGGCATCAAGCACCTCGGCCACGCCGGGCAGCGCCGCGCAGAGCTTCGCCACCGCCGGCACGTCCGCCGGATCCCGGACGTAGACGTGCGCCACCTGGTGGTCGGCCACCGCGAACGCCCGTGACGTCCACGGGTCGAGGTACTCCATCCCGGCCTGGGTGTAGACCCGCAGGAACCCTTCGGCGCGCAGCAACCGGTTCACGTCCACCGGGCGGGACACGTCGGTGATGCCGTACTCGGACAACGCCACAACAGTAGCGTCCCGATCACGGGCGGCATCCAGCAGCGGGCCGAGCACGGTGTCCAACTCCGCCGCCGCGGCGGCGGCCTCCGGCCCGGACGGACCGAAGCGTTGCAGGTCGTAGTCCAGATGCGGCAGGTACACCAGCGTCAGGTCGGGGGCGTGGTCGGCGAGGATGCGCTGCGCCGCCCGGCTGATCCACGCCGAGGACGGCAGCCCGGCGCCCGGCCCCCAGTAGCTGAACAGCGGGAACGTGCCGAGCGCCTCGGTCAGCGTGTCCCGCAGCTGCGGCGGGTCGGTCCAGCAGTCCGGCTCCTTGCGCCCGTCGGCGTGGTAGACCGGGCGCGGCGTGACGGTCCAGTCCACGTCCGCGCCCATCGCGTACCACCAGCAGACGTTGGCGACCCGGTAGCCCGGCTCGGCCCGGCGGGCCGCCTGCCACACCTTCTCGCCGCCGACCAGCGCGTTGTGCTGCCGCCAGAGCAGCACCTCGCCCAGGTCGCGGAAGTACCAGCCGTTGCCCACCACGCCGTGCCCGGCGGGCAGCTCGCCGGTGAGGAACGTGGACTGCGCCGAGCAGGTCACCGCCGGCAGCACCGTGCCCAGCTCGGCGGCGAACCCGGCCTCGGCCACCGCGCGCAGCCGGGGCATGTGCGCCAGCAACCGCGGGGTCAGCCCGACCACGTCGAGCACCACCAGCCGCCGGCTCATGCGGTGCCGGCCTTCGTTCGCGACTGCGGGGCTCGCAGGACCGGCTCACTCCTCGCGCTCACGGCGACCCCCGCCGTCGGGGCCAGCCCGAGCGCGGTCAGCTCGTCGCGGGCGAAGGCCACCTCGGCGGCGATGCCGGCGGCCAGCTCCGCGTCGCCGCGCGGCCGCCGCGCCTCCGGCAGCACCCCCCAGGTGTACGTCTCGACGTCGAGGTGGTCGCAGCCGGCGGCCGGACCGGCGAACAACGCGGCCAGCGCCTCCCGCAGGACCGGCACCGTGGAGCGCAGCGGCGGCTCGGGCGGGGCGTGCAGCGGCACGTGGTAGTGCACCCGCCACGCCCCGGGCAGCCGGGCGTCGAGCGCGGCGTCGAGGTCGTCGGCCGCGTACGCCGGATCGGCCGGGTCGGCGGCGCCCGCGCAACCGGCCGCGCGGGTCTGGTGCAGGAACCTCGGCTCGACGAAGCGGCGCAGCGCCGCGCCCGCCGTCACCGGATCGGGCGCCTCGACCGCGGCGGACACCTGGACCTTCACCACCGGCAGCCCGGCGGCACGCAGCCCGGCCAGGGCATCCGCCGGCTGCTCCCAGGCGCACGCCAGGTGTGCGAGGTCCAGGCAGATCCCGAGCCGGTCGGTATCCATGGCTGAGAATACCTCGCGTGCTTGTCCCGTCGACTCCACCAGGCAGCCGGGTTCCGGCTCGAAGCCGACCCGGATCACCCGGCCGGTCTCCCGCTGCACCGCGGCCAGCCCGTCGGCCAGCGCGTCGAGCCGCCGCCGGGCGGTCGCGGTCCGCGCGGCGTCCCACGGCGTACGCCAGGCCAGCGGCAGCGTCGAGACCGACCCGTGGACGGCGTCGTCGGGCAGCAGGTCGGCCAGCACCCGGGCCAGGTCGAGCGTGTACGCCGATCGCTGCGGCGTGGTCCAGTCCGGGTGGTACACCGCGCCCTTGACCACCGGGGCCTGGAACGCGGCGTACGGGAAACCGTTGAGCGTGACCACCTCCAGCCCGCGCACCGTCAGCTCGTGGCGCAGCCGGCGGCGGGCCGCCGGGTCGGCGGCGAGCGCGGCGGCCACCGGCGCGGCCAGCCAGAGCCCGAGCCCGAGCAGGTCGGCGTCGAGCGCCCGGCGCACCGCGACCGCGTACGTGTCGAGCTGGGCGACGATGCCGGGCAGGTCCTCGGCCGGGTGGACGTTCGTGCAGTAGCCGAGATGGACAGTGGTGCCGTCGGCGTGACGCAGCCGCATCATTCGCCTCCGCGCACTATCGAGTTGCCGGCGAAGGTGGGCGCCGCGGCCTCCAGGGCGGTCAGGTCGAGCCGGCCGGACTGGCCGTAGAACTCGACCGGGTTGCGCCACAGCACTCGGTCCACGTCGTCGGCGCTGAACCCGGCCAGCTGCATCGCCTCCCCGGTGGCCCGGGTCAGCAGCGGGTCCGACCGCCCCCAGTCGGCGGCCGAGTTGACGAGCATCCGCTCGGTCCCGTACCGCTTCAGCAGCTCGACCATGCGCGGCGGCGACATCTTCGTCTCCGGGTAGATGGAGAAGCCCAGCCAGCAGCCGGTGTCCCGGACCAGCTCCACTGTCACCTCGTTGAGGTGGTCGACGAGCACCCGTTCCGGCGCGATGTCCGACTCGGCGACCACGTCGAGCGTGCGCCGTACGCCGCGTGCCTTGTCCCGGTGCGGCGTGTGCACCAGGGCGGGCAGGTCGTACGCGACGGCCAGCGCGAGCTGCCCGGCCAGCGCGGCGTCCTCGGCCGGCGTCATCGCGTCGTAGCCGATCTCGCCGACCGCCACCACGCCGTCCTTGTCCAGGTAGCGGGGCAGCAGGTCGAGCACCGGGCGGCAGCGCGGGTCGTTCGCCTCCTTCGGGTTCAGCGCCACTGTGGCGTGGTGCCGGACGCCGAACTGCCCGGCCCGGAACGGCTCCCAGCCGATCAGCGAGTCGAAGTAGTCCACGAAGCTGTCCACGCTCGTACGCGGCTGGCCCAGCCAGAACGCCGGCTCGACCACCGCGCGGACCCCGGCGGCGGCCATCCGCTCGTAGTCGTCCGTGGTACGGGACGTCATGTGGATGTGCGGGTCGAAGATGCGCATGTCACGCCTCCGTGGTGGGGATGGTCAGCCGGCGCAGCAGGTCGGCTGCGTCGTCGGGCATGGTCCGGCCGGCGGCGTGCCGCTCGGCGGCGAATGCGGCGAGCATCCGCGCCAGCTCGCCGTCGGCGCGGTCGGCCAGGCCGTCGACCACCGCCAGTGGCACGCCGGTGAACACGCACTTGAGCACCGCCTGCCGCCAGGCCGGCTGCTCCAGGTGCCGGGCGTACGGGCCGAGCGCGGCGGCGACCAGCCGGGTGTCGTTGGTACGGATCGCGTCGTGCAGCAGCGGCACGCACTCCGCCCCGATGGGCAGCAGCGGCAGCGCGCGCAGCACGGCGCGTTTCTCGGCGGCGTCGCCCTGCCGGTAGAGCGTCTCAGCGGCGGAGGCGTGACCGCCGGGCAGCGCGGTCAGCAGCAGCGCCCGCGCCGCCTCGTCGGCCGTCCAGCCGGGCGGGTCGGGCAGCGGCCCGCGACCGCACCGCCGGGCGGTCGCGGCGAAGAACCGTTCGATCGCCGCGGGTTCGGTCGCGACGCGGCGCAACGCCGCATCCAGCCACTGCGGATCGGGTACGCCCCGAAGCGCGGCGCGCAGTCGGTCGGGTGTCATGCCGTCTCCCCTCTGCCGGGTGGAAGGTGGTGGATCACCGCCCCTCGCCGCGCGAGGCGGCGGCGCGCAGGAAGTCCAGTGAGCGGGCGGCGACGGCCGGAGCCGCGTGCGAGTGCCGGGGCAGCTCCACCGCCACCAGCCCGCGGTAGCCGGCGTCGGCCAGGGCGCGCAGCACCGGCGGGAAGTCGATCTCACCGGCGCCGAACTCCAGGTGCTCGTGCACACCCCGGCGCATGTCGTCGATCTGCACGTTGACCAGATGCGCGGCGACCGCGGCCACGCACCGCGGCACCGCCAGCGGCTCCAGGCAGCGGCAGTGTCCGATGTCGAGCGTGATGCCGAAGCCGGGCGGCGCGCCGAGCGCCTCGCGCAGCCGCCACCACCCGGCGATGTCCTCGACGAACATGCCCGGCTCCGGCTCGAAGCCCAGCGCCACGCCCTCGTCGGCGGCCTCGGCGCAGACGGTCGCGCAGCCGGCCACCAGGCGGTCGGCCGCGACGTCGGGCGGTACGCCGGGCGGGCGTACGCCGGCCCAGAAGGAGACCGCCTCCGCGCCCAGCTCGGCGCCGATCCGCACGGCCCGGCGCAGGAACTCCACCCGCCGGGCCGGGTCGTCGTGCAGCAGCGTCGGCGCGTGCTTGTGCCAGGGGTCGAGCAGGTAGCGGGCGCCGGTCTCGACCACCACCGCCAGCCCGAGCGCGTCCAGCCGGCGGCGTACGGCGGCCACCCGGCGGATCAGCCCGGGGGCGAACGGGTCCAGGTGGTCGTGGTCGAGGGTGAGCGCGACGCCCGCGTACCCGAGGTCGGCGAGGACCGCCAGCGCGTCGCCGAGGCGGTGGTTGGCGAAGCCGTTGGTGCCGTACCCGAAACGCAGCGCGCCCGGGCCGGGCAGCGGGTCGGGGACAGCGGTCATGTCGGCGAGATCAGCCGGGCCAGGCGGCGGCCGAGCGGGGCGGCCCCGGCCACGGCGAGGCCGAGCAGCCGGGCCCCGGCGCGGGCGGTGAGCGCGCCCTGCAAGGCGGGCAGCCCGGTGATCCCGGCCCCGACGGCGGCGCGCACCCGGGCCGGTGACGGGTCGGCGAGCACCCGGACCTGCGCCCGGCCGTACCGGGCGGCGTACCCGGCCGCGAGCACCGCCGGCACGAGGTGACCGAGCCCGGCGGTGCGGCCGGAGCCGCTGCGGGCCGGGGAGCCGGGGCGCGCGGCGGGTGGCGTGGGCCGGGCCGGGGTGGCGAGCGCGACGAGCGCGGTGCCGGCCAGCGTGAGGCCGGGTAGCCGCCGGTCCGCGCCGGTCACCTCGCGCCGGGACAGCGCGGTCACGGTCCAGGTGTGCGCGGCCACAGTCAGCGCGGCCGGCAGCGCCCGGACCACCCGGCCGCCGGACGCGCCGAGCAGCACGTCCAGCCCTCGGCAGGCGGCCATCACCGCCGGGCCGGCGGCGGTGTTCTTGGCGCGCAGGTCGTACCCCCAGATCGTGGCGGCGAGCGGGAGCGCGACCGCTGCCGCCCGGCGGCCCCCGGCGGCGGTGGCGACCGCGAGCCCGGCGGCGGTCAGGCCGGACGCGACGCCGAGCGCCACCGACGGGCGCACCCGGCCGGACGGGATCGGCCGCTCCGGCCGTTCGACAGCGTCCAGCCGCCGGTCCGCCCAGTCGTTGGCGGCCATCCCGGCCCAGTAGAGCAGCACCGACGCGCCGGCCAGCGCGGGCGTCCGGCGGCCCAGCGCACCGGCCGCGGCGGCGCCGGAGAGCACGTCCCCGGGCACCGAGAGCGCGGCCGGCGCCCGGACCAGCTCGGCCAGGTCGGCCAGGCGGGTCACGGCGACATCCGGGCGTGCAGGCCGGCGGTGAAGTCCCGCAGCACCGCCCACTGCCCGCCGAGCGCGTGGCCGGTCGCGCCGAGCGGGTCCTTGAAGAAGAACGCCAGCTCGGTCAGCGGGCCGTGGCGGCCGGCGGCGTGCGCGGCGGCGGTGAGCCGGGACAGGTCCAGCACGAGCGGCGCGGCGAGCGCCGAGTCGCAGCCGTGCCAGGTGAACTCCATCCGCATGCCGGTGCCCAGGAAACCGGCGAACGTGACCAGGTCCCAGGCGGTCTTGAAGTCGCCCAGTTCCTCGACGTACTCGATCCGGGTACCACCCTGCGGCAGGTAGCCGAGCGTCTCGGCGAGCACCCGCTGCTTGCTGCCCACCTTCGCGGCGTTGGCGGCCGGGTCGGCGAGCGTGGCGCCGTCGCCGCCGCCGAGCAGGTTCGTGCCGGACCAGGAGCGCACGGCGAGGTGCCGCATCGCGAACATCGGCGCGAGCACCGACTTGAGCAGCGTCTCGCCGGTCTTGCCGTCGTGCCCGGCGTACGGCAGTCCGCGTTCGGCGGCCAGCGCGGCCAGGGCCGGCAGCCGGGCACCTGTGGACGGGGTGAAGTCCACGTACGGGCAGCCGGCGGTGAACGCCGCGTACGCGTACGCGGAGCTGGGCGGCAGCACGTCGGGCGCACTGGTCAGCGCCTCGCGCAGCGTGGCCAGGTCGTGGTGGGCCGGGTGCGGGGCGGGCGCCGGTTCGGTGGCGGCGACGTTGACCACCACCACCCGGTCCAGCCCGTGCCGGGACCGGAAGTCGGTCAGGTCGCGGACCACAGTGGCGATCCGCTCGCCCTGGTCGCCCTCGACCGGCGCGGGCCGTAGCGCCGCCTCGACGGCGGCCAGGTCGGGTGCCACGGCGTCGGCCAGCCGGCCGGGCAGCACCCCGGCGTCGGCGAGCGCCTCGGCGCGTTTGGTGAGCGGGGTGGCGACCACGTCGTGGCCGCCGAAGACGAGATCGGCGAAGCCCGGCAGGGCGGGCCCGCGCAGGGCGGGCAGCTCGGTCACGCATCCGGTCGGCGCGGTGAGCCCGGCCCGCAGGGCCAGCCCGCCGACCACGGCGGTGGTGGCGACCGAGCCGCGCGCACCCACCAGCCACACACCCGTACGCATCGCGCTACCTCCCCAGGTAAGGCCGGTCCGCCGGTGCGGCCGGGGAATCCCGGTCCGGCCGCACCGGAGGGCCGTGCTGGTCGTGCCGGCGGACACCGGCGGCACGCTCCCCGGAGCCGGCCTCGTCCCCGTCGCGGGGCGCAACCGCGGCGGGCCCTCGCCGGCCGGCGCCGGTGAGTGTCGGCGGACCCCGTGGGGCCCGCCTCAGGTCAGGCGGAAGCTTCGGCCAGAGCGGGTTCCACCTCCGTCCAGGCGGCCCGCTCGGCCGAGCGGGTCACCGCGTCGAGCACGAGCTGGACCTGAAGCGCGTCGGCGAACGACGGGGCCGGGTCGGCGCCGGTGGCGACCGCCTCGACGAAGTCACGCGCCTGGTGGGTGAAGGAGTGCTCGTAGCCGATGATGTGGCCGGGCGGCCACCACGCGCCCAGGTACGGGTGCTCCGGCTCGGTCACCAGGATCCGGCTGAAGCCCTGCTCGGCGGCGGGCCGGGTGGCGTCCAGGAACTCCAGCTCGTTGAGGCGTTCCAGGTCGAACACGACGCTGCCGCGCGAACCGTTGATCTCGACCCGAAGCGCGTTCTTACGGCCGGTGGCGAACCGGGTCGCCTCGTACGTGGCCAGCGCTCCCCCGTCGAGCCGGGCCACGAACACCGCCGCGTCGTCCACTGTCACCTGGCCCGTCGCGCTGCCGTTGCCGTCGGCCTGCGCGGCCAGGCCGCTCGACCCGGCGACGAGTGGCCGCTGGCGGACGAACGTCTCGGTCAGCGCGCTGACCCCGGTGATGAGCTGACCGGTGACGTACTGGGTCAGGTCGATGATGTGCGCGCCGATGTCGCCGAGCGCGCCGGAGCCCGCCCTGTCCTTCTGCAACCGCCACACCAGCGGGAACTGCGGGTCGACGATCCAGTCCTGGAGGTAGACCGCCCGGACGTGCCGGATCTCGCCGATCCGCCCGTCCGCCACCAGCTGCCGCATCAGGGCGACCGCCGGCACCCGCCGGTAGTTGAAGCCGCACATCGCGCGTACCCCGGACGCCTGGGCACGGGCCGCGGCCTCGGTCATCTCCCGGGCCTCGGCGACGCTGTTCGCCAGCGGCTTCTCGCACAGCACGTGCTTGCCCGCGGCGAGCGCGGCGAGCGCTATCTCGCGGTGGCTGTCCCCCGGCGTGCAGATGTCGACCACGTCGATCTCGTCGGACTCGACGAGCCGCCGCCAGTCGGTGGTGTAGCCGTCCCAGCCGAGCCGGTCGGCGGCCTCGGCCACCTTCGGTTCGTCCCGGCCGCAGACGAGCGCCATCCGCACCCGGGCCGGCAGGTCGAACACCCGGTTCACGGTGCGCCACGCCTGGGAGTGCGCGGCGCCCATGAACGCGTAGCCGACCATGCCGACCCGCAGGATGCTGTCGTGACTGGACAAGGTGGGTCTCCCCCCGTGAGTCAGAACCCGAGCTTCAGGTAGTCGCTCGCGTTCTCCTTGGTGATCGTCTCGGAGGCGAGGACGATCTCCTTCGGTACCTGGAGTTCGACCAGGTCGGACATGCCCTTGCCCTGGCCGATCAGGCGGGCCAGGGAGATGGCCGAGGAGGCCATCGACGGGCTGTAGGTGACTGTGGCCTTGAGGACCGTGTTGTCGGCGGCGATGTCCTCCATGGCCTTCTTGGAGCCGGCGCCGCCGACCATGATGAATTCCTTGCGGTTGGCCTGGTTGACCGCCGCGAGCACGCCGATGCCCTGGTCGTCGTCGTGGTTCCAGACCGCGTCGATCTTCGGCAGCGCCTGGAACAGGCCGGTGGCGGCCTGCTGGCCGGAGTCCACGGTGAACTCCGCCGGACGCCGGTTGGCGACCTTGAACCCGTACGAGGCGAGCGTGTCGGCGAACCCCTTCGACCGTTCCTGGGTCAGCTCCAGCGACTCGATGCCGGGGATCTCGCCGATCACCGGGTTGCTCACGCCTTTGGCCTTGAGCTGCTCGGCGATGTAGGTGGCGGCGGCCACCCCCATGCCGTAGTTGTCGCCCTTGATCTGGCACCGGTAGGCGCGCGCGTCCGGGAAGGCCCGGTCCAGGTTCACCACGGGTATGCCGGCCTTCATCGCCTCCAGGCCGAACGCGTTGAGCTCCTTGCCGTCGTGCGGCAGCAGCACGATCACGTCGGGCTTCTGCGAGATCAGCGTGGACAGCGCCGCCCGCTGGGCCGCCGCGTCCGCGCCGGCCTCGACCGACTTCAGCTCCACGTCCTGGTACGCCCCGGCCTGCGCCTTGGCGTTGTTGGTGATGGCGGCGATCCAGCCGTGGTCGGCGGCCGGGGCGGAGAATCCGATGCTCACCTTCTTGCCCGGCTCGGTGTTGGCGCCGGAACCGGCCGCCTTGGTCTGTGCCTCGGTCGGGTTCTGCTCGTTGCTTGTGCAGCCGGCGAGCAGCACCCCGGCGGAGACGGCGGCCCCGCCGAAGAGCAGCCGGCGGCGGGACAGGTCATGGCGCGGTGTTCTCATGACGCCTCCTGGGATGAGGTGGTGGGGTGGTTTCGGGTGTGGCGGGCCGGACCACAGTCGGTACGACGGCAGCCGGGGTGTGCGCGGGTGGGGTCAGGTGGTGGTGGCCCGGTTGCGGGCGAGGAACTGGGTGAGACTGCCGAACTGCACCTGCTGGACCAGGACGGCGGCGACGATGATGCCGCCCTTGACCATGTTCTGGGCCTCGGCGGAGAGGTTGTTGATGGCGAACAGGTTGGTGATCGTAGAGAAGATGATCACCCCGAGCAGGGAGCCGATGATCGTGCCCCGCCCGCCGCTGAGCAGCGTGCCGCCGATGATCGCGGCGGCGATCGCGTCCAGCTCGTAGAGGTTGGCCATCGCCGCCTGCGCGGAGGTGGCCTGCGCGGTCAGCATGACCGCGGCGATGCCGCAGCACAGGCCGGAGAGCGCGTAGAGGAGCACTGTGTGCCGGCGGACGTTGATGCCGGCCAGCCGGGCCGCCTCCGGGTTACCGCCGACCGCCACCGTACGGCGGCCGAACGTGGTCCGGTTCAACAGCACCCAGCCGGCCGCCACCACCGCGACCAGGATGTAGACCAGCAGCGGGATGCCGAGCACGTTCGTGCTGGCGATGCCGTTGATGAACGTGTTGCCCGACACCTGGGTCTGCTTGTCGGAGATCTCCGCCGCCAGCCCTCGGGCGGCGACGAGCATGGCCAGCGTGGCGATGAACGGCACCAGCCGCCCGTACGAGACGAGCAGCCCGTTGACCACGCCGACGGCGAGCCCGACGGTCAGCGCGGTGAAGATCATGCCGCCCGCGCCGTAGCTCTGCGTGGCCACTGTGGTGCACCAGACCCCGGCCAGCGCGACGATCGCGCCCACCGACAGGTCGATGCCGCCGCCGATGATCACGAAGGTCATGCCGACGGTGACCACGCCGACCACCGAGGCGAGTTTGAGGATGGTGAGCGTGTTGCCCCACACCCAGTTCGGGTCACCGTAGAGGTCGGGGCGGGTCAGGATGCCGATGACCACGAGCACCACCAGCACGGCGAGCAGGCCCAGGTTGCGCTTCGCGCCCTCCCCGCCGTCGCCGCGCCACCAGGAGAGCTTCGCCGGCGCGTCGACCTTGGCGGTCTCCGCTCGCTCCACCGGCGGCGACTGCGCGGGCAGCGAGGTGTCAGTGGCTTCGCTCATGCCGGTGCGCCTTCCATGAGGGACCCCGCCATGACGAGGTCGAGCACGGTGTTCTCGTCCAGTTCGCCGGCCGGCGCCTCGCGGACCACCCGGCCCTCCCGCATCACCAGCGCCCGGTCGGCCAGGCCCAGCACCTCGGGCACCTCGCTGGAGACCAGCAGCACCCCGACGCCACGGGCGGCCAGATCGCGGATCACCTGGTACAGCTCGGCGCGGGCGCCCACGTCCACGCCCCGGGTCGGCTCGTCGAGCAGCAGCAGCCGGGTGCCCCCGAGCAGCCACCGCCCGACCACCACCTTCTGCTGGTTGCCGCCCGACAGCGTGCGCACCGGCCGCCGTACGTCCCGGGGCCGCAGCTCCAGCGACGCGGCGATCCGGTCGGCCTCGACGCGTTCCCGCCCGGCGTCGGTGAAGCCGAGGCGCGCGTATCTGCTGAACGTGGCGAGCGTGACGTTGCGGTAGATCGGTTCGCCGAGCAGCAGCGCCTGGCTCTTGCGCTCCTCCGGCGCCATGCCCATCCCGGCGCGCACCGCCGCGCCCACACTGCCGGGACGCAGCGTGCTGCCGTCCACCCGGACCGTCCCGGCGTGCGCCCGGCGCGCGCCGAAGATGGTCTCCAGCAGCTCCGACCGGCCCGAGCCGACCAGCCCGGCGATGCCGACGATTTCTCCCGCCCGGACCCTGAGCGAGACGTCGGCGAACTCGCCGGGCCGGGTCAGCCCGTCCACCCGCAACAGCTCCGTGCCGCCCCCGTGGTCGGCCGGGCGCTGCGGGAAGACGTACTCGATGGTCCGGCCGGTCATCCGGGCCACCAGGTCACGGGTCGGCGTCTCGCGGGCCGGCAGGCTCGCCGCCGTGGTCCGGCCGTCCTTGAGTACGGTGACCCGGTCGCCGATCTCGCGGATCTCCTCCAGCCGGTGCGAGATGTAGATGACCGCGATGCCCTGCGCGGTGAGTTCCCGGATGATCCGGAACAGGTTCGCCACCTCGTCGTGGGCCAGCACCGCGCTCGGCTCGTCCATGATGATCAGCCGGGCCTCGTGGGACAGCGCCCGGGCCATGCTGACGATCTGCTTGCCGGCGGCGGGCAGGTGCCGCACCAGCCGTCCCGGCGGGATCTCCGGGTGGCCGAGCCGGGCCAGGATCTGCCGGGTACGCCGGGCCATCTGCCCCCGCCTGACGAAGCCGACCCGGCGCGGCTCGTGGCCGAGGAACGCGTTCTCCGCCACCGACAGGTCGTCGACCAGGTCGAGTTCCTGGTAGATCGTCGCGATGCCGGCGCGCATGGCGGCCTGCGGGTTGGCGAACGCCGCCGGTTCGCCCCGCCACACGACCTCGCCGGAGTCCGGCCGGTGCACCCCGGCCAGCACCTTGATCAGGGTGGACTTGCCGGCGCCGTTCTGCCCCAGCAGGCAGTGCACCTCGCCGGCCCGCACCTCCAGTTGCACACCGTCGAGCGCGCGTACCCCCGGGAACGTCTTGACCACGTCGGCGAGGCGCAGTACGACCTCGCCCGCGACGGCGTCCGCGGGCGCCTCGACCAGCGGTTCGCCGGTGTCGCTCATGCTGCTTCTCCGAACGCGAGGTCACTGGCCAGCACGGCAGCGCCGGCGACGCCGGCGCGCGGGCCCAGCTCGGACAGGACGACCGGCAGGTTGCCGGTGGCCAGCGGCAGCGAGCGGCGGTAGACGACGCTGCGGATCTCGGCGAGCAGGATGTGGCCGAGCTGGGCCAGTCCGCCGCCGATCACGATCATCGACGGGTTGGTGAAGCTGACCAGCCCGGCCAGTACGCTGCCGACCCGCCGGCCGCCGTCGCGGATGAGCTGGATGCAGGAGACGTCCCCCTCGATCGCCCCCTGCGCCACGTCGAGCGCCGTGACCACGCCCCGGGCGGCGAACCGCTCGGCCAGCGCCGGGGAGACCTCGGTGCGGGCCGCGACAGTCGCCTCCCGGGCCAGCGCGGCGCCGCTGAACACCGCCTCCAGGCAGCCGACGTTGCCGCAGGAGCACATCGGACCGTTCGGGTCGACCTGGATGTGGCCGATGTCCCCGGCGCAGCCGTCGGTGCCCCGGTAGACCTCGCCGTGCAGGTAGATGCCGCAGCCGATCCCGGTACCGATCTTGATGAACAGGAAGTCGTCGACCGAGTGGGCCACGCCGCCGTGCCGCTCCCCGATCGCCATGATGTTGACGTCGTTGTCCACCACCGCCGGGCAGCCGTGCTCCCGGGTCAGCAGCTCGCGGACCGGGAACCGGTCCCACCCCGGCATGATCGGCGGAGAGACCGGCACGCCGTCGCGGAAGCTCACCGGCCCCGGCACGCCGATGCCGACCGCGTCGAGCCGCTCGTACGCGCCGTCCACCTTGGCCTTGTGCAGCAGCTCGTTGACGCGCTGGAGCGTCACCTTGGGGCCGGAGCGGATGTCGGCGGACTCGGTGTAGGCGGCCACCGGCTCCAACCGGCCGTTGACCACCTCCACGTCGATCGAGCTGGCGCCCAGGTCGACAGCGGCGAACCGTAGGTGCGGGCTCAGTTCGACAAGGGTGGAGCGCCGCCCGCCCCGGGAGGCGGCCAGCCCGGCCTCGGCCACGTACCCGAGGGAGACGAGCCGCTCCAGCTCGGCGAGCAGGCGCGGGCGGGGCATCTGGAGGCGGTCGCCGAGTTCGGCGCGGGACACCGCGCCCTCGTCCCGGAGCAGCCGCAGGAGCCGTACGTGCAGGGGGTCGACCGTCCGCACCGGCAGTCACCTCCGCATCGGAAGTCCGTCACATCGACAGCAGCGATGTGTGTTGTGTCCGACACAGTAGGAGCCTTCCGGGCCGCATGTCCATAGCTTCGGCACGCCTGATGCAAACTTTTGTCCATACCAACAAAAGAAGCTCCGGATCATGAAAACGCGCCGCCCCGCCCGAGTACGTCCGGGCGGGGCGGCGCAGTGTGGGTCAGCGGTCAGTGGTGGGAGGACGTGTTGCCCTTCTTGCGCAGCTTGCGGTCGTCGCGCAGCTCGACGTAGGGCTCCTCGTCGGCCGGGTGCCCGGCCGCGATGGCGCGGCTGCGCTCCAGCTCGGCGTCGAACTCCGCGCCGAGCAGGATCGCCACGTTGCTCAGCCAGAGCCAGACCAGGAAGATGATCACGCCGGCAACCGCGCCGTACGTCTTGTTGTACGAGCCGAAGTTGCTGACGTAGAGCGCGAAGAGGCCGGACACCACGAGCCAGAGCACCACCGCGAGCACGCCGCCGGGACTGACCCAGCGGAAGCCGCCGTGCCGGGCGTTCGGCGAGGCCCAGTAGAGGATCGCGAACATCAGGCTCACCAGCACCAGCAGGACCGGCCACTTGGCGATGTTCCACACGGTGACGGCTGTCGAGCCGAGCCCGATCGCGTTTCCGGCCTGCTCGGCCAGGCCACCGGTGAACACCACGATCACGGCGCTGATCAGCAGCATCACGCCGATCACCGCGGTCACGCCGAGGCGTACCGGCAGCGTCTTCCAGATCGGCCGGCCCTCCGGCACGTCGTAGATGCTGTTCGAGGCGCGCATGAAGGCGGCGATGTAGCCGGAGGCGGACCAGAAGGCCGCGATCAGACCGATGACAGCCGCGACGCTGGCCAGCCCGCCGGCCTGACCGGCCTGGTCGATCGCGCTCTCGATGATCTTGCGGGTGTTCTCCTCCGGCACGGCCTGCCCGACGGTGTCCCGGACCCCCTCCGTGGCCCGGTCACCGAGCAGGCCGAGCAGCGAGATCAGCACCAGGACGCCCGGGAAGATGGAGAGCACACCGTAGTAGGTGAGCGCGGCGGCCCAGTCGGTCAGGCTGTCGTCCTGGAACTCCCGGACGGTCCGCTTGAGCGTCGCCATCCAGCCCGTCGCCGTCAGATCGGTCGGGCTGTCCGGACCGTCGTCCGGGCCCACCGGCCCCGTGTGGTCGCGCCCGTCACGGGCGGGAGCCTCGTCGGCGGCCATGGCACCTCCTCGTCGCTCGTCGTCAGGCACGACATGCCCTGACCGGTGCGGCGATAACCCCCGTCGGCAAAACCGGCCCGTCCGCCGCCGCCCCGCTCCCGCTCCCCCGCCCCCGCTCTGCATCCATCGGCGCACATGGTCACGCAGCGTGTCCGTCGCTCCGGTGGCTGCAGAGCAAGACCGGCGGGCACCGCACCCCGCGCTCGCCCGGACGGCACGCACGGCCGAAGATCACGGTGAGTCGTCCTTCCCCCTGGGCCACCACTCGCCACGCTCTCCACGACGGTCACGAGGAGTGGAACCGCATGGGTGTCAAAAGGCGGTGGAGGCACCCCATGGCGTTCCACTCCGCCGTGCCCGCCGGCCACCGGCGCGCAGCGGGTCCGGCTCGCGGGCGGTGCCTGCGCCATTTCGGCGAAGCGGCGGTGTCGGCGCACGACCGATGCCGCCACCTCGGCGAAGTGGTGCCGGTCGCGCGATTCCGGCCCACGAATCGCGTCCCCGGAGCGCTCCGAGGACGCGCGGCGGCATCCGGAACCCGCCCGCCCGGGGGAGCAGCCGCCCGGGACCGGCAGCGGCGAGAGGCAATACACCCTGAGTGACGACGGCCGATCCGCGGACCAGTTCTTCATCGTTGGAATATCGCCTGGAAGTTCGCTGGGAAGAGATTGTGGAAGCGCCCTTCACCCGTCGGCGAAGCGGTCGCGAAACAGATTCAGAAATCTGTTTGACGGGTGAAACATTCCCCAACCCGTCACTCATTGCAATCACGTTAAGCAATGTTCCCAACGCCCGCGCAATTCGCGTATCGTGCCCCCTCGTGCCGCCCGTTCGCCCCTCCGACGCCACTCCCCCGAAACCCCGGCCGCCGTCCGGCGGACGACCGGGGTCCGACGTGGACGCCGAGGTGGTGTCGCTCCCGCCGGACGAGGGCAGCGTCGCCGGTCCGGAGTGGTCCGACGACGGGCCGGGCGAGACGCACCACCACAGCCGCGCCCTGCCGCACCACCCCCCGGCGGAGACGCGGGACCACACTCCGGCCGGGACGCACGACGCCCCGGACGAGGCGCACGACACCCCGGATCAGGCCCACCAGGACGCTCGCGAACTGGCCGCCCGGTTCGAGGAGGAGAAGCCGGGCCGGGTGCTCGCCGGAGGAGTCGGCTTCCTCTTCACCGGCGTCACCGTCGCGGTCGGGCTGCTGACGCTCTGGCAGGTGTTCTTCCCGCTGGCCCAGGGCAGCAAGTACTACCTCATCTTCTTCCTCGCCGGCATCCTGCCAATGGTGTTCCTCGCGTACCCCTCGGGGGTGCGGCTGCGGCGCACCAAGGCCGACACGGACGACGCGGACGACGCGGACGACGCGGACGACCGGCGCGGGCCCACGCCCGTGGACTGGCTGCTGGCCCTCGCCGCGCTCGTGGTCTGCCTCTACCCGGTGCTGCCGGTCGCCATCGGCGCGGGCGGCGGCGGATACGACGCCTTCCTGGACCGGCAGGGCCTGCTGGATCCGCTGGACATGGCGTTCGGCACCGGCCTGCTGCTCCTGCTGCTGGAGGCGTGCCGGCGCACCACGGGATGGATCCTGCCGGCGGTCTGCGTGCTGTTCCTCGGATACGGCTACTACGGCGGGCTGCTGCCGCAGGCCTGGCCGGTGGCGCACGCGGGGCTCGACTTCGGGCAGCTCGTCGACGCGTTCTACAACTCCGACAGCGGCTTCTACGGCACGCCGCTCGACGTGGCCGCCTCGTACATCGTGCTGTTCACCATCTACGGCGCGGTGCTCGACCTGTCCGGCGCGGGCCGGTTCTTCGTGGAGCTGTCCGCCGCCGCGTTCCGCCGCTCCCGTACGGCCGCCGGGCGCACCGCCGTCGCGTCGGGCTTCCTGCTCGGCACGGTCTCCGGCTCCGGCGCCGCCACCACAGTCAGCATCGGCGCGGTGACCTGGCCCATCCTGCGCCGCGCCGGCTACCCGGCCGAGCGCGCGGGCGGCATGCTCGCCGCCGCCGGTGTCGGTGCGATCCTGTCCCCGCCCACGCTCGGCGCCGCCGCGTTCATCATCGCCGAGTACCTGGGCGTGTCCTATCTCCAGGTGCTCGGCTGGGCCACGGTGCCGACGATCCTCTACTACCTGGGCATCCTGCTCTCCGTCGAGATCGACGCCCGGCGCTCCGGGGTCCGCCCGGTGGTCATCGACACCGGCTCGGCCTGGCGGCTGCTGGCCCGCTTCGGCTACCACTTCCTCTCGCTCCTCGTGATCATCGTGGTGCTGGCGCTCGGCGCGTCGGCGATGCGCGCGGTGGTCATCGCCACCGCCATCGCCGCCGTGCTGTCCTTCCTGGACCGGCGGCACCGCCTCACGCCGGCCCGGCTGGTGGCGGCGCTGCGCGACGGCGTACGCGGGGTGCTCGCGGTGAGCGCTGTGTGCGCCGCGGCCGGCATCATCACCGCCACCACCACGAAGACCGGGCTCGGGCCGCAGGCCGCCGCGCTGCTGATCGACGGCGCGCAGGCGGTCAGCTCGGAGCCGGCAGTGGTGCTGGCGCTGACCGCGGTGCTCGCCGCTGTCGCGCTCAGCCTGCTGGGGCTCGCGGTGCCGGTCACCGCGTCGTTCGTCATCGGCTGGGTGATCATCGGCCCGGCGCTGCTGAACCTGGGCGTCGCGGCGCCCGCCGCAGCCATGTTCGTCTTCTACTTCGCGGTGTTGTCCGAGGTCTCGCCGCCGACCGCGCTCGCAGCGGTCGCCGCCGCCGCCGTCACCGGCGGCCGCCTGGTGCCGACCATGTGGCAGACCCTGCGGTACGCGCTGCCGGCGTACCTGATCCCGCTGGCCTTCGTGATCACGCCGACCGGCCTCGGGCTGCTCGGCATCGGCGGGGTTGGGCGGATCGCGACAGCCGGTCTGGTCTCCGCGCTCGGCGTGGCGGTGCTGGCGGTCGCGGCCGGCGGCTGGCTGCCCGGCGTGGGCCCGGCCGGCGTGCCGGAGCGGATCGTCGGCGCGGTCGCCGGGCTGGTGCTGCTCTGGCTGGAACCACTGCCCATGGCGATCGGCGCGGCGCTCGCCGCGCTCGCGGTCGCGGGCGTGTACGTCCGACGTGGCGCCGCCGGGCACGCCGGCCGCCCGGCGGTCGAAAAATCCGTGGACCTTGGGGAGGAGAAAGAGTGGGACGTATCGACGCGAGGATAGTGGCGGGCGTCGGGGCACTTGTCCTGGTCGCCGCCGGTGCCGCCGGCTGCGGGGGCCGTCAGGACAGCGCGACGAAGGACGACGCCGCCCGCGAGGTCAGCTGCAAGGTCACCAAGGACACCCGGGTCGGCATCGCCACCGGCAACGCCACCGGCGTCTACTACGTGGTCGGCAACGCGCTCGCCGGTGAGCTGAGCAAGACCACCGACGGCAAGCTCACCGGTACGGCGGCGGAGACCGGCGCCTCGGTGCAGAACGTCGAACAGCTCGTCGCCGGCCAGTACGACGTGGCGTTCTCGCTGTTCGACACCGCTGTCAACGCGGTGCAGGGCAAGGGGAGCTTCACCGCGCCGCAGCCGGTCAAGGCGCTGGCCCGGATCTACGACAACTACACCCAGGTGGTCGTACGGGCCGACGCGGGCATCACGTCGGTGGCCGACATGAAGGGCAAGAAGATCTCCACCGGCTCGCCGAAGTCCGGTACCGAGGTCATCGCCAACCGGCTGCTCACCGCCGCCGGGCTGGACCCGGCAAAGGACGTCCAGGCGCAGCGGCTGGACCTCACCAAGACGGTCGACGGTATGAAGGACGGCAGCATCGACGGCTTCTTCTGGTCCGGCGGCGTGCCGACCGGCGGGGTCACCGACCTGTTCACCACGTCCGGCGACAAGGTGAAGTTCGTCGACATCAGCCCGCTGCTGCCGAAGATGGCCGAGCTGAACCCGGCGTACCAGGCGGGCACCATCGGCAAGGACATCTACCGGACCCCGGCCGACGTGCCCACCATCGTGGTGCCGAACGTGCTGCTGGTGCGGGACAACCTCGACGCCGACGTGGCCTGCGCGATCACCCGGACGGTCTTCGACTCCAAGGACGCGCTGGCCCAGGCGAACCCGGCGGCGAAGGGCATCGAGCTGGGCAACGCCCGCAAGACCGACCCGGTGCCGCTGCACCGCGGCGCGGAGCGGGCACTGAGCGACCTCGGCGCGAGCTGACCTGAACGGGCCGGGTCCGGACGCGCGTCCGGGCCCGGCCCGCCCGACCCGACCCGGAGACCCCCGTGCCGCTGCCCCATCCGGCTCGCGTACGCCGGCACCACCGCTCCGCGGACCGAACCGGACGCCTGCGCTCGGTCCGCGTCCAACTGCTGGCCCCGATCCTGGTCGCCACGGCCGGGCTGGTCGTGCTCGGCGCGGCGCAGACCGACGCCGCGCTGGACGCGTCCACCGACGCCGACCGGGCTCGCGTGCTCGCCGGCACCGCCACCGCGACCGTACGCCTGGTGCACGAGCTGGAACGCGAGCTCGGCGAGACGGCCGCGCTGCGCCAGCGTGGCGGCACGTCCGGCCGCCCGCTCGTGGACGCGCAGCGGCGCCGGGTGGACACCGCTGTCGAGCGCTACCGCGCGGCGCAGGGTGACGCCCGCCGGGCCGCCCCCAACCTGACAGCCGTGCTCAACGACGCCAGCCGGCGCCTGGACAAGCTCGCGCCCACCCGGGAGCAGGCGGTGGCCGGCGCGGACGCCGATCCGGCATACGTGTCCCTCGTGGAGTCCTTGCTCGCGGTCGCGGACGCGCTGCCGAGCCAGCTGCGCGACGCCGACCTGGCCAACCAGGCCCGTGAGGTGGCTTCGGTGGCCGCCCAGGAACACCTCTCCGCGCTGGAACGCGACCTGCTGCGGGCGGTGTTCGTCAGGGGCGGACTGGAACGCGGCGAGCTGGCCCGGCTGGGCCGGCTGCGGGGTGCGCGGGAGCAGCGGCAGGCCGAGTTCCTGCGGATCGCCGCCGGACCGGCGAAGACCGCCTGGTACCGCGTGGTCGACGGCGCGGACGTGACAGCGGCCCGGCGGATGCGCGACACGGTGCTCGACACCGACGGCACGCCGGAGGCGCTGAAGACCGACGGTGACGCCTGGTACGTGGCGCAGAGCGGCACGATCCGCCGGTACAACCTGCTCGGCCGGGACCTGTCCGACGGGCTGGACCGGGACGCGGCCGACCTGGCCGCCGCGGCCCGGCTGCGCGCGGTGCTGACCGCCGGGGCGACGAGCACCGTCGCGCTCGGCTCGCTCGTCACCGCCGTGCTGCTGGCGGTACGCACGAGCCGCCGGTTGCGCCGGCTGCGGGTGGCCGCGCTGACCATGGCGAACCGGGAACTGCCGGAGCGGATCACCGCGATCGCCGCTGGCGAGCGGGCGCCGGCCGATGGTCCGGCGACCCGGATGACCGACGGGATCCGGCGGGGTCAGGACGAGGTGGCGCAGGTCGCCGAGGCGTTCGACACGGTGAACCGGGCCGCGCTGCGGCTCGCCGGGCAGCAGGCCGAGTTGCGGCTGGACGTGACCCGGATGGCGGAGGCGCTGGCGCGGCGCATCCGTACGCTCATCACCCGGCAGTTGCGGCTGCTCGACGACTTCGAACGCGAGGAGACCGACCCGGACGCGCTGGCCCGGCTCTTCGCGCTGGACCACCTCGCCGCCCGGCTTCGGCGCAACGGGGAGAACCTGCTGGTCCTCGCCGGTGGCGAGCCGGGCCGGGGGCACGAGGGCGCGTTGCTGCTGGACGACGTGGCACGGGCGGCTGCCTCCGAGATCGAGGACTACCCGCGGGTGGAGATCGACGTGCCGACCGCGGCGGTGCACGGCGCGGCGGCCGGCAACCTGGTGCACCTGCTGGCCGAGTTGCTGGAGAACGCCACCGTCTACTCGCCGCCGGAGGCCCGGGTGCTGGTGGACGGCCGGCGCACCGTCGACGGGCTGGTGCTGCGCGTGCACGACCAGGGCATCGGCATCAGCGAGAGCCGGCTGGCCGAGATCAACGACCGGCTCGCCGCGCCGGCGATGCTCTCCAGCGCCGCCGCCGGCAGCATGGGCCTGCACGTGGTGGCCCACCTGGCGGCCCGGCACGGGATCCGGGTGCAGTTGCACAACCCCGGCGCCGGCACGGTGGCGCAGGTGGACGTACCGGAGTCGGTGCTGACCCGGGTCGAGTCGGTGGCGTCCCGGCCGCCGGCCGAGCAGCGCCCGCACCGGCGCGGCGCGCCGTGGTTCAAGAACGCGCCTGTCCTGCGGCCGCAGGTCGGCTCCCGCGACCTGGTCACCAGCGCCCCGGCGGCCGGAGGGCCGGTGCGCGGCGTCGCCACGGTACGTGCGCCGGGTGGCGCGCTGCTGGCGCCGAGCACGGCGCGGATCAGGCCGGTGAGTGTGCCCCCGGCGCCGGTGTCGACCACCGCCGCCGGGCTGCCGCGGCGGCCGCTGGGCGGGCATCTGCCGGGGTCGATGCCGCCCGCCGCCGCGCCGCCGCCCGCGACCGACCTGCTCGACCCCGAAGTGGTACGCGCCCGGCTGTCCGCCCTCGCCGAGGGGGTGGCCAGCGCGACGCGCCGTGCCCCGAACGTCACACCACCCAACGGGAGAAGACCATGAACCCACCCGCTTCCACCGGGCTCGACTGGCTGCTGGCGAACTTCGCCGAGCAGGTGCCGGACGTCTCGCACGCGCTCGCGGTCTCCGAGGACGGGCTGCGGTTGGCGTCGTCGCCGGATCTCTCCACGGACCAGGTCGACCAACTCTCGGCGGTGATCAGCGGCCTGGCGAGCCTGACGGTGGGCGCGGCGCGGCTGATGTCCGCCGGCCGAGTGCGCCAGCAGATCGTCGACATGGACGGCGGTGTGATGCTGGTGATGGCGGTCGGCGAACGGGCGCTGCTCGGCGTGCTGGCCGCGCCCGGCTGCGACCTGGGCCAGATCGGTTACGAGACGGCGACGCTGGTGCAGCGGGTGGCGGAGGCGCTGGAGCCGGCGGTCCGCCGGTGAGCCGCCGCCCGGTGCGGCTGGTGGCGGCGCTGCTGGCGACGGTGCTGGTGGCCGGCTGCGGCGCCGAGGACACCACTCCACAGGCGTGGCACGGGGGGCGGATCTTCCTGGCCACCGGCAACACCACGGGGGTCTACTACCAGCTCGGCGGCGGGTACGCCGACCTGATCACCCGGCACGTGCCCGGGTACGAGGCGCGCGCGGAGCCGACAGGCGCGTCGGTGGAGAACATCACCCGGGTGGCCAGCGGTGACATGGAGATCGCGTTCAGCCTGGCCGACACGGCGGCGGACGCGGTCGACGGCCGCGGGGCGTTCGACAAGCAGCCGCAGCCGGTACGTGCGCTGGCCCGGGTCTACAGCAACTACACGCACGTGATCGTCCGTACCGACGGCAAGATCGAGAGCTTCACCGACCTGCGCGGCAAGCGCGTCTCGACCGGTTCGCCGAAGTCCGGGACCGACATCATCGCCGGGCGTCTGCTCACCGCCGGCGGCATCGACCCGAACACCGGCATCCAGCGGCTCAACCTGTCGTTACCGGAGACGGTCAAGCGGATGCGGGCGAACACCCTGGACGCCATGTTCTTCTCCGGCGGTCTGCCCACGCCCGGCGTGAAGGACCTGCTCTCCTCCGCGCCCGGGAAGTTCCGGCTGCTGCCGCTGAACGAGCTGATCGAGCCGTTGAGCGCCCGGTTCGGCGGCGTCTACACCACCGCCACGCTGCCGAAGGAGGTCTACGGCACGGCGGCGCCGACGCCCACCATCACGGTGGCGAACGTGATCCTGGTGGCGGCGGACATGCCGGAGCAGCTCGCGTACGACCTGACGCGGGTGCTCTTCACCTGGCAGGGCGACCTGATCCAGGTGCACCCGGAGGCGGCGAACTTCAACCGGGCCAGCGCGGCCGCGACCGGCCCGATCCCGCTGCACCCGGGCGCGGCCCGGTTCTACCGCGACGGCGGCTGAGCGCGGGGCGGTCCCCTACGGCGTCCAGTCGCGCCGCAGCAGGCCGTAGAGCGCCATGTCGACGAAGCCGTCGCCGTCGTACCCGCGTTCCCGCAGGGTGCCCTCGTGGACGAAGCCGCACCGCTCGGCGGTACGCCGCATCGCCGTGTTGCCGGCCAGCGTCTCGATCTCCAGGCGCCGCAGGTTGCGGTTGCGGAAGCCGTACCGGCAGAGCAGCCGGATCACCTCGGTGCCGTGACCCTGGCCGCGCGCCTCGGGCAGCAGCGTGATGCCGAGGTGGGCGAGCCCGTCGAACGTGTTGATCCCCCACAGCACGCCGGTGCCGAGGAACGTGCCGTCGGCGACGGTCTCGGCCAGCAGTGACACCGGAGCGCCGGCTTCCGGCTGCTCGGCGGCGCGCTTCTCCAGCCGGGCCCGGACCTGCCCGACGTGGTGCGGCAGGAACGGCTCGTCGTCGGTGATCAGGTGCAGCTCCGGGTCGCTGTGCAGGCGGAACAGGTCCGGCGCGTCGTCGGGGGTGGGCGGGCGCAGACGGACGCGCTCGGTGGCGAACATCCCGCGACGCTAACCGCGGAAGGCCGGGTCGACAACCGGATTTGGCCACCCTACCGACCGGTCGGTAGGGTGGTGGGCATGACGCCGCTCGTGCTCGCCACCGCCCTGACCAAGACCTACGGGACACGTGACGCCCTGCGCGCGCTCGACCTCGCCGTCGCGCCGGGCAGCCGGTTCGTCGTGCTCGGCCACAACGGCGCCGGCAAGTCGACACTGCTGGAGATCATCGCCACCCTGCGCACCCCGACGTCGGGCTCGGTCAGCGTCGGCGGCTTCGAAACCGTGACGCAGGCACGGGACGCGCGGCGCCTGATCGGCCTGGCGCCGCAGTCGAACGCGCTGGACCCCCTCGCCACCCCGGCGGAGGTGCTCGACTTCCACGGCGTGGCGCTCGGGCTCGGACGCCGGCAGCGAGCACACCGGACCCGGGAGCTCGTCGACCTGTTCGGGCTGGGCGAGCACCGGTCGTCCCGGGTGGCAAAGCTCTCCGGCGGCACCCGCCGCAAGCTGGACCTGGCGGTGGCGCTCGTCGCCGAGCCGGCAGTGGTGATCCTGGACGAGCCGACCACCGGCCTGGACCCGCTCGCGCGCATCGACTTCTGGACCGAACTGACCCGCCTCAACCAGGGCGGCACCTCCCTGCTCATCTCGACCCAGGATCTGCACGAGGCGGACGTGCTGGCCACGGAGATCGCGGTGCTCCGGGAGGGCCGGGTGGTCGCCCAGGGCTCACCGGCATCGCTCAAGGGACGCGTGGGCGTCCGTACGCTGACGCTCGACCTGTCCGACGCCGCCGCCGCGACCGCACTCGCCGCCGCGTCCGAAGCCGGCTTCCGCGCCGACCCCGACCATCCGGAACGGGTACGCCTCAGCGTCCCGGACGACCCGCGCGCACTGACCGCTGCCCTGCACGAAGCCGGCGCGATCGCCGCCGACATCACCCGGCTCCACCTCGCCGAGCCCTCCCTCGACGACGTCTTCGTCGCCCTCGCCGCCCGCTTAGGCGTGACCCACCGCACCCGAAAGGCCCGACACCGTGCTCCCGCTCGCGCTCACCCCGCCCCGCCGCTCCCCGGCCCCGGTCGTCCTCGCGGCGATCAGACGCTCGACCCGGGCCGTGCTCCGCACCCCGGCGCTGCTCGTGGCCCCGGTCGCCCAGTCCCTGTTCTTCCTGCTCGTCTACGCCGGACAGCTCGACGCCGTGGGCAGCACCTACCTGGGTGGGACGAGCTTCATCGCGTTCCTGCTGCCGCTGATCCTGCTCACCGGCGTCGCCACCGGCGCGGGCGCGGCCGGCACGCTCGTGCTGGGCGACATCACCAGCGGATACCTGGACCGCCTCCGGCTCGCCCACGGGACCACGACGCCGTTCCTCGTCGGCCCGGTCGTCGCCGCGCTGATCGCGGTCGTGCTCCAGATGGCGGTGACAGTGGCCGGGGCCACCGCGATCGGCTACCGGCCGGCGAGCTGGTCGGGCGTCGCCGGGATGCTGCTGCTGATGCTCGCGCTGGGCCTCGGCGTCGCGCTGCTGAGCACGGCGCTCGCCATCCGGTCGGGCTCGGCGTCCACCACCAACCTGGTCACGCTCGTCGTGTTCGGCCTGTCGTTCTTCACCGGCGTGTTCGCGCCGGTCGACGAACTCGCCGGCTGGATGCGGGTGATCGCCACGGTCAACCCGCTCACCTATATCGTCGACACCGCCCGGCAGCTCGGCGGCGGCACGCCGCTCACCGCGGCCCCGATCGGCGTCGCGGCGCTCGCCGCCCTCGCCGTCGCCGGAACCGCCGCCTGCGCCCTCGCCCTTCACCACGCCAGGAAGAACCGATGAGCCCCACCGACACCCGCACCCAGATCATGGACGCCTTCGCCGAACAGCTCGCCGCGACCGGCTACCAGGGCATCTCCCTGGTCGCCGTGGGCCGCAGCGTCGGCATCCAGAAGCCGTCCATCTACCACCACTTCCCGGGCGGCAAGGAGGATCTCTACATTGCGGTGGCGGAGCGGTACATCCGCGACGTCGGCGCGCAGATCTCCGCGGCGCTGGCCGGCCCCGGCGACGTGCCGCACCGGCTGCACGCGCTCGCCACCGTCGCCGCCGGGCAGCACGGCGACGCGATCACCTTCGAGCAGCGCATCTACGACACGCTGCCGCTCGTCTCCGCCGAGACCAGCGAGCACGTCTCGGGCCTCTACGTCGCCCTGATGCTGACGCCGGTGACCCGGTTCTTCGCCGACGCCCGCGCCGAGGGCGCCGTCACCGGCGAACCGGAGTTCCTGATGAACGCGTTCCTGCACCTGGCCCGCGCGGCCGACCTCACCGACGAGACCGGACCCGCCCGGGTCGTCGCGCTGTTCCTCGACGGCGCCCGCCCACGTGCCTGAACCAGAGGTCGACGTCCTGAAGGTGTAGACCTCAGACGTCGGTGGGGGTGGTGGCGGCCCGCGCCGCCGCTACCAGCCGTGCGGTCTCGGCGGCCACGTCCTCGTCGTCCGCGGGCGTCCCCGGGTCGTAGCGGACCGTCCAGGTCAGGCCGTCGACCCCGGGCACCCGCCGGGCCGCGATCCGGCCGGAGCCGCCGGGCATCTCGTGGTGCGAGGTGTACGCCACCGAGCCGGTGACCCGGTCCCGGACCTGGTGCGGCAGGTCACCCGGGTCGACGAGCAGGTACGTCTCGGGGTTGCTGTCCGCCACCACCAGGTATCCGTCGCGCTCGGCGACCGGCTCGGCCGGGGTGACTGTCAGTTCCCGGCCGGACCAGACCGCCTTGAGGATGTCGTGCCAGCCGAGGCGGTCCACCCGGCCCGGCAGCCAGAGCCCGCGGTTGCTGGCGACCAGCACGCCGTCGTTGCCGCCCTCGCCGGTGCCGGCGGCGGCCCACGCGAGCACCCGCTCGTCGGCGGCCAGCGGCGGCCGGTCGGCCGACGGGAGTTTCGGCCGGCGGTTGAACAGTCCCATCACAATCCTCCGGCGGCCTGCTCGCGCAGTGCCCGTGCGTGCTGTTCCAGCGAGAGCAGTTCCCCGAACAGGGCGAAGTACTCGTCCTTGTTGCTCACCGGGTTGATCCGCTGGATCTTCGACTTGAGGTCACGGATGCGGCCGGTGACCGAACTCCACTGGAGCCGCGCCATGGTGATCGAGACGTACCTCGGGTCCGGCTCGCCGTCGATGCGCAGCGGATCCACCGCCAGCTCACCGATGAGCGCCTGCCCGGCCAGGTCGTCGCAGGCGTCGCGGACCCGCTCGATCCAGACCGCGCCGCCGGTGGCGGCGGACGCGCCGCCCGCCGCGGCCACCGCGGCGCGTACCGAGACGTGCACCGGGTGCTGGTAGTCGGTCACCTCGACCGCGTCGAACATCGGACCGGCCAGCACCGGCTCCTGCAACGCCAGCTTCAACGCCTCCCGCTCCACCATGGAGCGCGGGCTGTCCACAGCGGGCGCAGTCCGGCCGGGGCGCGCGGACGCGCCAGGCGTCCCGGGCGCCGGTTGCCCGTGCGCCGCGCCGAGCACCGCGCGCTGCACGGGCTCGATCTCCATGCCGAGGTCACCGGCGAGCTTGCGCACGTACTCCGGGCGCTTCTCCCGGTCCTTGATCTTCGCCACGAGAGGCGCGGCGCGGCGCATGGCCTCGACCCGGCCGTCGACGGTGTCCAGGTCGAACCGGCTGATCACGTGCCGGAGCGCGAAGTCGACGAGCGGTTCACGGCGGGCCACCAGGTCGCGCACGGCCAGGTCGCCCTTGGCCAGGCGCAGATCACACGGGTCCATGTTGTCAGGGCTGACCGCGATGAACGTACGCCCGACGAAGCGCTGGTCGTCCTCGAACGCACGCAGCGCGGCCTTCTGACCGGCGGCGTCACCGTCGAAGGTAAAGATGATCTCGCCGGCCCGCTCGTCGCTGTCGAACAGCACCCGGCGCAGCACCGAGATGTGGTCGCCGCCGAACGCCGTGCCGCAGGTCGCCACCGCTGTCGGCACGTCGGCGAGGTGACAGGCCATCACGTCGGTGTAGCCCTCGACCACCACCACCTTGCCCTGCTTGGCGATCTCCCGCTTGGCCTGGTCGATGCCGTAGAGGACGTGCGACTTCTTGTAGATCGGCGTCTCGGGGGTGTTCAGGTATTTCGGGCCGTCGTCGTCGTCGAAGAGCTTGCGGGCGCCGAAGCCGATCACGTCGCCGGTGATGTCCCGGATCGGCCACATCAGGCGGCGGCGGAACCGGTCGATCAGCGAACCGGAGCGGGCCGGCCGGGACAGGCCGCCGGTGACCAGCTCGTCGTGGGTGAAGCCCTGCTGACGCAGGTGCTTGGTGAGCAGGTCCCACCCGTCGGGGGCGAACCCGCAGCCGTACCGCTCGGCGGCGGCCCGGTCGAAGCCGCGCCCGGCGAGGAACTCGCGGGCCGGACGGGCGCCGGCGGTGGTGAGCTGGGCCCGGTAGAAGTCGACGGCGGCGGCGTGCGCGGCCACCAGGCGCTGCCGCTGCCCCTGCTGCGGGCGGGCACGCGGCGTGGACCGGTCTTCCTCGACGTAGCGCAACTGGATGCCGGCGCGGTCGGCCAGCCGCTCCACCGACTCGACGAAGCTGAGGTGCTCGGCGTCCATCAGGAACTTGATCGCGTCGCCGCCGACCCCGCAGCCGAAGCAGTAGAACACGTTGCGGGCGGGCGAGACGTTGAACGACGGGCTCTTCTCGTCGTGGAACGGGCAGAGCCCCTTGAGGTTGCCGCCGCCGGCCGACTTGAGCGTCACCACGTCGGAGATGACATCCGCGATGGCGGTGCGCTCACGGACCAGCGCGATGTCCTCGTCCCGGATCCGCCCCGCCATGACCGCCACCCCCTCGGCGTACATCCTGCCCTGCCGGACCGACGATCCGGCGGCCGGGGGGACGGGCGTGTGGCCGACCTCGCCCGCCCCGCCGGTTCAGGCAGAGCGGGCGGCGGCGGGGTCGCCGATGCGCGGGAACGGCTCGATGGAGAAGACCACCTCGACCGGCACCTCGAAGTACGCGGCGATGCGCAGCGCCAGGTGCAGGCTGGGCCGGAACTCGCCGCGCTCCAGGTAACCGACGGTCTGGTAGTGCACACCGAGCGCGTCGGCGAGCTGCCGCCGGGAGATGCCCCGTTCGGCGCGCAGCACCGCGATCCGGTTGTGCACGGTCTCGCTCATCGACGCCCTCTCATCCGACCCGCTGCATGGCCCGCTCCCGCCGGGCCGCGACCCGCGAGCCGGACTCCCGGCGGGCCATCCGGCGCAGCACCACCGGGGCAAGCACGAGCCCGAGCACCGCCCAGGCGCCGAGCACGCCGACCGTCTCCAGGTGCCGCCAGGAGCCGCCGAGTTCGACAGCCGCCAGGTCGCCCGGGAGCAGCGCCGAGCGCATGCCCAAGCCTAGCCAGTAGAGCGGGAACACCTGGGCGACGCCCTGGAGCCAGCCGGGCAGGCCGTTGATCGGATAGAAGATGCCGGACAGGGCGATGAGACCGAAAATCGGCATCACCACCAGGCCCATGTTGCGCGGGTTCTCGATCAGTGAACCGATCACCGCGCCCAGCGGCAGCGTCGCCACCAGTCCGAGTGGCACCACCCAGGCGAGCGTGAGCCAGGCGCCGGGGTCGCCGAGCCGCAGCCCGTCGAGGAAGAACAGGCCGGGGGTGAGCTGGATGACCACGCCGATCAGCGCGACCGCCGAGACCAGCACGATCTTGCCGACCAGGTAGCCGAGCATGCCGTCCGGGATGGCCTTGGCGCGCAGCAGCGTGCCGTCCTCCCGGTCGATGACGAGCTGGTTGGCCAGCCCGAGCAGGCCGCCGAAGAGCAGGCCCATGCCGAGCGCGCTGGGCAGCGTACGGGCGCCGAGGGAGAAGTCCGTGCCGGGCACCGTCGAGCCGCGCATCCAGAACACGGCGACCAGCAGCACCACTGTGGGGAAGAAGTAGGTCCAGAGATCCTGGCCGTTGGTGAACGTGGCACGCAGCTCGATCACGCCGCGCCGCAGCCCGGCCCGCAGCGCGTTGGTGGTCGGGTTCATCGGTTCGCCTCCTGCTGCCACACCCGTTCGGCCCGGCCGGTACGGATGCCGGTCTCCTCCTCGTGCACGAGCGTCAGGTACGCGTCCTCCAGGCTGGCCCGGCGCACCTCCAGCTCGCGTATCCGGTCGCCGTGCTCACGGAACAGGTCGCGCAGGAAGGCGGTGGCGTCGGCGGTGGCGTGCACGTACCGCTCGCCGTCGCGGGTCCAGCGGACCTCGGCGTCCCCGGCGACGCGCCGGGCGAGCTGGTCCGGTGAGCCCTCGGCGATGATCCGGCCGCCGGCCAGGATGAGGATGCGGTCGGCCAGCTTCTCCGCCTCGGCCAGGTCGTGCGTGGTCAGCATGATCGTGGTTTCGTCCAGGTCGGCCAGGCGGTGCACCAGCTCGTGGAACTCGCGCCGCGCGGCCGGGTCGAAGCCGACAGTCGGCTCGTCCAGGAAGAGCAGTTCCGGCCGGCCGACGATGCCGACCGCCACGTCGAGGCGGCGGCGCTGGCCACCGGAGAGCCGGGCCACCCGGCTGCCGGCGTGCGCGCTCAGCCCGACGGTGTCCAGCAGGTCGTCCACGGGCCACGGGCGCGGGATCCGGTCGGTGGCGTACGGCGCGTAGAAGTCGCCGAGGTGGGCGAGCAGGTCCCGCACCCGCCACTTGCCGTGGTCGCGCCAGGACTGGAGCACCACGCCCAGCCGCGCGCGCCACCGCTCGTCACCGCGGGCCGGGTCGGCGCCGAGCACCCGCACCGCGCCGGCCGAGGGCAGCCGGAAGCCTTCGAGGATCTCGATGGTGGTGGTCTTGCCCGCGCCGTTGGGCCCGAGCAGCGCCAGCACCTCGCCCCGCCGGGCGGTGAGGTCGACGCCGTGCAGCACGTCGACGGCGCCGTAGCGCATGCGCAGATCCCGCACGTCGAGGACGAGATCCTCGTCGGGAGGTCGGGGGGACGCGACGGCCCCCGGGAGTTCGACCGCAGTCATGCCTCGGAATGTAGCATCCCTACTACAAGTCGAGGTACCCCCACTCAACGGCGACGGCTGTGGAACCAGCGCGTGACGGGGGCCGGATTCTCCTCCTCGTACGACCGGGCGGCGTTGACCGCGGCGGCCAGGCCGGAGCGGCGCGGTCGGGGCCCGGCGCGCAGCATCGGATCGGCCGCCATCTCCCGGAGCACCGCGACGGCCAGACCGAGCATCACCACGACGAACGGCAACGCGACCAGGATGGTCGCCTGCTGCAACGCGGCCAGGCCCCCGGCCAGCAGCAACGCCGCCGCCACCGCACCGATCAGCACGCCCCACAGCACCACCACCGCGCGGTGCGGCCGCAACGCGCCGCGCGAGCTGAGCGAGCCGAGCACCAGCGACGCCGAGTCGGCGCTGGTGACGAAGTAGAGACCGATCAGCACCATGGCGAGCACGCTCGTCAGCGTGGCCAGCGGCAGCGCCTCCAGCAGCCCGAACAGCGCCTGCTCGGAACCGGCTTCCACGTCGGCCACCAGGTCCCGGGTGCCGGTGGTCTGGGTACGCAGGGCGGTCCCGCCCATCACCGCGAACCAGACGGTGCTCGCGCCGCTGGGCACCAGCAGCACCCCGACGAGGAACTGGCGGACCGTACGACCGCGCGAGATGCGGGCGATGAACGTGCCCACGAACGGCGCCCAGGAGATCCACCACGCCCAGTAGAAGATGGTCCACGAGCCCAGCCAGGCCGGGTCGGAGAACGCCCCGGTACGCGTCGACATGCGCACCAGGCCGCTCAGGTAGTCACCGACCGAGGCCGGCAGCACCTCCAGCGTGTAGACGGTCGGGCCGGCCACGAACACGAACAGCATCAGCACGACGGCGATCAGCACGTTGGTGGTGGACAGCCACTTGACGCCCCGGTGCAGGCCGGAGAAGGCGGAGGCGACGAAGGCGAGCGTGAGGGCGCCGATGATCGTCAGCTCGACGGCCCGGCTGTCCGGCACGCCGGCCACCAGGTCCAGGCCGGCCGCCACCTGGAGCGCGCCCAGCCCGAGGCTGGTCGCGGAGCCGAACACGGTGGCGAAGACGGCGAGCAGGTCGATCGCCCGACCGAGCGGGCCGTCGGTCCGCGCGCCGAGCAGCGGCGCGAACGCGGACGAGATCCGGTTACCGCGCCCCTTGCGGAACGTCGAGTACGCCAGGGCCAGCGCCGCGATCGCGTAGATGCCCCACGGGTGCAGCGTCCAGTGGAAGAGCGTGTACTGCATGGCGGTCGCGGCGGCGGCGCCGGTCTGCGGCGCGACCCCGGAGGCCGGCGGCGGCGTGGCGTAGTGCTGGATCGGTTCGGCGACGGCGAAGAACACCAGGCCGATGCCCATGCCGGCGCTGAACATCATGGCGATCCAGGCCAGCGTGTCGAACTCCGGCTCGTCGTCGTCGGCGCCCAGCCGGATCCGGCCGAACCGGGAGGCCGCCACGACGACCGCGAGCACCAGGAACGCGTCGGCCGCGACCACGAAGAACCAGCCGAACGTGCTGATCGTCCAACTCAGCCCGGCCGCGCCGAACGACGCCAGGGAACCACGCGCGAACACGCCCCAGGCCACCACGGCCAGCACGCCGGCCACGCCGAGCCCGAGCACCACCCGGTCGGCCGGCTGCGTCCCGGCCCGCTCCCCCGCATCTTCCCCCATGCCCCATCCTGGGCAGAGCGGGCACCCGGGAGGGACGAAACGCCCGACCCCGTACCGGGGAGCGGGACAGGGCGCGGGCGGGGCGGGTCAGGCCGGGACGGCGGCGGCCTCCTCGGCCTCGACGGCCGCGTTCCAGGCCGGCTTGGTGGAGCGCCAGCCCTCGTCGTCCATGCCCTGCCGCCAGTAACCGGAGATGGACAGGTCGCCCCGGGGCACGCCCCGCTCGACCCGCAGCAGCCGCCGCAGTTCCTTGACCGCGCCGGCCTCGCCGTGCACGAACGCGTGCACCCGGCCGGGCGGGAACTCCAGCGCCCGGACCGCCTCGACCAGCGGCTCGCCGTAGCGGCGGCCGTCGCGGTGCAGCCAGCGCACCTCGACCTCGCCGGCACTGGTCAGCGGCAGCTCGTCGGCCGGGCCGCTCACCTCGACGTACACCTTCGCGGGCGCGCCCGCCGGCAGCCGCTCCAGGGCGGCGGCGATGGCCGGCAACGCGCTCTCGTCGCCGGCCAGCAGGTGCCAGTCGGCCGCCGGGTCCGGCGCGTACGCGCCGCCCGGCCCGGTGAACAACACCCGGTCGCCGGGGCGCAGCGCCGCCGCCCACGGCCCGGCCAGCCCCTCGTCGCCGTGGTGCACCACGTCCACGGTCATCTCACCGGCCGCGGCGTCCCAGGCCCGCACCGTGTACGCGCGCAGCCGCGGCCACTGCTCCGCCGGGAACTCCCGCTTGATCGTGGCCAGGTCGACCGGGTACGGGTAGGTCACCCCGGCCGGCGGGAAGACGAACTTCACGTAGTGATCGGTGTACGCGCCGACCGGCAGTCCGGCCAGCTCCGGACCGCCAAGCACGAGCCGGATCAGGTGCGGGGTGGGCCGCGTGGTCCGGACGAAAGTGGCGGCGGTGAGCATCTTCGGGCGGTCCGTCATGCTGCTTAAGCTAGCCTAAGTTCACGGGTCCGGTCCCGGAGCGGTGCGGTCAGCCCGGCGACACCAGGCGGGCGTGCCAGGCCAGCGCGGCCGGATCGGTGAGCGAGGCGACCTGGTCGATCACCACGCGCAGCCGGGCGGCGTCGTCTGCCGCGTCCCGCCACAGCGGCGCGAACACCGGGTCGAGCACGTCGGGCGCCCGGTCCAGCAGCGCCGTCACCAGCCCGGCGAGGACGTCGCGCTGCCGCGCGTACCGGCCCTCGGCACCGGGGCGGCGCATCACGTACCGCAGGGCGATGCCCTTGAGCAGCGCGCACTGCGCCCGGATCCGGCGCGGCACCACCAGGTCGGCGGCGTAGCGACGGTGCGGGCCGGGACCGTGGCGCTGCTGCGTGGCGGCCACCACGCTGGAGACGAACCGGCCGGTGAGCACGCTCGTGGTGGCCTTCAGCGCGGCGAGGGCCCGGTGGCTGCCGTCGTACGCGGCCAGCGGCGCGAGCACCGGATCGGCGAGCAGCTCGCCCAGCACCTCGCCCAGGTCCTCCGGCGCCTCGCCGGAGTAGGTGGCGGCCACATCGGCGCAGAGCGCCCGCCGCTCGTCCGGGTCGGCCAGCAGCGGGCGCAGGTCCACGTACCCGCCGTGGATGCCGTCCTCGACGTCGTGCACCGAGTACGCCACGTCGTCGGCCCAGTCCATCACCTGGGCCTCCAGGCAGCGCCGCGTGCCGGGCGGGGCGCCTTCGCGCAGCCAGTCGAAGACCGGGCGGTCGTCGGCGTACACGCCGAACTTGCGCTCGCCGGGGCGGCGTGGCCACGGGTACTTGCTCACCGCGTCCAGCGCGGCCCGGGTCAGGTTCAGCCCCACCGAACGCCCGTCCGGGGTGAGCACCTTGGCCTCCAGCCGGGTGAGCACCCGCAGCGTCTGCGCGTTGCCCTCGAACCCGCCGCAGGCGGCGGCCAGCTCGTCCAGCGCGTACTCGCCGTTGTGCCCGAACGGCGGGTGACCCAGGTCGTGGGCCAGCCCGGCGGTGTCCACCACGTCGGGGTCGCAGCCGAGCCGGGCGCCCATCTCGCGGGCGATCTGCGCGACCTCCAGCGAGTGGGTCAGCCGGGTACGCAGGAAGTCGTTCGTGCCGGCGGTGTGCACCTGCGTCTTCGCGGCGAGCCGCCGGAACGCCGCCGAGTGCAGCACCCGGGCGCGGTCCCGCTCGAACGGCGACCGGCCGTACCCGGTGTCCTTCGGCGCCTCGTCGACCAGCCGCGCCGCGTCGCTCACCTCTGCCGGAGAACGCAGAACTCGTTGCCCTCCGGGTCGGCGAGCACCGTCCACTCCACGTCTCCCTGGCCGATGTCGACGTGCCGCGCGCCCATGTCGACGAGGCGCTCTACCTCGGCCTCCATGTCGGCCGGGCGCAGGTCGATGTGCAGCCGGTTCTTCCCCTCCTTCGGCCCGGCGACCGGGACGAAGACGAGGCCGGGCATCGTGTCGGGGGTCCGGCGGATCTCCACCTCGTCCGGCTTGTCGGTGATCACCTGATAACCGAGCGCCTCCGCCCACCAGCTGGCGAGCCGGGACGGGTCCCGGGCGTCGATGGTCAGGTTCTCCCAGACGGCGGTCATGCGGCCACCCCTCCTGATCGACACGTGGCGGAAGCTCAGGTTACGCCGAGGAGGCCGGAAAGGCGCGCCGGGCGGTACGCGGGGCCGTCGATGGACACCGGCGGCCCCGCGTCCTCGTCAGCGGGAGTCGGAGCCGGTGGTGGTGATCGCCGCCCGTCCGGCCTCCAGGCGCGCCACCGGCACCCGGAACGGCGAGCAGGAGACGTAGTCCAGCCCGACGGAGTGGAAGAAGTGCACCGAGTCCGGGTCGCCGCCGTGCTCGCCGCAGACGCCGAGCTTCAGGCCGGGGCGGGCCGCCCGGCCCTCCTCGGCGGCGATGCGGATCAGCCGGCCGACGCCGTCGGTGTCGATCGACTCGAACGGCGAGATGCCGAAGATGCCCAGCTCCAGGTAGCGCCAGAAGAACGCGCCCTCCACGTCGTCGCGGGAGAAGCCCCAGCCCATCTGGGTCAGGTCGTTGGTGCCGAAGGAGAAGAACTCCGCCGCCTCGGCGATCTGGCCGGCGGTCAGCGCCGCCCGGGGCACCTCGATCATCGTGCCGATCAGCACCTCGACGCCGCTGTCCCCGACCACCTCGGCGATGATCCGCTCGGCCTCGGCGCGTACCGTCTCCAACTCCTGCACCGCGCCGACCAGCGGCACCATGATCTCCGGGCAGGCCGTGCCGCCGTCGCGGACGACGGCCACGGCGGCCTCGGTGATCGCGCGGACCTGCATGGCGAACAGGCCCGGGATGACCAGGCCGAGCCGGACGCCGCGCAGACCCAGCATCGGGTTCTCCTCGTGCATCCGCCGCACGGCGGCGAGCAGCGCCTCCTCCTTGGCCACGTCCTCGCCGCGCTCCTGCGCCACCGCGACGTTCACCGCGAGCTGCTCCAGCGGGGGCAGGAACTCGTGCAGCGGCGGGTCGATCAGCCGCACGGTGACCGGCAGGCCGTCCATCTCCCGGAAGATCTCGATGAAGTCGGCCCGCTGCAGCGGCAGCAGCGCGGCGAGCGCGTCCTCCCGCTCCCGCTCGCCGGAGGCCAGGATGAGCCGCTCGACCAGCTCGCGGCGGTCGCCGAGGAACATGTGCTCGGTGCGGCACAGGCCGATGCCCTCGGCGCCGAAGCGCCGGGCCCGGGCGGCGTCCGCGCCGGTGTCGGCGTTCGTGCGCACCCGCAGCCGCCGCGCCGCGTCGGCGTGCGTCATGATCCGGTGTACGGCGCGGACCAGCGCGTCGTCGATGGTCTCCGGGTCGAGTTCGCCCTCGAAGTACTGCACCACCTCCGACGGCATGACCGGCACCTCGCCGAGGTACACCTTGCCGGTGGTGCCGTCGATCGAGACGACGTCGCCCTCGTTCACCACGTGCCCGCCCACTGTGAACTTCTTCGCCGGTACGTTGACCTCCAGCTCGTCGGCGCCGGAGACGCAGGTCTTGCCCATGCCGCGGGCCACCACCGCGGCATGGCTGGTCTTACCGCCCCGGGAGGTGAGGATGCCCTGGGCGGCGATCATGCCGTTGAGGTCGTCCGGGTTGGTCTCCCGGCGGACCAGGATCACCGCCTCGCCCTCGGCGGCCAGCTCGACCGCGCGGGCCGAGGTGAAGACGACCTTGCCGGACGCCGCGCCCGGGGAGGCGCCGATGCCCTTGGCGACCGCCTCGAACTCGTGGTCGAGCTGGAAGCGCGGGAACATCAGCTGCGCGAGCTGCGCGCCGTTGACCCGGTGCAGCGCCTCGTCCAGGTCGATCAGGCCCTCGTCGACGAGCTGCCCGGCGATGACGAACGCGGCCGCGGCGGTGCGCTTGCCGACCCGGGTCTGCAGCATCCAGAGCTTGCCGCGCTCGATGGTGAACTCGATGTCGCAGAGGTCCTTGTAGTGCTCCTCCAGCCGGGCCATGATGCCGAGCAACTGGTCGTAGGAGGCCTTGTCGAGCTGCTCCAGCTCCTGCAACGGCACTGTGTTGCGGATGCCGGCCACCACGTCCTCGCCCTGGGCGTTGGCCAGGTAGTCGCCGTAGATGCCCTGCGCGCCGCTGCCCGGGTCGCGGGTGAACGCGACGCCGGTACCCGAGTCGGGCCCGAGGTTGCCGAACACCATCGTCACCACGTTCACAGCGGTGCCCAGGTCGGCCGGGATGCGCTCCTGCCGGCGGTAGAGCACCGCCCGCTCCGCGTTCCACGACTCGAAGACCGCCCGGATGGCCAGGTCGAGCTGTTCGCGCGGCTCCTGCGGGAACTCGCGGCCGGTGTGCTTGGCGAAGATCTTCTTGTACGCGTCGACCAGCCCGCGCAGGTCGTCGGCGTCCAGGTCGAGGTCGTTGCTCGTGCCCTTGGCGTGCTTCGCCTCGTCCAGCGCGTGCTCGAACTCCTCGCCCGGCACCTCGCAGACGGTCTTGCCGAACATCTGGATCAGCCGGCGGTAGGAGTCCCAGGCGAACCTGTCGTTCCCCCCGGCCTGGGCGCTCAGGCCGATGACGCTGCGGTCGTTGAGGCCCACGTTGAGGACGGTCTCCATCATGCCGGGCATGGAGAACTTGGCGCCGGAGCGTACCGAGACCAGCAGCGGGTCGTCCGGGTCGCCGAGGCGGCGGCCCATCTCGCGCTCCAGCGACTCCAGGTGCGCCTCGATCTGCGCGGCCAGGCCCTCGGGCTCGCGCCCGGTCGTCAGGTACGCCTTGCACGCCTCGGTGGTGATCGTGAAGCCGGGCGGAACCGGTAGGCCGAGGTTGGTCATCTCGGCCAGGTTGGCCCCCTTGCCGCCGAGCAGATCCTTGAGACCCTTGTTGCCCTCGGCGAAGTCGTACACGTACTTGTGCTCGCCCGATTCCTGCGCTTCCACCAGAGCCTCCAACGCGCGCCATTGACACTTAACGAAGGTTTAGTTCGGACATACCCCGGGAGTGACCACCGGTAATCCCGGCTCGTCAGCGTCGGTGGGCCGAAGGCTAGGCCAGTTTCGCGAAACCTGGGAGCGTTCGGTGACTTTCGGCACAACGGTCGCCACTATGCGCGTTCGTACGGGTTGTTGGGAACGCTTCCACGAGCACGATCACGCAATTACCGTTCCTCTCGTACTCTTGACTCACTGCGTCTCGCGGATCCTCACCTTTGCCATACCCCGCGCGAATACACCCCTCGGAGCCGTCGCCGTGCCGACCACACCCACCGCCCCGGAGACCGGGCCGGAGCCGACCGATACCCGCCCCACCAGCACGTCCACCCGCGACCAGGTCCCGCCGTCCGCCGGCGCGGCGGCGGGCGAGGGACTGCCCGGCGTGCCGACGCCTGCCGCCGAGCTGGCGCGTGTCGCCGCGGGCCGGGCCGCCGAGGCGCTGGCCGGGCCGGCGCCGGTCCGGCTGGACGACGTGGTGCCCGCGCCCGAGCAGGTGTTCCCGGACCCCGCGGGCGACTTCACCCTGGGCGCGGACGCGGCACTGCGGGTCAGCCCTGCCGGGCGGGACGTGGCCGAGCAGCTCGCCACCTGGCTGCGCCCGGCCACCGGCTTCCCGCTGCCGGTCGCCGACGCCCCCGTCGGCGAGGACGGCCCGCTGACGCTCACGCTGTCGCCGTCCGCTCCGGGCGGTGCCGCTGCTCCCGGGGCCCGGGCGACCGACGACGGCTCCGGCGGGTCGGTCGGCGACGGGCTCGGGGACGAGGGCTACCGCCTCGACGTGGCCGCCACCGGCGTCCGGATCACCGCCGCAACCTCGGCCGGGTTGTTCCACGGCGCGCAGACTCTGCGGCAGCTCCTGCCGGCGGCGATCGAGAGCCGTACGCCGGTCGCCGCGCGCTGGGCCGTGTCCGGCGGCACGATCGTCGACCGTCCGCGCTTCCCCTACCGGGGCGCCATGCTCGACGTGGCGCGGCACTTCTTCGCCGTCGAGGACGTGCTGCGGATGGTCGACCACCTGGCCCGCTACAAGCTCAACCACCTGCACCTGCACCTCACCGACGACCAGGGCTGGCGCATCGCCGTCGACTCCTGGCCCCGGCTCACCGAGGTCGGCGGCGCGACGGCTGTCGGCGGCGGCCCCGGCGGCTGGTACTCCGGGGACGACTACCGGCGCATCGTCGCGTACGCCGCCCGCCGCCACGTCACGGTGGTGCCCGAGATCGACCTGCCCGGCCACACCAACGCGGCGCTCGTCGCGTACCCCGAACTGGCGCCCGGCAAGGTCGCTCCCCCGCCGTACACCGGCACCGAGGTCGGGTTCAGCTACGTCGACCCCGACGACGAACGGACGTACGCCTTCGTCGCCGACGTGGTCGGCGAGGTGGCCGCGCTGACGCCGGGGCCGTGGCTGCACCTCGGCGGCGACGAGGCGTTCAAGGTGCCGGCCGGGAGCTACCGCGCCTTCGTGGAGCGGGCGCAGCGGCTGGTGGAGGCCACCGGCAAGACGGTGGTCGGCTGGCACCAGCTCGCCCCGGCCGGGCACGTCGACGGGCGCGTCCTGCAGTGGTGGGGCACGAACGGCGACGACCCGGAGACGGCCGAAGCGGTACGCCGGGGCGCCCGGCTGATCGTCTCCCCCGCCAACCATGCGTACCTGGACATGAAGTACGCGCCGGACACTCCGATCGGGCACGACTGGGCGGGCCTCATCGACGTGCGCCGGGCGTACGAGTGGGATCCGGGCACCCACGTGCGGGGCGTACCGGCCGAGGCCGTGCTGGGCGTGGAGGCGCCGCTGTGGACCGAGTCGGTGAGTACGCGGGCCGAGGTCGAGTACATGCTCTTCCCCCGCCTGCCCGCCGTCGCGGAGCTGGGCTGGTCACCGCGCGCCACGCACGACTGGTCCCGGTTCCGCACCCGGCTCGCCGGCCACGGCCCGCGCTGGACAACCGCCGGCATCACCTTCCACAACTCCCCCGAGATCCCCTGGCCGGTGACGGTGCCACCGCAGCACCGCCCGACCGACCGGCCCGGTCACGACCGCACGCCGCTGGGGTGAGGCCGGTGGCGTCGTCCGGCCAGCCTCACAGTCAGGTCAGACATCTCATCCCGGTGATCCCGTTGGCGAGCTCGCTGCCGGACCCACTCAGCACCCGGACCGAGTTGACGTCGCCGGAGTAGGCCACCTCGCCCGCCCGGTCGCACAACTGCCGGCCCGGACCGGCGTCACCGTCGCCCAGCGTGGTGGCGACCACGACCGTGGTGCACTGCCCCTCCACTGTCACCGCGCGGACCTGGTCCGACCGGAGGTGCCGACTGACCGTGTCGGCGACCGCCCCGCACGGGACCTCGGTGGCGGTCGGACTCGGCGCCGCGGCGCCCGGCGAGGGCGGGCTGGACGGGCCGTCGGCCTCGGAACAGCCGGCCAACGACGCGATGCCGAGCGTGATCACCGAGGTGACGAGCGTGACGTGCCTGACCGGGCTCATGTGCTGACCGTCCTTACCTGTCGGATTTGGTCTCGAAGCGGGCGTCATGCCGGTGCCCGTCCAGTGAGCAGCAGGAGACCGGCGGGCAGCCGGTAGCCGGCCCCGGGCTCGCGGAACCGGGCGAGCAGTGCGGCCACCCCGGCCCGCGCCGCGGCCTGCCGCGACGGGCCGGCGGCCCGGTACACGGCCCCGGCCGGGCCGACCTCGATCAGCCAGTCGGCGACGGTGTCCGGGTCGTCGGGTGCGGTCAGGGTGACGTCGTGGAAGTCGACCGCGATGTCGTCGAATCCGGCCTCGGCCAGGACGCGACGGGCCCGCGCCGGGTCGGCGAGGGCGAACGGCCCCGGCTCGTCGCCGACCGGCAGTGGCGGCAGCGCCCCGAGGTGCGGGGCGGCGCCGAGCACCGCCGCGATCAGCCACGGGGTCGTGCTCCCGTCCCGGAAGACGGTCGCCGCCAGTCGTCCCCCGGGGCGCAGCGCCCGCCGTAGGGTGCGGCACCCGGTGACCGGGTCGGCGAGCAGCATCAGGGCCATCCGGGAGTGGACCGCGTCGAACGGCGCGCCCGGGACGACGTCCAGGGTGTCCAGGTCGGCCACCACGAACCGCAGCCGAGGATGACGGCCGTTCGGGAAGCGCGCGACGGCGGCGGCCAGCATCTCGGCGGACAGGTCGAGGCCGACGGCCTCCCCGGTCGGCCCGACCGCCGCCGCCAACTCGGCCGTGGTGCCGCCGCAGCCGCAGCCGACGTCGAGGATCCGCTCGCCCGGCCGCGGGCGCAGCCACTCCAGGGCGACCGCGCCGAGTGGTCGCCCCCAGTGGTCCTGGCGGTCGGCGTGGCGCACCCAGCCCGGTGCCGCCCCCGACCAGAAGGTGGCGTTGCGGTCCCGCAGGTCGGCCAGGTCCGCCATCAGAACGGCATCTCGGCGCCGTCGACCGTCACGGACCGGAAGCCGGCGGCCTTGCTCGCGTCGAATCCGTCGGTCTGGGCCGCCAGGCCCGCCGCCCGGACGAGTCGCTCGGACTGGAAGCGCCGGAACGCGGCCTCGTCCTGCCAGATGTTGATGATGCGCCAACCGCCCTCGACCGGCCCGGCGACGTGGGCGAGCAGGCCCGGCGGCCGGTCGGGACCGAGGTGTCGCTCGACCAGCCGGTATTCGTCCTCGCTGACGCCGGGCATCTCCTGAACCACACCGAACGGCATGATGATCAACTCTTTTCGGTAGAGTGTTGCTCTATCTAATAGATGACTACACTCGCGCCGTGGGTGTCAAGAGGAGGTACGAGTCGGCAAGACGTCAGGAGCAGGCCCGCCAGACCCGGCGGGCGATCCTCGACGCGGCCGGCAAGCTGTTCGTCGACCCGGGCTACGCCGCCACCCCGCTGACCGCCGTCGCTGCCGAGGCCGGCGTGGCCGTACAGACCGTGTACGCGATCTTCGGCAACAAACGCCACCTGCTCTCCGCGCTCGTCGACGTGACCATCGCCGGCGACGACGAACCGACCGCGCTGCCCGACCGGCCGTTCGTCGCGGAAATCCGGGCGCTGCCCGACGCCCGGGCGAAACTGGCCCGCTACGCCCGGCACCTCAGCGCGACCCAGGCCCGGCAGGTCGACATGATGATCGCCCTCACCGGCGCCGCCAGCGCCGACCCCGACGCAGCCGCCATCTGGCGCAAGAACGTGGCGGAACGCCGGCGCGGCATGGCGATGTTCGCGGCCGAACTCGTCGCCACCGGCTCCGTGCGACCCGACCACGACGTCGACAGCGTCGCCGACGTGCTGTGGCTGGCGATGGACTTCCGCAACTACGACTGGCTGGTGCGGCAACGCGGCTGGCCGGTCGACCGGTTCGAACGCTGGTACGTCGACACCGTCGCTGCCGCCGTGCTGGCCTGAGCCGCCCCGGCCCGCCGAACCGCACCCCCGCCGTCGGGTCTGGGGTGCGCCGTCCGGTCCGGGGGCACGTGGGCATCGATCGAGTCGATGGATCCGAAATGTCTGGAAAGTCCGGATCGGCCGGCCCGGAATCCCTGCCCGCCTCCGGGCGTTGTACATGGCTAGACGCGGTGAGCCGGCCGGAGCCCGTGCCGGTGGAATGCCGGACCCCGCCCGTCGGTTACACCCCCCGAGCCGCCCGAGCGCTCCGAGCAGGTCGCCGCCGCTGACCGCCGGGCCGGGCAGACCCCCGCGGCGCCCCCGTGCCGCACACCCCCGAACCAGAGGAGTCGCATCATGCGTACCGATCTGATCCGCAAGACCGTTCTGACCGCTGCCGGTATCGCCGCCACCGCCGGTGGCATCGCCGGCCCCGCCGTCGCCGCCCAGGCCACCCCGGCCGAGCGCGCCGCCGCCCAGGTCACCACCGACCGCAAGCACGGCGAGCGAGAGCTCGACGTGCGCTACGAAGCCCAGCCCAACTTCTACTTCTGCGGCCCCGCCGCCGCCCGTAACGCGCTGAGCGTGCAGGGCAAGAACATCGACGTGCACGCCATGGCCAAGGAGATGGGCACCACCGAGTCCGGCACCAACTCCATCAACGACATCACCCCCGTGCTGAACAAGGAGACCGGTAAGGACGTCTACAAGTCCACCGAGATCCCCATGGACAAGGCCCGCGACCGCGACAAGGTCGACAAGCTGCGCGCCGACGTGGTACGTACGGTCGACGACGGCCGTGCCGTGGTGGCCAACATCGCCGGCACCGCGACCGACACCGACGGCAACGCCCACTCCTTCGAGGGCGGCCACTACATCAGCGTGGTCGGCTACCGCGACGACGGGAAGATCGTGACGATCGCCGACTCGGCCAACCCGACCCAGGCCTCCTACCGGATGGACGTGGACGAGCTCGCCCGCTGGATCGCCAGCCGCGGCTACAGCTCCTGACCGAACACGAAGGGCCCGACCCCCACCGGGGTCGGGCCCTTCGGCGCGTCCGGGTCAGCCGCCGGAGTCGTCCAGTTCGGCGCCGTCCGGCGGGGTGTCGTCGTCGCGGCTGGCCAGCCACCCGTCGGGCAGGAACACCTTGCCCGGGGAGTTGGTGCGACCGCGCGGCTGGCCCAGGTTCTCCACCGGGAACGGTACGGCCGGGTCGAGCTTGCCGAGCAGGTCGTCGAGCTGTGCCAGGCTCTCGATCATGGCAAGCGAGCGGCGCAGCTCGCTGCCGATCGGGAAGCCCTTGAGGTACCAGGCGACGTGCTTGCGGAAGTCGGTGCAGCCGTCCCGCTCGCCCCGGGCCGGGTTGCGGGCGCCGGCCACGAACTGCTCCACCAGCAGCTCGGCGTGCCGGCGCATGGTCACCGCCACCTCGCCGAGCGAGGGCAGCCGCCGTTCGGGGCTGCCGTTGAACGCGGCCTCCAGGTCGGCGAAGAGCCACGGCCGGCCCAGGCAGCCGCGCCCGATCACCACGCCGTCGACGCCGGTGTGCGCGACCATCCGCAGCGCGTCGTCGGCCTCCCAGATGTCGCCGTTGCCGAGCACCGGCACGTCGAGGGCCGCCTTGAGCGTGGCGATCGCGTCCCAGTCGGCGGTGCCGGAGTAGCGCTGCGCGGCCGTACGCCCGTGCAGGGCGACCGCCGCGACGCCCGCGTCCTGTGCGGCAAGCCCCGCCTCGACGTACGTCAGGTGGTCGTCGTCGATGCCCTTGCGCATCTTGACCGTGACCGGCACCCCGGCGGGTGACGCGGCGTCCACCGCGGCCTTGACCAGCCTGGCGAAGAGCCGGCGGCGCCACGGCAGGGCCGAGCCGCCGCCACGGCGGGTGACCTTGGGTACGGGGCAGCCGAAGTTCAGGTCGATGTGGTCGGCGAGGTCACGCTCGACCACGATCCGCACGGCGGCGGCGGTGATCTCCGGGTCGGTGCCGTAGAGCTGGAGGCTGCGGGGCTGCTCCTCGGCGCCGAAGGCGATCATGCGGAGCGTCTTGGGGTTCCGCTCGACGAGCGCCCGGGTGGTGATCATCTCGCAGACGTAGATGCCGCCGCCCTGCTCGCGGCAGAGCCGGCGGAAGCCGACGTTGGTGATCCCGGCCATCGGCGCGAGCACCACCGGCGGCCACACCTGGTGCGGGCCGATGGTCAGCGCGGGCAGCGTCGGGGCAGTCACCGCACAAGTGTAAGGAAGGGCCCCTTCTTAACGTCTCCGGTAGAGCAGGGGCCCCTTCTTAACAGGACCCATATCACAGCCGGCCCGCCACGAGACGGTTCTCCACACCAGGGCCCGGTGTCCACAGGGCGGGCGAGCGGGCCGGAAGAGAAGCGGTCGAGCGCGCAGGCTGCCGCGCATGCCTGAACAGCCACCCGAACTCAGCGACCTGGCGGAACGCCAGCAGCAGATCGTCACGCGGACGCAGCTTCTCGGCGTCGGATTCGACGACATGTACCTGTACCGGCAGACCCGGCGCGGCCTGTGGCAGCGCGTCCTGCCGGCGACGTACGCGCTCGTCAGCGGCACCCTCACCGACGAGCAGCGACGCATCTCGGCGGCACTCTACGCGGGCGCCGACGCACAGCTCACCGGCCTGGCGGCCCTCATCTGGTACGGCTTCCGGCACAGCCCGCGCACCGCTGACGTACACCTGATCCTGCCGCACCACGTGCGACGCCGCTCGGCCGGTCACGCGGTGATCGCGCGGGCCCTGGAGCTTGATCCGCGCGCCCGGCGGGCCGCGCTGTACCCGGTGTGCTCGCCGGCCCGGGCGGTGGTGGACGCCGCCCGCGACCTGCGCCACCTGCGGCCGGTACGGGCGACGGTGGCCGAGGCGGTGCAGCGCGGTTTCACCGACCTGGCCAGCCTGGACGTGGAGATCCGGCGGGCCCGGCGCAGCCGCACCGCCCTGATCCGGAAGGCGTTCGCGGAGATCACCGACGGGGCCCGCTCGGCGCCGGAGACGGAGCTGCGGGAGTGCCTGGGCAGCAGCCGCGTGCTCACCGAGATCCTGTGGAATCCGCGGCTGTCGGCGGCCGACGGCGCCCGGCTGCCGACGCCGGACGGCTACCTCGCCGAGTGCGCGGTGGCGCTGGAGGTCGACTCGCGGGAGTACCACCTCGGCCCGGCCGACTGGGCGCGGACGCTGGACCGGCACAACGAGCTGAGCCGGCACGGGGTGCTCGTTCTGCACTTCACGCCGGCGCAGATCCGCCGGGAGCCGGGCCGCGTGCGGCGCACGGTGGAGGACGCGTACGCGGCCCGGCGCGGCGTGGGCGGCGGAACCGGGGTACGGGCGGAGCCGATCTCCCCCGGGTGACGGGTGTTAAGAAGGGGCCCCTTCTCTACGCCAGGCGTTAAGAAGGGGCCCTTCCTTACACCGCTCAGCAGCCGGGGAGGCGCTCGATCAGGTAGCGCTCGACCTGGTCCAGCGAGACGCGCTCCTGGGCCATGGTGTCCCGGTTCCGGACCGTCACCGCGTTGTCGTCGAGCGTGTCGAAGTCGACTGTGACGCAGAACGGCGTGCCGATCTCGTCCTGCCGACGGTAGCGGCGGCCGATCGCCTGCGAGTCGTCGAACTCGACCACCCAGCGCTTACGCAGGTCGGTGGCGAGCTGCTTGGCCTTCGGCGACAGCGCCTCGTTGCGCGACAGCGGCAGCACGGCGACCTTGACCGGGGCGAGCCGCGGGTCGAAGCGCATGACGGTGCGCTTGTCCACGCCGCCCTTGGTGTTCGGCGCCTCGTCCTCGTCGTACGCCTCGAGCAGGAACGCCAGCACCGCGCGGGTGAGACCGGCGGCCGGCTCGATCACGTACGGCATCCAGCGCTCGCCCTTGCCCTGGTCGAAGTACGACAGGTCGACGCCGGAGTGCTTGCTGTGCGTGGACAGGTCGAAGTCGGTGCGGTTGGCGATGCCCTCCAGCTCGGCGAACTCGCTGCCGCCGAACCGGAACCGGTACTCGATGTCGACGGTGCGCTTCGAGTAGTGGGAGAGCTTCTCCTTGGGGTGCTCGTAGAAGCGCAGGTTCTCCTCGGACAGGCCGAGGTCGAGGTACCAGTTCCAGCGCTCGGAGAGCCAGTACTCGTGCCACTGCTCGTCGGTGCCGGGCTCGACGAAGAACTCCATCTCCATCTGCTCGAACTCGCGGGTCCGGAAGATGAAGTTGCCCGGGGTGATCTCGTTGCGGAACGACTTGCCGGTCTGCGCGATGCCGAACGGCGGCTTCTTGCGGGCGACCGTCTCGACGTTCTTGTAGTTGACGAAGATGCCCTGGGCGGTCTCCGGGCGCAGGTAGTGCATGCCCTCGTCGCTCTCCACCGGGCCCAGGTAGGTCTTCATCAGGCCGTTGAACATCTTCGGCTCGGTGAAGGTGCCCTTGTTGCCGCAGTTGGGGCAGTTCAGCTCCGTCAGCGAGGTCAGCGGCTTGCCGTGCTTGGCCTCGTACGCCTCTTCCAGGTGGTCGGCCCGGAACCGCTTGTGGCAGGACTGGCACTCGGTGAGCGGGTCGACGAACTCGGCGATGTGGCCGCTGGCCTCCCACACCTTGCGGGCCAGGATGACCGCCGAGTCGAGGCCGACGACGTCGTCACGCTGCTGCACCATGGTGCGCCACCACTGCCGGCGGACGTTCTCCTTCAGCTCGACGCCGAGCGGACCGTAGTCCCAGGCCGACCGGGTGCCCCCGTAGATCTCGCTGGAGGGAAAGACGAAGCCCCGGCGTTTGGCGAGGCTGGTGACGGCGTCGATACGGTCGGCTGGCATGTTTCCTCCTACGCCGGCTGGCGGTCGGCGCGGTTGAGATGGATGGAACCGGGCTGTTCGGGACAACGGTACGACCGCGTTCGTCCCGGGCCCAGCAGAATACCGGGGGCCGGTCAGCTCACCCCGCAGACCTCCACGCCGCCCGTCTGCTGGTCCGGGGCCAGCGTCACGGTCTGCGCCTCCCGCCGGCCGCCGGCCAGCGTGACGTCCACCGGCACGGTGAGCGTGGTGATGTCGACCTCGCCGACCCGGTAGCCGGAGATCTGCGGCTCGGTGGCGACCCGCCGCTCGAACTCCCGCCGGGGCTCGCGTCGGCGGAGGTCGTCGCAGAGCGTGTCGTACGCCTTGGACCACTCCCGGGCCACGAGCGCCTGGTAGTAGTCGCTGGTGACGGCCCGGCCCTGCTCGCCGATCGCCTGGGCGTTGCTCACCGCCAGGCCGACCACCGCCGCGCCGCCCCCGCCGCAGCAGATCAGCACGGCCAGCGCGCCGGCGCCGAGGCCGAGCCAGAGCCGGGTCCGCCCGCCCTCGGTGGGCGGGGCGGCGAACGGCGGCGCGGCGCCGGGACCGGGCGGCGGCGCGGGTGTCCCCGGGTCCGCCGGCGGCGCGGGCGGCACTGACGACGGGGGTGGCGCGGCCGGTCCGGGAGCGGTCATACGCGCCAGGGTAGTGCCCCGGCACTCACCGGTAAGGACCTGCGGCCCGATCGCTGGCGACGACGACGATCTCCCCATCGGGGGCGGCGGCGGCGAGCGTCTCGTACGCCGACGGCTCGTCCACCGATCGGGCGAGCAGCGGCACGGCGGTGACCTTGACGTCGAACCCGCCGAGCGCCCGCCGGTACGCCCCGACCGACTCCCACTCGGTGAGCAGGCACCAGTGGTCCGGGTCGTCGAGCGCCCGCAGCAGCTCGCCGCGCAGGTAGCCGGGGCGGGCGGCGAGCGCGGCCAGCGCGGCGTGCGCCTCCCGGGTGAACTCGTCCACCGTTTCGGCTTCCACCACGAACCGGTTGGTGACCAGCACGGCGTTCCTCCTCGTAGAGTTTGTGGCATGCAGCGTACGCAGAGTCCCGTGCTGTCCCGGTTGGCACGGCTCAACCCGACGGCGGTGTTCCTCGCCGTACTGGCCCTGATGCTGGTCGGCCTCTTCGCGCCCGGCCCGGCGGGCGGCGTCCTGCTGCTGGCGCTGGCCGGCGGCCTGGTCTGGCTGATGTCGGTCACCTGGCCGGTGCAGGCCCCGGCGACCCGCATTCTCCGGCTGGTGATGCTCACCCTGTTGATCACGGTGGCGCTGGCGAAGCTCATGGTCGGCTGACTGCGGGAGCAGAGCCGAGCTGACCTGCGCTGACATGCAATCATGCGTTTTTGACAATAGTTTTCGTTGTCGCGGACAGTTGAGCCCATGACCGTTCGCGCACCTCGCCGTATCCTGACCGCCGCAGCCGCCGCCCTGCTCGCCGCCGCCGGCCTGACCGCCTGCGCGGACGGCACGGGCGCCGCGAGCGAGCCGGGCAAGGTCGGCGTGGTCGCCGCGTTCTACCCGCTGCAGTTCCTGTCCGAGCGGATCGGCGGCGACACGGTCACGGTCAGCAACCTGACCAAGCCCGGCGCGGAGCCGCACGACCTGGAACTCAACCCGCGGCAGGTCGGCCAGGTCGTCGACGCCGACGTGGTCGTCTACCTCAGCGGCTTCCAGCCGGCGGTGGACGAGGCGGTGGAGCAGAACGGCGGCGACCGCGCGTTCGACGTGGCGGGCGTCACGCCGCTGCGGGACGCCGCCGCCGGTGGTCACGACCACGACCACGAGGGTGAGGGGGAGGCCGGGCACTCCGGGGAGGGCGGCGGCAAGGACCCGCACGTCTGGCTCGACCCGACCCGGCTGGCCACCATCGGCGACAAGCTCGCCGAGCGCCTCGGCAAGGCCGACCCGGAGCACGCCGCCGACTACACCGCCCGCGCCGGCGCGCTGCGCGCCGAGCTGACGAAGCTGGACACCGAGTTCACCGACGGGCTGCGCACCTGCACGCGCCGGGAGATCGTGACCAGCCACGCCGCGTTCGGTTACCTCACCGAGCGCTACCGACTGGAGCAGATCGGCATCAGCGGGCTCACCCCGGAGTCCGAGCCGTCCCCGCAGCGCCTCGCCGAGGTCGCCGAGGAGGCCCGCGAGCACCAGGCCGGCACGATCTTCTTCGAGACGCTGGTCAGCCCGAAGGTCGCCGAGACGATCGCGCGCGAGGTGGGCGCGAAGACGGCGGTGCTGGACCCGCTGGAGGGCCCGCCCGCCGACGGCGACTACCTCTCCGCGATGCGCGCCAACCTGCAGACCCTGCGAACCGCCCTGGACTGTTCATGACCTCACCCGTGATCGAGATCGCGCACGCCACAGTCGGCTACGACGGCCGCCCGGTGCTGCGCGACGTCTCGCTGACAGTGACCGCCGGAGAGGTGGTCGCCGTGCTCGGCGCCAACGGCTCCGGCAAGTCGACGCTCGTGCGCGCCGCGCTCGGCCTGGTTCCGGTCGGCGCCGGGTCGGTCGCCCTGTTCGGCACGCCGCAGCGCCGCTTCCGGCAGTGGCACCGCATCGGGTACGTGCCGCAGCGGCTCGGCGCGGGCAGCGGTGTGCCCGCCACCGTGCGCGAGGTGGTGGCGTCCGGGCGGCTGGCCCGCCGCGGCGTGCTGCGGCCCGCCGGGCGGGCGGACCGGGAGGCGGTGGCGGCGGCGCTGGACGCGGTCGGGCTCGCCGACCGGGCCGGTGACCCGGTGTCCACGCTCTCCGGCGGCCAGCAGCAGCGCACCCTGATCGCCCGCGCGCTCGCCGGCGGGCCGGAGCTGCTGGTGCTCGACGAGCCGACCGCCGGGGTGGACGCGGCCAGCCAGGAGGCGTTCGCCGGGGCGCTGCGCTCGTTCCGCGACGGCGGCGGCACGGTGCTGCTCGTCGCGCACGAGCTGGGGCCGCTGCGCCCGCTGATCAGCCGGGCCGTGGTGGTGCACCAGGGCGGCATCGCCCACGACGGCGCGGTGCCGGAGCCGGCCGGCCACCACGCCGACCCGGACCACGAGCACGTGCACCCGCACTGCGACGAGGAGCCCGCCGGGCTCTGGACAGGCATCTGAGATGGACCTCTTCCAGTACGACTTCATGCTCCGCGCTCTGTTCGGCGCGCTGATCATCGGGTTGGCCGCGCCCGCGCTCGGCATCTACCTGGTGCAGCGGCGGCTGGCGTTGATCGGCGACGGGATCGGGCACGTGGCGCTCACCGGCGTCGGCGCGGGCCTGCTGCTCAACCGCTCCCCCGTGCTGGTGGCGGTGATCGCCGCGACGCTCGGCGCGATCGTCATCGAGCTGGTCCGGGCGTACGGGCGCACCTCCGGTGACCTGGCGCTGGCGCTGCTGTTCTACGGCGGCATCGCCGGTGGCGTGGTGCTGGTCGGGCTCTCCGACGCCAGCAGCGGGGCGCTCAACGCGTACCTGTTCGGGTCGCTGACCACCACCTCGCAGGGCGACCTGGTCACCATCGGCGTGCTCGGCGCGGCGCTGCTGGTGACCATGCTGGTGCTGCGCCCGGCGCTGTTCGCGGTCTGCCACGACGAGGAGTACGCGCGCGTCTCCGGCCTGCCGGTACGCGCGCTGAACCTGATCATCGCGGTCGGCACCGCGATCACGGTGACGATCGCCATGCGGGCGGTCGGCGTGCTGCTGATCAGCGCGCTGATGGTGGTGCCGGTGGCCACCGCGCAGCAGGTGACCCGGGGCTTCCGGTCCACCATGGCGGCGGCCATGGCGCTGGGGCTGTTCGCCGCCGGCGCCGGGGTCTGGGTAGCGGCAACCGCGGACACCGCGCCCGGCGCGTCGGTGGTGCTGGTGGCGATCGGCTCGTTCCTGCTGGTCGCGCTCGGGGCGGCCGGTGTGCGGGCGGTGCGGCGCCGGACCGGGAACGACCGGGTCGCGCCGCAGGCCGAGCCCGCCGAGCACGAGGTGCTGCTCGGATGAGGCCCTACCGGCTGACGCAGCTGGGATTGGTTACCGTTACAGGGTGACCGGCACGAACGGGTACGACGCCTTCGAGGGTGCGGGTGACCTGCTGCGCGCGCTATCGGCCCCGATCCGGCTCGCGATCGTGAGCGAACTGGCCGAGGGCGAGCGCTGCGTGCACGAACTGGTCGAGAAGCTCGGCGCGCCGCAGCCGCTGGTCTCCCAGCACCTGCGCGTGCTGCGCGGCGCCGGGGTGGTACGCGGGTCGCGGCGCGGCCGGGAGATCGCGTACGCCCTGGTGGACGACCACGTCGCGCACATCGTGGCGGACGCGGTCAGCCACGCCGGTGAAGGGCCGTCCTGAGGCGCGAAACTGTCTCGTGCCGGGGCGCCCGCGTCGTGGCAGGCTGTCCGGCGTGAAGATTTACGCCGACCGCTTTCCCACCGCTGTCCGCCAGTTCCTCACCGACCTGCTCGTGGTCGCCTGGGTGTACGCGGCGATCCGCTTCGCGATGTGGCTGCACGACGTGGTCGAGAAGCTCGCCGTACCCGGGCAGAAGCTGGAGGGGGCCGGCGGTGGACTCGCCGACAACCTGGCCGACGCCGGCGGCAAGGTCGGCCGGGTGCCGATCGTCGGCGACGAGCTGACCGCGCCGTTCACCCGGGCCGCCGACGCCGCCCGCGCGGTCGCCGAGGCCGGCCGCGACCAGCAGGAGCTGGTCGGGCAGCTGGCGCTCGGGCTGACCATCGCGGTGCTGGTGTTCCCGCTCGGCCTGGTGCTGTTCGGCTGGCTGCCGCTGCGGGTGCGCTGGATGCGCCGGGCCGGCGCGGCGAAGGCCCTGGCCGGCTTGCCGGCCGGCCGGGACCTGCTGGCGCTGCGCGCGCTGGCCGGCCAGCCGCTGTCGAAGCTGACCCGGATCGCGCCGGACGTCGCCGAGGCGTGGCGGCGCGGCGACGACGAGACCGTCGACGCGCTCGCCGCGCTGGAGCTGCGCGGCCTGGGGCTGCGCGGACGCTGAGGCGCGCGACGCCGGGCCGCCCGCGCCCGGCGCGTGGGCGGGGCACGGACGGCTGGTGAGCCGGCGGCCGGCCAGCCGGCGCACGCTCAGCCGGCGGCGGTCGGCGGTCAGCCGGCGGGCGGGATGCGGCGGCGGACGTCCTCGGCGGCCGACGGTCCGGGTTCCCAGCGCGCCACCCAGGGCAGGTCGGTGGGCGGCGTGAGGACGCCGTCCTCCAGCGAGGCGTACCGGCCGGCGACGATGCGCTTGGCGGCGGCCACGTCGACCGAGTCGGTGTTCGACCACAGGCCGGTGAACAGCTCGTCGACGCGCAGCCGGGCCTGGCGGCAGAACAGGTCGGCCAGTTCGACGTTCTCCGGGTGCGCGTCCCGCTCGGCGTGGGCCCGGACGCAGACCGCGCTCATCGCGAACAGCTCCGCGCCGATGTCCACCACCCGGCCGAGGAACGCCTGCTTGCGCTCCATCTTTCCCTGCCACCGCGACATGGCGTAGAACGTCGACCGGGCCAGCTTGCGGGAGGTCCGCTCGACGTGGCGCAGGTGCCCGGCCAGCGGCCCGAACTCCTGGTACGCCCCGGGCGTCTGCCCCTTGCCGACGGCGAGCGTGGGCAGCCACTTCGCGTAGAAGGCGCCGGCCCGCGCGCCCGCCTTGGCCTTGCGGCCCAGCCCGGCGTCGGGGTCGATGATGTCGCCCGCGACGGACAGGTGCGCGTCGACCGCCTCCCGGGCGATCAGCAGGTGCATGATCTCGGTGGAGCCCTCGAAGATCCGGTTGATCCGCAGGTCGCGCAGGAGCTGCTCGACGGCGGCCGGCCGTTCACCCCGGGCGGCGAGCGAGTCGGCCGTCTCGTACCCGCGTCCGCCACGGATCTGGATCAGCTCGTCGGCGATCCGCCAGGCCATCTCGCTGGCGTAGAGCTTGACCAGCGCCGCCTCGATCCGGATGTCGTTGCGGTCGTCGTCGGCGAGCATGCAGGACAGGTCGAGCATGGACTCCATACCGTACGTGGTGGCGGCGATGAACGACAGTTTCTTCGCCACCGCCTCGTGCTCGGCCACCGGGCGGCCCCACTGGACCCGGTCCGCCGCCCATTCCCGGGCCACGTTCAGCGCCCACTTCCCGGCGCCCACGCACATGGCCGGCAGCGAGAGACGGCCGGTGTTCAACGTGGTCAGCGCGATCTTGAGGCCCTTGCCCTCGCCGCCGATCACGTTCTCCTTCGGCACGAAGACGTCGTGGAACCGGGTGAGGCTGTTCTCCAGGCCGCGCAGCCCGACGAAGGAGTTGCGCCGCTCGACGGTGATGCCGTCGCTGTCGCCCTCCACCACGAACGCGGTGATGCCGCCGCGCCGTCCCTCGCCGGCCGGCACCCGGGCCATCACCACGAGCAGGGTGGCGAGCGTGCCGTTGGTGGCCCACAGCTTCACCCCGTTGAGCCGGTAGCCGGTGCCGTCGGCGGTGGGCTCGGCGGTGGTGGCGAGCCGGGCCGGGTCGGAGCCGACGTCCGGCTCGGTGAGCAGGAACGCGGAGACCTCACCGGCGGCGAGCCGGGGCAGGAAGCGTTCCTTCTGCTCGGGCGTGCCGAACATCTTCAGCGGCTGCGGCACGCCGATCGACTGGTGCGCGGAGAGCAGCGCGCTCACCGCCGGGTTCACCGAGCCGACGAGCATCAGCGCCCGGCAGTAGTGCAGGTTGCTCAGCCCGAGCCCGCCGTACCTGCGGTCGATCTTCATACCGAACGCGCCCAGCCCGGCCAGGCCGTGGAACACCTCGTCGGGAATGCGGGCGTCCCGCTCGATCGCCTCGCCGTCCACCTCGGACCCCAGGTACGCGCGCAGCGCGCCGAGGAACTCGTCCGCGCGGGCCACGTCGGCCGGGTCGGGGCGGGGCCAGGGGTCGATCAGGTCGAGGCGGAACCGGCCGAGGAACAACTCCTTGCCGAAGCTGGGCCGGTCCCAGGCCGACTCGCGGGCCGCCTCGGCGACCTGGCGGGCCTCCTTCTCGGTGACCTGGCCCGCCTCCGTGGGCAGCGGCCCCGCGCCGTCGGGGGACTCGGGCCGGCTGTTCTGTGTCGTGGTCACGGCTGCCTCCTCGTCGGTCCGGCTGCGTCGACGCGCTCGACGAAAACGACGCTACCCCCGGGTGTTACCCAGGGGTAGCGCCGTGTGCACGTCCGATTTGGCGGACGGTCAGTCGGTCAGCGACTGAGGGCTGTCGTCCTCGTCGTCGATGTCGTCCTCGCCCCAGTTGCGCCGGCTGAACGGCAGGACCGCCCAGAAGGTCAGGAACCAGACCCCGGTGAGCGCGCTGAGCAGGAACGCGATCGGCCGGTCCAGCACGAAGTCGCTGACCAGCAGGACTGAGCTGACCATCGCGATCAGCATGAAGGCCAGGCCGCCGGTGGCCATCCGGTGGGCGAAGCGCACCAGTTCCGGCTTGCGTCCCTGGCGGAACAGCGCCCGGTGGAACGCGACCGGAGAAATGATCATCGCGGCGGACGCGGCGGCGGTCAGCAGCGCCAGAATGTAGATGTCACGCTGGAACTCGGTGGTCCGGTCGAACCCGGCGCTGAACGGCAGCGTCAGCAGGAAGGCGAACAGGATCTGCACGCCGGTCTGCGCGACCCGCAGCTCCTGCAACAGATCGGCGAAGTTGCGCTGCCAGCGCTGCTTCTCGGATTCCTTCGACACTCTCGGACCTCCCCGGGAGACGGCACGGCCGGCGGGGAAACGCCCACCGGCGCACCGCCTGTGCCCTGTTCGGGCGATCGCGAAACCGGCTCAGGAGCCGCGGCGGATACGTCCTGCGTACCGTGCCTCCAGCTCGGCGTTGTGCTCGTCGCCGCCGGTGATGTTCGCGGACAGGTAGACCGGCGGACGCTCCCCCGCCGCGACCAGCCGGGCCACCACCTCGGTGACGATCTGCTGGGCCAGCAGCGCCGCGGTGATCGACGAGACCGCGCCCACCGCGCCGCCGCCCGGCAGCGGCAGCGTCGCGTCTCCGTACGGCGCGCCGTTGTCCAGCACCACGTCCGCGAAGTCGGCGAGCTTGCGGCCGGACGGGTGCCGCGAGGTCATCCGGCCGGAGTGCTGCGCCGAGGTGATCGCCACCAGCCCGTGCCCGCGTTCCTTCACGATGGACGCGAACTCGACCATCGCGCCGTTCACGCCCGAGTTCGAGGCGAGCACGAACACGTCCTGCGGGCGGATCGGCGCCAGCTCGTAGAGGCGGTGCGCCACCGCCGGGTCGCGTTCCAGCTTCGGGCCGAGCACGTCGGCCGGGTCGCCGCCGACCAGCACCAGGTCACGCAGCGCGATCCGGTTGGTGGGCACCAGGCCGCCGGCCCGCCCGGCGATCTCCATGGCCAGCGCCTCGGAGTGCCCGGTGCCGAACGCGTGCACCACTCCGTCGGCGCGCAGCGCCGCCGCGATCAGGTCGGCCGCGTCCGCGACGTTGCGCCGCTGCTCGGCGGCCACCCGGCCGATCGTCTCCGTCACCACCGCCAGGTACGCCTCGGCGCTCACCGTCATGCCTCCTCCGTTCCTGCGCACCGGGCGAGGATCGCCTCGGCCAGCGAGCCCGGCGCCTCGTCCGGGATCCAGTGGGTGACGCCGGGCAGCGTCACGAACCGGTAGTCGCCGGTGACGTGCGCCGCGCACGCCTGCGCGGCGGTCCGGCCGATCGCCACGTCCTTGTCGCTCCAGACGAACGTGGTCGGCACCCCGACCGGGGCGACAGCCTTCATGTCCGCCCCGGTCATCGCGCGGTACCAGTTCAGCGCCGCCGTCAGCGCCCCCGGCTCGCGCATCGGCTCGGCGTAGCGGGCCACCGCACCGGCGTCGCCCACACCGCTGAGCATCCTGCGCAGCGCGGCGGCGTTCAGCGCCAGCAGTACCCGCTCCGCCGTACCGGGCTTGCGGAACAACGCGATGTAGGCGGACTTGATTTTCTGCCGGGGGTCGGTGGCGAGCGCGTGGCCCATCGCGGCGGGGTGCGGCACCGACACCGCTGTGAGCGTCCGCACCCGCTCCGGGTGCGCCGCCGCCAGGCCCCACGCGACGATCGCGCCCCAGTCGTGGCCGACCAGGTGCGCGCGGGTCACCCCGAGCGCGTCCAGCACGCCTGCCGCGTCGGCCACCAGCTCCGGAATCCGGTACGCCCCGGCGTCCGCCGGCCGTGCGCCGGGTGAGTAGCCACGCTGGTCGAGCGCGTACGTGCGCAGCCCGGCGGCGTGCAGCGCGGGCGTGACCGCGTCCCACTCGCCGGAGTGCTGCGGAAAGCCGTGCAGCAGCAGGACCGGGTCACCGCCCTCGGGGCCGCCGGCGCGTACCTCGAACGTCAGTCCCCGCGCATCCACCAGCATGATCGCCACCATACCGACACTCGCCCTGCTGGGCCGGTGCCCGTGGTCGGTGCTAGCGTCTGCGACGAGACAACTTCACATCCGACAGGGGAGCGCACAGCGCTGAGAGTGCGGGCCGGTGCCCGCAGACCCTCGAACCTGATCTGGGTAATGCCAGCGCAGGGAGTTCGGTCGACCTCCAGCCGCGTCGCCGTCCGGTGACCACCGGGCGCGGCGTGCGTCTTCTCCTGGTTCACCTCGACGAACTGGGAGCCAACCGTGAACCACACCGACAGCAATCGCTGGCGTACCGTCGACATCGTCGTCGCCTCGGTCATCGCCGTCGCCTTCGGCGTCGTCTTCTGGGCCTGGGGCCTGCTCTGGAGCGCCACCGACGCGGCGTTCGCGTTCTTCCCACCGGCGCAGGCAGTGCTCTACGGCGTGTGGCTGGTCCCGGCGGTACTCGCCGGCCTGATCATCCGCAAGCCGGGCGCCGCCCTGTACTGCGAGACGGTGGCCGCGATCATCTCCGCCCTGCTGGGCAGCCAGTGGGCGAGCATCGTGATCCTCCAGGGCCTGATGCAGGGCATCGGCGCCGAGCTGGCGTTCGCCGCGTTCCGGTACCGCTCGTTCCGCCTGCCGGTGGCGGCGCTGGCCGGCGCGCTGACCGGCCTCGGCGCGGCGATCTTCGACTTCGTCTACTGGAACAAGGCGTACGACTTCGCCTCCTACCGCCTCCCGTACGCGCTGATCACGATCGTCAGCGCCACGATCGTCGCCGGCCTGGGCGCGCACGTCCTCACCCGCGCGCTGGCGAACACCGGCGTGCTGGACCGCTTCCCCGCCGGCCGCGACCGCGCCCTGGTCTGACCACTCACCCACCCACCCCACCCCGCCCCGGTGATCAAGGAGTTTGCGTCCGCCGGGCACGGTTTTCCGGACGCGAACTCCTTGATCACGCAGGCTGGGCGGGGAGAGGGGGTGGTGGTCGGTGAGCGGGCTGGTGCTGCGGGGGTTCGGGTGGCGGCACGGGGGGCGGAAACGCTGGGCTCTGCGCGGGGTGGATCTGCGCGTGGAGAGCGGCGAGCGGGTGCTGCTGCTCGGGCCCTCCGGGGCCGGCAAGAGCACGCTGCTGGCGGCGCTGGCCGGGCTGCTGCCGGAGGACTCCGGCGAGCAGGAGGGCGGCGTCGAGATCGACGGGCTGGACCCGCGCAAGGCGCGGGAGCGCGTCGGCATCCTGTTCCAGGACCCGCAGACCCAGCTCGTCATGGCCCGCTCCGGCGACGACGTCGCGTTCGGGCTGGAGAACCGGGGCGTACCCGCCGGGGAGATCTGGCCCCGCGTCGACGAGGCGCTGCACCGGGTCGGCTTCCCGTACCCCCGGGACCGCCCGACCGCCGCGCTCAGCGGCGGTGAGCAGCAACGGCTCGCCCTGGCCGGCACGCTCGCGCTGCGCCCCGGACTGCTGCTGCTCGACGAGCCCACCGCCAACCTCGACCCGGCCGGCGCCGCCCTGATCCGCCAGGCCGTCGCGAACGCGCTCGACGCGGACACCACGATGATCCTGGTCGAGCACCGGGTCACCGAGGCGTTGCCGCTGGTCGACCGCGTGGTGGTGCTGGAACCGGGCGGCGGGGTGCGCGCCGACGGACCACCCGCTGCGGTCTTCGCCGCGCACGGCGACGCGCTGGCCGCCGCCGGGGTCTGGATACCCGGCCACGTCGCGCCACCCCGGCACGCCACCACGCCGCCCGGCGACGTGCTGCTCACCGCCGAGCGGCTCGGCCTGCCACCCCGGCTGGCCTCCACCGACCTCCGGGTACGCGCCGGCGAGGCGCTCGCCGTCCTCGGCCCCAACGGGGCCGGCAAGTCCACGCTGGCGCTGCTCCTGGGCGGCCTGCTGCCACCCGGGACGGGGACCGTCACCGCGTCGGCGGAGCTGGCGGGGCGGGACGCGCGCACTCCACCGCACCGCTGGCGGGCGCCCGCGCTGGTGCGCCGGATCGGTTCGGTGTTCCAGGACCCGGAGCACCAGTTCGTCACCGCCACCGTCCGCGACGAGCTGGCGCTCGGGCCGCGCCGCACCGGTCAGCCCGAGACGGCGGTGACCGCCACAGTGGACGAGTTGCTGCACCGGCTGCGGCTGGACCGGCTGGCCGGCGCCAACCCGTACACCCTCTCGGGTGGCGAGGCGCGGCGGCTGAGCGTGGCGACGGCGCTGGCCACCGCGCCCCGTCTGCTGATCTGCGACGAGCCCACGTTCGGCCAGGACCGGCGCACCTGGCTGGAGCTGGTCGACCTGCTGGCCGAGCTGCGCGACGCGGGACACGGCCTGGTCACTGTGACCCACGACGAGGACTTCGTCGCCGCGCTGGCCGACCGGACGCTCACCCTGGACCGTTCCGCCGCCGGGGCGTCCTCGTGATCAACCTCGAACCGGTCGCCGCGCCGGGCGCCCCGCTGGCGCGGCGCAACCCGGTGGCGAAGCTGGCCGCCGCGATGGTCTTCACGCTGATCCTGGTGGCGACGCTCGATCCGGTGGCTCCGGCCGTCGCCATCGCCGTCGAACTCGCGGTGCTGCCGCTGTTCGGCGTCCGCTACCGGGTGCTGGCCCGCCGCGCCTGGCCGCTGCTCGCCGGTGCCGTCGGCATCCTCGTCACGCTGGTGCTCTTCGCCGCCGACCGCTCCGGCCCGGTACTGCTCCAGGCCGGGCCGGTGCTGGTCACCGAAGGTGTGCTCGTCACGGCGCTGGGTCTGGTGCTCCGGATGCTGGCCGTGGCGCTGCCCGGCATCGTCGTGTTCGCCACCACCGACCCGACCGACCTGGCCGACGCGCTGATCCAGAACGCGAAGGCGCCCGCCCGGTTCGCCATCGGGGCGCTGGCCGCGTTCCGGATGGTGCCGCTGCTGGAGCAGGAGTGGCGGATGATCAGCATGGCGCGGCGGGCCCGCGGCGTGGACGCCGGCCGCAACCCGGTGGCCAAGCTGCGGCTGTTCGGGTCCACCGCGTTCACGCTGCTGGTGGGCGCGATCCGGCGGGGTACCCGGCTGGCAGTGGCGATGGACGCCCGGGGCTTCGACGCGGGTACGCCGCGCACCGTGGCCCGCCGTCAGCGCTTCGTCCTCGCCGACACGCTGTTGATCATTGGAGCGGCGCTGACTGCCGGCGCGGCGCTGACGCTCAGCGTGCTGCTGGGCACCTTCCGCCCGCTGATCGGCTGACCTCCTCCCTCCCGCCCCGCCGATCAGGAGATCGACGATCTCCTTCCGTGATCGTGGTCAATATTGTTAGCCTGGCCCGGTGCTTGATCACCTGGACATCGCGCTGCGTTGCCTGATCGGCGTGGTCTTCCTGGCCGCGACGTTCGGCAAGGTCCGCAGCCGCGCGTCCTGGCGCGAGTTCGTCGCCTCACTCGCCGCCATGCGGGTGGTGCCGACGCGGCTCGTCCCCGCCGTCGCCGGTGTGGTCGGCCTGGCCGAAGCCGCCGTCCCGGTCCTGCTGCTGGTGCCGCCGACCCGTCGGCTCGGCCACGTGCTCGCGGCCCTGCTCCTGGTCGCCTTCAGCATCGGGATCGCCGTCACGCTGAGCCGCCGGCAACGGGTGGCCTGCCGCTGCTTCGGTGCGACTGGTGCACCGCTCGGCCGGCGGCACCTGCTCCGCAACGGCCTGCTGATCACTGCCGCGTCGGTGGGAGTGGCAGCCGCCGGCGCCACCGGCGACGTGCCCCCGGCGGGCGTCGCCGTGGCTGCGGTGGCCGGTGCGGTGGGCGGGCTGCTCTTCGTGTGGTTCGACGACATCACCGACCTCTTCGTCGCCCAGCCTGCCCGGCCCACCGCCGGACGCCGTGGCGTTCCCGACGGCGGCCACAGGGGTGCCGGTGGACCAGTGACCCCGAGGTAGTCGAGCACTCCGACAAGCACGAAGGAGCAACCCCATGGCGTATCTCGCCGCTGCCGTCATCGTCGTCGGCATCATCGGCCTGCTGAACCTGATCCTCGCCTTCGGGGTGATCAGGCGGCTCCGCGAGCACACCGTGCGACTCACGGCTCTTGAGGCCGGGCACGGGCACAGCGACCAGATCATGCTCGGCGCCGGAAGCACCGTCGCGCCGTTCCAGGCGGTCACCGAGGACGGCGTGACAGTCACCCGGGACGGGCTGACCGGGCGCACCCTCGTCGCGTTCTTCTCCCCGGACTGCACCCCCTGCCGGGAGCGCATGCCGCAGTTCATCCGGTACGCAGCCGAGCACCCCGGCGGCCGGGACCACGTCGTCGGGGTCGTGGCGAGCGACCGGGACGCCGCCGGCGAGTACGTCGCCGCGCTGACCCCGGTGGCACGGGTCGTCGTCGAATCCGACGGAGGGCCGCTCTGCACCGCCTTCGGGGTGCAGGGCTTCCCGGCGATCGGCCTGATCGACGAATCCGGCGTCGTCGTCGCCAGCGGCTCCCTGATCGAAGACCTCTCGGCCCCCGTGGCCGGATGAGTCCACCGGGCGACGCCGACCCCCTCGGCCGATCGGCCGGATCGCCCGAGGACCCGCCGGGCAGCGCACCTCACGCGACCGGTCGACGGCGGCGGCCGCTGCTGGCCGCTGCCGTCATGGGCGCGCGCCTGGTCCGACGCGGGGCGCTCCTGGCCACGACCGCCTACGGCCTTGTCACGTTGGCGAGCGGGGTACTGCCGATCGTCACCGCCTGGCTGCTCAAGGTCGTCCTGGACGCGGTCGGCAGTGGGGCGGCCTGGGGCACCGTACTCGGCGCCGGGGCCGGGCTGGCCGTCGCCGGGCTCGGCACCGCCCTGCTGCCGCAGCTCGGCGCCTATCTGACCGGTGAGATCGGACGGAACGTCGCCCTCGTCGCCGACGACGAGCTCTACCGTTCGGTGGGACGCCAGGTCGGGTTGGCGCGGCTGGAGGACCCGGTCTTCCTGGACCGGCTGCGGTTGGCCCAGGACGCCGCGGCCATGCCGGTCCAACTGGTGGAGGCAGCCTTCGGCCTGGTGCGTGGGGTGCTGCTGGTCGGCGGCTTCGTCGGATCGCTCGCCCTGCTCAGTCCGGCCCTCACCGGGCTGGTCCTGCTGGCCGCCGTACCCGTGTTCCTGGCCGAGTTGGCCCTCGCCCGGCGGCGGGCCCGCGTGCAGTGGCAGGTCGGCCCGTGGGAGCGCACCGAGATCGTCTACCGGGGCCTGCTCCAGGACGTGCAGGCGGCGAAGGAGATCCGGCTGTTCGGCCTGGAGGACTTCCTGCGCGGGCGGATGCTGCGGGAGCGGCGCCGGGCCAACCAGGCATTGCGTCGGGTCGATCGGCGGGAGCTGCTCATCCAGGGCGGGCTGGGGGTGCTCGCGGCGGTGGTCGGCGGGGCCGGGCTGCTCTGGGCGGTACGGGCGGCGTACGCGGGCGAGCTGACCGTCGGCGACGTCTCGATCGTGATCGCCGCGCTCGCGGGCGTGCAGACCGGGCTCAACGCGCTGGTGCGTGCCGTCGCCAGCGGACACGAGCAACTGCTGCTCTTCGACCACTTCGCAGTGATCGCCACCGGTCCGGTGGATCTGCCGCTCGCCGTCGATCCGGCGCCGGTACGGCCACTGCGCCGGGGCATCGAGCTGCGGGACGTCTGGTTCCGCTACAGCGACGAGCTGCCCTGGGTGCTGCGCGGCGTCGACCTGTTCCTGCCGGCGGGTCAGGCGGTGGGACTGGTCGGGCTCAACGGCGCGGGCAAGAGCACGATCGTCAAGCTGCTCTGCCGCTTCTACGACCCGAGCCGGGGGGCGATCCTCTGGGACGGCGTCGACCTGCGCGACCTCGACGTGGCAGAGCTGCGCCGCCGGATCGGCGCGGTCTTCCAGGACTACATGGCCTACGACCTGAGCGCGGCGGAGAACATCGGGGTCGGCAACCTCGCGGCGTCCGACGACCGGGACCGGCTGGTCCGGGCGGCCCGGAAGGCCGGGGTGCATCCGGTGGTCGAGGCGCTGCCGTACGGCTACGACACCCTGCTCACCCGGATCTTCTTCGGTGAGTCGGACCAGGGCGACCTGCAGACCGGGGTGCGTCTCTCCGGTGGGCAGTGGCAGCGGATCGCCCTGGCCCGCGCCTACCTGCGGGAGGAACACGACCTGATGATCCTCGACGAGCCCAGCTCCGGCCTCGACCCCGACGCCGAGTACGAGGTGCACAACGCGCTGCGTGCCCACCGGTCCGGCCGTACCAGTGTCCTCGTCTCGCACCGGCTCGGATCCATCCGCGACGCCGACCGGATCGTGGTGCTCGCCGACGGGCGGGTGGCCGAGCAGGGGACGCACACCGAGCTACTGGCGGCCGGCGGCGCGTACGCCGAGCTGTTCCGTCGTCAGGCTGACGGCTACCAGCTCGATCCGGTACCGGAGGAGGCACTGTGACCAGGCCGATCGCCGTGGCCGCCGCGCTCGTCGCAGCCGTGGCGGCGCCGGTCGCGGTGGTGTGGTGGCTGCGTGAGCGGTACGTGCTGGTCACCGTCCACGGTGAGAGCATGCTCCCGACGTACCGCCCCGGGGACCGGGTGCTGGTGCGGCGGGTGCCGCCCTCGGCTCTGCGTACCGGCCAGATCGTGGTCGCCGGATGGCCGGGTGAGCGGCAGGCGCCCCCTCGGCGGTCCCGCGGGGGCAGGTCGGTGGTGGACGAGGGTTGGCTGATCAAGCGGATCGCGGCCCTGCCCGGCGATCCGGCGCCACCGGACCTGCCCGGCCCGGTCGAGGACGGGCCGCCGGCGACCGTGCCGCCGGGACTGCTGGCGCTGATCGGCGACAACCGGGCGGCAAGCCACGATTCGCGGCAGGTCGGCTACTTCGCCCACTCGGATGTGCTCGGCGTAGTGAAACGCAGGATCGCTTCATCAGTACATCGAATGTCATAAACATGTATGATCATCGAATCCTGCCTGCCGGTGGGATGAACATCGATAAGGAGGAGCCCGATGATCCGACTGATCGAATCACTGGGCGACCGGGTGCTCAGCCTGGTCGTCCCGAAGACCACGGCCGCCGCGGCGGCGGCGTGCACGAGCGGCTGGGGCGCCTACTGCGACTGCCGGTCCGGGAAGCCCTACTACCTGTACTGCCGCTGCGTGAACGGCATCCGGCGCTGCGACTGCACCGCCCGGAACGGGATCGGTACCTGCTGATCCTGCCTCACCCCGTGAGCCCGCCCTGCCGGTGACGGCAGGGCGGGCTCACTCCTTCCCGCCCTCTCGCCCGCCAACCCCGTTGATCATGAAGTTGACGGCTCCGACGGGTCTGCCGGTCAGCTCCGACGGAACGCGTAGAACCGGGTCTGGCCGGCACGCTGGCTACGTCCGCCGAGCCGGGCCTGCCGCCCCGCCGGCGGGCCGGACCTCGGCGGCTCCGCGGCACCGGGCAGGACCGGAGCCTTCGGGAGCGCCACCTCCGGCGCGGTCACGGCGGGTGACACCGCTGGCGCGGCCACAGTGGGCGTCACCGGCTCCGTCGGGAGCGCCACCGCGGACTGCGCCACGGTAAGCGCGTCGAGCGCCGGCGGGGTCACCTGCGGCGAGGACTGCTTGCGGGACTTCTTCGGATTGCGCTTCGCGGGCATTCGCGGGCCTCCTGTGATGCGGGCGCGCCGACCGGGACGCGCCGAGCGAGGGCTCCGGTGCGAACCGATCACGACAGACACCGCGACCGACGGCGGCGGGGAAGGGATGCGGACGCCCGGAGCAGGACGGGTCCACGGCACTGGCGGCGGTGGACCGGGCTCGGAGGTGGGGCGTCACTTACGCATGCCGTAACGCTATCCCGCCGACCGGCCGCCCCGCACCCGAATTACCGCGACCACCCCGCGGGACGTACGGCCACCCACCCGTCACGCCCTGTGGACACCGTGGCCCACTTCCTCGACGACCGCGATACGGTCGCAGCACGGCAGTACGGACGAGAGGTGGCGGTACGCATGGCAGAGCAGGCGACGGCGCAGATCGGGGTCACCGGTCTGGCGGTGATGGGTCGCAACCTGGCCCGGAACCTGGCCCGCAACGGCTTCGCCGTGGCGGTGCACAACCGATCGCCGGAACGTACCCGCACCCTGGTAGCCGAACACGGCGACGAGGGCACGTTCGTGCCGTCGGAGTCGCTCGCGGACTTCGTCGGCTCGCTGGAGCGGCCCCGCGCGGTGATCGTGATGGTGAAGGCCGGCGCGCCCACCGACGCGGTGATCGACGAGCTGGTTCCCCTGCTGGAGGAGGGGGACATCGTCGTCGACTGCGGCAACGCGCACTTCGCCGACACCCGCCGCCGCGAGGAGGCGCTGCGCGAGCACGGGCTGCACTTCGTCGGCACCGGCGTGTCCGGCGGCGAGGAGGGCGCGCTGCTCGGCCCGAGCATCATGCCGGGCGGCTCGGCCGAGTCGTACCGCAAGCTGGGGCCGATCTTCGAAAAGATCGCCGCGCACGTGGACGGCGAGCCCTGCTGCCGGCACGTCGGGCCGGACGGCGCGGGCCACTTCGTGAAGATGGTGCACAACGGCATCGAGTACGCCGACATGCAGCTCATCGCCGAGGCGTACGACCTGTTGCGGGCCGGGCTGTCGGCGAGCCCCGCGGAGATCGCGGAGATCTTCCGGGAGTGGAACGGCGGCGAGCTGGGGTCGTTCCTCATCGAGATCACCGCCGACGTGCTCGGCCACACCGACGCGGCCACCGGTCAGGCGTTCGTCGACGTGGTGCTCGACCAGGCCGAGCAGAAGGGCACCGGCCGCTGGACCGTGCAGAGCGCACTCGACCTGGGCATCCCGATCACCGGCATCGCCGAGGCCACGTTCGCCCGGTCGCTGTCCGGCCACGCCGACCAGCGCGAGGCCGCCCGCCGGGTGTTCGCCGACGCGGGCGACAAGTGGCAGGTGGACGACCGGAACGCGTTCGTCGAGGACGTGCGCCGCGCGCTGCTGGCCAGCAAGATCGTCGCGTACGCGCAGGGGTTCGACCACATCCGCGCGGGCAGCCGGGAGTACGACTGGAACATCGACCTGGGCGGCACGGCCACCATCTGGCGGGGCGGCTGCATCATCCGGGCCGGTTTCCTGGACCGGATCCGGGAGGCGTACGACGCGGAGCCGGACCTGGCGACGCTGCTGGTCGCGCCGTGGTTCGCCGAGCGGGTCAGCGCCGGCGTACCGGCCTGGCGACGGGTGGTGGCCGACGCGGCCCGGGCGGGCGTGCCGGCGCCGGCCTTCGGGTCTTCACTGGCCTACTTCGACGCGCTGCGGGCACAGCGGCTGCCGGCCGCGCTGATCCAGGGGCTGCGGGACAACTTCGGCGCGCACACCTATCACCGGGTGGACCGGGACGGCTCGTTCCACACGCTCTGGGCGGGCGACCGCTCCGAAGTGGAGGCGTGAGCCGCACCGTCAGTCCCGCCGGACGGCTCACCAGGCTCGCGGGACGTGCGGGTCGGGCGCCCAGCCGGCGGCCGGCTCGCCGGCCGCCAGTTCGCCGATCTCGCCGGAGCGGACCGCCGGGGTGTGCCCCATCTCGGCGCACCACCGCTGCGCCACCTCGGCGCACAACCCGGCGACCGCGTCCCGGCGGTCCGGTTCCACCAGGTCGGCGGCGGCCAGGACAGCAGTCATCTCGTACCGGAGCTCGCGCATCCTCCACCCCCGTGGCGGGCGCACACCCGGCGGCGCGCCCTGCGCCGATCGTAGAGCGGAACGCCCCGCGCCCGGCCGGAAAGCCGGATGCGGGGCGTACCGGTCGGGCCGGACGTCGCAGGTCAGAAGAACCGGCGGCGCTTGGCCTTCTGCGGCCGGACCAGGTCGGCGCCCTTGGTCAGCAGACGGCTCACCCCGGACGGGCCGCGACGGGCCTCCAGGGTGTGGCTGAGCCGGCGCGCGCCGGCCGCCGCCAGCGGCACGGCGACCGCCATGACCGCCCACTGCGCGATCCGCTTCTGAATCATGTGGTTCACCTCCGCGTTAGCTGTCTACCGTTACCGGTACCCAGCGCGGCGCGTCGGTAAGCCTGACCTCAGGCGCCCGGGGCCACCGGGTTGGGCAGGGCGCCGCCGAAGCGCCGGTCGCGCTGGGCGTACAGCTCGCAGGCGTACCAGAGGTGGCGGCGGTCGAAGTCGGGCCAGAGCGTGTCCAGGTAGACCAGCTCGGCGTACGCGGTCTGCCAGAGCAGGAAGTTGGAGATGCGCTGCTCGCCGGAGGGGCGCAGGAACATGTCGACCTCGGGCACCTCGGGGTGGTAGAGGTACCGCGCCACCGTCTTCTCGTTCACCTTGGCCGGGTCGAGCCTGCCGGCGGCGACGTCGCGGGCGATCCCGGCGGCGGCGTCGGCGATCTCCGCCTGGCCGCCGTAGTTGACGCAGAACTGCAGCGTCAGCGTCGAGTTGCCGCGCGACATCTCCTCGGCGGTCTGCAGCTCGGAGATGACGCTCTTCCACAGCCGGCCCGCGCGGCCCGACCAGACCACCCGGACGCCCAGGTCGACGAGCTGGTCGCGGCGGCGGCGGATGACGTCGCGGTTGAAGCCCATCAGGAAGCGGACCTCGTCCGGCGAGCGCCGCCAGTTCTCGGTGGAGAACGCGTACGCCGACAGGTAGGGAATCCCCATCTCGATCGCGCCCTCGACGGTGTCGAAGAGGCTGTGCTCGCCCTGCTCGTGCCCCTTGGTGCGGGGCAGGCCGCGCTCCTTGGCCCAGCGGCCGTTGCCGTCCATCACGATGGCGACGTGCCGGGGCACCGCCGCGGGCGGCAGCGCCGGCGGGCGGGCGCCGGAGGGGTGCGGGGTCGGCGGCACCGGCTCGCGGCGGGTCGCCCTCGTCGATCGGATCACTCGGTCATCTCCCTGTTCACACCGGCGACGGGCCCGGCGCCGGAGCGCGGCGGGACCACATCCGGCCCCGCGCCGCCGGGCGACGGGACCGCGCCGGACGCCGGGGTGCCCCGGTCGACCAGCGGCAGCGAGCGTAGCGCGCGTTCCAGATGCCACTGGAGGTGCGCCGCGACCAGCCCGCTGCACTCGCGGCGTACGCCGGTCTCGGCCGCGTCGGCGTACCCCCAGTCGCCGGAGGTCAGCGCGGACATCAGCTCCAGCGTGGCGGGCGCGGGGTGGGCGGCGCCGGGGGGCCGGCAGTCCGGGCAGACCGCGCCGCCGGCCGGTACGGAGAACGCGCGGTGCCGGCCCGGCTCGCCGCAGACGGCGCAGGCGGCGAGCGCCGGCGCCCAGCCGGCGAACGCCATGCCGCGCAGCAGGTACGCGTCGAGCACCAGCGTGGTGGCGTGTTCGCCGCGGGCCAGCGACTTCATCGCGCCGAGGGTGAGCTGGAACAGCCGCAGCGACGGCTCGCGCTCGATCGGGGTGAGCCGCTCGGCGGTCTCGGCGATCGCGCTGGCCGCCGTGTAGCGGGGGTAGTCGCCGAGGAACCGTTTGCCGTACAGCTCGATCGCCTCGACCTGGCTGACTGTGTGCAGGGAGCTGCCCTGGTTGCCCTTGGGGTCACCGGCGAGCTGAAGGTCGACGTGCCCGAACGGCTCCAGCCGGGCGCCGAACCGGCTCATGGTGCGCCGCACGCCCCGGGCCACCGCGCGCAACCGGCCGTGCCGGCGGGTGAACAGCGTGATGATCCGGTCGGACTCGCCCAGCTTCTGCACACGCAGCACCACCGCGTCGTCGCGGTAGAGCTGTCGGCGGTACCCGGCCATCAGGCCATTCTCCCTCCGGGTGCGATCTCAGGGTCGGCTCGGGGTGGACCGTCGGGCGATCCCGGATGTGCCGGCCGCCCGGCCGGCCCTACTGTGCTGGCCATGGCTTCGCTCCGCACCGCGGTGGCCGCGACCGCTGCCGCCACGCTCATCGTTCTCTCCGGGTGTGACACCCTCTCGTTCCGACGGCTCGACTACGACCACACCGAGCAGGCGAAGATCACCCGGATCAGCGTGACGGAAGACGGCGCCGGGGACGTCGTGGTCCGGGCCAACGGCCCGGCCGACCAGGTACGGATCAAGCGCGTCGTCCGCTACCAGGGCGACGAGCCGACCAGCCGGTACGAGATCAAGGGCGACGAACTCGTGCTGCCCACCGACTGCGGCCACCGGTGCAGCATCTCCTGGGAGGTGACCGCGCCGCCCGGCGTGACGGTGAAGGGCGGGACCGCCTCGGGCAACGTCGACCTCACCGACGTCGGGGCGGTGGAGTTCACGCTCAGCTCCGGCGATCTGACCATCCGGGGCGTCACCGGCGAGGTCCGCGCGTCCACCACGTCGGGCAACATCCGGGTGGTCGAGGCGGCCGGCCCGGTGCGGCTGCGGGCCCGCTCGGGCGACATCGAGGCCCGCCGGCTCGCCTCCGCCGTCGACGCGGAGACCACCTCCGGCAGCATCGTCGTCGAGCTGGACCAGCCGGCTCCGGCCCGGGTGCACGCCACGAGCGGAGACGTCGACCTGTCCGTACCGGCCGGCCGCTACCGGGTGCGCGCCACCGCCACGTCGGGCGACAAGGACGTCCGCGTCACCGACGACCCGACCGCGTCGGTGCAGCTCGAAGCGTCCACCACGAGCGGCAACGTCACGGTCAGCACCCGCTGAGCCGGCGGGGGCGGCCGGCCGCTCAGTCGCCGCCGGACGCGTCCCGCCGATTCGCCGCGCGGCCGTCGTCCCGGCCGGGGTCCTCGGCCGCGCGGCGCGGCGCCGGGATCCGGGCGCCGGCGCCCACCAGCCCGTCCTGTGCGCCGGCGGGAGCCGGGCTGGCCGGGGCGGCCGCCGCCCGCTCGACCACGGTCCGCCGTGGCTTGCCGGGGAGCATTTCCGGGGTACGCCGGGCGGCCACGTCCTCGACCCAGCCGACCATCAGCGTCACCACGCCGACCAGCGCGAAGACCAGCCCCACCCGCAGCCACAGGCCGACCGGGTCGCGCGGCGACCAGCCGACCAGGCCGACGAGCGGGGTGAGCGCCACCACGAACGGCATGTGCCAGAGGTAGATGGTCAGCGCGCGCCGGTTCACCACTGTCACAGCGCGGCCGAGCGCCGGCACGCGGTCGACCCAGGTCACCCCGACCGGCGCCCGACCGATCACCACCAGGATGAACGCGGCCGACCAGAGCGCGTTGCCCAGCGGGATGTCGTTGATGTCGTACCCCCGGGGGCCGGGGTGGGTGACGATCCAGGCCAGGCCGGCGGCGCCGACGACGGCGGCCACCGGCAGCAGCACCCGGTTGCGCATCCGGCGCAGCAGCCCGTCGTGGTGGGCGAAGCCGAGCAGCCAGGCGCCGAAGTAGAGGCCGAACTCGCGCAGCACCGTCGGCGGGTTCGCCAGGATGCCGGCCTCGATGGCGACCAGGAGCACGTACGGGGCGGCGAGCGTGGGCAGCGGCGCCCGGCGGAACAGCCACAGCACGAGCGGCGAGGCGAGCACGAACCACAGGTAGTCCCGCAGGTACCAGATCGGGCTGAGCGCCAGGCCGCCCCAGTAGTTGGCCGGCGGGTCAGTGATCGGGAAGAGCCAGAGCAGCACCCTCGGGCTGAACGGCAGCCCGGTGAGCAGCATGGCCGGCACGAAGACGGCGGCGACCACCCACAGCGACGGCAGCAGCCGGCGCAGTCGCCGCCCGACCGAGCGCACCCCGCTGCGGTCCAGCGACGCGGCCATCAGCGACCCGGCCAGGGCGAACATCACCGACATCGCCGGGAACACCAGCGTGAGCGTGGCGTAACCGGTGACGTGGTACGTGACGACGCGGAGGATGGCCAGGAAGCGCAGCAGGTCGAGATAGCGGTTTCGCATCAGCTCGCGGCGGGGTCCGGGGTCAGAGACAATGGTCCCTACCCTGCTCCTGGACGACGCCAAACAACCACAGACGCCTATGGAAAGTGAGATGTCCCATAGGCCTGACTGATCCTGATCACCTGTCGCCGGGCACCCCCGGCCGCGGCTCAGAAGCCGAGCTTGCGCAGCTGCTTCGGGTCGCGCTGCCAGTCCTTCGCCACGCGCACGTGCAGGTCGAGATAGACCCGGGTGCCGAGCAACTCCTCGATCTGCCGGCGGGCGGTGGTGCCGACGTGCTTGAGGCGGCTGCCCCGGTGGCCGATGACGATGGCCTTCTGGCTCGACCGCTCGACGTACACGTCGGCGTAGATCTTGGTGAGGTTGCCCTCCGGGATCATCTCCTCGACCACCACCGCGATGGAGTGCGGCAGCTCGTCGCGTACGCCCTCCAGCGCCGCCTCGCGGACCAGCTCCGCCACGAGCACCTGCTCCGGGTCGTCGGTGAGCATGCCGTCCGGATAGAGCTGCGGTGACTCCGGCAGATAACCGGTCATCACGTCGACGAGCGTGTCGACCTGGTGCCCGGAGACGGCGCTGACCGGCACCACCGCGGCGAACTCGCCCATCTCGCTCACCGCGAGCAACTGCTCGGCCAGCCGCTTCTTGTCGACCAGGTCGGTCTTGGTGACCACCGCCAGCACGGTGGCCTTCAGGCTGGCCAGCTCACCGGTGATGAAACGGTCGCCCCGGCCGACCGGCTCGTTCGCCGGCACGCACAGGCCGATCACGTCGACCTCGCTCCAGGTCTCCCGGACCAGGTCGTTGAGGCGCTCGCCGAGCAGCGTCCGGGGGCGGTGCAGGCCCGGGGTGTCCACGAGCACGAGCTGCGAGTCCGGCCGGTGCAGCACCGCCCGGATGATGTGCCGGGTGGTCTGCGGCTTGTTCGAGGTGATCGCGATCTTGGTGCCGACGATCGCGTTCGTCAGCGTCGACTTGCCGGCGTTCGGCCGTCCCACGAAACAGGCGAAACCGGCTCGGTAGGGACGCGCCTCGGGCGTGGTCACTCGACCACCGTGCCGAGGACGGCGCCGTCCGGCGCGGCCACGTGGATCGGCGCGTCGGCGGACAGGTCACGTACCGCCGCGTGCCCCGCCCCGTCCAGCGTCGACGCCTCGGTCACCACCACAGCGGCCTCCAGCCGGCTCGCGCCGGCCGCCACCGCCGAGGCGACCGCCAACTGGAGCGCGGTGAGCGTCAACGACGGCAGCGCCACGCTCGCCGCCGCGTACGTCCGGCCGTCCTGGTCGCGGACCGCGGCGCCCTCCACAGCAGCCACCCGGCCCCGCGCGCCCCGGGCCAGGACGACGAGCTTGGCGTCCTCGGCGCTCAGCTCGGCCGGATCAGCGGGGGTGGGCAGGGCGGCGGGCACGGCGGGTGACTCAGGCATCGGCGGATTGCCTCTCCTCGGAACGGTTGTTGTCGCCACGGGAATCGGGCGGGTCGTGTCGGTTCGTGCCCTCCGGCGTGTCGCCCCGGTCGACCCGGCTCACCAGAACCGTGTCGATCCGGTTGCGCCGGCCGGTGGTGCCTTCGGCCATCAGCCGCAGGCCGGCCACCTCGGCCTCGGCGCCCGGGATGGGCACCCGGCCGAGCGCCTGGGCCAGCAGGCCACCGACTGTCTCCACCTCATCGGTGGGCAGCTCGGTGTCGAACAGCTCGCCCAGATTCTCCACCGGCAGCCGCGCGGTCACCCGCACGGCCCCGTCCGCCAGGTGCTCGACCGGCGGGCGCTCGACATCGTACTCGTCGGTGATTTCCCCGACGATCTCCTCCAGGATGTCCTCGATGGTGACCAGCCCACCGGTGCCGCCGTACTCGTCGACGACGATGACCAGGTGGTTGCGGGCCGCCTGCATCTCCGAGAGCAGGTCGTCCACCGGCTTGGACTCCGGCACGAACGTGGCCGGGCGCATCAGCTCGGCCACCGGCATCTGCCGGGCCTCCTGATCGCCCTGAACCCGCCGGATCAGGTCCTTGAGATAGAGCAGACCGAGCACGTCGTCGACGTTCTCGCCGATCACCGGGATGCGGCTGAACCCGGAGCGCAGGAACAGCGCCAGCGCCTGGGCGAGCGTCTTGCGTTCCTCGATCCACACCATCTCGGTACGCGGCACCATCACCTCCCGGGCGATGGTGTCGCCGAGCGCGAAGACCGAGTGGATCATCTGGCGTTCGCCGTGCTCCACGACGCCGCGCTGCTCGGCCAGGTCGACCAGTTCGCGCAGCTCCACCTGGGTCGCGAACGGGCCCTCCCGGAAGCCCTTGCCCGGGGTGACCGCGTTGCCGATCAGGATCAGCAGCGACGCCAGCGGGTTGAGCGCGCGGCCCAGCCAGCGCACCAGCGGCGCGACCGCCCGGCCGACCGCGTACGCGTGCTGGCGGCCGATCGTGCGCGGCCCGACCCCGACCACCACGAAGCTCACCACCGTCATCGCGCCGGCGGTCACCAGCGCCGCCCGCCAGCCCGCGCCGAACGTGTCCACAGCCACCAGCGCGACGAGCGTGGTGGCGGTCAGCTCGGCCAGCAGGCGCAGCAGGAGCAGCAGGTTCAGATGGCGGACCACGTCACCGGCGACCACCTGGAGCGCCCGCCCGCCGCGCGCTCCGTCCCGGGTCATCTCCGCGGCGCGGGCCGGGGAGACAGCGGCCAGCGCCGCCTCGGTCATCGCGATCAGGCCGGCGAGCACCACCAGCCCGGCGGCGAAGACCAGGAGTTGGAGATCGGGCAGGCCGGCGGGCGCGCGGACCGCCGCCAAGGCGTCCATCACCGCGACCGGGTCGACCGCCAGCTGGCCAGCAGCCGGGCCTGGAGACCGAACATCTCCCGCTCCTCCTCGGGCTCGGCGTGGTCGTAGCCGAGCAGGTGCAGCACGCCGTGCACGGTGAGCAGGTGCAGCTCGTCGGCCGCCGAGTGCCCGGCCACGGCGGCCTGCTTGGCCGCCACCTCCGGGCAGAGCACGATGTCGCCGAGCAGGGCCGGCTCACCGCCGGCCGGGGCGCTCTCGCCCGGCCCGTGGTCGACGCTGCCCTCGTCCATGGGGAAGGCGAGCACGTCGGTCGGGCCGTCGCCGCCCATCCAGCGGTGGTTCAGCTCCGTCATGTACTCGATGTCGACGAGCAGCACGGACAGCTCGGCGAGGGGGTTGACCCCCATCTCGTCGAGGGCGTGCCGCGCGACGGCGAGCACGGCGTCGGTGTCGACCTCGACACCCGACTCGTTGGCGATCTCGATGGACAACTGTCTTCCTCTGGTGGTGTTACGGCTTCCGCCGGTGGTCAGCGGCGCCGGCCGGCCCGGCCGCCCTGGGCGGTCCGCCCGGGTACGGCGTGCACGCTCTGGGCCTGCTGGTTCTCCCGCTCGGCGTCCCAGCGGGCGTACGCGTCGACGATCTCACCCACCAGCTTGTGGCGGACCACGTCGGAGCTGGAGAGCTGGGCGAAGTGCACGTCCTCGACGTTGTTCAGGATCTCCCGGACCACCCGCAGGCCGCTCGTCGTCCCGCCGGGAAGGTCCACCTGGGTGACGTCACCGGTGACGACGATCTTGGAGCCGAAGCCGAGCCGGGTGAGGAACATCTTCATCTGCTCGGGCGTGGTGTTCTGCGCCTCGTCCAGGATGATGAACGCGTCGTTGAGGGTGTTGTGGGTCAACAGGAAGTCGTCGGTGACGTAGAGCGAGTCCTCCGCCGCGACCTGGATGCACATCGTCTCCCGCACCCCGGTCGGGACGATTGAGTCGATGAACCGCATCGGCCGGCCACCGCCGCGCTCGTCGTAGAGCCGGCGCTTACGCGAAAGGCGGAACGGCGCGACACCGGCGGGTAGCCGGATCTCCACCACGTAGGCGTCGGACCGGTACGGAACCGGCCGGCCCTTCGCCAGGCCGGGCTTGCGTCCCTCGGCCGGACGAACCCGCGCCGTGGCCACCCCTCCGAGCGACTCGACCAGGTGGACCACGTCGTCGCACAAGCGGGGGGAAGTGGTCGAGTACTGCACACGGCACGTGCGCCCGGCCTGGGTGACCGGCCCGCCGTCGGTGTCCAGCAGCCCTTGCAGGACCGCCAGCCGGACGCCGACGCTGTTGTTCTTGTAGACCTCGGGGACGAACTTCGTGGCCGAGGTGGCCCCGGCCAGCCCCAGTTCGCGGACGGCCACCGTCACCGGGTTCGCCACGATCACGCCGCCGCGGTGCCCGTTGACGTGCCGGAGGACGTAGTCGTAGTCACCCTTGCGGACCAGTTGGATGTCGACGAGCGCCTCCTCCAGCGCGGTCGCCAGCTCCGGGTCGGCGGTGCAGAAGGCCGGCGTGGCGCGGGACGAGATCGCGCCGTCGCCGAGCAGCAGCCCGAGCGCGTACGGGTCGAGCGGAACCGCCCGCGGCTCCATCTGCACCGGCGCGACGAGCGGGAGTTCGTAGCGACGGGTGTGGCCTCGCCACTCCTTGCCGATCATCTCCTGCGTCTCGATCGTGCGCCGGCGCCCACGCCGCTTGTCGTCCGGCGTGGCGACGGTCCACAGGTGCTCGCCGCAGCAGAGCGTGGACGCGCCGTCCTGCGTGGTGACCCGGTAGGTCTGCTTCGGCCCCTGGGGGTAGATGCCGATCACCGGCGTGGGCGTCCCGTCCGAGCCGATGACCAGGTCGCCGACCTGGAGCGAGCCGAACGGCCGGAAGCCCTCCGGGGTCAGCACCCGGGCGTCGTACGGCTGGGCCCGCCCGCGCATGTATGCCAGCGGCGCGACCTCGATCGTCCCGGCGGCCATCAGCTTCGGGATGGTCTCCGGGTCGAGCATGTCGTGCAGCGCGTCGTAGAGCGGGCGCAGGTAGGGGTCGATCTTCTCGTTCAGGGTGCCGGGCAGGAAGCCGAGCCGCTCCCCCGCCTCGACCGCCGGCCGGGTCAGGATGATCCGGTTGACCTGCTTGGCCTGGAGCGCCTGCACGGCCTTCGCCATGGCCAGGTAGGTCTTGCCGGTACCGGCCGGGCCGATGCCGAAGACGATGGTGTGCGCGTCGATCGCGTCGACGTACTTCTTCTGCCCGAGCGTCTTGGGACGGATGGTGCGGCCGCGCCGGGAGAGGATGTTGAGCGTCAGAACCTCGGCGGGCCGCTCGGCGCCGCCCTGCTCGAGCATGCCGACGGTACGCCGTACGGCGTCTGTGGTCAGGGTCTCGCCTTTCTCGATCAGTTCGAGGAGTTCACTGAAGAGACGCTCGGCGAGGGCGTTGTCGGCGGGCGCGCCGGTGATGGTGATCTCGTTGCCGCGCACGTGGACGTCGCTGTTGACCGAGCGTTCGACGAGTCGCAGGATCTCGTCGCCCGCGCCGAGCAGGTTCACCATGATCTTCTGGTCGGGGACCGTGATCCTGGTCTGCACGCGCGGCGTGCCGGGAGGTGGGGTGCCGGTCATAGGTCGGGCCCGCGGGCCCTGCGCCACCTGCTCTCCGCTTCTCGGTGCCGGGCCCTGCTGGCGCGGCGTACGGTTACCTCCCATCGTATCGGGTCGGCACCGCGCACACCGCGCCCATTTCCGGCGCTCGCCGATCAGTCACCGACGCGGAAGTCGTACCCGTCGAAGGTCTCCTGGCGGCGGGTGAAGCGGTAGGTGGCCCAGTGCATCCGGACCACCACGCCGCGCTCGTCGCGCGTCAGCCGCAGCAGCTCCCCCACCTCGCGTCCGGAGACCGTGCGGAACACGTCCGGCCGGTCCGGCAGCGGCGCGAACACCGCGGGTGGCTTCCCGGCCGGGTCGTCCGCGCCCCGGGCCCGCAGGGTCCCGTCGTGCCAGGAGAAGACGTACTCGAAACCCTCGCCCCACCAGCGGCCCAGCATGCCGCGCAGGTGCGCCGGGGCGGGCGGGCCGGGACGCCACGGCTCGATCTCCGCCGGGTCGTGCTCGGCGGCGGCGGCGAGCAGCCGGTGCACCAGGTCGAACACCTCCACGCCGGTGCCGGACGAGCCGAGCACCGCGGCGCCCATCGCCGCGGCGGTGCCCTGCCCGCCGCGCCGCCCGTAGACGGCGGCCAGGAATCCGGGCATCGCGCCGTCGTGCCCCACGTGGGTCACCCGCTCCGGCTGCGGAACCAGGATCAGCCCGAGACCGAAGCCGGCCGCCCAGAGCGACTCGTCGGTGGTGGTCAGCGGCCAGCGCATCTCCTCGACGGTGGCCGCGGCGAGCACCGTGCCGTCCGGGTCGAGCGCCGCCGGGTCGGCCAGGAACGCGGCCCAGCGGGCCATGTCCGGCGCGGTGCTCCACAGCTGCGCGGCCGGCGCCACCGCGCCGAAGTCGGCGGGTGGCTCCGGGCGGGCCTCGTCGGAGTACGCGTCGACCAGGAACCCGGTCGCGGCACGCCCGGTCGGGTGCGTGTAGGTGGCGGTCAGCCCGAGCGGGGCGAGGACCCGGTCGGCCAGCACCTCGGCCCAGGTGCCGCCCCGGAGCCGGGCGGCCATCTCGCCCAGCAGCGCCATGCCGAGGTTGGAGTAGTGGAAGCGCCGCCCGGTGGGCAGCACCCGCTCGACCCGGGCCAGGTCGGCCAGCAACTCCTCGACGGCCGGGGCGCGCAGGCTGTCCCACACGTCGCCGTGGGGCTCGCGTTGCAGGCCGGCGGTGTGCGACAGCAGCCGGCGTACGGTCAGCTCGCCGTGCGCGGGCAGGTCGAGGTGCCGCCCGACCGGGTCGTCCAGGTCGAGCAGGCCGTCGTCTCGGCACTGCATGACCAGCGCCGCCGTGAAGGTCTTGGTGACCGAGCCGATCCGGAACACCGTCTCCGGCCCGAGCGCGGTGTCGTTGCCGGTGTCGCCCACGGCGCAGGTCCAGAGCGGCCGGTCGGCGCGGTGCAGGGCGGCCGACACCGCCGGGATGCGCCCGGTGGCCTGCGCCTGGCGCACCATCCGGCCGAGCCGGTCCGGGACGTCGGTCATCGGCAGAGCATCGGTCCGAGCGGCGCACCGCCGAGCAGGTGGGCGTGCACGTGGAAGACCTCCTGGCCGCCGTACGGCCCGGTGTTGAACATGAGCCGGAACCCGTCGACGGTCAGGCCCTCCTCCTCAGCCACCACGGCGGCGGTCTGGAGCACCTCACCGGCCAGCTCGGGCGCGCCCTGGGCCAGCGTGGCCACGTCCACGTAGTGCTCCTTCGGGATCACCAGCACGTGGGTGGGCGCCTTCGGGTCGATGTCCCGGAAGGCGAGGGTGGTGGCGGTCTCGCGGACGATGGTGGCCGGGATCTCCCCGGCGACGATCCGGCAGAACAGGCAGTCCATCGCAGCAGTGTAAGGAGGGGCCCCCGCTTAACGCCTCCGGTATGCGAAGGGGCCCTTCTCAACACCCCGGGCCGGTGCGGCAGGATGGCCGCCATGTCGGGACGGGCAGTGCTGGTGACGGGGGCCTCGCGGGGCATCGGGCGGGCGGTGGCGCGGGCGTTCGCCGCAAGTGGAGACCGGGTGGCGATCCACCACCGGGACTCGGCCGAGCTGGCGGAGCGGCTGCGCGCCGAACTGCCGGGCGACGGGCACGTCGTGGTCCGCGCCGACCTGGCCGACCCCGACGCCGTACGCGCCATGGTGGACGAGGCGGCCCAGCGGCTCGGCGGCCTCGACGTGCTTGTCAACAACGCCGGCGTGTTCGGGCCGGCCGATCCCCCGCACCCGGTCTTCGAGAGCAGCTACGAGCAGTGGCGGGCGCGGTGGCAGGAGGTGCTCGACACCAACCTGGTCGGCGCGGCGAACGCGGCCTGGTGCGCAGCGCAGCACATGCGGGAACGCGGGGGCCGGATCGTCAACGTCTCGTCCCGGGGCGCGTTCCGGGGCGAGCCGGCCAACCCGGCGTACGGGGCCAGCAAGGCCGGGATGAACGCGATGGCCCAGTCGCTCGCGGTGGCCCTGGCCCCGTACGGCATCGCCGTGGCGTGCGTGGCGCCCGGCTTCGTCGAGACCGACATGACCAACGAGCATTTGAAGAGCGAGCGGGGCGAGGCGGTACGCGCACAGTCCCCGTTCCACCGGGTGGCGCGGCCGGAGGAGATCGCCGCAGCGGTGCACTGGCTGGCGAGCCCCGAGGCCGAGTGGGCGTCAGGCACCATCATCGACCTGAACGGCGCCTCCTACCTCCGCTCCTGACCCGCCCCTCCCTCACCCCCGCGATCTTGCACTTTCGGCCCCGGTGAAGCACCACAAAAGGGACGCAACGCGGGCCGAAACTGCAAGATCGGCGCGCAGGAAAGGGCGCGGGGCGCGGGTTACCAGTGGGTCAGGCGGGTGGCCAGGACTGTGAGGGCGGCCACGCCTGCTGTGGACGTGCGCAGCACCGACGGGCCCAGGCGGACCGTGCGGGCGCCCGCCTCGGCGAAGGTGGCCAGTTCGTGGTCGGCGATGCCGCCCTCCGGGCCCACCACCAGGACGATCTCCCCGGCCGTCGGCAGGTCGACTGTGGTCAGCCGGTCCTGCGCGCCCTCGTGCAGCACGAACGCGGCGGCCGCGCCGGCGATCCGGCAGGCCACCGTCGCGGTGGACTCGTCCGGGGCGCCGGCCACCACCGGCAGCCACGGGCGGCGGGCCTGCTTGGCGGCCTCCCGGGCGGTGGCCACCCACTTCTGGCGGGCCCGTACGCCCCGGTCACCGCGCCACTGCGCCACCGAGCGGGAAGCCGCCCAGGGCACGATCTCGTCCACCCCGACCTCGGTCATCGCCTGCACGGCGAGTTCGCCCCGGTCGCCCTTGGCGATGCCCTGCACCACGACCAGCCGGGGGACGGGCGCGTCCGCGTACCCCCGGCTGGTGACGCGCAGGTCGAGCGTGCCCCGGCCGACGGCGGTGACCACCGCGGCGGCGGTGCCGCCCCGGCCGTCGGCGAGCAGCAATTCCTCACCGACGCGCAGCCGCTGCACGGTGGCCGCGTGATGGCCCTCCGGGCCGTCCAGCGTCAGCGCGTCACCGGTGGGCAGCGCATCGACCAGGAACAGCGGGGCGGACACCTCAGGCGTGCCCGTTGAAGGCGTCGCGCATCCGGGAGAAGAAGCCGCCCTGCTTGCTCAGCTCGGCGACCTCCTCGCCGCGGGTCTTGGCGAAGTCGCGCAGCATCCGCTCCTGGTCGGCGTCGAGCTTGGTCGGGGTACGCACGTCCAGGTGCACGTAGAGGTCGCCCCGGCCGGTGCCGCGCAGGTGCGGTACGCCCCGGGCGCGCAGCCGCAGCGTGCTGCCGGGCTGGGTGCCGGGCTTGACGTCGACAGCTTCCTCGCTGTCGAGCGTCTTGATGGTCAGCCGGGTGCCGAGCGCGGCGGCGGTCATCGGCACGGTGACCCGGCAGTGCAGGTCGTCGCCCTTGCGGGAGTAGACGTCGTGCGGCCGCTCGTGGATCTCCACGTAGAGGTCGCCGGCGGTGCCGCCGCCCGGGCCGACCTCACCCTGCTGGGCGAGGCGGATCCGCATGCCGTCCTCGACGCCGGCCGGGATCTTGACGGTCAGCGAGCGGCGGGTACGCACCCGGCCCTCACCGGCGCAGGTCGGGCAGGGGTGCGGGATGGTGGTGCCGTAGCCCTGGCAGACGGTGCACGGCCGGGCGGAGACCACCTGGCCGAGGAACGTGCGCTGCACCGACTGCACCTCGCCCCGGCCGCCGCACGCCTCGCAGGTGGCCAGGTGGGTGCCGGCGGCGGTGCCGGCGCCGGAACAGGTGGTGCAGAGCACCGCGGTGTCGACGGTGATCGGCGCCTCGACGCCGAACGCGGTCTCGTTGAGGTCCAGTTCCAGGCGCAGGATCGCGTCCGCGCCGGGCCGGGTGCGCGGCCGGGGACCCCGGCTGCCGCCCGCCGCGCCGCCGAAGAACGCGTCCATGATGTCCTGGAAGCCGACGAACGGACCGGCGCCGCCGGGCCCGCCCGGGCCGCCCATGCCACCGCCGCCGGGGGCGAGCGGGTCGCCGCCGAGGTCGACGATCTGCCGTTTCCGGTCGTCCGAGAGGACCTCGTACGCGGCGTTGATGTCCTTGAACTTCTCCTGGGCCTCCGGGTCCGGATTGACGTCCGGGTGGTACTGCCGCGCCAGCTTGCGGTAGGCGCGCTTGATCTCGTCGTCGGAGGCGTCCCGATTCACACCGAGAATGCCGTAGTAGTCCCTGGCCACTGCGTTAGGTGTCCTCATGTTCGTCTCGCGTCGCTCCGGTCGTCGGCCGCAACCGGCCGTCGGCCCTGACTGGTCAGTTCTGGGCCAGCAGTTCGCCCACGTAGCGTGCCACGGCCCTCACCATGGCGATATTGCCGGGGTAGTCCATCCGGGTCGGCCCGAGCACGCCGAGCCCACCGACGATCGTGCTGCCCGGTCCGTAGCCGGTGCTGACCACCGAGGCGGCCCGCAGGTTGTCGAACTCGTTCTCGTCGCCGATCAGCACGCGGGTGGTGCTCGGCTCCGTCTCGCCGATCAGTTTGAGCAGCACGACCTCTTCTTCGAGCGCTTCCAGGATCGGCCGCAGCGAGCCCTGGAAGTCGAGCAGGCCGCCCCGGGTGAGGTTGGCCTGCCCGGCCAGCGCGAGGCGCTCCTCGTGCCGTTCCACGAGCGTCTCCAGCAGCACCGTGGAGAGCGTGGTCATGGCCGGGCGCAGATGCGGCGCGGACTCTTCCACCAGGGCCTGCACCAGCGGCGGCGTCTCGGAGAGCTGGCTGCCGACAAGCTTCTCGTTCACCAGCCGGCGCAGGTCGGTCACGTCGTCGGCGGGAACCGGGGCGGGCAGCTCGACGAGCCGCTGCTCGACCCGGCCGGTGTCGGCGATCATGACGACCATCAGCCGGGTGGTGGAGATCGGCACCAGTTCCAGGTGACGCACCTTGGACCGGGCCAGGCTCGGGTACTGCACCACGGCGACCTGCCGGGTGAGCTGGGCGAGCAGCCGGACCGTGCGGTGCACCACGTCGTCGAGGTCGACCGCGCCGACCAGGAAGCGCTCGATGGCCCGCCGCTCGGCCGGGCTGAGCGGCTTGACCCGGGAGAGCCGGTCCACGAAGAGGCGGTAGCCGCGGTCCGTGGGCACCCGGCCGGCGCTCGTGTGCGGCTGCCGGATGTAGCCCTCCTCCTCCAGCACCGCCATGTCGTTGCGCACTGTCGCCGGGGAGACGCCGAGCTGGTGCCGCTCGACCAGGGCCTTGCTGCCCACCGGTTCCTGCGTGGCGACGTAGTCCTCGACGATCGCGCGCAGCACGGCGAGTTTGCGGTCGTCGAGACCCATGTCCCCACCTCCTGACACACCTCGGCCGGGCCGGCACGCGGCATCCGCCGGGCGGCTGGCACTCGACTGTAGCGAGTGCCAGTCTACGTCGGCACCCCCGCCGATGCGATGATCACCTGACGGACCTGCGGTGCGGCCCACCACACCGCGCGGTACGCCCGGCCGAACAGCCGGTCACGCTGGGTCTGTGTCGCTCTGGTGCCACTTGCCCGGTGGCCCTACCGTGACGTCATGACTGAACCTCCTCGCCCTCCCGGAGCAGGGGACTCCGGCCCCCAGCCCGACCCGTCGGCGCCCTACGGCTCCGGCGAGCCGCCCACCGCTCCACTGTCCGGCGCGCCGGGCGCAGGCGGGTATCCCCCGCCCGGTGACTATCCGCCCCCGGGCGGCTACCCGCCTCCCGGCGGGCAACCCCCGCCGGGCGACTACCCGCCCCCTGGTGGTTACCCCCCGCCGGGCGGCACGCCGGGCTACGGCGCCGGCTACCCCGCCGGTGGCGGCTATCCCGGCGGTAGCGGCTACGGCCCGGCCGGGTACGCCAACAACGACGAGAAGACGTGGGCCCTGGTGGCGCACTTCGGTGGCGCCGCGGGCGTCATCGTCGGTGGCGGTCTGCTCGGCTGGGTCGCCCCGCTGATCGCGATGATGACCCGCGGTCAGCAGTCGCCGACCGTACGCGCCCACGCGGTCGCGGCGCTGAACTTCCAGATCACCTGGACCATCGCGAGCGTGCTCGCCTGGGTGATCACGGTCGTCACCTGCGGGATCCTGTTCTTCATCCCGATGCTGGTCTGGCTGGTGCCGCTGATCTTCGGGATCATCGGCGGGATCAAGGCCAACGAGGGTGTGCTCTACCGCTACCCGATGACCTACAACTTCATCAAGTGACACCGTCGGCCGGCCGAGGGGGACGGCCGGCCGGCGCCGCTCACGGCAGCAGGTCGCGGACCACCGCGTCGGCCAGCAGCCGTCCGCGCAGCGTCAGCACCACGAGCCCCCGCGCGTACGCCCCGGCGTCGAGCAGCCCGGCGTCCCGGGCCCGCTCGGCGCCCGCCCGACCGGGCTCGTCCAGCACGTCCAGTGGCAGGCCGGAGGCGAGCCGCACCCGCAGCATCACGTCCTCCATGTGCTGTTCGTCCGGGCTGAGCACTTCCCGGGCCAGCGCCGGTGAGACGCCCTCGGCCAGCCGCGCCGCGTACGCGCTCGGGTGCTTGACGTTCCACCAGCGCACGCCGCCGACGTGGCTGTGCGCCCCCGGGCCCAGGCCCCACCAGTCGGCGCCGGTCCAGTAGAGCAGGTTGTGCCGGCACCGGGCCGCCGCCGAGCGGGCCCAGTTCGACACCTCGTACCAGGAGAAGCCGGCCGCGCCGAGCGCCGCCTCCGCGGCCAGGTAGCGGTCCGCCGCCACGTCGTCGGAGGGGTACGGCAGCTCGCCCCGGCGCATCCGCGCGGCCAGCCGGGTGCCGTCCTCCACGATCAGGGCGTACGCGCTGACGTGGTCGACCCCGGCGTCGACCACCTGGGCCAGCGAGGCGGCGAAGTCCTCGGCCGTCTCCCCCGGCGTGCCGTAGATCAGGTCCAGGTTCACGTGCTCGAACCCGGCGTCGCGCGCCTCCAGCGCGGCGGCGGTGGCCCGGCCTGCGCTGTGCCGCCGGTCGAGCACCGCGAGCACCCCGGGCGCGGCCGACTGCATGCCCAGCGAGATCCGGGTGTAGCCGGCCGCCCGCAGCGTCTTGAGCGACTCCGGGGTCACCGACTCGGGGTTGGCCTCGGTGGTCACCTCCGCGTCGGCGGCCAGCCCCCAGACGCGGTCGATGCCGTCCAGGATGCGGGCCAGGTCGTCGGCGGGCAGCAGGGTCGGCGTGCCGCCGCCGACGAAGACGGTGTCCACCCGCTGCGGCGGCGAGTCGCCCAGCACCCGGGCGGCCAGCGCCAGCTCGGCCAGCACGGAGTCGGCGTACGTCTCCCGGCTCGCCCCGCCGCCCAGCTCGGCGGCGGTGTACGTGTTGAAGTCGCAGTAACCGCACCGGGAGGCGCAGAACGGGACGTGCACGTACACGCCGAACCCGCGCGCGCCGACGGTGCGACGGGCGGTGGCGGGCAGCGATCCGTCGCGCGGGACGGGTTCGCCTTCTGGAAGGACGCCGGGCATGGCCACTAGTGTGCCCGGCATGACCTCTCCGGACGCTCTCGTGCGAGTCGCCACGGCCCGTGGGGTGACCACCCTCACCCTGGACAGCCCGCACAATCGCAACGCGCTCTCCACGCCCCTGATGACCCAGCTGCTGGCCGGGCTGGCCGACGCGGTCGCCGACGACGCGGTACGCGCGATCGTGCTCGACCACACCGGCCCGGTCTTCTGTTCCGGCGCCGACCTGAAGGAGACCGCCGCGGCGTACGCCAGCGGCACGGTGCCCGCCGGAATGCTCGGCGACGTGCTGGTCGCGGTGCGGGAGTGCCCGAAGCCGGTGCTGGCCAAGGTGGCCGGGCCGGCCCGGGCCGGTGGGCTGGGCCTGATCGCCGCCGCCGACCTGGCGGTCTGCGCGCAGGAGGCGACGTTCGCGTTCACCGAGGTACGGATCGGGGTGATCCCGGCGGTGATCTCGGCGACCGTGCTGCCCCGGCTGGACCAGCGGGCCGCCGCCGAGCTGTACCTGACCGGCGACACGTTCGACGGCCGCCGCGCCGCCGAGGCCGGCCTGGTCACCGCCGCGGTGCCGGCCGACGAGCTGGACGCCGCCGTCGAGCGCTACTGCGCCTCGCTCGTCAAGGGCGCGCCGGGGGCGCTGGCCGGGGCGAAGGAGCTGCTGCGCCGGCCCGCCGCCACGGACCTGCGGGCCGAGATCGCCGAGTTGGCGGCGCTGTCCACGGGGTACTTCCTCTCCGACGAAGGACGTGAGGGCGTCATGGCGTTCCGGGAGAAGCGGCCCGCCGCCTGGGTGCCCGCCGGGGACTGAGGTGCGCGGCGGGGCCCGCCTCGACGCCTTCGGTGGCGGCGGGCCCCGCCCGGCGGCACGGCGTGGCCGGTCACGTGGCGACGGGACGGCCACTCGGACGAGAGGCGCGGGCGCGGGGCCGACGTACGCTTGTCGGACTGTCGGGACAGGGGGTGCGGGTGCGGACGCGAGCGGCGATCGTGGCATCTGGTGTTGCGGTGTGCGTACTGGCTCTGCTCGCGGTCTATGTCGTGACCAAGCAGTTCGGGGAGCACCTGCGGCTCCCCCTGGCCAGCCGGACCTGCACGGTGCAGGCCGACGGCGAGGTGGTGCTCGGCGCCGACCAGATGGCGAACGCGGCGACCATCGCGGCCATCGGGATGCAGCGCCGGATGCCCGAGCGGGCGGTGGTGGTGGCGCTGGCGACCGCGTACCAGGAGTCGCACCTGCGCAACATCGCGCACGGTGACCGCGACTCGCTCGGCCTGTTCCAGCAGCGACCCAGCCAGGGCTGGGGCACCCCGGAGCAGGTCCAGGACCCGCGCTACGCGGCGAACAAGTTCTACGCCGCGCTGAAGAAGGTCAAGGGGTGGGAGCGGATGCGGGTCACCGACGCCGCCCAGCGGGTGCAGCGGTCGGCCTTCCCCGAGGCGTACGAGAAGTGGGCCGACGAGTCGGAGGTCCTGACCCGCGCGTTGCTCGGCCACGCGACCGGCGCGGTGGCCTGCACGGTGAGTTCGCCGCCGACGATGCGCGGGCCGGCCGCCGCCAGCGCCGTGCTGGAGAGCCTGTCGCTGGACTGGGGGCTGCCCCGGCTGGCCACGGCGACGGACCTGACCGCGCTCACCGTGCCGGCGGGCGACGACCGCAACGGCTGGCGGTACGCGCACTGGCTGGTGTCGCACGCCGACGACCACGGCGTGAAGAAGGTCCGCTTCGGCAACCTGGAGTGGACGGCCGAGCAGGGTTCCTGGGCCCGGGTGAAGGGCGATCCGGCCACCGAGGTACGCGCCGAGGTGTTCGCCGCGGCCTGACCGGCCGCCCTCTCAGCCCTTCACCGCTCCGGCGACCAGGCCGGAGACCATCCGGCGCTGCACCAGCAGGAAGAAGATGATCACCGGCAGGGTGAACAGCGTGGACGCGGCCATGACCGACCCCCAGGCGGTGTCGTCCCGGCCGAAGAAGAACGTCATAGCCACCGGCAGCGTGTACTTCTGCTGGTCGTTGATGAAGGTCAGCGCGAAGATCAGCTCGTTCCAGGCGGTGATGAACGAGAAGATGCTGGTGGCGACCAGCCCGGGCGCGACCAGCGGGAACAGCACCTTGCGGAACGTCTGGGCCCGGCTGGCCCCGTCGATGGCGGCGGCCTCCTCCAGTTCCTTCGGCACCGCGGCGACGAAGCCACGCAGCATCCAGACCGCGAACGGCAGCGAGAAGCCGAGGTACGTGAGGATCAGGCTGGGCAGCGTGTTGTAGAGGCCGAGCCGCTGAATCATCAGGAACAGCGGGATGACCAGCGCCTCCAGCGGGATCATCTGCACCACCAGCAGCATGATCAGGAACGTGGTGCGCAGCTTGAACCGGAACCGGGCCACGGCTGTCGCGGCGAGCAGCGCGACCAGCCCGCTCAGCAGCACCGTCGCCAGCGCGACAAGCGCGCTGTTGAGGAAGAAGTCGGTGAACGTCACGCCCGGGATCAGGTTGCCGGTGAGGATCTCCCGGTAGTGCTCCAGCGTCGGCTCCGCCGGCACCGGCCGGGGCGTGGACGAGAAGATCTCCCGGTTGGGCTTCAGCGACGTCGCCACCATCCAGTAGACCGGGAACGCGGCGAAGAGCGCGACCAGCAGGCCCGCGCCGTTGAGGGCGATCTTCTTCATCATCCGTCCTCCTGCCGCAGCACCATGCGGACGTACAGGCCGGTCACCACGAGCAGGATCACGGTGAGGATCACGGCGATGGCGGAGCCGAGGCCGTACTTGGGCGGCGGCGAGAACGCCTCCGCGTACGAGTAGATCGACAGCATGAACGTCGACCGGTCCTGGGTGCCGCCGGCCAGCACGAACTGCTGGGTGAAGACCTTGAAGTCCCAGATCGTGGAGAGCACCACGAGGATGCCGAAGACCGGCCGCAGGATCGGGAAGGTGACCGACCAGAAGACCTTCCACGGGCCGGCGCCGTCGACCCGGGCCGCCTCCTGCAACTCCGTCGGCACGCTCTTGAGCCCGGCCAGCACGCTCACCGCGATGAACGGGAACGAGTGCCAGACCACCACGAGCGTCAGGATGGCGAAGAACATCAGCGGGTCGTTGAACCAGCCGTACCCGGTCCAGTCGCTGCGCCCGAACAGGGCCGTGGACAGCCCGTCGGGGAGCTTGTTGAACAGCCAGGTGACCAGGCCGCTCGTGTCGTCGAAGATCCACTTCCAGACGATGGTGCCGGTCAGCGCCGGGGTGGCCCAGGCGAGCATCACGCAGCTCGCCACGAACGTGGCCATCTTCTTGCCCAGGCGGTTGAGCAGCAGCCCGACCAGGGTGCCGAGGATCATCGTGAGCGCCACGTTGGCGACCGCGAACAGCACGGTGTTGCGCAGCACCGTACGGAAGAACGGGTCGCCGAGGATCTGCGCGTAGTTGGCCAGGCCGACCCACGGCCACTCGCGGTCGCCGCGCAGCTGCCGGACGCTGTCCAGCTTGTGGAAGGACATCCACACGACCTGGCCGAGCGGCCAGAGCAGCAGCACGGCGATGATCGCCAGGCAGGGCAGGAGCAGAACGTACGGAAGGTGATCCACCCGGCGACGACGCCGCCGCGCGGGGGTCTCCCGCGCGGCGGCCTCGCCGGTGGCCTCGGTCAGCGTGGTCACTTGGCGTTGAGGATGCTTTCCATCTCGGTGGCCGCGTCGGCGGTGGCCTTCTCGACCGTCTTCTGGCCCTTGATGACCGAGCTGTTCATCGCCTGGGTCACCGTCTTGGTCCGGCTGACCTCGACCCACTTCGGGGTGAGCGGGGTCAGCTTGGTGTTCTGGATGGCCGTGGCGAACGCGGCCATCACCTTGTCGTTGGCGTAGTTGCCGCCGCTGACCAGGTCCTTGTAGACCGGGAAGAAGCCGAGGCTGCCGGCGAACTCCTGGTCCTTCTGCTTGCTCAGCAGCACTGTCATGTAGTCCCAGGCCAGCGACTGCCGCTCGCTGTCCTTCCAGATGGCGATGTCGGAGCCGCCGGCGAACGCCGGGGCGGCCTTGCCGTCCGGGCCGGGGATCGGGAACGTGCCCCAGACCTTCTCGATGTCCGGGTTGTCCTTCTTCATCGCGCCGCCCTGCCAGCTTCCGGCGAACGCCATGGCGGCCTTGCCGGTGGCGAACTGGGTACGGGCGTCGACCTCGTTCCACCCGGCGGCGGCCGGCGGGGCGACCTTGTGCACGGTCACCAGGTCGGTCCAGAACTTGACCGCCTTCTGCGCCTCGGGGGTGTTGTAGCCGGACTTCCAGGAGTCGCCCTCCTTGGTGGCGATCTCCGCGCCGGCACTCCAGAGGAAGGAGTAGAACGGCAGCTCGGAGTTGCCGGGCAGGGCGATGCCGTAGGTGCCGGGCTTCTTGGCCTGGACGGTCTTCGCGGCGGCGACCATCTCGTCCCAGTTCGTCGGCGGCTTGACGCCGGCCTCGGCGAACCAGTCGGTCCGGTAGTAGACGGCGCGCACGCCGGCGTACCACGGCACGCCGTACTGCTTGCCGTCGAGCTGGGCGTTCTTGACCAGGTCGGGCAGGATGTCCTTGCCCTCGGACCAGCCGTTGAACTTGTCCGTGACGTCGGCGAGGGCCTCCTGCGCGGCCCAGCCCTGGGTCTCGGTGTTACCGAGCTCGGTGACGTCCGGGCCCTCCCCGCCGGCGAGCGCCGCCTGGAACTTCTTCGGCGCCTCGAGCCAGGGGATGTACTGCACCACGACGTCGGTCTCGGGGTGCTTCTTCTTGAACTCCGCCTCGACGCCGTCGAGGAACGCGGTCTGGGCGTCGCCGCCCTCACCCATCATCCACACAGTGAGCTTGCTGTTGTCGGCGGCCTTGTCGTCGTCGCCGGAGCCACCGCACGCGGTCAGCACCAACGCGGCCGACGCCACGATGGCGGTGACCGGAGCCAGCCGCTTCCACCTGTTCACGCCATATCTCCCTCAGGGCCGTTTGGCACTAACCTTCTCCGCCGCACCTTAGTAGGAAAATTTCCTTTACAACAGGGGGTGTTCGCGACGGAGGGCAGAGGCGACCGTATCGCAGCCGAGGGCCCGGCGAACATCGATGCCGTCCGGGCAGTTCAGAGACCCACGAACGCCGACGGGCGCCCGGCCGGTGAGGCCGGGCGCCCGTCGAGGCGCGTGGTGCGGGGTCAGTAGCGCGAGACGCCGCGGCGACGGCCGACGCCGGCCACCAGGGCCACGCCGATCGCAGCGAAGAGCACCTGCAGCATCAGCTCGCGCCAGTCGATACCGGCGGTCTCGGCGAAGCCGGAGGCCCGGGCCACGATCGTGCCCAGAAGCGCGGCGCCGACACCGATCAGCATGTGCAGCCAAATCGGCATGTTCTGACGGCCCGGCACGACCAGCCGGCCCAGCGCGCCGACGATCAGACCAACGACCAGCGCCGTGATGATGCCCCAAACGGTGAGCTCCATGGTCGCCCTCCTCCTTAAGATCGGGTCACACATTTTTGTGTGGTTACTGTCGTGATCGCTAAGTTCCCGACCGCCCGGAAATCCAAACCGACTCCGATGACGAATTGTTCAGACGTACGCTGAACTGCTGTTTCTCCTCGAAACCAGGCGCGGCGAGCGGCAGGGACGCACGGACGGGGTTCAATGCCGAAAGCGCCGACGGGCGCCCGGCCAGGTGGCCGGGCGCCCGTCGAGGCGCGTTCGTGCGCGGGTCAGTTACCGCGAGACGCTGCGGCGGCGGCCGACGCCGGCCACCAGGGCCACAGCGATGGCGGCGAGCACGACCTGCACGGCCAGCTCGGCCCAGTCGATGCCGGCGGTCTGCGTGGCGATGCCGAGCGCCCGGGCCAGGACGGTGCCCAGCAGGGCGGCGCCGACGCCGATCACCATGTGCAGCCACATCGGCATGTTCTGCCGGCCCGGCACGACCAGCCGGCCCAGCGCGCCGACGATCAGACCCACGACCAGCGCGGTGACGATGCCCCAGACGGTGAACTCCACGGTCGGTCCTCCTAAGCGATTTCGCACGTTCTGTGCGTTTGCTGTCGTGACCGCTAAGTGCCCGACGCATCGAAAACCGAAACCGGCGGCATCGACCACCGCTCCCCCCGCGACCGCGAACCTGCAGGTGGGAGCGCTGCCACCGGCTGAAAATTTCCTGGGTACGCGAACCGGCCGGCGCCCTCGGACGAGGACGCCGGCCGGTCACGAAGCCTTGGCTGTTACTTCTTGCCGGTGGGCTTGCCGTCGCCGGAGTCGGACGAGAGCGCCGCGATGAACGCCTCCTGGGGGACCTCCACCCGGCCCACCATCTTCATCCGCTTCTTGCCCTCCTTCTGCTTCTCCAGCAGCTTGCGCTTACGGCTGATGTCACCGCCGTAGCACTTGGCGAGCACGTCCTTGCGGATCGCGCGGATGGTCTCCCGGGCGATCACCCGGCTGCCGATCGCCGCCTGGATCGGCACCTCGAACTGCTGGCGCGGGATCAGCGAGCGCAGCTTCGCCGCGATCGTCGTGCCGTACGCGTACGCCTTGTCCTTGTGCACGATCGCGCTGAACGCGTCGACCGGCTCGCCGTGCAGCAGGATGTCCACCTTCACCAGGTCCGACGCCTGCTCGCCGGAGGGCTCGTAGTCGAGCGAGGCGTAGCCCTTGGTGCGGCTCTTGAGCTGGTCGAAGAAGTCGTAAATGATCTCGGCCAGCGGCAGCGTGTAGCGCAGCTCCACCCGGTCGGCGGAAAGGTAGTCCATGCCGAGCAGGCTGCCCCGGCGGCCCTGACACAGCTCCATCACCGCGCCGACGTAGTCGTTCGGGGTCAGCACTGTCGCCCGCACCGTCGGCTCGTACACCTCGGCGATCTTGCCGGTCGGGTACTCGCTCGGGTTGGTGACCACGATCTCCTCGCCGTCCTCCTGGATGGCCCGGTAGACCACGTTCGGCGCGGTGGAGATCAGGTCGAGGTTGAACTCCCGCTCCAGCCGCTCCCGGATGATCTCCAGGTGCAGCAGGCCGAGGAAGCCGCAGCGGAAGCCGAAGCCCAGCGCGCCGGAGGTCTCCGGCTCGTAGACCAGCGCTGCGTCGTTGAGCTTGAGCTTGTCCAGCGCCTCGCGCAGGTTCGGGTAGTCCGAGCCGTCGATCGGATAGAGGCCCGAGTAGACCATCGGCTTCGGGTCCTTGTAACCGCCGAGCGCCTCCTTGGCCGGGTTGTTGTTGATGGTGACGGTGTCACCGACCCGGGACTGGCGCACGTCCTTCACGCCGGTGATCAGGTAGCCCACCTCGCCGACGCCGAGCGCGTCGGCCTTGACCATCTCCGGCGAGATGACGCCGATCTCCAGCAGCTCGTGGACCGCGCCGGTGGACATCATCTTGATCCGGTCCCGGGCCGAGATCCGGCCGTCGATCACCCGGACGTACGTGACCACGCCCCGGTAGACGTCGTACACCGAGTCGAAGATCATCGCGCGGGCCGGGGACTCGGCCTCGCCCACCGGCGGCACGAACTGCCGGACGATCTCGTCCAGGAGGTAGGGCACGCCCTCACCGGTCTTACCGGAGACCCTGATGCAGTCCGCCGGGTCGCCGCCGATCAGGTGCGCCAGCTCCTCGGCGTACTTCTCCGGCTGGGCGGCCGGCAGGTCGATCTTGTTGAGGACCGGGATGATGTGCAGGTCGTTCTCGAGCGCCAGGTAGAGGTTGGCGAGCGTCTGCGCCTCGATGCCCTGCGCGGCGTCGACGAGCAGGATCGCGCCCTCGCAGGCGGCCAGCGAACGGGACACCTCGTAGGTGAAGTCCACGTGGCCCGGGGTGTCGATCATGTTGAGCACGGCTGTCTCACCGGTCCGGTCGCCCTCGCGGATCGTCCACGGCATCCGCACGGCCTGGCTCTTGATGGTGATGCCGCGCTCGCGCTCGATGTCCATCCGGTCCAGATACTGCGCGCGCATGTGCCGGGGGTCGACCACACCGGTGAGCTGCAACATCCGGTCGGCCAGGGTCGACTTCCCGTGGTCGATGTGGGCGATGATGCAGAAGTTCCGGATGCGCGCCGGGTCGGTGGCACCAGGAGCGTTCGCGCCGGGATCGAGCGTCGGTGGCACAGCGGTCCGTTCTGGTCGGCTGACGTGAGCGGGCCGGCGCGCCGCCGGCCCCCTCCATGGTCCCACGTCGCCCGGAGCGCGCCCGGACTCCCCCTTTACTCCGTCCTACTCCACGGGTGGCTCGACGAAGAGCGCGGCCAGCCTCGGCAGCCGGCGGCGGGCCTCCTCCTCGTCGTCGAAGTCCCAGAAGTCGTTCAGGTCGGGCACCGGCACCGGGTCACGCTCGGCCGGCAGGTCGGCCGCGGTGGCCTTCCGGTACGCGTCCCACGGCACCGCAAGCATCTGCTCGCACTCGAACTCCTCGCCGCTGAGCGCCGCCGCCCGGACCTGCGGCAACTCGGCGAGCGAGTCCGGGTCGCCGACCGCCTTGGCGAACACCGCCCGGCCCTGGGTCATCAGCCAGCCCCGGAAATACTCGAAGCCGTCGTCGGACGCGCCCCCGTTGATCAGGTACGCCGCGCCCCAGAGGTCGACCTGGTAGGAGGCGGCGAGCACCCGCCGCTGGTGGTGGGCGTACCCGACGATCTCCTCCGGGTCGCGCTCGGCCAGCAGCGCGACCGCCCGGGCGGCGACCGCGTCGGGCTCTCCCCCGGCCCCGGCGCGGGCCTCGTCGATCAGCTGCCAGAACTCGTCGGTCCTCATGGTGGGCAGTCTGGCAGAGCCCTCCGACGCGCCGGGGCGGCGCGCTCCGGTACGGCAGCATGGTGCGGGTGCGTGCGATCTCACTTCCACCGGTTCCGTACGGGTCCACGGCCGTGCGGCCGGGCTGGACCGACCTGCCGGCCGGGCTGCGGGAAGCGCTGGCCGCCCGGCTCGGCGGCTCACCGGCGGCGGTCCGGGTGGCCGCCGGCGGGTTCACCAGCGGCTTCGCCGCCGTACTGACAGGTCCCGCCGGTGCGCGCGTGTTCGTCAAGGCGGCGGCGCTGGACGGGCAGCGGCACCTGGTCGACTGGTACGCCCACGAGGCGGCGATCCTGGCCCGGCTCCCGGCCGGCCTGCCGGCGCCCCGGCCACGCTGGGCGCTCACCGAGTCCGGCTGGTACGCGCTCGCGCTCGACGCGATCGACGGGCACACCCCCCGGCTGCCCTGGGCGCCGGCCGAGCTGGACGCCGCCCTGGCCGCGTACGCCGAGGTGGCCGCCGCCCTCGCCGACCCGCCCGCGGAGCTGGTCGCGCTCCCGCTCCCCCGGCTCGCGGACCTGGCCCGCGACGACATCCTCTGGTGGGGCGAGGTGGCCGCCGGACGTGAGCCGCTGCCCGAGCCGGCGGCCGGCGCCCCGCTGGCCGAGCTGGTGGCGCTGGAGTCACGCCTGCCCGGGTACGCCGACGCCGCACCCGGACTGGCCCACGGCGACCTGCGGGTGGACAACCTCCTGATCGACTCCGACGGGCGGGCCTGGCTCTGCGACTGGCCCTGGCTCTGCCACGGGCCGGGCTGGTTCGACCTGGCCGGGCTGCTGCTCACCGCGTACGCCAGCGGCCTGGACGCGGACGCCGCGTTCGCCGGACACCCGGCCGCAGCAGGCGCGCCCCGGGACGCGCTGGACGTGACGCTGGCCGCGCTGGCCGGCTACTACCTGACCGGGGCCGCCGCCGGACCGTCGACGGCGTCCCCGCACCTGCGCGCCCACCAGCGCTGGAGCGGCGAGCAGGCGCTCGGCTGGCTGGCCGAGCGGCGAGGCTGGCCCTGGGCACGCCCCGCACTTCCCTCTTAATTTCTCTCCCCCCCGCCCTTTGATCCACACCAGTACGGGGAAGTGGCGGCATCACACGGGCCCTGACCACACCACCTCCCCGAAGTGGTGCTGCTGAACCTGCCTGGAAGGCCGCGTGATCCCTGGCTGCGACGGCGCGCGAGGGCGGGGGCGGGTGGGCCGGCCGGAGGCGTTTTGGCTCGTCCGGGACCGACCTGGTAGCCTGGCTTTTCGCGCGGCGGTGACGCATGCTCGTCGTGCGCGAAAGCAGACCAACCCGAGCTATCAAGACGAGGCTGTCGCGTGGCGAACATCAAGTCCCAGATCAAGCGCAACCGGCAGAACGAGAAGCGCCGGCTGCGTAACAAGTCGGTCAAGTCGTCGCTGAAGACCGCCATCCGGAAGTTCCACGAGGCTGCCGAGGCGGGCGACGCCGAGAAGGCCACCGTGCTGATGCGTGAGGCCACCCGGAAGCTGGACAAGGCTGCCAGCAAGGGTGTCATCCACGCCAACCAGGCGGCCAACCGCAAGTCGGCGATCGCCAAGCGCGTCGCCTCGTTCTCTGCCTGACCGGCACCGCAGATACGACGGGAAGCCCCGGGGCCATCGAGCCCTGGGGCTTCCGCCTGTCCACACTCCGATCACGCCGCGGATCCTGGTACGAAATGGGCCCTCGGATGGGCGGTTCCGTACCAGGATCCCCGCACGGCGCGGCACGTGGCGTCGTGATCGCGGGCGCATCTTCGGCTGCCGCTGACCGGTGGGAGGGCCTGGCGGCGGGAGGCGCAGCTACCGCCCGCCCGGGCGGTCGAACGTCGCGCGTTGCGGATGGTGGTAGCGGACGCCCCGGGAGTCGGTGGTCGCGCCGCCCGGCAACGACCGAACGCTCTGGGCCGTGCCACCCGGCAACGCGCGGGCGCTCGCGGGCACCCGGGCCCGGCCGACCACCGGCTCCATCTGCCGCCGGAAGCGGTCCCGCTCCTGCTCGGGCACCAGCGCCGCGGTGCGGACGACCATCTCGGCGACCACGTCGTTGAGCTTGACCATCGCGGCCACCGCGACCGGCAGCACCAGCACCGCCCACCAGCTCACCAGTTCGGCGAGCGCGAGCAGCACGGCGAGCGCCATCGCGCCCTCGAAGAACAGGAAGCAGAGCACCCCGCCCGGGTTGACGAAGCGCAGGCCCAGCACCCGGGCGTAGAGCGGGCGGTACCGCTCCTCGTCCGTGGCCACCGTCGACCACGCTCGGGTCACCGGGCGCCGCCCTGCCGGGCCGCGGCCACCGCGAACACGGCTCGCTCCAGCGCGTACGCCCGGTCGTCGGCGCCGCCCTTGACCGCCGCGTTGCACTCGGCGGCCACCTGCATCGCCTCGACCAGGCCCTCGGGCGTCCAGCCCCGGGCACGCACCTGAGCCTTCTCGATCTTCCAGGCCGGCATGCCCAGCGTCTTGGCCAGCTGAAACGGGCTTCCCCGACCGGCGGCTGCGACCCGGGCCACGGTGCGTACGCCGTCGGCCAGCGCGTCGGCGATCGGCACCGGATCGACACCGACGTGCAACGCCCACCGCAGCGCCTCCAGCGCGCCGGGCACGTCGCCGACCATCGTCGCGTCGGCCACCGTGAAGCCGGTCACCTCGGCCCGTCCCCGGTAGTAGCGGGCCACCGTGTCCGCGCCGATCCGCCCGTCCGTGTCGGCGAGCAGCTGCGAGCAGGCGGCGGCCAGCTCCCGCATGTCGTTCCCGACCGCCGCGACCAGGGCGTCAGCCGCGTCCGGCGTGCACTTGCCACCGTTGCGGCGGATCTCGTCGCGCACGAAGGCGGCCCGCTCCCGGTCGCCCTTGAGCTTCATCGCCGGCACCACTGTGGCGCCGGCCGCCCGCAGCCCGTCGGCGAACGCCTTGCCCTTGGCCCCGCCCAGGTGCAGCACCACGAGCTGCACGTCCGGGTCGGGATTCTTCGCGTACGCCAGCAGCGCGGTGGACAGGTCCTTGCGGGCGTCCTGACCGGAGCGGAGCACCAGCACCCGGCGGCCGCCGAACAGCGACGGGCTGAGCATCTCGGCGATCTCGCCGACGGTCAGCGTGCCGGCCTGGTATTCCCGCACGTCCACGTCGGGGTCCACCTCGCGGGCCCGGGCGACGGCTTCGGTCACCGCTCGCGTGGCGAGCAGCTCCTCGTCGCCGAGGACGAGCACAATAGGGGGCAGGTCGGCGGGGGTCACGTCGCCCATACTCGCACGCCCTCCGACCCGATCGGACCTGGTCATCGAGGACTGTGACGGCGCAGCCCGCACTCAGCGCAAATCCAGACATTTGCCTTGATCCACCATCTATCCCAACAAGATTCGCCACCTCACCGCTGTCGTACCGGGTCGGGGCCGCGCGTCACCACGGCGAGGCCGGCGCCGACGCGAACAGCGGCCAGGTCACCGCCGGTGTCGGTACGCAGCACCCGCGCGCCGCCCCGGGTCAGCCGGTCCAGCAGCCCGGCGTTGGGATGCCCGTAGTCGTTGTCGACGCCGACGCACACCAGCGCCACCGCCGGGCGCACCGCGCCGATGAACTCCGGATCCTGGTACGCCGAGCCGTGGTGGGCCACCTTCAGCACGTCGGCCCGGATCGCGGCGGCCGGCATCGTCTCCAGCATCGCCCGCTGCTCCTCCGTCTCGGCGTCACCGGCGAGCAGGATCCGTACCCCGGCCACGGTGGCGGTCAGGACGAGCGAGTTGTTGTTCGGATCCGACCGGCTGCCCCGCAGCGGGTATGGCGGCCCGATCGCGACCAGGTCCACCGCTCCCGCCCGCCATCGCCAGCCCGCCTGGGCGGCAGCGAGCGGCGCACCGGCCCGGCGGGCCGCCTCACGGACCTGGGCGGCGCCGTAGGGCGGCTCGGACCAGGACGGACCCACCACCGCGCCCACCCGCCGGCCCCGGAACACCCCGGCCACGCCGCCGATGTGGTCGACGTGGAAGTGACTGACCACCAGCAGCGACACCTCGCGTACGCGGAGGCGGCGCAGACAGGCGTCCACGCCGGACGGGTCCGGTCCGGCGTCCACCACCACGGCCCGGCCGGCCGCGACCGGCAGCACGACCGCGTCCCCCTGCCCCACCGCGCACGCCACCACCACCCAGCCGCGCGGCGGCCAGCCGGAGGCCAGCAGCCGGACCGGCACCGCGCCCAGCACGACCGCCACCGCGACGACCACGATCAGCCGCCGGGCCCGGCGTCGGCGGAAGGCGAGCAGCAGCGCCGCGCTCACCGCCGCCAGCAGCAGGGCGCCGGCCACGCCGCCCGCCCAGGGCAGGTTCCCGGCCGGCAGGTCCGCCCCGTACGCGGCGACCGCCACCAGCCAGCGCGCCGGCCAACTCGCCAGCCAGGCCAGGAACTCCGCACCGCCCGGCCACACCGGCGACAGCACCGCCGCCAGCACACCGAGCACAGTGGCCGGCGCGACGGCCGGCACCGCCAGCAGGTTCGCCGGCACCGCCACCAGGCTCACCGTCGCGGACAGTCCGGCGATCACCGGGCCGCAGGCGAGCTGCGCGGCGGCCGGCACGGCGAGCGCCTCGGCCAGCCCGGCCGGGACGCCCCGGCGGCGCAGCGCGTCCCGCCATCCCGGCGCGAGTAGCAGCAGTCCCCCGGTGGCACAGACCGACAACGCGAACCCCGGGTCGCCCGCGAGGTCCGGGTCGTACAGGATCAGCCCGGTGACCGCCGCGGCGAGCGCGGGCAGCGCCGACCGGGACCGCCCGGCGGCCAGCGCGGCGAGCCCGATCGCACCCATCGCGGCGGCGCGCACCACGCTCGGCGAGGGCCGTACCAGGATGACGAACCCGACCAGGGCGAGCACGCACAGCGTGGCGGCGGTACGCGGGCCGGCACGAGCCCAGCGGGCCAGCAGCAGCACGGCCCCGACGACGATCGCCACGTTGGAGCCGGACACCGCGTTGAGGTGCGTCATCCCGGTGGCCCGGAAGTCGTCCTCCACCTCGGGCAGCAGCCGGCTGATGTCCCCCACCACGAGTCCGGGCAGCAGCCCGCCCGGCGCGTCCGGCAGCGGCTCACAGGCGCGTTGGAGCCCTGATCGCAGCGCACCGGCTGCCCGCTGGGGCCAGGACGCGCTGCCGCGCAACGTGGGCGGGTCGGCCGCGGAGAGCACGGCGGCGGTCAGGTCACCGCCGCGCGGGGCGGACAGCCGCCCCTGGGTGGTGACCCGCTGACCCGGCAGCAGCGGCCGCCAGGCCGGGTCGGTGGCCAGCACCAGTGCGCGTACCGGGCCGGTGACCCGCGCGCCGTCGCCTCCGGTGAGGCGGACCAGGTCGACTCGGACCAGCAGCATCGGTGGCCGGCCGGGGGCGCCGCGTACCGGACGCGGATCGTCGCGCAACACCAGATCGGCGGTGACCACTGCACCTTCGGTCACAAGCGCGCGTACCGCTGTGGCGTCGCGGATCGCGAGCCGGGCGCCGGTGGCGGCCGCCCCGCAGACGACGCCGAGCAGCACGGCGACCGCGATCCAGCCGTAACGGCGGGCCGGTTCCCCCGGCCGACCGAGCACGCCGCAGCGGCGCAGGCCCGCCAGAAGGGCGAGCGCGGCGGCGACGGCGGCCATCCACACGGTCGCCCGGACGGTGAGGTGCAGCCCGGCCAGCGCGGCGAGCCACGCGGCCACCGCGGACCCGGCCAGCCGCAGATCGGGCGCGTCGCGGACGTGCGCAGGGCCACCGTCGAGGACGGGCGAGGCAGTGGCACTCCGGCCGCTCACACCGTCACCAGTTCCTTGAGCTGCTCGTACCTGGCGTCGCCGATGCCGTCGACCTGGCGCAGGTCGGACACGGACCGGAAGCCGCCGTGCTGGTCCCGGTGGTCGAGGATCCGCTGGGCGAGCACCGGGCCGACGCCCGGCAGCGCGTCGAGCTGGGCGAGCGTCGCGGTGTTCAGGTTGACCGGCCCGGCCGGCGCCGGCGGACCACCCGGCGCACCGCCGGCACCCGCCGCGGCGGGCCCGGCCGCCGGTCCCGGTGGGGCGGTCACGCCGACCAGGATCAGCTCGCCATCAGTGACCTTGCGGGCGGGGTTGAGCAGCGCCACGTCGACGCCGGGCAGCGCCCCGCCGGCCGCCTCGACGGCGTCGGCCAGCCGGGCCCCGGCCGGTAGCCGGACCAGGCCGGGGCGGCGGACCTTCCCGGCCACCGCGACGACCACCTGACCGGGTGAGCCGGCTGACGCGGGCACCCCGGTGGCCGCCTCGCTCGCGGCCCTCACCGGCGCCTCGGAGGACGCCGTCACCGGCTGGACGGGTTCGGTGCTCGGACGCGAGCGCCAGGCCCAGACGGCGGCCACCACGACCACCACTGCCGCCACCGCCGCGAGCGCACGCACACCCCGGCGGCCGGGGTCGAACGCCCCGGGCCCGGGCAGCCGGGACGCCAGGCCGCGCGCGACCACCGGGGCATCGTGGGGCGGGCCGTCGTCGGCGTCCGGCTCGGCGGACCAGTGGTTCGCGCCGAACGGATGCTCCCGCCCGCCGTCGCGCTCCGGGGAACCGGGACCCAGCCCGAGACCCGGCTCGGCCTCACCCGGCCCAGGCTCGAAAGCCGAACCGAGCCGGCCCGGCAAGACCGGCCTGGGCTCGTGGTCCGGCCCGGACAGGGAGCGCCCGGGCCGCCGCGAGGATCCCGCCGCCCGGTCGGGCTCGCCCGCGCGGTCGGCGGGGATCGGCGGGACGGCAGCGGCGTCCGCGGACCCGAACAGCCGCGCGAGCCGCCGCCGTACCGTCGTCTCCTCGTCGTCTGGCACGGCTCGGGACGCTACGGCGGCAGCTCGTCCCGCATCGGCCGGTTGGCGCTCACCTGTGGACAACAGGGGGACTGTGGGCAGACACCCGATCAAGTCGTGGCTGTGCTAGGTGGCCGAGAACGACCAGGCGGGTCAGCGCGCCTCCGGGTCCAGGCCGAGCGCGGCCCGTCCCCCGTCGACCGGCACCGTCGCGCCGTTGACGAACGAGGCGCGGTCGGAGAGCAGGAACGCGACCACCTCGGCCACCTCGTCGGTACGCCCGATCCGGCCGAGCGGGTGCAGCCGGGCCATCTCCGCGTCGACGTGCGCGACCTCAGCCGGGTCGAGTCCGGCCAGGTAGGCGGCGTGCCGTTCGGTGTGGACGGAGCCGAGCGCGACCGCGTTGGCACGGATCCCGTGCGGGCCGTAGTCGACGGCGAGCGCCCGGGTCAGCCCTTCCACCGCGGCCTTGGCGGTGGCGTACGGCAGCGCGCCCGGCACCGCCCGGCGGGCCTGGTGGGACGAGACGTTGACGATCGCCCCGCCGGTCCGGGCGGCCAGGAACCGGCGTACGGCGGTGCCGGACCCGGCCACGGCGGGCCGCAGGTTGAGCGCGATCAGGTCGACCACCTCGCTCGCGGGCACGCGGTGCAGGTCGGCGTCGCGGAAGACGGCGGCGTTGTTGACCCAGCCGGCCAGCGGCGCGTACGCCTCGGCGCGGTCGGCGGCCAGGCCGGTGACCGCCTCGTCGCCGGCATCCCCGGTCACGGCGTGCAGCCGGTCGGTGAGCGGATGCCCGGCCAGCCAGTCCAGCGCGCCCGGGTCCCGTTCGACCACGACCACCACGCCGCCGTCGGCGGCCAGCCGCTCGACGATCGCCCGTCCGACGCCCCGTCCCCCGCCGGTGACGACATACGACCGAACGCTCATCCGGCCACCCTAGGAGGTGCGGCGGTGGACCACCACGCATGCCAGCCCGGGTCCGGCGTGCGCGGCGACCACCGCTCCGGCCTCGGTGACGTACGTGTCGTGCAGGCGGTCGCCCAGCCGCTCGGTCAGCGCCGTCAGCAACTGCTCGGCCCGCTGCGGCGCGGCGAGGTGGTGCACCGCCACGTCCACCTGGGCATCCCCGGCTGTCTCGACGGCGAGGTCGACCAGACGTGCGACTCCCCGGCTGGCGGTACGGACCTTGTCCTTCACCACGATCGCGCCGTCCGGCATGTGCATGATGGGCTTCACCGAGAGGGCGGTGCCGAGCAGCGCCTCGGCCGCGTTGATCCGGCCGCCCCGGCGCAGGAACTCGAGCGTGTCGACGTAGAAGTAGATGGTGGTCCGGGCGACCGCGTCCAGCGCCGCGTCGCGTACCCCGGTCAGGTCGGCGCCCTGCGCGGCGGCCGCGGCGGCGGCGAGCGCCGGGAAGCCGAGGCCCATGCCGGTGGATCGGCTGTCCACGACGGTGACGCGGTCGTCGCCGACCTCGGCGGCGGCCAGCCGGGCGGCCTCGACAGTGCCGGACAGTTCGGCGGACAGGTGCACCGACACCACGCCGTCGGCGCCCTCGGCGAGCAGCGTGCGGTAGACCTGCGCGAACTGTTCCGGCGCGGGCCGGGACGTGCTCACCGAGACCCGCCGAGCGCTCAGCGCGCGGGTGGCGTCGGCGGGTGAGGTCTCGACGCCCTCCAGCCCTTCGGCGCCGTTGAGGACGACGGTCAGCGGGACGACTGTGAGCCCGCGTGCGCGGACCAGGTCGGAGGGCAGATAGGCGGTGGAGTCGGTGACGACCGCGACGGGCATGACCGGCACGCTAGCCGATGACGCGGTGACACGCCGGGGCCGGAGGTGTCAGACCGCGTCGGTGAGCGCCGCCTGGGTGACCAGACCGACGTTGTGCGCTCGCAGATGCCAGCCCCGGACGTCGTTGCGGCGCAGCTCGGTCCAGTGGCAGTTCGCCAGCGAGCCGAGGCTGCGCAGCACTGTGTGGTCCCAGCCGAGCAGGTGCCCGACGCCCTGCCGGGCGCCGCCGCCGTGCGTGGTCACCACGACAGTGCCGCCGGCGGCCAGGCCGGCGGCGTCCCGGAAGGCTGCGCCGAGCCGTTCGCCCAGGTCGTGCAGGCTCTCGATGTCGGCGCCGGGGTCGGGGGCGCCGGCCCGCCAGCGGGCGTACTCGTCGGGGAACCGCTCGGCCGCCTCGGTCAGGGTGAGGCCCTGCCACTGGCCGAAGTGCCGTTCCCGCAGCCGGGCGTCGGTGCGGACCGGCAGCCCGGTCAGCGCGGCGAGCGCGGCGGCGGTGTCGGCGGCCCGGCGCAGGTCGCTGGCGACGATCGCGTCCGGGCGCAGCGCGGCGAGCACCGGAGCTGCGGCGTGGGCCTGCTCCCGGCCGAGGTCGTTGAGTGGCACGTCGGTCTGGCCCTGGACGCGGCTCGCGGCGTTCCAGTCGGTGTTGCCGTGCCGCCAGATGATCAGGCGGGTCATTCGGCGGCGGCGGTGCCGGCGGCCGAGTCGGCCAGGTCGCGATCCACGAACGGGATCTGCGGGCAGTCCTTCCAGAGCCGGTCGAGCGCGTAGAACTCGCGCTCCTCGGTGTGCTGGACGTGGATCACGATGTCGACGTAGTCGAGCAGCACCCAGCGGCCACCCCGCTCGCCCTCGCGGCGCACCGGCTTGGCCTTCTCCGGCAGCTCCAGCAGGCGCTCCTCGATGGCGTCGACGATGGCGAGCACCTGACGCTCGTTCGGAGCGGCGGCCAGCAGGAACGCGTCGGTGATCGCGAGCTGGTCACCCACGTCGATGATGACGATGTCCTGTGCCTTCTTGTCGGCCGCGGCCTGGGCGGCGGCCACCGCCAGCTCGTGCGCGCGCTCGGAAACTGTCACCGTTCTCCTTCGATCAACCGTGCGACCCTCCAAGCCTCTCACACCCGGCGGGGCGGCGACTTGTCAGTTCTGGTCGATTTCAGGCATGAACGGGAACATAAAGGGCGGAATCACCGCTGATAGAGCCGCCGTTTCGCGATGTACTGCACCACACCGTCGGGCACCAGGTACCACACCGGTTCGCCCCGGGCGACCCGGGCGCGGCAGTCGGTCGAGGAGATCGCCATCGCGGGCACCTGCACCAGGCTGACCGAGTCGGCCGGCAGGTGCTTGTCGGTGAGTTCGAAGCCGGGCCGGGTCACGCCGATGAAGTGGGCCAGTTCGAGCGCCTCGTCCAGGTCCTTCCAGGAGAGGATGCGCTCCAGCGCGTCCGCGCCGGTGATGAAGAACAGCTGCGCCTTCGCGCCGTACTCGGCGTGCAGGTCGCGCAGCGTGTCGACGGTGTAGGTGGGGCCGCCGCGGTCGATGTCGACCCGGCTCACCTGGAAGCGCGGGTTGGAGGCGGTGGCGATCACCGTCATCAGATAACGGTCCTCGGCCGGGGTGACCGCTTCCTCCGCCTTCTGCCACGGCTGTCCGGTCGGCACGAAGACCACCTCGTCCAGACCGAACCGGTCGGCCACCTCGCTCGCCGCCACCAGGTGCCCGTGGTGGATCGGGTCGAACGTGCCGCCCATGATGCCGACCCGCCGGATGTCTTCCTCCACCCAGCGATCGTAGGCCGCCCGCCCGACAGCCCTGGGCGGGGTCCGCGGTCGAGCGCGCCGGGCGGGCCCTCACCCGGCGCGCTCCCTGCTCAGGCCGACGCGGCGGCCACCGCTGTCCGGGCCACCAGCGCCCGGCGCATGTCGTCGTCCAGGTCGGTCACCCACCGCCGCAGGCCGGGCGTCAGGTCGTCGCGGGCCAGCAGCGCCGCGGCCAGTTCCCGGGTGGGCTGCGCCACGGCGTAGCGGGGATACGCGGCCACCGTGACCGCGTCGGCCACCCACGGGGTACGCAGCCGCGCCGCCGCCGGTATGTCGGTGAAGTAGCGCTGCACGTACCCGGCGGTCAGCTCGGCCTGCTCGGGCTGCCAGAAGCCCTCGGCGGCCGCCTCGACCAGGCGGTTGGACAGCTCGGTGCTGCGGGTGACGATCTCCCAGGCGGCCCGCTTCGCGTCAGGGTCGGGCAGCGCGGCCCGGCACGCGGTTGCCTGCTCGGCGCCGGTGGCGCTGCGGTCGGCGTCGGCCTCGGCGTCGATCTGCGGTGTACCGGCCGCGCCGAGCACCACCAGCCGGCGCAGCACCGCCCAGCGCAGGTCGGTGTCCACGGCCAGCCCCGACGGCACCTCCTTGCCGGCCAGCCAGCCGGTGAGCATCGCGGTGTCGGTGGTGGCGGCGATCAGACCCCGCGCCGCGGCGAGCTGCAGCGAGCCGCCCGCGGGAGCCGAGTCGAGCAGCGCCGCGCAGGCGGTCGCCACCCGCAGCAGCGCCGCGTCCCGGGCGAGCGGGTCGAGATAGCGGTCGATCAGCCGGCGGCTGAGCAGCAGCACGTCCTCGACGATCGTCACCTCGGTCTCGGCGGGCAGCGCCGCCGCGATCAGCGCGGCCAGCGCGCCGGCCGGGCGTTCCCCGTCGGTGACCGCGTCCAGCGCCTCGCCCCAGAGCAGCGCCCGGGCCAGCGGGTCGGCGAGGCCGGGCAGCAGCGTCGGCACCGCGTCCGCCGAGGCCGGATCGAGCCGGATCTTGGCGAACGTCAGGTCACCGGCGTTCGGCAGCAGCAGCCCGGTGGCGGGCTGCCCGACCAGCTCGGGCAGCGGCGTACGGCCGCCGTCGGCGTCCGGGTCGAGGTCGACGGCGTACCGGCGGGCCGGGCCGTCGGCGGTGTGGTGGGCCACGCCGATGCGGTGCGGCCGCAGGACCGGGTGGCTGGCCGGGGCGGTCTGCACGATCGCCACGTCGGTCCACCGCCCGCCGGTGTCCACAGCGGTGTCGATCCGCAACGTGTTCACCTGCGCGCGGCGCAGCCAGCGCTCGGCCCAGCCGTCCAGGTCGCGGCCGCTCGCGGCGCCCAGGCTGGACAGCAGGTCAGCGAGCGTGGCGTTGCCGAACCGGTGCGCGGCGAAGTGCGCGTTCAGCCCGGCCAGGAACGCGTCGTCGCCGAGCCAGGCGACGAGCTGGCGCAGCACGCTGGCGCCCTTGGCGTACGAGATGCCGTCGAAGTTGAGCAGCGCCTGGGCGGTGTCGGCCACCTCCTCCGGCGCGACCGGGTGGGTGGAGGGGCGCTGGTCGGCGGTGTAGCCCCAGGCCTTGCGGCGGCTCGCGAACGTGGTCCACGCCCGGTCGAACCGGGTCGCCTCGGCGGTGACCCGGGTGCCGAGGTACTCCGCGAACGACTCGTTGAGCCAGAGGTCGTCCCACCAGCGCATGGTGACCAGGTCGCCGAACCACATGTGCGCCATCTCGTGGGCGATCGTGGTGGCGCGCAGCTCCCGCTGCGTGTCGGTGACCGCCGAGCGGAAGACGTAGTCGTCGCGGATCGTGACCAGGCCCGGGTTCTCCATCGCGCCGGCGTTGAACTCGGGAACGAACGCCTGGTCGTACTTGCCGAACGGGTAGCGCTCGGCGAACAACTGGTGGAAGCGGTCGAGGCACTGCCGGGTGACTGTGAAGATCTCGTCGGCGTCGGCGTCCAGGTGGGCGGCGAGCGAGCGCCGGCAGTAGAGGCCGAGCGGGATGCCGTCGTGCTCGGCGCGCAGTACGTGCCAGGGCCCGGCGATCAGCGTGACGAAGTAGGTGGCGAGCGGCTCGGTGGGGGCGAACTCCCAGCGCCCGGGCGCCGGCCGGTCGACGAGCGGCCCGTTGGCGGCAACAGTCCACTCCGCCGGTGCGGTGACGGTCAGCGTCACCGGCGCCTTCAGGTCGGGCTGGTCGAACGCGGCGAAGATGCGCGGCCCGTCGTCCAGGAAGGACATCGCATAGAGGTAGGTCTCGCCGTCGGCCGGGTCGACGAAGCGGTGCAGCCCTTCGCCGGTGTTGGAGTAGGCCATCTCGGCCTCGACGGCGAGCGTGTTGGTCGCGGCCAGGCTGGTCAGCGGCAGCCGATCGCCGGCGAGCAGGGCCGGATCGAGGTCGCGGTCGTTGAGGCGGGCGGTGAGGAGTCGGCGGGGCTTGACGTCGACGAAGGTCTCGGCGCCGGGGGTGGCCCGGAACCGGATGGTGACGGCGGAGCGGAACCGCTCGGCGTCGCCGGTCAGGTCGAGGTCCACGTGATAGGACTCGACATCGATCGACGCGCGGCGCGCGGTCGCCTCTGCACGGGTGAGGCTCGGCATCCGCTTATCCTGCCCGATGAGGTCCGCTCGGGACCTTCTCGTTACGCAAGGCGACGAAGGAGCAGCGATGGGTCAGCACCCCAAGGGTGATTTCGACAGTTCCCGGGCGGTCTGGCAGCGGGCGGAGGGGGACAACTCCGAGGGCGCGGTCGAGGTGGCCTTCGTGGACGACCTGATCGGCATGCGCAACTCCGCCGAGCCGAACGGGCCGGTGCTGGTCTTCACCCAGGCCGAGTGGGACGCCTTCGTGGCGGGCGCCCAGGACGGCGAGTTCGACCTGGACTGAGCGCGGCTCAGTCACCGTCGCCCCAGCCGAGCCCGCCCGGACCGGGCGCGTGGTGGAAGCCCGGATGGCCGGCCACGTCGGCGCAGCGCTCGCCGTCGGGCCCGACGGCGTCGCAGAACAGCCGCTCGGCCCGGTGCCAGGCGTCCGCCGGGGACAGGGCCGCCGCGCCGAGCGCCAGCTCCGGGCGGAGCAGGCCGAGCGCTTCCGCGTACGCCACCGCCTGCTCCCGCGCGACGGCGGGATCGGTGGCGGCGAAGCCCAGGTGCACCGTGAAGTACCGCGGTGGGCGGGCCCCGGCGCGCCGGGGCCCGCCGATGAGCGTGCCGTCGCGGCCGTCGCCGCGCAGCCCGGCCAACGCCTCGCGGTGCCGCCGCACCGCCCTGTCGTCACGCATCCGTGTCCTCCCCCGTCGCCGGTGACCACCGCCGGACACCACGCCGGCGGGGCGCCGGACCGGTCGCCGCCGGTCCGCGTACCCCGAGGGAACCAGCTTTTCCGCCCCCGGGGAGGGGCCAGCGTCCGCCCGCCCGGCTGGCCCCTCCCCCGTACGGCCTGAGCTGCTGAGATAGAGGGTTCGGCAGCGCCGCCCGGGGTAGGTAGGCAGCGCCGCCGAACCGCGTCAGGAGCAGTCGACATGAGCACCATGCCCAGCGACCGGAGCCCGGACAGCACACTCGCCTTCATCCGGGAGGGCTACCGCTTCGTCGGCTCCCGCTACGACCGCCTCGGCACCGACATCTTCCAGACCCGGCTGCTGCTGAGACCGACGATCTGCCTGCGCGGCCGGGACGCCGCCGAGCTGTTCTACGACGAGGAGCGGTTCGTACGGCACGGCGCCATGCCGATGCGCGGGCAGCGCACGCTCACCGGTGTCGGCGGCGTGCAGGGACTCGACGGCCAGGCGCACCGGGTCCGCAAGGCGATGTTCATGTCGATCATGACGCGGGCCGCGATCCGCCGCCTCGGGGAGATCTTCGACGAGCAGTGGCGGGCCCGGATCCCGGCCTGGTCCCGCACCGGACCGGTGGTGCTCTACGACGAGGTGGGCGAGATCCTGACCCGTACGGTCTGGGCCTGGGCCGGGGTGCCGCTTGCCGAGGACGACGTGCCGCGCCGCGCCGCCGAGATGCACGCGATGATCGAGGCCCCGGCCGCGCTGGGCCCCCGGCACTGGCGCGGACGGCTCGGCCGCCACCGCGCGCAACGCTGGGCCGGCAACCTGATCGAAGGTGTACGCGCGGGCACGGTGCCCGCCCCGGAGGGCAGCGCGCTGGCGGTCGTCGCCGAGCACCGGGACGAGCGGGGACGGCCGCTGCCCCGCCGGATCGCCGCTGTGGAACTGCTCAACGTGCTGCGCCCCACCGTCGCGGTGGACCGGTACGTGGTCTTCGCCGCGCTGGCGCTGCACGACCACCCGCACTGGCGGGACCGGCTGCCCGGCGACGACGCCGCGACCGAGCGGTTCGTGCAGGAGGTACGCCGCTACTACCCGTTCTTCCCGGTCACCGCGGCCCGGGTACGCCGCTCGTTCCAGTGGCGGGGACACACGTTCCCGCAGGGCCGGCGGGTGCTGCTCGACCTGTACGGCACCAACCACCACCCCGACCTCTGGCCGGAGCCGGAGCGGTTCCGGCCGGAGCGTTTCACCGGCTGGCGCGACGACCCGTTCGGCCTGATCCCGCAGGGCGGCGGCGACCACTTCACCGGCCACCGCTGCGCCGGCGAGTGGATCACCATCGAGCTGATGAAGCGGGCCGTGACGAACCTGACCGGCGCGATGGACTACCGGGTACCGCCGCAGGACCTGGCACTCGACCTCGGCGCCATGCCGGCGCTGCCGCCCAGCGGGCTGGTGCTCGACGGCGTACGCCCGGTCGACGGAGCACATCGGGCCGACGGGGTGCGCCCGCTGCGCTGAACGGGCGCACCCTTCGTCGGTCAGGCGGCCTGCGGGTGCAGCACGGTACGCAGGCAGCCGTCCTCCTTCTTCTCGAAGATCTCGTAACCCCGGGCGCCCTGCTCCAGGGACATCGGGTGGGTGGCCAGGTAGCCGGGGTCGATCTCGCCGGCCGCGACCCGGTCCAGCAGCATCGGGATGTAGCGCTGGGCGTGCATCTGCCCCATCCGCAGCACCAGGGCCTTGTTCATGGCCGCGCCGAGCGGGAACTTGTCCACCAGGCCGCCGTACACGCCGACGATGCTCACCGTGCCGCCCTTGCGGCACGCCATGATCGCCTGTCGGACCGAGGTGGGCCGGTCGGTCTGCGCCCGTACCGTCTGCTTGGCCTTGTCGTACGCGTACGCCGGGCCGACGTCGTGCGACTCCATGCCGACGGCCTCGATGCAGGCGTCCGGGCCGCGCCCGGCGGTCATCTCCCGCAGCGCCTCGAGCACGTCGGTCTCGGCGTAGTTGATCGTCTCCACGCCGAGCCGCTGCGCCGCGGTGGCGAGCCGTTCCGGCAGCCGGTCGATGACCACGACCCGCTCGGCGCCGAGGATCTGCGCGGACCGGGCCGCCATCTGGCCGACCCCACCGGCGCCCCAGACCGCCACCACCTCGCCGCCCTTGAGGTTGCAGAAGTCGGCCGCCATCCAGCCGGTCGGCATCGCGTCGGAGGCGAACACCACCGAGTCGTCCGGCACCCCGTCCGGCACGGTGAACGCGCCGACGTCGCCGAACGGCACCCGGATGTACTCGGCGTGGCTGCCCGAGTAGCCGCCGGCCGCGTGCGAGTAGCCGAGGATGCCCGCGGGCGAGTGACCCCACAGCTTCTCGGTGAAGACCGGCTGCGGGTTCGAGTTGTCGCAGAGCGAGAACTGCTCGGTACGGCAGTACCAGCACGAGCCGCAGGCCACCACCGACCCGACCACCACCCGGTCGCCGACGGAGATGCGCCGCACGTCCGGGCCGGTCTCGACCACCTCGCCCATGAACTCGTGGCCGAGGACGTCCCCCTCGCGCATCGCCGGCAGGTAGCCGTTGATCAGGTGCAGGTCGCTGCCGCACACGCTGCTCGCACGCACCTTGACGATGATGTCGCCGGCCGACCTGATGGCCGGCTCCGGCACGTCCCGCACGGCCAGCTTGCCGACGCCCTCCCAGCACAACGCCCTCACGGTCGTCCTCCCACCATCAGCTTCTCGCGTACCTTGTCCGTCGCCCGCTCCTGGCGCGGGCTGCGCCCGGACGGGTCGTGCCGGGTGTCCAGCACCTGCCCCGTCTCGATCAGCGACTTGATCCGGCGCAGCGTGGTGCGCAGCCCCAGGTCCGGGTCGGTTCCACCGACCAGCCCGACCGCGCGCCGGATCGGCCCGGAACGCCAGCGCAGCTCGGCCCGGATCTCGGTGCCCCGGTCCTGCGGCGCGGTCACCAGCTCGACCCGGCCGCGCTGGGCCACCGGTCCGTCGGTGACCCGCCAGCTCAACCGTCCCGGGCCGTCGACTGTGATCTCGGCCCGCCACTCGGCGCCGCCGCCGGCCGGGTCGGCCGCCACGCAGCGCCACCGGTTCGCGTCGAGCTGCTCCAGCGTCGCCCACTCGGCCAGGCCGCGGTCGAGCCGTTCCCGGTCGGTCCAGAACCCGATCACCGCGTCGACCGGCCGGTCCACTGTGATGCCGCGGCGCACCACGTACCAGCCGTCCTCACGGTCGGGTTGGTGCCGGTGCCGCCACCGGGCCACCGTGCGGGTGATCCCGAGCGCGGTCACCGTGGCGGCGCCGGCCAGCGCCCACCTGGTCGCGTTCCTGCTCATCACGTCTCCTCCGCCTCGAACGACTCGGACCGTCCGTATCCGGCTGCGCTACCCGACGCGGGACGTCCGAAACGGTTTCAGCAGCCGCATTCCGGGCAAGTCGCGTGACCCGACACGAGGGGAGGCGACGTGACCAGACCGACCGCTGCGCACGTGCGTGACGAGGCCGCCGCGTCCACGCCGGTCCGGCTCCCGATGGCGTACGTGCTGCCGCTGCGCGCCCACGACGACGACGGCCTGGACGAGCTGACCCGGTACCTGCGCGAGCTGAGCCGCTGGGTCGACGTGGTGGTGGTCGACGCCTCGCCGCCGGAACTGTTCGCCCGGCACGCCGACGCCTGGCGCGGGCTGGCCCGGCACGTGCCGCCGGACCCGGCGCTGCGCGGACGCAACGGCAAGGTGCTCGGGGTGCTCACCGGCGTCGCGCTGGCGCGGCACGAGCACGTGGTGATCGCCGACGACGACGTCCGGTACGACCTGCCGGCCCTGTGCGCGGTGCACCAGATGCTGGACGGGGTCGACCTGGTCCGGCCGCAGAACCACTTCGACCCGCTGCCCTGGCACGCCTGGTGGGACACCGGCCGGACGCTGCTCGCCCGCGCGCTCGGCGGGGACTGGCCGGGCACCCTCGGGGTGCGGCGGAGCACGTTCCTGGCGATGGGCGGCTACGACCCGGACGTGCTCTTCGAGAACCTGGAACTGGTCCGGACCGTGCGCGCGTACGGCGGCAGCACGGCCACCCCGGCGTGGCTGTACGTGCGGCGACTCCCGCCCACCGCCGCGCACTTCCTCGGGCAGCGCGTCCGCCAGGCGTACGACGAGACGGCCCGGCCGGCGTGGCTGCTGGCCGCGCTGGCGGTGCTGCCGGCGACGGCTGTCGCGCTCGCCACCCGTCGGCCCGGGCTGCTCCTGCGGGCCGGGCTGGCGACTGTGGCGGTGGCGGAGCTGGGCCGGCGACGGGCCGGCGGCGCGACGGTGTTCCCGGCGCACACCAGCCTGGCCGCGCCCGTGTGGGCGCTGGAGCGCGGGATGTGCGCGTGGCTGGCGGTGGGGCGGCGGCTGCGCGGCGGGGTGCCCTACGCGGGCGCCCGGCTGCGGGTGGCGGCCAATTCCACACGTGTGCTGCGCCGGCGGATGACCCGGCGCCGCCCCGACGATCTGGTGCTCTGGGTGGAGACCGGGGCGGCGCCCGCTGAGGTGGAAGGAAGGGCCCCTTCTTATCGCGAGGCGATAAGAAGGGGCCCTTCCTGACCGAGAGCGCGGACGCTCAGGACCGCACCTGCTCGGCGCTGTGCCGCACGTCCTGCGCGGCGGCGCGGCCGTCGTCCTTGACCGCGTGCGCGGCGTCCTGCGCGGTCGCCTTCACCGACTCGGCGGCGTGCTGCGCGGGCTCGCGCAGCTCCTCCTTCAGCTCACCGGCGACCTCGCCCAGCTTCTCCTTGACCACGCCACCGTGCTCGGCCGCCTTCTCCTTGACCTGCGCGGCGACCTGCTGCTCGCGGCGGGTGGCCGGGATCAGCGAGGAGACCAGCATGCCGACGCCGAAGGCGATCACGCCGGCGGCGATCGGGTTGCCCTCGGACTTGCGCCGCAGCACCTGCGGCGCGCGCTGGGCGGCGTCACCGACCGTCGAGGCGGCCGAGTGCGCCTTGTCGCCCACCGTCGAGGCCATCGAGGAGGCGTGGTCGCCCACCGAGTGGGCGGCGTGGCCGGTGCTGTGGCCGAGATCCGATGCGGTTCCCATCACCTTGTCCTTCACGTTGGTCAGCGCACTGCGTACGCGCTGCTTGCGGTCGTCGACGATGCGGCTCGGGCTGACCTTGTACGCCAGGGCGTCCACGTCCGAGCTGAGGTTGTTACGGGTGGCTTCGATCTCGCGGCGGATCTGCTCGGGGTCGGTGCTCATCGGGTGACTCCCTCCGGGTGCGGCTTGAGCGCGTCGGGGATGCGCTGCACGCTGTCGTTCGTCTGCTTCAGGCCGCGGATCCGCTCGGCGTTCTTCTTGCCCATCGAGTACAGGACCGCCGCGACCGCGGCCCAGATCACGGCCACGATCAGCGCGGCCAGCCCGGAGTCCATGACGTTGTCGAGGAACTGCCAGATCGCGATGGAGACGAAGAGCGCCACCATGTAGCCGCCGAAGCCGGCGCCACCGAACAGGCCGGCGGCCTTGCCCGCCTTCTTGCCCTCCTGGCGGATCTCGGCCTTGGCCAGCTCCACCTCCTGCCGCATCAGCGTGGACAGGTCGGTGGTCACCTGACGCATCAGGTCACCGAGCGAGCTGCCGCGCACCTCGTCGGCGTGGTGCGGCGCGCCGGCCGCCTGGTAGCCGGGGTCCTGCGTGGGTACGGTCATGCCGTCGCCTCCCTTCTGCCGGTGCGGCGGGTCACGGGCGGGGAGCGCCGGTGGACGGGACGCCCGGCAGCGGGTCGGTGCGCTCCGGCGGCGGCAGCGGCTGACCGGTGCCACCAGCCGGGTCGGCCCAGGTGTTCGTGGCGCCGCCACCCGGGTAGGTCGCGCCCGGCGCGGAGTAGCCCGGGTCCGGCTCGGCGTAGCTGCCCGGCGTCGGGTCGAGGTAACCGCCCGGCGGCACCTGGCCCGGCACCTCGCGCGCGGTCGGGATGACGGCGGTGCGGTCCGGGTCGTACGCCGGCCGCGCGCCGCTGTTGTCGTCGCCGAGCGCGGTGATGTTGCGGGTGAGCCGCCCGGCGACCACGCCGAGCAGCGCGGCGCCGACGAGGAACGTGCCGGGGTTGCGGCGGGCGTAGTTCTTCACCTCGTTGAGCAGGTCGCCCGGCTCACGCTGCTCCAGCCAGCCGGCCACGCCGTGCACCCGCTCGGCCGCCTGGTGGGCCAGCTCGGTGACCGGCCCGGAGCCGCCACCCTGCTGCGCCATGGTGCGCATCTCGTCGGCCAGCGACCGCAGGCCACTGGCGGCGCGCTGCTGCTGCTGACCGGCCTGGGCGGTGACCTGGCCACGGGTCTCGCTGTAGAGGTCGCGGGCCTGTCGCTTGGCCTCGCTCACCACCTCCTGGCCCTGTTCCTTGGCGGTCTGGGCGACCGCGCCACCGGCGCTCGCGGCGTCGGAGCCAACCTGGCGGGCCTGGTCACGCACGCCGCCGCCGTTCGTCGACTGGTAAGTGGCAGAAGCCGGGGAAAGATCCTGAGTCATGATGTCCCTTCCGCTCGTGTGTTTCCAGCGGGTGTTCTCGGGGGGTCACGCGGATTGTTTCCACGTGACAATCGCCCTACCCCCAGTCGGCCGGTCCATGCCTGATTCGTGATTTCTCTGCGGGAGCGGCCCGCTCCGGTCAGAGAATGGAATGCCTGCCCGCCCGGGCGGCGGCGAGTCCACGGGGGTGACAGGGATGGCACGTGACGTGCGCGAACACGCGCCCGCGCGGCCTACGGTGCAGAAGGTTGCCCTCGCGGCGGCAGCCGTCTTCGCGCTGATCGGCGTGCTCGGCTTCGTGCCCGGTATCACCACGCACTACGGCGAGATGACGTTCGCCGGGCACCACTCCGAGGCGAAGCTGCTCGGGGTGTTCCAGGTGTCGGTGCTGCACAACCTGGTGCACCTGCTGTTCGGCCTGGTCGGCCTGGTGCTGGCCCGGCGGCTGGCCGGGGCGCGGGTGTTCCTGGCCGGCGGCGGCGCGCTCTACCTGGTGCTGTGGCTGTACGGCTTCGCCATCGACCGGGACACCGCTGTCAACTTCGTGCCGGTGAACGACGCCGACAACTGGCTGCACCTGTTCCTCGGTTTCGGCATGCTCGCCGCCGGACTGCTGCTGAACAACAACCTGGGCACGGGCAGCCCGGTGGAGGCCCCGTTCGACCGCCCCTGACCAGGCGCTACACGCCGGACCGGCGTTTGTCCCGGGCCGTCACCGGGCAGGAGAGCGGCGCGGCCCCGATCAGCGCCTGGCAGTTCCTCGGCGCCAGTGACTTCTGGTTCCAGTCCATGCAGAACTGGCAGAGCGAGTTCCTCGCCGTCGGGGTGCTGATCCTGCTCAGCATCGTGCTGCGCCAGCACGCCAGCCCCGAGTCCAAGCCGGTCACCGCGCCGCACGCCCAGACCAGCGCCTGAGCGTCAAACCGCCACCGGCAGCCGCTTGGCGAAACAGACGCTGTACGGGTTGTCCACGTACTCGCCGTAGACCGGGATCGGCTCGTAACCGCTGGACCGGTAGAGCGAGATCGCGGCCGGCAGGTACGTGCCCGTCTCCAGGCACACCGTCCGGTGGCCCGCCCGGAACGCCAGTTCCTCCAGCGCCACGAGCAGCTGCCGGGCGATGCCCGTACGCTAGATCCGCCGGATTTCGCGCAGGTTTCCCGCCACCGTCCCGGAAACGGCTACTCGGCGTCCGCCTCCGCCGCCGCCGGCGCGGCCTCGACCTCGTCCTCCGGCCGGACCCGGCGGGCCTTGCGGGCCGCGAGCCGGTCGGACGCCGACGGGCGGTTCGACTTGTCCTCCAGCCGCACGTCGGTGCCCCGGTTGCCGGGCACGAAGTCGACACCGGCGTAGAGCGTCGGCTGCCAGTCGAACTCCCGGTCGCCGATGCGCACCAGGTCACCGGCCTGAGCGCCGGCCTTGGCGAGCTTCTCCTCGACGCCGAGGCGGGCCAGCCGGTCGGCCAGGTAGCCGATTGCCTCGTCGTTGTCGAAGTTGGTCTGCTTCACCCACCGCTCCGGCCGGCTGCCGCGCACCGTGTACGAGCCGTCCGGCTCGGCCTCGATGGTGAAGCCGGCGTCGTCGACCGCCTTCGGGCGGATCACGATCCGGGTCGGCTCGGCCGGCGGGGCCGCCCGGCGGCCCTGGTCGACCAACTCCGCCATCGCGTACGTCAGCTCGCGCAGGCCCTCGCGGGTGGCGGTCGAGACGTCGAAGACACGCAGGCCGCGGGCCTCCAGGTCGGGGCGGACGATGTCGGCGAGGTCCTTGCCGTCGGGCACGTCGACCTTGTTGAGCGCGACCAGCCGGGGCCGGTCGGTGAGCCCGCCGTACTGGGACAGCTCCGACTCGATGGCGTCGATGTCGGCGAGCGGGTCGCGGCCGGGCTCCAGCGTAGCGGTGTCGATCACGTGCACCAGCACGGCGCAGCGCTCGACGTGGCGGAGGAACTCCAGGCCCAGGCCCTTGCCGCTGGCCGCGCCCGGGATCAGGCCCGGCACGTCGGCGACGGTGAAGGTGTGGTTGTCCACGCGGACCACGCCCAGGTTGGGCACCAGCGTGGTGAACGGGTAGTCGGCGATCTTCGGCTTGGCCGCGGAGATCACCGAGATCAGCGAGGACTTGCCCGCCGACGGGAAGCCGACCAGGCCCACGTCGGCGACGCTCTTGAGCTCCAGCACCACGTCCAGCCGGTCGCCGGGCTCACCCAGCTCGGCGAAGCCGGGCGCCTTGCGACGGGCGTTCGCCAGCGAGGCGTTGCCGCGCCCGCCCCGGCCGCCCCGGGCCGCCTCGAACGTGGTGCCCTCGCCGACCAGGTCGGCCAGGACCTCGCCGTCGAGGCTCTGCACCACTGTGCCGTTCGGCACCTTGATGACCAGGTCGCGGCCGTTGGCGCCGTCCCGGTTCGAGCCGGCCCCGCCCTTGCCGTTGTCGGCCTTCAGGTGGGGCCTGAAGTGGAAGTCGAGCAGCGTGGTGACCTGCGCGTCGACCACCAGGGACACGCTGCCGCCGTGCCCGCCGTTGCCGCCGTCCGGCCCGCCGAACGGCTTGAACTTCTCCCGGTGGATCGAGACACAGCCGTGCCCGCCGTCGCCGGCCTGCATGTGCAGGACGACCCGGTCAACGAACGTCGTCACGACGCCAATCCTTCCAGCGGGGTTCGCCCCGCGCGTGAAAAGGCGAAGCGGGCCGGGACTCAGAGGTCCGCGGCCCGCTTCGCCAGAAAACTACTGCTGAGGCACGATGCTGACGGTCTTGCGACCGCGCTTGGTGCCGAACTGCACCGAGCCGGCGGCCAGCGCGAACAGCGTGTCGTCGCCGCCACGGCCGACCAGGTCACCGGGGTGGAACTTGGTGCCACGCTGACGGATGAGGATCTCACCCGCGCTGACGACCTGACCACCGAAGCGCTTCACGCCGAGTCGCTGGGCCGCGGAGTCACGGCCGTTACGCGAGCTGGACGCACCCTTTTTGTGAGCCATTGGAGGACGACCTACTTCCCGCTGGAGATGCCGGTCACCTTGACCTGGGTCAGCGGCTGGCGGTGACCCTGGCGCTTGTGGTAGCCGGTCTTGTTCTTGAACTTGTGGATCCGGATCTTCGGGCCCTTGGTGTGCGCGGCGATCTCGCCGGACACCGCGACCTTGGCGAGCTTCGCCGCGTCGGTCACCAGGTCGTCACCGTCGACGAGGAGCACCGCGGTGAGCTTCACCGCGTCGCCGGGGGCACCGGCGAGCTTCTCGACCTCGATCACGTCGCCCTCGGCGACCTTGTACTGCTTGCCGCCGGTCTTGACGATCGCGTACATCGGAGGCGGACTCCCTGTCGTTGAGGCTGCTGGCGTCTATTCCACCGCTGCCGGTTGTCACACCGGCGGCGGTCGTTCCCACGGCGTCTCGCCGGGAGCCGTGACACCGGCGGAGCGGGCACGCGGGAACTCAGCACACCAAAGTGCGCCGCAGGCAAGCGTACGCCATACCCGGCCCGCCCCCCAAACCGGGCTACCGGTAGGCGTCCTCCCGCGCTGCCCGGCAGGCACGACAGGGCCCCGGTTCCACACGCCAGGCGTGGAACGGGGCCCTGTTCGCGCAGTTCAGCGTCTTACGGCCGGGTACGCCGCCGGGCGCCGCCACGGCGCGCCCGCCGGCGCGGGGCACCGCCGTCCTCGTCGCTGTCGCCCTCACCGATCGCGTCCGGGTCGTCGGCTGCGGCCAGCCGGGCCGAGTCGCCTTCCTGGCTGTCCGCGACCGCCGGGGCAGCCGGCGTGTCCGTCTCGAACCGGGACAGGTCGTAGCCCTGGGTGTCGTAGTAGTCGTCGTCGGCCTCGACCACCTCGGCGACGGTCCGCTCCGGCGGCGCGACGGCCGCGGGCGGCTCGATGCCGGCAGGCGGCTGCGCGGCCGGCTGCTCCAGCGCGACCTCCGCGGCCAGCTTCTCGGCGGCGGCCTTACGGCCCCGGCGACGGCCCTTCTCCTCGGCCGGCGCGGCGACCGCCGAGGCGACCGCCTTGACCTTCTCCCCCGCGCCGCCGCTGCGCGGCTTCTCCGGCACCGGCTCGGTGTGAATGATCACACCCCGGCCCTTGCAGCACTCGCAGGTCTCGCTGAACGCCTCCAGCAGGCCCGCGCCGATGCGCTTACGGGTCATCTGCACCAGGCCGAGCGAGGTGATCTCGGTGACCTGGTGCTTGGTGCGGTCCCGGCCGAGACACTCGGTGAGCCGGCGCAGCACCAGGTCCCGGTTCGACTCCAGCACCATGTCGATGAAGTCGATCACCACGATGCCGCCGATGTCGCGCAGCCGCAGCTGGCGCACGATCTCCTCGGCCGCCTCCAGGTTGTTGCGGGTGACCGTCTCCTCCAGGTTGCCGCCGGAGCCGGTGTACTTGCCGGTGTTGACGTCGACGACCGTCATCGCCTCGGTGCGGTCGATCACCAGCGAGCCGCCGGAGGGGAGGAAGACCTTCCGGTCCAGCCCCTTGAGGATCTGCTCGTCGATCCGGTACTCGGCGAACACGTCCACCACCCCGGCGTGCCGGCGCAGCCGCTCCACCAGGTCCGGGGAGACGTGCGACAGGTACGACTCGACCATGCCGTACGCGGACTCGCCCTCGATGACCAGCTCGCGGAAGTCCTCGTTGAAGAGGTCCCGGACCACGCGGATGACCAGGTCCGGCTCCTCGTAGAGCAGCACCGGGGCGCCGCCCTCGGTCGCCTTGGCCTGGATGTCCTCCCACTGCGCCTGCAGCCGCTTCACGTCGCGCGCCAGTTCGTCCTCGCTGGCGCCCTCGGCCGCGGTCCGGACGATCACCCCGGCACCGTCCGGCACCAGCTTCTTCAGCGCGTCCCGCAGACGCTTGCGCTCGGTGTCAGGCAGCTTGCGGCTGATCCCGGAGGCGTTGCCGTTGGGCACGTAGACCAGGTGCCGGCCGGAGAGCGCGATGTGACTGGTCAGCCGCGCGCCCTTGTGCCCGATCGGATCCTTGGTCACCTGCACCAGCACCGAGTCACCGGAGCGCAGCGCCTGCTCGATCGAGCGTGCCCGGCCCTCCAGGCCGGTGGCGTCCCAGTTGACCTCGCCGGCGTACAGCACCGCGTTGCGCCCGCGCCCGATGTCGACGAAGGCGGCCTCCATGCTCGGCAGCACGTTCTGGACCTTGCCCAGGTAGACGTTGCCGGCCATGGTGGCGGACGAGTTGCGGGTCACGTAGTGCTCGACCAGCACGCCGTCCTCGAGCACCGCGATCTGGGTGCGGTCGCCGCGCTGGCGGACCACCATCACCCGGTCGACCGCCTCCCGGCGGGCCAGGAACTCCGACTCGCTCAGGATCGGCGGGCGTGTACGCCGCTGCTCACGGCCGTCCCGGCGGCGCTGCCGCTTGGCCTCCAGCCGGGTCGAGCCGGAGACACCCTGCACCTCGTCGACAGGCTTGCGCGGCTCACGGATCTTGACGACTGTGGGCACGCCGTCCTCGGCGGCGGTGTCCGCCTCCCCGGCGCCCCGGCGGCGACGACGGCGACGGCGGCGGGTCATCCCCTCGCCGTCGGACTCTTCGTCTTCGGCGGACTCCTCGTCCTCGGCGGACTCCTCGGCGGCCTCGGCAGTGCCGGACTCCTCGGCCTCCTCGTCGTCGGCCTCGTCGGCGCCACCCTTGCCCCGGCCCCGGCCCCGGCGACCCCGGCGACGACGACGCCGGGCGGCGGCCGTCTCGTCGTCCTCGTCGATCTCGGCGGACTCCTCGGCCTCGGCGGCCGGCTCCTCCTCGACGACCTCCGGCTCGACCTCGGCCTCGACCGGCTCGACCTCCCGGCGACCGCGACGGCGCCGCCGGACGGTCTCCACCGCTTCCTCGATCGGCTCCTCCGCGGCCGGGTACGTGACCTGGACGGCGGGCGCCTCGTCGGGCTGCGGGGCCATGAACAGGACGGTCGGCGCGGAGAGCGCGGCACGACGCCGGCGGGTGGTGGCGGGCGGCGTCTCGGCCGGCTCCTCGGCGACGCGCGGCACGGCGGCGCCCGTCGACACCACGCCCGTCGTGTCCGCCGGGCCGCCGCTGCGGGCCAGGTCGACCTCGTGGGTACGCGCACCCGCGGCGCTCGCGTCCTCGACGGTCCCGCCCTCGGCGTCCTCGTCCTCGACGTCCTCGCCGGTGGTCTGACCGATGCCGGCCGCGTCGCCGGTGCTCGCCTGGCCGCCGGTGGCGGCCCTGCCCCGACTGGTGGTGGCCTTGTCGCCGGTGGCGGCGCGGGCGGCGCGCCGGCCGGCGCGGGCCGGCGCGGCGGTCTCCGCGGTGACGGCCCCGCCCGGTGCGGTGGCCTCACCGCCGTCGATGTCGGCGCGTCCCTCGGCGATCAGGTCGCCCCCGGGCGCGGAGACCGGCCCGTCGATCACGGCGCTCTCGGACGCCTGCGCCGCGGCGGCGGTCTCGTCCGGCGCCACGGTCTCGGCGGCGGGCGGGGTGGCCTTGCGGCGACGGGTCCGGGTCACCTTCACCGGCGGCACGACCTCGTCCGAGGCGGCCTCCACCCCGGCCGCGACCACCGGCTCCTCGGCCGCCTTCGCCGGGGTCGCCTTACGGCGGCGCCGGGTGGTCTTGGGCGCGGCGTCCAACTCGCCCGCGATCGGGGCGAACACCTCGGCCTGCGGCGACTCGCCGCTGCCGGTCACGGTCGCGGACGCCTCCACCGGCGCGTCGGTCTGCTCCGGCTGGTTCAGCGGGGCGGCCTTGCGGCGGCTGGCCCGCTTACGGGCCGGCGGCTTGGTCTCGGCGACGCCCTCCGTGCTGCCGGAGGTGGCGACGTCGGCGCTGCCGGAGGCGATGGCGGCACTGTCGGCGGTCGTCCCGGCCGGCTCTGCGCCGGTCCGTTCGCCGCCCTCGGGCTCGTTCTCGAGCATGGACGTTCTCCAGTTCTGGCTGCCCCGGGCGCGGGTGAGCGCTGCCACGCAGGGTTGCCGCAAAGGTGTTTCCGCCGGGCACGCAAACGCGCGACCGCCGAAGTCTGCCTGCCAGAACGCTGACCGACGGTCAGCGTTCTCCGATGGTTGCCCCGTCGCGATCCGCGTCCAACGGATCGACGATCTCGCCCTGCGCGGTCAACGTGCCCTGCGCCAGCCGAATCACCTTGGGGGTGACCGGCGGCTCCAGGGCGGCCACCGCGCGGAGGCCGGACAGGACGTCATCGGGCCGAACGGACGGGGTGACCTGCCGCACGACCAGTTCGAGTATCGCACACGGTACGGCCGCCGCCTCGGAAGGCGTCTCAGACGGAGACATCACATCGATGGACACCACTGCCGCGCGAGCGTCGAACGTCCGCCGCCCCTGCTTGGTCATCCGCTCGACCTGGATCTCGTCGGCGGCGGTGAAGGCCGCCACGGCCTCCGCCAGCACCTTCGGATCCACCTCGGGCAGCTCGATCCGCCAGTACGACGCCTCGATCCGGTCGGCGAGGCTGCCGCCGGTGGCCTCCACCGCGTCGAGCACGTCGAGCCCGGGCGAGAGCGCGGCGTCGAGAGCCTCGCGCAGCCGCGCCGGGTCGACCGGCTCACGCAGCCCGATCTCCAGGTACTCCGCCTCGCTGGCCACACCGGTCGGCGCCGCCGAGGCGTACGAGATCTTGGGGTGGGGGGTGAAGCCCTGGGAGAACGCGATAGGTACGCCGGCCCGGCGCAGCGCGCGCTCGAAGGCCCGGGCGAAGTCGCGGTGCGAGGTGAAGCGCAGCGGCCCCCGCTTGGCGTACCGGATGCGGACCCGCTGGACGACGGGCGCCTGGCCGCCCTCGGGTTGAGGCTTTCTGGCGATCGTGAGCTCCTCGGCTGTGCCTGCGTATCCGCCCCATCCTGGCGCAGTGCCCGCCGCACCCCACACCCGGGGCTACCCCACCCACCCCAAAGTCACCCAAACCCCCGCCCGCTCCCCCACCCGGACACCCCGTCCCGCCGTGATCAAGGAGTTCACGTCCAGATCCCACCCACCCGAGGCCCCAACCCCTTGATCACCACACAGAGCCGACCCGGTCGGGCCAGCCGGGGCGGGTGATCAGGTGCGGTTGTCGTGGGGTGGGGTGGGCTGAGCGGAGGGCGGGTAGGCGCCCGGCTGGGGGTAGGCGCCCTGTGTGGGGTGTCCGCCCGGCTGGGAGGGGGCGCCAGGGTGCGGTGACGTGCTCGGTCGGGCGTAGGCGCCGGGTGGCGGCGGGCCACCGGGCGGGCCGTAGCCGGGAGGCGGGCCGGCGGGATGGCCGGCCGGGACCGGCGGGCCCTGGCCGTTCATCCGGTCCAGCGCCTCGTCCGGGATGTCGGCGGCCCGGGCCAGCTCGCGCCGGTGCCGGCGGCGGCTCCAGATCAGGAACACCACGAGCGCCAGCAGCACCACCAGCGCCACGGCGATGCCGATGCCGATCACCATGACCTGCTGGTCGGTGGGGCCGCCCCGGTCGCCGTAATCGGTCACGTCGAAGTCTTCGTCCTCGGCCGCGGCCGGCGGCGCGGACGCGCTGGCCGGAGCGGCGCCGAGCAGCGGGTTCGCCGACACCGACGGCACGTCGGCGGTGAGCGCCGCCACCGGATCGATCCGGCCGAAGCCGAACTGCGGGTCGCGGCCGGGCGGGCCGGCGTCCCGGGCGGTACGGATGATCCGGTTGATCACGTCGGGTGCGGAGAGCCGGGGGAACTTCGACCGGACCAGCGCCGCCACCCCGGCCACGATGGCTGTGGAGTCGGACGTGCCGTCGCCCCAGCCGTACCCCCGGTCGGGCCCGATGTTGTAGACCTCGTCCCCCGGCGCGGCGACCACCGCCTCCGGGCCCTGCGCAGAGCCGGGCCAGAAGCCGCCGCCCCGGGTCGTGCCGGTCACCGCGATCACGCCGGGGATCTTCGCGGGTGAGGCGATGTCCGGGCCGAGCTTGCGGACGTTTCCGGCGGCGGCCACCACGACCACGTCGCGTTCCAGCGCGTACCGGATCGCCGCCTCTTCGCCCTCGTCGACCGCGCCGGCGTGCCCGTAGGACAGGTTGAGCACCTTCGCGCCGCCGTCCACCGCCATCCGGATGCCGGTCGCGGAGTTGCCCGCGTCGGCGCCCTTGTCGCCCGACGGCGTGCGGATCGGCAGGATCCGGGCGTCCGGCGCGACGCCGACCACTCCGGTCCCGTTCGCCGCGATGATCCCGGCCATGTGGGTGCCGTGGCCGTCCGGGTCGCGCCGGCCGTCGCCGGAGTCGAACGTGCTGCGGCCGGCGAGGAGCCGGCCGCGCAGGTCCGGGTGGTTGGCGTCGGCGCCGCTGTCGACCACTCCGACCACGACGCCCCGCCCGGTGGAGATCTGGTGCGCCCGGTCGATCCGCAGCTCGTCGAGGTACCACTGCTCGGCCCGGCGGGGAGCGCCGACCGCGGGCTGTGCGGCCCCCAGCACCATCAGCCCGGCCAGCAGCGCGGCCGCCACCGGCCGGAGCGCGCCGACGTGCACCCTCATCCGTCCGTCCTCATCGCAGGATGCCCGGGGACGCACCGTCACCGGTGCCCCACGGATCGTCGTCCTCAGTCAACCACGACGAGTGGTCGCCACCGCCGCCGCCATGCCCGGCGCCGCCGTGGCCGCCCATCATCCCGCCACCCATCATTCCGCCGCCCGCCATGCCCGCGCCGGCCAGACCGCCACGCGCGCCGGCGCCGCCCGGCCCCGCGCCCGCCGCCGCACGGAGCGCGCCGGCCGCGCTGGTCAGCGGGGGCACCTTGCCGTTGCCGCCGCCGACCATGCCGGGCAGCGCGCCCATGCCCATGCCGCCGGCCGCGCCGAGGCCACCGCCGCCGATGCCGCCCGCCGAACCCAGCCCGGCGCCACCGCCACCGCCGCCGAATCCGGCGCCGCCGGTGCTCAGTCCGGCGCCGCCACTGCCGAAGGTGCTGCCCGGGCCGCCCGGGGTGATCGTGCCCGGCCCGCCCGCGCCGGCCAGGCCGGTGCCGTATTCGGGGCTGCCGGAACCCGGGGCGCCGGCGCCGGGCACGCCGATGCCGGGCGGGGTGTACGAGCCGCCGCCGGGACCGCCGCCCGTCCCGGGCACGCCGGTGGTCGGCGGGGGCGTGAACGAGCCGCCGCCGGGCACTCCGGCACCGCCGCCGCCGATGCCGGTGCTGCCCAGCGAGGGCATCCCGCCACCACCGCCGGCACCGCCACCACCGCCGCCGGGCAGCCCGCCACCGGGCACTCCGGACGGGGGTACGCGGGGATCCGCGCGGTAGCCGTCGTCGAGCCGGCCGTCGGGCTGGGGTACGACCAGCTTGGGGCGCTCGGCCTCGACCGCGGCGGGCAGCGGCGACATCGCCCGGTTGGCCGCCTGCTGGTTGTCGCGGTACCAGTTGTCCAGGTGGGACTTGGTGTCCCACCAGCCGCCGCGCTTCTGGTCGTTGGCGTTGCCGTCGACCTTCATGGTGGCTTCGAGGTCGTCGGCCTTGTCGCGGAACGCGCCGTCGGCGTAGAGCGCCTGGTTGGACTGGTAGTCGCTGCGCAGGGCGGCGAGGAAGCCGGACTGGCTCTCGCCGTCGCGGGCGTCGTCCAGTTCGGTGCCGCCGGGCAGGCTCCACTCGTTCCAGCCGAAGTTGTCCATCAGCGGGATCGGGATGCTCGCCACCGCCGTACGGATGTCGCCCTCGATCCGCGACAGCGCGCCACTGACGTTGCTGGCGTGCGTGATGAGCTCCTCGATCTCCTTGCCGATCTCGCCCAGGTGCTCGCGGTACGCGTCGCCGCCGCTGCCCTGCCAGCCGGCGAGCAGCCCGGGCAGACCGCCGGTGTGCGGGCGCTCCTGGCCGGCCGCGATCGGGCCGACGAACGACCGGCCGACCAGCGAGTCACGCAGATGGCCGAGCGCGGTGGACAGGTTGCGCCAGCCCGCGCCGACCGACCCCACGGTCTCCGGATCCGCCGAGAGCGTCACCTCACGGACGCAACGCTCCCAGGTGCCTCCTGCCATGACCGTCTCCCCCTCAGGCCGTGTACGGGTAGGTGGGCTGCTGCCCGGCGTCCGGCGGCGGGGCCGCGGACTCCAGCAGCCGCTCGATGTCCTTGCCGTTGGCCGCGTTGCGGGCCTCGGCGTCGCGGAACGCCTTGGCGATGTCCTGGGTGCCCTGCTTGAGGCCGGCCAGCTTCATGGAGATGGCCTTGAGGTGGGCCTCCATGCTGGCCGTGGACCTGGTCAGCGCCGCCCACTGCATCCGGGCGTCCTCGTACGCGCCGAACGGGGTGCCGTTGGACACCGTCTGCGCGTTGCCGCTGTCGCCCTTCATCCGCTCCTTGATGCGTTCCATCTCGTAGCCGATGGTGTCGTCGACGTACTGCTTGAGGCGCTCGACGTACTCCGCGGCGGCGTCCAGGTCCTCGACGCTGACGTGCAGATCGCCGGTGTCCGGCGGATTGATGCCCATGCTGCTGTCCTCCCCGTACCGACCCCGGCCGGTCCATTACGGACGCAGCGTATCGAGGATGCACCAGCCGGGGCACCCCCACCCCGCGCGCGCGGGCGGTCACCGCGAAAAGACGACGGAGCGCGGGAACCCGGTCGGGTTCCCGCGCTCCGGTACGGTCCGGGCCTCAGCCCTGGGCGGCGGCGGGCAGCTTCAGGCCATTGACCGGGGTCAACGGCAGCAGCTTGCGGCCGGTCGGGCCGATCTGGATCTCGGTGTCCATGGACGGGCACACGCCGCAGTCGAAACACGGCGTCCAGCGGCAGTCGTCCTGCTCGTACTGCGACAGCGAGTCCTGCCAGTCCTGCCAGAGCCAGTCCTTGTCCAGGCCGGAGTCGAGGTGGTCCCAGGGCAGGACCTCCAGCTCCTCACGCTCGCGGGTGGTGTACCAGTCGAGGTCCACCCCGTACGCCGGCAGCACCTCGGCGGCGGCGTCCACCCAGCGCTGGTACGAGAAGTGCTCGCTCCAGCCGTCGAACCGGCCGCCGTTCTCCCAGACCCGGCGGATCACCGCGCCGACGCGGCGGTCACCCCGGGACAGCAGGCCCTCGATCAGCGACGGCTCGCCGTCGTGGTAGCGGAAGCCGATCGCCCGGCCCAGCGACCGGTCGCTGTTGATGGCCTGCTTGAGCAGCTTGAGCCGGGAGTCGATGACCTCCGGCCGCTCCATCGAGGCCCACTGGAACGGGGTGTGCGGCTTGGGCACGAACCCGCCGATGGAGACGGTGCAGCGGATGTCCTTGGACCCGGTGGCCGCGCGGCCGGCCCGGATCACCTCGTGCGCCATGTCGGCGATCTCCAGGACGTCCTCGTCGGTCTCGGTGGGCAGGCCGCACATGAAGTAGAGCTTCACCTGCCGCCAGCCGTTGGAGTACGCGGTGACCACTGTGCGGATGAGGTCTTCCTTCGACACCATCTTGTTGATCACCTTGCGGATCCGCTCCGACCCGCCCTCCGGGGCGAACGTCAGACCGGTGCGCCGCCCGTTGCGGGACAGCTCCTGCGCCAGGTCGATGTTGAACGCGTCCACCCGGGTCGACGGCAGCGACAGCGAGACGTTCGTGCCCGCGTACTGCTCGGCCAGCCCGGAGCACATGTCACCGATCTCCGAGTGGTCGGCGGACGACAGCGACAGCAGGCCGACCTCGTGGAAGCCGGAGAACTCCAGCCCCTGCTGCACCATCTGGCCGACGGTGGTGATCGAGCGCTCCCGCACCGGGCGGGTGATCATGCCGGCCTGGCAGAAGCGGCAACCCCGGGTGCAGCCCCGGAAGATCTCCACCGCGTACCGCTCGTGCACCGTCTCGGCGAGCGGGACCAGGGGCTTCTTCGGGTACGGCCAGGCGTCCAGGTCCATCGTCGTGCGCTTGTGCACGCGGAACGGCACGTCCGGGCGGTTCGGCACGACCCGCTGGATCCGGCCGTCGGGCAGGTAGTCGACGTCGTAGAAGCGCGGCACGTAGACGCTCTCGGTGCGGGCCAGCCGCAGCAGCAGCTCGTCCCGGCCGCCCGGTGAGCCCTCGGCCTTCCACTCCCGCACGATGGCGGTGATCTCCAGCACCGCCTCCTCGCCGTCGCCGAGCACCGCGGCGTCGACGAAGTCGGCGATCGGCTCCGGGTTGAACGCGGCGTGCCCGCCGGCCACGATCACCGGGTCGGCGTCGGTGCGGTCGGCGGCGAGCAGCGGGATGCCGGCCAGGTCGATCGCGGTGAGCAAATTGGTGTAGCCCAGCTCGGTGGAGAACGAGACGCCGAACACGTCGAAGTCACGCACCGGACGGTGGGCGTCGACGGTGAACTGCGGCACGCCGTGGGCGCGCATCAGCTTCTCCAGGTCCGGCCAGACCGCGTACGTCCGCTCGGCCAGCACGTCGGGCAGCTCGTTGAGCACCTCGTACAGGATCTGCACGCCCTGGTTGGGCAGGCCCACCTCATACGCGTCCGGGTACATCAGCGCCCACCGGACGGTCGCGGCGTCCCAGTCCTTGACCACCGCGCCCAGCTCTCCACCCACGTACTGGATGGGCTTGGTCACCTGCGGCAGCAGCGGCTCCAGCCGGGGCCAGACCGAGTTGGCGGCGGCGGGACGTGGAGTAGTGGACGGGGCACTCATGATGCCCAAGCGTACGCGGTGCCCCCGCTCTCCCCCGCGCCCGCGCCCGTGTCCGCCGCGTTGATCAAGGAGTTTGCGGGCTGTCCCGCGCTCCCACCGGACACGAACTCCTTGATCACCGGAGTGGGGCGGTGAGCGGGCGGGATTAGTCCTGGGTGGCGGGGCGGTACTAACCTCGCAACGGGCGCGAGAGGAGATAGCCGCGATGCCGCAGCCGCAGCCGGGGGCGGGCCGGCCGGCCGACGGGGCCGAGGAGCCGACCGTCACCGAGCAGGCCACCGCCGTCGACACCGAGGACGCCACCGGCGCCTCCGCTCCGGCGTCGCCGCCCGCAGCGCCGGGAGCCGCCGCACCCGAAGGCCAGCCGTCCGCCACGCCGGACGCCGCCGCGGCGCCCGGGGACCAGCCGCCCGAAGCCTCACCGACAGGCGCTCCCGCCGATGCGCAGGCGCCCACCGAGCCCGCCGCCGCGCCTCCGCACGACGCGCTCCCGCAGCCGCGGACCACCGAGGCCGAGACGCCCACGAACGAGGTCGACGCCACCGCACCCGAGACGCCCACGGACAAGGTCGAGCCCACCGGCACCGAGAAGCCCACCGAGAAGGTCCAGCCCATCGAGACCGAGACGCCCACCGAAAAGGTCCAGCCCGCCGGAACCGAGACGCCCACCGACGAGGTCCGGTCCACCGCGACCGAAACGGCCACGGACAGGGCTGCGACCCCCGCTGCCGGCACCGCGCCGCCCGCCGACAGCGCTGACGCCCCGGCAACCGACGCCGAAACGCCGGCCGAGAACGCCGGAACAACTGCCGAGACCGCCGCGGCGCCGACCGAGAACGCCGCAGTGCCGACCGAGACGGCCGAAACGCCGGCCGAGACCACCGCGACAGCCGCCGGCGGGACCGACACCGTCCCGCAGGTGTCGGTCCCGCGGGCCCGGGGGTCGGCCCCGGTGCCGGGCCGGACCACACCCGTCCCCACCCCCCGGACCGCCCGCCAGCCGGACCCGACCCGGATCGACGCGGCCCCGCAGCCACCGGCGGCCACCACCACGCCGGACCCGACCCGGATCGACGCCGCACCGCAGCCACCCCCGGCCACGCCGGACCCCACCCGGGTGGACGACGCACCGAACCCGACCCGGGTGGAGAACGCCCCGAACGTCACCCGGGTCGAGGCGCCGCGCTGGAGCGGCTCCGCCGCCGTCCCGCCACCGACGCCGAGCCGGCCCCGCTGGGGCGCGTCCGCCGAGCCCACGCCGGTGCCGCCGCTGGACTCGCCCGAGCACGCCACGCCGGTCGACCCGTGGGAGGGGGTGGACACCACCGGCTGGGAGTTGCACGCGCCGGAGCTGCCGCCCCTGACGCCGACGCTGCCGTACACCGCGCCCTGGTCGACGCCGAACCCCCACCCGGCCCACCCGGCGCCGCCCCACCCACAGCCGCCCGCCGCCCGGCCGGTCTCCACTCCGCCGCACCACCCGGCGCACCCCGCCGCTCCGGTCGCCCGGCCGGTGTCGCCGCCGCCACATCAGCCGCCGTACCACCCGGCCGGGCCGGCCCGGCCGGTGTCGCCACCGCCGCACGCCCCGGCGTACCCCGCCGCGCCGGCCGCCCGTCCCCTGCCACCGGCGGCGCCTCCCGCCCCGCCCCGGCCGGCGAAGCCGGGGCGGCCGCCGAAGCAGCGCCGGGGCAAGGCCGGGCCGCCGGTCGCGCCGCCACCGGGCTGGCAGCAGCCGCCCAAGCGGACCCGCCGCCGGCGCCGCTGGCCCTGGGTGCTGCTGCTCAGCATCGCGTGCTGCTGCGGCCTGCCGCTCTGGTGGTTCCAGCCGATCTCCAACCAGTACCCGGCCCGCGCCAGCCTCCCGGACCAGATCGATTCGATGCGGCTACGCCAGGACGAGCGCAGCCAGGCCGCCGCCGAGGAGCTGAAGAGCCGGGTACGCGAGTCGAACCTGCTCGCCGAGGACACGTTCGCGGGCATCTACACGACGAGCGACGGCAAGCGGGTGACGTTGTTCGGCAGCACCGGCCTGCGGTTCAGTCCGGAGTCGGATGCCAAGGCGGAGATCGACCGCCTCGCCGGGGAGTACGCCCTGAAGGAGTCGGTGAACGTGGAGACCGGTGTCCGGGGCCGGTACGCGCGCTGCGCGGTCGGCCAGGCGGACGGCGACTCGGTGGTGGTCTGCACCTCGGCCGACCACGGCAGTCTGACCACAGGCGTGTTCACCCGGCTGTCGGTGGACGACAGCGGGCGGCTACTGAACGACCTGCGTCAGCGAGTGGTGTTGCCGAAGTCCTGACCGCTCAGGCGGTCTGCTCACCGGCGGCCTGGTCGGCGCGCTTCGGGGCGTAGCGCGGGACGTACTCCTGGCCGCTGAGCTTCTGGATCTCGGCCATCATCTCGTCGGTCATCGCGCGCAGCGACGTGCGGTCGTCGGGACGCCCGGTGAAGTCCAGCGGCTTGCCGAACTTCATCGTGATCTTGGCGCGCCCGGGTCGCGGCACCCGCGTACCGATCGGCTGGGCCTTGTCGGTGCCGGTCACGCCGACCGGGATGACCGGCACACCGGCGGCGATCGCGAGCCGGACGGTGCCGGTACGCCCACGGTAGAGCCGCCCGTCCGGCGAGCGGGTGCCCTCCGGGTAGACGGCGACCAGGTCACCGGCCTTGAGCACCGGGATCGCCGCGTCGAACGCGGTGAGTGCCGCCCGGCCGCCGGCCCGCTCGACCGGGATCGCGCCCAGCCCGGTGAGCACGAACTTGGAGAAGCCGCCCTTGAGCCCGGTGCCGTTGAAGTACTCCGACTTGGCCCAGAACGCCAGGTGGCGGGGCACCACGGTGCCGAGGAGCAACTCGTCGGCGACGGAGAGGTGGTTGCTGGCGAAGATCGCGCCGCCGGTCGCCGGGATGTGCTCCAACCCCTCCACGTGCGGACGGAAGGCCAACCGGAGCGCGGGCGCCACGGTGAGCTTGCCGATGGTGTAGAGCAGGGGCACGGGTCCTCCGGCGGTCGTACGTGAAACAGGCGCTGTCACGGTAGCCGACGCGGCCGTCCGCCACCGAGCGGGTGGCCCGCAGTCCACTCGCTGGGGCTGGGCCCTCCCCCACCCGCAGGGGTGGGGGAGGGCACCCGGTCCGCTCAGACCTTCCGGACCGTCACTGTGACCCGCTCGCCGTCGCCGGCTTCGCCGGCGAAGCCGTCGAGGCCCTCGGCGAAGTCGATGCTGTCGGCCAGCACCTCACGGGCCACGAACTCGGTGTACGCGGCGATCGCCGCGCGTACCTCCTCGGAGGCGGAGACGGCCACCGTGATCCGGTCCGAGACGTCCAGGTCGGCGTCACGGCGGGCCTGCTGCACCACCCGGACCACGTCCCGGGCCAGCCCTTCGGCGGCCAGTTCCGGCGTCACCTCGGTGTCCAGCACGACCACGCCCTCACCGCCGGGCAGCGGCGCGGAGTGCTCCGCGTCGGCGGCGACCAGGCGCAGCTCGTACTCGCCCTCGGCGAGGGTGACCCCGGCGGCGACCGGGGCGCCGTCGCGCAGCTCCCACTCCCCCGCCTTGACCGCCTTGATCACCTGCTGGACGGCCTTGCCGACGCGCGGGCCGAGCGCCCGCGGCACCACCGTGAGGACCTGCTGGCAGTACGCGGACACCTCGTCGCTGAGCACGACCTCCTTCACGTTGACCTCGTCGGCGACCAGGTCGGCGAAGGGCCGCAGCTGGGCCGCGACGGGCGAGGCCACTGTCAGCTTCGCCAGCGGCAGCCGTACCCGCAGGCCCTTGGCCTTGCGCAGGGACAGCGCCGCCGAGGCGACCGCCCGGACGTTGTCCATCGCGGAGACCAGCTCGTGGTCGGCCGGGAACTCGTCCGCCTGCGGCCAGTCGGTCAGGTGCACCGAACGCTCGCCGGTCAGCCCGCGCCAGATCTCCTCGGCGGTCAGCGGCACCAGCGGCGCCACCACCCGGCACAGCGTCTCCAGCACTGTCGAGAGCGTGTCGAACGCGTCCGCGTCCCCGGCCCAGAACCGGTCCCGGGACCGGCGCACGTACCAGTTGGTGAGCGCGTCCAGGTAGGACCGCACGGTGGCGCACGCGCCGGAGATGTCGTACGCGTCCATCTGCGCGCCGACGGTCGCCACCAGCTCGTTCGTCTTCGCCAGCACGTACCGGTCGAGCACGTGCGTGGAGTCGGTGCGGCGACGCGCGGTGTAGCCGTCGGCGTTGGCGTAGAGCGAGAAGAAGTACCAGACGTTCCACAGCGGCAGCAGCACCTGGCGAACCGCGTCCCGGATGCCCGACTCGGTGACCGCCATGTCGCCGCCGCGCAGCACCGGCGAGGACATCAGCATCCACCGCATCGCGTCCGACCCGTAGGAGTCGAACACGTGGTAGACGTCCGGGTAGTTGCGCAGGCTCTTGGACATCTTGCGTCCGTCCGAGCCGAGCAGGATGCCGTGGCTGAGGCAGTTGCGGAACGCCGGCCTGTCGAACAGCGCGGTGGCCAGCACGTGCATGGTGTAGAACCAGCCGCGGGTCTGCCCGATGTACTCGACGATGAAGTCACCCGGGTAGTGGTGCTCGAACCACTCGCGGTTCTCGAACGGGTAGTGCACCTGGGCGAACGGCATCGAGCCGGACTCGAACCAGCAGTCCAGCACCTCCGGCACCCGGCGCATCATCGACTTGCCCGTCGGGTCGTCCGGGTTGGGGCGGACCAGGTCGTCCACCGCCGGCCGGTGCAGGTCGGTCAGGCGTACGCCGAAGTCGCGCTCGATGTCGGCCAGCGAGCCGTACACGTCCACCCGCGGGTAGTTCGGGTCGTCGGAGCGCCACACCGGGATCGGCGAGCCCCAGAACCGGTTCCGGCTGATCGACCAGTCGCGGGCGTTCGCCAGCCACTTGCCGAACGAGCCGTCCTTGATGTGGCCGGGCGTCCAGTTGATCTGCTGGTTCAGCTCGACCATCCGGTCCTTGAACTTCGTCACCGCGACGAACCACGACGACACCGCCTTGTAGACCAGCGGGGTGTCGCAGCGCCAGCAGTGCGGGTACGAGTGGGTGTACGTGTCCTGCCGCAGCACCACCCCCCGCTCCTTCAGCTCCCGGATCACCGGCTTGTTCACGTCGAAGACCTGCTCGCCCTGGTACGGCGGCACCAGCGCGGTGAACCGGGTGTGGTCGTCCACCGTCACGATGGTCGGGATGCCCGCGGCGTTGCAGACGTTCTGGTCGTCCTCACCGAACGCCGGGGCGAGGTGGACGATCCCGGTGCCGTCCTCGGTGGTGACGAAGTCCGCGCCGAGCACCTGGTAGGCGTTCTCCCCGGCCGGCTCGACCAGGAAGTCGAACAGCGGCGTGTAGCGGCGTCCGGCCAGGTCGCGGCCGTACACGGTGCCGACCTGCTCGTACCCCTCCAGCTCCTTGGCGTACGCGCCGAGGCGCGCCGCGCCGACGACGTAGCGCTCGCCGTCGCGTTCCAGCACGGCGTACTCGATGTCGGGGCCGACGGCGAGCGCCAGGTTGGACGGCAGCGTCCACGGCGTGGTGGTCCAGACGCCCAGCTTGACGGGGCCGCGCAGCAGCTCCGGCGCGTTCTCGTCGGCGGTCAGCCCGAACCAGACGGTGAGCGTCGGGTCGTGCCGGTCCCGGTAGACGTCGTCCATCCGGGTCTCGGTGTTCGACAGCGGGGTCTCGCACCGCCAGCAGTACGCCAGCACGCGGAAGCCCTCGTAGACCAGGCCCTTGTCGTGCAGGGTCTTGAAGGCCCACATGACGCTTTCCATGTAGTCCAGGTCGAGCGTCTTGTAGTCGTTGGCGAAGTCGACCCAGCGGGCCTGCCGGGTGACGTACCGCTCCCAGTCGTGGGTGAACTCCAGCACCGACGTGCGGCAGGCCTCGTTGAACCGGGCCACGCCGAGGTCGAGGATCTCCGCCTTGCTGGTGATGCCGAGCTGCTTCTCGGCCACCACCTCGGCGGGCAGGCCGTGGCAGTCCCAGCCGAACCGGCGCTCGACGCGCCGGCCGCGCATGGTCTGGTAGCGCGGCACCACGTCCTTGACGTAGCCGGTGAACAGGTGGCCGTAGTGCGGCAGGCCGTTGGCGAACGGCGGGCCGTCGTAGAAGACGTACTCGTTCTCGCCGTCGCGGCCGGCGTCGCGGGCCTCGACTGACGCCTCGAAGGTCTTGTCGGCCGTCCAGTGCTCCAGCACCCGGCGCTCGACCGCGGGCAGGTCCGGGCTCGCCGGGACACCGGCGCCGGTCGGGTCGTGCAACGGATAGGCCATCGCCTGTCGCTCTCCCTCAGCAGCTCACTCGTCCGTGGTCTGCGAGGACGAGCCGAAGCCGGTACGCCGTGACCGGCGTCCGGGCGTGGCCCGCGGTACCACCCCGCTTGGCGGCCGAGGTGCGACCGCCCGCTCGTTGGCCGGCTGTGACGGGCCGTCCCGTCCGGTTCTACTGGGCCGGTCACCCGGCTGTTCTTCCGGAGGCTCACCGGTGATGGCCGGGTCGTCGCCTGTGCGCCCAAGCGTACTCGACCCCCCACCCCTCCCGCCTCCGACTATCTCCCCTTCCCCGTCTCACCCGGCGATCATGACCACCGTCACACCGCCGACGCGTCACACCGCGCCCGCCGTGCCCCGTCCTGTGCGCGTATCCGATTTTCTCAAGGAGGCGGCGATGAGCCGGATGGACATGGCGGCGGTGGCGCCCGAGGCGTACCAGGCCGTGCTGGGCCTGGAGAAGTACGTCCGGACGAACGTGGACCACACCGTGCTGGAACTGGTGAAGCTGCGGGCGTCGATGCTCAACGGCTGCGCGTTCTGCGTGGACATGCACAGCCGGGAGGCGCTGGGGGCCGGGGAGGACAGCCGCCGGCTGTTCGGGGTCTCGGCGTGGCGCGAGGCGCCGTTCTTCGACGAGCGGGAGCGGGCCGCGCTGGCCCTCACCGACGCGGTGACCCGGCTCGGCGAGCACGGCGTGCCGGACGACGTCTGGGACGCCGCGGCGAAGGTGTGGTCGGAGAAGGAACTGGCCGACCTGGTGGTGGCGATCGCCACCATCAACGTGTGGAACCGGGTCGCGGTGACCTGCCGGACGCAGCCGCCGACGCAGGTCTGATCGCCGACACACGAAGGCCCCGGTCCCGCCAGGAGCGGGCCGGGGCCGCCGGCGCGTCGGTCAGGCCAGCTCGGGGAACCAGAGCGCGATCTCGCGCTTGGCGCTGTCCGCCGAGTCGGAGGCGTGCACCAGGTTCTCCCGGTTCGACAGCGACAGGTCGCCCCGGATCGTGCCGGCGGCGGCCTTGCGGCCGTCGGTGCTGCCGATCATCGCGCGCACCACCTCGATCACCTGGTCGCCGGAGAGCACCAGCGCCACCAGCGGGCCACTGGTCATGAACGTCTTCAGCGGCGGGTAGAACGGCTTGTCGACGTGCTCGGCGTAGTGCTGGTCGGCGAAGTCGCCGTCCATGCTCCGGCTCACCATCGCGTCGATCCGCAGGCCCTTGCGCTCGAAACGGGACAGGATCTCGCCCACCAGACCGCGGCGCACCGCGTCGGGCTTGATCAGTACGAGCGTCCGCTCGTCCGGGCTGCTGCTGGACACGCTGGTTTCCTCCTGCGCACTCAAACGGGGTCGGCTGGGTACGGTCAGCGTAGCGACCCGGTCCCGGCGCCGGCGCGGCGGCTGCGTCTTCCCTGGCCCGCCGTGGCGGCCTAGCCTGGCCCTGGAACCCCTGGGAGGTCCACTGTGGCGAATGGCGGGAACCGCACTATCGCGCCGGTGCGCAAACTGATCGGCGCGGTGCTGGGCACCGTCGCCACCTTCGTGACGGTGTTCGGGCTGGGCATGACCAGCTGGGCCATCGTCGCGCTCGGCGTCGCGCTGCTGGTGCTGGCGATCGCGCTGGCCACGGTACGCGGCGGCGGCCGCACCTGGGTGATCGGGCTGGGCCACGTGCACAGCGCCTCCGAACCACCCACCCAGTACGCGTTCGGCCGCTGCGAGCTGCAACTGGTGATCGACGCGCCCGGACTGCCGCCCCGCTCCAAGAAGATCATCGAGCCGCGGGTGCCGGTCGCCAAGTGGCCCTCGCTGGGCCAGGCGCTGCCGGTCCGGGTGGCGCTGGACGACCAGCGCCACGTGCGCGTCCTCTGGGACGAGGTGCCCACCCACGCGGAGACCGCCGCCGCGGTGGCCGACCTGCCCCCCGAGTACGACGCCCCGGACCCGCTGGACGAGCCGCTGATCGCGCACGAGGCGCCGCCGTGGGCCGGGCGCGCGCCCGAGGACGACTTCCGCGACGACTACCCGCCCGCGCCGGACCCGTACCTGGACGACGTCCCGCCGCGGGCCGAGGAGCGCGAGCCGGTGGTGCTGCACCAGAGCCCCAGCGGCCGGATGGTGCTGGAGGGGCAACTTGTCGAACCGGCCGCCGCCGGTCCGCTCCCCCGCCGCGCCCCGGCGCCCCGCGCCCCCGCCGAGGAGCCGATCGGCGACCCGGAACCCGACAGCACGCGCGCCGGCGCCGCGGCGGCCGACACCGTGTCCGTCGAGACCGTGCCCGACCCGATCGACGTGCCGCTGGACGACCCCTCGGACGTGCCCCGGCGCTCCGACACGCCGCCCACCGCCGAGGAACTGGACGAGGCCATCTTCGGCCCGGCCGGCTCGGCAGGCACGGCCGAGCCGGACGAGCTGGGCAGCCCCATCAGCGGCGTCGGCATCACCCTGCTCGTCACCGACCTGGACCGGTCCCTCGACTTCTACCGCGAACTCGGCTTCGACGAACTGGACCGGGGCGAGGGCAACGCCGTGCTCTCCTCCGGGCCGACCCGGCTGGTGCTGCGCCGGGTCACCGGCGCCGCCCCGATCAGCCGCCGCCTGGTGCACGTCAACCTGGAGGTGGGCGACATCCAGGGCGCGTACGAGCGGCTGCGCGAATCAGGCGTCCGGTTCACGTACGCGCCGCGCGTGGTGAACCGGGGCACCAAGCTGGAGGTGTGGGCCGCGGCCTTCCGCGACCCCGACGGCCACGGCGTAGCCCTGACCCAGTGGCGCTCACTCGCCGACGCCTGAGGTGTAAGGAAGGGCCCCTTCTTAACGCCTCAGGTAGAGGAAGGGGCCCTTCTTAACACGCGGAACCGCGCCGCGGCGCGGCGTTCAGCCGAGGATGACCCGCCGCACGTGCAGCGCGTACGCCCACACCAGCGCGAACATCACCCCGAGCGCGAACAGCGACCAGTGCAGCAGCCCGGAGAGCAGCAGCAGACCCTGGAGTACGGTGCCGGCGTGCCACGCCCACGGGCGGCGCATCATGCCGGCCAGCACCACGCAGGCGACCGCCAGCGCCACGATCGCGCCGATCGCCGCGCCGCTCAGGTCACCGCCGACCACCCGGATCGGCTGGATGGCCAGCAACAGCACCAGCGCCTCCAGCGCCATCGTGCCGGCGCCCAGCCCGCGTACGGCCTTGTCCGGGTTCCGCAGGCCGGACCGGCGCTCGCCGCCCACCTGTTCCGGACCGGCCGACTGGTCCGCGTCCGGGCGCTGCTGCGGGCCGGTCATCGCTTGAGCAGCCGGCGGGCGTCGGCCACTGTCACCACCGATCCGGTGACCAGCACGCCCACCCCGGACAGCTCGCCCGGCACGTCCGACTCGGTCTCCGCCACCGCCGCCTCGATGGCGTCCGGCATCTCCCGGGTCGCCTGCACCCGCTCCGGCCCGAAGATCTCCCGCGCCAGCTCGGCCAGCTCGTCCACGGGCATCGCCCGGGGCGAGCTGTTCTCCGCCACCACGATCGAGTCGAGCACCGGTTCGAGCAGTTCGAGCAGGCTCGCCGCATCCTTGTCGCCGAGCACCGCCAGCACGCCGACGAGCTTGCTGAACGCGAACTCCTCCTGCACCGCGGCCACGGTCGCGGCCATGCCGTGCGGGTTGTGCGCGCCGTCGAGCAGCACCGTCGGGGCGGTACGCACCCGCTCCAGCCGACCCGGGGAGCTGGTCGCGGCGAAGCCCTCGCGGACCGCCTCGATGTCGAGCTGCCGCCGGGCCCCGGCACCGAGGAACGCCTCCACTGCCGCCAGCGCCACCGCCGCGTTCTGCGCCTGGTGCGCGCCGTGCAGCGGGATGAAGATCTCCTCGTACACCCCGCCCAGCCCCTGAATGGTCAGCACCTGGCCGCCGACCGCGACCGCGCGGCGCAGCACGCCGAACTCGGCGCCCTCGCGCGCGACTGTGGCGTTGACCTCGGCGCAGCGTTCCAGGATCGGGCGGGCCGCCTCCTCCTCCTGCGCCGCCGCGATCACCGTGGCGCCGGGGTGGATGATGCCCGCCTTGTGCAGCGCGATGTCCTCGATCGTGTCACCGAGCCACTCGGTGTGGTCCAGCCCGATCGGGGTGATCACGGCGACGCCGGCCTGGATCACGTTCGTCGCGTCCTCCGCGCCGCCGAGCCCGACCTCCACCACGGCCACGTCGACAGGGGCGTCGGCGAAGGTGGCGAACGCCAGCGCCGTGGTCATGTCGAAGTACGTCAGCGGCTCGGCGAACCGCTGGTCGACCAGCTCGGCCAGCGGCGCGATCTCGCGGTACGTGGCCACGAACCGCTCCTCGCCCACCGCCTCGCCGTCCAGGCTGATCCGCTCCCGCACGGTCTCCAGGTGCGGGCTGGTGTAGCGCCCGGTGTGCAGCCCGAACGCCCGCAGCAGCGAGTCGATCATCCGGGCCGTCGAGGTCTTGCCGTTGGTGCCGGTCAGGTGGATCGACGGGTACGCCCGTTGCGGGCTGCCGAGCAGGTCGAGCAGGGTCTCGATCTTCTCCAGCTCGAAGCGCATCCGGGTGAAGCCGCGCGCGTTGAGCGCGGCTTCCACCTCGGCGAACTCGGTGCGGTCAGTGCGTTCGCTCATGCGGAGCCATCTTTCGTTCGCGACTGCGGGGCTCGCAGGCCCGGCTCACTCCTCGCGCTCACGAGGGAAGCGCCTCCAGGGCGGCGTCGATCCGGACCAGGTCCGCCTCGGCCACCGCCAACCGTTCGCGGATCTTCGCCACCACCGGCTCGGGCGCCTTGCCGACGAACGCCGGGTTGTTCAGCTTCGCCCGCGCCTGGGTGGCCTCCTTCTCGGCCGCCGCCCGGTCCTTGGTGAGCCGGGCGCGCTCGGCGGCCACGTCGATCGAGCCACGGGTGTCCAGCGCGACGCTCACCGCGCCGGGCATGGCCAGCGTGGCGCTGGCCTGGAAGTCGTCGCCTGGCGCGTCGAGCCGGGCCAGCGAGCGGACCAGCGGCTCGTGCGCCGCGATGCCCGCGCCGGCCAGGCCGTCGAGCCGGGCGACGACCCGCTGGGTCGGCCGCAGCCCCTGGTCCGAGCGGAACCGCCGGACCTCGGTCACCACCCGCTGGAGGGTGGCGACCTCGCCCTCCGCGGCGTCGTCGATCAGGGTACGGGCGGCGACCGGCCAGGACGCCGTCAGCACGGTCTCGCCGCCGCTGAGCGCGGACCACAGCTCGTCGGTGACGAACGGGATGACCGGGTGCAGCAGCCGCAGGAGCTGGTCCAGCACGTGACCGATCACCCGGCGGGTGGCGTCGGCAGCCGGCCCGCCCTCGGCGAGCACCGGCTTGCTCAGCTCCACGTACCAGTCGCAGACGTCGTCCCAGGCGAAGTGGTAGAGCAGGTCACAGACCTTGGCGAACTCGTACGCCTCGAACTGCTCGTCCACCTCGGCGGTGACGTGCGCCAGCCGGGACAGGATCCACCTGTCGACGGTGGAGAGGTCGGCGGCGTCCGGCAGCGGACCACCGGTGTGCGCGCCGTTGAGCAGCGCGAACCGGGTGGCGTTCCAGAGCTTGTTGCAGAAGTTGCGGGAGCCCTGGCACCACTCCTCGCTGACCGGCACGTCCTGACCGGGGTTCGCGCCCCGGGCCAGCGTGAACCGGGTGGCGTCGGCGCCGAAGCGGTCGATCCAGTCCAGCGGGTCCACCACGTTGCCGAACGACTTCGACATCTTCTTGCCGTGCTCGTCGCGGACCATGCCGTGCAGCGCCACCACGTCGAACGGCTGCACGCCGTCCATCGCGTACAGGCCGAACATCATCATCCGGGCGACCCAGAAGAACAGGATGTCGTAGCCGGTGACCAGCACGCTGGTCGGGTAGAACCTCGCCAGGTCCGGAGTGCGCTCCGGCCAGCCGAGCGTGGAGAACGGCCACAGGCCGCTGGAGAACCAGGTGTCCAGCACGTCCTCGTCCTGCCGCCAGCCCTCGCCGGACGGCGGCTCCTCGTCCGGGCCGACGCAGACGATCTCGCCGTCCGGGCCGTACCAGACGGGGATGCGGTGGCCCCACCACAGTTGGCGGGAGATGCACCAGTCGTGCATGTTGTCGACCCAGGCGAAGTAGCGCTTGGCCAGCTCGGCCGGCTCGATCGTCACCCGGCCGTCGCGCACCGCGTCGCCGGCGGCCTTCGCAAGCGGCCCGGTGTTGACGAACCACTGCAGCGACAGCCGCGGCTCGACTGTCGTCTTGCAGCGCGAGCAGTGCCCCACCGCGTGCAGGTACGGCCGCTTCTCGGCCACGATCCGGCCCTGCTCGCGCAGCGCCGCGACGATCGCCGGGCGGGCCTCGTACCGGTCCAGGCCCTCGAACGGGCCGGGCGCGGTGATGATCCCGCGCTCGTCCATGATCGTCAGCGACGGCAGGTCGTGCCGCTGGCCGATCTCGAAGTCGTTCGGATCGTGCGCCGGGGTCACCTTGACCATGCCGGTGCCGAAGCTCGGGTCGACGTGCTCGTCGGCGACGATCGGGATCCGCCGGTCGGTGAGCGGCAGCTCCACCTCGGTGCCGATCAGGTGCCGGTACCGCTCGTCGTCCGGGTGCACGGCCACCGCGGTGTCACCGAGCATCGTCTCGGCGCGGGTGGTGGCCACCACCACCTCGTCGCCGTAGCGGATCGAGACCAGCTCGCCCTCGTCGTCGGTGTGCTCCACCTCGATGTCGGACAGCGCGGTGAGGCAGCGCGGGCACCAGTTGATGATCCGGTTGGCCCGGTAGATGAGCCCGTCGTCGAAGAGCTTCTTGAACATGGTCTGCACGGCCCGGGACAGGCCCTCGTCCATGGTGAAGCGCTCGCGGTCCCAGTCGACCGCGTCGCCCAGCCGGCGCATCTGGCCGAGGATCGCGCCGCCGGACTCGGCCTTCCACTGCCAGACCCGCTCGACGAACTTCTCCCGGCCGAGGTCGTGGCGGGACAGCCCTTCACCGGCGAGCTGCCGCTCGACCAGGTTCTGGGTGGCGATGCCGGCGTGGTCCATGCCCGGCAGCCAGAGCGCCTCGTACCCCTGCATCTTCTTGCGCCGGGTGAGCGCGTCCATGAGCGTGTGCTCGAACGCGTGCCCCATGTGCAGCGAGCCGGTGACGTTGGGCGGCGGGATGACGATGGTGAACGGCGGCTTGTCGCTGTCCGCCGATGCCCGGAAGTGTCCGCCGGCTACCCACTGCTCGTACCGTCGCTGCTCTACCTCGCCGGGCTGGTACTGGCCGGCGAGGGTCGGGGCGTCGGGGCGTCGGGCATCCAGTCTCTCGGTCACCCTGAAAGTCTACGGAGCGCTTTCGAGGACCTGACGTGCGCCACCTGTGATTCGCGTACGGTGGCGGTCATGTCCGACGCGCATCTCACCGAGCGCCCGGTCGACGGGGGTTCCGATCCGGTCGAGCTGACCGAAGAGCCGATCGAGCTGAGCCGCCGCGATCCCGCGCAGGAGCCCGAACGCCGTACCGTCTCGCGGCGCCGGAAGATCGTCCTGGCCGCGCTGCTCGTGGCCGGCCTCGCCGGCGCCGGCACGCTCGGGCTGGGCGGATGGCGCGTGCTCCAGCAGAAGGACACCACTCTCGGCCAGCCGGCCGAGGTGGCCGGGCTGGTGCGGGACGACAGCGAGCGGGCCCGCAGCACCGCCGACTACCTGCGCGACGGCCTTTCCGCCGACATCGATCTGGACCGCGGCTACGGCGCCGTCTACTCCGACCGCGGGGACGCCAAGCGTTCGGTGCTGCTCTTCGGCGGCACCACGCTGCTCTGGCAGCCCGAACGTGACCTCGACACCCTCTTCGGCCTGATGGCCGACGAGACCGGCCGGGTGGCGGGCCTGCGCGAGGTGGACGCGGGCCGCCTGGGTGGCGTGATGAAGTGCGGTACGACAAGCGGCGACGGCGGTGACTTCGCGGTGTGCGGGTGGGCCGACCACGGCAGCGTGGTGATGGGCATGTTCCCGGGCCGGACGGTCGACGCCGCCGCAGCTCTGTTCCGCGAGATCCGCGAGTCCGTACAGACCCGCTGATCCGCGACCTTGGCGGTCACCCGTCCGCGCCACTACGGCGACGGACCGCATCCGCCCCGCCCCGTCCCCGCCACGTCGCCGTAGTGGCGGCCCCAGCGCATTCCGCTGCCCTACTCCCGTGCGACCGTTTCCGGGGAATGGCGGCCCGGCCCGCCAGTTCGGGGAGACGGCTGGGTCCGGGCCAGTCTGTTACCCCCACTTCGGGGAACTGGCGAACGGCTCGCCAGTTCGGGGAGGTGGCGGGGTCCGGGCCAATCTGTTGCCGCCACTTTGGGGAAATGGTGACTGGCTCGCCAGTTCGGGGAGATGGCCGGCTTCTCCGTGCCTGGCCCCGCCACTTCAGCGTAGTGGTGGCCGCCCGTTTCGCCACCTCGGCGAAGTGGCGGGGACGGGGGTACCTCGTTGCCGCCACTTCGGGGACCTGGCGAACGGCTCGCCACTTCGGGGAGGTGGCTAGGTCCGGGGCAGTCTGTTACGCCCACTTCGGGAACTGGTGACCGGCTCGCCAGTTCGGGGAGGTGGCTGGGTCCAGGGCACTTCATTGCCGCCACCTCGGGGAACTGGCGGCCGGTTCGCCAGTTCGGAGAGGTGGCTGGGTCCGGGGCACTTCATTGCCCTCCACCCCAGCGGGTCGTCGGTCAGCGGCGGGAACGGGTCCTCACCGGTCGCTAGGTCGGGGTAGTGGCCGGATCCCGCGCCGGTGTGGTGGGCGGGCGATCGGCACCCATGCTTCGGTGTCGGCGGGTTGGCCGGCTGTGGGGGAATGCGTTTCAGGGCCACCCCGTGTGGGGTGGCCCTGAAATCAAATGTTTGTCCGGCGGTGTCCTACTCTCCCACACCCTCCCGAGTGCAGTACCATCGGCGCTGGAGGGCTTAGCTTCCGGGTTCGGAATGTTGCCGGGCGTTTCCCCTCCGCCATGACCGCCGTAACTCTATGAACATATCAAACAACCAACCTGCGGGTTGTTGTGTGTTCAGAGTTGCACAGTGGACGCGTAGCAGCTTAGTAGTCAAGTCCTCGGCCTATTAGTACCGGTCAACTGAACCCGTTACCGGGCTTACATTTCCGGCCTATCAACCCAGTCGTCTAGCTGGGGGCCTTACCCCACCAAGGTGGGTGGGATACCTCATCTTGAAGCGAGCTTCCCGCTTAGATGCTTTCAGCGGTTATCCCTTCCGAACGTAGCTAACCAGCCGTGCCCCTGGCGGGACAACTGGCACACCAGAGGTTCGTCCGTCCCGGTCCTCTCGTACTAGGGACAGCCCTTCTCAAGTATCCTACGCGCACGGCGGATAGGGACCGAACTGTCTCACGACGTTCTAAACCCAGCTCGCGTACCGCTTTAATGGGCGAACAGCCCAACCCTTGGGACCTGCTACAGCCCCAGGATGCGACGAGCCGACATCGAGGTGCCAAACCATCCCGTCGATATGGACTCTTGGGGAAGATCAGCCTGTTATCCCCGGGGTACCTTTTATCCGTTGAGCGACACCGCTTCCACATGCCAGTGCCGGATCACTAGTCCCGACTTTCGTCCCTGCTCGACCTGTCAGTCTCACAGTCAAGCTCCCTTGTGCACTTGCACTCAACACCTGATTGCCAACCAGGCTGAGGGAACCTTTGGGCGCCTCCGTTACCCTTTAGGAGGCAACCGCCCCAGTTAAACTACCCACCAGACACTGTCCCTGAACCGGATAACGGTCCGAAGTTAGATACCCAAATCAACCAGAGTGGTATTTCAAGATTGCCTCCACCCATACTGGCGTATGGACTTCACCGGCTCCCACCTATCCTACACAAGCTAATTCAGATACCAATGTCAAGCTATAGTAAAGGTCCCGGGGTCTTTCCGTCCTGCCGCGCGTAACGAGCATCTTTACTCGTAATGCAATTTCGCCGGGCCTGTGGTTGAGACAGTGGGGAAGTCGTTACGCCATTCGTGCAGGTCGGAACTTACCCGACAAGGAATTTCGCTACCTTAGGATGGTTATAGTTACCACCGCCGTTTACTGGCGCTTAAGTTCTCCGCTTCGCCCCGAAGAGCTAACAGGTCCCCTTAACGTTCCAGCACCGGGCAGGCGTCAGTCCATATACATCGAATTACTTCTTCGCATGGACCTGTGTTTTTAGTAAACAGTCGCTTCCCCCTGCTCTCTGCGGCCATACAACGCTCCACCCGCATGGGGCTTCACGTCTCCGGCCCCCCTTCTCCCTAAGTTACGGGGGCAATTTGCCGAGTTCCTTAACCACAGTTCGCCCGATCGCCTCGGTATTCTCTACCTGACCACCTGTGTCGGTTTGGGGTACGGGCCGCTAAGAACTCGCTAGAGGCTTTTCTCGGCAGCATAGGATCACTGACTTCACCTGAATCGGCTCGGCATCACGTCTCAGCCTATATGCGCCGCGGATTTGCCTACGGCACGGCCTACACGCTTACCCCGGCACAACCACCGGCCGGGATCAGCTACCTTCCTGCGTCACCCCATCGCTTGACTACTACCCGCCAGGTTCCCACGCTCCCCAACCTCAACCCGAAGGTCTTGGCTGGTTTGGGTGGTTAGCACAACGAGGTTCGTCAGGGTCGCTCTTTCGCGGGTACGGGAATATCAACCCGTTGTCCATCGACTACGCCTCTCGGCCTCGCCTTAGGTCCCGACTCACCCAGGGCGGATTAGCCTGGCCCTGGAACCCTTGGTCATCCGGCGGAAGGGTTTCTCACCCTTCTTTCGCTACTCATGCCTGCATTCTCACTCGTGCCGCGTCCACAACTGGGTCACCCCGCTGCTTCACCCCCGGCACGACGCTCCCCTACCCATCCACACACCTGCATACCCCATCAAGGAGGCACGAAGTTAAAATGTGAATGCCACAGCTTCGGCGGTGTGCTTGAGCCCCGCTACATTGTCGGCGCGGAACCACTTGACCAGTGAGCTATTACGCACTCTTTAAAGGGTGGCTGCTTCTAAGCCAACCTCCTGGTTGTCTATGCGACCCCACATCCTTTTCCACTTAGCACACGCTTAGGGGCCTTAGCTGGTGATCTGGGCTGTTTCCCTCTCGACTACGAAGCTTATCCCCCGCAGTCTCACTGCCGCGCTCTCACTTACCGGCATTCGGAGTTTGGCTGATTTCGGTAAGCTTGTGGGCCCCCTAGACCATCCAGTGCTCTACCTCCGGCAAGAAACACGCGACGCTGCACCTAAATGCATTTCGGGGAGAACCAGCTATCACGGAGTTTGATTGGCCTTTCACCCCTAACCACAGGTCATCCCCCAACTTTTCAACGTTGGTGGGTTCGGCCCTCCACGCGGTCTTACCCGCGCTTCAGCCTGCCCATGGCTAGATCACTCCGCTTCGGGTCTAGAGCATGCGACTGAAAACGCCCTATTCAGACTCGCTTTCGCTACGGCTCCCCCACACGGGTTAACCTCGCCACATGCCACTAACTCGCAGGCTCATTCTTCAAAAGGCACGCCGTCACCCCGCAAGGCTCCGACGGATTGTAGGCGAACGGTTTCAGGTACTATTTCACTCCCCTCCCGGGGTACTTTTCACCATTCCCTCACGGTACTTGTCCGCTATCGGTCACCAGGAAGTATTTAGGCTTACCAGGTGGTCCTGGCAGATTCACGGCAGATTTCAGGAGTCCGCCGCTACTCGGGAACACCCACAGAAGACCAGCAGCTTTCACCTACCGGACTATCACCGTCTACGGTCAGCCATTCCAGACTGTTCGACTAGCCACTGACTTTGTAACTCCTTGAACAAGTGTCAGCTCATTCAGCAGGGTCCCACAACCCCGACCACGCAACCCCTGACAGGTATCACACGCAGCCGGTTTAGCCTCAATCCGCTTTCGCTCGCCACTACTCACGGAATCACTATTTGTTTTCTCTTCCTACGGGTACTGAGATGTTTCACTTCCCCGCGTTCCCCCCACACACCCTATGTGTTCAGGTGCGGGTGACATCACATGACTGATGCCGGGTTTCCCCATTCGGACACCCTGGGATCACAGCTTGGTTGACAGCTCCCCCAGGCCTATCGCGGCCTCCCACGTCCTTCATCGGCTCCTGGTGCCAAGGCATCCACCGTTCGCCCTTGACAACTTGACCACAAAGATGCTCGCGTCCACTGTGCAATTCTCAACAAACAACCAACCCACAACCCACAAGCCCCACACCAAACCCGACAACCGCCGGCGGTATGCGAGACCAGGCCGCGCCTGGCGCCTTCCGCCCCCCGGAACACAGTCCACACAGGGGCATCTCAAGGCTCTGAAAGACAACCACACGGGTTGTTCC